>URYL01000004.1 GCA_900552075.1 uncultured Bacteroides sp. | reverse complement strand
TGGGCGTATGAAATTTGCGTGGCTCTGACACTAGTACGAGAGGACCGTGTTGGACCGACCTCTGGTTTACCGGTTGTGCCGCCAGGCGCATCGCCGGGTATCCAAGTCGGGATCGGATAAGCGCTGAAAGCATCTAAGTGCGAAGCCGGCCACAAGATTAGATTTCTCAGGGTCGTTGAAGACGACAACGTTGATAGGATGCAGGTGTAAAGCTGGAGACAGCAAAGCCGAGCATTACTAATTGCCCGAAAGCTTTCCTTATCCGCGCCGGGCGGATGGAAGACAAAATAATCCATGAAGGATGATATATACGTTCAGCGAACGTGCTGAGATTGCTTGCTTGTGAGTCATGACAATATAACGATATTAAGGTGACTATGGCGCGAAGGTTCCACCTCTTCCCATTCCGAACAGAGAAGTTAAGCTTCGCCACGCCGATGGTACTGCGTACAAGTGGGAGAGTAGGTAGTCGCCGTTTTGGATGAAGCCCTGAAGCATAACTGCTTCGGGGCTTTTTTTATGCCCTGACGGGACACAAGGAACGGTGGGTTAGGAATGATGTCCGAAGGAGTCCTTGGGCGCGGCAGCGTATAAATTTGCGGCATTTGTTGGTCAAACATAAGTTTTAGCCGGCCGGAATAGGAAGGATACGACCTCCGGCTCAGGAAAGACCATTTCGCCACGGTATTCCTTTCGCTTTCTTCTTTCTATGTGGTACACTCCGGAAATGCTGTCTTCCTCGTGGCGGAAGGAGACTCCGCTGGAGATTTTCGGATGTGGATTCTTTTTTAGCTGGCATTAGATACTTCCTGTATGTTTTGCAGACGCGATTTCTTGCTGATGGGTGAAAATAGGGAAACTCGTGTCTCTTCTATTCAGCTTTTAAACTTATATTATCTCCAAACACTATTTTAAAGCCTTCTCAGCAATCTTTTGACACTTCTGAGGATTGGTATGGAATGTGCAGAAATCTTGGGTCTGAGAGGAAATAAAAAGGTATAAAAAAAGCCGGAATGAAAAATTCCGGCTTCTGATAGTGTATGTGGTAGATTATTTTTCTGCTTCACTCTTGGCTGCATGTGGATAATCAATCGTGTAATGGAGTCCTCTACTCTCTTTTCTTTCCATGGCCTGACGAGTAATCAGGTAGCCCACGTTAATCATGTTACGAAGCTCGCAAATTTCTCTGGAGGCCTTTACACGCTTGAACAGGCGTTCTGTTTCTTCGTACAGAATGTCCAGACGGTTCCAGGCACGTACCAGACGCAGGTTGCTTCGAACGATACCTACGTAGGCTTCCATGATTTGGTTGACCTCTTTCATACTTTGAGTAATCAGGATACGTTCTTCATTACTGATGGTACCTTCTGCATCCCATTCCGGAATGTCCTCATTAAAGTCGTAACGGTCGAGTACGCTCAGGGCATGTTTGGCAGCTGAATCCGCATATACGATGGCTTCTATCAGTGAATTGGATGCCAGACGGTTTCCTCCATGCAGTCCGGTGCAGGAGCACTCTCCAAGGGCATACAGCCGCTTGATGCTGGACTGTCCGTCCAAATCCACCTTTATACCTCCACACAGATAATGCGCAGCCGGCGCTACAGGAATATAATCCTTGGTTATATCGATACCCAGGCTCAGGCACTTCTTGTAAATGTTCGGGAAATGTTTCTTGGTTTCTTCCGGATCTTTGTGAGTGACATCCAGATATACATGGTCTTCTCCACGTTGTTTCATTTCACTGTCGATAGCGCGGGCTACAATGTCACGTGGTGCAAGAGAGAGACGCGGATCGTATTTTTGCATGAATTCTTCGCCAGCAAGGTTTCTCAGTACAGCTCCATATCCGCGCATGGCTTCCGTAATCAGGAAGCTGGGACGGTCGCCCGGATGATACAGGGCGGTAGGATGGAATTGAATAAATTCCATGTCTTTTACCACTCCTTTGGCACGGTATACCATGGCAATACCGTCTCCGGTAGCTACCAGTGGGTTGGTAGTATGGTTGTAAACGGCTTCACATCCGCCGGTAGCCATCACTGTTACTTTAGACAGGAAGGTATCAACTTCTCCCGTAGCTTCATTCAGCACGTAAGCTCCGTAGCATTTGATACCCGGCGTATGGCGGGTGACAATGATACCTAAATGATGTTGAGTGATGATTTCTACGGCATAGAAGTTGGTGAATACCGTAATGTTGGGATGACGTTTTACTTCTTCAATCAGGCTGGTCTGGATTTCTGCTCCCGTATTGTCTTTGTGGTGAAGAATACGGAATTCGGAATGTCCGCCTTCTTTGTGCAAGTCAAATTCTCCGTTTTCTTTTTTATCGAAATTTACGCCCCATTTGATAAGTTCCTCTATCTGGGAGGGGGCGTTGCAGATTACTTTTCTGACCGCGGCAGGGTCGCTGATCCAGTCTCCTGCAACCATGGTGTCGTGGATATGTTTTTCAAAGTTATCCACCTTCAGATTAGTCACTGAAGCGATGCCACCTTGTGCATAGTAGGTATTCGCTTCTTCCAGTCCGGCCTTGCAGATCAGTGCAACCGAACCTTTATGCGCTACTTTCAGCGCAAAGCTCATTCCGGCAATTCCTGAACCGATAACGAGAAAATCGAATTTTCTTATCATAACGTTGGATATTATGACACAAAACTACAAAAAAGTCAGTTAGATGATGCTTAAAAGCATCCTTTTTTATAAATGCTTTGTAAGTGGACTTTTAAAATATTTAAAGTTGCATTTGAGATGTTTTATTTTCAAGCAGAATTTCTTATCTTCACGGGAAATTAATATAAAAATCAGACAATGAATCGTACTTTTCAATCAAAAGTGGGTTGGTGGTATTGGATTGTCATAGGAATAACTTCCGTATTGTTGTTCTTTTTTTTCTGGGAACACTATTTGCTATGTACAATTCTGTGTGCAACCATTGTGATTTTTGAAATCGAGATGCTTATTCATACCCAGTATGTCATTACAGGAGACGGTTGGCTGAAAATGGAGACAGGACGCTTTGTGCCCAATGCCTCGGTGGAGATAACCGAAATTCTCCGGGTACGGAAAGTCCGTTCCATGGCTTTCTGGGAACCTGCATTGTCGTTTGAACGCCTGGAGGTGGTGTTTAAGAAGCATGGGAAAGTACATTCTATTTGCCTTTCTCCCAAAAATCCGGAGGATTTTGTCCGTTGCTTGCTGAAACAGAACGAGGCAATCCAATTTTACGACTGAAACTATTTATTAACTGAAGAAAAATACTATGGTACGTGAGTTTAAAATCCGCAGAACCCCTTTTAAAGTGTGGTTAGGGGTCGTCATTGTGATTGTGGCCATCGTGTTGGTGGCGTTGCACACTGAAAATTACTGGAATCTTTCACCGATTGTACTTCCTGTACTTTTATTGATTGACGAGCAGATGACTCGTATTCTGGTGCAGGAAAACGGTGATATCTGGCTGAAAAGGGGATTTAGTGGGAGTATCAAGGCATACGGTGTCATGCGGATTGTGTTGCGTAAAAAAGATTCTTTGTTGAAAGGTCGGGTGACGGTGTATTATACCAAGGGATTCCTTAATTTTGATCCGGCGGATTTGAAAGGTTTTCTGGCATGTGCGAAAGAACGTAATCCTCATGCAGATTATCGTGAAGAATAATCACTCTGTAAATTAAAGACATATGAAATATCAACTGGCGATTATTGGTGGAGGTCCGGCAGGATATACTGCCGCAGAAGTGGCAGGAAAAGCGGGACTGAGTGTCGTGTTGTTTGAAAAGAATAACGTGGGAGGTGTTTGTTTGAATGAAGGATGCATTCCCACCAAAACTTTATTATATTCGGCAAAAGTGCATGATACGGCACAGTATGCCTCCAAGTACGGAGTCAACGTAAAAGAAGTCTCTATCGACTTGGGAAAGATCATTGCCCGAAAGACTAAGGTGGTGAGAAAGCTGGTACTGGGTATCAAGGCAAAGCTGACTGCACAGCATGTGACACTGGTACAGGGAGAAGCCTATGTGCAGGATGCACACACTATCCGTTGTGGAGAAGAAACCTATACTTGTGAACATCTGTTGCTCTGTACGGGAAGTGCAGCTTTTGTACCTCCGATTCCCGGTCTTGATACAGTGAATTACTGGACGCATCGGGAAGCGTTGGATAATAAGGAATTGCCTGCTTCGCTGGTGATTGTGGGTGGCGGTGTCATCGGTATGGAATTTGCTTCATTCTTCCACAGCTTGGGAACACAGGTTACTGTCATCGAAATGATGGATGAGATTTTAGGAGGATTGGATAAGGAACTGTCCGGACTTTTGCGGGCAGACTATGCCAAGAGAGGAGTGAAATTCCTGTTGGGAACTCAGGTAACCGGAATTCATCAGGCAGGAGAGGAAATAGAAGTCAGTTATGTACATGAGGGGCAGGAAGGAACGGTCTGCGCACAGAAACTGTTGATGAGCGTCGGACGTCGGCCTGTGATGAAAGGATTTGGTCTTGAGAATCTGAACCTGGACTTGACTCCACGAGGCACCGTAAAGGTAGACGAGTTCTTGCAGTCTTCTGTGCCGGGTGTTTACGTTTGTGGAGATTTGAACGGAGTCTCTTTGCTGGCTCATACGGCTGTGAGGGAGGCAGAAGTGGCAGTACATCATATTTTGGGCGAAAAAGACGCCATGAGTTATCGGGCTATTCCGGGAGTAGTCTATACCAATCCGGAAGTTGCTTCGGTGGGCCTTACGGAAGAAGCTTTGAAGCGTGAAGGTCGTGCTTATCGTGTAGTTAGCTTGCCGGCAGCCTATTCGGGACGTTTCGTAGCCGAAAATGAAGGAGTAAACGGTGTTTGTAAGGTCCTGATAGGAGAGGATGAAGAAATTTTGGGCGTACACCTGCTTGGAAATCCGGCTTCTGAATTGATTATTCAGGCAGGAATGATGATAGAGGACAGACGCAAGCTGTCAGATTGGAAAAAGTATGTTTTTCCACATCCTACGGTGGGCGAGCTGTTTCGTGAGTTATAAATAGAGATTTTAGATGAAACGGATAAACGGATTATTGTTTTTTTTATGCTTCTGGGTAGGAAGTATCTATGCACAGGCTTCATTGACAGATAAGCTGGATGAGTTGATAACTTCCGACCCCTTGTTGAAAACTTCGGAAGTGGGTATTGTAGTCCACGATTTAACCACTGGAAAAGAGCTTTATAGCCACCAGGCCGATAAATTGTATCGCCCGGCTTCCATTGAAAAAGTGGTAACGGCGGTAACCGCACTGGATGTGTTGGGCAGCAAGTATCAGTTTAAAACTACACTTTCGTATGATGGAATCATAAAAAACGGTATTCTGAAAGGGAACCTGTATGTAAAAGGAGGTTTCGATCCGGAATTTATGGACCTGGATATGGATTTTCTGGTCCGGGCCATTCAGGAGGCAGGCATACGGACTATTTCCGGGAAACTGGTGGGAGATGTATCCTTGATGGATTCTCTGTACTGGGGAGCCGGATGGTCGTGGGACGACACACCGGAGTCTTTTCAACCCTATTTGTCACCGTTGATGCTGAACAGGGGATGTGTGGATATTAAAGTCTCTCCTTCTTCCAAAGGTCAGGCGGGAAAGGTGGAAGTCACTCCAGAATCGGATTATTATCAGTTGAACAACCGTTCCGTCAGTCTGCGCCCGGATGCCGGACGTTTGAAAATTACGCGCGACTGGCTGGTGAACGGCAATACGATTGATATTTCCGGTTGTGTATCTTCCGTGCGGAAAAGAACCCTGAATATGTACGATTCCAAGCGTTTCTTCATGGATACATTCTGCTATAAGCTTAAGAAAGAAGGGCTTTCTGTGTCGAAAGACAGTATTTTCTTTATGGAAAGCCCAGACAGTACAAAATGGATTTATACTTGTCAGCGTCCGTTGGAGATAGTCTTGAAACGTGCCCTGAAAGAAAGCGATAACCTGTCGGCCGAGGCTCTGTTCCGTCAGTTGGGCCGGATGAACGGCAAACACATGTCACACCTTTCTTTTGAGGACTGCCAGAAAGTCGTCAAACAGTTTATGCGTCATTCGCTTGGATATGATCCGGAAGATTACCTGATTGTAGACGGAAGCGGGGTTTCCCTGTATAATTATGTTTCTCCCCGTTTGATTTTAGCTTATTTGAATTATGCCTATCGGCATCCAGCTATTTTCCAGCCTTTTTATGATTGTCTGCCTGTGGCGGGAGTGGACGGTACACTCAGGGGAAGAATGAGGAGTGGAAGGGCTTTCCGGAATGTAAGGGCCAAGACCGGTACCGTGACGGGGGTTTCTTCGTTGGCCGGTTATTTGACATCCGTAAGCGGGCATAAAATTTCTTTTGTCATTATCAATCAGAACGTGTTGAAGGCCCGTCAGGCCCGCAACCTGCAAGATAAAATCTGTGAATTATTAGTCCGGATGAATTGAGTAAAAAAAGAGCTTCAAACGTATTTCTAATAGAAAGAGAGGGAAAAATACCAAAAGTAGCACGATTTTGTAGATTTTGTGAACGAATATTGTATCTCAAATTCTGATGGCTTTTGTATTTTTGTCTGCGTAAGAGAGAAAGAATTTGAAGTAATAACATAAATGTTGTTTCCTGTGTGGCAGGAAATGACGGGTGCATTTAAAATTATAATGATTATGGTAAACTTTTCACTTGAAGGTAAGGTAGCCCTTGTGACAGGTGCTTCTTACGGGATTGGCTTTGCAATTGCTACAGCCTTTGCACAAGCTGGTGCAACCATCGTATTTAATGATATCAAACAAGAACTGGTGGACAAAGGTCTGGCCGCTTATAAGGAAAAAGGCATTGAGGCACATGGTTATGTATGTGACGTGACCGATGAAGCAGCGGTCAATGCTTTTATTGCACAGGTTGAAAAAGAAGTGGGTGTCATTGATATTCTGGTCAACAATGCCGGTATCATTAAACGTATCCCGATGTGCGAAATGACGGCAGAACAGTTCCGTCAGGTAGTGGATGTAGACTTGAACGCTCCGTTCATCGTGTCAAAGGCCGTGATTCCCAGCATGATTAAGAAAGGTCACGGAAAGATTATCAACATCTGCTCCATGATGAGTGAACTGGGACGTGAAACCGTTTCTGCCTACGCAGCCGCCAAAGGTGGTTTGAAGATGCTGACTCGTAACATCGCTTCCGAATACGGTGAATACAACATCCAGTGTAACGGTATCGGCCCGGGGTATATTGCGACTCCACAGACCGCCCCGTTGCGTGAACGTCAGCCTGATGGTTCTCGTCATCCGTTCGATGCGTTCATTGTGGCCAAGACTCCAGCTGCCCGTTGGGGAACTCCGGAAGATTTGATGGGTCCAGCCGTGTTCCTGGCTTCCGACGCTTCCAATTTCGTAAACGGTCACGTATTGTATGTCGACGGTGGTATTCTGGCGTACATCGGCAAACAACCTAAATAAATAATGGTGTAGAGGTAGAAATAAAAAAATCATCCTGAGAGGGAAGATTCTTTCTCAGGATGATTTTTTGTGAAACAAGAAAAGATAATATTATGAGAAAGACTTTATTGGCTGTCGCCGCTTTTTCCACTGCCTTGTTAGTAGGATGCGGTAACTCAGAATCGGTCACTGTGACGATATCGAATCCTTTGGACATGGAACGGACGGGAGAGATGGTAGAAGTCCCTGTAGACGATATTTATGAGCAGTTGAACCTGGCCGATACGGCCCAGTTTGTCATTTACGATGAAAAAGCCCAGGAAGTTCCTTATCAGCTCACTTACGATGACAAAGTGGTATTTCCAGTTTCTATAGCCTCCAATGCTTCTGTAAACTATACCATACAGCAGGGCACTCCCGGTATCGTCAATACGGTGGTGTATGGACGTTATTATCCGGAACGCTTGGACGACATTGCCTGGGAGAATGACCGTGCCGCCTATCGGGCATACGGTCCGGCCTTGCAAAGAAGTGGGGAAAAAGCCTATGGATACGATGTCTTTACCAAAAATACAGAAGACCTGGTGGTAGAAGACCGTTATGCCATGGAACTGGATTCTATGACATGGGTGCAAATCAATGCACTACGTGATGTGGGCAAGAAGGAAGCGGCCGACAGCCTGGTGCGCACGATTTCCTATCATGTGGACCATGGTAACGGAATGGACTGCTATGCGGTAGGTCCTACGTTGGGAGGGGGCACGTCTGCTTTGATGCCGGATTCTACGATTGTCTATCCGTATTGCTACAAGGACTATGAGATTCTGGACAACGGACCTCTGCGTTTCACGGTCAAACTGGTATTCAATCCGCTGGTGGTGAAGAATGATTCGAATGTGATAGAAACCCGTATTATCCAGTTGGACAAAGGTTCTCAGCTGAATAAGACTACGGTGACTTATGATTATCTGACACAAATTACTCCCGTGGCCGCCGGGCTGGTGTTGCATGCAGCCAATCCGAGAGGTTATGTGTATGACGCTTCTGCGGGATATATTGCTTATGCCGATCCTACCACAGAACCCCATTCAGACAATGGGATTGTATATGTAGGTGCCGTGTTCCCTGAAGCAGTACAGACTCGCGTACAACTGTTCAATAAACCCGTGGGCGATGCTTTGGGACATGTGTTGGGAATATGTGACTATGAAGCAGGCAATGAGTTTGTCTATTACTGGGGTTCCGGATGGAGCAAATACGGTTTCCCGAAAGCCGATGACTGGAACAAGTACCTGAAAGACTATGCACAGAAGGTGCGCAATCCGCTGACGGTGACTATTCAGAAGTAACAGACTGTCCTTCTTAGGAAGAAACAAATATCAAAAAGCGCAGGGTAAACGTGGAGGTTTGCCTTGCGCTTTTTCTGTATCAGGGAAATACCTTGAATTCGTATCCTTGCTTCAAGAGCCATTCAATGGAGCGGGGAAGGGCATATTTCAGGTTGTTTTCCGACTTCAGGGAATCGTGAAACGTGATAATGGAACCGTTTCGGACGTACTTCTTGACTTTCTCAAACACCTGCGGACCGTTGAGCCGCTTGCTGTAATCACGCGTCACCAAATCCCACATCACAATCTGGTATTTCTTTTTCAACACATGATACTGCATCCAGCGCATGTGGCCGTGAGGAGGGCGGAAGAGGTTCGTCTGAAGATAAGCGTTGGCCTTGTCCGTGTTGGCCAGGTAATTCTGGCTCAGAAACTCAAATCCCCGGATGTGATTGAAGGTATGATTGCCGATGCGGTGTCCCCGTTCCACCACCATCTGGTATTCCTTCGGGTGTTTCCGTACGTTGTCGCCTACCATGAAGAAAGTCGCTTTTATGTGGTATTTGTCCAACAAGTCGAGCACCCAGGGGGTGATGTCGGGTATCGGACCGTCGTCAAACGTCAGATACACCGCTTTCTCGGTCTTGTCCATGCGCCATAGAGCCTTTGGGTACAGCAGACGGATGAATTGGGGAGGTTGTTCGATGAACATGCTTTCGTTCTTTTTTTAAAGGTTGTGTAATATCCAGAAACCAGCCGAAAAAAATGTCATCCTGAACCTGCAGAAAGTAAATTTGCTTTTGCTGCGTTCAGAATGACATTTTGTATCTGAGCTGACACAGCGGTCAGTAACCGTTACTGAGCCTGTCTACTGGTTCCTACCCGTTGTTCCAACAATTTGTACAGCTGGTCGAATTTCTGTGCATAATGCACGGCAGAATCGATTTCCTTTCCGGTCTTGCTGTCTTTGATGGTAGCCAGCGTCTTGCATACATCATCCAAAATGTAGAAATAACGCATGCAGTTCTCGTAAGAGCTGGCAAAGCGGGTATCGTCCAGACTCAGGTACCAGGTAGCATATTCCACCGCATTGTTGGCCAGTTCGTTGAGAATCTTTTCCGCTTTCTGGGTTTGTCCCAATGCCAGGTAGTTGTCGGCCATCTCTTTGGAGCTGCTCATCACGTAATCGTGAGGAACGGTAGTAGACGGAATGACCTTCTCGCAATAGTCGAGGGCTTTCAGAGCCTTGTCCTTCTTGCCTTCCTTGATCAGCTGGCTGGTCAGTTGCACGAACATGCGGCGGTGTGTGTCGCACATGCGCAGTACTGTTTCATCCAGATAGATGTTCGGGTTGTCGATGCCGCCGAACTTGAATTTATGCATCAGGTTGTCGTACATTTTCTCGCTGTCAATTACTCTTCCCAGCTGGGCGTTGTTGAACGGGGTAATACGGTAGGCCAGACCCTCCTGCAGGAAGTTGTTGGTCAGGTTCAGGTGGTTGTCAGAACCTACGGTGATGGCCATGTACATTGGGCGTTCCCAGTTGGTGTTGGCCAGCATTTCCAGCATCATCAGTTCACTCTTGTACAGCACCCGTTTGCCTTTCAGCGAAATGTGCATATAGTCAGGAATGGAATCAGGCGTTAGCATACCCGAGCGCTTGATGGCTTCCTTGTCCAGCTTGATGACGATACTGTCGGTCGGAATCATCTGCAAGTCTTCTTTCGGCGAGCGTACCCAGTGTTCCAGAATGTTCTTCAGTTCATACGGATTGTCTCCGAACTCCTTGGCCGCTTCTTCCGGGTTCTTCTTGTAGAATTCCAATACCGTAGGCATGGCATCCGGGCGTATATACACGGCTTCGTTGTGGCCGGATACATAGTCGATTCGTTCCCAGTTGATAGGTACCGATGGAGAGTTGTAGGCCGGACGGCGCATCTGGTCGATGTACCAGTCGGTCTGCAGGTAACTCAGGTTGCAGACACGTACATCCGTGCGCACGCCTTCTGTTTCCTGGTTGTACCACAAGGGGAAAGTATCGTTGTCACCGTTGGTGAAGAGAATCGGATTTCCCTTGTCCGGAACGGAGTTCAGGTAGTTCTGTCCGAAATCACGGCAGGTATAGCGGCCGCTGCGGTCGTGGTCGTCCCAAGTCTGGCTGACCATCTGTATCGGTACCAGCAGACATACCACGCTGGCCAGGATGGCCGCAGGCTTTTCGTTGATTTTCTTGCTCAGATATTCCGCGATAGCCGCTACTCCCAGTCCAATCCAGATGGCGAACGCATAGAAGGAGCCTGCATACGCATAATCTCGTTCACGCGGCTGTTGCGGTGTCTGGTTCAGGTAAAGTACGATGGCCAGTCCGGTCATGAAGAAGAGGAAGAATACCACCCAGAATTGCTGGATACCTTTTTCGCCTCTGTAAGCCTGCCAGAACAGACCGATAAGTCCCAGAATCAGCGGCAGACAGTAGAACACGTTGTGACCTTTGTTGTTCTTCAGTTCGCTCGGAAGCAGAGACTGGTCGCCTATCAGCATCTTGTCGATGAACGGGATGCCGGTAATCCAGTTGCCATGTTCAATTTCTCCCTGGCCCTGGATGTCGTTCTGACGTCCGGCGAAGTTCCACATGAAGTAACGCCAGTACATGTAGTTCAGCTGGTAGATGAAGAAGAACTTGATGTTGTCCCACTGCGTCGGAATCTTGACCATAATCATCTCGCCGCACTGGTCGTAAGGCACCTGACGTCCTTCCACGCCGCCCAGCCAGTCTTCGTAGGCCTGTGCATGCACATCACTGTACATACGCGGGAACAGCATGTTCTGCGCATATTTGTATTCCGTCTTGTGACGTACGATTTCGTAGCTGTCTTTTTCGTCCGGACGTTCTTTTTCTTTCCGTTGGTAGACCGGAGCCCCTTCTTCCACGTCGTACACGCAGCCTCCTTCCGTCGGTTTCAAGGCCGGTTTGGAAGCATAGGTCTGTCCGTAGAACAGTGGGCGGGTACCATACTGCTCACGTCCCAGGTATTCACCCAGCGTGAAGATATCCTCCGGAGAGTTCTGGTCCATCGGCGTGTTGGCCGAAGAACGGATCACGATGACGGCGTACGAAGAATAGCCTACTACAATCATCATCATGGCCAGCAGGCTGGTGTTCAGCGTACGGGCACTGACGCGGTATTTCTCGCTGAGGTTGGCAAAGAGGTAGATGGCCAGAATCGCCAGCACAATCACACCGATGAACACACTGCTCCATCCGTGTCCGTAGAACGGAATACCCAACAGGCCCACCGTGGTGAGGAAAGAGATGTTCATCCGCTTGCGGCTTTTCACCGTGTAGCTTTCGTATACACCCCAGATGATGCTTGCGGCCAGGATAATCATGTAGATGATGACACCCGTGTTGAAAGGCATGCCGAAGTCGTTGACAAACAGCAGTTCAAACCATCCGCCCACTTTCACGATGCCCGGTACGATGCCGTAGAGCACTACCGCAACCAATATCATGGAACCAATCAGGGCAATCAGGCTGCCCTTCAGGTTGGCATTGGGGTTTTTCTTGTAGTAATATACCAGTACGATGGCCGGAATACAAAGCAGGTTCAGCAGGTGTACGCCGATAGACAATCCTGTGAGATAGGCAATCAGAATCAGCCAGCGGTCACTGTGAGGCTCGTTTGCCCGGTTTTCCCATTTCAGAATCAGCCAGAATACGAGGGCCGTGAACAAGCTGGAGTATGCATATACTTCTCCTTCCACGGCACTGAACCAGAAGGTGTCGCTCCACGTATAAGCCAAGGCACCTACCACTCCCGAACCCATGATGGCAATCAGTTTACCCGTTGTCATCTGGTTCTCATCGGGGCAGATCAGTTTCTTGGCCAGGCAAGTGATGCTCCAGAACAAGAACAGGATACACGCGGCGCTCATCAGGGCACTCATGGTGTTGACCATACGGGCCACCTGTGTGGCATCACTGGCAAACTGACTGAACAAATTGGCGGTCAGCATGAAGAAAGGTGCGCCGGGCGGGTGTCCCACCTCCAGCTTATATCCGGTGGTAATGAATTCCGGACAGTCCCAGAAGCTGGCTGTCGGTTCGATGGTCATGCAGTAAGTGAATGCGGCCACCGCAAAAGTGAGCCAGCCAACCAGGTTGTTAATCTTGTTGTACTGTTTCATGAATGATATTTAGTTTCTCGTTAAAATTCAATGCGGCAAAGATAGCAAACATTTACTAATCAAGTCCCAAAAGTAAATGATAATGTTGCAAAAGGCGTTAAAAGCGGTCCATTACTCCTCATGGTGATGGCATTTCAGGATGCGATGAGGCAGATTGCCATGCCCTAATAGTTCGATGGGACATTCAAAATGCGTTTCCAGCCATTCGGCGGAGACCTCCGTATCCGGATGATAGTCGAGTGTGCCGTTCACGCACGCCACACTCTTCACGTTTTGCAGAATGGTGCCGATGTCGTGGCTCACCAGCACGATGGCCCGTTCCTTGTTGATTTCCTCCAACAGGGAGTAAAGCCGTGCTTCAAATCGCTTGTCGATGTACGTGTTGGGTTCGTCCAGAATCACCACTTTGGGGTTGGAAACCAGTGCGCGGCCCAACAGTGCCCGTTGCAGTTGTCCGCCGCTCAGTTGGCCGATGGCCCTTTGCTCCAGTCCTTCCAGTCCCATGCGGGCAATGATGTGCCGTACTTCTTCGTGTTGTGCCTTGGTGAAAGAACGGAACAATGATTTCTGCTTGTTCAGTCCGGACAGCACCACCTCGTAGACCGAGATTGGGAATTTCTTGTCGATGCGGTTGTATTGGGGCAGGTAGCCCATGGTGATTTCGTCCACCTCTTTTCCGTCCTCGAAAAACTGGATGCGGCCGGAAGTCGGTTTCAGCAGGCCCAATATGATTTTCATCAACGTGGTTTTCCCCCCTCCGTTGGGTCCGATTACTCCCAGGAAGTCTTTCTCGGCAATTTCCAGGTTCACATTTTCCAAGACCTTCTTCTGGTCGTAGGCGGCGGATATTCCGGTCAGTCTGATAAGCGGTTGGTTCATGGGCGGATCGTGTTATTGCTCGTTTTTGCTCAGCGATTGGGCGATGTGAATCATTTCCTTGTCCCAGTGGTAGGTGAGCGGGTTGATAGGTACGATTTTCAGGTGGAGCTGCTGTGCGATGACCTCGGCGTTGCGCTGGTCAAACTCCTGCTGTACGAACACCACCCGTACCTGTTTCTGCCGACAGAGGTTCATCAATTCCTGCAGATGCGTGGGTGAGGGCTCTTTCCCCCCTTCCTCGATGCTGATTTGCTGCAGGCTGAAGTCGCGGGAAAAATAGCTCAAGGCCGGATGGTAAATCAGGAAGCTCGAGTCGGCATTCGACAGGTAACGCTGCATTTCCCGCTCCGTACGGTCAATCATCCGCTGCACACTGTCCAGCCGGTGACGGTAATATTCCTGGTTGTCCGGGTCAATTTCTGAAAGTGCCTTGCAGATATTGGCAGAGATGATGTGGGCATTCGGTATGGAATTCCAGATATGCGGCTCCACTCCGTCGTGGTTTCCCTGCGTGTGGGCATGCGGATGTATTTCATGAATGAGGTCTACCCCTTGCGACATGTCGTAGAACGGCAGCTGGGGGGTATTGGCTTGCAGCCTTTCTATCCAAGCCTGTTCAAATCCGATGTGGCCGATGCGCAGGTAGGCTTTGCTCCGTGCCAGGTCGACCAGCTGTTGTGGGGTAGGGTCGTACGTTTCCGGGTTTCCTCCCTTGGGCACGATGCTTACCACTTGGAACTTGTCGCCGGCAATGGCTTCCGTGAAGTAGCGCAGCGGTTCGATGGTGACGGTGAGGGTTTGTGTCCGGTTGTTTTCCCCGTTTCCTGCGCAGGCTGCGAGTGTCAGTGTCGTCAGCAGCAGGAAGATATATTTTTTGATGTCCATATATTCAGATGTTGTATAAGTATTCTTCGCAAAGCTACAAAATCTTTCCGAAGTCTGGAAACAAGGGTTGAAGTTTCCTGCGGGTGAAAGGGCTGAAAATGAATAAAGGCCCTGTCTCTCGACAGAGCCTTTGCCCCCTTAATAGTTACTCTACGTGTATCTATTAAAACTTGAATCCAATTTTGAGGGTCGGAGCTGCCAGGATGGAATAGTTATGGCTATTGGCATCGAGGTTGCTCAGTCCTTCTTGCGGCTTGATCAAGCTGCGGTTGTAAGTGTAGGCAAACGGATCTACCTGTGCACCTACGAACAGACCGTCTGTGATGTAATATTCCACACCGCCGGTCAGTGCTCCGCGTACGTTGAATGCTTCGCCTACTGATTTACCCATGTTGTATTCATCGTCCGTAAACGAGATGTTACGTCCGTAGGCGTAACCTACCCGTGCTCCGGCATACAGATACAGACCATCGACTTTCGTCTTGAAGTAGCGATCCACTCCTGTATATACATTGAATTGCAGGAAGTTCTGATCGGCTACTGCGCCGTAGCTTGGTATATCACCCCATTCGAATGCTTCGTCGCTGTCGGCACTTCCCGGCACGCCCGAATAACCCGGATGTTTGGTGATACTCATGCCTCCTCCCAATACCAGTTTCCATTCATCGAGGAAGAACCAGCCACCTTCGATTCCTACTTGCAGTGCCTTGTCATTCCAGTTGGTTGACTGGGCCTGAATATTGTAGCTGGGCAGAGTGCCTACGGCAGCATTCTGCATTACTGTATTGTTGTAACTTACGGTTGCTGCCACGGTAAAGTCGTTTTTCTGCGGACCTTTATCCTGGGCATTGGCTGTAAGTCCAATCATCGGGAGTGCGGCTAATATTAAAAGTTTACTGATTTTCATATTATTCTGTTTTGTTGTTGGTTTATCTTCGGAAAAGGAGGAGGCTGGCTCCTCCTTTCCTCAGATTATAAACTTTTTGCTATTAGCTTCTGTTTTTGCGAGAAACTGTGACTTATTCGGCAGGAGTTTCTTCTCCTTCAGCTGGAGTTTCAGGAACTGCTGGAGCTTCTTCACCCTGAATAAGAGCTTCTACCTGATCCATGTAGTAATTATACATAGACTCCTTGATAGAGATTTCTTTTTCAAGACGTTTGATTTCTGCATCAAGAGCATCGATATAAGCCTGTCTAGAAGCTTCAGTTGCGCCTGCTCCGTTTTCACCGGCTACTATACCCTTGTCAGTCATATTAGCAATATCTTTCTTAGCTTTGTTGATGGCCTGTTCTTTTAGAGATATCAAAGAAGCCCAATCTGTATAGCCATTTGCCACATTCTGTAGAGTTGTAGCAAGAGCGTTTTGAACTTCGTAATTATGCTGTGCTTTTAAGGTAGCAGTAGCAAAGGTAACATTAGCATCGTGTGCAGCAATATAAGCTTCGTATGCAGTGGTATAAGCCTTGAATGCATCTCCGGTCAACAGAGTATTCAGTTCATCAATGGCAGCTTTAGTTTCTTTTGCACTTTCCAAGTCAGTATCATCGACATCGTAATAAGCTACATATGTAGCTTCATCTGCTTCTGCAGCTTCCAATGCATCTCTGTTGGCTTGTGTCTGATCTTTATCATAAGCCTTTTGAGCGTCTGCGGTAGCGTCTTTCAAATCTTCATACGTAGCGGTTGTAAGATCCAGTCCACCAGGATTATTGAAACTACCTGCGTTGAAGCCAAGAGCTTCTGATATGACTGCATCATCTTTTAGACCTTCAGTTTGATCTTTTACGGCAGCATCATACTCTGCTTGAGCTACTTCAAGTGCTCTTGTGGCTGATGTTACTCGTTTTGCAAGTTCTTCTTCATTAACAACAATTTGTTTGGTTCCTGTCTCGTTTTTGATTGGAGTATAAATAGTATTACCATTATGTTCTGTAGATGTATAAGTTCCAATCCAAGTGTAATCCGGAGTTGCATCGCCAGTAGTACCATCATCATATGTAACAGTTACAGTTTCAGCTTCAGGAGCTTCTCTTGTTACGACAGGAGTGATTTGGTGGCCTAGGTTGTCGGTCGTTTTTTCGTATTCAGGATGCGCCGTAAGGAATTTTTCAACTTCTGTTGCTTTAACGGCGGTATAAGCTGTATTAATTTTGGGAGCTTCTGCTTTTTCAGTTGCTTCTGCCTGATTCCATGTTTGTTGCAAAGCGTTCAGTTTTGCCTTCGCCTCATCGGCTGCTTTTTGAGCTGTTTCTTTATCCGTATTACTGTATTTCTGATATTCTGCAAGTAAGGCTTCGTCTGTTGCCAATTCAATATTCTTTTTTCTTACATATTCAGCAATAGCTAATTTGGTATCAGTTAAATCATATTCGGCATTTGCTTTTGCTGCTTTTTTCTCAATTAATTGATATTTCAAACCTACTTGTTCATTAGTATTAGGATCAATACCCATTAAAGACTCCTCTTCTTTAACCTCCACTTTTGTGTCATCTGATACTGTATACTGATTGCCATAATTGTCGTAGATTATATTTGCCTCATAAACAGTATATTCTCCACCATTCATGATAGCGTCTGCAGCAGCAATAAGATTCTTAATCTTTTCTTTTGTCATCAAGTCAACAGCATCTTCTACTTGGAGAAGTTCAGCTTTGGCTTGAGCTAACAGAGCTTTTTGCGCCAAAAGGTTGGCTTCTGCTTTGGCTGTTGCGGCTTCAATGTCAGAAGCAAGAGTAGCTTTTTTAATTTCCAAGTCTACAGACGAACTTTCATTTTCTATTTTCTTAGCTTCAGCTATTGCATTTTTAATCGCGGCTTCTGCTTCTGCAATAATCTGTTCTGCATCTGCCTGTGCCTGCTGATAATTAGCCAAAGCTGTCAACTGTTGTGCCTTTGCATCACGGATTTTAGTAACTGATGCTGATTCGTTGTCGTCAACACAAGAAGTAAGTGTTGTTGAGCTTAGTGCCAATGCGCCAAGCACCATTGACACTGCGATGAATTTCTTTTTCATAAGTAAATCCAAGTTTTAAAAGTTAATATTCGGGTTTAATAAGTATATTTGCAGATATATCCTCAAAATTCAAATTCACATTAATTTGTTTTTCATATCACATTTGTGTTTTTCTATGGTTCGTTGGGGGCGGGGAGGTCTTTTCTTGTCCCGTCTTAACGAAAGCGAATTTAACCAATCATCCCTGAGATTACTTGTCGATTAATGCGTTTAGCTAATAAAATCGACAAATTGTGAAAATATATATGCTTATACAAATAGTTTTTCACTCATTAGACAAATTCTGTTACATTTTTTAGTATCCTTTTAAAGGTGTGAGGAAATATTTTTAAAAGATTCTTGAGAATAGAAAAACAGATAGAAGGGGTTCAGGAACAAAAAAGAGTCGTGAGGGAGGCTCTTTTCGGCCTGAAAAGGTACAAAAAGAGGCGGTAAAGGGTAAATTTACCGGTGTAAATGGGAAGATGTTCTTTTGTTTTCTATGTTTCGCACGGCGGAAACGTACGTTTCCCTTACGCGAAACGTACGTTTTCCATGGGGGAAACCTACGTTTTCCGCAAGGAAAACATAAAATATGATGCGAAATTTTGCTTTTGAGGGTGCGGCGTTTTCAGATTCAGGCCGGTTTGCTGGCACGAAGAATCTCCCGCTTGCCTCCCGGAGGGCCCGGCAGGCGTTCTACGGTGAATCCGGCCGCCTGAAGCATTCTCCGCACCACGCCTTTGGCGCAGTAGGTGGTAAGGATGCCACCGGGTGCCGTTTGCCGGTACAGACTGTCGAAAAGGGGCTGGCTCCACATTTCCGGTTGTTTCTCCGGGGCGAAGGCATCAAAATAAATCACGTCGTAGTGCGACTGGAAGTCGAAGTGGGTGAAGTCGCCTTCTATCTTGTGCAGGGTGAACCAGGGAGAGAGGCGGACGGGCTGGTCCCAGGGAGCGGCATGCAGGGCATAGAACTTTTCGCTGGCTTCCGGGGCAATGATTTCCGGATAGCCCAGTTGGCGCACGATGTCTTCGGCCAGTGGATAGCGTTCGATGCTGGTAAAACAGACTTCTCTTTGCTGTTTTTCTGCCTCCAACAGGGTGAGGAAGGCATTCAGTCCGGTGCCGAAGCCGATTTCTAATACGCGGGGGCTTTCAGCCTGTGAGTGGTTGAGGCCCATCTGAATAAAGATGTGCTGTGATTCTGTCAAGGCTCCTTTCACGGAGTGGTAATGCTCATTCAGTTCCGGCACGAACAGGGTGTTGCTTCCGTCGGCGGTAGGTTCAAGTGTAATCATGTGATAACTGTCGGTTGTGTGGGGGCAAAGATACGCATATCTTTCAAGCGGGGAAAGCGGAAAGCGATTTCTTAGTGGAGATACTGGAATACGCCCAGTGCCGTAGCCACAATGATGGCATAGCGCGCTAACTTGCCAATGGTCATGGCCACGGTGGTGATCCAGAAGTTGCCCCGCATGAAGCCCAAGGCAATGAGCAGGGCATCGCCGATGACGGGCAGGAAGGAGAAGAAGGCCATCCACGAGCCTCGCCCGTGGATGAAGCGGATGGCCCGGTCCATCTGTTTCTTGTCTACCTTGAAATATTTCTCAATCCATTCGGTCTTGCCCATCCGGCCTATCCAGTAGCAGGTCACACCTCCCAAGGCATTGCCGGCCGTGGTGAAAAGGGTAGACCACACCGGGTCCAGTCCCAGCCCCACACAGGCTAACAGGACCACTTCCGAACTGAAGGGCAGGATGGTACCGGCCAGGAAAGCCGAGAGAAACATTCCCCAGTATCCCCAGTCTATCAGGAATTGAATAAATGCATCCATACATTAAATATACATACGCCCGTCCAGAGGGCAAGAGCTGCCCACAGGAAGATACGGGTAAAACGGTTGAAAGTCAGTGCCAGCAGGTGTCCTCCCAAAATGGAGCCTACAATGAGGGTCATGGTGAAGAAGGTGTTGAAATGTGAAGGGATAAGTGCCATGCACAGCAGGGTGGCCACTCCTGTGAAGAGGAGGATGCGCAGCATGATGCGTGTCTGCACCTTGTCCTGATAGATGTGCAGCAGGCTCTCTACTCCGCAGATGGCGATAATCAGCAGGGCGGCTCCACCGGATACCAGCTGGGACAGTGACAACACGGAATAGTCTATCGGGGGAAAGCTGGACAATTGCAGGAACGGTTCGCCGATTTTTTCGGGCGTATCCGTATACAGGTGGTAACAGAGCATAATCCAGTAGGGGGTAAAGATGCCCGTGAGGCCTGCAAAGAAGGTGCGGAGTGTGAATGCACGCAGCCCCACCATGTAAAAATAAATCAGCGGAATGAAATAGAGGGTCTGGGGCAGCAGGAAACTGCTGATGCCGATGCAGAGGAAGGTGTGAAAGATGGGAGTGGCCGCGTAGGGCGACTCATAACTCCGGAACAGGTAGCCGAAGCTGATGACAAACAGCAGCGGAATCCATTGCTCATGCGAGTAGGTGTGCAGAAAGGGAAGCCCTCCAAAGAAAAAAAGGAACAGCGCCGCATGAAGGGTGGTACGGGTGCGGATGAGTGAGAATGTGGTGTTCAGCTCAATCAGTAAGTAGGTAATCAGGCCGTAAATGGCCAAAGAAATGAAATCCGTCTGTTCCTGGTAGGTGATGCCGAACAGGAGCAGACAGAAAACTACGGCAACAGGAAGAGTGATTCTTCCCGTTGCCAGTTCATATTGAAATTTGTTTCGTGCAAGCATGTTTACAGGTCGAACCCGATGTCAGAACGGAAATATTTCTTCTCGAAATGGATTTTTCCGGCATTGCGGAAAGACTGTGCCAAGGCTTCGTCTTTGTTGGCGCCGTAAGAGCTGACCGCAATGACACGTCCGCCTGAGGTGGCTACCTGTCCGTCTTTCAGGGCTGTACCGGCATGGAACACGATGCTTCCGCCTGCTTTGGCTTCTTCAATGCCCGTAATCGGGAATCCTTTTTCGTAGGCTTCCGGGTAACCGCCGGATACCAGCATGACGCAGACAGCCGAACGCGGGTCGATTTCCAATGTCTTTTCGTTCAGGTTGCCCTGAGCTACTCCTTCAAAGAGGTCTACCAGGTCGCTCTTGATGCGCAGCATGACGCTTTCTGTCTCGGGGTCGCCCATGCGGACATTGTATTCGATGACCATCGGGTCGCCCTTCACGTTGATGAGTCCGAAGAAGATAAAGCCTTTGTAGTCAATACCTTCTTCCGCCAAGCCTTCTACTGTGGGACGGATGATGCGGTCTTCCACCTTTTTCATCCATTCCGCATCTGCAAACGGAACGGGAGAAACAGAACCCATACCGCCGGTGTTCAGACCTTTGTCGCCTTCGCCGATACGTTTGTAGTCTTTGGCTTCCGGCAGAATCTTGTAACTCTTTCCGTCGGTCAGCACGAATACCGAGCATTCAATGCCGCTCAGGAATTCCTCGATTACCACCGTGGCTGAGGCGTTGCCGAACATACCGCCCAGCATTTCCTTCAGTTCTTTCTTGGCTTCTTCCAGGGTCGGGAGAATCAACACGCCTTTTCCGGCACAAAGTCCGTCGGCCTTCAGCACGTAAGGAGCCTCCAGGGTTTCCAAGAAGGCCAGTCCTTCTTCCAAGTTGGCTGCGGTAATGCTCTTGTATCCGGCTGTCGGGATGTGGTGACGCTGCATGAATCCTTTGGCAAATTCCTTGCTGCCTTCCAGTACGGCTCCGGCTTTCGACGGGCCGATGACCGGAATCTGCTTCAAGGCTTCGTCGTGCTTGAAGAAATCATATACCCCCTTTACCAGTGGGTCTTCCGGACCTACCACTACCATGTCGATGCCGTTGTCGATGACAAACTGCTTGATACCTTCAAAGTCGTCGGCCTTGATGGCTACATTTTCGCCCACTTCGAGTGTGCCGGCATTTCCCGGAGCGATGTACAATTTCTCAATTTTCGGGCTTTGTGCGATTTTCCATGCCAGTGCATGTTCGCGTCCTCCTGAACCTAACAGTAAAAGTTTCATATTCTGTATCTGTTTTTTTAGTCGATTATTTCAAGTGGTCTTCAAAATAGCGGGTGATGTGTTCGTGCAGGTGTACACGGTCGCGCCCCATCATGTTGTGTCCGTCTTCCGGATAGATGAAGAGGTCGGGATGTGTGCCTGCCTCGATGCAAGCTCTCAGGAACGTGTAGGTGTGCTGCGGTACACAGGTAGGGTCTGTTCCGCCGATGATGATTTCCAGACGGCCTTTCAGGTTGCCGGCTTTCTGTTTCAGGTCGGAGCCTTTGTAGCCTTCCGGATTCGTCTGCGGCGTGTCCATGTAACGCTCGCCGTACATCACTTCATAGAACTTCCAGTCGATGACCGGTCCGCCGGCTACACCTACCTTGAAGATGTCGGGATAGGAGAGCATGAGGTTGGTGGTCATGAAACCGCCAAAGCTCCAGCCATGTACGCCGATACGGTTGCCATCCACATACGAAAGTGATTTCAGGAATTCCACTCCCTTCACCTGGTCTTTCATTTCTTCTACTCCCAAGTGGCGGAAGGTGCAGTTTTCAAACGCCAGTCCCCGGTTGTCGCTTCCCCGGCTGTCTACCGTCAGCATGACATAGCCCTTCTGTGCCATGTACAAGTCCCATCCTCTGGCATCGTAGAAACGGGAGTTGTGGATGAGCTGGGCGTGCGGTCCGCCATACACATAGATGATGGCCGGATATTTCTTGTTCGGGTCAAAATTTACCGGTTTAATCAGACGGTAGTATAAGTCGGTCTTTCCGTCGGCGGCCTTGAGGGTACCGATGGTAATCTCCGGCAAATTAAACTGACTGCGCATCGGGTCGTCAGCTTTCAACAAAACAGTTCCCTTCTTGCCGTTGGTGGGCAGTAAGGTGATTTCCCGTCCCACGGTGAAAGAGGAGAAGTTATCTATCAAATACGTACCGCTGGCAGAGAGAGAAGCCCGGTGCATGCCGTCTTTTTCTCCTAATAACGTACGTTTCCCGGTTTTCACGTTGAGGCAGAACAGATTGGTCTGCAACGGAGAGATTTCCGTGCTGCTGATAATGATTTCCTTCTTTCCGGCATTGAATCCTAAAATATCCTGTACCAGCCAGTCGCCCTGAGTCAGTGGAGTGACTTTCAGGTGCTCCAGGTAAGTGCTGCCTTCCAGTTTGCCATTCTTCCAAACCCCTTCTCCTTTGGCTTTCGTATCCATCAGGTACAGGTGGTTGAAGCCGTCGCGCTGGCTTTGGTAGATGAACTGAGTTTCATCCCATGGCAGGAATACCAGCGGGTGTTGAGGTTCTACGTATTTCGGATGCTTTTCTTCATACAGGATGCCTTCCTTTTCGCCGGTAGCAGCCTGGTAGCTGACCAGCTGTGCATGGTTCTGGTCGCGGTTCAGCTCGATGACGTAGATGTGCTGTTCATCGGGCGACCAGCTGACGTTGGTAAAATAACGGTCGGTAGGGTCGCCTGCCTGCAAGTAAATGACTTTTCCGGTTTTTACCTCATATACGCCTACGGTCACTTTATGGCTGGTCATGCCTGCCATCGGATATTTGTCCGGTTCAAGAGTGGCGATGCGGGTAGAGGTATTTACCTGCGGATAATCGGTCACCATACTCTGGTCCATGCGGTAGAAAGCCAGGTAGTTTCCTTTCGGACTCCAGAATGTACCCTTATAGATGCCAAACTCGTTGCGGTGTACAGCCTGACCGTAAACCACTCCTTCTTCGGTCTGTGACGGATTGATTTGTCGGCTTTCTTCTCCCTTGTCGGCCACAAACAGACCGTTTCCGACGGTGTAGGCCACTTTGTCGTTGGCCTTGCAGAAATCTAAGTTGGCTGCCTTTTCGTTCAACCGGAACAGGTTGGTAATCTTTTTCTGTCCGAAATCGTATTCCACCCAATAGTTGCTTTGCTGGAACACAATCACTTTCTTTCCGGCCCAAGGCAGGGATGCGGACATCAGGCTGCGGAGCGGTTTCAGTTCATGAGAAAGCTGGAAAGGCTTTTCTCCTTTTTCAAGGGCCTGGTTCACTTCATCCAGGGTAACCAGCACGGTTTCCTTGCCGTCTTTCAGCTGGATGCTGCGGATGTTCTCCACATCTGCCCGTACGCATACGTCGCCCCACCATTGCAGTCCCGGAATGTTTTTGGGAACTAGGTTGAAATAATTGTTTCCGCCCGGAATGACATCTTCCAGCGTAAACGCTTTCTTTTCCTGGGCAAAGGTGGCAGAGACGGTCATACTACATAATAAAAAGAATAACAAAAATAGACGTTTCATGTGTGACTTGTCTTTAATCTTGTGAATTTTCCTCTTCCTCGCTGCGGCGCTTGTGCATGTAGCGCGGGGCGGGAGCTGCTTTCGGACGTCCGTCGTCTGTAGAAGGACGCGGGTTACGCGGCTTCGGTTCCTCTTTGTATTTGAACTCCTTGCGGCGTTCGCGGGTAAATTCTTTTCCGTCGCCGGCTTTCCGTCCGCGGAACACTTCTTTCTGGTCGGAATCTCTGCGGAAACCTTCTTTCCGGTCATTGCGGAAGCCTTCTTTCCGTTCTCCCCGAACACCTTCTTTGCGTTCCTTGCGTGCGTATTCCACTTTTTCTCCGTGGTGACGCGGGCGTGCCGGTTTCTCTTCGTACTTCGGCTTGAACTCCTTGTCACTGTTTTCTGAGCGGAATTCTTTGTATTTCCCGTCAAAAATCTGGTATTTTCGGAACTGACACTCCAACGCACCGTTGAACAACGGAATCTTTACGGAAGCTTTCAGGCCAATCTGGTCGAAACATTCGTCGCGGTAGCTCAGAATCCAGGCATCGTTTCCGGCAAACGCATGTTTCAAGCGTTCTCCGATCATCTGGTAAAGTCCTAACAGGTCATCGGAAGAAATACGTTCGCCATACGGCGGGTTGGTGATGATGATGCTTTTCTGTTCCGGCTTTTCAAACTGCTGGAACGGTTGGATTTTCAGGATGACATCTTTGCTGACTCCGGCCGCCTTTACGTTGTGCTGAGCAATCTCGTTGGCTTTCGGGTTGTTGTCGTATCCGTAAATCTTATGTGTGAATTCACGCTCTTGTGAATCATCGTTATAAATGGCATCGAAAAGTTCCTGGTCGAAATCTTTCCATTTTTCGAATCCGAACTCTTTGCGGAACACTCCCGGGGCAATGTTGCGGGCAATCAGCGCTGCTTCGATGGGGATGGTACCCGAACCGCACATCGGGTCAATCAGGTCGCATTCGCCTCGCCAGCCGGTCATCAGAATCATGCCGGCAGCCAATACCTCGTTCAGCGGTGCTTCCACCTGTTCCTGACGGTAGCCTCTGCGATGAAGTGATTCGCCGGAGCTGTCGAGTGCCAGTGTACATTCTTCTTCCGCAATATGGATGTGGATGGCCAGGTCCGGATTGCTGATGCGTACGGAAGGACGGTTGCCGGTCTTTTCACGGAAGTAGTCGACTACTGCATCTTTCACCTTGTAGGCCACAAACTTGGAGTGGCGGAATTCGCTGGAATAAACCACGGCATCCACGGAAAAACTGCTCATGTTGTCGAGGTATTTTTCCCATTCGATGCTTTTTACGGCATCGTATACCTCATCGGCAGTCTTGGCAGTGAAATGTTTGATGGGTTTTAAAATACGGATGGCGGTGCGCAGGCAGAAGTTTGCCTTATACATCATGGCCTTGTCGCCGGTGAAAGAAACCATGCGTCGGCCGATTTCAATGTTGCTGGCTCCCAGCTCAGTGAGTTCTTGTGCCAGAACTTCTTCCAGTCCCTGGAAGGTCTTGGCGATAAGCTCGAATTCTTGATTCATCTTGATAAAATTACGTAATTTCAATTGACAGGGGCAAAATTACGAAATTTCGGTTTGCTAATCAACTGTTTGACTTTGTTTTCTGCGGAAATGTGGGGTTGGGGATGAAGAGCATGGCTATAAAATAGCTTACCCAAGAATACGTTGGATATCGTAAACTTGGGTAAGGCTTGTTTTCTTTTAGAAGTTTATTTGGATTTCATAATGATTTTATTAATCCAAGGAATAACTAATTCAGATTTAAAATAGTGGTTATCAGGATCTACATTGACTTTTTGGAGGTATGTAGAAGTATCCAATCCTTTTGGTAATTTATTTATTTTTGATCTAGAGTTTTCCTTTGCATACTTTGGGTAGTGATGACATTCAATATTATTTACTGCATTATTTTTCTTATAAGCATCTTTTACCAGATTGAAATCTCTATCTAACCCTCCTTCTGTAAAGATAATGGGGCGAGGAGCTAGTGAAGCAACCACATCAGGGAAATTGAAATATTTCCAATAAGAAGGTATAAGATGACGAATTGAATTAGGGAAAGTTCTATATCCTTCTTTCCGAGGTTTAGTTACTACTATGGCTCTTTCTTGTGTATTGCATAAAAAGTCATTATAAACAAAGGCAAAAATGTCTTTATCTAAAACTCCTAGTACCATTAGAGGTTCTGTTCCTAAGGAAAAACCACTGACTATAATGTGCTTTGCATCAATATAATCTTGAGATTTCATCCACTGTAGAACCTGCATATCTAAAAATGAAGTATATCCTAACCAGCTCCATCCTAATTCTAGTAAGATACGTGATATAATATCATAGTTGTAATTACTACCCATTTTGTAATGTTCTATGTCGGCTGCTTCACCTGCTCCTGCATTGTCTACCGCTATTGCGATATATCCAGCTTTTACATAGTCAAGAGCCATTGTTACATGTTCGGAAGTAATGTCTTCTGTATATTCATTAAAGATACCAGGTTCTCCTGCAAGACCTTCTTTTGTTCTTCCAGCTCCAGGGATACAAAGAATGGCAGGTAGTTTGTCTACTAATTTTTCTGGTTTGAGAACAAGAAATGTTGAAACACAACCAGGTAGTGGGTAGAACTCCCACTTTTCCAATACATATCCCTTACGGGGTTCTGATGATATACGCACTGGACTTGGTTGATTTGTTGCTTTAGGAAAATTCATTAGTTTCAGCATTGCGTTCCTTACCTTCTCTTTCCATTCTTGGAATTCCTTAAGAGTCATTTGAGGATTATAAGCAAGTTTAGGTTTTGTCCTTTCTAGAACAGAAAGGACATATCCATAAGTGCTCATAAATCTTCCATCTTCCCTTTCAGTAAAAGTACTGTCTATATACTGTGGGAATATTGGAGCTACGTACAGAATGAATAAAATAAATATTATGGTTTTATTCTTCATATCCAGGTGTTTGTTTGATTAATGGATCACTATTGATGACTTCAATATTGATAGGCCATAATTGTTTATATGCATCCTCAGTATTGAGTATAGGAAGGTTTCTCCCGTAGTTGGCCTTTACTGAAAATACAAAAGGTTTATTTCCTGTATCTTGTAAACGTAGTAAATCAAACCATCGATGTCCTTCTCCTACGAATTCTTTATCTCTTTCTTGCAGGATAGTCCATTCATTTTCATAAAAATCTCCTTCTGTATATGTGTGCCCATGTCCATTTCCGTAGGCCCGATTTCTGATATCATTGATATATGATGCACAGGAACTAAAATTGTTAAGAGCGTTTTCGCATTCTGCGAGCATCAACAATACATCAGCATATCTATAAATTATTATGTCTGAATCGAAATAATGAATTCCGCCTTCAGTATGTCCCATAATCTTAGTTAAACATGAACCTTGGGTTTTATTATTATTGTCATCCACTAGATAGAATTGGAAGAATGTTCCATTCAAACGTGTATCGTCTGCTAAGAATTGTTTGATGAAGTCTGTTCTATATTCATAACGTAATGGACCAGCGGTAAGTAGATTAAGTGGATCACCACTTAATGGATTACCTTCTAAATCAGTTGCATTGCTGAATAAAGAGGTTGGGTAGAGCCAATTCCCTCCCCAATTGGTCATTTCGGTTTTGTCGAATTTTATGGAGAAAATTACTTCATTATTTTCTTTATTTAAGGCACTCCAGATTGATTGAAAATCATCAACTAGTTCAAATTTCCCTTTGAGGTTTAACAAAGCGTCTCGAGCCGTTTTAATATCTGCATTATTAGGATCTGGACCGACTAGAGAGGCATTATGATCTCCTGTAGTTACTTTGGCAGACCATAGATACACTTTTGCTTTTAACATCTCTGTAGAATAGTATGTCCACGAATATCTGTCAAAGTTCTCTTTATTTGTTTTCTCAAAATTTTCTTCAGATCGCTGTATGTCTTCTTTTATAAGATTGAGTACCTGTTCAGGAGTTGCTCTCTCTTTATATAGTTGGCTTGGATCTATATTCCCATCTACTACTTTTGCTTCAGTTTCCAATGGAACTCCTCCATAAGTACGATATAGGTAAAAATAATAGAAAGCTCTTAGGCCGTATGCTTGTCCTGAATAATTGGCTTTTTTTTCTTCACTAATATAGTTTGCATCTTTTAATTTTTCAATAAGTAAATTGACGTGCATGATATTAGGGTATAATCCATACCAATCTTCTATTCCTGTATTATCTTTAGTTAGCATGTTATTGGTCATTGGAGCTCCATAAGCACCTTGTCCCATACTGGTTACATCAGATATAAGCGTTTCTCCTCTAAATTCGCCTAAAGTTACAGGCATGTCGTATTTTTCTCTGAGCTCGGCATAAAGGCCTGTCACATACATATCAACTTGTGATTCATTTTCCCAGTAAGACTCAGAACTATAATAATCTTCAGGCGTCAGATCCAATGCATTGCATGATGGCATTAATATTGCGAGCAATATTGTAATATATAAATACTTCATATCCTTTATTTTTAGAAAGTTAAATTAAGACCAAATATAACAGATTTAGGTAAAGGGTATCCTCCATTTTCGCTTGTTCCATATTCCGGTGTTGCCATATTCTTAGCTGCGGTCAGATAACCTAAATTTTGTCCTGTAATGGATATATCGATATTGCTTATATTTAATTTTTTAGTTAATTTTTCTGGTAGTTTATATGACAAAGAGATTTCACGGAATGCAAGATAGTCACCTTTGTAGCAATTAATATCAGAAATTCTATCATAATTTCTTTTGCCTAAGAAGTCAGCCCATCCATATACTGGATATTTCCCATTTGGATTTGATTCGGACCATGTATCTTTAACTAAAGATATGGTATTGAATGTTCCTTGCATATTACCCATGATCCAAGGAGTTTTCCAATCATGAACCCAGTAACCTAAGGCATAGTCCATTCTACATGATAAAGATAATCCTTTCCAAGATGCATTTAGATTGATACCTCCTGTCCAATGTGGTAAAGTATTTCCAAGTTTTACGCGATCAAAGTCGTCGATGACTCCGTCACCATTTACATCTTTCCATTTTACATCTCCAGGTTGTATTGGTAATCCTTTTTTCTTTTCTTCATCGGATAATTTATTCCAAGCTTCAGGCCCATATAAGATTTTGGCATCAGAACCATTTTCTGAATAGGTAGAACGGTCTATAAGATTACCTGGAATTTCGTCTATACTTTTATATATACCTTCAGATTTGAAAGCATATATCACACCATACTCTTGTCCTTCCTGATAGCCACCTACCCATTGTTTTTCATAGGTTCCATCTGCTAACTGTCTTCCTGTATATACCTGATAGCTGTCTTGCATATTATTAGGTAATCCGTTATATGGTAATGATATAATCTTATTTTTATTGTAGGCTGCGTTGAAGCTTGCAGTAAAACTCCAGTCTTTTGTTTTTATAATATTAGCAGTGAGTTCAAGTTCCATACCTCTGTTTTGAATTTCACCATTATTTGATAAATATGAGGATACTCCACTATGAGAAGGGATGGAAATATTGGCAAATTTATCTTTAGTTCGCCTATTGTAATAGGTAAAATTCAGAATATATTTATTATTAAGGAAACCTAAATCAAATCCTGTCTCAAATGTATAGGATTTTTCCCATCTCATCATAGGGTTAGGTAAGTCTGTTAATGTAATAGGTACTTTGCCATTGTAATTAGGAACAGTTGCATTGTTTTTGTTTTTCACGATATTATATGCTCCTTGAACGGTATAATAATCTAATCCATTTATTATATTACCATTTGCGTCAGTTATACCTGATACATTACCATTGGCACCGTAACTGGCACGTATTTTAGCATAAGATAAGATTGGATTGATGTCTTCCATGAACTTTTCTCTGGAAATAACCCAACCGGCAGAGATTCCAGGAAACACTCCCCATCTGTTATTTGAGGGTAGCTTAGAATATCCATCATTACGCAATACTAGACTTAGTAAGTATTTTGATTGATAATCATAATTAACTCGTCCAAAGAAGGACATAATGCGTTGTCTATAATGCCAAGAATCTATTTGTCGTACTCCTGCATCTGTAGAGGTGTAACTTAAGTCCTGAAAATCAGATAAAGGAGAACCATAGCCAGAAGCTGAAAAACCTCTTTTATATGAATCATAATATTCAAATCCAACCATTGCATTAAGAGAATGGTTTTCTTGTATGGTTGTATTATAATTTAAGATTCCATTATAAGTTTGGTCAAGCATTCTTTCGTTTTTGTTGGAGGAATTATGTGTTGTGTCGTATGTTGGACCAATACCTACAATGTAATCACCCATGAATGATTCGTTATTAACGTCTGTGTATAGCCAGTTTGCTGATACTTTAAATGTCAAACCTTTTAGGATATTAAACGTAAAGGCTTGCATCATATTAAAATAATTTTTATCGTTTTTCTTGTTTAAAGCGTCTTCATAGATTTTAGTTGTAGTCCATCCTCTTGCCCATGAGTCAATTGCAGGGCCAGCCAACCAATCTCCGTCTGGACTTTTAATTCTGAAAGTTGGTGGGACTGATAATGTGGTGCTGAAAAAATCGCCTTCACCAGCATATCCGGCTGCTCCATCATCCCAACGTGAATTTACAAATGAGAGTGTAGAATTAGAGGTTAGCCATGATGTAAGTTTATAATCACTGTTTAAAGTAAAACTAATTCTTTTATACCAGTTATTAACAGCATTACCTTCACTATTGTTATAACCAATATTGGCATAATAATGGCCTTTATCATTGCCACCAGAAACACTTAAATTATAATCTTGTGTAATTGCAGGGCTTTTTATGTTATAATCACTTAGCTGATTGTCGCAATATATTAGTTTTTGTCCTTTATTAACAGGATCATCCATTAATTGCCATCCTTGTCCTAATAAGAAGGCTAAATCGTCTGTATAGTTGTATACTCCCCATATACCGGCTTTATCTTTATTTCCATTAATCGGATTTCCTGCATTGTCGAAATATCGATTACCTGTACCATAAGGTTGGATTTGGCTCAATGAAGCATCATCTGCAAACCCGTGCCATTCACCGGCACTATCTTGCCAAATATGAGAGGAACGATAAAATGCACTACGCATGTAATACAAATAATCATGTGCATTTAGAAAGTCATATTGGCTATGAAAGTAGTTTAAGCCAACTTTCGCATTCAAACTGATTTCAGCTCGTCCTTTGCTCCCTTTTTTGGTCGTAATCAATATAACTCCATTAGCTGCTCTAGCTCCATATATAGCTGTTGCGCCGGCATCTTTCATGACTTCCATAGATTCTATGTCTGCAGAATTTATGTCATTGAGTGATTCTCTTATGGCTCCGTCTACAATGATTAATGGAGATCCACTACCGTCAAGATTTGTACCTCCACGTAATACTAAGGTTGGAGCAGAAGTTGGATTACCACTGTTTTGTTGTACTCTTAATCCTGCAACTGCGCCCGAAAGAGCTTGTGCAGGATTCGTATGAGATCCTGATTCAAAAATGGAATTATCAACTTTTGCTACAGAGTTTGTCATTTTAGATCTTAATTGGGAGCCTCCGTAACCTATTACTACTACTTCATCTAAGGTTTGGTTATCTTCCTTTAAAATTATGTTCAGATTTTCCCCATTCCATTTGATACTTTGAGAAATATAGCCTACAAATGAAATTTCAATGATACTTCCTTTGGGGATGTTAGGTAACGAGAAGTTTCCATCAATATCTGTTATGCTACCGTTAGTTGTTCCTTTTACTATAACGGAAGCGCCGATGATGGCTTCTCCTGTAATGTCTTTCACAATTCCTTGACATGTAGCTGTTTGTTGGGTAATGTCAAATTCAGTTCTGTCTTCTGGAGATGCAGCATAGGTCATTCCTGTAGACAAGCTGCCTAAAAGTAGCAACATGCTAACTGACTTCATTTTTTTGTTCATAACTCATGTAGGGTGTTAAGGTTAAAATTTATATTAGATAGTCATAGACAGATTTAGGATAGATTTTAAAGGTTATTATTAACTTATTGATAACATGGGCAAATATAGAAATAAAAAATTGATATTACAATTATTTTATGAAATAATTTTATTAAATATCTCTGATTTACTATAATGTATTTTTTAACCATGTTTATTTATATGGACATGCATTTATTTGCAATATATATAAGCCATAATTGCTTTTTTCGTTTTATTTATATCTAAATATATAGATAGAGCAATAAAAAAAGGAATATTGATAGCAATATTCCTTTTTTGTATTAGTATATTACATAATAAATTATTTTATAATATCATTCAGTTTGATACTTTGGAACGTCATGTGGGCTACGCTGCTCTCATATAATATACCAATGGTTTCTTTATCAATCATGGTCAGGCAGGAATATCCCCAGTTGTATCCTTCGTCCAGTAGAAGTTGATGTTCCGGACTCCAGGTATTTCCGCCGTCCAGACTGATTTTGATGGTCATATCTTTCCGGGCATTGGTTGAGTTCGGATTAGAGAAAATCAGCAGGTCTTTTCCCAGCACATTGTCTTTGGCTTTCACGCTGATCAGACTGGCCATACATACGGGCTCTATCAGGGCTGTACGGGAAGATTCATGTTCTTTCCACGTCTTGCCTAAATCCTGTGTGGTATATACAGCCCGGCTTCCTCCCCGGTTGTCACGCATGTTCAGCATGAGAGTGCCAGGTTCGACTTCGGCTACCTGTGCTTCTGTGGTATTGGTACGTGCATGGTGGTGGATGGTCCAAGTCTTTCCATGGTCTTTGCTATACATGATGCCTGCATTGGGGATACGGGTCTTGTCGATGAACTGGATAGGGAACACCAAGGTACCGTCTTCCATGGTGATACCTCGTCCTGGTCCCTGAAGCAGGAAGTACCATTCTGGAAGTTTTACTTGTTCGGTGATGTTGATAGGGTCAGACCAGGTTTTTCCATCATCAGTACTTTTGGCAAGGACTAGTTGGGCAGTGTGGTTCAAGTCCATACCTTGGTGAGAGCTCCACCAAGCTCGTTGGTTACCCATTCCGTGTGTCCAAGCTGCCACAATCCATACAGTATTTGTCTTGGTGTCTACCAATATGGAAGGGTCGCCTACGCCGTTCTGGGCCGACGGAAGTCCTCCATATTCTTTAAAGGCCAGTGGCAGACGCATTTTCTCCCAAGTTTTTCCACCGTCTGTACTACGGCTGAGGCCGATGTCGATGTGTTCCTGCAGGTCCACACTGCTGTTGTAGCGTACATCGTATACCCCTAGAAGAGTTCCTTTGTTGGTTGTAACCAGACCGGGGATACGGAAGGCGGCGGAACCGTCGTCACCGGCGTGACGTACGCCGACTGCCATTCTCTGCACCACCTTTTGTGTTTCTGCATTTTTGGTCGGGAGGACTTTCCCGTCTGCTTTCACTTGCGTGATTTCGGCACTGATTTTGGTTTGCAGTGAAGCCGTAGGTTGCATTTCAATGCTGACCCAGAAGAAATTATATCCGGGAAACAGGTTCTGCTTGCCTTCCAGCGTAAGCGTATGGTTCTTGGGAGCTACTTCCGATTTCTTGATAGAATAGGAAGGGTTTGCCGATAACGTCTGGCCGGGAGTTTGGCTGGAGATATATTCTACCGGGGCAAACCGTTTTTTTCCTCTGTCCTGGGAAGCGTCCGTACCACTATAATAGAGTTTGACTGCCTTTATCTGTGAAAGCGGCACCTCCTTGTCAAAAGTGAGGGTAATATTTTCCAGTGTCTGGGTCTCCTTTGCGTCAAGACGCATATAGGCCAGCACGTTGTCGTGGCGTTCTATCAGGATGGGCACCTGTGGGGTTTTTACAAATACCGTGTCTGCGGCCTGCAGTCCGATAGAAATCATTCCGATACATAGGGAAAGTAATTTTCTCATAATATGGTTAAGTTAGATTTTTACTTTGGCTATTAGTTTTCTAATTTTTCCTTCTCCGATGACTGGAGCGTGAGGGTCTTCCGGATAAACAATCAGGAACTGTCCCGGAAGCAAGTCCACAAAACAAGTGGGAGTGTCTGAATAAAGGGCGCAGTCTCCTTCTTCCTGATAAGCTTGTTTCAGCTGGCTGACATCTTCAAGAGCTTTCCAGCCGATACGTTCTTTTCCTTCCAGCAGGATGTGTACATCAATGTAGTTGCGGTGTACTTCGAGTACCTGTTCGGGAGCCTTAACACACGTAGGGTTCACATTGTTGATGAACAGGTTGCTGCCGTCCAATTCTATTCTTCCACAGGGAGTATGCAGCAGGTCATGACTTTTTACATAGTCAAACAACTGTTTGAACAGAGGGTGGAGTGCTTCGATTCGGGCACTGTCTTGTAAATTGGAAACAATCATATTTTCAAAGTTTTATTATTCCATATTGTCTGTTTTGGGGCGCAAGAAGTATAACTGCACGAAGAGTGCAACGGCCACTACGATGGCGAGCATGGCGAAACCAGTTCCTAAATTACCGTTGTCGCCCCATCGGCCTAACAGATGCGTAATAAAGGCGCCGGCAGCGACTCCTATCATGTTCATCACTCCGTAGGCAGTAGCTCTTTGTTTGCGTGACACAAACTGGCAAAGGATAGGCATGTTGTTGGTGTCGAAGATGCCATAGCCGATACCAAACAATAATCCGGCTGCTACTACGGCGATCAAGTTATGTCCGAATCCCAATAAAAGCAAGGAAGGAATAGTCAGTCCCAGACCGATTGCTCCCGTATATACACGTCCACGTAGATTTTTCTGTACCCATCTGTCAGATAAGGGACCTCCAATAATGACACCAATGAAAGAAGACACGGCAATTGTAATGGTAGAAATAGGCCCTGCTTGTGACATCGGTAAATCAAGGTTTTCAGCGAATAAGGTCGGGAGCCAGTTTTTGGTAGCCCATCCGGGAAGGCTTGGAGCAGCAAAATAGAGCAAGATTACCCAGAAAGCCACGTTGGTCAGTAAGGATTTCAGACTGGTGAATACACTTTCCTTCTCTTTATGCGGATTGGCTTGAAGTTTTTCTGTGGGGATGGATTCTGTTTTTTTGTCGTGTAAGAATAACATCAGAATTACGGCGTATGCTATCCCGATGATACCGAACCAGTGGAAAGTGGTGTGCCAGGAGAAAGCTGCAGCTACAGTAGCTCCGAATCCTCCGATGGCTTGACCTGTATACAGACCAGTCATGTGGATGCCTACGGCCAAAGAGCGAGATTTTCCGGTGTGGTAGTCTGCTATCAGTGAAAGTCCGGCAGGGATGTAGAGTGCTTCACTCACTCCCATTAAAGCACGCAGCCAGACAATCTGGTTGAAGGTGTCGGCAATTCCCATCAGGTAGGTGACGGAAGACCATACGAAAAGACTTCCTACAATCAGCCATTTACGGCTCAAACGGTCGGCTATGATACCTGAAACTGGACTCATCAGGGCGTAAATCCAGAGAAAAATTGCCATTAGATAGCCAAAATTAGTGGCTGATTGTAGTTCTGCGATATCTACTTGCATGGCTTCTTTCATGGTACTGAGCATTTGTCGGTCCATATAGTTGAGCAATGCTACACCCCAGAGCAGTCCTACTACAACCCAAGGATAAATCTTAGAGTTTTTCATATATCATGGTTATTCAAATTAGTGATGAAACTTGCCGGATTATTCTCCGGCAAGTATTTCTTTACATAAAGTGTATCCCTTGACCATCATTCTTGGAATATGGAAAGGACCTTTAAACAAGTTACCTTTTGCGGGCTGGGCTACTGTGCCGTCGCGGTGCAGGTATCCATACCATTCGCCGAACTCATTATCTGGAAAATGGGCATACGTCCACTCGCTGATTTGTTTGTGGCGTTTCAGGTACTTTTCATCTTTGGTTAGCTTATAGGCATACAGGTTAGCAATGATGGCTTCGGTTTGCGGCCACCAGAATTTCATGTCCTGTGAGTAGTCTTGAGGAGGCAGGTTCTTGCAGTCTTTGAAGTTAATGATACCGCCGTACTGCTTGTCCCATCCCCATTCCCATGACCAGTCGAGAATGGTCAGTGCCATGTCGATGAGCTCTTTGTTGTTGCCCATGTTACGGGCTACGTCGAACAGGAACCAGGATGTTTCGATGCAATGTCCCGGGTTAATGGTACGTCCGTTCATGGTGTCGATGAATTCTCCTTTAGGGCCAACCATTTCTAACAGCGCCTTGAATTCCGGATGCATGAAATAGTGTTTCAGGGCATAGATGGATTCTTCTATCTGGGCATCCAGTTCCGGGTCGGAAATCACTTGCTTGATGCAGGAAGCCACGTTGACCATGATCATAGTGATGGAATGGCCTTGTGCTTGGAGAGTCGGAAGGTATTTCGGTTCTAGAATGCCCGGTGTGTGCAGGAAATGACGCATCCGCTTGAACAAATCGAGTGCTTTCTTCGCATATTCCTGGTCGTCGGTAGCCAATGCATATTCCGCCATGGCGATGGCGGCGAAGCTTTCAGAAAAGACATATCTTCTTTTCCGGAGCGGGGTGCCGTCGGCCATGACTTCGAAATACATTCTTCCGTCCGTATCGAAACAGTGGCTTTCAATGAAATCCAGCGTCAGTTTGGCTGCTTCCAGCCATTTCGGGTTCTTTTCCACATGATTGTAGGCAAAAGAGCAGATAAAGGCAAAACGTCCCTGGAACCATACCGACTTAGTGGTGTCGAACAGTTGTCCGTCGCGTGCCACGCAGGTATATACACCTCCATTTTCTTTATCAAGACCATATTTCAGCCAGAAAGGCATGATATTGTGGGTGAGATCTTCTTTGTAGTTCTCAGCCCAGTATTTTGCGTAGGTATCTATACACATCATAAGGCCGACGATTAGAATTTGTTGCAACGGTCAAAGAAATTGATGGCTTCCAGTTCCGCCTTCATGCGGGCTTCTTCTTCGTCGGTCATGTTCTGGAATGGCGTACGGTTCTTCCCCAAATCCAGACCAATCAGTTTCATAATCCGCTTTCCGGCTACGATGTTGCCGCGGTAGTGACAGATTACGTTGATGACATCCTGCGAGAAGTTCTGCAATTCGCGAGCCTTTTCAATGTCACCGGCTTTCCATGCATCGAGAATACCTACCAGGTTGATGCCGTTGTAGTTGGTTGTTCCACCGATACCGCCTTGTGCACCACCCATGGCCAGTGAAGGAAGGATGGTTTCATCCTGCCCGTGCAACATGTCGAACTTGCCGTTCTTGTACAGGCGGCACTGGTTGTATTCATAGATACTTTCGTATGTATATTTAATGCCGGCAAAGTTCGGAATGCGTCCGTCTACCGCTTTCAGCAATTCCACCATCGGCAGGTAGGCGCCGTTGAATGCCGGAATGTGGTAATAATAGAATGGAAGATTCGGCGCTCCGGCTGCGATTTCTTCGCAGTATTTCACCAGTTCTTCGATACGACCGATTTTCGGGAAAGGAGGAGCCATGGCACCGATACCCCATGCACCGATTTTCTGTGCATGTTCGGCCAGCATCTTGCTGGCCTTTACGCAGCAGCTTCCCACGTGTACAATCACCTTGAAACCTTCGGGAGCCACTTCAATCCAGCGTTCAGCCAGTTTCATACGTTCTTCTTCCGTCAGCATGTAGCCTTCACCGGATGAACCGTTGATGAACACACCTTTCAAGCCGTTTTTTGCCAGCATGGCAGCATACGCAGCAATCGGTTCATAGTTTACTTCCCCATTTTCATAAAACGGGGTAAATGGAGCATCAATTAAGCCAATAATTTTTTCCATAATATTATATTTAATAAATTGATTTATTTAATACCGGCAAAAATAACGATATAATTTTTATATTACAAGGTTTTTAGGGGTTATTTTGAAAGTCTCTTTCTTTTTTAAGCGGATAAACAGTAATTTGTGGAGTACGTATGCCAGGTTTTGTTTCTCCGCATACCATGTATAAACAATGACGATGTAGCAGGAGAATACCTCCGGCCCGTGCCATACCCGGGATGTTGGAATGCTGGGTCCATTTTTTATGTGTGAAGTCAAAGCAGAGAAGGTCATCGTTGAACCGATACCAGGATGGTTCGTGAGTGAGATAGTCTTTCCCGGCTTTTCCATCCAAGGCTTTTTTAAAAATGCTATAGTTGACCCCTCCGGTAAGGATGAGATGTGTGGAGGTTTGGGTGCCGCTTCCCCCCGCCATACAGCGTTTCTCTCCATTCTCTTCCAAGGGTATGTCCGACTCGTACTCCCAGCGGTCGGTTTCGGGGAGATAGCATACGATGTCGTGTGAAAGTATGCTTTCTGAAGTGTCCGATGCAGCCTGGTATCCACCTATTAAATAAAGCTTGTGCGCGTCGTGGACCAGAATCGGCTGTACGCGCTGAGGCCCCGGATAGGCAGACAGTTTCTGCCAGTTACGGTTTGCATTCAAGTCTAGTTTATACAGAGCGTTCTGTCTGTGCTGCTGGTTTCCTCCGGTAAGGTAGATACAGCCGTTAAGAAGGGTAGCCGCGGCGTTGTCTATGGTTTCCGGCAGTGAAGGAAGTGACTGGATGGCAAACTTTTGTGGAGAGTCGGTGGCTTGAATACGGAATACGCGGGTCAGGCAGGAATCTGCATTGGCTCCCCCGATACAGATCAAGCCTTCCGGAGTTTCTATGGTACAGCCGTAGGCTATCGGACAGGGAAGTGAGGGGAGCGGTATCCACTGTGGATATTCAGACTGGACGTTTAACGCATAGCACTGATCGTAATACACTTTCTCTCCTCCTTCGGCAGCAGGCTTGAGGGGGAAATTGCAGCCCCCACCTATTATCAGCCAGTCTTTTATGAAGCCCGCAAAAGGAGCAGACACACCTTGTGTAATCGGATAGTCGGGTACAGATTGTGCCAGAGATATTGCATATTGGAATACCAAGATTCCCCAAATCAGAAATTGTTTTTTCATACGTATCTTCATTCGGTTAAAGAAGGATGGAATTGTTTCTGCTAAAATAAGCATAATATTTAAGTTGTCCATGATTTAATGAAGAATTTTCTTGGCTTCTGCCATAGATAATTAATATTTTGCTTTTATTGTTTTGTATCAATAAATTTATTATCTTAGCCATCGGTTTGTCGGGCAGGTCATTTTAATAAGTAGGACTGTCTTATGAGCCTTAGCGTTAAATGTAATAATATGAAAAAAGAATAGCCTGTTATTTTAGCTGGTTATTGTGGGTTCAACTAAATTATGGTCATAATATTATGGTACACAAGTTAATCGAAGGGCTGGGAAATGGCACGAAAAATATGCTTACTCAAAAACGGATAATCACCTATCTGATGCACAATCATTCTTCTACTATTCCCGATTTGGCAAAAGACATAGATTTAAGTATCCCTACTGTCACCAAGTTCGTGATGGAGCTGGTGGATGAAGGATACATCATCAATTATGGAAAGCAGGAGACCAGCGAGGGCAGACCTCCTAATCTGTATGGTCTGAATCCGGATTCAGCCTATATGGTAGGAGTGGATATCAAGGCATTTTGTCTGAACATCGGACTGATGAATTTTACGGGTGACATGGTAGATATTCAGATGGGAATAGAGTGCCGGCTCGACAATACGGTGGGAAGTCTGGATTTACTGATTCAGCATATTTGCACTTTCGTTGAGAAACATAAAAATATCAGGGACAGAATTCTTCAGGTAGGAGTGAACATATCCGGGCGTGTGAATCCGGAGGAAGGTTATAGCTTCAGCATGTTTAATTTCGAGGAACGTCCGCTGGCCGAAATTTTGACAGAAAAGATTGGTATTCCGGTAGGCATCGATAACGATACCCGTGCCATGGCCTATGGCGAGCTTCTGAAAGGAGTGGTTAAAGGAGAAAAAGATGTGGTGTTCATCAATCTCAGCTGGGGACTTGGTTCAGCCTTTATCATTGACGGAAAAATCTATACGGGGCGTTCGGGTTTCTCGGGAGAATTCGGTCATTTCAATGTGTTTGACAATGAAATCATCTGCCGTTGCGGAAAAAAGGGATGTCTGGAAACCGAGGTTTCCGGTTCGGCCCTGCATCGGATTCTTTGTGAGCGGGTAAAGAACGGACAGACTACCATTCTTTCCAAGAGAATTCTTTCAGGTGAGTCCTCACTTACGCTGGAAGAGATTGTGGAGGCCACCAATAAAGAAGATATCCTGTGTATTGAACTGGTAGAAGAAATCGGTCGTAAGCTGGGACGTTATCTTGCAGGACTGATTAACTTGTTCAACCCGGAACTGGTGGTCATCGGCGGAACGCTGGCATTGACGGAAGATTATATCTTGCAACCCATCAAGACTGCCATCCGCAAATACTCTTTGAATCTGGTAAGTAAGGATTCGGCTGTAGTCTTGTCGAAGCTGCAAGCAAAAGCAGGAGTGGTAGGTGCTTGTCTGCTGTCCAGAAGCAAATTGTTTGAATGGTAAATCATAGAAAATAGGTGAGCCTGTCTGGAATGATTCATTCCAGACAGGCCTGTTTTTTGTGTATACATTTGTTGTCTTTCTATTCTTCCGCCCGATATTCCAATATATCCCCTGGCTGGCAGTCCAGTTCCTTACAGATGGCCTCCAGGGTAGAGAAGCGTATGGCCTTGGCTTTTCCTGTTTTCAGGATAGAGAGGTTTGCCGGTGTCAGGTCAATCCGTTCGGCAAGCTCTCCCAGCGAAACTTTCCGTTTCGCCATCATCACATCGAGATTTACGATAATCGGCATAGTTAGTGGTTGGGTTAAATAGTCAAATCATTTTCTTCTTTCAGTCGCAGGCCGAGGGCAAAGATTTCAGCAGCCAGCAGGGCGATAAAACCTAAAATCAGTGTGGAGTCAGAAAAAGCCATCAGGGTGTTGAATTCGCTTCCCGCCAGTTCAATGGCTTGTGCAAACTGATGGTTCGAAATCCAGATGCTGATATAACCAAGTACACACATCCCTACCATGCTCCAACCGATACGGCGCAGGTGTTTTACGTTGATCCAGTCGAACACGATGTTCCGGTTGATGTGTATCATCAGCTTGCCGAAATAGACAACGACATAGATAAATCCAGCGAGGACAATGAAACCGATGAATCCCTGTAATACACTGATACCAAGACTAGTATTGGTGTAAGGATATTCAATCAGTGCTGTCATAGGTTTGATGGCCAGTTGCTTACCGTCTTTTAGGTTGGTGACCGTACCAGCTGTTTCCGTCAGGTCGGTGGGCAGAACGTGCACCGTTTTATATTGGGGAACGTTCATGATTTCTCCTTGAGCGGCTTTCATGCCGATTTCTATCCCGTTGATAAATATTTTTGCGACCATGTATACATTTCCGGAAACAGACAGCAGAAAAGCGGCAATCACGCATGCGCAGAATATATTCAATTTCTTTTTCATAATGCGAAGGATGGTTTTAAATCGTCAAATCGTTTTCTTGTTTCAAGCGTACGGCAACTACGAAGACCTCCGTGAGAAGTATCAGGAGTATGAGGCTCATCCAGCTGAATTCAAAGGGAGAAGCAGGCTGAATGACATACCCCGGAACGGTGAGTTGGGTCATGGCATCGTGAGATTCACACCACGACAGGAAATATTTGGCCAAAGTGTAGGCGGTGGGAGGATAGACTCCCCATCGGATGCGCCGGATATTGGTGGGTGTGAATATCTCTTTACGGATGACGGAGATAAACAGGCGGATGAGGCTGTAGAATCCATATAGGGTAAACAATCCCGTAATTGCCAGCAACACATAAGCGAAAGTCGTAAGACCACTGGGAGTGATATATGCATGGCATTGTATGAATCCGGCCGGTACACGAGTATCGGTTTGCAGGTTGGTTACTTGTTGGGCTGACTGTGGCAGTACATCAAAGGTCACCGCAGTCACTTTGTCGAAAGCGGGATGGGTACGTTCTATGCGAATGGGAGCCAGTTGGTCGGGTTCGTTCCAGCCGTCGATGAACCCTCCTATCGATTCGAACAAGATGCCAAGGAGGGCGATTAATGCAATGATTTTAAATGTTTTCATCGTGTGAATGTGTTTGTGCGGATAATGTCTGGTCTTCTATTTCAATCGTTTCTTCTTGGGCAGGCTGATGCCATGAAGCCGGTTGCGGAACCAGCTTCTTTTGGATGAACAGTACGCAGAGGACGGTGAGGACAAATCCTCCGGCTGCCATGAGCGCCGCTCCGGTGGCTCCATAAGTAGAAACCATGGTTGCATTCGGGTCGTCTGCCGATAAGAAAGCAATCACAGCCGCACTGTTATTGACAAAGTGCATCAGGATGCCGGGTAACAGACTCCCCGTGCGGTAGTACATCCATCCCAGCGCCAGTCCGGTAACAAAGGCGAAAGGTGCCTGTACCCAGTTGCCGTGTACCAGTCCGAAAATCAATGAAGAAAGTACGATGGCCCCTGCCGGATGTTTCCATTTGCGGAGCAGATGTCCCTGAATGGCACCACGGAACAGCAGTTCCTCTACGAGGGGAGCCATGATGACGATGGCCACGATACCTAAGGGATGGTGCATCATCATGTCAAAGGTAGCTTCCATATTGTTGGGAAGGTCGGCCAGTTCATTGAAGTAATTGGTCCAAAAGCCCATTGCTAAAATGAATATCACCGATGTAACTAACAGTTTGGGGGAGCAGTGATATCCCCAAGTCTTCCGGTCCAGTCCCACATATTTACCTGCCAGCAGATGGATGCCTACTGCGGCGGTAGAGAGTACCTGTGCCAGCATAATCAGGTTTGTATACAGACTGTCGGGTGTCTTCGGCAATTCGAAGGTGTGGTGATACCACATGTATCCACAGATGGCTACTCCCATGAAAGCCAGTTGATAGGCAAAGAAATACAGTAATAATTTGATGGTGCGTCCCATAATCGTGTACGTTTTAAAAAGTTTGTTTACTTGTTGGTTGAAAGTTTCTGAAGAGCCGGACCTTCAGCGCCCCAGGTCAGCAGATAAGCCGGATTCCAGGTTTTTCGGTCCGCATCCCAGCGGTAAGCCTTTTTTTCGGTCAGGGTTCCCAGTGTGTCGTATCGGTATTCGTACTTCCACTTGGGAGTGAGTGTTTTGCCGTCTTCATTCAGAGTAGATACCGTCAAGCTTTGGTGGTTCTGTCCGTAAATGAAGGTTTCTTTTGCGTTTGCGTGTGTGGCTGTCAATGTCATCAGTGCAGCGGCGATTCCTGCTGCCAGTGTCTTTTTTGTGAATGTCTTTTTCATAATTGTACGTGTTTGTGTGTAAATAATAGTGTGTGTCGTTTGTTTTCGATAAATATTTATCGTTTTTCGATATGCAAATGTAGGTGTTATTTTTGAACTACAAAAGAAAAACAGAAATATTTTATCGAAAAACGATAATTTTTCCCTTTTTTACGGGGAAAATGAGGCTTAAAGGCCTGGAAAAGGAGAAAAGAGGACTTTGCAGGCTTTAAGGAGCATAGGCGTATGGTAAGGTCTGAATTTTGGAAAACCTAAGGATATGGATGGAGAAATGCAGTGGTTTCTTTTACGTTTCCTTTACGGAAAACATACGTTTCTCAGTGCGGAAACGTACGTTTCACGGTAGGAAAACGTATGTTTCCGTATAGGGAAATATAAAAAATACTGATAAATTTGCCTTTTAATGCCGTGTTAGCTTTAAAATTAATACTTTTACGTCGTCTTTAGATTCAACTAAAATCTGTACTTACCATGAAAACTCGATTAAGGATGTATTGTGTAAGCTGTCTGGTAACCTTAGGGACCGTACAACTTTCTGCACAAACTTATCGCTGGATACATAGCAGTGAGAATGATACCTGGCAACAATCCACTGTCCGTTTGAAAAGCGAAATAAATACCCTTCCAGATGTGTCTGTGGAGGGAAATACTAAAATTGCCACGTTTAAGACCTGGGGAGTCACTTTCAATGAACTTTGTTGGGATGCGCTGGGTGTGCTGACCCGCAAAGAGCAGGATGAAATCTTGAAGAAGGTATTTGCTTCGGATGGTGATTTGCGTATCGGGCGGGGACGGATTTCATTGGGTGCCAACGACTATGCCCGTTCCTGGTACAGCTGCGATGAGGTGGAAGGGGATTTTGCATTACGCTATTTCAACATCGATCGGGATAAACAGGCGATTATTCCTTTTATCCGGGCAGCACAGAAATACAATCCGGCACTTACCTTTTGGATTTCTCCCTGGTCTCCTCCCAGTTGGTTGAAAATAAATGGAGATTATCCGGTGTTGAGCAGTCCGGCCAACCATCTGTCGCCGAAGTTGGATTACCTGCTGTATGGAAATGTAGGCGGAACAACCGATCCGGACGAGATGAAGCTGGTAGGAGAACGCAAAGGAAAATTCCCCCGTCAGCTGGCTACTACCGACTATATGATACAAGATTCTCGCTATTTGCGGACTTATGCCAATTACTTCTGTAAGTTCATCGATGCCTACAAGGCAGAAGGCATTCCTATTGATATGGTGATGTATCAGAATGAGGCGTACAGCTATACCCCCTATCCTGGATGTGCATGGACGGCAGAAGGGACTATCCTCTTTAATCGGGATTATCTGGCTCCGGCACTGAAAAAGGCACATCCCGAGGTGAAGTTGTATTTAGGCACATTGAATACGAACCGACAGGATCACGTGGAAAAGATTCTTTCGGACAAACAGCTGCAGGCTTGTATTTCTGGAATGGGTTTTCAATGGGAAGGACGCGAGATTCTGTCAGCCATCCGGCAGCAGCATCCCGACTGGAGTTACATTTGTTCCGAGAGTGAATGTGGCTGGGGAAGCTTTGACTGGAAGTCGGGTGAACATACCTTTGAGTTGATTAACCATTATCTGGGGAACGGATGCAACGAGTATAACCTTTGGAATTTTATTTTGTCGGATGATGGAACAAGCACCTGGGGATGGAAACAGAATGCCTTGATTCGGGTTGATTCAAAGACACGTACGTTTACGTATACACCTGAATACTTTGCGGTAAAGCATTATGCCCATTACATTACCTTCGGTTCGGAAGTGCTGGCCTATAAGCCGGAAGGAGACGACAAGAAACCGGTGCTGGTGGTAAAGACTCCGGCACAGAAATATGTGGTGATAGCCGGAAATTTCAAGGAAGAGTCACAAAAGCTGACCGTAAAGTTGGGCAAGCGTTATTTGGAAGTGGTGTTGGCTCCTCATTCCATGAATACGTTTGAAATGAAATAATACAGAAAGGCATTGAAAATTTGGAAGCAAGATCATGAAACAGGCTATGGTGGGGAAGCATTTACTTATCGCAATTTTGTTGGGAATCATACTATCGGGCAATACCTATAAGAAAGAATCGCTCTCTTTGGCAGGGATGACCGTAGAACTGGTCGAGACTCCTCTTGGCATAGACACCCCCGCTCCGAGGTTTGGCTGGCAGCTGACGGCTGCTCCGCAGGAAAGAGGAATCTATCAGACGGCCTATCAGCTGATTGTGCAGGATGAGGCTGGAAAGCGGGTATGGGATTCCGGAAAGGTGGCAGGAGATGCGTCCCAGCAGGTGGTGTACCAGGGAGAAGCCTTGCAGCCGACTACCCGTTATACGTGGCAGGTGAAGGTGTGGAACAATCAGGGGAAGGTGCAGGAAGGAACGTCCTGGTTTGAAACCAGCCTGCTGACGGACCACGAGGCGGATGGCTGGCACGGAGCCCGCTGGATTGGGGGAGACGATGAGGACCAGGTGCTTTATTCTCCCTATCTGCCTGTGTTCCGCTTGGATTTCTCTTTCCAGATGAAGGAGCAGGCCGAGTCTCGGAAGATTGCTTTTGTGTATGGGGCGAATGACGAGCGATTGATGGATGCAAACAAGAACCTGTATCATCTTTCCAACGGGAAGGATGCTTCTTATATAAAGGTAGAGTTCGACTTGACGCCGCTGAAAGGAGGCGGAAACGCATGGATACATCTTTATCGTGCAGGTTATCAGCCTGATGACAAACCCTCCGTTCCGTTGAAATCTTTTTTGATACCGAATGACGTGTTGAATGCTGGGAACCAGTATCAGGCGCATACTTTTTCTCTGTATTCCAACTTGGGTTTCACGACCTTGAAAAAAGGAGAAACCCAGCTGGGGGAAGTGAATGTGAATCCTTTGGGACAAGGAGGTGATTTCATTGCCTTTCCTGTAGTGGGTGAGGTAGGTTTTGCCTTGGAGGATGCGAAGGCCTTTTCGAGGGTGAAGACGGATATCCGTAATTTCAGGAGTCCGGAAAACCGACTGACTTCCGTGAAGCTGGATGCGTCCCGATTGAAAGGAGGGAGAAAATGGTATGTGCAAGACCCGAGCCGCAATTCCATGCCGATGTTACGTACGGAATTTGCGACTTCCTCCAATAAAATCAAGAACGCACGGCTGTATGTCACCTCCCGTGGTATTTATGAGATGTATTTCAATGGGCAGCGGGTAGGAAAGGATTATTTCAATCCGGGCGTGACACAGTATAACAAAACACACCTGTATCAGGTGTACGATGTGACGCAGCTGGTGCAGACTGGAAAGAATGCACTGGGTACGGTGCTGGCCGAAGGATGGTGGAGCGGAGGTGCCACTTATGCCGGAGAAAACTGGAACTTCTTCGGCGACCGTCAGTCGTTGCTGGCCCAGCTGGTGGTGACGTACGAGGATGGACGGCAGCAGGCGGTGGTCACTTCGCCGGACACATGGAAGTATTTCAACCAGGGACCGGTGGTGTATGGCAGTTTCTTTCAGGGAGAAGTCTATGATGCCCGGAAGGAACAGGCAATCGCTGGATGGTCTCGCCCGGGTTATGACGACTCGGCGTGGAAACCGGCGGTGGAAGTGACGCTGGAAAACCATGTCAGTCAGGTGGGAGGAGGAAACGTGCCGAAAGTGAACGATTATTCGGCTTTTCACCTGAAGGCCCAGTATGGCCAGACGGTACGGGCCATTCAGCAACTGACGGCTCGGTCGGTGGAAGAGGTACGGCCGGGTATCTTCGTGTACGACATGGGGCAGAACATGGTAGGGGTACCTGAAATCACGCTCCACGGAATGGAAGCGGGTCGGGAAATCAACCTGCGTTATGCCGAAGTGAAATATCCGGACTTGCCGCGTTATGCCGGTAACGAGGGAATGATTATGCTGGAGAATATCCGTGCGGCGATGACGCAGGATAAATACATCACCAAGGGAGGGAAAGAAACAATTGCGCCGAGGTTCACCTATCACGGCTATCGGTATGTCGAGATTACGGGCATTGACAAGGCTTTGCCGTTGGAGAGTGTGAAGGGTACGGTACTGAGCTCGATTGACGGGCTTGCTTCTCAGTATGAAACCTCGAATGAGAAAGTGAATCAGCTGTGGCACAACATCGTGTGGTCGACTTATGCCAACTTTTTCTCCATCCCGACCGACTGTCCGCAGCGGAACGAACGTTTGGGTTGGGCGGGAGATATCTCGGTCTTCTCCCGGACGGCAACTTATCTGGCAGATGTGCCGCAATTCCTTCGCCGTTATTTGCAGGCCATGCGTGATGTGCAGCGGGAAGACGGACGTTTCCCCGATGTGGCTCCGCTGGGGGTAGGCTTTGGGGGTCTGTTGTGGGGCAGCGCGGGCATCACGGTGCCTTGGGAAGTGTACCAGCAGTACGGCGACAAGACCTTGCTGGCGGAACACTATGCGGCGATGGGCCGTTACATCGATTATATACTGGCAAAGACCATCAACCCGGAAACAGGTATCTTGGAGCAGGAGAAGGTGTGGGGGAATCTGGGCGACTGGCTGGGGCCGGAGGACAACAAGAACGACAAGACACTGATGTGGGAGGCTTATTTCTTGTACGACTTGGACATCATGGTGAAAGTGTCCAAGCTATTGGGCAAGGAAAGTGAGGCACGGAGGTATGCGGATCTGTATCAGAAGCGGAAGGATTTCTTCCTGTGTACGTATGTAGATAAGGCGACGGCCCGGACGATTTCCTCCGGGGCTGATGGGCCTGAAAAAGGGAAACCGGTAGATATACAGACTTCGTACGTGCTTCCGCTGGCGTTCGGTCTGGTTCCGCCGGAGCTTCGGAAAGAGTTTGCGGCTCATCTTGCCCAAACGGTTCAGCGAGAAAATGTGGGTGACGACGGAAAGACTTATCCGGCGTATTCTCTGATGACGGGATTCATCGGGACGGCCTGGATTAGCAAGGCGCTTTCGGACAATGGCTACGACGACGTGGCCTACAAGTTGTTGCAACAGACCATCTATCCTTCGTGGTTGTATTCCGTGGAACAGGGAGCTACGACCATTTGGGAGCGGTTGAACTCTTATACTCATGTGGATGGGTTTGGGGAAAACAACCGGATGAACTCGTTCAATCATTATTCATTCGGGGCGGTAGGGGCCTGGATGTATGCCTATTCACTGGGGATTATGCGGGATGAGAATCATCCGGGATTCAAGCATTTTGTGTTGTCTCCGCGGGTGGACCCGACCGGACAGATGACGTTTGCCCGTGGGCATTATGATTCTTTGTACGGACGGATAGAAAGTGCGTGGGAAGTGAAAGACGGGGAGGTGAGGTATTCATTCACTGTCCCGGCCAATACGAGTGCCACACTTTATTTACCGGTTGCTTCAGTGGATAGTGTGACTGAGAACGGCTGTGTGCTACAGGCAGGAAGAAATGGGGTGAAGGAAGTGATGTGGCAGGAGGGCATGCTTCGGGTGGAAGTGTTGTCGGGTACTTATCAGTGGGTGGTTCAGGTTATGCCATGAATTTTATCAAGAAGATGGGTATTGGGCGTATCAGATGAAAAAGAAAAGAAAAAACTGTGAAAGCCTTTGCCTTTACCAAGGGAATTTTTGTAGCTTTATGGCCGATTTAAACATTTGTATTTCTGGTATAAGTTTGGAATTTAATTGAGGTTCCATGCTTCCGGATAAATTTCAGTCTAACCCTTTAAACCGTAAATCTATGTACAGAATGATTTTGAACGAAACCTCTTATTTTGGAGCCGGATGTCGTGAAGCAATTGCCACGGAAGCTGCTCGCAGAGGTTTTAAGAAAGCTTTTTTTGTGACAGACAAAGACCTGATTCGTTTTCATGTAGCCGATAAGGTGATTGAAGTGTTCGAAAAGGCAGGTATTCCTTACGAAATATACAGTGATGTGAAGGCCAATCCGACCATTGCCAATGTGCAGCATGGGGTGACTGCCTTTAAGGCTTCTGGAGCTGATTTTATCGTGGCACTGGGTGGCGGCTCTTCCATTGATACTGCCAAAGGTATTGGTATCGTAGTAAATAATCCGGAATTTGCTGATGTACGTTCATTGGAAGGGGTAGCCGATACACGTCATAAGGCAGTCCCGACTTTCGCTCTTCCTACTACAGCCGGAACGGCTGCCGAGGTAACGATTAACTACGTGATTATCGATGAGGCGGTTACCAAGAAAATGGTGTGTGTAGACCCGAACGATATTCCGTCGGTAGCTATCGTTGACCCTGAGCTGATGTATTCCATGCCAAAGGGACTGACCGCTGCGACGGGGATGGATGCCTTGACCCATGCCATTGAAAGCTACATTACTCCGGGAGCTTGGGTGATGTCGGACATGTTCGAGCTGAAGGCCATTGAGATGATTGCGAAGCATTTGAAGGCTGCGGTGGATAACGGTAATGATTCGGTGGCCCGTGAGGCCATGTCACAAGCACAGTACATTGCCGGAATGGGGTTCAGCAATGTCGGACTGGGAATTGTTCATTCTATGGCACATCCCTTGGGGGCACATTATGACACTCCGCATGGAGTAGCCAATGCGTTGCTGTTGCCTTATGTCATGGAATACAATGCGGAATCTCCGGCTGCACCTAAGTACTTGGGCATTGCTAAAGCCATGGGAGTGGATACCACTGGCATGAGTGAGGCGGAAGGAGTAAAAGCTGCTGTAGAGGCGGTCCGTCGGCTTTCTTTGAGTATTGGTATTCCACAGAAGTTGCATGAGATTGGAGTGAAAGAGGGTGATTTGCACCAGCTGGCCATCGATGCGTTCAATGATGTCTGTACCGGGGGCAATCCGCGTCCGACTTCGGTAGAAGAAATTGAAGCGCTTTATCACAAGGCTTTCTAAGTATCACTATTATTTTATATACAAAAACGTCCGCTATTTCCGGTGAGTTTTCCGGGACTGCGGACGTTATTTTTTTGAAGATTCCTTCCAAGTAAAAAACGCCTTTACGTTTGGATTGAAACGCAAGGGCGTTTTAGATGAAATGTACTTGCGTTTTGTTTCAAACGTTCTTGTGTTTTGGAGTAAACGTAAGTGCGTTTTTGAGCAGGCATTTTTTCCTTAATTTTCCTTGCTCTTCCGTTGTACGATACGGGCACCGGCAGGTACGCTTTCCGTCACCCAGATGTTACCGCCGATAGTAGCACCTTCACCGATGGTGATGCGTCCTAAAATAGTGGCATTGGAATAGACTATCACATTGTCTTCCAGTATCGGGTGGCGGGGAATGCCTTTGATAGGATTCCCTTGCTCGTCGCAGGGGAAGCTTTTGGCTCCCAAGGTTACTCCCTGATACAGCTTTACGTGGTTACCGATAATACAGGTAGCCCCGATGACCACACCCGTGCCGTGGTCAATGGTGAAGTGGTGTCCGATTTGGGCGCCCGGATGGATATCGATACCTGTTTCGGAATGGGCCATCTCGGTAATGATGCGTGGGATAAGCGGTACGTTAAGCCGGTAAAGTTCGTGGGCAATCCGGTAGTTGGTCACGGCACGGATGACCGGATAGCAGCAGATGATTTCCCCGAAGCACGTGGCGGCAGGGTCACCGTAGTAGGCAGCCTCTACGTCCGTGGCCAGGATGCGTCGGATTTCCGGTAGACGGCTGATGAATTCCGCTGCCAGTTGGGTTGCTGTGGCCCGGCAGGGAGACTGACAGTCACATTGTCCTTCGTTTTCCACGCCGAAGCACAATCCGGCTTGTATTTGTTCAATCAGTAAGGAAAACAGCTCTTCGATGTTGACCCCGATGTGGTAGTTGATGGTCTGGCTGTTGATGGTTGAGTTTCCGAAATAGCCGGGAAACAGGATGGCGCGTGCCAGTTCCACAATCCGCTCCAGCGATTTTCCTGAAGGGAGCGGTTCCCCTTCCCGGTGCTGATGGAACAGTCCCCGGTAGGATTGGTTATCGGAAAGTTCGTCAACGGCCTTAGTCAGTATATGTGTGTAATCAGTTGGGCTCATGTACATTTCATTTTGATAATGGGCAAAAGTAGCGATATTTTGTGATGAATCCAATAAAATCCTATTTTTGTGGAAAAATCAGTGTAGTATGGTAGTGAACAAGAAAAATCCTTTTGCTTTTAAAGCGAAGCAAAACAATAAGAAAAAGGCGAGTGGAAAACGGGTAGGGAAATCCCGTCCGGAAAAAGCAAATAACCAGTTGAACCGAAGGGTGAAATAATAAGAATCCCCGTTTTTCTCAGACATGACTAAGGTCTTTAAGAAGAACGGGGAGATTTTTATAGGGTAAACGGATGTGGATATCCGTTATTCTTCAGCCAATACAAAATCCAATTGTTTCTTGGCCAGGTTGGCACGGGCCACTTTAATCTTAATCGGGTCGCCGAGGCTGAACTTCTGGTGATGACGACGTCCGATGAGGCAGTAGTTCTTTTCGTCAAACTCGTAGAAGTCGTTGCCCAAATCACGCATGGCAATCATGCCCTCGCATTTGTTTTCATTGATTTCCACATAAAGGCCCCATTCCGTGACTCCGGAAATGACTCCATCGTAAACCTGTCCGATGCGGTCGCCCATGAATTCCACTTGTTTGTATTTCACGGAAGCACGTTCCGCACTGGCGGCTGTCTGTTCCATGGCCGAACTGTGTTCGCAGAGGGTTTCGTACTTATCGGCCTGTGCACTTCGTCCTCCTGCCAGGTAGCGGGTGAGCAGACGGTGTACCATCAGGTCCGGATAACGGCGGATAGGAGAGGTGAAATGGGTGTAATAATCAAATCCCAGTCCGTAGTGTCCGATGTTGTAGATGGAGTAACGGGCCTTTTGCATGGCACGTAAGGAGACCGTTTCTATCAGGTTCTGTTCCTTCTTGCCGTTGATTTCATTGAGCAAGTGGTTGAGTGACTTGGAAACTTCCACCTTGCTGCCTCCCGTACGGATTTTGTAACCGAAGCGGGCGATGAACTGGTTCAGGTTGTCCAGCTTGTCGGGGTCCGGAAGGTCGTGGATACGATAAGGGAATACCTTCGGCTTCTTGTTCTTAGGTACCTTCCCGACATATTCGGCTACGGTGCGGTTGGCCAGCAGCATGAATTCCTCGATCAGCTTGTTGGCCTCCTTGGAAACCTTGAAATACACGCTGAGTGGTTTGCCGTTCTCGTCAATCTCAAATTTCACCTCACAACGGTCGAAGTTGATGGAACCAGCACTCATTCGTTTTTCCCGCAGGATTTGTGCCAGACGGTTCAGTTCCAGAATTTCTTCTTTGTAGTCACCCTCTCCTGTTTCAATAATCTGTTGTGCCTCTTCGTATGTGAAGCGGCGGTTGGATTTGATGACGGTGTGGCGGATACGGAAGTTCTTCACTTCGGCCTTGTCGTTCATGTCGAAGATGACAGAGTAAGCCAGCTTTTCCTCGTCCGGTCGCAGAGAGCAGATGAAGTTGCACAACCGTTCCGGCAGCATCGGGATGGTGCGGTCGACCAAATAGACGGAAGTGGCGCGTTTCACTGCCTCCTTGTCGATGATGCTTCCTTCTTTCACGTAATGTGAAACGTCGGCGATGTGTACGCCTACCTCCCACAATCCCGGTTTCAGGTTGCGGATAGACAGGGCATCGTCGAAGTCCTTGGCGTCTTTCGGGTCGATGGTGAAGGTCACCACGTCGCGGAAGTCTTCACGTTCGGCATAGTCTTCCGGTGTGATTTCAGCCGACAGTTTTTCAGCAGCCGCTTCCACAGCCTGCGGATAGGTGTAAGGCAATCCGTATTCGGCCAGGATGGCATGCATCTCAGTGGTATTGTCGCCAGCCTTTCCTAAAATGTCGATGACCTCTCCGAACGGGTTCTTTGCTTCTTCCGGCCATTCCGTAATACGGACCACAGCCTTGTCGCCATCCTTTCCACCTTTTAGCTTGTCTTTAGGGATAAAGATGTCGTTGGCCAGCGTGTTGGCTTCCGTCAGCAGGAAGGCATAGTTCTTCGATACTTTCAATACACCGACAAACGTTTCGTTGGCATGTTCCAGAATCTCGATGACTTGCCCTTCAACCTGACGTTTCTTACATTTGGCGCACAAGGAGATTTTGACCTTGTCGTTATTCATAGCATGTGCAGAGTTGCGTTCTGCAATGAAAATCGGTTCTCCACCGTCATCAGGGATAAAGGAGTTTTTTCCGTTGCTTTTTCGCTGGAAAGTACCGGTCAGGATTTGTCCTTTGTCATTGATTTTATAGCGCCCTTTTTCGACTTCAATCAGGAAATTGTCTTCTACCATCTCCTCTACGACATCGATACAGAGCATTTTTCCCGGATGGGTCGTGAGTTTTAGAGCTTGAAACAACTGCTTGAGGCTGAATGCTTCATTCGGCTTTGTGCGGAAATAATTGAGCAGCATTTCTACGAGCTCTTTTTTCTTTAGGTGTTTTCCGCCTTTTTTTTCTTTTTTCTTTTTAGCCATGTTGTTTATAATTTAGTAACCGGTTCCTCTCTTAGTAACCGGCATGTTCAATTATACAAAGAAAGCAAATTCCATGGAATAAACATGGATTTTTCTGTTAAGATGCTGAAAAACTATTATCTTTGCCGCATTCTTATTACAAAGTCTGATATGAATGAAGTTGAATCATCCGTCCGCGAACATGAGATATATAAAGTGACCCTGGTGGGAAGCTTGGTGAATATTTTACTGGTAGCTTGTAAGTTTGCGGCTGGTTTTTGGGGCAAGAGTGCGGCCATGATTGCCGATGCGGTCCATTCTTTGTCGGATTTGATTACGGATTTAATCGTAATCGTCTTTGTACGTATTTCCAGCAAGCCGGAAGACAAGGACCATGACTATGGGCATGGTAAATATGAAACGCTGGCTACTTTGCTGATTGGCGCGGCCTTGCTGGCTGTGGGAGTAGGCATTTGTTGGAGTGGTGTGGAGTCGATTGTACTCTTCTTTAGAGGAGAGACACTGCGGTCTCCCGGTTGGATTGCTCTGGCGGCGGCTATTGTATCCATTGTATCCAAGGAAATCTTGTTTCATTATACCCGTATTGTCGGGAAACGTTATAACAGTCCGGCGGTTATTGCCAATGCGTGGCATCACCGGAGTGATGCATTTTCATCCATTGGTACGGCCATTGGCATCGGAGGAGCCATTCTATTGGGAGATAACTGGCGTGTGCTCGACCCGTTGGCTGCGGTAATTGTCAGTGTCTTTATTGTACAGGTGGCTGTCAAGCAGCTCAAATCGTGTGTGGATGAGCTGTTGGAACGCTCGCTTCCGGATGAAATTGAACAGGAGATTACCAAGATTGTCTTGTCGGTAGACGGCGTGTCACAACCGCATCATCTGCGTACCCGTCGTATAGGAAGCCATTATGCAATGGACATGCATGTGCGTATGGATGGAAATATTTCTTTGCACGAGGCACATGAAAAGGTGACGGCCATTGAACGAAAATTGCGGGAGGCCTTTGGGGCGAATACGTATATCAGTATCCATGCAGAACCCGAAAAGTAAAAGTATGGAGAAGAAAGTTTTAGTGACAGGTGCCAGTGGGTTTATTGGCAGTTTCCTGGTGGAAGGAGCCTTGGAACGAGGTTATCAGGTGTGGGCCGGTGTGCGAAAAACCAGTAGCCGGAAATATTTGCAGGATGCGCGTATTCATTTTGCCGTTTTGGATTTTACCGATTCCGACCGGTTGGCCGGTCAGCTGGAGGAGCAGAAACGCTTATACGGGAAGTGGGATTACATCATTCATTGTGCCGGCGTGACGAAATGCCTGGATAAGGCCGATTTTGAAATTGGGAATTACTGGGCCACGCGGCATTTTATTGAGACTTTGAAGCGATTGGACATGCTTCCCGTGAACTTTATTTACATAAGTTCGTTAAGTATATTTGGACCGATACGTGAAAAAGATTACACTTCCATTTGTGAGGACGATACGCCTCGTCCGAATACGGCGTATGGATTGAGCAAGCTTCATACGGAGGAATACCTGAAATCCTTGTCAGGCTTTCCGTATGTGATATTTCGTCCGACAGGTGTGTACGGCCCTCGGGAACACGATTATTTCCTGATGGCCAAATCCATTCAGCAGCATGTGGATTTTGCGGCAGGCTTCAAGCGTCAGGACATCACGTTCGTCTTTGTAAAAGATTTGGTACAGGCCATTTATTTGGCCATTGAAAAACAGGTCACAGGCCGGGCTTATTTCGTGAGTGACGGCCGCGTATACAACAGCCGTACGTTTTCCGATTTGATTCGGAAGGAGTTGGGCAATCCATGGATGGTCCGTTTTGTATGTCCGTTGTTTCTGCTGAAAGCCATTTCTTTCGTGGCGGAGAATATCGGACGGCTGACTCGGAAAGCCAGTACATTAAACTGTGACAAGTATCGTATCATGAAACAGCGGAACTGGAGATGTGACATTTCTCCGCTGGAAAAAGAGTTGGGCTATGTGCCTGAATATCAGTTGGAAAGAGGTGTAAAAGAAATAATTGCCTGGTATAAGAAAGAAGGATGGCTATAGAATTGAAGTTATTTGAAAGAGTAGAAAGTGGGAAGGGACTGTTTGCGGTAGAAAGCATCAGCCTGATTTATAATGCTCTGACCACTATTTTGATTTTACTGTTGTATCCCCGGATGGACCATCCCGGGACCATGTTGCTGGAACGTCTGGGCATTGTGGTGCTGACGTTCGTACTGATTCATTTGTATCAGGCGTTTCCCTGTCGGCTGACGGCCTTCGTCCGCATGGTGGTGCAGATGTCGCTGCTGGCTTACTGGTATCCGGATACGTTTGAATTCAATCGTCTGTTCCCGAACCTGGACTATCTGTTTGCTTCTGCCGAGCAGGCTATTTTCCATTGCCAGCCCTCCGTGGAATTCAGTAAGCTGTGCCCCTCGGTATGGTTCAGTGAGCCGTTCAATATGGGTTACTTCTTTTATTATCCCATGATGCTGATTGTGGTGGTGTATTACTTTCTGACCCGGTTTGAGTGGTTTGAGAAAATCTGTTTTGTGTTGGTCACCTCTTTCTTCATTTACTACCTGTTCTATATTCTGGTGCCGGTGGCCGGACCGCAATTCTATTTCCCAGCCATTGGAATGGATAAAGTAAACGCTTGTGATTTTCCTGCAATAGGAGATTATTTTAATGACAATACTTTCTTGCTTCCGGGGCCCGGATATGAACACGGATTCTTCTATAATCTGGTAGAAGCCTCCCAGGAAGTGGGTGAACGCCCTACCGCCGCTTTTCCCAGCTCGCATGTGGGCATCTCTACCATTGTGATGATTATGGCCTGGCGCGTGAACCGGAAGCTGGCTTATATCCTGTTCCCGTTCTATGCGTTGCTGTGCTGTGCCACGGTCTACATTCAGGCGCATTATCTGATTGATTCCCTCGTGGGATTGATTACCGCGTTCTTCGTGTATCAGTTAGCGACGCTGATGTATAAGCGCTGGTTCATTTCGCCCGTTTTCAAGCGTATTATGTATTAAGGAATCGGTAAGGAGTTTATTCTTCCTTACCGAATGTATTTTCAATGTGATCCAGAATGGCGTTCAGTTCTTGGAGTGTTTCTGCACGCAGCATGGCGATGCGGGTATCCTTGAAATTAGGAATTCCTTTGAACAGGGGAGAAGCGGCCAGGTGACGGCGCACGTGCAGGATGCCTCTGCGTTCATCCAGCAGGTTCACACTGTCGAGTACTTCCTGACGCAAGACATCCATCCGCCATTTGAACGAAAGGGGCGGAAGTTCTTTTCCGGTCTCCAAATAATGCTTTACTTCCTTGAAAATCCAGGGACGTCCGAAACTGGCCCGTCCAATCATGATGGCATCCACTCCGTAGCGGTCGAAACATTCTTTGGCACGTTGAGGCGTGGTGATGTCGCCGTTGCCAATGATAGGGATGCGCATTCTCGGATTCTTCTTGACTTCACCGATGAGTGTCCAGTCGGCTTCTCCCGTATACATTTGGGCGCGGGTACGTCCATGAATGGTCAGCGCCTCGATGCCGCAATCCTGCAACTGTTCCGCCAGTTCCACGATAATCTTGTGCTCCGCATCCCAGCCCAAACGGGTTTTGACGGTGACTGGAATCTTGACGGCATCGACCACGGCACGGGTAATCTCCAGCATCTTGGGTACGTTCTGCAACAGTCCCGAACCGGCTCCCTTGCCGGCTACCCGTTTCACCGGACATCCGAAGTTCAAGTCCAGAATGTCGGGTTGTGCCTGTTCCACGATGCGGGCCGCTTCCACCATCGTATCGGTATCTTTTCCGTAAATCTGGATGGCCACCGGGCGTTCCTTCTCGCTGATGTTCAGTTTCAGCATCGTTTTTCCTACCGAACGGATCAACGCATCGCTCGATACGAACTCCGTGTACACCATGTCGGCACCGAACTGCTTGCACATGAGGCGGAAAGCAGGGTCGGTGACATCTTCCATCGGGGCCAGCAACACTGGCTTTTCTCCTAAATCTATGTTCCTAATTTTCATTGGCTTGATATTGTCGCGCAAAGGTAGTGAAATTTTATTATATCCCGAAAAAACGCTACCTTTGCGCGGTAATATCATAATAGTGGAAATGAGTTATACAATCAAAGATTTTGAAATCATGGCACCTGTAGGCTCGCGCGAGTCGTTGGCAGCTGCCCTTCATGCCGGAGCCGATTCCATCTATTTCGGCATTGAGAGTTTGAACATGCGTGCGCGTTCGGCGAGCACTTTTACCATAGAAGATTTGCGTGAAATCGCCAAGGTGTGCGAGGAACATGGGGTGAAGAGTTACCTGACCATCAATACCATCATCTACGACGAGGACATTGCACTGATGCGTAAGATTGTGGATGCAGCCAAGGAAGCCGGTATTAGTGCCGTCATTGCGGCCGATGTGGCTGTGATGGCTTACTGTAACGAGGTAGGACAGGAGGTACATCTTTCTACCCAGCTGAACATCAGCAATGCGGAGGCGCTGAAGTTCTATTCCCGTTTTGCCGATGTGGTGGTGCTGGCGCGCGAGTTGAACCTCAAGCAGGTGCGCAAGATATACGATGCCATCCAGGAACAGCAGATCAAGGGACCGATGGGCAACCTGGTCCGTATTGAAATGTTCTGTCATGGAGCTTTGTGCATGGCGGTTTCTGGAAAATGCTACCTGAGCTTAAACGAGCAGAATGCTTCGGCCAACCGGGGTGCCTGCATGCAGGTATGTCGCCGGGCTTATATTGTAAAGGATAAGGAAAGCGATATTGAACTGGAAGTAGACAACCAGTACATCATGTCGCCGAAAGATTTGAAGACCATTCATTTCATGGACGAGATGATTGAAGCCGGTGTCCGGGTGTTCAAGATTGAAGGCCGTGCCCGTGGTCCTGAGTACGTGCGTACAGTCGTAGAATGTTACAAGGAAGCCATCCAGTCGTATCTCGACGGTACGTTCTCCGACGAGAAGGTGGCCGACTGGGATACACGCCTGAAAACCGTGTTTAACCGGGGTTTCTGGAACGGATACTACCTGGGGCAGCGTCTGGGCGAATGGAGCAAGAACTACGGTTCGGAAGCTACGGAGCGCAAGGTATATGCCGGACGCGGTATCAAATATTTCTCCAATATTGGGGTAGCTGAGTTCCTGATTGAAGCAGCTGAAATCAAGGTGGGCGACAAGCTTCTGATTACCGGTCCGACTACCGGAGCCATGTATGTCACGCTGGAAGAAGCCCGGGTAGACCTGAAGCCGGTGGATGTAGTGAAGAAAGGGGTACACGTATCGTTTAAGGTACCTGGCCGTATCCGTCCCAGCGACCGTCTGTATCGCATGGTGCCGGCAGAGGAACTGAAAGCAAAACGGAAAGAGTAATTTAATTTTCACGAATAGAATAAGGGAGAATCCTGTCAGAGCAGTTGAAATGCTTTGACAGGATTTTTTTGTGCATATATAGATATGAACAGGGTGGTTGATTTCTTGTTGAAATCCATGTGGAAAGATTTTCTGTAACTTTCTCTTTTTGTTAGTTTTCAGTGGATTATAGTTATTCACAGGATGTGAATAACTTGTGAATTACAAATAAGTTCAGTGGGGATGGCTTGTGCATTCTCATAATTATTTTACTTTTGTGTCCTGGAGTTTAAATCCTAATCTAATATGAAGAAGATATATGTAAAAGAATGGATGTTGTTTCAGCCCTACGAGCGGCAAGATGAAATCGACATATATTATGTGAAAGTAGCTAACAACATTGCCGAATGTTTGGTGGGTATGGTCGGAGAACGTTACCCCGAGCATTCATTGCGTGGCATTGCCATTTATTTGACCCTTTGGTTTCAGGATGTCATTTCACAGACCGGAATCTGGGAGGCATTTACCGAGGAGTGTCGTAAGCGGTATGGCCAGCCGGTACCTTTTATGACGCCGGAAGAAGAAAAGGAATATTATCCGGGAGAAGTGAATCCGGAAGAGTTGCGGTTCCTGTTGTGGCATTATTTCCAGTCCTTAGAGAAGCTGAAAGGTGGTGTACTGAATCCAGAGAATCCAGGCATAGCGGAAGTGGCCCAACAGCTCTACGATTATTTGTCGGAAGAGTATGAGGTGGCACCGGAGAATACCCGTTTGCAGGAAATGCTGTATGGGGAACCTTTTGGAGCAAATGATTACCAGCGTTATCACAATGTACTGGAGTGGTTCCACTTCTGCAGCTATACCGGATTTGAGAATCGGAGTGAATTCCAGCAAGTGGTAGCTACGGTGACTCGTATGGGAAATGTGAATCCTGGAATTCTGGAGTATGATATTAAACAGAACATCTTGTTCGAAGGAAGAAAACATTTGCTTTCGTTGACTTCTGTAGATTGGTTGACATTGATCGGGAAGAAGCATCCCGAAACAGCATCTTGGGCAGAAGTAAAAGTCACCCCTCAAGGCTTGTTCCTGTATGAAGGAGAAGACGAGGATTCTCTTTTTGTAAAAGACTTGTCAGGAAAAGAAGAAGGGCAATTGCGTATCCGCAAAGATTCTTTGAACCTGAATTCTTTGAAAAATCGCAAGGAAGGAATGACGGTACTTGGTTGTCGGCTGGTACAATATGGCGGTACGTGGTGGCAGGACGGCACACTGGTGATTTCTGATTATGAGGACAAGATGAAGGAAGAAATTGCACAGAGAGCTGCGAAACGTGAAGATATCCGGCAAACCTACGATGTTTTTATGAAAGCATCCGGGGGCAAACAGTTTGTGTTCTGCCAGTCGGAGGAAGAAGTGCGGGATTTCCTTTTCCAGAAAATGGAGTATAAAGAAAAAGAAGGAATACAGATGCCGAAGATGGATGCACGGCACGGACTGGTGCTGATGGTTTCTCCGCATACCGGCATCCATATCCAGATGCGTTTATGCGAATGCATCTCTTCACCGGAAAACAAGTTTTATGATTTGAAGGAGGCACAGAAGAAGGCCATTTTGTTCCTCTTGAATCCGGAGGTGATTCCTTATGACTTGAGTTGTGCCCTGCAAGATGCCGGCATGTTGCCGGATGCCGGTCTGAATAGTCTGCAAGGCGAGGAGCAGGGGCGGGAACTGGTCAAGAAGAATGCCCGTTTCCTGACCGACTATTTCTTTGGAAAATGCAGGGAGAAGGATGCCTGACTATTCAATAATTCCTCCCCCTAACACCATATCTCCTCGGTAGAATGCGGCTGCCTGTCCGCTGGCGATGGAAGCCAGCGGCTCGTGCAGCTGGATATGTAATCTTCCGTCGTCCAGCTGGCTGACGGTGCACCGGTTGGCTTGTTTCCGGTAACGTATCTTGACAATGACGTCATCGTGCCCAAGTACAGTTTCAGCGTTCACAAGATTCCAGTGTGTGAGAAACATCTCGTTCTTTTCCAGTGCCTGCAGGTTGTCACTGATAATCACCTTATTTTCTGGAGGGATAATCTCTTTCACAAAGAGCGCTTTGTTCAAATGGATGCCCAGTCCTCTCCGTTGTCCGATGGTATAGAAGGGATATCCTTCGTGTTTTCCGAGGTAGTGCCCCTGTTCATCGTAAAAATGACCGGGAGAAATGCTTCCTTCCGGTACATGTGTCTTGAGAAAAGAGCGGTAATCCATGGGGCAGAAACATACCCCCAGACTGTCGCGCTTTCGGGCGGCTTTCAGAAATCCGCGTGCGGCAGCAATTTCGCGTACACGGGTTTTGTTCAGTTCGCCCATGGGTAGGCACATCCGTTTCAGGATAGATTGTGGGAGGCCCCACAGGAAGAAAGACTGGTCTTTGTCGGTATCTTTTCCACAGGTGATGTGCCAGTAACCGTTTATATTCCGTTTATTGACGTAATGTCCTGTGGCCAGGTGATAAATGCCTCGTTCGTCGGCCACTTGTGCCAGTAACGGCCATTTCAGGTAGTTGTTGCACAACGTACAGGGAACCGGTGTCCGTCCGGCCATATATTCTTGAATGAAATAGCGTATGATTTTTTCCTGGAAGATGTCTCGTGCGTCGTATACCAGGTGAGGAATTCCTAAAGTTTGGCATAGTTCGCGTGCATCGTCCAGGTATTCCGTGTTCCCGTCTTTCTCATAAAAACGGAACGTGATACCGGTCACTTCATATCCGGCATCCTGCAAAAGCAAGGCAGCTACCGAGCTGTCGGTACCGCCACTCATTCCCAATAAGACTTTCTTGTTTTCTTCCATAGGGAGACAAAGTTACGCTTTTCTTCGGTTTGCAGACTCTTTCTTCTTGTGATTTAGTGGTGTAAATTGTTTATCGGGAGGTGATTGGTATGGTAAGAAAAAGGATGTGGTGGGGTATGGACATAAAAAAAGGAGTTCCGCTGAACTCCAACCTTTTGTTAACCTTAAATCTAATACTATGAAAAACACATTGCAAAGGTAAGGCTTTTGGAGAAATCTGCAAGCAGAAAATGTGTTTTATAACATGTATTAAGAAAAAACCTTGTTTCTTCGGGGCTTTTATACAAATTTTTCAAGTGATCATATTCTTTTATTATCCTGTGAGAAAAAGCGGTAAGGAGGCATAAATACAGACAACGGAAAGAATAATCTATTTTCTGCTGACGCATACGGGTTTCTGTCCCGATAATTTCTCTGTCCCACAGTGTGGGATACAAAAACCACAGTGTGAAATACATATCCCACACTGTGAAATATAAATCTCGCAGTGTGAAACAGAAAATGGATAGAGGCCCCCGAAAGAATGTGCAGGTGTAATTTCAAAAATCGTTTTTTAGGCTTCCTTTGTGGGATTTCTCGGGGCGATTTAGTAGATTTGTTTATCTTTTAACCATGAGTAAGAATCATAGTATGAGAAAATCATTTTGGGCCTTAATGGGTTTGGTGAGTCTGATGGAGGGGTGTGCGTCTTCGGTCGTTTCTACGGAAGAAGATTTGACACAGTATGTGAATCCTTTTATCGGGACTGATTTTACGGGGAATACCTATCCGGGGGCACAGGTGCCGTTTGGTATGGTACAGCTGAGTCCGGACAACGGCTTGCCGGGATGGGACCGGATTGCGGGGTATTATTATCCGGACAGCACGATTGCCGGGTTCAGTCATACGCACCTTTCGGGCACCGGTGCAGGCGATTTGTATGACATTTCTTTTATGCCTGTCACTTTGCCCTACGTAGAGGCAGAAGCTCCGTTGGGCATACATTCCAAATTCTCGCACGAGCAGGAAAGTGCCTCGGCGGGTTATTATCAGGTTTTCCTGGAAGATTACGGAATCAAGGTGGAACTGACGGCCACGGAGCGTTGCGGCATCCAGCGTTACACGTTTCCGGAAGCCCAGTCGGCCATTATCCTGAACTTGAAAAAAGCGATGAACTGGGATGCCACGCAGGACAGTTATGTGGAGGTGGTGGATTCTGTGACCATCCGGGGGTATCGTTTCTCCGACGGGTGGGCCCGCAACCAGAAAGTGTTTTTCCAGACTCGTTTCTCGGTGCCTTTTGAGAAGGTGCAACTGGATACCACGCCTATTTTGCACGACGACCGCAAGATGGGGACGGCCTATGTGGCGCATTTCGATTTTTCCACGCGGAAAGGAGAGCAGGTGGTGGTGACCACAGCTCTTTCGGGAGTGAGCATGGAAGGGGCTGCGAAGAACCTGCAGGCGGAGGCGCCGGAGAATGATTTCGAGAAATACCGGTTGCAAGCCCGGGAGAAATGGAATCAGGAGCTGTCGAAAATCCGGGTGCAGTCGGACTGCAAAAAGGATAAGACCATCTTCTATACGGCGCTTTATCACAGCATGCTGGCGCCTACCATTTATTCGGATGTAGACGGAAAATACTACGGGCCGGACGGTCAGGTGCATCAGGCCGTGGGGTGGACCAATTACAGCACGTTTTCCCTGTGGGATACGTTTCGGGCGTCTCATCCGCTGTTCACTTATACCCAGCCGGAACGGACGAACGACATGATTAAATCGTTCTTGGCGTTTTATGAGCAGAACGGGCGTCTGCCGGTGTGGAATTTTTATGGGAGCGAGACCGACATGATGATTGGTTATCACGCGGTGCCGGTCATTGTGGATGCGTATCTGAAAGGAATCGGCGATTTTGATGCGGAAAAGGCGTTGGAGGCTTGTGTGCATACGGCTAATCTGGATGAATACCGGGGTATCGGCCTTTATAAGCAGCTGGGGTATGTGCCTTATAATGTGACGGATAAATATAATTCGGACGACTGGTCGTTGTCGCGGACACTGGAGTATGCGTTCGATGATTTCTGCATCGCGGAAATGGCGGCCAAGATGGGCCACAAGGACGTGGCAGATACATTCTATGCCCGTTCGCAGAATTATCGGAACTTGTATAATCCGGCCACTTCGTTCATGCAACCGAAAGATGACAAGGGGAATTTTATCCCGGATTTTCGGGCGGAGGATTATACCCCGCATATTTGCGAAAGCAACGCTTGGCATTATTTCTGGTCCGTGCAGCATGACATCGACGGACTTATCTCGTTGGTAGGCGGAAAAGAGCGTTTTGCTGAGAAGCTGGACAGCATGTTTACTTTCCATCCTACGGAGGGGGAGAATCTGCCGATTTTCAGTACGGGGATGATCGGGCAGTATGCGCATGGCAACGAGCCGAGTCATCATGTGGCTTATCTATTTAATAAGGTGAACCAACCTTGGAAGACACAGCAATATGTGTCGCAGATTATGGAGGAGTTGTATTTGGATACGCCGGCAGGTCTGTGTGGTAACGAAGACTGCGGACAGATGTCGGCATGGTATGTGTTCAGTGCCATGGGATTTTATCCGGTGAATCCGGTATCTGGTCAGTACGAGATAGGCAAACCAAAATTCAAGAAAATAGAGTTGAGGCTTTCGAACGGGAAAACATTTACGGTACTGGCGGAGAACTTGAGCAAGGAAAACCGGTATATCCGTGCGGTCAAGCTGGACGGGAGGCCTTATCATCAGAGTTTCATCACTCACGAGCAGATTATGTCGGGGGCTACGTTGGAACTGGAAATGTGCAAGGAACCCGGACATCTTTGGTATTAATTGGAGAACAGAAAAGATTTTACAATGGAAGTATCATCAGGAAAATTTTTACATTAAGCTCATGAAAATGAACGGAAAAACCGATACACACCATTATTTTTCTTATAAAGATTTGATAAAAGGTGCGAAAATACAAATAGAAATGTGTAACTTTCCCCACGAAAAACGAGGAATCGCGGGGGAAGATACTCCTTATTCTTTTTCGAGAGTAGAAAATGATTTACCTTGAATTATATTAAATTTAAAACCATGAATAAAAAATCATTCTTGTTTGTTTCAGTCCTGTCTTTGTGTTTGTGCGCCTGTGAAAAACATCAGGAAACGCCGGAAATGGAAGACTTGACGCAGTTTGTAGACCCTCGTATCGGTACCGGTGGACACGGACATGTATTTTTCGGGGCAAATGTGCCCTATGGCTTTGTACAGCTGGGGCCGACCAGCATCCCTCAGTCGTGGGACTGGGTGTCGGGGTATCATGAATCGGACTCTACGGTCATCGGTTTCCCTCATACACATTTGAGTGGTACGGGTATCGGCGATTTGCACGATATCAACGTGATGCCGGTGGTGGGTGAGGTGACTTATGCACGCGGCGATACCACGTCGTATGAAACCGGTCTCTGGTCCTATTCCGACCGTTCGAAAGAAGTGGTTACCCCGGGTTACTATCGCACGCATCTGTCAAGATACAATGTGGATGTGGAACTGACCGCCACCAAACGGGTCGGTTTCCATAAATATACTTTCCCTGAAAAGGAAAGTCCAGCTGTCGTGTTCGATATGGTGAACGGAGGCTGCTGGGACAAGACTACGGATGCGGTGATCCGGGTAGTCAACGACAGCACACTGAGCGGTTACCGCTATTCGAAGGGATGGGCCGATGACCAGCGTATTTTCTTCCGTGCCGAGTTTTCGCGGAAGTTCGACAGTGTAGCTTTCATTGTCAATGATTCAGTCAAGGAAGGCAATATGGCCCAAGGCGCCCAGTTGTTTGCCCGGGTAAATTTCCCGGCAGGAAATCCGGCACCTCTCTATTTGAAAGTGGCACTTTCACCAACTTCGGAAGAAGGAGCCCAGCTGAACATGGAGGCAGAACTCAAGGGCTGGAATTTCGACCAGACCGTGGCCGATGCGAAAGCAGCCTGGAACAAGGAACTGAACAAAGTCAAGGTCTCTACACAGGATGCAGTGTCCAAGAAGATTTTCTATACCAGCCTTTATCATACGTTGTTCGCTCCCTCGGAATTTTGTGACGTGAACGGTGATTATTACGGAGCCGACAAGAAAGTGCACCATGAAAAAGGGTTCAAGAACTACACCACTTTCTCACTTTGGGATACTTATCGGGCTGCACAGCCGTTGATGACGATTCTTCAGCCGGAACGAATGAGTGACATCATCAATACAATGCTGCATATTTATGAACAGCAGGGCAAGCTTCCGGTATGGCACCTGATGGGTTGTGAAACCAACTGTATGGTGGGCAATCCAGGTGTACCGGTAGTGGCGGATGCTATTCTGAAGGATATCAAGGGGTTCAATTCAGAACTGGCGTTCAAGGCGTTGAAAGAATCGTCCATGTTGCCGGAACGTGGAATGGAGTATCGAATTAAATATGGATTCATCCCTGCCGATAAGATGACGGAAGCCATCGCTTATGATATGGAATATGCCATTGCCGACTGGGCAGTGGCACAGGCTGCCCGTCGTTTGGGTAAGCAGGAAGATTATACTTATTTCCTGGAGCGTAGCAAGTCGTATAAGAACTATTTTGATGCTTCTACCGGTTTCATGAGGGGCAAGATGACCGATGGTTCTTGGCGCACGCCTTTCAGTCCGTATGCGTCGGCACACAGAGACGATGATTATTGCGAAGGAAATGCCTGGCAGTATACTTGGCTGGTGCCGCAGGATGTAGAGGGACTGGTGGAATGCTTCGGCAGCAAGGAGGCTTTTGTGCACAAACTGGATTCTTTGTTCCTGGCTGAGGGTGAATTGGGAGAAGCCTCTTCTCCGGATATCAGCGGCCTGATTGGCCAGTATGCGCATGGCAACGAACCGAGCCACCACATCACTTATTTATATACAATGGTAGGACAGCCGTGGAAGACCGCCGAGCGGGTGAAAGAAATTCTGCATACCATGTATACCGACCAGCCGGATGGATTGTCGGGTAACGAAGACGTGGGCCAGATGTCGGCGTGGTATGTGCTTTCTTCTTTTGGTTTCTATCAGGTGGAACCTGCCGGAGGTAAGTTTGTCTTTGGTTATCCGAACTTCGAGAAGGTCGAAATTGCGGTACCGGGCGGCAAGTTTGTCATCAAGCGGGACGATCAGGGCCAGCAGAACAATTACATCCAGGGTGTGCTTCTGAACGGAAAAGAGTACAAAAAATCCTGGATAGGATATGCCGATATCATGAAGGGAGGTGAGCTGACCTTCCTGATGGGCGATAAGCAGACGGTATGGTATTAAGATTCTGAGTAAAACGAAGCATAGATAGTATATCCGCCGCTGAACGAATTTCAGTGGCGGATATTTTTTAATTACCCAATAATAAATTAAAATTTATGAAGAAATTTAAGATGAATATAGAATATTCTTCTTAACTTGCGGCCAGAAAATTATTAACCTTAAAAAGGACAGATGGACAGAAATCTTACCCTCGCAATCAAAACTTTTTGCTGTACATTGACGGGTGTGCTGACTATCAGCGGTACTCCTCAGCAGTTGTATGCAGAAAATGCCTCTTTACCTTATTGGAAAGACATTCAGACCGTGTCGGTCAACCGTGAAGCGCCTAGATCGGCTTTTATGACGTATGCGGATAAGACGCAGGCTTTGACCGGAAAGTATGAAAACAGTCCCTATTATGAATTGTTGAACGGAACGTGGAAATTTTATTACACGGATTCCTATTTGGATCTTCCGGCTGACATCACTTCATCGGAAACAAGTACTACGGGATGGCATGACATCAAGGTGCCGGGCAACTGGGAAGTGCAGGGTTTCGGTACGGCCATTTATACCAACCACGGTTACGAGTTCCAGCCACGCAATCCGCAGCCCCCGCTGTTGCCGGAGAAGAATCCGGTAGGTGTGTACCGCCGCGACATTACGGTACCTTCGGAATGGAAAGGACGCGATATTTATCTGCACATTGCCGGAGCCAAATCGGGCTGTTATGTGTACCTGAACGGCAAAGAGGTGGGCTATAATGAGGATTCCAAGAATCCGGCAGAATATTTAATCAACGACTACCTGAAGGACGGGAACAACGTGCTGACCTTGAAGATTTTCCGTTGGAGCACGGGGTCATATCTGGAATGTCAGGACTTCTGGCGTATCAGCGGTATTGAACGCGATGTGTTCCTTTATTCACAGCCGAAGGCTTCGGTACAGGATTTCCGCATTACTTCCACTTTGGATGATTCTTATACCAACGGTATCTTCCGCTTAGATATGGAGTTGAAAAACCATCGTACACAAACAGCGGGACTGAGCGTGAGCTATGAATTGCTGGACAGCAAAGGCAAGGTGGTAGCCAACGGAGAACAAGCAGCACAAGTGTTGCCGGGAAAAGAAGGGAACGTCACTTTCAGTCAGAACCTGCCGGAGGTACAGACTTGGACCTCGGAAGCACCGAACCTGTATAAGCTGTTGATGACGGTAAAGGAAAACGGTAAGGTGACCGAAGTCATTCCGTATCACGTAGGTTTCCGTCGTATCGAAATCAAGGAAATTGACCAGAAGGGGGCCAACGGCAAGAATTATCATGTGTTGTTCATCAACGGGCAGCCGTTGAAACTGAAAGGGGTGAACATGCACGAACACAACCCGCTGACAGGTCATTACGTGAGCGAAGAACTGATGCGCAAAGACTTGGAGCTGATGAAGCACAACAATATCAACACGGTACGTCTGTGCCATTATCCGCAAGACCGCCGTTTCTATGAACTGTGCGATGAATACGGTCTGTACATTTACGATGAGGCCAACATCGAGAGCCACGGTATGTATTACAGCCTGAGCAAGGGAGGTACGTTGGGAAACAACCCGGAATGGCTGAAACCGCATTTGTATCGCGTGGAAAACATGTTTGAACGTAATAAGAACTATCCTTCTGTGACTTTCTGGTCATTGGGTAACGAGGCCGGTAACGGGTACAACTTCTATGAGGCCTACTTGTGGGTGAAACAGGCCGACAAGGGACTGATGGACCGTCCGGTGAACTACGAGCGTGCACAGTGGGAATGGAACTCAGATATGTATGTACCTCAATATCCAAGTGCATCTTGGCTGGAAAGTATCGGCCGTCAGGGTAGTGACCGTCCGGTGGTGCCGTCGGAATATGCGCATGCCATGGGTAACTCTACCGGAGGCTTGTGGGACCAGTGGAAAGCGATTTACAGCTATCCGAACCTGCAGGGTGGTTATATCTGGGACTGGGTAGACCAGGGTATCTTGGTAAAGGATGAGAATGGAAGAGACTATTGGGCTTATGGAGGTGACTTTGGTACCAACATGCCGAGCGATGGGAACTTCTGCTGCAACGGTATCGTAAATCCGGACCGTAACCCTCATCCGGCCATGAGTGAAGTGAAATATGCGCACCAGAATGTGGCCTTTGAGGCTACAGACCTGGCAAACGGCAAATTCAATGTACTCAACCGTTTCTATTTCACCAACCTGAAGAAATACCAGATTGCATATGAGGTGAAAGAAAACAACAAGGTAGTACGCCGTGGCAAAGTATCGCTGGACGTAGCACCTCAGGCCAAGAAAGAATTGACGGTAAACATCGGCGGATTGAAAGCCAAGGCCGGTACAGAATATTTCGTGAACTTCTCGGTGACGACGCTGGAACCGGAACCGCTGATTCCGGCCGGTTACGAAATTGCGCATGAACAGTTCCGTCTGCCGGTAGAGGCACTCGACCGTTCGTTCGCCGTGCAAGGTCCCGCTTTGCAGTGCAGTGAAAACGGAAACCTGTTGATGGTACAGTCGTCACGTGTTTCGTTTGTGTTCGACAAATCAACGGGTCTGGTAACTTCCTATAAAGTAAAAGGAACCGAATATTTCCACGATGGATTCGGTTTGCAACCTAACTTCTGGCGCGGACCGAACGACAACGACTACGGAAGCTTGATGCCGAAACGTCTGCAAATCTGGAAACAGTCGAGCAAGAACTTCAATGTAGTGGATGCTTCACTCGCTTTGGACGGAAAAGATGCCGTGCTGAAAGTGAGCTATCTGCTGGCGGCAGGTAATCTCTATATTGCTACCTACCGCATCCATCCGTCGGGAGTGGTGAAGGCTGATTACACCTTTACTTCTACCGAAATGCAGGCTACTCAGACCGAGGCTTCGGAAGCTACTTTGACGGCTACCTTTACACCGGGTAACGAAGCCCGCCGCAAGGAAAGTTCCAAGCTGGTAGTGCCGCGCATCGGAGTACGTTTCCGTTTGCCGGCCGACATGGAGCAGGTGACTTATTTCGGACGTGGACCAGAAGAGAACTACTGTGACCGCAACAACGGTACGCTGGTAGGTGAATACCGGAGCACGGCTGAACAGATGTATTACCCGTATATCCGTCCGCAGGAAAATGGACATCACACCGATACCCGCTGGCTGACCTTGAAGCAGAAAAACGGCAAGGGATTGACGGTATATGCCGACAGTACGCTGGAATTTAATTCTCTCCGTAATTCTGTAGAGGATTTTGACGGTGAAGAAGCTACGAACCGCGATTACCAGTGGAACAACCGGGATGCGGAAGAGCTGAAGCACGATATCAGTACGGCCAAGGATATCAAGCCGCGTCAGACTCATATCAACGACATTACTCCGCGTGATTTTGTGGAAGTCTGCCTGGATATGCGTCAGATGGGAGTAGGCGGTTTCGACAGCTGGGGTTCTATCCCAGATCCGCAGTACCTGATTCCGGCCAATAAGGAATACCGTTGGGGATTCACCATCGTCCCGATGTAAAAATGGGCTTTGGCGGAAAATAGAAATTCCGGGCTTGAGCAAAACGGATGCTCAGGCCCGGAATTTTTTTTTGTGCCTACATATGGGCATAAAAAAAGGAGTTCCGCTGAACTCCAACCTTTGTTAACCTTAAATCTAATACTATGAAAAACACGCTGCAAAGGTAAGGACTTTCTGGAAACTTGCAAAGGAATATCCATTAATGATATGCTTTATAACATAATTTTATTCTTCCAACTTGTTTGAAAGAATTATTAAGAAATTTAGGTGTGATGGAATCTGGAAAACATTTTCACACAAAAGTCACTTTGTTTACATGATTTTGTAATATATTTTCACGATATTTGTTACAGAATAAATGGAGGACTTTGGTATGGAACTAAGTTTAAAGGAGCGTCAGAAAGCCCTGAAGGTGACACTGACCATGGTAGTGGTGGCATGTACTTGTTTATTGTACTTAGGATATAGGTTGTGTATGTATTATTAAAGCGAAAAAAAGGTGCGTCCGGGCAATCCAGACGCACCTTTTTAGCAATAAACCGATGACTTATTTGCTTTCTTTCTTGAATTTGTAGACGGCAAATGTCATGGCACCTATTTCGGTATTGAGCGTATTTCCTTCGATAGTTACGGCACTTTCCTGAGGGGTAATCAAGTTCGGATTGTCGAGTGTATTTTCTGCATCCGGATTTTCTGTATGCAGGGTAATACATTTTCCGTCGCCCAAAGTAACGGATTTCTTCAATCCCTTGAATTCCAGTGTGAGAGGCTGTGCCTTGTCGGAGGTGTTGGCCACTTTTACGATATAAGTCTGAGTGGGTTCATCCCAAACAGCGCTGGCAAACAATCCGTTCTGACCTTCTTGTCCGCTGACCGGTTTCTTGTCCATCGTCAGGGGCACTACATTGGTACCCTTGTTGTGACCGTAGAGTGATTGTACATACCAGCTGCAAGTGCGTACGGAGCGCAGGTTGTCGAACCAGATTAAGTCCGGACGCCACTGCCATCCTTCTACGTGAGCCAACAGCGGAGCGTAGGTAGCCATGTGTACCACATCGGCATTTCTTTCTACTCCTGTCAGGAACGCAGCTTCGAGCAGAGAAGCGTGGAAGTGATTCCATTTCTTGCCTTTTCCGTGGCAGGCATATTCTCCGGCAAATACTTTCGGGCCTTTCCGGTCGTAGTTGTCGTAACGGTTACCTGATTTCAGGAACCAGTCTTCCGGACGGTAGAAGTGTTCGTCTACCAAGTCCACTTTCAGTTTCTTCATTTCCGGCCACAAGTAGTCGAAATCCTTTCCTTCAGACTGCGGACCAGATGATCCGATGATTTTGATTTCCGGATGAGCTTTGCGCAGAGCTTCTACAAAGTGTTTCAGTCGTTCCGGATATTCCGGTCCCCACTGTTCGTTACCAATGGCCATGAATTTCAGGTTGAACGGAGCCGGATGGCCCATGTCAGCACGAAGTTTTCCCCATTTGGTGTTGGTGTCGCCGTTGGCGAATTCAACCAGGTCGAGTGCATCCTGGATGTAGCTGTCCAGTTGGTCTACGGGAACGTGTGCTTTCGGGTCATCGTTCTGGTACTGGCAAGCCAATCCGCAGTTCAGTACCGGAAGCGGTTCGGCTCCCATGTCTTCGGCCAGCAGGAACAGTTCATAGAATCCCATGCCGTAGCTCTGGAAGTAGTCCGGGAAGAAACGGTAGGGGAAGGTATACTCCCAGCGGTTGCTGTTGAGCGGACGGTTTTCTACCGGTCCTACAGAGTTTTTCCAGTTGTAGCGGTCGGTGATTTCAGTTCCTTCTACAATACATCCTCCCGGGAAACGGAAGATGCCCGGTTTGGTATCGGCCAATGCCTGTACAAGGTCTTTCCGCAGTCCGTTTTCACGTCCTTTCCACGTATCTACCGGGAACAGAGATACATGTTCCAGGTCGACTGTACCCGGAGAAGCCAGGAAGATTCTCAGATGAGCTTTGGCTTGTGTCTGGGTAGGAGTCAGGATGACTTCATATTTTTTCCAGTCTTTGGAGTTGATGTTGACGTCTTGTGAAGTGATGACCTGTGATTCTCCCATGGACGCATTGTCAATCAGTTCCACCTGTATTTTCTGGTTTTCTCCTCTGGCCCATACGGTGAAGCGGTATTTTTCATTAGCCTTGATGCCGATGCCGAAGAAGCCTTCGTTTTCAATACCGGTTCGTTTGTGTGGATGGCTGGGGGCTCCGAGACGTACATAATGTGGGTTCTTTTCAAACGGTCCGTCGTCTTGAAGGGTGACGTTACCGAAAACATCCCATCCCATCAGGTGTTGCGGGAACTCAAACGAACGGTTTTTAATCAGTTCTGCATACAGACCGCCGTCCGCTCCGTAGTTGATGTCTTCGAAGAAATGCCCGTACATGGTCGGTTGTATTTCTGCCCCAATTTTATTGGCTTGAATCACCATTTGATTGGCGTTTTGCGCTTGCAGGCTGATGCCTGCGCTGAGTGCAAGCGCAGAGATAAAAGCTAAGTGTTTGTTCATGGTTTTATAGTTAAATTAATGTGATACAAACTTACATAAAAACTGAGAATCTTTTATAGAAAAACAGCAAAATATCTGTCTGTTTGTTTTTTAAATATAAAATTAGGCTCAATTGCTTTTCGAGGGGTGGACGATTCTTTCTATTAGGTGGATATTTGTGTTTTGGGCAGATTTTTATCGCTTTTTTCAGAAAAAGACTATAAAAAACGGTTTACCTTTGTCTGAAAAGTGAAAAAAATCTTATGAGAAAAAGAAGTGTACTCTTTTGCCTGTGGCTGATATTCTGCCTGTGTTATCCTGTAGTAGGACTTCATGCCGTTCAATCCTCCAGCCGTTTTTCGTTTGCTTCTATTACGATTAAGGATGGTTTGCCATATAATTTTGTGGATGATATTATCAAGTCAAGCGATGGTTATTTGTGGGTGACTACATACGGAGGAGGAGTCGCTCGTTATGATGGACATAAATTTGTAACTTTTCAAACGAATGCAACCGATGAAAAAAGAGTATTGAGAAGTAACTTTGTAGAAAAACTGACGGAAGATTCTTTTCATCGCATCTGGATGGCAGGAGAAGCTGGTATCGAATTGCTTTCTACAGAAAATTTGCAATTGTTGTCGGTGGAGTCTTTACAGTCGCAGCAGATGACGGAATTGATGAAGCAGCCTGCCAGTTTTCTGTTGACCAGCAAGGCTGGAAATTTGTGGATTTGTAGTCGCGGACAGATATATAAGGTAATCTTTAATTCTACAGGTACCGTTAAAAAGGTAATTCTTGTTTCAGATACTCCCTTGCATGAACGTGGTTGTGTATTGGCCGAAATAGATGGATATATATGGTTCTTTCATAAAGGAAAGCTTTGCCGTATAAATGAAGGGGTGGAAAGAGCACAGGAGCCGCAGCCGGTTTCTGTTTCTTTGACAATCTCGCCGTATGATGCGGTATTTTGTATTTATCATTGCCAAAATAATGTGTGGATTGGCACAAACAATGGTTTATATTGTTATGATCTGACTACTGATACAAGTCGGTATTACATGCACGATCCTCATAACTTTTCGTCATTGTCGCAGAATTATGTCACGGACATCACTTCCATGCGAGATGGTCAAATTATAGTTGGTACATTGTTCGGATTAAATGTGTTTGATACTTCTTCCTCTGAGTTTATCCGGATTCAGGAGGAAGATTCTTTAGATATACATGGCCTCTCATGCAACTTTATTAATGCGCTTTATGCGGATGATGAGAATAATGTGGTTTGGATAGGAACAGAGATAGGAGGCTTGAGTAAAATGTTTCCTTCTCGTTTATCGGTAGTCAATTATTTTCATCAAATTAATAATCTAGGAAGCCTTTCCCGAAATCCTGTCAATGCAATCGTTGAAGATGAGTATCATACCCTTTGGGTGGGGACGGTAGAAGGGGGACTGAACTGTCGTTTGCAAGGGAGTGATAAGTTTTTACACTATACCACCGCTGCTCCAGCTTGTTTGGGACATAATACGGTGAGTGTATTGGTGATGGATAACAAGGATCGTTTGTATGTGGGTACGTGGGGAGGTGGAGTCGGTTGGATTAATCGTAAGCCTTCTGCTTCTAAACGCTATATTCCTCTTCCTTTACTAGAGCCCTTTATTTCAAGTCTGGCATTTGATTCTATTAATCATTTGCTTTGGATTGGTACGATGAGTAATCTGTATGTTTATAATCCTGCTAATGGATCCATCGAAGAACCACTTTTACAGGAGAGAAAAGAAGTGATTAATCAGAATGCGTTGGGCATGTGTATTACTCGCGAAAAAGAACTGTGGGTATCTTCTCCTTTCGGGCTTTTACGCATTGATCTTGTGGCTTATGGAAAAGGACAATTGAAATATAAGAAATATGTATATAAATTGGATAAGCCGGATTCTGGTAAAAAAGAACGTATAACTTCTATCTTTCAAGCAAAAGACGGCACTGTGTGGTTGGGTAGCAATGGAAACGGATTTTATCGGGCACAAAAAAGAGGTGATGATTATTTGTTTACTGCTTTTACAAAGGATGATGGGCTGGTGAGTAACAGTGTTCGTAGTATTCTTGAAGATTGGTATGGTAATATTTGGGTATCTACAGATAATGGGTTATCATGCTTTAATGTGAAAGAAGAACTGCTTCAAAATTATACTCAGATTGACGGGCTGATTTCTAATCAGTTCTATTGGAATGCTGGTGCCCTTTCTTTTGATAAGGAACATTTGTTTTTTGGTAGTCAGAAAGGATTGACGGAGATCCATCCGATGATTGAAGTAGAACATCTGCATACTTTCCCATTGGCCTTTACTCATTGCAAGGTGTTTGGTGAGGAGGTGTTTCCACAGGCTGGAAAGATTAGTATGCACGAAAGCGATAAATCACTCTATATTGAGTTTTCAGCTCTTGATTATGCTTCAGAATCGCAGGCACAATATTCTTATCGGTTGAAGGGATTTGATGACATGTGGATGACGGTACCGGCTAGTCGGAACAATGCAACCTATACAAATCTTTATCCAGGGAAATATACGTTTCAGCTTCGTTATGCACCGGATGGGAAGCACTGGCTGGAACATACAGAAGAGTTGTCTATTGTAGTCCGTCCATATTTTTATAAAACGCCTTGGTTTCTGGTTTCCGTACTGTTCCTTTTGCTGTTTGGAGGATACCGTTTACTATTATGGCGTTATAAAGCGATGAAACATCAGCAAGATTTGTTGCATCAGATGGTAGAGGAACGTACCTCTGAGTTGGAAGAGCAGAAAAAACTGCTTTCCAATCAGACGAAGGAACTTTCTGAACAAAATAAGTTGTTGAAAGACCAGAATGAGAAGATTACTACACAAAAGAATCAGATTCTGGAAATGTCGCAGAAAGTGGAAGAGCTGACAATCGACAAGCTGGCATTCTTTACCAATATTACACATGAGTTCCGTACCCCACTGACTTTGATTATAGGACCTATCGAGCGGGCTTTAAAACTGAGTTATAATCCACAGGTCATTGAACAGTTGCATTTGGTGGAGCGGAACTCCAAGTACCTGCTTTCATTAGTTAACCAGTTGATGGATTTTCGGAAAGTGGAAGAAGGGCATATAAAGATTGCTACGAACTATGGGAATCTGAAGGCTTTTATGTGTGAGCTGGTTCCTCCTTTTGCTGATTATGCTACCAGTCGCGGTATTGCTCTTCAGCTGTATCTCCATCTTTCCGACCCGTTCCTAATGTTTGATGAGGATGTGATGCGTAAGATTATGACTAATTTGATTAGTAATGCTTTGAAATTTACCCCGAAAGGAGGTAGTATTGGTATTTATGTGGGAGTGGTTGGCCCTGAAAAGGATAGGAAACTATTTATCAGTGTACGTGACACAGGAAAGGGAATTCCGGAACAGGATATGGAGCGTATTTTTTCACAGTTCTATCAGTCGGACAATCAGAGTCAGGAATCGGTGAGCGGTCAGAGCGGAACGGGAATAGGCCTTTATCTATGTCGGGAATTGATTGGTTTGCTTAATGGAAAAATTTATGCCAAGAACAATCCGATGAAAGGAGCTTCTTTCCGTATCCTTCTGCCGGCCCTATATGGTGAGTCTAAAGCTCAACTGGATTCAGAAGCTGATAAGGAGGATGTGATAGTAGATATCCCACGTAATGGAAGAATGACAGTCCTGGTAGTAGAAGACAATAAGGATATGCGTGATTATATCCGTTCTATTTTAGTGGAGTATTATAATGTACTAGAGGCTTCTCAGGGTGAAGAGGCTCTGACGGTATTGCGTGCCAGCAATGTAGATTTTATCATCAGCGATCTGATGATGCCGGTGATGGACGGAATGGAACTGTCCCGTAGGGTGAGAAGTGATTTTTCCATTTCTCATATCCCGTTTTTGATGTTAACGGCCAAAACCTCGGATGAGGCTCGTCTAGAAAGCTATAAGATGGGAGCTGACGCTTTTCTGCTGAAACCTTTTGATGAAGATATGCTGTTAGCCCGTATATCGAATATTTTGGAAAATCGAAAACGTCTTCAACAAAAATTCTCTATTGATATGAATACGGATTCATTGGAGATAGAAGAAAATTCTGGTGATAAGAAATTCTTGAGTAAAGCCATGGAGGTGGTAAAGGAAAACTACAAGAACCCCGACTTTGAAGTTAGTGATTTTATTGAGGCTATAGGAATCAGCAAGAGTTTGTTGAATAAAAAAATGCAGAGCTTGACGGGGCAGTCAGCCGGTCAGTTTATCCGTAACTATCGTTTGAATCTGGCACGTGAACTTCTGTTGAAGAATAAGGTAAGCCGTGCGATGAACATTTCTGAAATTGCTTATGAGGTGGGATTCAATGATCCGAAGTACTTTACACGTTGTTTTACGAAGCATTTTAATGTGACTCCGAGCGGTATGTTGGAAGGAAATTAAGTTGATAAATAGTTATTTCTGCATCATTCATGTGAGGGATGATGCAGAAATATCTTCTGCAATTTGGAAGGGACCATACTTTTTTATCAATATGCAAATGTTGATTGGGCCGTAGTTCGCTTTTATAAAGGGGGAGAAGATTGTGCGAATTCGTTGAATTACAAACGTTTGCCTTCTCATTTTTATTTATCCACCTATAAAGTCCGTTTGTCCACCTATGTTTTTATAGGGTTTCTTACTTTTGAAACACTATAAAAACGATTAAAACATTAGATACTATGAGACATAACCAGAAAATTGCTGCTAAGGTTATAAGCGGCATATAAAGTTTCTTGTTTTACGTGGTCATGTAAAATCTTATTTTGGAGTTGTAATGATGGGGACGATAAATATGATGTAATTGACCAATGTGAATCTATACTGTTAGATATAAAATTCAGTTACTTTAACAATCTAAATTTAATACCATTAAAAATGAAAAAACAATTGATTTTTTCCGCAATGCTTGGCTTGTGTGCTTTGGGGAGTACCGCGGTCTATCCTATTTCCGCTATGGCTGCTGTAGCACAATCACCAGCCATCAAGGTTCGTGGTCAAGTAGTCGATGAACAAGGTGAGCCTCTATTGGGTGCTACTATTCGGGTAAAAAACACTTCGATTGGAACAACTACCGATTTGGATGGAAATTTCCAGCTGGAAGTACCTGGTAATGCTGTCCTGTTGGTCAGTTATGTGGGTTATAAGGAACGTGAAGTTGCTGTTCGCAACCGGTCTACTCTTGAACCTATTCAGCTGCAGAGTGATGATTTTATGCTTGAACAAGTGGTAGTGGTAGGTTATGGAACGCAAAAGAAGTCTGATTTGACAGGATCTGTAGCAGTCGTTGATACGGAAGCTTTGAAGCAGGTTTCCCATTCTAATATATCTTCCATGCTCGAAGGAAAGGTAGCAGGTGTACAAGTTACTTCAGATGGTCAGCCTGGAGCAGACCCTACAGTACGTATTCGAGGTATAGGCTCTTTTGGTGACACTTCTCCATTGTATGTAATAGATGGTGTGCCAATGGGTACTTCTATCCGTGATTTCTCTTCAAATGATATAGAGACAATTCAGGTTTTGAAAGATGCTTCTGCAGCAGCTATATATGGTTCTCGTGCAGCTAATGGAGTGGTAATTATTACTACAAAGCGTGGTAAGAAAGATCAGCCTTTGAAAGTAGATTATAATGGATATTTTGGTGTTGATAATATTTCTAAAGGTGTTTATGATGTAATGAATGCCGATCAGTATAGCCAATTTATTGGTCAGGCTTGCTTAAATTCCAATACCCCATTGCCGGGAGGATATAGTCTCGACAGTACGACTGGTAAATATAAATTTATGGATGATACAGATACCGACTGGTTTGATGAAGTATTTAAAACGGGTATTCGTCAGAATCATAACGTAAACCTTTCAGGCGGTAGCGCACGTAGTACTTATAACGTATCGTTGGATTATTTCAACCAAAAAGGAACACTTGAAGGTGCAGGACCGAACTATGAACGTTTTACTGCACGTGTCAATAATACTATGGATACTAAATTCGTGAAGTTCCAAACAAGTGTTGTTTATTCTCATTCCGATCAGGATAATATGAGTTTGTCCAATGCTTCTGAATACGTTCAAGGATTGTATGGTGATGTAACCAACGTTTTACGTGGTACCTTACTTATGCAGCCGACTATCAAGGCGTACGATTCATCAACATGGGTTCTTGATGATAAAGTAGGTGCGGCGAGTGATTATAATTATGATGCTTATGGCTATGGTGTATACTATGATGACATACATGGAGATATCTCTGCATCTAATCCATTGCTGATTAATAATCTGCTACAGCGTAATACACGTGTGGATCGTTTTGTAGGTACAGGATCTGCTGACGTAGATATTCTTAAAATGTTTGGCATTGATAGTAAAAATCATAAGTTAAACTATAAGATTAATTTGTCTTATAGTAAGACTCATTGTAAAGATTTTACTTGGATTCCTTCCTGGATACAGAGTAATCGTGTGTATTTGGCGAAGAGTAATGAACGTCTGGAAAAGGCTTCTCGTGACTATTCAGATGCGCTTATTGAGAACATTCTTACTTATGATGGGACAATAGGCAAACATCATATCAATATTGTCGCAGGTCAGACCTACGAGGAAGAAAATACAGATTTACTTACAGGATGGGGATTAAACTATACTGAACCTTATTTCTTACAACTTCAGAACGGCTCAGATACCTATTCAAGCAGTTATGAGTATAAACATGCTATCTTGTCTTACATTGGTCGTGTAAACTATAATTACGATGACAGATATTTGTTCTCTGCTACAGTACGTAGAGATGCTAGTTCTCGTTTGTCTAGTGGTATTCGTTGGGGTACATTCCCTTCTGTATCTGTAGGTTGGCGTTTTGATAAAGAAAGTTTCTTCCCTTTCAACCCTGAGGTCGTAAACATGTTCAAAGTTCGTGGTAGCTATGGTGAACTGGGTAATGAAAATATCGGTGAATACATGTATCAGGCTACTATGTCGCGAAATAACATGACATACAGTTTCAATAATTCGCCTGTAACAGGCTCTGCTATTTCTACTTTCGTGGATAACAATTTGTCATGGGAAAAGAAGAAAACGTATAACGCAGGTATAGATTTGGCCTTATTCAACAATCGTTTAGAATTTACGGCTGAGTGGTATAAGAATACGAGTACAGATTTGTTGTATTCTGTACCAGTTCCAGAACAAGCTGGAGTTTCAAATACGACAGTTACAATGAATGCAGCTTCTATGGAAAATTCAGGTTTTGAGTTTTCTGCTACTTATCGTAATCACGATCATCCTTTTAAATACGAGGTGTCCGCAAACCTCAGTACGTTAAAGAACCGGGTAACTTCGTTGGGATTTGGTACGGATTATTATTTAACGGGTGATTACATCACTTACGTTGGGCAGGAAATAGGTCAGTTTTATGGTTATGTTTATGAAGGAATTGCACGTACTCAAGAAGACCTTGATAACCATGCTGTTCAGGAAGGAGCCAATGTGGGCGACTGCTTATATAAGGATATAAATGATGACGGGAGAATAGATACCGACGATAGAGTGGTGCTGGGAAGCGGTCTGCCTAAAATAAACTTTGGTCTTAATGCACGTTTCGAGTATAAGGGATTTGATTTAAGTATTGCTACTTATGGTGCACTGAATTATCATGTGAGCGATAACATATATAACTCACTCAACTCTTGTTACGGATGGAGCAACAAGGAGGTAGCTATGTTGGATGCTAACCGCTTTAGTGAAGATGGAACGACCTATTTGTCTGATGTTCCACGTACATATATAACTAACAGCGCAAGTTTGGCATGGAATGATTTGTTCAGTTCTCGTAAGATTCAGAACGCTGCTTATTGGAAAATTGCCAATGTAGAGTTGGGATATAATTTCCCTGATAAGTGGTTTGGTAAATACATCTCAGATGTGCGTCTGTATGTGTCGGCACAGAATCTTTACACATTCACAGGTTATAAAGGTTATAATGTGGACTATGCAGGTGGAACTTTCACTCCTGGATATAACTTCTGCTCTTATCCTACTGCACGTACATTTATGTGTGGCGTACATTTTACATTCTAATAGCTATTCTGTATCTTAATACTAAAAAAATATCGTATGAAACTTAATATATATTCACTTGCTCTCATTTTGGGATTTGGTACTCTGTCTTCCTGTAGTGATAGATTGGATTTAATCAATCCCAATCAGCAGACTTCAAGCACTTTCGGTTTTGATGCCGATGATTTAGAGGAATGTGTTATTGCTGCATATAATCACATTCGTATGGAAGGATCGTATGCACGTGTGGGTTACACAATCGACGTATGCCGTGGAGATGAGGCTTGGAACTCATCACAAGTTTGGTATTTGCCATTTGACGACCTTAATGTAGAAGTTACATCAGATATTGCATTTTGGCCATGGCGTGAATGGTACTATACCATAAACGTTTGTAATTTTATCTTGTCTCGTTGTGGAGAAGATGACACACAACTTTCTGAGAATATGAAATTGATCAAAGGGCAAGCTCTTTTCTTGCGTGGATTATCATACTATAATCTGGCTGGATACTATCAGAATCCGCCGTTAATTACAGATTATGACACTTATTCTTCATTGGATGGACTTTATGGGGCCAACAGCACTTATGATGAGGTCCTTGATCAGGTAGAAAAGGATTTTTTGGAAGCTATGGAGTTGTTACCCTCTCGTGATGAAGGTGGCGAGTGGGCTGGAGGGCGCGCTACGTGTGGAGCTGCAGCTGGCTACTACGCCCGTACGTTGATGGTACGCCATAAATTTAGTGAAGCACTTACCGTACTTAAAGATATTATTGCAAAGAAGTATGGTACTTATAGGTTGATGGATAACTATGGTGATAACTTCCGTGAAGGCTCTGCTTATGAAAACAATGATGAGAGTCTGTTTGAGATACAATTCCTTGATTATGGTTCACAAGGTACAGATGATGAATGGACGCCGGTAAATACAAGTCCTAATGCAACTCAGGGTTCTGCAATAGAAAGTAACTTTGCTCCTGGTAGTTATGGTGGATGGGCTGATATCTCGGCTTCCCCGTGGTTGTATCATCTTTTTAAAGAAGAACGTACAACAGACAATAAACTTGATCCTCGCCTTTATTGGACTATCGGTACTTATGAGGCTGAGTGGGAAGATTTTGAGTATGGAAATGTAGCTTATACGAATCAGCTTTCGGCTACAGATAACATTGTGACCAATAATATTTATGGAGGTTTGCCTATTGCTAAATTCACAAATCTTCGTACGGGCCTTTATAGTACTGTAGTTACAGGTTTGCACGATGGTATCAATTTGCGCTTAATGCGTTATTCAGATGTATTGCTTCGTGCAGCAGAGTGTGAAAACGAAGTAAACGGTCCTACTCAGCAGGCTATCGATTGGATTAATGAAGTGCGTAATCGTGTTGATTTGCCAGATTTGAAGCTTGCCGATTTCGATACTGCTGATAAACTTTTTGAACAAATTGCAAATGTAGAAAGACCAAAAGAATTTGGATGTGAGTTCGGACGTGGTTTCGACCTTATTCGCTGGGGATTCTTCTATGACAGTGCTCGCCTTCAGCAGCTTAAGGAACATGGAACTTTCCGTCGTTCAACCGAAGGTGTAAAAGATCCTGTAAGTTATAGTGATATAGCAACAGACTCGGAACTGAAGTGTTCTTATGATACCTATATTCAAGGACATGAGTTTTTACCGATTGTTCAGACACTGACTAACAATAATCCGAATTTGGAGGGGAACTCTGCTAATTATAGCACAGACAACTCAACTTATTTCCGTGAAAACGGATGGACAGTACGTCCGGTTGTGGATTTAAGTAAGTAGAGATATTCCAAAACAATCTTTTTATATGATAGAGAAGATTGTGATAAATTAATTACTTATTAATGTTTAATACAATGAAATATTCAAATAACATAATATCAGCCTGTTTTTCGTTAGCTTTAGGTATGTCTGCTTTGACAGGTTGTGAGGGTGGTGAGCTTTTTGATGTAAATGCACCCGACTGGATTTCCGATAAAATACAGGAAATTGAGGATTCGAAGAATGATAATCAGGATGAGATAGTTCTTGAAGGTATGATGGAAGATGTATATACTATTGGCAGTACTGATTACTCAAGTGGCTGGTGGGCAGCTTTCTCTAAATATTATGTAATACCTGATGGTCAGAAATGGTACGCAGTGTTCAATCTTAACATTAATCCAAGCGCGACGAATACTTATAAGAATTTTGCTCTGATAATCTGTTCAGATGCGGATCGTGACAGTGACGGATATAAGGAGTATGGTGCAATACGTTTTGATAACCAGCCTTCCGGAAACTCTGAGTGGGGTGATTATATTGATCGCTCTTATGTCGAAAGTACGCTTACTTTTGAAACCGATACCGATGAAGGTATTGATAAACTCGGAGGAAAGGTAACACTCGTAGTCGACAGAACTAATGCGGAATCATTCAGTGTAACGATGACAAATGGAACAGTTACTAAGACTTATACTCAACCAACTGCTCTCGTTAATTTGAATGCAGATGCAAGTAATACCAATATCCGTTGTTTCCTGGTACCGGAAGGTTCTTACATTGATTTCCAACAGACAAACATTGAACCAATAGGTGGTTGTACTTCTGCTGAGGACAAGAATCCGGTCTCAATGGTATTGCAGAATGTCCCCGATCAGGTAAATGTCGGCACTACACTGGAGGATGCTATGGCCAATGTAACTGCTTTGGTTACATTTGAAGAGGGAGTTACAAAAACTGTTGCAGCATCCGAACTCAGTTTCACGGCAATACCTGATATGGATACTGCGGGAGAAAAGACACTTGTAGCTGTTTATAATAAGACATTTAAAGGTGAGAACTGTGATCAACCGATTGTGGCGAATGCAGCTTTCGAAGTAGTGGAAAAGATTGCATCAATTCAGGTAACGACTCAGCCTTCCCGTACGCATTATTATTATTATACTTCGGCTGCTACTGAGGCTTTGACAAACCGTACGTTGGCTTTTGATCCGACAGGTATGGCTGTTACTGCCACTTATGTCAATGGCGAATCAAAAGTGATGGATAATTCTAGACTTAGTTTCTCTACTATCCCTGCTCAGGATGGTTCTCATAAGGTTACCATTACAGCTGATGAGGGAATTACTGCAGAGGTGGACGTTACAGTTTCCAAGTCTACAGCTTCGGCTGTAAGCAATAGTACGGCTGTAGTAGGAGCTGAAGATAATTCTACTGCTTTTTGGGGAGCTTTTTCTGATGAATTTAATGTGCCTGTAGGGGAAACAAAGTCTATCACATTCACCAATTACAGCAGTTTGGCCGGAAACTGGAACAATTATGTGGTTGTTCTCCGTAAGAAAGATCTTACTGAGTATGCAGTAGTTCGTGCCGATAATTATGGATGGGGTGACGGATATGCCGCTTGTCTGACTAGTGGAGGCCAAACAGATTGGGCTACTTGGCTTGCAGGTATGAACGGAGCCAAGGTGACAGTGTATGTGACTAATTGTGGTAATGGCACAGCTGATGTTCAGGCTGTGATGCAGGGAACAACAGGATCTACTTCTACCCAGTATTATTTGGGCATTAATACAGTAGATTCCAGTGACCTGAACTTTGCACTGACCGTTGATGGTTGCCATTTGATTTTTGGAGCTGAATAACAATTATGCCATGCCTTCTCCCTTTATTAGAGAGTGAAAGGCATGGCTCTTTAAAACCAATTAGATGAAAAAATTATCGTTATTCTGGATATCTTTATTACTTGTTTTTACGTTTGTAGCTTGTTCTGATAACAATGACTCTCCCGAATATAATCAAAATAGTGAGGTGACTGTGGCTACGCCTGAGGTTACTGCTACGACAGCAACTTCCTTGACTGTTATTTCGTCAGTTTCTGGTAATGTCGAGGTTGTTGTTAAGAAAGGGTTTTGCTATAGTTCCAACGCGCAAAATCCTACTATCAATGACAATGTAGTCGAGGTAGACGAAGATTTCAGTGCTACAATTTCAGGTTTGATGGGTAATACAACTTATTATGTCCGGGCATATGTTTACGGCAACAGCCGTTATACCTACTCGGATGTGCTTACAGTGACTACAGAAAATCAGAGCCTAGATGATCAACTGCTGTCTTATGTGGCTCCAGCTTATGAAGACAATTATGTAAATATTGCCGACTGGTCTAAGCGTGGTCAATGGAACCTCAGTAATGTACATGATCCTACAGTTGTATTGGCTGAAGATGGATATTATTACATGTATCAAACAGACGCTTCGTATGGCAATGCACATACAGCAGGTGGACACTTTCATGGACGTCGTTCAAAAAACCTGGTAGATTGGGAATATTTGGGAGGTACTATGCAAAGCTTGCCCGACTGGGTAATCCCGAAGCTGAATGAAATTCGTGAGACGATGGGATTGGGGAGTGTTTCTCCCAATACCGCTGATTTTGGTTATTGGGCTCCTTGTGTGCGAAAAGTTAGGAATGGGCTTTATCGCATGTATTACTCCATTGTATGTCCTGGTACATTGAGTGGGGACGGTACATGGAGTGAACGCGCGTTCATCGGATTGATGGAGAATGACAATCCAGCCAATAACGAGGGCTGGGTGGATAAAGGTTATGTCATTACCAACGCTTCGGATAAGGGACTTGATTTCCATGTAGCTGCGGATGATTGGGGCAACTGCTATTACAAATGGAATGCCATTGACCCCAGCTATATTATTACGGAAGATGGCAGACATTATCTGGCCTATGGCTCTTGGCATAGTGGCATTGCGTTGGTAGAACTTGATGGAGAGACCGGTAAAGTGAAAGCAGACCTGCCTAATCCTTGGGGAACCAGTGATGATATTGCAGCTTATGGTCAACTGATAGCTACTCGTCAGATGGGTAACCGTTGGCAAGGTTCTGAAGGGCCGGAGTTGATTTACCATGATGGATATTATTATTTGTTCCTGGCTTATGATGCATTGGATATCCCTTACAATACCCGTGTAGCCCGTGCTACAAATATTTCAGGTCCGTATATGGGGATGGACGGTACAGATGTAACTACGGTTGGGGGCGATATTCTTCCGGTGGTGACTCATCCGTATAAGTTTAATAACAGTGAAGGCTGGGTAGGTATTTCTCATTGTTGTGTGTTTGATGATGGAAACGGTAACTGGTACTTTGCTTCACAAGGTCGTTTCCCCGCCAATGTGGAAGGTAATGCGTACAGCAATGCTTTGATGATGGGGCATGTACGTTCTATCCGTTGGACAGAAGATGGTTGGCCGCTTGTAATGCCTGAACGTTACGGTGCGGTACCGCAAGTTGCTATTACTGAAAATGAATTAGTCGGGAACTGGGAGCATATAGATCTATCTTATTCTTATGGGAACCAGAAAACTTCTACTCAAATGACGTTAGCAACTGACCATACAGTAACAGAGGGTCCTTGGAAAGGAACGACATGGTCGTTTGATGCCACAAAATCTACTTTGACGTTTAGTAACGGTATTGAATTGTATTTACAGCGTGAAACAGATTGGGAGGCTTCTCCAAGAACTCATACAATTGTTTATGCCGGCTATGGCGATAATTATAAGACTTATTGGGGAAAGAAAAGTAAGTAACTCATTTATTAGTGAGGTGACATTAAAATGATAAAATGAGTAATTTTGTTTATAGAATTACTCATTTTTTATAAGTAGTGATTTGATTTATATAAGTCTATGAAACATACCCTCTTTTCATTTTTTTTACTGGCCGTAGTAAGTACGGCTTACGCATCTTCGCCGGAGAAAAGTTCATCGGTTATTCCTACCAGTAAGGTAATGACCCATGATCCGGTGTTGGCCAAGCAGGGGGATACCTACTATCTCTTTGCTACCGGGCAGGGGATTTCGGTCATGTCTTCCAAAGACATGAAAAACTGGAAATTCGAGAAACCGGTATTCGACAAAGCACCCCAATGGGCAGTGGAAGCCATCAAGGGCTATAACGGACATACCTGGGCACCGGATATTATTTTTCATGACGGACTTTATCACTTGTTTTATTCCTGTTCGGCATTTGGGAAGAATACGTCCGCCATCGGGCATGCTACGAATCCTACCCTCGATTCTTCCAGTCCGGACTTCAAGTGGACCGACCACGGCAAGGTGATTCAGTCGGTCCCTCACCGGGATATGTGGAATGCCATCGACCCGAATGTGATTATCGATGAAAACGGCACGTCGTGGATGAGCTTCGGTTCCTTCTGGGACGGAATCAAGCTGGTCAAACTGACTCCGGACTTGAATGGGGTGGCACAGCCTGAAGAATGGTATTCGTTGTGCCGTCGTTCGCGTACATTCGACTTGCCGGAAGAAGAGGCTGGCGATGGAGCAGTAGAAGCCCCTTTTATCATGAAGCACGAGGATTATTATTACCTCTTCGTGTCGTTCGACTATTGCTGTAAGGGATTGCAAAGTGACTACAAAGTAATGGTGGGCCGTGCGAAAACGGTGACAGGTCCTTACTTGGATAAAGAAGGAAAAGCTTTGGACCGGGGAGGCGGTTCACTGGTCATTCAGGGCAATAAGGATTATGCCGGAGTGGGGCACAATGCCGCCTATCATCTGGATGGAAAAGATTATTTTATCTGCCATGCCTATTCAGTGGCAGAAGAAGGAGCGCCGAAATTGATTATCCGGGAAATGACATGGACGTCCGACGGATGGCCGATAGTAGATTTTTAAAGGTGGTTTGTAGAGATGCCGCAAGGAGTATGGTACTTTCGGGCGGCATCTTTTTTATCTCGATATTGCATAATTTGTGATAGCTTTTTGCTGGAATATTTATTGTTGATTCCACACTTAATTCCTATTTTTGTCCTGATTAGTAATTATCTGAAAAACACCTATGAAGAAACAAGTACTTTTTGGCACATTGGCATTATTGGCCTCTCAGTTATTTGCACAGCAAGCGGCAGTCACTGGGCCGGATGCACGTTTGAAACTCGATTTTCAGTTGCAGAACGGTAAACCCGTTTATTCGGTAACTTACGACGGCAAGACCGTATTGGAGAACTCTCCGTTGGGATTTGTGTCCAATATCGGCGATTTCAGTCAGCAGATGACGTTTGTGGGACAGCAAGCAGACAAGGTGAACAAAACCTATACGCAGACCCGTATCAAACGCTCTACGGTGCATTATGCGGCTAACAAGCTGACCGTGACGCTGGAAAACGCAGATAAGAAAAAAGTGGACATCGTGTTTCAGTTGAGCAACAATGATATTGCGTTCCGCTACGAGATGCCTCAGTATGGCGAAACAGCTTGTATGGTGGTAGAGAAGGAAGCGACTGGATTTGATTTCCCTTCTTCTACTACAACTTTCCTTTCTCCGCAGAGCGATCCGATGATTGGCTGGATGCGGACCAAACCGAGTTATGAAGAAGAATACGTGCCCGATGAGCCGGTGGCTACGCCGTCTAAATACGGTGAAGGCTATACTTTCCCGGCACTTTTCCACGTAGGCGACAACTGGGCACTGGTATCCGAAACCGGTGTGCGCAGCTTGTATTGTGCGTCTCACCTGAGCGATGCCACGAAGGACGGACTGTATAGCATTGCCTTCCCGAATCCGGGCGAGATGAACGGACTGGGTTCTTCCACTCCGGGACTGGCTCTGCCGGGTGTGACTCCCTGGCGTACCATTACGGTAGGCAACGGACTGAAGCCGATTGTAGAAACCACGGTGCCGTTCGACGTGGTAGATCCGTTGTATGAACCTTCACAGGACTACAAGTTCGGGCGTTCCACCTGGAGCTGGATTATGTGGCAGGACCCGAGCATCAACTACGATGACCAGGTGCGTTTCATCGATTTGGCCAGTGAGATGGGCTATGAATATACGCTGATTGACGGCGGTTGGGAGAAAAACATCGGCCGCGACAAGATGGAGAAACTCTTCCAGTATGCACACCAGAAGAAGGTGGACGTATTTGTGTGGTACAACTCCAACGGCTACTGGAACGATGCACCGCAGGATGCCAAGCAGTGCATGAGTAATTCTGTAGCTCGTAAGAAAGAAATGAAATGGTTGCAGAAGTGCGGTGTGAAGGGACTGAAGGTGGATTTCTTCGGCAGTGACAAGCAGCAGATGATGGGCTTGTACGAAGACATCCTGACCGATGCCAACGAATACGGACTGATGATTATCTTCCACGGCTGTACCATTCCGCGCGGATGGGAACGGATGTATCCCAATTATGTGGGCAGTGAGGCGGTACTGGCTTCAGAGAATCTGATATTCAACCAGCATTTTGACGACATGGAGGCCTACAATACCTGCCTGCATCCGTTTATCCGTAACACTATTGGCTGTATGGAATTCGGTGGTACGCTGCTGAACAAGCGTTACAATCGGACGAATGATGGAGGAAGCATTCGCAAGACCACCGATGTGTTCCAGCTGGCTACGGCAGTGCTGTATCAGAACCCGATTCAGAACTTTGCCCTGGCTCCGAATAACCTGACCGATGCGCCGGCTTTGGCTATCGACTTCATGAAACAGGTGCCGACTACTTGGGATGAAACGATGTTCCTGGACGGCTATCCCGGTAAATATTGTGTGCTGGCCCGCCGTCATGGCGACCGCTGGTATGTGGTAGGCGTGAATGCCCAGAAAGAGCCGTTGAAACTGACGCTGAACCTGCCGATGTGGCAGAAAGGTGAAACGGTTTCTTATTACTTGGACGACAAGAAACGTCAGCCGCAGCTGGAGGAACTGAAAATCAAGAATCCGGCCGAAGTGAAAGTCGTGATTCAGCCGGAAGGTGGTATAATCTTGACAAAATAACAAGAGGATATTGTAAAGAGAAAAGCGTGATTTTTTAGCCGAAATCACGCTTTTCTCTTTTTAATTTATAACTTTGCAACCTAACTCTTTTGAATTATGGAGAATAACAAACTTTTCATTTACAATACACTGACCCGCAAGAAGGAACTTTTCGTGCCTTTGCATGCTCCTCATGTGGGCATGTATGTGTGTGGGCCTACCGTTTATGGAGATGCCCATCTGGGACATGCGCGTCCCGCCATTACGTTTGATATCTTGTTCCGTTATCTGAAGCATCTGGGTTACAAGGTGCGTTACGTGCGTAACATTACCGATGTAGGCCATCTGGAACACGATGCCGACGATGGAGAAGATAAGATTGCCAAGAAGGCCCGTCTGGAACAGCTGGAGCCGATGGAAGTGGTACAGTACTATCTGTTGCGCTACCATAAAGCTATGGAAGCATTGAACGTGTTGCCGCCCAGCATCGAACCGCATGCGTCCGGACATATCATCGAACAGATTCAACTGGTAGAAGAAATCCTGAAAAACGGATATGCATACGAAAGCAAGGGTTCGGTCTATTTCGACGTGGCCAAGTACAACAAAGACCATCATTACGGCGTATTGTCAGGACGTAACTTGGATGATGTGCTCAACACCACCCGTGAACTCGACGGACAGGAAGAGAAACACAACCCGGCCGACTTCGCCTTGTGGAAATGCGCACAGCCGGAACACATCATGCGCTGGCCGTCACCTTGGAGCAACGGTTTCCCGGGTTGGCACTGTGAATGTACGGCCATGGGACGGAAGTACCTGGGTGAAACCTTCGATATTCACGGAGGAGGCATGGACCTGATTTTCCCGCACCATGAATGTGAGATTGCACAGGCGGTCGCTTCAGAAGGTCATCAGATGGTACGCTACTGGATGCATAACAACATGATTACCATCAACGGACAGAAGATGGGTAAGTCGTTGGGCAACTTCATCACTTTGGATGAGTTCTTCACCGGTTCCAACAAGTTGCTGACACAGGCTTATACACCGATGACCATCCGTTTCTTCATCCTGCAGGCACACTACCGCAGCACGGTAGACTTCAGCAACGAGGCGTTGCAGGCCGCTGAAAAGGGACTGGAACGTCTGTTGGAAGGCGTGAAGAACCTGGAACGTATCACTCCGTCGAAGACCACTTCGGGCATTGAACCGCAGGGCTTGCGCGAGAAGTGCTACGAAGCCATGAACGACGATTTGAATACACCGATTGTCATTTCACATCTGTTTGATGCTACCCGCATGATCAATACGGTCATCGACAAGAAGGCGACCATCAGTGCCGAAGACTTGGAAGAACTGAAGAGCGTATTCCAGTTGTTTGTGTTCGACATTTTGGGACTGAAGGCGGAAGCCGAAAACAATGCAGCCCGTGAAGAAGCCTACGGAAAAGTGGTCGACATGCTGTTGGAACAGCGTATGCAGGCCAAAGCCAACAAAGACTGGGCTACCAGCGACAAGATTCGCGACAACTTGGCTGCACTGGGCTTTGAGGTGAAGGATACCAAAGACGGATTCACCTGGAAGCTGAACAAGTAACGGAGATTTTGAAAACTACATGATAGGAAGAAGGGGTATCGGCGTGTGTGCCGGTACCCCTTTCTGTTTCTGTATGAGAAGAAATACTTATTTCTTGTGGATTTCAATTCGCTTTCCGTCGGCCTGTACGGCATAGAGTTGGGTATTGGTCAGGTCCACACCCGTCGGAATGTCATAGCTGAACATGTTAAAGAAATAAACCAGTTCGCCTTCGGCGTTGTTTTTCCGCAGTTCAAAGGCCACTGCATTTTCTCCGTTTTCTACGGTATATTTTCTTCCGGAAACGGAGTAGACAATGTTAGAACTGATGGGTTTCACTTCTCCTTCAAACTGGGTGTAATATCCGGTGTCCGAAGGTTTGGTATCCAGTCCAGTATCCCCTGCCTTGCGGTCTTCAATGTACTGGAAGGCATGTTTGGGCTTCGGGAATTTCTTCATAAAATCCTTGGCTTCTTTGATCATTTCGGCTGTCACTTTATATTTCCAGGTACCATACTGGTCAATGGTGTCTTCTCCCGGGATAAAGAAGCCCCACAAGTCGAAGAAGTCGGTCAGGTCTTCCTTGGCCGCTTCACTGGCTTTCATGGCAAACTTGAGCTGAGCAGCGCCGGGATCGCTTTCTGTAATCCGGTCTTCACGCAACAGTTTGAACAAGGTCTGCCAGAATTTGGGGTTGTGTCCGCAGCGGTGGTAGTAGTTCCATAACTGCCAGTTCATGCGCATGTGTATTTCCGTGTCCTCACCCTGATGCGTGGCATCCCCCATGTTATACCATGCTTTCTTGTGTACGAAGCGGGAATCAGCCAGGTCGTTCAGTTCGCTGCCTCTGGAGCAGTATTTCCCCAGTTTGTACAGAATGTAGTTGGAGAACAGGTTGTTGGACGATTCCGTGCTGCCAGGCCAGTTGATGGCAGCCTGATGGATGTGCCCTATTTCGTGAGCCGGTCCCCAGGCGTTGTCTTTGGCGGCCATAACATTCTCTTTCAGCAGGATGTTGTTCAGATACGTATAGACAAAGCCGATGCAATAGTCGGTAGCCCACATGTAACTTCCTTCCGGCGAGATGGCAAAGATATGGTTGTTCACCTGCGACGGGCGTACATCCTCGATGCCCATCAGTTCCTGTTCCCAGCCGATGATGTCATCCCACAAGTTGATGGCCGACAGTATCTGGTTGGGGACAAATTCCTGCATCTTGGTCGTATGGAAATAGAACATGATGCGTTCGCCCCGTACGCAGAAATATTTATGGGTGGCTTTCTTCAAAAGTTCGGCATACTTTTCGTCGGTCTTGTGTTCTTTCAGGTCGAAGAAGCCGGTCACCTTTCCGCTTCCCATCGGGATATGAATCTTGATAGGCTTGGCATCGGGCGAGGTCAGGTCGGTGTTGTACATGACGAAAAGCTGTCCTTCCTTGCGCATGGTCAGTTTGTTGACGCCCGGTGACAGGAAATAAACTTCCCCGCTCACGTTGGTTTGCTTGTATTCCTGTCCGCTTTCCCAGATGCTTTGTAAGGAAATCTGTTGGCCGTGGGTGTCGCCCACCAGTACGATAATTTCATCACCTTGCTGTACCGAAATACCGGTAGGATTGTCCAGGTTGCTGTATTTCTTGGTCATCAGTTTGGTGGCCCATTCCTCCGGTATGCTGTAAGGGGCATATTCACGGATGCGGAATTCTTTTTCATGCGCATCGTAAGTATTGTTTTGGAGGGCTTTGGCCAGTCGGACGAAATAGTCGGGGAGGGCATTGATTTGTTCGTCGGTCACACCTTCTTTCAAGGTACTGCAAGTGATGTCATCGAATACGGTGAGCAGTGTTTTTTCCAAGGTATTTTCCTGGTTGTACCGATAGAACTCCATTTCGTCGCAGCTTACAAAATTGCCGGTACCCGATTTTACTTCGAACTTGATGCCTGTCACTTTCTGGGTGGTCTTGAAGGTGATTTTGGAAGGTGCATTCTGCATGCGGAAATTGTAGGAACCATATTTCTTCCAGTCCGAGTGCCCCTCATCGGTCGCAATCAACAAGTCAAATTCCCCGAAGTTTCCGTTTCCGGAGCGGGTATAATAAATAAGGTAGTCTATGTCGGCCCCCCCTTGGAAATAATATTCCAGCGTGACCGGAAAGTTGGCCGATTTTCCCCATGGTGAGTGGTAGGGATTGGCGCCATCGGCAGAGAATTTGCCGTCCCATGTGTTTTCGATGTCTTGTCCGGGCTGACATTCACTGGCTTTTCCTCCAGAAGGCTGCACCTTGATGTCTTCGTTGAGGACGATGTCGGACGAGCCATATTGGGTCACGTTGAGGATATAGTTCTGTACGGGAGACAGCAGTTTGACCACCGCTGTTCTGCGCTCCCCGGAGGTGTTGGCCGTAGCGGAAATTTTGAGGCTTGCTCCCTGCGAAGCATCTTCTTGGGTAGACAGGAAAAGCCAGTTGGCTTCACTTTCGGCTTTCCAGTCGTTCAATGACAGGTTGGTTTTGACAAGGATGATTTTATTTTCCGGAGCACTTCCGAATTCCTGGTTCATGTCTGCCTCCTCAATGGAAAAGATACGGTCTTTGAGGTCCTCTTTTTCTTTACATCCCGAGGAAGAAAGTATCAGGAGCAACAGCATCGTGAAAGACGCGAAAAATAAATTTTTTTTCATGGTGATTAGGTTTGGGGTAGTTAAAAGAGGAAGGAGTATAGGTTGGTGTCTCCTTCCTCTTTCTTTGAGTGAATGTGTAAAGAATTAATTACCGTATAGTGTGAGCTCTCCCAGGTTGAACCAAGAGCCTCCTCCACTGGTCATGGAGCCTGCAGTACTTGTCAGCACGGCAAAACGGAAATGAGAGAAGGGCTTTTCCGCGTGGTATATAGGAGAGGAATACTGCTGGTTTGCACCTGTAGGAAGTCCGCTTTTAATCTCTCCCAGTTCAGTCCAGTTATTACCGTCTACGCTGGTAAACAGTTTGATGTGGGTCGGGGCCGCATTTCCGTTTTCAAAGCGGGTCCAGTAGTCCAGCTTGATGGATTGGATGGGGGCGGTCAGTGTCACATCGATGTAGTTGCCGTAGTTGGCATCTTGTACCGGAGCACTCCAGTTGGAATGGAAATGCAGACCGGCTCCGAGTCCGTCAATCAGACCGGTAAGTCCTGTTCCGTCGCCGTCGGCAATGGAGTTTGTCTTAAACTGGTCTGCCTTCAGCACCAATTTGTCTGAAGAATAAGTGACCCCCAACAGAACGGTTTTCTGAGTGGGTTTGATTTCCATGCCTTCCACGTTGGGGTTGGAAATGGTAAGAGGAAGGATATATTCTCCCATTTGCAGGGCAGTCCGGTTGAAAGTGATTTCCATTGTGGCAGTAGTGGCCGCTTCGGCAAAAGTCACTATACCCTTGTCGGGCAGGGTGTATGCGTTTTCTGGAAGTTGCTGATAACGGTTACCGTTCTGGGCATTGTATTTCTGGAAAGCCTCTATGGCTTCGTTATTGCAGGTGACGCTGCATTTTAATCCCCAGGCGTTTGGAGTGGGGAGGGCCAGCTCTACGGTGTGGGTCTGCGTAGCTTCCCCTTTGGATGTGAACTGGGCAGCACTTACGAATCCGGTGGTTGTCAGTTCGAGCGAGGGAGCCTTGATGTCGGGTGCAATGATAAGCAGGCTGTCGTGTACGGAAACTCCGTTCCCGTGGAGTAGTAAAGGCAAGGCATATTTTTGCCCATGATTGCTTTCTTGTAATTTCAGGATTTCTCTTGTTTTCAACACGATGTTCAGTAACTTGTAGCGTTCCTGCGCGGAGAATTGCAGTTCATTGTTTGTCAGTGAGTAATATTCTGCAGGCAGGTAAGCATATTTCAACGCATTGCTGGTACAATAGGCTTGGAAGGCTTCTTCCGCCATCGGGGTGAGTGTCCCGTTGGCAGGTACATCCCCTTTGCTTCCGGTTTTCATGATGGAAACCGGGATGATTCCTTCGGCCTCGGTAGTGTATAATTCTGTGTTACGGATGCCTGCATCTTTGATGTTCAATACGCAGTGATATTGTTCTGGAAACAGTTCATCGTATTTCTCGCAACTGGATAGGGCCAATGTGCCTCCTAAGACACAGATTGCCCCAAATAGATTATGTAGTTTCATATTAAATACTTTTTAATAGCCTGGTGCCTGAATAAGTTGTGGGTTTTTGTAAACTTCATTTTCAAAAACAGGAAGGAAATACATGCGGTTCGTCCATTTGAAATTCTGGCTGATAACCACCGGCGTGTTGAATTCCTCAAAGGTCGGGTCGAGCTTGCTCATAGCATTGAGTCCCTTGCGTACGCCGGCACCCATGTATTCTGGAGCAATCATCCAGCGGCGGATGTCGTAGTAGCGGTGTCCTTCTCCCCACAGTTCGACAAAACGTTCATTCTGTACCCATTTCATAATAGGCATGTCTTCTGTTACGTCTTCTACTTTGAGGTCTCTGATTCCGGCACGCTGACGGACGATGTTCAGTTGGGCGAGTGCTTGAGGGGTTTCACCGAGAGCTGCATAACATTCGGCCAGATTCAGGTACAATTCGGCCATACGGATCAGTGGTCTCGGCTTGTCCTGCTTTTCTTCGGCACTGGCAGTCCAGGCGAACGTAGGCTCAATGAACTTTTGAGACAGGTAACCGGTCACACAGTTATCGCGGTTGAACAGGGACGGATTGTAACCGTGAAGTTCCGAATTGCGCATTTCCAATTTCAAGGGCTTTCCACCATTGACACGGCTTCCCATGTCGCCGCCGTCGAATGCAATCCAGGCATAGAAACGGGGTTCACGGCGGGCATTCAGTTTGATGATGTCACTGCGGTTGCTCACTCCTGCACTTTGGAACCATTCTGCTTCAGAATAGAAGTCCTTGTCTTTTTCAATGGGCACACCGTTTTCTGTATAGAATTGTTCCACTGAATTGAGAGTAGGTGATACACCGGAATATCCTGCTTTCCAGGTTCCCTGGTTGTTCTTAATGACGCGGTGCGGAAGAGAACCGATAATCATGGTTCCTTGGTTGGAATGCCCCCAAATGGTTTCACGGTTGCCTTCCTTATAACGGGTGGTGACCACGTATCGCATCAGCTGTACGTGTTCCATGAACTCTCTGTCTTTGTCAGCTGTTTCGCCACTTTCGCTCTTGAAGGGAACAAACGGGAGCGGCAGACTGGCTTGTTGATACAAAGTGCGTGCATCTTCCAAACTGAACAGTTTGTGTCCGGCTGCTTCTGCAGCAGCGATGGCTTCCAGACAGGCCTTCTTGGCTGCTTCCCACTTCTTCGGGTCGTATTGTTTGCTGATCAGTTCCTTGCCGTAGCCCGGAGTCTCGAAATTTGTGTTTCCCCAGTCTTTGTAAGGGAAGTTGCCGTTGTATAGTGGAGAGGCGGCATATACCAGCAGGCGGGCCTTCAGGGCTTTGGCCATGACCGAAGTGGCTCTTCCCCATTCATCTCCGCTGCGGGTGGCAGGAAGTTGTCCGCCTTCGCAGACCTCGTCAAATTTCTGGCAAATCCAGTCTTTCACGTAGTCGAAGTGCATACGTCCTCTGTACTCTGATTCAGGAGTGGCCTGGTCGATATAGGTGTCAGTAATGGGACAAGGACCGTAAGCTACCAATGTAGCCATGTGATAGTACGCCAGCAGGAAGTTGGCTTCTGCCGCCCATGCTCTTTTCTGTTCATCCGTCACCCCTCTGGCATTAGGCAGTTCCTGCAGGAAAAGCAGACACTGTCCGATGAAGCGGTAGTTGCTTCCCCAGCTCCATCCGTCGGCGATGTTGGTCGGGAGGTTCAAGTCCCAGGTAATTTTTTGTGAACCGGTGTTCCACAGGGGAGGAAGTACGTATTCGTCGGCACCGGCTTCCACTGTTTGATAATCGAATGGACTTCTCACTCCTCCGTAGCAGGAGAAAAGAAAGCCCAGTGTGGCTTCCGGGTCTTTGGTGGCATCTGGCAAGGAGGCTTGTTCGGGTGGTACTACGTCGAGGTAGTTACATGAAGTGGTTCCTCCACATAAAGCCAGTGAAAGTAAGGCGATTTTTCCTATGTTTTTAAAAGTCTTCATCGTAATTAGATTTTTTAGAAAGTTAACTGTAATCCGATATTAAACGTTCTCTGTAAAGGGTAGCTGTTCCAAGCCAGTTCCGGGTCCCACAACTTGAACGGACTGAATACGAACAGGTTGTTTCCGCTGAAGTACACGCGGGCATGCTTGAAGCGGTATCCGATTTCCAGCGTCTTGAAGCGGATAAAGTTACCGTTTCTCATCCAGTAGGTGCTGGCCTGGGTGTTGTTGGCCGTCTGTGCGTCGGTCAGTCCCAGACGCGGATACGCTGCATTGGGGTTCGGGTTGGCTTCTGTCCAGTAATCATCCGCAATGAACTGCATGACGTTGAAGTCGTCTTGTCCGAACGGAGTGATACCGCTGATCATGAGGGTACGCATGGCCGAACCGTTGAAGAATACGCCGAAATTGAATCCTTTGTAGTCGATGTTCATACCCAGACCGTACTGGATGCGCGGCATGTTGCCGTATTCTGAAATCATAACCTGGTCTTCTGTGTTGATGATGCCGTCACCGTTTACGTCGCGGTATTTCACGTCGCCTACCATTACGCTACTTCCCAAATTTTGTGTCGGGCTGTTGTCAATCTCTTCCTGGCTTTGGAACAGTCCGTCGGCGATGTAACCTTTCTGGTGACTCAAAGGTTTGCCGGTCACGGTCTGCCAAGTATAAGGATAGAGCGGTTCGTCGTAGTCTACGTATTTATTCTGGGTGTAGGTAAAGTTTCCTTGGAAGTCTACGGCCAGGTCTTTGTTGAACTGCTTGCGGTAGTTGACGCTGAGTTCATATCCCCAGTTGTCTACCTTTCCTTTGTTGCTCCAAGGTTTGGCAGAGTCATATCCCAGAGACTGCGGCCATGCCTCGCGGTGCAGCAGGATGTTGTAGCGCTTGTCGTAGAAGAAGTCGAAGGTCAGGCTCAAGCTGCGGAACAGTTCCATGTCGAAACCGACGTCCAGTTTTTTCACGCGTTCCCATCCGGCGTTCTGCACGGCATACTGAGTGACCACAGGACCGTATTTGGTGACATTCAGGTCTTCTCCAAAGGTGGCTCCCGGGCGATTCTGGCCAATGACATTTACCTGGTCGATGTACAAGAAGTGAGGTGAGCCTTGAGGGCCGGTTTCGTCGCTACCTACCAGACCGTAGGAACCTCTCAGCTTCAAGGACGATATAACCTTGCTGAGGGGAGCGAAGAATTTCTCGTTGGAAACCACCCATCCCAGAGAGATGGCCGGGAAGAATTCAAAGCGGTCGCCTTTTGCCAGACGCTCGGTACCGTTGTAACCGAAGTTGATTTCAGCCAGGTAACGCTGGTCGAAGTCGTAGGTGAAACGTCCTGAGAAACCTTGGTTGCGGTTCGGCAGCACGGCATTCCGGTATTCACGCTGCATATAGAGCAACATACCGCCTACGCTGTGTTTTCCGAAACGGCGTTGATAGTCGAGGGTAAACTGCAGGAAGAAAGTGTTGTCACCGTCTTTTGTGATGTCCGACTGTGAGATATAGTCTGTTCCGCTTGTGCCCAGTCTTTCCAGGGTATATTCTCCTGTAGAAGGATTGAAACTTCCGTCTTTAATGCGGTAGTAGTAGGGTTCGATGCTGCGGCTATACCAGTTGGACGACCAGTTCTTGAAGTTGACCAAAGCCGTGGCACTCAGTCCCTTGGTGATGAAATCAAGCTCTTGGCTGATTTTCAAAGAAGTGTTCAAGGTATTTTCCTGTGTCTGCTTGTAAGAAGAGAGCATGTAGGCATACGGGTTGGTGCGCAGGTTGGTTCCGCTCAGGATGGCATTACCGAAACGGATATGCGTGTCGCCTTCCTCTGCCGGGAAAGTGACAGGGAAGTTGATCGGATTGGTGGTCAGGGCCATCTTGAACAAATCGGATGTATTATAGTTGGGACCCTGGTTGTTGCGTATCTGCGCATTCATTCTCAAGTCTACGGTCGTAGTAGACGTCAGCTTGTATTTGATGTTGTTCTGGAAGTTGTAGCTCCAGTTGTTGATGTTGTTGTTATAAGAATATACTTTTCGGGTATTCAGCAATCCGGAGTCATGGTTGGCCTGGATACTCATGTAGTAAGTGGCTCTGGAACCACCACCCTGCACGTTGATGTTGGCCCGCTGGCTCATGGCCATGTCTTTGAAAATCACGTCGTTCCATTTCACGCTGGGATACATGTAGGGATTGGTGCCCAGGCGGGTGTTTTCAATCTGTTCTTGCGAATATTTGGGAGCTACGCCCGGATTGCGGGTGGTCTGTGCTTCGTTGTACATTTCCATCCAGGTGGCACCGTCCACGAAGTCCGGGAAATTGGTCATGACGTTGAACGCGTTTTCCACCGTCACGTTAATCTGTGTACGTTCATTTTCCCGTCCCGATTTGGTGGTAATCAACATTACACCGTTGGCACCGCGGGCACCGTAGATGGCGGTTGCCGAAGCATCTTTCAGGATAGAGAAACTTTCAATGGTTTCCGCCGGAATGTTGTTCAGGTCGGCAGCCGAGATTTCCACGTCGTCCAGCATAATCAGCGGAGTAGCTCTTCCGCCGAACGTACCGATACCGCGGATATAGAATTCGGCGGCCTGTCCCGGTGCACCGCTGGAAGTCTTGGCGATGACACCGGCCAGCTTGCCGGCGAGGGCATTGGTTAAAGAAGAGGTAGGAGTGACAAGAGATGAACCTTTTACACTGGTGATAGAACCGGTGACACTGACTTTTTTCTGCGTACCGGCACCGACTACTACGACTTCGTCCAGCATCTCATTGTCCGACCGCAGTTTCACGTTGATGACGCCGAGGTCAGCCACGGAAATTTCGCGGGTTTTGTAACCGATGAAACTGACCACCAGAATGTCTTTGCTGGTAGCTTCGATAGAGTAATTACCATCCAGGTCGGAAATGACACCGGTATTTTTCCCTTTCAGTACAATGTTGGCTCCGATGATAGGCGTTCCGTCCGAGGCATCGGTAATGGTACCGGTGATGGTTCGTTTTCTGGGACTTTGTGCAGTAGTTTCGATGTCTTTGGTTTCATGAAAGGAAACTGCTGGAAGGGGGCTTGCATCGAGTGTGGCACTGGACACAGCCCAGGAGGAAAGAGGTAGCATACATAATGCCAGTCCAAGTTTTTTTCCAAACTTGTTCGTTTTTCCTTGTTGCATGTCAGTAAAATTAAGGTTATTAAATTAGGTATTAAGCCCTTGTGGAAAAGAGCTTGGGATAAAAAATAGTAAAGGTCAATAAGGTTGTTTAGTTTCTGTTTTGGGTTGTTTTTAGGTTACAAGGGTAATAATGTAATTTTTTGATTATATGCTTCTGTTTAGTATTAATTCTTGGTTTTTGTTTTTATGTTTTCGGCAAAAATATAGTAATGGACTATACGAAAGAAATATTATTTATTAATAAATGAAAAATAAATTTCTTTAGTTTTGAGAGAAAGCCCAATTTTGATTGATAATCAATGATTTACGAATGAATTTTGTAGGTTGGAAAAACGCACTTGCGTTTTCCTTCAAACACAAGTGCGTTTTAGGTAAAACGTCCTTGCGTTTCAGTTGAAATGTACTTGCGTTTTGGTTCAAACGTAAGTGCGTTTTCTGCGGGCAAAATAATCCGTGGAATTTTAACCGATTGTGTTTGAAAAAATGATACTTTTGGAGGTCAGAATATTAAAAGTTATTGCTTTTATGAGAAAAATCAATCAGTTTGTGAAAGCAGGCCTCCTGTTGTTGGTCATGGCAGGATGCAGTTCCTCGGAAAACGGAGGAAAAGATGCGGAGATGGACCGTTTTGTCAGTGACCTGATGGGGCGGATGACCTTGCAGGAAAAACTGGGACAGTTGAATCTGCCGGCGGGAAACGACCTGGTATCGGGTGCGGTGAAGAACAGCCAGCTGGCGGAGGCTATCCGTGCCGGGGAGGTAGGTGGCTTCTTCAATGTGAAGGGAGTCGGCAAAATCTATCAGCTTCAGCGGATGGCGGTGGAGGAAAGCCGTCTGGGTATCCCGTTGATGGTAGGTGCCGATGTGATTCATGGGTATGAGACCATTTTCCCGATTCCGCTGGCGTTGTCGTGCAGCTGGGATACGGCGGCGGTAGAACGCATGGCGCGCATTTCTGCCACGGAAGCCAGTGCCGATGGGGTGAGCTGGACGTTCAGCCCGATGGTCGATATCTGCCGGGATGCCCGTTGGGGCCGTGTGGCGGAAGGAAGCGGGGAAGATCCGTACCTCGGTGCATTGATGGCAGGTGCGTATGTGAGCGGTTATCAGGGCGACGGCATGAAGCAGAACAATGAAATCATGGCTTGTGTGAAACATTTTGCACTTTATGGCGCGTCAGAGTCAGGACGTGATTACAATTCGGTAGATATGAGCCGCAACCGGATGTACAATGTGTATCTCCGTCCGTATAAGGGGGCGGTGGATGCCGGAGTGGGCTCAGTGATGAGCTCGTTCAATACCATCAACGGTGTGCCGGCTACGGCCGACAAGTGGCTGCTCACCGATTTGCTACGGAACGAGTGGGGATTCCAGGGTTTCGTGGTGACGGACTACAATTCCATCGGAGAGATGAAAAGTCATGGAGTGGCCGATGTGCAGGAAGCTTCTGCCCGAGCCTTGAACGCGGGAACGGACATGGATATGGTGACTCATGGCTTTTTGCATACTTTGGAAGCTTCGCTGAAGGCAAAGGCCGTGACGCAGGAACGCATTGATGAGGCTTGCCGCCGGATACTGGAGGCCAAGTATAAGTTGGGTTTGTTTGAGAATCCGTATAAATACTGTGATACGTTGCGGGCACAGAAGGAGCTGTTCACGGAGGCACACCGCAAGGCTGCCCGGGAGATTGCCACGGAAACCTTCGTCTTGCTGAAAAACGATGGCCAGTTACTGCCTTTGCAGAAAAAAGGACGCATTGCGTTGATTGGTCCGCTGGCGGATGCGCAGAACAACATGTGCGGTACGTGGAGTATGAATTGTGCAACCGACCGGCATGTGACGATGTACGACGCGTTCCGTCGTGCCGTAGGCGACAGAGCGACGGTTTCGTATGCCAAAGGGAGCAATCTGTATTATGATGAGCAGATGGAACAAGGAGCCGTGGGGCCTCGTCCGTTGGTTCGTGGTAATGATAGCCAGTTGCGGGCGGAGGCATTGCGCGTAGCGGCTTCGGCCGATGTCATTGTGGCCGCATTGGGTGAGAGTGCCGAGATGAGTGGCGAATCTGCTTCCCGTACGGAAATTCAGTTGCCGGATGCACAGCGGGATTTACTGAAGGCTTTGGTGGCCACCGGAAAACCCGTCGTGCTGGCATTGTTTACCGGGCGTCCGTTGGATTTGTGCTGGGAGTCTGCGCATGTGCCGGCCATTCTGAATGTGTGGTTTGCCGGCAGTGAGGCAGGCGATGCCATTGCCGATGTGGTATTTGGGGATGTATCGCCTTCCGGAAAACTGACCACCAGTTTCCCGCGTGCCGTAGGGCAGTTGCCGCTGTATTACAATCACCTGAATACCGGGCGTCCGGATGCGGACGATACCTCTTTCAACCGTTATACCAGCAATTACATCGACCAAAGCAACGAGCCGTTGTATCCGTTCGGCTATGGATTGAGCTATACTACGTTTACTTACGGAACGCTGAAGTTGAGTGCGGAACGGCTCCCGAAAGGCGGGCAGCTCAAGGTGACGGTACCGGTGACGAATACAGGTAAATATGACGGAGTGGAGATTGTACAGCTGTACCTGCACGACGTGTATGCTGAAATAGCCCGTCCGGTGAAGGAACTGAAGGCTTTCCAGCGGATATTCCTCAAAAAGGGAGAAACCCGAAAGGTAGAATTCGTGCTGGATGACGAGGATTTGAAGTATTATAATTCCCGTCTGGAATATGGATATGAACCGGGCGAGTTTGAGGTAATGATTGGTCCGGACAGCCGCAATGTGCAGCGGGTCACTTTCGTGGCAGAATAAGATAGAGGGTAAAAGGAAGAACGGCCCTTTCCTGGGTAAGTGATTGCCAGGGAAAGGGCCGTTCCTTATGTTATTCCAGTACGACGTTGCGTACGTGTACGTCTGAGTGGTGCAGGAAAATGGAGGCTGATTCGCGGAATTTCTCTTCCGATTCCGTCGTCAGAAATTCCCGACGTTTGTTTTTCGAGCAACGGGCATTCATCTCCGGGTGGCGAGATAGATAGTCTTTCAGGCTTTCGCTCACATATTCTCCTTGGGTCACCAACTGGATGTGGGGCGGGGTAAACTGCCGTATCTTCCGTAGGAGCAGCGGGTAATGGGTGCATCCTAAAATCAGCGTATCGATATCCGGGTCTTTCTGCAGGATGGCATTGATGTATTCTTTCACGAAGTAGTCGGCTCCGTCTCCGTCGTACTCGTTGTTTTCTACCAACGGCACCCACATGGGGCAGGCCATTCCCGTCACCTGGATGTCAGGATAGATTTTTTTGATTTCCAGTGGATACGACTCCGAACGTACGGTACCGGCCGTGGCCAGCAAGCCCACGTGTCCGTTGCGTGTGATGTGGCCGATGCATTCCACTGTGGGGCGGATTACTCCCAATACGCGCCGGGTAGGGTCCAGGTGAGGCAGGTCGTTCTGCTGGATGCTGCGGAGGGCTTTCGCAGAAGCCGTATTGCAGGCCAGAATCACCAGTGGGCAACCCAGTTCAAAGAGTTTCTTGACGGCCTGGAGCGTGAAGTCGTAGACTACCTCAAACGAACGGGTTCCGTAAGGCGTACGGGCATTGTCGCCCAAGTACAGATAGTCGTACTGCGGGAGTCGTTCGATGAACTTTCCAAGGATGGTGAGGCCTCCGTAGCCGGAATCAAAGACTCCGATAGGGCCGGTATGGGGAGCGGATAGCGGATGCATGGATAAAACGGTTGAAATGGTTGAAAAGAAAAATGTCATTCAGAGAAACCTTTTCCGTGTTTCTCTGAATGACATGAGAAGTCAGGACGACAAAGAACCTTTGCTTACTGAGCCGGAGTAGCTGCAGGAGCGGCAGCCGGAGTAGCCGGAACGGCAGTCAGGCTGATGCCCAGTTTGGTCTTGATGTCGTTGGTAATATCTTTTGACTGAGTTTCATCGATGTAAGGGATGTCTGTACGGTTCAGGTCGAATACGTAAGTGTATGCACCGGCTTTACCTACAGCTTTTACTGCATCTTCCATTTTCTTGTAGATGGGTTCCATCATGTCAGCGTATGCTTTCTGCAGCTGCTGCTGAGCGTCCTGCTGGAACTGCATACCCTTTTCGCTCAGGTCCTGCAATTCTTTCTGGCGGCGTTCCTGAATGTTCTGCGGCAAGTTCTTCTGTTCCTGCTGGTATTCTGCATATTTCTTGTTGAATTCGTCAGAAGCACGCTTGATTTCGTCTTCGTATTGTTTCTGCATGGTCTGGATGTCAGTCTGTGCCTTTGCGTATTCCGGCATTACCGGGATGATATCCATAGATTTGAAATGCGCAAACTTCTGTGCGAATACACTCATCGGTGCGATGAGCAAAAGTAAAAAAGCAATTTTCTTCAACATAATCTCAAGTTTCTATTTGTTATTAATTAATTCGATGTAAAAACGGTCTTGTTAAACCCCGGCTGCAAATGTATAAAATTAATTTGAATATCCCAGTTTTGCAAGAACCTCATTGCTGATATCGATGCGTGGAGAGGCAAAAATCATGCTTTGGGCTGAGGCACGGTCAATCACGGCATCATATCCACGCTGGGTGGCAATGTCCTTTACCGCATTGTAGATGGCATCCTGAATCGGAGCAATCAGTTCCTGACGTTTCTTCATCATTTCGCCTTCCGGTCCGAAATATTGTTTGCGGAGCTCTGCCGCTTCTTTTTCCTTGGCTACGATAGCTTCTTCTTTACTGGTCTTTTGGGCAGCCGACAGCGTACCTGCTGTCTTCTGGTAGTCTTCATACATCTTTTTAGCTTCATTGGCTTTAGCCTCAATCTGGCTTTGCCATTCCTTTGACAGTGACTCCATCTGTTGGTTGGCCTGTTGATAGGAAGGAATCTGCTTGAGAATGTACTCCATATCTACCAGTGCGAATTTCTGTGCTGAGGCCATGCCGATGGCGGCCACTAACAGCAAAACGGATAAAACGAGTCTCTTCATAATTCTTTGGTTTTTAAGTGTTAGAATTCTTGTCCGATGATAAAGTGGAACTGGCTTCCGCTGTATTGCATTGAACCGTCAATCTTGTCGAAACCGTAGGCCCAGTCAATACCCATCATACCAATCATCGGCAGGAAGATACGGACACCGAATCCGGCGGAACGTTTCAACTTGAAGGGGTTGAAGTCGGTTACGTCATTCCATGCATTACCGGCTTCCACGAAGCCCAATGCATAGATACTGGTAGAGTTCTCGAGCATCAGCGGGTAGCGGAGTTCGGCACCCAGACGGATGTAGGCATAACCTTCACTTCCGTACGGGGTGAGTGAACCGTTTTCATATCCACGGAGGGCGATGGTTTCGGATGCGTAGTTGTAGCTGTAACCCGTCATACCGTCACCTCCCACGTAGAAGGTTTCAAACGGTGAGCGCTTGTACTTGTTGAAGTGGCCGAGGATACCGAATTCCGTACGGGTCATGATGACCGGACATTTCTGGATATCCATCAGGGCTGTATAAGTTTTGGCTTTGAATTTCCACTTGTGGTATTCAATCCACTTGTACATGCTGGCTGCATCGTGGTAGTTGTCTTTTCCGTAAGTAGAGTAGTCTTTCTTGCTGAACAGAGAGTACGGCGGTGTAATCTGCAAGGAAGCCGAGAACTCAGAACCGTAACGCGGGAAAATCGGATTGTCCGTAGAGTTACGCGACAGGGTCAGGTTCAGGCTTAAGTTGTTGCAGTTACCGGTGCTCATATACTGTCCGTTGTTCAGCTTGATGTAGAGGTAGCTCCAGTCTTTCAGCATGAATCGCTGGTAAGACAGTTCGGCTGATAAAGTGAAGTAGTCATCCGGCCAGCGCAGACGCTTACCCCATCCTACAGATATACCGAACATCTTGATAGACTTGTCGGGGTCGAAGTAGGATTCGTAGTTGTCATAATAGCTTCCGTAACCTCCGTAGTAACCGTAGCCGCTCAGCATGTTGTAGTAGTTGTTCATGTAGGCAGAGTTATAGTACTGGTCGCTCACGTCGGTCTGTACGGAATAGAAGGCCGATACGGAGAAGGAGTTCGGTCGTTTGCCGCCAAACCACGGATCGAAGAACGACACGCTGTATGACTGGTAGTAACGTCCGTTGGTTTGGCCGCTGATGGTCAGGGTCTGTCCGTCACCCTGCGGCAGGATGCCGCGGTAGTTGTCGTTCTTGCGGAACAGGTTGGCAAACGAGAAGTTGGTGAACTTCAAGCTCAGCTTACCGATGATACCGGTCTGTCCCCAACCGGCGGAGAATTCCACCTGGTCGTTGGCCTTGGATTCCAGTCCCCAGTTGATGTCCACCGTACCGTCCTGGAAGTTCGGCTGTACATCTGGCTTGATGTTTTCCGGGTTGAAGTGTCCCATCTGCGCGATTTCACGGTAGGAACGTTCCAAGGCTTCCTTACTGAAGAGGTCGCCCGGACGGGTACGCAACTCACGTCGTACGATGTTTTCATACAGACGGTCGTTACCATTGATGCGCACATGGCTGATGCTGGCCTGCGGACCTTCGGTGATACGCATTTCCAGATCGATGGAGTCACCGTCGATGTTCACTTCCACGGGGTCCAGACGATAGAACACATATCCACGGTTGTAGTAGTTGTTACCGATAGCATCTTCATCGTTTGAAATACGGTCGTTCAACAATTTTTGGTTGTACACGTCGCCGCGTTTCATGCGGAGCTGTTCGTTCAACAAGTCGGAAGGATATACCGTATTACCCACCCACGTGATGTCGCGGAGGTAATATTTCTGTCCTTCGTAGATTTTCATGTACACGTCTACGGTCTTTTCATCGTACGGTGACACGCTGTCGGTAACGATTTGTGCGTCACGGTATCCCAGCTCGTTATATTTGTCGATGATTTTCTGCTTGTCTTCTTCGTAGCGCTCTTCGATGAACTTCTTCGCACGGAACAGGTTGATGAGCTTGCCTTTTTCATTGGTCTTCTTCATCACCCGCTTCAGTTTCTTGTCGGTGAGCACCTCGTTGCCGTCGATGGTAATTTTGTGTACCTTGACTTTTGCTTTCTTGTCGATGTTCACATCTACATATACCTGCTCCTTGTTTTCCGGGTCTTCACGTTCGATGATGTTGACTTCCGCATTTTTGAATCCCTTTTCATCAAAGTGTTTCTTGATTAGAATCTTGGCACGGTCAATTAGGTTTGGGGTTACCTGTGTACCCTTAGCCATACCCAGTTTGGCTTGCAAATCCTCGCGTTCACTCTTCTTCACGCCGTGAATCACAATGTCGGTGATACGCGGGCGCTGTGTTAGCTGGATAGACAAGTAAATCTTGTTGTCTACAATCTTGTCGGCTACGATTTTCACATCGGAGAACAAACCGTGTCGCCAGTATCTTTTTACAGCGGAAGTAATGTCGTCGCCCGGCACAGTAATGGTTTGTCCTACAGCCAAGCCTGAAATTCCTATCAGGACGTAATCCTCATAGTTCTTCACACCGCTGACCTTGATGTCGGCGATTTCATATTTCTTCGGTGTTCCGTTGTAGAGGATAACCGGTTTGTTGCTTGGTTCAGTTGTAGTATTATTGTCTTGAGCTTGTCCCCCAACCGAAACAGAAGAGAGGCAAGCTGCAATCAGCAGGATAAGTGAAAAACGATTTTGCATTGTTCTTTGTTAAATTTGTTCACTGGTTTTGCCAAATCGGCGTTCTCTTTTTTGAAAGTCACAAATAGCCTTACACAATTCTTCAGCTTTGAAGTCCGGCCAGAAAGTGTCACAGAAATACAGTTCGGTGTAAGCGCACTGCCAAAGCAGGTAGTTGCTGAGTCGGATTTCGCCGCCTGTTCTGATTAACAAGTCCGGGTCGGGCATATAATGAGTGGCCAGGTTCCGGTCGATGGTCTGGTCAGTAATTTCTTCTGGAGTGAACTTGCCTTCCTTTACTTCGCGGGCAATGGCTTTAACGGTTTCCGTGATTTCCCATTTGGAAGAATAGCTCAAAGCCAAGGTAAGGCACATACCCGTATTTTCCGAAGTGCGCTTGATACACTGGTTCAGGCGGGCAAGCACATTGTCCGGCAATTTCGCAGTATCCCCGATAATCCGGAAGTTGATATTGTTTTTCATGAAAGTCTCTTCTTCGATGGAATCCATGAGAAGGTTCATCAAGGCAGCTACTTCGTCCACAGGACGGTTCCAGTTCTCGGTAGAGAAAGTATAAAGAGTCAGATATTTCACTCCCAGACGTGCTGCTTCTTCCGCAATGACATGCACGGTCTCAGCACCGGCTTGATGTCCGAACGTGCGGGCTTGCCCCCTTTGTTTGGCCCAGCGTCCGTTTCCATCCATGATGATGGCGATGTGTGCCGGTATCCGGTTTTTATCCAGTTGGTCTTTATATAACATAGTCTTTTGTTTTCAAGGTTATGGATTTACCATTTGGGATTGAACCCCAGTCGGTTGATACGTCCGCGGCTGATGTCTCCATTTTCCCATACAATCCAGATAAAGTTACCTTTGGAAGTGCCATTTTCCAGTTTGGGAGTGACCGCACACGAATAGTTACCGTGGTGTGTGGTGTATAGATTATTGAAATCGGATGGGAATGCCATGCATTCGGTCACCGGTCGCCAGCAAAGCCCGTTATCGATAGAACAGTAGAACTGACTGAAGGCTTCCACTTTCGGCTGGTTGCATGCACCTCCGAAGGCATATAACTTTCCATCATAGTAAATCATCGTAATATTATCGAGATTGGGGACTGGCAGACTTTGTATTCTGGACTCCCATTTATTTTCATTTGACACTCGGCTGAACACGAGTGCAGTCGTGTCACTGGCCGTGGTCCCTTGGTTGTAGCAGAGAGCAACTGTAGTAGTCAAGTCGGTATTGTAAGCTGCGGTAACAGTGTTTGAGAAGAAAGGTTTCCCCTGCGGAAACTGTTCAAATACGTTTTCGTCTGCAGTCCATACGCCTCCTTTATATATACCACTTTTGCCGTCTTTTACGGTATAAAGTTCGTCTTTGATATCATTTCCTCCAATCAGCATGTCGAAAGTTTCTGTGCTTTCTTCAGTGACCTCGTTTGTTTCGGCGCTGAGCTTATAGAGCTGCTTTCCGGTTGTTCCTGCCAAAAAATAAATGTTTCCGGCCCATACAGTAGCAGAATAAGTGTCGATACCGGTCGGCACATTGGTTGTAACCGGTGTCCATGAAGTGGGATTGTCATTCGATACATTGGTATATTCAATGTGGGTATTGCTTCCGTTTTTCCCGAATATATATACTTTCCCGTTCGTATAGACCGCTTTTTGTGTGCGCAGAGTTCCAGCACTGAAAGCGTTGCCGAACTGTTTCCATGCGAGGGTGTCGGGCACCTGCTGGTGCACATTTACTTTTATTGTATAAGCTTTTCCGATGGCACCGCTATAGGCATAGACCCTGAATTCTACGGGTTCAGTGAAATCAATGGAGTCGGTGGAAGTCCACACCGTGTCATGTTCTGCTCCTTTGGGGCGATAACCCAATGCGCCGGCATCGTAGGTGATATTCGTTATCACTTTGTCAATATGCGTGCCATAAGGAAGGGAATCTTTATTCTCGATCTCTCTTGTCATTTGGTTGATGGTGAATGGATACTTGGAACAGTCGAGGGTATCTACGTATGCACTGTCCTGTCCATTTTGGTCTTTACCGATGCGGTCAATGTTCAATGTTCCCAGTGAAAACCCCGTGATACTGGTTTCGGAAGTATAGGTAATTTGTTCCACATCATTGTTCAAACACGATGTCATTATGGATGTTGCGGCAAAGAGTGCTACAACCAATGGTAAAAACTTTATTTTCATCTGCAAATGAGTTCTTTTAATTACAAGTTGCAAAAGTAGAAAGTTTTTCTTCGATTCCTCTCTTTTAGGGGAAGTTTTATATAAAATTATATTGTTATCCGCTCTTTATCAAGCTCTGTTTCATATTGTCCTGTTTTGTTAATATTGAAAAAAAACGGTTGGGATATTGCCTGCTGAAGGATTCATGTGAAGAGAGGGAGTCTATAAATAAAGTCTGTTTCTGATTGCAAATCGATATTGTCCTATATAAAACAATTTTATACAATTCATTTCAAGGAAGAACGGATAATTTTGCAGATAGTTAAAACAAAGATGATGTATAGCCTAAGAAAATTTAATCAATGGAAAGCATACATGTGTTTGGTATGCATGTTTTTAATCGGTGTGTCTGGAAAAGCGAGTGATGAATGGAGTTCCCCTAACGGAAAGATTGTGGTGAGTGCGACTCCTTCTGTAGATGGTTTTAAAGTATCTTATAAGAAAGGGAATGAAACCATTCCGGTGGTACATATAAATAATGTGGGACTTTGTTTCTCACAGGCGGATGCTGAGTTCGTTTATATGGATTCCTCTCCTGTGGTTTCGTTGAAGGAGGATTACACGATGGTGACAGGCAAGCGCCGCCATTGCATGAATCAGGGAAACCAGCAGGTGTTTCATTTCAAGAATGCTCAAAACGTACGACTTGATCTGGAGTTTCGGGTATATGATGACGGCATTGCGTTTCGGTATGTGTTTCCTGAGTTGAAGGAAGAAATGAGCATTGCCGGAGAAAAAACTACTTTCCAGTTTCAGGACGGCATTACCCGCTGGACTCAGAAGTTGAGTCAGTCGTATGAAGACTTCTACTTGAAGAATAAAGGTCGTGTGGCTGATTACTCCAAGAACCAATGGGGATTCCCGGCATTGTTTGAAGTGGCAGATTCTGTTTTTACCCTTTTATCAGAGGCCAATATCATGCGAGGAAATTGTGGCTCCTGGCTGAACAATGTGGCCGGCGAGTCTGCCTATCAGGTGGAAATGGCCCAACCGACAAAGATTTCCGGCAAATGGTGTTCTCCTTGGCGTGTGGCTATCATCGGTTCCTTGGCCGATGTGGTGGAATCCACTTTGATTACGGATGTCAGTGAGCCTTGCCGCCTGACGGATGTGTCTTGGATTAAACCGGGAGTCGTTTCCTGGATTTACTGGGCCTATAATCACGGTTCCAACGACTATCAGATTGTGAAAAAATACATTGATTTTGCGGCCGATTTTCATCTGCCTTACATGTTGATTGATGCGGAATGGGATGAAATGGCAAATGGAGGCAATGTGGAAGATGCTTTACGCTATGCGAAAGAGAAACATGTTTCGCCTTTGTTGTGGTACAATTCTTCTACAGAATGGTGTCTGTATGGTCCTTTGTACCGTTTGAACAAGCCAGAAGTGCGGCAGAAAGAATTCGCTTGGCTTGAATCGGCTGGAGTGAAGGGCATCAAGGTGGATTTCTTTACCCGTGACAGTGTGTCGGTGATGAACTATTTTATCGATATCCTGGAAGATGCGGCCAAATATCATCTGATGGTGAATTTTCACGGAGCGACAATTCCTCGTGGCTGGCAGCGTACGTATCCTCACATGATGTCGGTAGAAGCAGTGTACGGAGCAGAATGGTATAATAATAAGGAGGTGCTGACGGATAGTGCTGCATGGCATAACTGTACGTTGCCCTTTACCCGGAACGTGATAGGGCCGATGGATTATACTCCTTGTACTTTCACTGATTCCCAGCATCCGCATATCACTTCCAACGGACATGAACTGGCCTTGCTGGTAGTCTTTGAATCTGCGTTGCAGCACTTGGCCGACCGTCCGGAAGGATATCATGCTCAACCGGCTGAGGTTCGCTCTTTCATTTCCTCTCTGCCTACGGTATGGGAAGACACAAAATTGCTTGACGGTTATCCTTCCCACCATGTGATCATGGCCCGGAAGAACGGAAATTGTTGGTATATTGGCGGACTGAACGGAACCAACGAATCCATGCCTCTTACCGTGGATTTAGGTTTTATCCACGAAAAAATCAAAGGAGTTACCTTGTATGCCGATGGCCAGAAGAGCAATCAGTTTGCCATCCGCAACCTCTCAGGTACGGAAAAGAGCGTGAAAGTGGATTGCCTTCCGCGAGGCGGATTTGTAATGACAGTGGAAGTGGAACCTTAAGTATAGGTTTTTCAGTATAGCCGGCGATACTCCTGAGGAGTTACGCCGGTTATTTTTTTGAACAGACGGTTGAAATAAGAATAATCCTCAAATGCCAGTTTGAAAGCTATTTCCTTGACTGTCAAATCCTCCGTCACGAGGAGTAGCTGGGCTTTTTCTATTTTCTTTTGGTTGATATATTGCAGAGGGGTATTCCCCAATTCTTTTTTGAACAGTCGGATAAAATGGTCTTTCGATAGGCAAGCTATTTCTGCTAATTTTTCAAGTTCAATGGTTTCATTGAGGTGTTTGCGAATGTACATCACAGTTTTGGCAATCCGGTTGTCTTCCATTTCAATTTTAGGCTGTGCGTGTTTCAAAAAATGTGACAATAGTTGTAGCACGATACCTCTGGATTCCACTTTGTCGCAGAACGCTCTTTGACGGTTCTTGAGCAGATTCCGCATGAGTGTTGGATTGTTGTCGTAGGTGGTAGGGTCGGATTTGGGGAGCATCATGTGCGGGTTGATTTCACACAGACGCTGAAAAAGTGCCAGATCAAGTGGTCCAGCTTCTATTTCTATGGGAAACTCCCAGCACTCCAGCCAGTCATTTTCCGAGTAATGGTCCTCATAAATATGCAAGTAATAATGGACGAAATGTGAATGGCAGATATTGGTATGCACGGTAAATGCCGGGACAAAATACATATGATTAGGATATAAGGTGTGTATTCCGTCGGGAAGTTCGATTTGGGCAGTACCTTCCGTGACATAATATAATCGTGTAAACGGGCTGTTGACGTTTTTCCAGTTCCAGTCGGCATTGTGGATGGCCAGTCCTACATTCAAGACCAGCGGATGCAGTTGTTCTACTTGCAGATTCATAGGCTAAATTTTGGGTATAAATTTACAGCTTTATTTTTTTCTCTTTGTAAAAGGACATCGAAATAAGTGTGAATAAAATAGGGGGAAAAGAGGTATGTGGGTAGCGTTTTGTCGATATTGACCTATAAACTTACCATTTAATCCTATCCGTTCTTGAGGTTTCTCTGTACATTTGTCGTTCAGAAAAGCACTCTAATCAATCGTACTTATGAAAACAAAACTCATACTGGCTTCTTTATTTTTATCAGTGAGCGGATTAGCTGCTCAAACTTATCAAGTACCGGTTTCGGAAAAGGACGAACCGATGATGAAAGGCAAATTCGAACCTACTTGGGCTTCGCTAGAAAGCAACTATCAGGTGCCGGAATGGTTCCGGAACGTGAAGTTTGGAATCTGGGCGCACTGGGGGCCCCAATGTGTGGAAGGTTCCGGCGACTGGATGGCCCGTTCCATGTATATTGAAGGTTCGAATGAATATAAATATCATGTGGAGCATTATGGTCACCCGTCAGAAGTAGGTTTCAAGGATATCATTCCGTTGTGGAAGGCGGAGAAATGGGACCCCGACAAGCTGGTGGCCTTCTACAAGAAAATCGGTGCCCAGTATTTCTTTGCTTTGGGCAATCACCACGACAATATGGACTTGTGGGACAGCAAGTACCAGCCTTGGAACTCGGTAAATATGGGACCGAAAAAAGATATATTGGCCGGATGGGAGAAAGCTGCCCGGAAATACGGGTTGTATTTCGGCATCAGTTTCCATGCCGACCATGCGTGGAGTTGGTATGAACCCTCACAGCGTCATGATACGATTGGCCCGAAAAAAGGTATTCCTTACGATGGAAAGCTGACCAAGGCCGACGGAAAAGGTAAGTGGTGGGAAGGATACGACCCGCAGGATTTGTATGCACAGAACCATCCGTTGAGTGAAAACAGTTGGGATAATGGAATGATTCACCGCCAGTGGGCGTGGGGAAACGGAGTGTGCATTCCTACCCCGGAATATTGCACAAACTTCTATAACCGTACGGTAGACGCTATCAACCGTTACAATCCGGATTTGATTTATTTTGATGTGACGGTGGCTCCTTTCTATCCCATCAGTGATGCGGGACTGAAGATTGCAGCACATTTCTATAACCACAACATGGCTACACATCAGGGAAAACTGGAAGCGGTGATGTTCGGGAAGATTCTGGATGAGAACCAGCGGAAGGCATTGGTATGGGATGTGGAACGCGGGGCACCCAATCAGATTATCGATCAGCCTTGGCAGTCATGCTCCTGTATCGGCGGGTGGCATTACAATACGTCCATTTATGAAAAGAATGAATATAAATCGGCTGCCTATGTGGCCAAACTTTTGATTGACATCGTGAGCAAGAACGGCAATCTGTTGTTGAGCGTGCCGTTGCGGGCCGATGGCACTTTCGATGAGAAGGAAGAGAAAATCTTGAAGGAGTTTGGTGAATGGATGAACATCAACAAGGAAGCCATTTACGATACGCGTCCGTGGAAGGTATTTGGCGAAGGCCCGATTGCGGAAGAAGACATTCCCTTGAATGCGCAAGGCTTCAATGAAGGTTCCTATAGTCAGGCGGGAGCCAAGGAAATCCGGTTTACCCAAACCCCGAAAGCTTTGTACGCCACCGTACTGGCCTGGCCGGAAGATGGCAAAGTGACCGTCAAGTCGCTGGCAGCTGGCAGCAAACTTTATGAAGGAAGTATTCAGCGAGTAGAGTTATTGGGATACGGAAAAGTAGATTTTGTGCGTACGGCCGAGGGTTTGCAGGTGGTGCTTCCGGCTCAGCCGTTGAACCAGATTGCCCCCGTACTGAAGATTATCAAATGATTAATGTAAAAATGAAATGGGGAAAGTAGAAGGATATCGAGTAAAAGAATATGGAATGCCTGTCAAACGTTACTGCCAGACACTGGATTTGAAGAATAATCCTGAACTGATAGCGGAATACCGGAAAATACATAGTCGTGGAGAGGCCTGGCCGGAGATTCGGGAAGGCATCCAGTCGGTCGGGATTCTGGAGATGGAGATTTACATCATCGGCAGCCGCCTGTTCATGATTGTGGAAACTCCGCTGGATTTTGACTGGGATACCGCGATGAAACGTCTGGCCCAGTTGCCCCGTCAGGCTGAATGGGAAGACCACGTGGCCCGTTTTCAGGAATGTGTGCCGGGCAGCAGCTCGGCCGAAAAATGGCGGTTGATGGAACGAATGTTTTATTTGTATGAATCTTAAATAAAATAACTATGCAATACCATGAAATTGGAAAAACGGGGATGAAAGTTTCAGCCCTGAGTTTTGGAGCTTCTTCATTGGGAGGAGTGTTCCATGACATTAAAGAAAAAGAAGCCTTGGAGGCCGTGTTTACAGCTATCGATTTGGGGATGAATTTTATTGACGTATCCCCTTATTACGGACATTACAAGGCAGAGACCGTGTTGGGAAAGGCGTTGAAGGATATTCCTCGCGACAAGTATTACCTTTCCACGAAGGTAGGACGTTACGGAAAAGATGGGGTGAACACGTGGGATTATTCCGGCAAACGGGCCACGGAGAGTGTGTACGAAAGTATGGAACGCCTCCACATTGATTACATCGATTTGATTAACGTGCATGATATCGAGTTCGCCGATTTGAACCAGGTGGTAAATGAAACCCTGCCGGCTTTGGTGGAATTGAGAGAAAAAGGGGTGGTAGGTCATGTAGGTATCACCGACCTGCAGCTGGAGAACCTGAAATGGGTGATAGACCATTCTCCGGCCGGTACGGTGGAATCGGTGCTGAACTTCTGCCATCACTGCCTGTGCGACGACAAGTTGGTTGATTTTCTGGATTACTTTGAATCGAAAGGTATCGGTGTGATTAATGCTTCTCCGTTGTCTATGGGACTGTTGACGGAGAGAGGCGTACCGGCCTGGCATCCGGCACCTCAGCCGCTGGTAGAAGCTTGCCGGAAAGCGATGGAACATTGCAAGGCCAAAAATTATCCGATTGAGAAGCTGGCCATGCAGTATGCGGTCAGCAATCCGCGGATTGCCACTACGTTGTTCAGTACGGCCAATCCGCAGAATGTGAAGAAGAATGTAGCGTATATCGAGGAGCCGATGGATGAAAATTTGGTGCGTGAAGTGCGGGAAATCATCGGCGATCAGTTCCGTGTGAGCTGGGCTAACTCATAATGAGGAGGAAGTTGTATATGGGGTTGATCATAGATGCACATTCTCACTTGTGGTTGAAGCAGGATACGGTGGTCGATGGGCTGCCTATCCGTACCTTGGAGAATGGGCGGTCATTGTTTATGGGGGAAGTGCGTCAGATGCTTCCCCCGTTTATGACCGACGGAGTGAACAGTGCCGAGGTATTCCTGTCGAACATGAATTATGCGCAGGTGGCTGCGGCAGTGGTGACACAGGAATTTATCGACGGCTTTCAGAATGACTATCTGGCAGAGGTGGCTGCCCGCTATCCTGACCGTTTCTTTGTATGCGGTATGTGCGAGTTTCGTAAACCGGGATACTTGGAGCAGGCACGCCAGCTTATTGCCCGCGGGTTTCGAGGTATCAAAATACCGGCCCAGCGGCTGTTGCTCAAAGAGGGCCGTGTGTGGCTGAACTGTGAGGAAATGATGCAGATGTTCCATTTGATGGAACAAAATGGTGTGCTGTTGTCCATTGATATGGCCGACGGGGCTACGCAGGTGGGTGAGTTGGAAGAGGTGATTCAGGAGTGTCCTAACCTGAAAATTGCCATCGGACATTTCGGGATGGTGACCACTCCTGGTTGGACAGAGCAAATCAAGCTGGCACGTCACCCGAATGTGCGTATCGAGTCGGGAGGCATTACCTGGTTGTTCAATGACGAGTTTTATCCCTTCAAGGGGGCTATAAGGTCTATTCGGGAGGCAGCCGATTTGGTTGGCTTCGAAAAACTGATGTGGGGCTCGGACTATCCGCGTACGATTACGGCCATCACGTATCGGATGTCGTACGATTTCGTGAGCAAGTCGCAGGAACTGACAGACGAGGAGAAAGCCCTGTTCCTTGGAGAGAATGCCCGTCGTTTTTATGGCTTCCATGATTTGCCGGAGCTTCCTTATATCAAGAATATGTCGGAATAAGCGAAAATCAGGATACGATGAAAAACAAGAGTTATACACTTCCGCTGGCACTGGTGTTCAGTCTGTTCTTTTTGTGGGCCATTAGCAGCAACTTGTTGCCTACCATGATCCGGCAGCTGATGAAGACCTGTGAGCTGAATACCTTTGAAGCCTCTTTTACGGAAACGGCCTATTGGCTGGCTTATTTTATTTTCCCGATACCGATTGCCATGTTCATGAAGCGTTACAGCTACAAGGCTGGCATTGTGTTCGGACTGTTTTTAGCAGCTGTGGGGGGATTGTTGTTCTTTCCGGCAGCCATGTTGAAAGAATATTGGGCGTATCTGTGCATCTTCTTCATTATTGCCACCGGAATGTGTTTTCTGGAGACGGCGGCCAATCCGTATGTCACAGCTTTGGGTGAGGCAGCCACTGCCCCCCGGCGCTTGAACTTGGCACAGTCGTTCAACGGGCTGGGTGCCTTTATCTCGGCCATGTTTTTGAGCAAGCTGGTTTTGAGCGGTACACATTATACGCGTGAAACATTGCCCGCGGATTATCCGGGCGGATGGGATGCCTATATCCAGTTTGAAACGGATGCCATGAAATCTCCTTATCTGGCACTGGCCGTATTGTTGTTGCTCATTGCTGTGGTCTTCCTTTTTGCCAAACTGCCGAAGATTGGCGACGAAGGACACCGGGAGGCCACCAAGGAGAAACTGATAAACTTCGGGGTGTGGAAGCGGTCGCATCTGCGGTGGGGCGTAATTGCTCAGTTTTTTTATAACGGTGGGCAAACGGCCATCAACAGCCTGTTCTTAGTATACTGCTGTACGTATGCAGGCATTTCGGAGACTGTGGCTACCACGTATTTCGGATTGTACATGCTGGCCTTCCTGATTGGACGATGGATTGGTACTGGACTGATGATTCGTTTCCGTCCGCAGGACATGTTGCTGGTGTATGCCTTGGTGAATGTCGTGCTTTGTCTGGTGGTGATTGTATGTGGCGGACGGACCGGGTTGTATGCTATGCTGGGTATTTCGTTCTTTATGTCCATCATGTATCCCACCCAGTTCTCGCTGGCATTGAAAGGGTTGGGCGACCAGACCAAGAGCGGGGCCGCTTTCCTGGTGATGGCCATCGTGGGAAATGCCTGTCTGCCTCAGTTCACGGCTTATCTGATGCATATCAGTGAGGAAATGTATCACATTGCATATATCGTTCCGATGGTTTGTTTCCTGTTCTGTGCCTATTACGGTTGGAAGGGTTACAAGGTGTTGGATTAAAATAGAAACGTAGAATTAAAAATAAGAAGAAAATGAAAGCTGTTCAAATTGCAGCTCCCCAGCAAATGGCAGTCGTGGAGATTGGAAAGCCTGAACTGCACGAAGGGGAGATACTGGTAAAGATTGAGTATGTAGGTTTTTGTGGTTCCGACTTGAATACATATCTTGGCCGGAACCCGATGGTGAAGATGCCGGTCATTCCGGGACATGAAGTCGGTGCCGTGATAGAAGCCGTAGGGGCAGGAGTACCCGACAGTTTCAAGAAGGGCATGAGTGTAACGCTGAACCCTTATACGAATTGCGGCAAGTGTGCTTCATGCCGGAACGGACGTGTCAACGCTTGCGAACATAACGAGACGCTCGGTGTGCAGCGTAAGGGAGTGATGTGTGAATATGCCGTACTGCCTTGGAACAAGGTGATTCCGGCAGAAGGAATCTCTGCCCGTGATTGTGCCCTGATTGAGCCGATGAGCGTAGGTTTCCACGCCGTGTCACGCGGACAGGTAGTCGACAACGAACTGGTGATGGTCATTGGTTGCGGAATGGTCGGTATGGGAGCCATCGTACGTGCGGCCTTGCGCGGCGCTACGGTAATTGCCGTTGATTTGGATGACGAGAAACTGGCCTTGGCCCGCAGAATGGGTGCCACGTACGTCATCAACTCACAGACAGAGAATGTACATGAACGGGTACAGGAGTATTCCGGCGGTATGGGTGCCGATGTGGTGATAGAAGCCGTAGGCAGTCCGGCCACTTATGTGATGGCGGTTGATGAAGTGGGCTTTACCGGTCGCGTGGTATGCATCGGTTATGCCAAGAGCGGGGTAGAGTTTCAGACAAAATATTTCGTGCAGAAAGAGTTGGATATACGGGGTTCGCGTAACGCATTACCAGCCGATTTCCGTGCCGTAATTCACTATATGAAGGCCGGAAACTGCCCGACGGAAGAACTTATCTCCCGTATCGTAACTCCTGAAGGAGCTGCGGAAGCTATGGCTGAATGGGCTGCCCATCCGGGAAAAGTGTTCCGTATTCTGGTGAAATTCTGAGGCGAATTTTGAGGCTGGAAATAGCCTCTGGAAAAACGCCTTTGCGTTTTACTTCAAACGTCCTTGCGTTTGAGATAAAACGTAAGGACGTTTTGAGGTAAACGCACTTACGTTTCAATCCAAACGCAAGTGCGTTTTTTTATGGCCGAATTTTGCCTGTTTGTGTCAGAAATGTTGTATTTTTATCGGTGAATTCGACATTATTCTTTAAAACACTAAAATTAGTATGCAAATGAATATCAGAAAGACGATTTTGATAGCTTGTTGCCTTTCTTCTCTGTCGGTATATGCACAGCATATCCCTACATTGGAAGAGGTGGTAAACGGAGGACTGGTGGTCACTAAAGGAGAAAGTCAGGTAAATTGGCTTTCAGACGGAGGCAAATATTCGAAGAAAGAAAAGAATCCGGCAGGAGGATACGACATCGTGGCATACGATGCCTCTGGCAAAGGAAAACGGGAAGTGTTGATACCGGCCTCTTCGTTTGTGAAACCGGGTACTTCCGATACGCTGTCGGTCAGAAGTTTCAGCTTTGATACTTCGCGTAAGCAGGTGCTGGTCTATACGAATACGAAGCGGGTATGGCGCTACGATACACGCGGCGATTACTGGGTGCTCAATATGCAAACGAAACAGTTGCGTCAGTTGGGAAAGAATTTCCCGGAGAGCAGCCTGATGTTTGCCAAGTTCTCTCCAGACGGGACGCGGGTGGCCTATGTAAGCGGGAACAACATTTATGTAGAAAATGTGGCCGATGGGAAAATTACCCAGCTGACTAACGATGGCAGCAGTACGATTGTGAACGGAACCTTCGACTGGGTGTATGAGGAAGAATTCTTCTGTCGGGACGGCTTCCGCTGGAGTCCCGACGGCAAATACATCGCCTACTGGCAGAGCGATACGGAAGGTACAGGCTGGTTTGATATCATCAACAACGTCGATTCTCTGTACCCGAAAATCATCCGCTTCCCTTATCCGAAGGCTGGAACCACCAATTCAGCCGTGAAGGTGGGCTATGTGGCAGCTTCCGGGGGAAAAACTACTTGGATTGACCTGCCGGGCGATCCTCGTCAGAATTATATCATGCGGATGGAGTTTATTCCAGAGAGTAATGACTTGTTTATCCAGCAGATGAATCGTCCGCAGAATACGAACAAGGTATGGATTGCGACTATCGGAGGCGGTGCACCGAAAAACATTTTGACTGAGACGGATGCAGCTTGGGTGGAAACCAACGACCAGGTGACCTGGCTGAAACATAATACGTATTTTACCTGGCAAAGCGAACGGGATGGATGGCGTCATCTGTACCGGGTAAGCCGTGACGGAAAAGATATCCAACCCATCACAAAGGGCAATTTCGATTTGATTGAGCAGGTGGGCATGGACCTGAAGAAAGGACTGGTGTATTTCATTGCTTCACCGGATAACTATACTCAACGTTATTTGTATTCAGCTAATTTGTTTGGCAAAGGAGAGGTGAAACGTCTTTCTCCGTTGAACGAACAAGGCCAGCACCGATACAATATCTCTCCTGATGGGAAGTATGCCGTGCATACTTTCAGCAATGCCGTCACTCCTCCGCGGATAGAGATGGTGGCTTTGCCTTCTCATAAGACTTTGTCGGTTATTGAAGAGAACAAGGAAGCGCTGGCACAGTATCAGCAGCTGAAATTGCGCCCGAAGGAATTTGTTAAGGCGCATTCCGGCAACTTGGTATTGGATGCTTTTATGATCAAGCCGGTAGATTTTGATCCGGCAAAGAAATATCCGGTCATCATCGATGTGTATGGCGAACCGGCCAGTTCCACGGTGCAAGATGTATGGCAAGGAGGTGATATGTGGCACCAGTTCCTGGCCAACCAGGGGTATATCGTCATCAGCATTGATAACCGCGGTGCCGCTACCCCTCGTGGAAGGGAATGGCGGAAATGCATCTACGGTGAGGTGGGTACCTTTGCTTCCCAAGACCAGGCACAGGGCATCCTCGACTTGGCCCGTCAGTATCCGTTTATCGATACTTCGCGTATCGGCATTACAGGTTGGAGCGGAGGAGGAAGTCAGACCCTCAATTGTATGTTCCGCTATCCGGATGTGTTCTGCACGGGGATTGCCATAGCGTTTGTTGCCGACCAGCGGTTGTACGACACCATCTATCAGGAGCGTTACATGAACACACCGCAGGCCAATCCGGAAGGCTATCGTAAAGGTTCACCCATTTCGTATGTGGAGGGCTTGAAAGGGAACTTGCTGCTCATACACGGTACCGGTGACGATAACGTACACTACCAGAATTGTGAGATGCTGGTCAACGAGCTGGTGAAACACGGCAAGGTGTTCTATCAGTTGTCTTATCCTATGCGCTCGCATGCCATCAACGAGCGGGAAGGTACCACGTATCACCTGCGGAAATCTATGACGGATTATTTTTTGAAGAATCTTCCGGCAGGGGGAAAATAAACAAGGAGGGCTGGCTGTGTGCTGGCCTTCTTTGTTTGCGGATAGTTAACCGTATGTTTTGCGGCTTATTGCCTGTCGTTTCTCGCCGTAAAGAACCAATTGTCGCAATTTGGTGGGACAATGTTTGCAAGACGTATAGAAAAATACTACTTTTGCGCTCTCTTAGAGAAAGGGAATGGGACTTCCCTGTTATAAACCGCTGAAAAGCTGATAGTTCCTGTGTGAGTTGGTTCTTTGACGAGAATTGGCAGGAATTATTGCGTGTTCTTCCGTCATTATCTGTCACTGTTCCACTCCTTAGACTTGTTTTATTGTTTGACAGATATATGAAAGAGAAAATTAAAAACTACATTTACCGGGTGAGGTTCGAACAGGTTATTTTCGGGTATATTTTTAAATGGATACTGATTACTGCGGTGGCCGGGGCATTGATAGGCTCTGCTTCTGCATTATTGCTGTTTTCACTGAATTGGGCTACGGATTACAGAGAGAGTCATCTGTGGATAATAGGTCTTTTGCCTCTGGCGGGACTGGTTATCGGTTTGATTTATCATTATTTTGCCGGGACAGCCGCGAGGGGGAATAACTTTCTGATTGAAGAGATACACAGTGCCCATAATATCATCCCGTTCAAAATGGCTCCACTTGTCTATATTGGGACTGTGCTGACCCATTTGTTCGGTGGTTCAGCCGGTCGTGAAGGTACAGGTGTGCAGATGGGAGGGGCCATTGCGGACTTCATGTCACGTGTCTTCCGAATGCATCCATACGACCGAAAGGTAATGATACAAATAGGTATTGGTGCTGGATTTGCCTCTGTTTTCGGGACTCCACTCGCAGGAGCCGTATTTGCCCTGGAAGTAATTATTGTAGGCAGAATGAGATATGATGCCATACTTCCCATTTTCTTGGCTTCATTTTTTGCGAACTATGCCTGTCATGCATGGGGAATTAAACACACAGTATACCACATAACTCAAGTTCCGGAACTGGGCGTGGATATCTTGTTGTGGGTTTTGCTGGCCAGCGTCTTTTTCGGACTGACGGCAAGACTGTTCTCGCGTTCCATTGAGTTTTGGAGCAGGACGGCAAAGAAGTATGTGGCTTATGCACCGTTTCGTCCGCTGTTGGGAGGAATATGTATCGCTTTATGCGTATGGGTTATGGGGACTACCAAATATATCGGACTTGGTGTGCCGGTGATTGTAAATTCCTTTTCTGAGACCCAGATGTGGTATGATTTTTTGCTCAAGCTGATATTGACCACGTTTACCATCGGTGTCGGATTCAAAGGGGGTGAAGTTACACCTCTTTTCTTTGTCGGAGCAACCTTGGGAAGTGCTTTGTCTGCTGTTATACCGCTGCCTTTGTCATTCATGGCTGGTATCGGTTTTGTGGCTGTATTTGCCGGAGCAACGAATACGCCTATCGCATGTACCTTCATGGGTATTGAGCTTTTTGGTGTGGAGGCAGGAATCTATTTGGGCATAGTTTGTGTGGCATCGTATCTGTTTTCAGGGCACACCGGAATCTATACGGCGCAGATTGTGGGAAGTCCGAAGCACATAGCCTACTGGAAATCGAAAAAGGGAACAACAATAGACTAAATTTTTGCCGTTTTTTGCGTGTCGGGAGAAAACAAAAAATCCCGATTTCGCTTGGAAATCAGGATTTTACTGTCTTTTGCTTTTCTTCAAAGTGGTGCCACCAGGAATCGTAATCTAACGATAAGTGGCTGAATATCTTTGATATATCTTTTAGCTAAAGAAGTAATCTCCCGCTATTGCTCCACCGGAGGCTTGCAATATTTTGCAGTGTCTTGCGGAGTCGATTTCCTATTATTCCACAAAGGTAACGCTTTATTTTGAAATACAAGCAGATGCCTTGTGTTTTTGCTCCACCTTAGTTAGAATTTCAAATTGCCACATTTGTTCATTTGTGATGATGGCTATTTAAGGGAATGTTACTTACGCCTTAACCTATCATATAATATATGAAAATTCTCTTTTTTATAATAAACTGAGTGTGCAGAATATATTTAATAAATTTTTAATGTTGGCTATTTGATAATCCTAGTGTTAAGTGTAAATATTATTTAGGATCCCGTTGTGATACAAAGTCATGGTCATATCCAGGAGGCGTATTCTTAAACTCGTCCTTATTTTGAAATAACGTGGCCTGTCGTTGAAAATCACGTAATGATTTTATGTCCACGGTAAATGAAATTATAGTATCATTATCACCACCTTTAATTTTTACTGGTGTCATTTCGACAGAATGTTTTGGTATAGATAATCTAGAATCACCATAATTAGATGTGTTTGCTTGAATAAAATAACAATGTAAGTCTCTACAAGTAGCTTCAACTATATTGCTATAATAATATGTATCCTTATTATATTCTATAGCAAACATAATGTCTATTTTTGATCTAAAAAGGGAACGATGAAGGACATCAGCTAATTCATAGCAATTAAAAATGGTAAATTGTACCCCTCGCCAGTTTATCAAGTGGTAAATAGAGTGAGATAATATTGGAACTTGTTTCCTGTATTTTAATATTTCTATAGTCTCATTAGGTGAATAATGATTTTTAAGTCTTGGAATTATGAAGACTTCTTTATTTCCTCTGTGTATATACGGAAGAAAAGCTACTGAGAAATTATAGCATTTATTATTTGAGACAATATGTTCAATACCGGCAATTATCATTTGTTGCTTCCTTCTAGAATGCTCTGCGTAAGTTTCTAATAATTCTTTGGGTAAACTAACCTCTGGAAGAATCAAACAATCTACTTTTTCTTCTGTTGATAAGTTTATCAGATGAAAATGTCTTTCTCTTTTTGTAGAATTAAGAATAGGAGAACCTTTTATAGCTGATATTAAATCGTTATCAATAATTTTGATATTAGAAAGTGCAACCTTTAGTTGTTGTCCCATATCCTCATGTTCGTCATTCTTGCAAATGAACTTAAGTATATCAACTTCTTGCTTGTTATTATTTTTCAATTCAAGGTCTTTACATTGGGATATATTTATATTACTACATAAATCATTGTTTTTAAGTTCTTCTATTAGTTTATTGAAATCAAAAAAAGAATTAGCATCAGAAAAGTTTTTTATATAATTAAAAAGGTTGATTAAACATATTTCGTGAGTATGTATTGGGCGAGGATTAATATACGGTGCTACTTGATTAATTGTTAAATTGATATTACGGTTTGTCAACAGTTTATTATATATATCAGAAGAAATAATGTTATTTATGTCAAGATTTGTATAGATTATAATGGGAAATGGAATATAATGCTGTCTAATTAGATAAGTTGATCTAAGTTTACGTGGTAAGTCAATGTTATCTTCATCATCAATCATGTCATAATTTAGAGCCATTGCCATATATTTGCAATATGTACAATGCTTCAGTAATGACTTTCTTATTAGATTTGTATGATAAGTACTATTTTTTATAGTAATTAATTCAACTTTCTTACGGATAGATATTTCAAAATTTCGAATAGAGTCAATATCATTTGTCACAACAAAATAAGTAAAAACTTTTTCCCAAAGAGAATACATATCTATCAACCTATCTCCCGTAAAATACTTAAATAGGTCTTCTTTTATATTTGAATCACTACCATCTATGCAAATGATCTCTTTTTTTATTTGCTTGGTCAGAAATACTGAAACTCCATATTTACTATTTTTAATACCAGATATTTCTCTAAACTTATTTATTGTATCATCGTAAATTATATCAAATCCTTTGCTATTTAAGGTGTCGTGTGTATTATCTTCTGGCAAAAAACAGAATGCACTACTGTTTTCATCTAACCTTTTTTGGAAATTATCCAATATTGCCAAAGAATGATTTGGGGAAAAATAAAATAGTTTTAATTTCTTACTATTTATTAATAGATTATCGTGCGAACGTAATTTATAGCATTTATTCCCTTTATTATCATGTCCAACAATAAGTGGAGAGCCTTTTTCATAGAGGAATTTTTCATCAAACCAATTCTCATTATTGTTTGGCTTGACATTTCCTAACACCATGAATATATCATCTACATACCGACCATAATAAATAGGGTTAAACCGTTCTTTAATCCCTTTGTCAAAATCAGACAAATACCAATTAGCAATTATTCCCGCAGATAACAATCCTATTGGAAGTTGCGGAAATTTGCTTTTTGTTTCATTAAATGTATCTAATACATTTTGATATTTAACATAAATACGTTCAAGTAAGGCTGTTAAATATAAGCAAGAATTTTTACTTTGTAATGTTTGTTGTATTTTGAAGAAATCAATCTGTGAAGTTGGATAAAATCTCTGAATATCAAGGCAAACCAACAATACATCATTTTTATATTGAGTTTGCTCACGTGCTATTTTTATTCCATTATCGCGCCATTTTTGGTATTTATCAAAATATCTTTCAAAAAGATAATGGCCATGCTTGATTCCATATGAATCACCATCAGTTTCAAAAACTAATGAGTTACCGTAACAATCATTTTTAATTTGACTGTCGATTAGCAGAAATCCCTCTTTCATCATCCATAGAACATCTATTAAATAGATTTCAATAGGTGCATCTATATAAAAATTATAATCTCCTTCAGTCAAATCAATATTATCAAATAAACCGCACACATCATTTCGTACGATATTAGTATTACATATTTTCTTAGATGGGACTTTTTTCGGTAAAATATATGTACTAATATCTGAAAGGTAGTTGTCTATATTATCATTATTTATGTTTGATAGTAATTTTGTGAATAACAACTCAATGTCATTGTTGTACTCAAAGTTCGCAAGTTTTGTTCTTAGTCTCAAGTTAAAACTATCGTTATAAACATGAGTTTTAAGCTTTCTATATGCTTCTTTTATTTCGTCTAATGTTATTAGTTTGTTCTTCATAATTTATTTCTATTCTATTGTCTTAGACTATGTTATAGTGAAATTTTTAACACCTAACCTTTTGCAGTAAGGCGATATATTATGTTCGATGCGATCTTTCTATCTTTGCATACAATCATCCACATCCTTCACACCTGCTGTTTATCAATGCTGATATAAATATCTTTTTTCTCTTTGTGATAAAAGAATGCTATAATCTCTTTCTCTATTAAATTCCGGAGTTTATATTCCATGCGGTTGGTCTCTGTCATATAAAAATAATATTTGCGATTTACACCTAGATATATAATCTAAAGAAGTTCATTATCTAGTTTATACATTAACATACTGGCGAAATGTAATTTTCTAATAGCTTCTGACTTTGATATTGTTAGATTACAATGAGCTTGAGGATTTCTGATTCCTATCATTGCTCCTGCAAACATTTCCATATATCCTTGCTGAATATTTATACCAGTTTCAGTTGAAAGATCTCCTAGTTTAATAACCGGATTTTGAATAGAAAATGCAGCCTGCATTAATTTGCTACCATCTTTTTCAACAGATGTCCTGTGTTTATATATGCTTTTAACTCGGGTGTTTACCTCCTTGAATGCTGCTTCTACTGCATCTGCATAATGTTCTTTATCATAACGGCTTTTAGCAACAGAAATTATCTGAGGATGAATGTTATTCCAAATAGATGATGGATTATTATTGTTATATCCGTTTAGATATGTAATAGTTGCAATAACTTCTCCAAATAAATAAGGATTTATTCCATTTCGTGGAGTAACAAATTGTTGCCCATACTGATTCTTTGAAATAAGATCAGGTATTTTTAAATTAGGTAAAATTTTGTCTCTAAGTCTGTCTCTAAAAATATTATATTCTTGTGGGATAAGTGGTATCAATTGATACAAAACATTGTACAGCTCATTATAACTAATCTTGTCACTTGGAATGTGTTGTAAATTGATCATGTTGCCAACACGTTCAATAGCCTGTATACATTTATTTAACTGTTCCTCGAATTTATCCATTATTTTAATTGTTTTCTATGAAACCAATATAACATATTATTCTCTCAATCTTTCTAAACGAGCCAATCTTTTCTATTATTTATGACATGACAGTTTAAGTAAAATCCCTATTTTGTTCAATAGCTGGAATTTTGATGTGTTTTCAGCTTAAGAAGTAATTTCCTGCTATTGTTTCACCTAAGACTTATTTTGTTTGACAAGATTGTGTAGAGATTTCATTTGTAAAGATACATAATAAGTTTAATAAACAGTCATGCCCCTTACTTTTTATAATCATTTCTCCATTCAAAATTGCTAGTGTATTTTATATTTCTATGAAATAGGTTGAGTTATTCCGCTCGTTTTTCTGAAGTACGAGTTATAGATAAGGATAATATTGCTAAATTTGCACTATAAGTCAAACTATTGTAATTAATAGACAAATTAATGCATATGAAATCTCAAAAAATCAATAGACTGAAAGTGGTTTTAGTTGAGAATGGTAAAACAGGAAAATGGTTGGCTGGACAAGTTGGTAAAAACGAAGCAACCGTTTCACGATGGTGTTCTAACAAAATGCAGCCCTCTCTTGATATGCTTGTGAAGATTGCAGAACTTTTGAATGTGGATCCTCGTCAACTTATCAATGGCAGTAATAATGACTGATTATGACACTTTATTATTGAGTTAAATCGATATAGATTGTATAGTCATCTGATTAAGTGTAAACAATTAGCCCCTATTTTATAAAAATGATAACAAAAGACAATATAAAAAAAATACTCTCTATTCTGTGTTTCGAACAGGAGGGTGATGTGTTCATAAAATCATATGAAGATGTTAGTGTTCCGTTGAAAGTCGATGTAAGGAATGAGCGTTTTTATTACGAGGAGGTTGGTATAACTGTTGGTCGTGAGACAACAAGTAATTTTTCTGAACCAGAAAATTTTGTTGTATTTGAGTGTATTGATCGTTTGCTTTCGATGGGATATAAACCTGAGCATATAGAACTTGAACCGGCCTGGAAACTTGGACATACTCAAAAGGGAGGTTATGCAGATATTTGGGTGCGAACGCATAGTAGCTTATCTGGAGAAATGGCTACAGACAAAGAATCTCTGTTAATTATCGAGTGTAAGAAACCTGATGAATTTGATGGTGCATGGAAAGATACTCTTGAAGACGGTGCGCAATTATTTAGTTACTTTCAACAAGAGCAGGCAACAAAGTTTCTTTGTCTTTATACATCAGATTTAGATGGAGAAAAGATAAAGCCTGAATATTATCTGATAAATGTGCAGGATAACGAAGATCTGTTGATAAACAATAGTAAATTACTTACATATAAAGACGCAAAGAACAATAAACAGTTGTTTCGCGTATGGCATGATACATACCAATGCGATGCTGCAACACGAGGTTTATTTGAAGATGACATCCAGCCTTACCATATAGGTAAAAACAAATTCTCAGTCAAGGATTTATATCCAATTAGCAATGAAGAAATAAAAAAGAAATATAACGAGTTCGCAACAATTCTTCGCCGGCACAATGTTGGAGCCAAGGAGAATGCTTTCGATAAACTCGTTAATCTATTCCTTGCAAAAGTAGTTGACGAGACAAACAATCCGGACAACTTGCATTTCTATTGGAAAGGTGCTGCTTACGATGACGACTTTTCTTTACAAGACCGTTTACAGAGACTTTATCGTGACGGAATGGAAAAATTTTTGAATGAAACAGTTACTTACATAGAAAATGAACAGATAGAAAAAGCTTTCCGATGGTATAAGAAAGACCCGGATGCGACAATGAAGACTGTAATGGAGTATTTTCGTGCACTCAAGTTTTATTCAGACAACGATTTTTCGTTCATTAGTGTCCATAACGAACGTCTTTTCAAGGAGAATGCAAAGATTCTACGTGAAGTATTGTTGATGCTCCAGAATATAAAGTTAAAATCTACTACAGAAGAAGGGAAAGATACTGAAACTAACCAATTTTTGGGAGATCTTTTTGAAGGTTTTCTTACAAAAGGTGTGAAGCAAAGTGAAGGTCAATACTTCACTCCCATGCCGATTGTTCGCTTCATTGTTTCTTCTCTTCCCTTGGAACAGATTGTAAGTCAAAGCAAAAGTATACCTTCGTGCATAGATTATGCTTGTGGTGCTGGTCATTTCCTTACAGAATATGCTGTAAGAATCAAAGATTTTGTGGAAAAGCATCGTCCAGATATTGACATCCATGAATATTACAAGCATATCACAGGTATAGAAAAAGAATATCGTTTGTCCAAAGTCTCTAAGGTTTCTGCATTTATGTATGGACACGACGAGACGAATATTATTTATGCCGATGCCCTACAGCCACACGATGCTCTACAACAAAACAGTTATGATGTACTTGTCGCCAATCCTCCATATGCTGTAACAGGCTTTCTTGAGACACTCAGCGACAGCGACCGTGCCATGTTCTCCCTATTTAACAAGAACATCAATACAACGAAAAACAATGCCATTGAAACTTTCTTTATGGAACGCTCAGCACAACTAATGCGTGCTGGTGGAGTTGCCGGTATTGTATTACCTATTTCTGTACTCAATAAGGGCGGCATCTATGCTCGTGCAAGAGAAATAATATTGGAAAACTTCGATATTGTTTCTCTCGCAGAATTCGGCAGTGGAACATTTGGAAAGACAGGAACCAACACAGTTGTATTGTTCCTTCGTAGAAAAGAGACGAATACTCCTGCTGCGGAGCATTATCGTAATCGTGTCAAAAGTTGGTTTGATACAAACGACAATGCTGAAGATATATATCAGGATGAACATTTGCTACAAGCCTATTGTGACCACTGTGGATATGGACTTGAAGATTATCGTACATTCCTTAAAGATGGAACTATCAATGAGATGTTGTTTGAAACAGAGGTATTCAAAGCTTATTACGAGTCTTTTGACAGCACAGACCGTAATGCAATGAAGGGAGTATGTGATGCAGCAAAAGAGATCCGTAATCGGTTTCGTGAAAGAACTAAAAAGCAAACTTTCCGCCTTCAAACTGATGCTCAGAAAAAAGCAGAAAAAGAAAAGGCTTTGCGTAATTTTATTATTTCGATAGAGCGAGAAAAAATCTATATTTTCTTGCTTGCATTTACCGTAGATAATTCGGTACTTATTGTCAAGTCTCCAACAACGACGGCTACAATAAAAAAATTCTTGGGTTACGGATGGAGTGACAGCAAAGGTAATGAAGGTATAGAATATCTTCACTTGACGAAAACTAAATCAGAAAACGATGATGAAGGAGATGATGATGATACGGTTCAACAGATTCGTGGAATAAATGGAATACGTACTCCTTTATTCAACCCCGATAATTTGTATGATTCTGAGAAGATTAACACGTTGATTCGCAAAAATTTCTTGAACGAAGATGTTGTTATTCCAGAAGATTTATCAGAAATAGTCTCACAAGCAAGACTTGTGGATATGATAGACTTTAAGCAGACTGCATTTGATAAGACAATAAAGACAAGTATTGCTCTCCAAATCAATGTTGAAAGTAAATACGATATAATACCTTTAAAAAAATTTGTTATAGCAATCAATCCTTCAAGAGATGAATTCCATGATATTGATGGTAAAACATTAGCATCTTTTGTTGAAATGTCTTCATTAGGATTAGGAACAATAAAAAATAAGATTGATCGTCCTATATCTGAGATATCATTAGGTGGTTATACAAATTTTAGAGAGAATGATGTATTGGTCGCAAAAATTACTCCATGTATGGAGAATGGAAAATGTGCTTTAGCGGAAAATCTAACAAATCAGATTGGTTTTGGTAGTACGGAATTTCATGTTATTCGAGCATCAAATAAAGAAAGAGCAAAATATGTTTTAGAATTTATTAATCGTGAATATATCCGTAAAGTAGCAGCGTCAAATATGACAGGAGCAAGTGGGCATCGACGAGTTCCGCAGTACTTCTATGAGCAAATGCCAATACCCGATGCACCACAAGAAATTATCAAGAGTATTGTGATTGAAGCTGAAGCTGTCGATAAAGAAGTGAAAAAAGCAAGAAAGCAAATAGAAAATGCCGAATCAGAAATCGAACAAGCTTTTTCTAATGCCACAAAAAACGCAACAAAGATATTAAGGCTTAACGACTCACGTATCTTCAACCTTTCAATTGGCAGACGTGTCGTTTCGAATGAAGTAGTGCAGAATGGGCGATACTTGGTAGTAAGTGCAAATGTTCATGACGAGTTTGGGAGAATCAATCATTCTGTTTTAGATGACTTTTCTGTTCCTTCTATTCTTTGGGGAATTGATGGTGACTGGATGGTAAACTACATCGAAAAAAACATCTTGTTCGCCCCAACAGACCATTGTGGAGTAATCAGAGTTCTTGATGAGACAGAAATACTTCCGAAATACTTGACTTATCCTCTTTTAAAAGCAGGTGAAAGAGAGAGATTTTCTCGTGCAAACCGCGCATCAACAGAAAGAGTCCGTTCGTTAACGATAACTGTTCCAGATATTGATACTCAAAAAGATGTTGTTGCTAAAGTTAAAGAATGTGAGACACTGATAGCCGAAGCGAAATCTATTATTGGCGATAGTGCTAAGCGCAAGCAGGAAATTCTTGATAAATACTTAAAATAAGACAGTGATAATATGACTAAAAAAGATATAAACAAACAGCCATTCCATGAAGCTACAATGCTGAAACTCGAGATTTTCCGTAAATGTTTTAGGGAATGGTTTCCTGTGTTTGTTCATCATCCAGGCGTAAAGAAGATATTTATATATGATATGTTTGCTGGAAGTGGAACTGATCCAGAAGGAAATCCCGGGTCTCCTATCATTCTTTTAGATGAAGCTCACTATCATTGTCTGGCTTTGGATAAAAATGAAAAGCCTGTTATCTTTGGGTTTAATGATAAAGAAAAAGAAAAGAAAGAATTACTTAATCAGGTAAAAGATAATTTTCTTCAAAAATGTAGTTCAGATTGTCCATTAGAGAAATGTATATTTTCGAAGGCGATTTTTTGCAAGGACTCTTCTTTTGAAGAGATTATGAAGAACGAGCGGTTTGGTAAAATTCTTGCAAATAAGAAGTATGCTAAGTTCATATTATTAGATCAATATGGTTTTTCACAGATTACTGAGGATGTATTTCTGAAGTTGGTAACTTCTCCTTTGACAGATTTCATTTTCTTTATATCCTCCTCATTCATCAAGCGATTCAGGGATATGAAGGCTGTAAAAGCATATATAGATACGAATAAACTTGACTTTGAGGAAACAAAACCGAAGGAGTGTCATCGAATCATTGCTGATTATTTTCGCAATTTGATTCCTACAAATAAAGAATATTATATCCATCATTTTACTATACAGAAAGGAACTAATTATTATGGGCTAATCTTCGGAACGAATCATACTTTAGGCATGGAGAAGTTTGTTAAGGTCTGTTGGATGGAAGATGAAAATTCTGGTGAGTCAAATTGTAATATTGATAATGATTTTGAAAAAGGGTCTTTGTTTTATGACCCAGTGAATACAACAAAGAAAATAAGAATTAAAGAAGAATTGGAACAACTGATTTTGAATGGAGAGAAAAAATCCAATGTGGAAGGGTTAAAATGGGTTTTGTCACGTGGATGTGAGCCAAAATTATTTGTTGAAGTTATAAGTTCTCTTCTGAAACAAAAGAAAGTCACAATTCAAGGTGAGTTCAACAGACAAAGTTCAAATATTCATAGAGTAGAAGAATATAAAATTGAAGTTTTATGAAAACGACTAAGATAGAGTGGACTGATAAAACTTGGAATCCTATTACTGGATGTTCCAAAAAGTCTATAGGATGCCTACATTGCTATGCAGAAGTGATGTCTCGCCGTCTCAAAGCAATGGGGCAAGAAAAGTATGCTAATGGGTTTACTGTAACTCTTCATGAAAAGTGTCTGAAAGAACCTTTGAGTTGGAAAGGTTATCACAATATATTTGTTTGTTCAATGAGCGATATTTTTCATGAAGATGTGCCATTTGAATTTATTGATCAAATATTCGCTGTAATTAAGAAAACACCTCAACATAGATATCAGATTCTAACAAAAAGAGCAGAACGTATGGTAGAATATTTTGATAATCATTGTATACCTGTAAATGTTTGGCTTGGCGTGACAGTTGAAGCAAAATCCTCTCGTTTCAGAATCGATTTATTACGTAATTTGCCAGCATCAGTAAAATTTCTTTCATGTGAACCATTATTAGAAGATCTTGGTAATCTCAATTTGGTTGGAATAGATTGGGTTATTGTTGGTGGAGAAAGCGGTCCTCAAGCACGCCCAATGCAAGAGACTTGGGTTCTTAATATCCGTAAACAAGTTGAAGAACAAGGTGTACGTTTTTTCTTTAAGCAATGGGGTACATGGGGGGCTGATGGTATTAAACGTAGCAAGCACGAGAACGGGAAACTTCTAAAAGGTGAAATTATTCAAGAAATGCCAGATATATCATGATCTTTTATAATTTCATTCTTAATAGTCTGCTATTTTTGTTATTAAAATAGCAGATTTTTTTTAAATGATTGCATCTTGCGTTCTTTTATAATATCATCTGGTTCTACATCCCCTATTAATAAAGGAGAGTTAGGATTGTGTCGCATTTTATTTTGAAGCACCAAGGATTTATTAAAATTTGCGTAGCAATATACACAATTATGTGGACAGGTATTATACTCACCTATATCAATACTCTGTACGCATCCACATTCTGAACGTTGATTTTTATCCTTAGAAACTATCAATTTTATACCTAAAAGGTCTTCTATAAGAATGTTATCAATACATTTACCATGTTTAATACCCAACTGTTCTAACTCTATTTTTTCCGCACAGGATTGAACTGTAATTCCATAACTATTAGCTATTTTAACTATTCCCATAGCTAGAGAAAACATTTCATTTATATATGGTTCTCTTGCAGAGGTATTGATAATATTTCGCTGTACTTTCTTATATAAATCGATGAAACTTATTACACATGTATCAGTGTATGTGTACAATCGTTTGGCTATTTCTTCATAATACTTTAGATGATAATTTATATCTATTTTATCAGTTAATAAAATCGGATCGTATCTCCAAATTATACGTTTTGCCCCTATCTTATCAGATAACTGCTTAAATGTCTCAATAACAGAATTTTTCTTGGGAACTGTTAATTCAATTCCTGTATTATATGGATTAATTGTAAATTGGAAGTAATACATGTATTTGTCAAGAAGATTTAGTCTGTCAAGCATTGGTTTAGGATTCTTACTCCAAAACACAATACAGTCAATCAAACTAGGAGATAAGTTGATTTTGCTTATTTGATGCCTGTTCATTGGGTTTCTGACATATACAAAGCCTTCCTGTATACGATTAAAAAACCAATCTGCATAAAATGCAGGAATATCTGTTCTTCGTGAAACTGATAGTATCATATTTATAAAGTATTTACTCTTATTATTAACTGAATACTTCCCTTACTCTCAAATGGTTTAAAGGTTTGTACATTTTGCTCTACTATCGGTATGCTTAAATCACAGGGTAGTTTTGTTCCATAAGTCGGCTGAAACCGTTTTGGGGTAGCAAAATGACGTCGAAAAACTTTTGTTTCATATCCTTTTGCCGGTGAAAGTTTTTGGGCCAAATGCTCCATACAAATATACCCAGTTCCATCTTTATAAAACAATGGAATATCATTTATAACAACCCATTTAAATTTACCATTATTTATAAAATCAGCTAGTCTATTAATAAAATCATCAGTAATATCGGGACTGAATTTAATTAAATCGGAAAAGAAATAATTAAGAATTAAAATATCTGCCCATCCATTTTTCATAAAATCAAAAAAGTCATCAGATGTATATTGTACAACATGACCTGTTTGTTTGAATCTATTTGTGTTAAATTGTTGTATTTCGTTCCATATAGGATTTCTATCAATTCCCATATAACTTATATTCATATCATTGAGAGCTTGGACTGCACCATATAATTCAGTACTTGGGCCACATCCAACTGATAAAATAGACACAGGTCTTGTTTTATCCAAATGTGGTTTTATATCAGCTATGGCTTTTTCTATTTCGGAAGCATAACGATGACCGTGTTTTAAAATATAGTTATAGGTAATCTTTTTACACGAATAATGATCTGTATGATTTGAATAGCTATGTACGTGCTTTAAGCAATTATAGCAATCTTCACATTCATTTTTTCTACAATTCCCCATAGCACAATCAGAGCAGGGAGGAATTGCTGTATATTGTTGATAACAATAATTTATAAGGTCTGTAAATTCTTGCATGTTTATATATCATTTATCTCCAAATACAAATCTACTATTTTTTTAGTATATGGACTATTTGTGAATAATATAAATCTGTTAATCCCGTCATACTTATATAAATTTCTATATGTCTTCTAGTTATTTTAATCTCCGTGTAATCCGTCTTTAACTGACGGATTACACGGTTCTGGATAATCTGATAATAAACGGTACCTTCCTTTCCTTCTATGGTGGAAGGTCTGAATTTTACTTTAACACTGGCCATATCAATCGGATTCAGATTCTACCTGTAACTTAAGTTTCTCCTGCATCAGGCTGTCTGAAATAGCTTTCAGCTTACTCTCGTACCCCTCAGCCTGTTTTCTGACCCATTCGATGGCCTTCTCGTCGCGATGAATATCGAAAACCTTGTTCAGCCAGAGAATATCTTCCGGAGTACACCCACTCCAGGAACGGATGGCACGGAACTTCAGGGCATCGTCTGCATATTGCCGGTTAGACTGCCAAAGTCTGATATTTCCCCATAAGGACAGACTGCATACCACTCCCATTCCAACCAAAAGAGAAAATACTTTGCTTGACCTGATGTCAAAACTATGCCGGTGAATATGCCTTACGCATGTCGGGATCACTTTTTCTGCCTGTCCGTCAGTAGGTGTTCCGGCCTTCTGTTCCAGCTTCCCGTTTATCATCTCAATCTTGTTCTTGATTTCTTCAAACAAAACATATACATTGTCTTTTTCCATACTTTACCATCTTATTTTACGTTGTTTTTTCTTTTTCTTCTTTCTCAAATAATCGTCCGGATAGCCTTCAGGTTGTTCCGTTTGCGGGTTCGGTGTGAACAGACCTAAAGAACCGCTGTATAATTCATAGCCATGCGGTTCCTGTTGATATGCCGCTTCACTCTGAACAGCTACCTGTCTTTCTGTTTCCGAATATGAAGGTGTCTTTAATGCGGCATCTATCTTGGAATAGCTGAACTGTCTGTCAATCTTGGAACCGCTGAAGGAATAACCGTTCATGATGAACACGACACCCTGTACTTCATCGGATTTTCCCTTGTATTTGAACCGTACATCCACTCCCTGTTCGCTTAATCCGGCAATCAGTTCCTTCCAGTTCCCGGCCTTTCTGACTTCCGTTTTAAGCAGACTGTAAAGTTCATACTTTGTCTTGTCCGGTTCCCTTAAACGTTCAGTCTTGACATGATCCTTACCTTTGGCCATGTGTAGCCCATATTTCAAGGTCAGTTCCTTGCAGATGCGTGCACTCCGTAACCGCTCGTTTTTGTCGGATATGGTCCTGCCATCATTGTCTATCCGGTTGTAGGCAATATGTATATGGGGATGCTCCTTGTCGAAATGTCTGGCTATAAAGAACTGCGTGTTCCTTATGCCCATCCGTTCCATGTATTCCAAAGCGATTTCTGCCATAATCCGGCTGGTCAGCCTGTTTTCATCCTCTTTGGAGAATCCCAGTGCAATGTGGCCGACCGGTCTGGATACTTTCGGATTCATGCCGGCATGTGCTTCGAAAGCCCTTGTTATTGTGGCAACATCCTCAATGAACAAACCGGCATGTGCGATAATTCTGGCATTCTTTTTACTGTCAATGATATAGCCGGTAACCTCACGGAATCCGCTTCCCTTTACAATCTTGGCAATCATAGCAGGATATGGTTCAGCAGTTCTTCGATTCTTGCCACCTGTACACGGCATTCCAGCTTTTCCGTATCGAATCCTCCGGCATTTGCCTTATGAGCCAGCTGGTTCAGATTGTTCGCCATACCGCATAACTTACGGATATAGTCGGAATGTTCCGCTGTAAGTCTTTGCCGTACATATCCCTTACGGAAACATTCTCTCAGGTATTCGCTTGCCGATATGCCTGCGCTTCTTGCCCTGCTTTTCAGTGTATAGTAATCCGGTGTCGCCAGTTTCACGGTAACACGGTATTTCAGTTTGTCGGTCGTACTCTTGGGAGGACGGCCGCCCTTGTTGTTTCTTTCTGTATTCTGTTTCTTTTCCATCTGTTGACTATTTTATAAAATGAATGTACTGATTAGACCAGCGGGATGAACCTCTCACTGCGTCCAGTAGTGGAAGCAAGCGGTTTCGGTCTGCCCGAAACACAAACTTGCTCCACTAAAAATCAGAGTCCCGCTATTTTGAGCGTCTCTGAATATGCTCCCTATAAATTGGGGAGAAATAATACTGTTGTCGGTTTCATCTTATGGAGGGGACAGGCCTGTTTTTCCGTTTCTGTTCATCATGTATTTTCTCTTTTTGTTTGCCATGTTCCGATATATCTCGGAATGAATTGTCTGGCAAAAAAAGAATATAAGTTTCCAATAGTCAAACAGTTGGTCGGGATGTGACAACAATGTGGCCTGTTGCAGTTTGCATGCGGGGCAATCGGTGTGGAATGCGGTATTTTTCCTGTTTGAAGAAACAATGAACCGGGGAGTTAAACAGTTACTGATTTATTGACTTGAATATTTGCTGACTTAATGTCGTATTGTCGTACTGTAGTAAATATTCATGTCTGTGAATCATTAAAAAAACACTTCTTTGCTTCCTTATCTAATCAATGGCTTGGAAAAGTGATGAAGTAAGGTTACATGGAAATAACCCATTCCTTATCCATTGCTATGAACCTTTATTGAATCAGGTTCATAGATCTTTTATTCTGTAATTCATTATCGGATGGAGTCCCTGAATATAGGGATATTTGAAGAAAAGGATATGAATGTGGCCTCATAACTAAGATAATCAGCGCCACATGCTGCCAGTTAGGCGGAAACCATTGCCTTTCAGAATATATGGCTTTTCTTTGTCGCAAACAACAAAAAAAGAATAAACATCAATCAACAAAAAAAGGAAACGATATGGAATTTGTAGGAATAGAAAAGCAACTGTTTGAGGAATTGGTGCGTAAGTTTGAATACTTTGAGCATCGGGTCATGGAAATTTGCAACCGGGAGAACGACAGGACCCTGCACAAGTGGATGGATAATCAGGACGTGTGCCGGTATCTGAACATCTCTCCCCGCACCTTGCAGACACTCCGTGATAACGGTACCCTGCCTTTTTCTCAAATCAATCACAAGATATTCTATAAGCCGGAAGATGTGCAGGGTATCGTCAAGAAAGTTGAGGACAGAAGAAAAGAGGCTATTTACAGAGGACGTAACATATAACAGTTAAACAATAACCACTAAATCCATAATAACATGAGTGAACTGAGAACAGACAGCAGAGAATGGGTACAACGTATCATGGGAAGTCTTGACCGTATGCTGGTCGGGATTGAGAACCTGGCGGTCGGAAACCGTCCCGTACTGGGCGGTGAACGCTATCTGACCGACAAGGAAGTGTCGGCACAATTGAAACTGAGCAGACGCACGCTTCAGGATTATCGTAATGAAGGGAGAATATCCTATTATCAGTTGGGAGGTAAAATCCTTTACCGGGAGAGTGATATTGAGAAAATGCTTCAGGAGAATTATCGGGAAGCATATATGGGTAGTAAATAAAAGAAAGGAATAAAGGCTGTGTGCCGGTCTGGATAAACCGATGTCACACAGCCTTTATGCTTGTATGATGAACGATTATAAGTCTTCAGGCATGGGGATGACAAGGATAGAGTCACTACATCGGATTCCGTAGAATACGTCACGAACCCGCCCCTGCTGGGGTATCAGAATACCCTTTTCTACCAGATCTTTTATATCGCGTGCTGCTGTATCCGGTGATACCTTTACACGTTTTGCCCAGTTCTTAGCCGTCAGTTTGCCTGGATAACCGTCCAAATATAAATTCAAGACTTCACGTTGTCGTTCGGACAAGACTGTTTCGGCATGGGTCTGCCAGAATATGGCCTTGTTAAGAACCTTCGACAATGTTTCGTCGGATTGCTCTACAGAACGGAGCAGGCAGTCAAGATACCAGATGATCCATTCAGTAATTTCACAATCTCCCTTCTGTGTTTTCTCCAATATGTCGTAATACTGTTTTTTATCCTTGTTTATCTGATGGGAGATACTGAAGAAACGCATCTTTGAGTTTTCGGACTGTGAAAGTGCCATATCAGCAATGGCTCGTCCGATTCGTCCGTTTCCGTCATCGAAAGGATGGATGCAGACAAACCACAAATGGGCTATTGCCGATTTTACATAGCCGTTATGTGAATCTGAATTGAACCAGTCCAAAAACCGATTCATTTCTTCGTCTATTCTTTCAGGAGCAGGGGCTACATAATGTACCTTTTCCCGGCCGAACATTCCAGAAATAACTTTCATATCTCCACTGCGGTATCGGGCTACATCTATTTTCGTCGGACCGCTCCATCCGATAGGAAACAGGCAGTTGTGCCAGCCGAATAGTCTTTCATGGGTAAGCGGACTGTTGAAATTGACGGTTGCATCAAGTGCCATTTCCACTACTTCGTCTATATATCGTGAGGATTCGGTCGGATTCGGTAGTTGTACTCCGAGTTTGCGGATAATTAACCGCAAAATTTGCGGCTTATTATCCGCATGAAATAGTGAAATCAATATTTATCAGCATTTTAGATATGACTTATGATTCCCATTCACCATGTAGATAACCATTGACTTTTCAGATTTGAACAGTCTGCTTATTATATGCTCACGTAATTGTTGGGCCGGATAAGTATTAATCTGAAAGGCAAGCGCAAATATCATTTCCAAGTTATAGACTACCTGATACCCCTCTTTTAACGGAATACGTTGTTCTGCGGTGAATGGTTGCAATATCCCAAGTTTATATATTCTTCTTTTCGCTGCTCGTAAGGTCGGTGCAACCACATTGAACAAACCGACAAGTTCGGCTTCGTCCATACGAATCTTATCAGGATGGACAGCAGGAAAAACAATCCTGCCGTCCTCCATTATATGGATAATTTCTCTTTTCATAAGCTACAGACAATTTGAAAGTACATCCCTTACATTATTCATATCTTTCAGAATGGAACTGTCGAGTACCCTTGCATAGTGCTGCGTCATCTTGATATTGGAGTGACCGAGCATTTTGGCTACATTCTCAATGCTTACCCCATTGGCCAAACAGACAGATGTGGCGTACGAGTGGCGGGCGGTGTGTGTAGTCAGGTTCTTCTTTATCAGGCATAGGTCGGCAATCTCTTTCAGGTAGCTGTTCATCTTCTGATTGCAGGGAACAGGCAGCAATACTCCTTTCTTTTTGCAGGCAGGATAATCTGCATATTTCCTCAGGATTTCCAAGGGAATATCCAGCAGCGGAATATTGCACATGTTCTTTGTTTTCTGACGTGGCTTCCTGATCCACAGATTCCCATTGTTGTCTTTTACAATATGCTCAGGGGAAAGCTGTTGCACGTCGATGAAAGCCAGACCAGTAAAGGCGGCAAAAATAAAAACATCACAGACTACGGTGATTCGCTCCAGAGGAAACTCCTTGTGGTAGATGGTCAACAGTTCGTCCATGGTAAGAAATTCACGGATTACTTCTTTTTCGTGGAACTTGATACCGATAAACGGGTCTTTGGTTATCCATTCATTGGCCAGTGCCAGATTGGTAATCTTTTTCAGACATTTCATATAACGGATGACGGTATTCTGCTGACATTCCTTTTCCGTCTTCAAATAAAATTCAAAGGCACGTACCAGTTCACCGTTGACTTCCGCCAGCGGCAGATCATCCTTTCCGTATTTCTGTCTGATAAGTTCGGCAAGATAGCGCTTGCAGCTTTCATAACGGCGAACGGTAATCAGGGCGTAGTCTTTCCCGACCAGGGCACGGCATTGGTCATTGTGCTCCTGCATGGTACCGATGAGGGTGCGTACCGCTTCCGGTTCTTTATCCTGTCCGAAAAATATTTCCTGTAACAGACGTGCCGTTATAGGCTGGTTCTGTTCTTCCAACTCACAAAAAATCTGATGTAATTTGATTCTCGCATTTTCGATATAGGCATTCAGATCACATGATTTGCGGCTTTTGCCTCTGGCGGATTCCTTAGCCTGACTCCAGAGAGACGGGGCAATGCTTTTGCGGATGTTGTTTTCAACTCGCGTACCATCTACAGTGATACGCATACAAACGGATGCTTCTCCGTTTTTCAGCAGCTTGGTCTTCTTCAAGAAGAAAAGCACATTGAATGAACTTCTTTTCATTTTTCCTACAGTTTTTAGTTTGGACAAAAGTAGGAAACCGACCACGTTTTCTTGATGCGCAAAATATTGCAAATCAGTGAGAAAGGCTCTAATTCGGTGGAGATTTTTGCTCCACCTTTTATCTCCACCTTTTGCTCCACCTCGAACGGTAATATTTTGCCGTTTTTTGCGTGCTTGGGGAAAACAAAAAATCCCGATTTCGCTTGGAAATCAGGATTTTACTGTCTTTTGCTTTTCTTCAAAGTGGTGCCACCAGGAATCGAACCGGGGACACAAGGATTTTCAGTCCTTTGCTCTACCAACTGAGCTATGGCACCATTGTTTCTTGTTTGCGGTTGCAAAGGTACGCAAACTTTTGGAACCTGCAAACTTTTCAGTAGAAAAAATGCGATTTTTGTGTAAAAAGAGGCTTTTTGTATACAAAATACACGGATGATGCACAAAAAAAACTTCCTTTTCGCCCCGATGAAAAGTCGGATAGCGAAAAGGAAGGTCTTATTTTCCGGTTGTAAGAGAATTTTATCCTTTCAATGGATTCCAGCCCTGTGCCTTCAGCTCCAGTTCGTTGCCGTCGCGGGTCACCAGTGCACAGCCCAGTTCCGGCTTGGTGATGTGACCGATGATTTTGATATCTTTCATCTGGGCCACCGTTTCGTGTGCCGTTAATGGTACGGTGAAGAGCAGTTCGTAGTCCTCGCCGCCATTCAGGGCACAGGTGCTCAGGTTCATGTTGAACTCTTCGGCCATGACCGCTGTCTGGTAGTCGATGGGGATACGTTCCTCATAGACCCGGCAACCCACGTGACTCTGTGAGCAGATGTGCATCAGTTCCGATGACAGGCCGTCGGAGATGTCCATCATGGCTGTGGGCTGTACTCCGGCTTTAGCCAGGCTTTCGACGATGTCCTTGCGGGCTTCCGGTTTCAGGAAGCGTTCCAGCAGGTATTCCTTTCCGGCAAAGTCGGGCTGTACGTCCTTTTCGCCTTGGAACACGGCTTTTTCGCGTTCCATTAGTTGCAGACCCATGTAGGCAGCTCCCAAATCACCCGATACACAGATGAGGTCGGTTTCCTTGGCACCGTTGCGGTAGACCACCTTGTCCTTGTCGGCTTCTCCGATGCAGGTGATGGAGATGGCCAGTCCCGTGACGGAAGAGGTGGTGTCGCCTCCCACGAGGTCCACGTGATGCTGTTCGCAGGCCAGGCGAAGGCCGTCGTAGAAGTCTTCCAGGTCTTCGATGCAGAAGCGCTTGGAGACAGCCAGTGAGACGGTAATCTGTTTTGGCGTACCGTTCATGGCGTAGATGTCGGAGAAGTTTACCATGGCCGATTTATATCCCAGGTGTTTTAGCGGGGTATAGACCAGGTCAAAGTGTACACCTTCCATCAGCAGGTCGGTGGTGACCAGTACCTGCTTGCCGGGAAACTCTAGTACGGCGGCATCGTCGCCCACACCGTATTTCGTTTCCGGATTTTGCAGTTTGATGTCCTGGGTGAGGTGCTTGATGAGTCCGAATTCACCCAGTGTGGAGATTTCTGTTCTGTTTCCTTCGTGCATAGTATTTTTACGCTCTGTTGATAAGTTCTCTCATAATGGTGGTCATGCGAGGCTGTGCGGCGTCGGCTGCCTTCTGCACTTCTTCGTGGGATACTTCCACAATCTTGCCTTCCACGCCCAAGTCGGTGATGACCGATACACCGAACACCTTGATGCCGCAGTGGTTGGCCACGATGACTTCCGGTACGGTAGACATACCTACGGCGTCCGCGCCCAGGATACGGAACATCTTGTATTCAGACGGGGTTTCAAACGTAGGGCCTTGGGTACCGATGTACACGCCTTGCTGTACTTTGATGCCTTTTTCCTTGGCAATTTCCAGGGCTTTGGCAATCAGTTCCTTGGAATATGCTTCGCTCATGTCCGGAAAACGCGGCCCGTAGTCGATGTTCTTGCCGCGGAGCGGGTGTTCCGGGAAGAAGTTGATGTGGTCGGTGATAATCATCAGGTCACCGATTTCAAAGTTCGGGTTCGTGCCTCCTGCGGCGTTCGATACGAACAAGGTCTTGATGCCCAGTTCGCGCATTACACGCACGGGGAAAGTCACTTCCTTCATGGAATAGCCTTCATAAAAATGAAAGCGTCCTTGCATGGCCATGATATCTTTATTGCCCAATTTCCCGAAAATCAGTTTGCCGCTGTGTCCTTCGACGGTAGAGACTGGGAAGTTCGGAATCTCCGAATAGTTGATTTCATACTTGTCGGTGATTTCATGCACCAGACTGCCCAGGCCCGTGCCCAGGATGATGGCTGTTTCGGGATGAGTGTGCATCTTCGCCTTCAGGAAGGCGGCGGTTTCTTGAATTTTTTCTAACATACTCAATAATTTTGGGGTTAAATACTAGTTCTCCTTTGTGCAGGAACTCCACTTCTATGGGGAGCACATAAATATAGGGTTTCAGTTCGTCATCGAGCTGCGGGTGGCCGATGAGCCGCGAGGCATCCTTCTCGGTGGTCAGGATGAGACTTCGGGCCTCGGGCAGCTGGTGGAACTGTTGTGCAATTTTTCGCATGTCGGCACCGTCAAAATTGTGGTGGTCCCCGAAGAGCAGGGGAGTGACCCTGGCGGCATGGCGATCCACTTCTTCCAGCAGGGGAGTCGGCGAGGCGATGCCGGTGACCAGCAGTATTTCTTTTTCTTTCAACCAGTCGAGCGACTGTGCAGGGGTATCGGCAAACAGTGGATATAGCTTCCCATAGGCCAGGGTCGTGAAGCACACTTCCTGACGGGGAAGAGGTCGGATGCGTTGGCGGATACGTGCGCAGGCTTCCAGGCTGAGGTCGGGCGGACATTTGGTCACCACGAGCAGGTCGGCCCGTCGTTTGCCGCTGGCAGGTTCCCGCAATCGTCCGGCAGGCAGAAGCTGGTCACATTCCACGGGGCGATGGTAATCCATCAATAGGATGCTTAGTCCCGGCTGCACGTAGCGATGCTGGAAGGCATCGTCCAGCAACACGACTTCCGTGTCGGGTGCTCCTTCCGGCGCCATCAGTCGGCGGATCCCTTCGCAGCGGTCTCCGTCCACAGCCACCCGGATGTCGGGAAACTTGCGGGCCATCTGGTAAGGCTCATCCCCAATGTCTTCCATGCGGGAGGCGGGAGAAGCCAGCACAAAGCCTTTCGATTTCCGCTTGTAGCCTCGGCTCAGCACGGCCAGTCGGAACGACTCGTGCAGCAGCCGGATGAGGTATTCCGTATGAGGCGTTTTCCCAGTACCTCCCACGGTCAGGTTGCCGATGCAGATGACGGGTAATGGAAAACGTTCCTGCCGAAGCAGTCCCCAGTCGAACAGAAGATTCCGTACCCTCACCCCGATGCCGTAGAGGACACTGAAGGGCCACAATCCCCAATATATCTTGCATTTTCTACTCATGAATCGGTCACTTTATCGAATGTGCAGGTCGAACGGCAGGCGGGCTTGCAGACGGTCAGTCTGTTGGATGTGGCGTATCCAGTCGAAGCCGCGGTAGTATTCTCCGAAGGTTTCCTGTAATTCGCTGTGAATGTAGCGGTCGGCACGGGTGTTCAGCAGTTCCGTCAGGAAGTCCTGCTTGACTGGGTAACTTTTCAGCTTATAGTCGCTCACTTTTCCCAGCTTGGCCGCCAGTTGGATAGCAGTGTCCAGTCCGCCCAGTTCGTCCACCAGTTTCAGTTTCTTTGCCATGCTGCCGGTCCATACGCGACCTTCTGCAATCTTGTAAAGCTCTTCCAATGGAATGTTTCGTCCTTCAGCACAGCGTTTGGTAAACAATGCATATCCTTGGTTCACCATTTGCTGCATCAGGGACGATTCTTCTGCATTGAGCGGACGTCCCATACTGCCCATGTCGGCCATCTTATGGGTTTTGACTCCGTCAAAGTGGAGCCCTAATTTGTTGTTCAATAACTCAGAGGCATCAGGCACCATACCGAAAATGCCGATGGAACCAGTCAGCGTAGTCGGCTCAGCTACGATCTTGCTGGCGGCACACGAGATGTAGTAACCGCCGGAAGCGGCATAGTCACCCATGGAGACTACTACCGGTTTTTCTGCTTTCAACAAGGTAACTTCCCGCCAGATTTGTTCGGAGCCGTAAGCGCTGCCGCCCGGAGAATTCACGCGGAATACTACGGCTTTCACGTTCTTGTCGTTGCGCAGGTCACGCAGGTCTTTAGCTACTTTTTCGGAATTGATGCCTTCATCGTATGACGAGCCGTTGTCGATTTCTCCATAAGCATAATATACTGCTATCACGTCACGGGTTTTGCTTGTGGGAGTAGCTGACTTGACGCGGGTCATTTCGTCGAGGTTCAGGGTCTGGAGATTTTCATCCTCTGATAGTCCGGTAAGCGATTTCAAGTAGCTGAGCACCTCATCTTGGTACATCAGCGTGTCGGCCAGTCCGCAGCGCACATAGGTCTCTGCCGGTTGGAAATCCATGTTTCGGTCGGCCAGCAGGTTTAGAGAGTCAGCCGATAGGTGGCGTGAGGCAGCCACATCATCTAGGATACTTTTCCACGTGGATTCCAGGAAAGCCTGCGTTTGTTCTCGGTTAGCCGGACTCATTTCGGTGCCAATCATTGGTTCTACGGCCGATTTATAAGTTCCTACACGGAAGATTTGCATTTTCACACCGATTTTGGCAAGGAAGTCTTTCAGAAACATCGTTTCACTGGCCAGACCGTGCCAAGACAGACTTCCCGAGGGATTGACGATGACCTTGTCGGCCACACTGGCCAGGTAGTAACCGCCTTGAGTATAGGAATCGGCGTAAGCTACCAGGAATTTACCGCTTTTCTTGAAATCAGTCAGTGCACGATGGATGGCTTGCAAGGAAGCGGCCGGACAGCTGAATGCGCCCGTGTGGAGGTAGATTCCTTTGATAAGATTGTTTTCTTTGGCTTTTTGGATAGAGTTTAAAATATCTTCCAGACCGTAAGTGGTAATCTGGTCTTCAAAGAACTGGTCGATAGGACTGGGTTGGTATCGTTCTTGTACGGTTCCTTTCAGTTCGAGGGTAAAGACAGAATTGGCCGGGACAATGGTCTCTGTGTCGGAGGAGGCTATGATTCCTGCCAAAATACTTACTCCCAATATGATAAAGACAAACCCGCAAATCAGTACACCCGTGATGGTGGCCAGGGTGCTTCGAAGAAATTCTTTCATGATAAGTCATTTTAGGATTGATAAACAAAGTTATTCTTTTTGCCTGAAAAAAACAAAGAAGCTGCTGCTTAAATTGATGGTTTACCCCTCTCTTCATATTTTTAATGGGAAGGTGGCTCAGGTGCGAAGCGAATCATTATATAAAGGTGAAAAAGAAAATTTGTGTTGATACTTTTTGATAAATTGCTAGGAGAAATTTATAATAATCTGTGAATGAATTGTTTAGTACTATTCTCCTTATCCTGGCATTTGCTCAGTTTGGAGGAAGGAATAATGTTTGAAAAAAACGCACTTGCGTTTGGACTAAAACTCTTTTACGTTTTGTTGCAAACGCACTTGCGTTTCAAGTAAAACGCCTTTACGTTTTACTCTAAACGCAAGGACGTTTTTTTCAAAGTTGTCTAAAATAACTTCCGATTTATTTTGTTTTTTTACGGAACTTCGCCAATTTTGCCAAAATTGATTTTGTGAACTTTAAATAAATACGATATGGCAGAAGAAATGATTGTCAAGGAACTGGACGATGTGGTTGTCCGTTTTTCGGGTGATTCCGGTGATGGAATGCAGTTGGCCGGCAATATGTTTTCGAATATTTCGGCGACAGAAGGAAATGATATCAGTACCTTCCCGGATTACCCGGCCGACATCCGTGCTCCGCAAGGCTCGTTGACGGGAGTATCTGGCTTTCAGGTGCACATTGGTTCCAAAAAGGTCTATACTCCGGGTGACAAGTGCGATGTGTTGGTGGCTATGAATCCGGCAGCTTTGAAAACACAATATAAGTTCTGCAAACCGCAGGCAGTCATTATTATCGATTCCGATTCGTTTACCAAACGTGATTTGGAGAAAGCGAAATTCTCGCTCGAGAATCCGTTCTCAGAACTGGGTATCAAGAACGAGGTGGTATCGGCTTCTATCACGACCATGTGTAAGGAGAGTTTGAAAGACAGCGGCTTGGACAATAAGTCCATCCTGCGCACTAAGAACATGTTTGCCCTGGGGTTAGTGTGCTGGCTGTTTCATCGAGACATTGCGGTGGGCGAGAAAATCCTGCGTGAGAAATTTGCCAAGAAACCTGAAATTGCCGAAGCCAACGTGAAAGTGTTGTACGACGGTTATCACTTCGGTGAAAATACCCATGCATCGGTCTCCATCAGCTACACGGTGCCGAGCAAGGCGCAGAAACTGCCGGGACGCTACATGGACATCAACGGCAACAAGGCCACGGCCTACGGATTGATGGCGGCAGCCGAGAAAGCGGGCTTGCAGCTCTATTTAGGTTCTTATCCGATTACCCCGGCTACGGACATCCTGCATGAACTGGCCAAGCACAAATCGCTGGGGGTAAAGACTGTGCAGTGTGAGGACGAGATTGCGGGCTGTGCTTCTGCTGTGGGGGCTTCGTTTGCCGGAGCTTTGGCTGTGACCACGACTTCCGGACCGGGTATCTGCCTGAAGAGTGAGGCCATGAACCTGGCGGTGATTACGGAACTGCCGCTGGTGATTGTGGACGTGCAGCGCGGCGGACCTTCCACCGGACTGCCGACAAAATCGGAACAGACCGACTTGCTGCAGGTATTGTTCGGGCGTAACGGTGAAAGTCCGATGCCTGTCATCGCGGCTTCTTCGCCGACCGACTGTTTTGATGCAGCTTATTGGGCTTGCAAGATTGCCTTGGAGCACATGACTCCGGTGGTGTTGCTGACCGATGCGTATATCGCCAACGGTTCGGCGGCATGGCGTCTGCCTGATTTGAAAGATTATCCTTCCATCTGTCCGCCTTATGTGAAACCGGAAATGGCGGATTCTTGGACACCGTTCTTGCGTGACCCGCAGACAGGGGTACGTTACTGGGCAACTCCGGGGATGCCGGGTTTCATGCACCGTATCGGCGGACTGGAGAAGAGCAACGAAACCGGGGCCATCTCTACTGAACCGGAGAATCATTTCCTGATGACCAAACTGCGTGCCGAGAAGGTGGAAAAGATTGCCGATTCGCTTCCTCCGCTTGCCGTAGAGGGCGATCCGGATGCGGATTTGCTGATTGTGGGATTCGGTGGAACTTACGGACACCTGCATTCCGCCATGGATCAGCTGAATGCCATGGGCAAGAAAACGGCGCTGGCACATTTCCGCATGATTAATCCGTTACCCAAAAATACGGCGGAAGTGTTGCGGAAGTACAAGACCATTGTGGTGGCCGAGCAAAATATGGGACAGTTGGCAGGCTATCTCCGCATGAAAGTGGAGGGTATCCATTTGCATCAGTTCAACCAGGTGAAAGGCCAGCCATTCGTTGTGAAGGAATTAGTAGAGGCGTTCAGCCAACTTTTTTAATGATTCATCAATAAATATTCTGGAGGAATAATCATGAGTGAAACAAAATATACGGCAGCAGATTATAAGTCCGGACAACCTCGCTGGTGTCCGGGTTGCGGCGACCACGCTTTCTTGAATTCTTTTCACAAGGCCCTGGCCGAACTGGGGGTACCACCCCATGAAATTGCGGTGATTTCCGGTATCGGATGTTCTTCGCGTTTACCTTATTACATGAATACGTACGGCATGCACACCATTCACGGGCGTGCGGCAGCCATTGCTACGGGAGCTAAAGTAGCCAATCCGAACTTGACCATCTGGCAGATTTCCGGTGACGGTGACGGACTGGCTATCGGGGGTAACCATTTTATCCACGCCATCCGCCGTAATGTAGATATCAATATCGTGTTGTTGAACAACCGCATCTACGGATTGACCAAGGGACAGTACTCACCGACTTCGGCTCGTGGTTTCGTGAGCAAATCTTCCCCTTACGGGACAGTGGAGGATCCTTTCCGTCCGGCAGAACTCTGCTTCGGGGCCCGTGGACGTTTCTTTGCCCGTTGTGCGGCAGTTGACGGTGGTCCTTCCGTCGAAGTGCTGAAAGCTGCAGCCCGTCACAAAGGTACGTCGGTGGTGGAAGTGTTGCAGAACTGCGTCATCTTCAACGATGGTACGCATAATGCCGTGGCCAAGAAGGAAGACCGTGAACGCAATGCAATCTATTTGGAGCATGGCAAGCCGATGCTGTTCGGTCCGAACAAGGAATACGGTCTGATGCAGGAAGGCTTCGGTCTGAAAGTGGTGAAGCTGGGAGAAAATGGTGTGACCGAGAAAGACATTCTGGTACACGATGCCCATTGTGAGGACCATACCTTGCAGTTGAAGCTGGCCTTGATGGAAGGTCCGGACTTCCCGATAGCTTTGGGGGTAATCCGCGACGTGGAAGCACCGACCTACGATGCAGCGGTGGAAGCCCAGATAGAGGAGGTCTCAGCCAAGAAGAAATACCACACGTTTGCCGAGTTGCTTGAAACGAACGATACGTGGGAGATTAAATGACAAAATCAAATCATAAAAAATATCCCCGCTGCAACAGTTGCTTGTGGCGGGGATGTTTTTTTAGCTGTAACCAAAAATTGGTTTATTCTTTTTCTCCATAGCACAAATCGCCAGCATCGCCCAGTCCCGGTACGATGTACGAGTGTGCGTTCAGTTCCGGATCGATAGCGCCGCACCATACTGTGGTCTTTTCCGCAGGAAATACTTTCTTGATATGTTCGATGGCCTGACGGCTGGCAATAACAGAAGCGATATGTATGTGTGCGGGTTCTCCTTTGGTTAGTAAGGCTTCGTAGGCCAATTCCATGGAACTGCCGGTAGCCAGCATCGGGTCGGTGAGAATCAGAATTTTGCCGTCCAGTCGTGGGGAAGCGATATATTCGATATGAATGTCGAAATTATCTTCATCGATGTATTTGCGATAAGCTGACACGAAGGCGTTTTCGGCATGGTCAAAATAGTTGAGAAAGCCCTGATGCAGCGGCAGACCGGCACGGAGGATGGTGGCTACCACCGGCTGTTCGGCAGGTATGTTTTCTATGGCTGTGGCTAATGGAGTCTGTATTGAAACCGGATGATAGGGGAGTGTACGACTGATTTCGTAGGCCATGATTTCTCCTACCCGTTCCATGTTCCGACGGAAACGGAGCGAATCGCCTTGTACGTGCACGTTACGGATTTCGGAAAGGAACTGGTTGAAGAGGGTGTTGGTTTGGTTAAAGTTGATTATTTTCATAAACATTTTCAGGTGCTTAGGGGTTATATATCTAGTTTTTCGGCCTGCAAAGAAACAAAATAAAATTGATTTGTAATGTAGATTTGGCAAATTTGTTATACAAGTATAAATCTTTAAATGATTACGGATTTTTTTCTGTAATAAATTCTTTGAATAAAAAATAACTACTACTTTTGTAGCGCCTAAAACAAAGAGATGTTGAAGAGCAGAAATGAAGATAGGTTAGGCGTTTAGTGAGGTAGAGAAAAAGAATAAACATTTGATATAATAACCAAATTAATCATTTGAACAATGGCAAAATTAGATCTTACTAAGTACGGTATCACTGGAACCGTAGAAATCGTACACAATCCTTCTTACGACGTATTGTTCGCTGAAGAAACAAAAGCTGGTCTGGAAGGTTATGAAAAAGGTCAGGTAACTGAACTGGGTGCTGTAAACGTAATGACTGGTATCTACACTGGTCGTTCTCCTAAAGATAAATTCTTCGTAAAGAATGAAGCTAGTGAAAATACTGTATGGTGGACTTCTGATGAATATAAGAACGACAACAAACCTTGCTCTGAAGCTGCATGGGCTGACTTGAAGGCTAAAGCTGTTAAGGAATTGTCTAACAAACGTCTGTTCGTTGTTGATACTTTCTGCGGTGCCAACGCTGCAACTCGTCTGAAGGTTCGTTTCATTATGGAAGTAGCATGGCAGGCACATTTTGTGACTAACATGTTTATCCGTCCGACAGCTGAAGAATTGGAAAACTACGGTGAACCAGACTTCGTATCATTCAACGCTGCCAAGGCTAAGGTTGACAACTACAAGGAACTGGGCTTGAACTCTGAAACAGCTACTGTATTTAACTTGAAGACTAATGAACAAGTTATTCTGAATACTTGGTATGGTGGTGAAATGAAGAAGGGTATTTTCTCTATCATGAACTACTTGAACCCGTTGCGTGGTATCGCTTCTATGCACTGTTCTGCCAACACAGACAAGGAAGGCAAGAGTTCAGCTATCTTCTTCGGTCTGTCTGGTACAGGTAAGACAACTTTGTCTACTGACCCGAAACGTCTGTTGATTGGTGATGACGAACACGGATGGGATAACGAAGGTGTATTCAACTACGAAGGTGGTTGCTACGCTAAGGTTATCAACTTGGATAAAGAATCTGAACCGGATATCTACAATGCTATCAAGCGTGATGCTCTGCTGGAAAACGTAACAGTAGATGCTAACGGTAAGATTGACTTCGCTGATAAGAGCGTAACTGAAAATACTCGTGTTTCTTATCCTATCTACCACATTGAAAACATCGTTAAGCCGATTTCTAAAGGTCCTCACGCAAAACAAGTTATCTTCTTGTCTGCTGATGCATTTGGTGTATTGCCTCCAGTATCTATCCTGAACGAAGAACAAGCTCAGTACTACTTCTTGTCAGGCTTTACCGCAAAATTGGCTGGTACAGAACGTGGTATCACTGAACCGACTCCGACATTCTCTGCTTGCTTCGGTGCTGCTTTCTTGTCATTGCACCCGACTAAATATGCAGAAGAATTGGTTAAGAAGATGAAGATGACTGGTGCAAAAGCATATTTGGTGAACACTGGTTGGAACGGAACTGGCAAACGTATTTCTATCCGTGATACTCGTGGTATCATCGACGCTATCTTGGATGGTTCTATCGAAAAAGCTCCGACTAAGACTATTCCTTACTTCAACTTCGTTGTTCCTACTGAATTGCCGGGTGTTGATCCGAAGATTCTGGATCCGCGTGACACTTACGATTGCGCTTGCAAGTGGGAAGAAAAAGCTAAAGATTTGGCTAGTCGTTTCATCAAGAACTTCGTTAAATTCACAGGTAACGAAGCTGGTAAAGCTTTGGTTGCTGCTGGTCCGAAATTGTAATTCTGACTTACAAATTCTTAAATATGAAAGCGGTTTCCTTCGGGGGACCGCTTTTTTTGTTATATTTGGTTGAATAGCGGCAGGGATAGTGGGAAACTTGTCGCCGGGAGAAGAGGAAGAGCGGCTGTTCTGACAGCTGTTGTGGGGAAGAAAAACGAAAGAAATTGAAGATTGAGCTAATCAAAGATAAAGCGTATGAAAAAGATGATTTATTCGATGCTGGGGGCAGGTTTACTCTGTCTTTCCAGCTGTGGCGGTCAGGCTAAACAAGCACAGCCGGCTGCCGGGAACGAGGCAGACAGTACCAATCAAGTAATCGAGACCATTATGGCACGCCGCAGTGTACGGAAGTATCTGCCGCAACCGGTAAACCGGGATACGATGCAGGTGATTCTGAATTGTGGTATTAATGCGCCTAACGGACAGAACAAACAATCATGGGCAATCCGAGTAGTAGACAATCCGGAATTCATCAATGGTCTGACGGAGGTGTATAAGAAAGCCAACCCGAAAGTGGCGGACGATCCGAATTTCCGGAATATGTTCCGCAATGCACCGACGGTGGTGTTTATTGCCAACGACACTGCCTACGATTTCTCACAAGTGGATTGTGGGCTGTTGGGTGAGAACATGATTCTTTCTGCCTGGTCTATGGGCATCGGTTCCTGCTGTCTGGGTGGTCCCATACGTTTCATGAAGACCGATCCCGGAGCCGCAGAATACCTGAAACGTCTGAACATTCCCGAAGGCTATGACCTGTTGTATTGCATTGCCTTCGGATATCCGGATGAATCGCCGGCTGCCAAGCCTCGTGATGCATCGAAAGTGATGTTTGTGGAGTAATGTGTTATCGCGCTCCCAAATCATCGTAAGAAGATTGTAGAATCGCTTTCCCCAGTTCTGTGCGTCGTGCGTTCGGAGCTGGGGATTCTATTAATGCCTTGTCGGAGTTGTTATCAATCAGGGTGACACCGGTACTGTCGCAGAAGGCAAAGCCGTTGTTGTAGGTGTAGTAGGCAAAGGGGTATTTGTAATCCTTACCCAGCACGTTGCGGCTGAAATTGAATTCTTTGTGGCTGAGCTCCAGCTGTGCCAACAGGGTCGCAGCCATGTCGCTTTGGTTCATCAGTTTGTCGATGACCCTGGGTTGCTTTACGGCACCGCCCAGCCAGAGCATCGGGATGTGATGGATGCGCGGGTCGTGCACCAGTCCCTCTTCCGGATAATAGAAGCCATGGTCCGGCAGGCAGACAATGAGCAGGTTCTTCCATTGTGGAAGCGCCTTGAGCTTGTCGATGAATTTCCCCAGGCAGTCGTCTGTAAAGGCGAAGGCATTGGGGATTTTTTCGTTCAGGCGATGGTAAGGCACTTCGAAAGGTTCGTGGCTGCTGAGAGTCAGAAAGGCCGTGTGCCAAGGCTGGTTGCCAGTGCGTGTTTTTATCTGTTGGTAGAGATATTCAAAAGTGATGTCATCGTTCACTCCCCACGGATTCTGGCGTTCTTCCAGGCTGAAATCCACGTCGGCCGTGAGATGCTGGTAACCACTGCCTAACAGGTAGCTCTTCATGTTGGTAAAGTTGATGTCTCCTCCGTACAGAAAGTCAGTGGCATAACCTTGCTCCCGCAGTTTTCCCGCAATGGAAGGTAAGGTGCGACTCTTGGCCGGTGATTTCATGACCGACACGGTAGGAAAGCTTTGGTAGCCGCTGAAAGTACAGATTGTACCTCGGTCGGTACGGAAACTGTTGGCGTAACAGTTCGTGAAAAACACGCCCTCTTTACTTAGCCGGTTCAAGTTGGGACTGACATCCGGGAGTCCTCCCAACGGTTCCACAAACACGCCTCCGAAGCTTTCCATCAGGATAATCAGTACGTTAGGGCGTTGTGTGTTCAGCAGGGATACCGTGTTCTCTCCGGTGTCTGCATACAACCCGTCGAACAGGCTGGCCCGTTTCTCTTCGTCAAAGAAATTGAATTGCTTGGAAAAGTCGGTTGTTTTACTGATGGACGACAGTAGACTGAAATCCGGATTGACTGCCGAATGGTTCAGGAATTCGTTGTCACAGAAATAGGCCTGGCCCACGTTGCTGGTCGATTCGGTAACACCACCTCGGATGATGATGAAGAGGATACCTCCTAGCAGAATCGTGACCAGACTGCCTGTGAGGCGTTTGCGGACCTGCGGTACTTGGGGGAGTTGGGCTGGCGTCATTTTATACAGTCCCCACGTGAGCAGGGCCGACAATATCAGGATACATAGCAAACGTATCAGGATAAAGCCGACTGACACGCTGGCCATGGCATTTTTCGGGGAGTCTATGTAGAGGAAGATGGAGGCATCGAGCTTGAATCCCCAAAACGGATACAAGGCCATGTCGCCGATGAAGACGAGGGTGGTGGCCAGCGCAATCAGCACATAGTAGCCCACGAGGATTTTTCGCAGCGGGAAACGGCGGAACCAGATGCTTACCAGGATAATCAGCCAGGGAAGGGCAGTAAGGTAGCCCGTGGTGGCTGCGTCGAGGGTAAAGCCGTGATACAGCACTTTCAGGTAGTCCATGAAAGATACTCCTTTCTCACAAGCTCCGTTGTAGAGCATGAAGATTGGTTTCTGCAGCAGGAAATAGCCTAAAATAGCGGCAAAAATACATCCCAGGTAAGCAAGTCTCTTTTTCATTGGTTTAGGTCTGATTATTTACGTCCGAAGTCGGCGGGGACTTCGCCCCATGATTCTGTTTCCCATTTACGCAGGGGAGTGGTGTAAGTGTTCTCCTTCAGCCATTTCTCCGCCCGTTCAATCAGCTGGAACAGGGGCTCGGTTCGGGCATTGCGTTCCAGTTTGGTTTTGCATTTCTTCTGTTTCACCCATAGGAGTGCGTTGCGGCTGTCGGAATAGAGCGGCATGTTCAGTTGCTTCTGTTTGAGCAGTGCCAGTCCGTGTACGATGGCCAGGAACTCTCCGATGTTGTTGGTGCCATACACCGGTCCGAAATGGAAAATCTCCTGTCCGGTAAGCAGGTATACCCCGCGGTATTCCATAGGGCCGGGGTTTCCACTGCAGGCCGCATCTACTGCCAGGCAGTTCAGATCGAAATTTTCCGGAAGCTGTTTTGCGGAAGGTTCTTGAACCGTTGGTTTCCGGTGGCGGTGTAAATATACATGGACGGGAGTAGCAAAAGCCTGTGCGGCTTCCTCTTCTGTGTCGAATGATTTATAGATGGCTCCTTTGTATCCTTGGATTTGCAGCTGGCAGTCGGTCCAGGAAGCATATACTCCCGGATTCACACCCTTCCACACTACATAGAATTTTTTTTTCGCCATAAAGAGATAAGGAGGTTAAAAAGACGGGTGGCTCCCTTGCCACCCGCTATTTTCAAATGAATTACATGCGTTCAGGTACTTCGATGCCCAGTAAGCCCATGGCCAGCTTGACAATCTTTCCTACGTTCTGACTCAATGCCAGACGGAAAATCTTTACAGCCTCGTTCTCTTCACGCAGAATGCTGAAGTCGTGATAGAATTGGTTGTACTCCTTTACCAAGTCGTAGGCATAGTTGGCCAGGATAGACGGATTGTAGTCCGTACCTGCCTGTTTTACCACGTTGGGGAAGTCAGCCAGCATCTGAATCAGCGCTTCTTCCTTGGTATTCAGTTCGATGCCTGTCGGAAGCACAGCCGGGATTTGGATACCAGCTTCTGCGGCCTTGCGGAGGATAGACTGGATCCGTGCGTAAGTGTACTGGATGAACGGTCCCGTATTTCCGTTGAAGTCGATGGATTCCTTCGGGTTGAATGTCATGTTCTTGCGGGCATCCACTTTCAGGATGAAATACTTCAAGGCACCCAGTCCTACGATACGGGCGATGTCATCGGCCTCTTCCTTTGTCAGTCCGTCCAGTTTACCCAGTTCGCTGCTGGTTTCCTTGGCCGTTTCAATCATGGCTTCCATCAGGTCGTCCGCATCGACTACGGTACCTTCGCGGCTTTTCATCTTACCTTCCGGCAGTTCCACCATACCGTAGGAGAAGTGAACCAGGTCCTTGCCCCATTCGAAGCCCAGCTTGTCGAGCAGGATAGACAACACCTGGAAGTGATAGTTCTGTTCGTTACCTACCACGTAAATCATCTTGTTGATGGGATAATCTTGGAAGCGCAGCTTGGCTGTACCGATGTCCTGTGTCATGTAGACCGAAGTACCGTCTGCACGGAGCAGCAGTTTCTGGTCCAGCCCTTCCGGAGTGAGGTCAGCCCATACAGAGCCGTCTTCCTTGCGGTAGAAGAGTCCTTTTTCCAGTCCTTCCAATACCTTGGCCTTTCCTTCCAGGTAAGTCTGTGATTCGTAATATATCTTGTCGAAGCTGACGCCCATCATCTTGTACGTCTCATCAAAGCCGGCATATACCCAGTCGTTCATCTTCTTCCAGAGCGCGCGTACTTCCGGGTCGTTGGCTTCCCATTTGCGGAGCATCTCGCGGGCTTCCAGCATCAGCGGAGAGTTGGCTTCTGCCTGAGCCTTGGCTTCTTCCTCGTTCATGCCTTCCGCTTCATACTTTGCCATCAGTTCTTTCACTTCCGCCTTGTAGTGCTTGTCGAACGCCACGTAGTAATCGCCAATCAGGTGGTCACCCTTCTTTCCGGATGATTCCGGAGTCTCGCCGTTACCATATTTCAACCACGCCAGCATAGACTTGCAAATGTGGATGCCGCGGTCGTTTACAATGTTGGTTTTCACCACCTTGTTGCCGTTGGCCGCCATGATGTTGGCCAGCGCGTTACCCAGCAGGTTGTTGCGCACATGTCCCAAGTGGAGCGGCTTGTTGGTGTTTGGGGAAGAATATTCAATCATCACCAGCGGCGCATTGTCAGCAGCTTTCTGGATACCCCATTGACTGTCCGCCTGGATGCGGTTCAGCAAGTCAATCCATACGCTCGAAGCGATGGTCAGGTTCAGAAATCCCTTGATTACGTTGTAGCTGGCAATGGCAGGCTCATGCTGCTTCAGGTACTCTCCAATTTCCTGTGCGGTCTGTTCCGGACCTTTCTTGGACATTTTCAGGAAAGGGAAGACAACCAGTGTGAGGTGGCCTTCAAACTCTTTCTTGGTCTTCTGCAGCTGTACCATCTTGGCGGGAACTTCCTGCCCGTACAACTCTTTCACGCCGTTGATTACGGACGCCGTCAGTTTATCTTCTATTTTCATGCGTGTATGTAGTTTTATGATAATCCGTTCAATGGCGCAAAGATAGTGAATTTATTTCGTTCTGCCGACAGGGTGTTTCTTCTATTTGTATTTTGTATTATTGTATGAGTTTGCTGCATTCGTCTTGTTGTTCCTTGGTCAGTTTGTTCTTGTAGGCGTGGAAGATGAATTGTCCTACTACGGAGTTAGAGCTCGGTTTCTTGGCTTTTCTTTTTCCACGTAGAAGGAGAACAGCCTTCTTTGAGTTTGAATTGTTTGCTAAAATGAGCAAGGTCGGCAAATCCTACTTGTTCGGCCACTTCGGCAAGACTTAAATCTGGATTGTTATGCATTCGGAGTTTGGCCTCTTCAATTCGTAACCCGTTAATCCAGCCATTGAAATTGGTTTGATAGGTTTCATTGATGAAGTTTGATAGATAGGTACGGTTGATGCCTATTTCTTTACTCATGTCTTGAATGGTAAGACTGGGGTGAAGATAGCCTTTGTTGGATATCCATTCCTGTAGTTTTTCTTCTATTTTTTCATAGTTCCATTTGTAGCCTTTTTTGGTGGATGTGGTATTGTCCTCAGTAACAGTCTCAGCTGTAGGATGTTGCTCTTCTATAACTGGTTGGTTTGCTTCGTTGAACGAATAGTTGGCAATACGAATGCCATAATTATGATATTCCAAGGCGAATATGATATAGAATACGGTGTATAGTCCTGTGAATACCAGCTGACTGATGAAGTAAGGATAAATATTTACTGCGACAGAAAGCATGAACATGATACACAATTCGATAAAGATTGGGTGTATCCGCTTCTTCAGATAGGTTTCACGTTCGGGGTGTACTTGTACCCAGCGTTTGGAGATACGAAGGTACACACGTATGTAGAGAATTAGTAGAAGGAGGTGGCAGCTCATAAGGAGATAATAAGGCAGAGTTCCTGTCTGCCCATTCATGCCGAAGTAATAAATCAGATTGACTGCAGCCAACAGAATGGTATATATGAGTTGCCGTTGCATAAATCCTTTTAGTTTATGGCCTATATATATAGGATAAGTAATAGACCAGAGAAACAGAAGTGCCTGGATAGGAGCCAGACTTTGGATGAAGAAGGCTTTTAATGTTTCATGATAGGCGTTGTTGGTGAATGCGACACCGAGTGAGGTAAGTCCTACGATGATATACGCAATCTCCACATAAATCCGGCTATGTTTGTTGCGCTTGCTCATTTCTCCTTTAGGAACTTCGGAGAAATGAAGAAAGATGGCCAGTATTAAACTGCTAATGCCGGAGATAATTTCCATAGTAAAAAATATTCTTTCCATAACTGTTGGTTTTTCATTAAAAAAGTAATAGATGTCTCCTTGCTGAAAATGAGATTTCCTGCTTTGGGCTGGAACTTGTTTCTAAATCATTGATGTAGAGACAGTGTTTCTCTTAATTTTCTAAAGGTAAACTTAATAAATTGACAAAAAAATTAAAACATTATTATTTGTCAATTTACGCTATTGGAATGGAAAGGATATTTATTCTGACAATATTTGTGATTATCCGGTTAAAAAAATGATTAGGTATGAGGCTGTTTTTCAGATTGTATAGATATATTGATTCTTTTATGATAAGAAATATACTATTTCTTATTTTGCTGTAAATGATGGGAGTAACTTATATATTCTTTCTCCATTCGGACGGAGATACCCCCTCTTGGTATTTGAATTGCTTACTGAAGTGTGCCAAATCAGTGAAGCCGATTTGTACAGCAATCTCTGACAGATTACGCTTTGGAGTTAATTTGATAAGCCGTTTAGCTTCTTCTATACGCATACGGTTAATCCAAAGATTAAAATTGACTCCATAGGTAGTGTTGATATGATTGGAAAGGTAGGTTCTGTTTACTCCAATGATTTTACTGAGCTGTATAATGGTAATGCGGGAATTTAGAAATCCTTTTTGTCTCATCCATTCTGCCAGTCTTTCTTTAATTATTTCATTCTTTTTCATCGTTCCTATTTTTCCTCGAAAATAGGAAGTTTTGAAAATGTATGAAAAGACAAAAAACGGGTTTTGAGAGTATGTATTAGTATCATGTTACTATATGGTAGAAAAAATATACTATTTAGGCTTTAATTTACTGATAGATTAGCGTGGATAAGTAGTTTTCGGCTAATACTTCATTGGCTATGTCAAGTAATTGTGAGGAGGTAAGTTCTTCAAGTCGCCGGAAAACTTCCTCTTTTTCTTCGTATGTTTGATAGTGAAGAAAACATTTTCCCATATTGAGCGCATTGTTTTCGAAGTTATCGCCTGCCACTCCTATTTGTCCGATAATCTGTTTCTTGGCTGCATGAAGCTGTAAGCTTGTCAGTTTCTGGTCACGAATTTTTTTGAGTTCTTTATGTACCAGCGAAATGCAGTGGTCCGTATCGTGTGGGTCACAGCCAAAGTAGATGCAGAACGTTCCGGTGTCGGTGTAGGAAGTGAGGTTCGATTCCACATTGTAGACTAGGCCTTTTTTTTCGCGCAAGGAAACGTTGAGTCGGCTGTTCATACCGGGGCCTCCCAGAATGTTGTTGAGGAGGTAAAGTCCTGTGCGTCGTTCGTCGTAGGCGTGATAGCCCCTTCCTCCTATCATGACGTGTGCCTGATGGGTGTCTTTGTGAAGTGTCAATTGACGGGGTTGGTAGGCAGCAGGTTGTACACGCAGCTGTTTTTCTTCGTTGAAGGGGATAATATCTGCTGTTGCCTTTTCCAATGTACGGATAATCTTGGAGAAGGGAATATCACCTTGTACAAAGAATATCATATTTTGCGGCTGGTAGTGTCTGTGTACGAAATGCTGTGCATCTTTACTTGTAAACTGTCGGAGCAGTTCAGGGTTGCCAAGAATGTTCCGTCCCAACGGATGGTCGGGAAAGATTAATTCTTCAAAATCGTCAAAAATAAGTTCTGCGGGACTGTCTTCGTAGCTTTGTATCTCATCAATGATAACTTCCACTTCTTTTTCTATCTCATTTGAAGGAAATAGGCTGTGAAATACGATGTCAGCCAGCAGTTCTGCCGCCCGGTTGAAATGCTCTTTCAGAAAGGCACTGTAGATGACGGTTTCTTCTTTGTTTGTATACGCATTCAAGTCTCCTCCCACATTTTCCATGCGGTTCAAAATATGCCATGCCTTTCGTTTCCGGGTTCCTTTGAAAATCAAGTGCTCTACAAAATGGGCCATTCCTTGTTCCTGCGGTAGTTCATCGCGCGTACCTGTGTCGATGGCAAAGCCACAATATGCCACATTTGTAGGGCTTGTGGTGTGGATAATTCGCAGTCCGTTGGGAAGGGTAAAAGTTGAATAGGCCATAATCAGAGCGTAATTTCAGTTTCGCCGCAAATTTACAATAAATACTTATTGCCTTTCTTCAAAAAATGTAGATATTTGCATCAACAGATATTTAAAACTAATATATGAATAAAATTGCAGTGTTTTGTTCTGCTTCGGATGCCATTGCACCTGTGTTTATGGAGAAAGCAAAGGAGCTGGGAAAATGGTTGGGGCAGCATCGTAAATGGCTTGTTTACGGAGGATCCAATACGGGGCTGATGGAAGTCTTGGCGGAAAGTGCGAAAGAAAACGGAGCCATGATTATGGGGGTGGTACCTACCAAACTGGAAGAGCATGGGAGAGTGAGTGACTTACTCGACGTGACGTTTCATTCGGTGAATTTAAGTGACCGGAAGGATATTATGGTACAGGAAGCAGAGGTTATGGTGGCTTTACCCGGCGGGATAGGTACGCTGGACGAGGTGTTTCATGTAATGGCTTCGTGCAGTATTGGCTATCATGACAAGCGGGTGATTTTTTATAATGTGGATGGCTTCTGGAATGATATGCTGGCCTTTATGGAACGATTGGAAGCACAGCATTTTACTCATTGTCCCTTGAAAAATTATTTTAAGGTGGCCAATACATTCGATGAGTTGACTCGTTTGTTGGAATAAAACTATTATTTAATCATACTCTATATGAATTCATCAATTAAAGAATTGTTACAGCGTGAGGCTCAGGCTGTATTGAATATCCCAGTAACCGACGGATATGAAAAGGCAGTGCAGTTGATTGTGGAACAGGTGCATGAAAAGGGGGGAAAGCTGGTGACAAGTGGAATGGGAAAAGCAGGACAGATTGCCATGAACATAGCTACTACCTTTTGTTCTACTGGTATTCCAGCTGTGTTTTTGCATCCGAGTGAGGCACAACATGGTGACTTGGGAATCTTACAGAAGAACGATTTGTTGCTGTTGATTTCTAATTCAGGAAAAACTCGTGAGATTGTGGAACTTACGGAGTTGGCAGCGCGGTTGGATCCTACATTGAAGAAAATTGTGATTACGGGAAACCCAGACAGCCCTCTGGCTGAGGCGGCCGATATTTGTTTGGCTACAGGGCATCCCGATGAGGTATGTCTGTTGGGAATGACGCCTACCACTTCGACTACAGTCATGACTGTGATAGGAGATATTCTGGTAGTGGAAACAATGCGTAAGACGGGCTTTACTATCGAGGAGTACAGTAAGCGACATCATGGAGGTTATTTGGGAGAGCGTTCCCGTGCTTTGAGTAAGTAAAGCAGAAGATTCATACAATAAAAAACGTGACAGCATTGCCGTCACGTTTTTTTATTGCGCCGCGTTTCTTAGGTGAGCTTATATTCTTCCGAATAATAGACGAAGTCGATGATGGCCTTTTCGTAATCAAACAGCTCTTCGGGTTTGAAGAAACGGGCAATTTCCTCGGCGGCTGTTTTGGGTGAATCGGAGGTGTGGACGATGTTCTCTTGCGAACTGACGCAGTAATCTCCGCGGATGGTGCCCGGCACGGCTACCCGTCCGTTGGTGGCTCCAGTCATGGAGCGTACCACTTGAATGGCATCGACTCCCTCATAGCAGCATACAATAACGGGACACGCCATCATAGAGGCTTTCACGCGGGGAAAGAAAGGTTTTCCTGCCAGATGGGCATAATGTTCGTTGAGCAGGTCTTCCGTGAGCTGCATCATTTTCATGCCTGCCAGACGCAGGCCTTTCCGTTCAAACCGATGGGTGATTTCTCCGATAAGCCCGCGCTGCACGGCACTGGGCTTGAGAATGACTAATGTTTTTTCCAGACTCATAGTTCGTGTATTTTAAGGTGATACAAAGATTTCTTTACGTCCTCAAATATAACGAAAAATGTACACCTGCCTTCATAAACGGCAGTTTTTTTATAAGAAATCATTTGTGCTCTAAGGGGATGATACCTAGATGAATGGCTTTAAGGACAAGATCGACGGCATTTTTGGCTCCCAGTTTGCTCATAAGGCTTTTTCGGTGTGACTCGATGGTGTTGATTGATACATGGAGTAGGTCGGCGATTTCTCGGGTACTGTATCCTTGGGCAATGGCTTGCAGTACTTCCATTTCTCTTAGTGTGAGCTGTTCTTTGAGTTGTTCGTCAGCGTGTAGGCGGTTCAGGATTGTTCGGAATCGCTTACAGAAGTATTGCTTGCCTTTCAGGATATTTTGAATGGCTAAAGTTAGCTCGTGGATGTTGGCTGACTTGAGTATGGCCCCACTGATGGGTGTTTGGGTAAGTCTTTTCAATATCCAGATTTCTTCGTGCATGGTATTGATTAGGATGCGGGCCTCCGGATGTTTTTGCCGAATTTGCTCTATCAGGTCGAATCCGTTGGCGTCGGGTAGTTCCACGTCGAGCACATACAGGTCGAAAGGTTGTGTGTGTATCAGGAGTAGAGCTTCTGCACCCGAAGAAGCAGTGTATACCTTGTCAATTTCTGGCATTTGGGTGATGACATGTCGGATGCCTTGCAGTATCAGGGTGTGGTCGTCGACTAATAGTATATGTGCTCTTGAGTTTGTCATGCGGAGTGTTTTTTATACTGCAAAGAAAAAAATATTCATTGAAAAGAATCTCACTGAAAACCGTGATTTTTCCCGTAGAGATACACGTGTATGTGCATGCTTATTTCTCCGTCTTTGGTTTCCAGCTCGTAGTTTCCTCCAATGGTTTTCAGTCGGTCATGGATGGTACGTAGGCCGATTCCCTTGGAGGTTTCTGTTTGCTGATTCCATTGTCCGTTATGTTGTACGTTGATAGCCAGCTCTCCGTCGTGCTCGTTTAGTTCAATATGGATGAGGTTTGCGTGGGCATGTTTCAGAATGTTACCGGTTGTTTCTTGCATGATACGGTAGATTTCGTATCCGATGTGTTCTGGGATACATGCCCATTCTGTTTGCAGTCTAGGTACATAGTGTATGATAACTCCTGAAACCTCTTGCATCTTGGCAAAATAATCGGCCAGCATTTCGTTCAAATTTGTAAATTGGAAATTAGGGGGCATCAGTTCATGTGAGATGTCTCGTACCCCACTTCGTATTTCTTCCAGAGTGTGGAGGGTTGATGTTTTCAGTGCCTCAGGTGAGATTTGCTGTTGTATCTGCAGGATGGCTCCCAGCAGGTCGTTACATACCCCGTCGTGCAACTCCTTGGCCAATCTCTTGCGCTCGTTTTCCAGTCCTTCGATGTACTGTCGGGCGGCAATCAGCTCGGTTTCCTTTTTTTGTAGTCTTCTTTTATAGAGAAGAATGGAGATGGCTACTAGCAATAGAAGAATGATGCTGCTGAAATAGACGGTGTTTCGCAGGCGGATTTCTTTTTCTTGTGCCTGTTCTTTTTCTAGGCGGGCTATTTTCAATTCTTTGTCACTGACCCGGAGTTTTTCATTCAACTCCGACAGTTCATCCTTGATTTTCCCGTTAAAAATCGAGTCTTGGTACACGCACACATCCTGCAGGTGCTTATATGCCTTCTGGTAATCGCCCATTCCTTCATAATTACGGGCCAAAAGGGTGTGGTATTTGTCATAGGGTACCTGTGTTTGAATCAGTGGGTTGCCAGTCAGTATCTGGAGGCTTTTTTGGTATTCTCCTATCCATTGGTAAAGGCTGGCTTGTATGCTGTAGAACTCAAGGGCAGTTGGACTGTTCTGTGGAATCTGTCGGATAAGCTCTTCTCCTTTTCGTAAAACTATCCGAACTGAATCTTTCTTGTTCCATAACTGATAGGTACTGAGCAAAGGGCAAAGAGAGCCCATAGCCAGCAAAGGCTGTTCGATGTCCAAGGCTTTGCGGATGTTTCCTTTAAGGATATGACATGCTTCCGAATATTTTCCCAATTTGCTGTAACTCGCCCCGATGAGGCTGTTGGCATAGAGTTCCATGAGTTTGTCATCGGCTTTTTGGGCATATTCTGCTGAAAGTTGGCCTTGTGTCAAGGCCTCTTCATAGCGTTTGTGAAGGTGGTAGAGCACTCCGATGTTGTAGTACGTGGACGATACATCTTCTGGTTTCTCAGCTTTCTTGCAGAAATCAATCGCACGGTTGTAATGATATACGGCAGAATCGAACATCCCCAGTTTGCGGTAGCAGACGCCGATGGAAGATTCCACTACTCCTTCCAGGTCGTATGCTCTTTTTTTGAGCTTGCGGGCGTGTGTGGCGACAGTTTTGAACGTTTCTTTGGCTTGCTCCATGTTTCCTTCCATGAACCAGTAATTGGCTAAGGAGTTGACCAGCTGTAGGTAGCCTTCTTCTTCAAAAGCGGGGCGCGGATAGAGGGCAAGTCCTTTCTGGATGTACCGGTAGGATGAATCGTGATTTAGGGTCTCATATTCAGCACCTAATGATTGGTATAGTTCCGTGAGTTTTTCTCGTGAGGCCTGTCGTTTTTCAGCCGATTGGATCTCCTGTTTCAGGCTGTCGATGGTAACTGTTTCCGCTTGTGCGTGCAGGGACGCAGTGATTTCTAGTAGAATCAGGAATAAAAAAAGTGTCTTTTTCATGGGGCGTGTGTTGGTAATTTTTCTAAAATAACTTTTTTTGTTGAAATATACAAATTACCAATGAAAAATAGACAAAGTTGAGGAGAAGTGTTTGAAATGGAGTAAAGAAAACTCTGGAAGGTTAAAATGATTGGAACCGTGATAGCAGCTTTTTCTTGTACTTTAGTGAGACTTGCAGTTCTTCTATGGAATGAAAGGGAGCTGACAGCAGGCAGTGTCGGTTTTGAATTTTTTGTAGATAGTGCAGGTTTACTACGTATGATTGGTGGATTTGGACAAAGGTCTCATTGTAATTACATAAGTTTTCGGCACGCAGGTTTCCTCTGAGGCGTACGAACGAGCCGTCTCTCAGTGCCATTTCCCAACTTTTTTTGGTAGAATTATATCGGAAGTAGCCGATGTCGTTTGGACATAACACACGCAGGTTGCCTGTAATAGTGTGAACAAGCAGGGGTTTTCTAAGTCTCAGGTCGGACAGTTTTCTTAAATGTGCTAAAGCAGTTTTGTATCGTTGGATGTGGCCCGATTTCATTCGCTATGATATTTGCATATCTGCCAAAGATAGCGGGTTTGACAAAAGGGAAAAACACGGAAAACCGTGGTTTGTGTTTTTATGTACGGGGAAGATGTTCCTTGGTAAAGAAGGTGCTGATAAGGATTAGGACGGTTATTCTGTCAGGTGCCCTTTTTAGAAGGTGGAGAAGGAAATGAAGTTGGTGGAGATTTATCCGGCCCAGTTTTCACGGTCCAGGTTGCGGTAGCTGATGGCTTCGGCCAGGTGCTCCGGACGGATGGTGGCACTGCCTTCTAAATCGGCGATGGTACGCGATACTTTCAGAATTCGGTCATAGGCTCTGGCAGACAGGTTCAGTCGGTGCATGGCATTCCGTAGAAGTTCCAAACCGGATGCGTCCGGCTGGGCATAACGATGTAGAAGCCCCGGTGTCATTTGAGCGTTACTGTAGATGCCAGGTTGGTCGGCAAAACGTTTGCCCTGTATTTGTCGGGCGCGAACGACTCGTTCACGGATGGCAGCACTGCTTTCTCCCGGTGTGTTTTTAGCTATTTCCTCAAAAGGTACAGGCACAATTTCTACTTGGATGTCGATACGGTCTAGAAGAGGGCCTGAAATCTTGTTCAGGTAGCGCTGTACTTGTCCTGGCGTGCACACACAGGAACGTGTAGGGTGGTTATAATAACCACATGGGCATGGATTCATTGAGGCTATCAGTTGGAAATTGGCTGGATATTCCAAAGTGTATTTTGCTCTTGAAATGGTGATACGATGGTCTTCAAGTGGTTGGCGGAGTACTTCCAATACGCTTCGGCTGAATTCCGGAAGCTCATCGAGAAACAGTACTCCGTTGTGAGCCAGACTGATTTCTCCGGGTTGAGGTGTAGTTCCTCCACCTACCATAGCCACTTGTGAGATGGTATGGTGTGGACTGCGGAACGGCCGGGTGGCGATGAGAGATGACCCTTTCTTCAGTTTTCCTGCCACGGAGTGTATTTTGGTCGTTTCCAGACTTTCACCCAGTGAGAGTGGCGGAAGGATGCTGGGCAACCGTTTGGCCATCATAGATTTTCCGCTTCCAGGAGCACCGATGAGCAGTACGTTATGTCCTCCGGCTGCGGCCACTTCGAGAGCACGTTTCACATTTTCCTGCCCCTTTACTTCTGCAAAGTCGAACGGGAAAGTAGATTGATGTTTGTAGAATTCTTCGCGTGTGTGAACTATCGTGGGTTTCAGGTTACAGTCTCCGTTCAGGAAGTTGATGACTTCTGTGATATTCTCCACACCGTATACATCTAGATTGTTTACAACAGCGGCCTCCGATGCATTTTGTTGCGGAAGTATGATTCCCTTAAATCCTTGTTGCCGGGCAGCAATGGCGATGGGTAGTGCTCCTTTAATCGGTTGTAAGCCTCCGTCCAGACTCAGCTCCCCAATAATCAGGTAATCTGCCAGGTGTTCTGCGGAGATGGTTTCGTTGGCAGCCAGGATTCCAATGGCCAGCGGCAGGTCGTAAGAGGCACCCTCTTTCCGGATGTCTGCCGGTGCCATGTTGACCACAATCTGTCGGGTCGGGAATTTATATCCGTTTACCTGTAGGGCTGAGACAATTCGTTCGTGGCTTTCTTTCACTGCTGAGTCTGGAAGACCCACCAAATAAAACTTAATACCGCGGGAGCAGTTTACTTCAATGGTAACAATCGTAGCGTCAATACCTTGCACCGCAGCGCCGAAGAGTTTAACTAGCATTTAAGTTTGTTTTTAAGGGGTGTCTTATTTTTGTTTCTATTCTTCTGCCGTCAGGGTTTCCAATTTCTCCATCAGCTCTTTTCCGTAGAGGTTGTATCCTAGAATTTTTCGGTTTCGGTCTATCAGGACGTTGAAAGGGAGGTTATGCACTTGTAGCTGTTTGATAATTGGATTATCCCATCCTTTGTAGTCACAGACTTCAATCCATTGCTCGCTGTCTTTTTCTGTCTCTTTTAGCCATTCTTCTTTCTGGTAGTCCAATGAGAAGTTGATTACTCTGAAATCTTTTTTCAGGATATTGGGGTACAAGGAGTATAATGAATCTTTTTGGGTTAGACTTTCCTTATCCCAGCTGGCCCAGAAATTGAGAAGTGAATATGCTTTTTGGTTACTGCCACTCCATGACAGATATTCGCCGTCTCTTTTTTTTATAGAGATATAATTCAGGTAAGTCGCATTACTTTTCTCCTTGTCGGGTAGTTTCTGTAGAACTTCGCTTAGCACTCTGCAGTCTTTCACCTTACCTGTCAGTGGCTCTGCCAGTTTGGAGACAAGGGTAAGGTCTGGATTTTCAATCTGGCTGAAATACTGCCATAGAATATAGGCCGAGGCGTATGATTGTGGGTGGTTTTGGATGAATGTCTCCGCTTGTTGTCTGATTTTTACAGGGTCAGTAAGTGTCTGGATACTTTGTCTGAATTCCTGATATTCATTATTGGGACCATCTCCTTTGATGTCCGGGTGGGTGAAGCTGCCTTTCATGGACACCTTCCATCCTTTGTCGGCAAAAATGGGAATCGACTTTCCTGAATCATTGACCAAGCGGAAAAGATTCAGTGTATCTGGTGTAAAAGTATAAATAAACTTACCGTCTCTTGGATAAATGGTATCTAATCGGGCTTCTGGGTCATCATAGATTACCAGAATCATATCGGAGGTAAAACCTTCAAGTTCACCTTTCAGCTCGAATTCGTTGTTCTGTTTGCAGGAATCCAAGCAGAACAGAAGGTATACAGAAAAGAGAAGCAAGTATAGCTTTTTCATAAACGGAGTTTTATTTATGCGAAAATACAAATTTTCATTTTATAATCTTCCAAGTTCCTCACATTCTTTCCAGAAAAGACATAAAAAAACCGGAGTCATACGAATGACCCCGGTTTTTAATCAGTAATTTATTGGATTACTTTATTTCGTTTGCATATTTTGCAAATTCACGGTCGTTTTGAGCTTTAGCAGCCAAAGTAGCATCCTGCTGTTTTACTTTGTCCATGCTGCTCTTAACCAAGTCAGCGTTGTTAGTTCTAGCACCTACAATAGCCATCAGGTAGTTAGTGTAAGCGTCCGGATTTTTCACTGCAGACAGAGTAGATTTTGCTTTGTTGTAGTCTTTAGCTAAGATTTGAGCCAAAGCAGCAGAGTTAGTCTTAGTGTCACCGAATGCCTGCACAGCGCGGTCATACTGACCTTGTTTGATGTACAAGTTACCCAGAGCTTCGTTAGCTGTGTTAGCACCAGTTGACTTGCTCAGGTAAGTTTCAGCGTTAGCTACGTTACCCTTAGTCAATTCAATCAAACCGAGGTTAGTGTTCACTTCAGCAGCGTTAGCGTCCTTGCTGGCAGCCTGTTTGAAGTAGTTTTCAGCAGCAGCCAAGTCACCGTTTGCATAAGCCATCATACCCAAGTTGTTGTAAGCACGATAATCGTTCGGATACAATTCTACAGTCTTCTTGTAGATAGCTTCTTTACGAGCGTTGTCGTTTGTCAGAGTTGCAGCATACAACAATTCTTCGTTGCTCAATACTTTAGCGTCAGTATCAAATGCAGCGTTGATTTCTTCGTCGCTACGTCCGATTACGTCGTAGTTAGCTGTCAAGCGAGCACGACGCAACTGCGGCAGGATTTCGTCAGCCAAAGTTTTGTAAACTGAAGAAATGTTCTTGATTTCAGTTTCGCGTTGTTCCGGATCGCTGTACATAGACAGAACACGCAAAATCAGGTCTTTATCCTGGATGTTTGATTTAGAAACCAGTTCTTGGAATCCATCCCAGTCCTGAGCAGTATATTTAGCATCTACTTCAGTTTCAATCTTACCTTTCTTCAACTGCTGGTTCATATACTTTTCAGTATTGTTCTGACGATTTTCAGCCAGTGTAGTGTTCAGTTCTACACCACCATCAGGTGAAGCGTAAGCAGAAATTTCGATGTTGTTCAGCTTGTAGTTCTTAGTATCGCCGGCAACAGCTACCACTTGTTTGTGGAATGCTTTCAAGCTGTCTGACTTCAGTTCGCTGGCACGCAGGTTAGCTTGCTGGATCAAGAACATAATCTGAGCTTCCTTAGCCTGCTTGATGATACGCTGGAATGCATCCGGAGCGTAAGCAGCGTTAGCAGAGTTTACAGTCGGAAGTTCTGAAGTAGCGATTACACCGTCAGCAATCTTTACAGAAGGAATAGTGTATTCTTTTTTACCTTTCTTAATCTTGAAATCCAGGTAAAGTTCAGATTTAGCCATTTCAGGAACATAATCGAAAACGGCTTTCATAGTATAAGTACCACCAGTCTTGTAAGAGATAGTCTGGTCGTTACCTTGTACTTTTTCACCTTGGAATGTAGCCGGCTGGCCTTTAGCTTCGCCGCCTTCCCATCTCAGAACCGGAGTCACTTCAACAGTTGCGTTTTTCTTGAAGTATTTTTCCGGGAATTTTCCTGTAATAGTTACAGGCACCTTACCACCAATAGCTTCCAACACTTCAGGGTTGGTTGTGAAGTAGTCAGGAGACAATTCGCCCATCTTGCTACATGAAGAGAAAGCAAGGACTAACAATGCCACTAACGGCAAATACAACTTCTTAATCATGATGTTAAATATTTAGTTTGTATAAATGAATAATTCCATTCATATTTGGGGCAAAGATAAGAAAAACTCCATTATGTGTTAATCTTTATCTGCTTTTTTTTGAGGATTCATTGGGAAAAAAGCTTAAAAAGTGGGGATTTTATTCATTTTTGTGTAAATTACGCGGGTGGTGCTCCAAGATTTCTTGCCGCAGGCGGCTGCGGTCGAGGTGTGTGTAGATTTCCGTGGTGCTGATGCTCTCATGTCCAAGCATGCATTGTATGGCCCGCAGATTGGCTCCTCCTTCCAGCAGATGGGTGGCAAACGAATGGCGGAAGGTGTGGGGGCTGATGGTCTTCTTTAATCTTATTTGTTCGGCCAGTTCCTTGATAATGTGGAATACCATGATGCGTGAGATGTTCTTCCCGAAGCGGCTGATAAATACAAAATCTTCGTACCCGGGTTTGATAAGTCCTTGGTTCCGGTCGGCAAAATAGAGCTGTAGTTCGTGAATGGCACGTGGGGAAATCGGCACCAGCCGTTGCTTGCTGCCTTTTCCTTCCACCCTGATAAACTTTTCTTTCAGGTACAGGTCCGAAAGCTTGAGGTTGCACAGTTCCGATACACGCAGTCCGCAGCTGTAGAGCGTTTCTAAAATCGCCCGGTTGCGCTGTCCTTCGCGTGAAGTGCGGTCGATGGCTCCAATTAGGTTATCAATTTCTTCCACGCTCAGTACGTCGGGCAGATGCTTGCCTATCTGCGGCGATTCCAGCAATTCGGAGGGGTCTTGTTCAATGTAACCGTCGAGCATCAGGAAACGGAAAAAAGAGCGGATGCCCGACAGAATTCTGGCTTGGGAGCGGGGGTGGATGCCGATGTCGCGGAGTCCGGCCGAAAAGGTTTCCAGGTGTTCCAGTGTGACATCGGTGAAGTCGATACCCTCCAGTTCCAGAAAGGCCAACAGCTTGTCCAAATCCGTGAGATAAGCATCTACGGTATTGGCTGAGAGCGACTTTTCCAGCTTCAAGTATTGCTTATACTTTATTATTATGTTTTTTTTATCGGCCTTTTTCATTTCTTTTTCGTATCTTTGCACCAAATTCTTCTACAAAAGTATTAAAAGTTCAGCAGAAGTAAACAGATGAAAATACAAATAATCAATGGCCCGAACATTAATCTGTTAGGCAAACGAGAGCCTTCCATTTATGGAGCCGAATCTTTTGAAAGTTATCTGGAAAAATTGAAAGAACGGTATCCGTCGATTGAGTTTGCGTATTACCAGTCGAATGTAGAAGGGGAACTGATCAACAAAATTCATGAAGTAGGCTTTTCATACGACGGTATAGTGCTGAATGCAGGTGCCTACACCCATACTTCCATCGCTTTGCAGGATGCCATCCGTGCTGTGACCACTCCAGTCGTGGAGGTTCACATCTCGAATGTGCACAAACGGGAAGAGTTTCGTCATAAATCCATGATTTCCTGTGCCTGTGTAGGCGTTATCTGCGGATTCGGCCTGGATTCCTATCGTCTGGCCGTAGAATCCTTTTTAGTAGACAACAACAAATTATAGTATATTTATTATGATGCTTAAACAAACAAAGATCGTTGCGTCCATTTCGGACTTGCGCTGCGAAGTAGATTTTATCCGAGACCTTTTTAATGCAGGTATGAACGTGGTACGTATGAACACTGCACATGCCAGCCGTGAAGGTTTCGAAAAGTTGATTAATAATGTGCGTACCGTTTCCAACCGTATCGGTATCCTGATGGATACAAAGGGACCGGAAGTACGTACCACGGCCAGTGCAGAAGGCCCGATTGATTTCAAGACCGGTGAAAAAGTACGTATTGTAGGCAATCCGGAACAGGAAACCACTCATGAGTGCATTTCGGTGACTTATCCGGGATTTGTACACGATTTGTCTGTAGGCGCTGACGTGCTGATGGACGACGGCGAGCTGGAACTGAAGGTCATCGACAAGAACGAAGATACGCTTTTCTGTGAAGTCTGCAACGACGCGACTTTGGGAAGCCGCAAGAGTGTGAATGTGCCGGGCGTGCGCATCAACCTGCCTTCTCTGACAGAAAAAGACCGCAACAATATCCTTTATGCCATCGAAAAGGACATCGACTTCATCGCTCACTCTTTCGTGCGCAACCGTCAGGATGTATTGGACATCCGTGAAATTCTGGATGCACACCACAGTGATATCAAGATTATCGCCAAGATTGAGAACCAGGAAGGTGTGGACAACATCGACGAAATCCTGGAAGTGGCCGACGGTGTGATGGTAGCCCGTGGCGACTTGGGTATCGAAGTGCCGCAGGAACGTATCCCGGGTATCCAGCGTATCCTGATTAAGAAATGTATCCTGGCCAAGAAGCCGGTCATCGTGGCTACGCAGATGCTGCACACGATGATTAACAATCCGCGTCCGACCCGTGCCGAGGTGACCGATATCGCCAATGCCATTTACTACCGTACCGATGCCCTGATGCTGAGTGGCGAAACGGCTTACGGTAAGTATCCGGTGGAAGCCGTGAAGACCATGGCGAAGATTGCGGCTCAGGCAGAAAAAGACAAGATGGAAGAAAACGATATTCCTATTCCTTTGACTCCGGCCAATACCGATGTGACGAGCTTCCTGGCCAAACAGGCGGTACGTGCTACGAACCTGATGCCGATTCGTGCCATCATTACCGACAGCTTCAGCGGTCTGACTGCCCGCAACTTGGCTGCGTTCCGCGGCAAATATCCGGTGCTGGCCATCTGCTACAAAGAAAAGACCATGCGTCACCTGGCGCTGTCATACGGTGTGGAAGCTATCTACATGCCGGAAAAGGCCAACGGACAGGAATACTACTTCACTGCCCTGCGCAAGCTGATTAACGACGGTGTGCTGGCCGAAAATGAAATGGTGGCTTACTTGAGCGGTGGTAAACAGGGAACTCATACTTCTTTCCTGGAAATCAATCAGGTGGGCGACGTGCTGAAAAGCGAAGAAGAATACGTGTTGCCCAACCGTAACCGTTACTTGTAATCATGAAAGAGACAGACGCGCTCGATGAATACATTCTTCAGCATATCGACGAAGAAAGTGACTACCTGAAAGCGCTGTACCGGGCGACGCACGTGAAACTCCTGCGTCCCCGTATGGCTTCGGGCCACTTGCAGGGAAGAATGCTGAAGATGTTCGTGCAGATGATACGTCCGAAGCAGGTGCTTGAGATAGGTACTTACAGCGGATATTCTGCGCTTTGTCTGGCAGAAGGTCTGGAAGACGGAGCAATGCTCCACACTTTCGAGATCAACGACGAGCAGGAAGACTTCACCCGTCCATGGCTGGAAAATTCTCCGTATGCCGATAAAATCCGGTTTTATATCGGAGATGCCTTGCAGATGGTGCCCGATATGGACATTGTGTTCGACTTGGCCTTTGTCGATGGAAACAAGCGTTTCTATGTGGAATACTACGAGATGATTCTGCAGAAGATGCATTCCGGCGGCTACATCATTGCCGACAACACCCTGTGGGACGGGCATGTGCTCGAAGAACCGCACCACACCGACACGCAGACCATCGGTATCAAGAAATTCAACGACCTGGTGGCTGCCGACCTACGGGTGGAGAAAGTCATCCTGCCCTTGCGCGACGGTCTGACTATCATACGTAAAAAATAAAAGAAGTAATATGGAAACAACCAGACAAAACAAGATTGCCCGCCTCATTCAGAAGGAACTGAGCGAGATTTTCCTTTTGCAGACCAAGTCCATGCCGGGCGTGCTGGTTTCGGTCAGCATTGTCCGTATCAGTCCCGATATGAGTTACGCGCGTGTATATCTGAGCGTCTTCCCTTCGGAGAGAAGTGAAGAAATCGTGAAGAACATCAATGCCAACATGAAGTCCATCCGCTTTGAACTCGGCAACCGGGTGCGCCATCAGCTGCGTATCATTCCGGAGCTGAAGTTCTTTGTGGACGATTCGCTGGATTACGCGGAGAAGATTGACGAATTGTTGAAGAAATAACCACATGTAAAAGACCAGTAAGAACTCACAGAAGAGGAGGGCTTTGTTCCCGGGGCTTCTGTGGGTTTTTATTTATCTGAATTTATAAATAAGGTATAACGGTGAATTTCCCTTTTTACATAGCTAGGCGCTATTTGTTTTCCAAGAAGTCACACAATGCCATCAATGTGATTTCCGGTATTTCGGTGTGCGGAGTGGCGCTTGCCACCTTGGCCTTGGTGTGTACCTTGTCTGTGTTCAACGGTTTTCAGGATCTGGTGTCCAATCTGTTTACGGCTTTCGACCCGGAGCTGAAGGTGGTGCCGGCTGCCGGGAAGGTGTTCGATGGGCAGGATAAGTCCATTGTGGCCATCCAGAAAATACCCGAAGTGGCCTTGGTGTGTGAGTCGCTGGAAGACAATGCCCTGGTGCAGTATCAGGGGCGGCAGGCCATGGCTGTGGTCAAGGGAGTGGAAGACAATTTCACCGAGCTGACTCCGATTGATACCATCCTTTTTGGGAAAGGTGACCTGCTGCTTCACGACGAAGTGGCAGACTATGCCATTCCCGGCGTGCAGTTGCTGGCCAATCTGGGCACCGGTATTCGTTTCCTCGACCCGCTGGAGGTGTATGCTCCCAAGCGTGGGGTCAAGGTGAACATGGCCAATCCGGCTGCCTCCTTCACCGGGGGCAACCTGTTTTCTTCTGGATTGGTGTTTGCCGTCAATCAGGAGAAATACGACGGCTCCTACATCCTTACCTCGCTGAAGTTCGCTCGCAAGCTGTTTCAGTACACCACCGAAGTCAGTGCCGTCAATCTGAAGCTGAAGCCGGGCACCGACGTGGATGCCTTCAAGCGTAAGCTGGGAACACAGTTGGGTGAACGTTTCCGCGTGCTCGACCGCTACGAACAGCAGGCCGATACGTTCCGCATCATGAAAATCGAGAAGTTCATTTCCTATCTCTTTCTCACCTTTATCCTGATGATTGCCTGTTTCAATGTCATCGGTTCCCTGTCCATGCTCATCATCGACAAGCGTGACGATGTGGTCACCCTACGCAACTTAGGTGCCAGTGACCGGCAGATTGTGCGTATCTTCCTCTTCGAGGGGCGCCTGATATCGTTCATTGGGGCTGTGGCAGGTATCGTACTGGGCGTATTGCTCTGCTGGCTGCAACAGACCTTCGGATTGATTTCACTAGGAGCTTCCGGCAGTTTCATTGTCGATGCTTATCCGGTCAGCGTACACTGGCAGGACGTGGTGCTGGTGTTTGTCACCGTGCTGGCGGTAGGTTTTCTGTCGGTGTGGTATCCGGTGCGCTACCTGAGCCGCCGTCTGTTGTCGAAATAGGCTGTCCGGTGAAGAGCACATAGATTTTGTGGGGCGCTCTTCCCTGCGTGCCCAGTTTCTTTTCCTTTACCCATTTGCTCAGGTCTTTCCAGGCCTTCGACTTCTGTAGCCCGGTCAGTTCTCCGTACTTTGTCCGTGTGATGAACGGGTATTGCTTTAGGTATTCCATGACCAGATTCAGTCGTTCCTGTTCCGTGTAGCGTGCGGAACTTTGTTGAAACTTCCATCCAGCTTTGGCCCGCGAGAGCTGTTGTCCGCGGCATCGCTGGTTGAAGCTTTTGGCGGTGCGGAACCTCACTTTGTCAAAGCAGACACTTTGTGCGTGTATCTCGCCTTCGTCGGTCACCTCTTTTTCCGCTTTCAGGTTGGCTACGGCGTAGGCCATGTGGCCTATCTCCACAGACTCCCCATGAGCGATGTAGTAAGCCGTCCATTTTTCCACTTCCTCCATCACCCCGATGACCGTACCTTCCTTGAATCCGGAAGAACGGGCTATCTGCCGGATAATTTCACTGAAGGGTACAGCCCCTCTGGTCACGAGTTTCGGATAAAGCTTCGGGTTCTTGTCTTCGTTCTTTGTTCCCGGTACGGGAAGAAAATCATATTGTGCTTCCATGGTTTTGATGATATGTATAATTGTTTTTTATGTTTTTGCAGGCGGAGACGTATGGTTTCCGCACGGAAGACATACGTCTCTTTTGTGGAGAACGTATGTTTCTTTGGTGGGAAACATCAAAATTTCCAGTGCGAATATAAGAAGATGTGCCGAGGCTTTGTAGACTTATGTAGACCTCTGTAGACTTATGTAGACTTAATGTTGTAATTTTATGCAGAACTGGTGAGATTTTGAAGCAGGATGGGGCAGGCTAATTGGGTATAGGGATAAAAAAACTCCCGATTCTCTATGAGAACCGGGAGCGGAAGTGGTGCCAACGGGAATCGAACCAGTGACACAAGGATTTTCAGTCCTTTGCTCTACCAACTGAGCTATGGCACCGTGGTTTTGCGTGTGCAAAGATAGGTCAAAAACTTGAATCTCCAAAATAAACGGGGTGAAAATGAGAAAAATAATTTTTTTATGAAAAAAATCATGTTTTCTTTTGCAGGTATTAAAAATATATCTACCTTTGCAACCGCAAACGACAAACAAACGTTGCAATCGGAATGTAGCGCAGTTGGTAGCGCACTACGTTCGGGACGTAGGGGTCGGGCGTTCGAGTCGCCTCATTCCGACGAAAAGCGGCAGATGATTTCTATCATTTGCCGCTTTTTCATACTACTCTCCCAGTATAAATAATTCGGTTATTATTTTGTGTGACATGAGATTATTTATATCTTTGCAAGTGATTGGATGAAAAAGGTGGAGGGGCGATTAAGCTCCTTTTTTTGTTCTTAATAGTTAATACATGATAGATAAAAACGTTGTAGCTCGGATTGTAGAGGAGTGGCTGGCAGACAAAAGCTATTTCCTGGTCGACGTGAATGTGAGCCCCGATGACAAGATTGTAGTGGAAATCGACCACGCAGAGGGCGTGTGGATAGACGACTGTGTGGAACTGAGTCGTTACATCGAGTCAAAATTAAGTCGTGAAGAAGAAGATTACGAACTGGAGGTCGGTTCTGCGGGAATCGGTCAGCCGTTCAAGGTCTTGCAGCAGTATCTGGCCCATGTGGGATGCGAGGTCGAAGTGATGGACAAGTCCGGCAGGAAATGGACCGGCGTGCTGACGGATGCCAATGAAGAGAACTTTACCCTTACGGTAGAGGTGAAGGTAAAACCGGAAGGAGCCAAACGCCCGAAGCTGGTGGAACAGAATGTAACTTTTACGTATGATGAGATAAAATACACCAAATACTTAATTAGCTTTAAATAATTATGGCCAAAAAAGAAGAAACAGTCAGCTTGATTGACACATTCTCGGAATTTAAGGAGTTGAAGAATATTGACCGCACCACCATGGTGAGCGTGTTGGAAGAATCATTCCGCAGCGTGATTGCGAAGATGTTCGGTACAGATGAAAATTATGATGTGATTGTAAATCCGGATAAGGGGGACTTTGAAATCTGGCGTAACCGTGAAGTGGTGGCAGATGACGAACTGACGAATCCCAACCTGCAGATTACTCTGTCGGAAGCACGCAAGATTGATGCATCATACGAGGTGGGTGAGGAAGTGACCGATGAAGTGATTTTTGAGAAATTCGGCCGCCGCGCAATTCTGAATCTTCGCCAGACACTGGCTTCGAAGATTCTGGAACTGGAAAAGGATAGCTTGTACAATAAATATATTGATAAGGTAGGTACCGTCATCAGTGCGGAAGTTTATCAGATATGGAAGAAGGAAATCCTGTTGCTGGACGATGAAGGTAATGAATTGCTGTTGCCGAAGACAGAACAGATTCCGAGCGATTTCTACCGGAAGGGAGAAACAGCCCGTGCCGTGGTAGCCCGTGTGGACAACAAGAACAACAATCCGAAGATTATTTTGAGCCGTACTTCTCCGGTGTTCCTGCAGCGCTTGTTCGAACAGGAAGTACCTGAAATCAACGACGGGTTGATTACCATCAAGAAAATTGCCCGTATCCCGGGTGAACGTGCCAAGATTGCCGTAGAGTCATACGACGAACGGATTGATCCGGTAGGTGCTTGTGTAGGTGTGAAGGGTTCCCGTATTCATGGTATCGTCCGTGAACTGCGTAACGAAAATATCGATGTTATTAACTATACATCCAATACGCAGCTGTTTATCCAGCGAGCCTTGAGCCCGGCTAAGGTTTCTTCCATCGTTATGCACGAGGATGAAAAGAGAGCCGAAGTATATCTGAAGCCGGAAGAAGTATCTTTGGCTATCGGTAAGGGCGGATTGAACATTAAGTTGGCCAGCATGCTGACAGAATACACGATTGACGTATATCGTGAACTGGGTGAGGATGCAGGTACCGACGAGGATATCTACCTGGATGAATTCAAGGATGAGATTGATGAATGGGTTATCAATGCCATCAAGGGTATTGGCATCGATACGGCGAAGGGTGTATTGAATGCTCCGCGTGAGATGTTGATTGAAAAGGCAGACCTGGAAGAAAATACGGTGGACGATGTCCTGAGAATTTTAAAAGCAGAGTTTGAGGAATAACGCTTTGAAGCGGTAAACAGAGGGGAATGAATTTCATTCTCGTCTGCTTATTTATCTGTGACTGATATAATATTTTCCTGAACTCTATTAAAATGTGATGAATTATGACTATAAGATTGAATAAAGTAACAAGAGATTTGAATGTTGGAATAACCACGGTGGTAGACTTTTTGCAGAAAAAAGGATATACGGTCGAGGCTAATCCTAATACTAAAATTACCGAGGAACAGTATGCCGTGCTGGTGAAAGAGTTCAGCAAGGACAAAGATTTGAAAATAGAGTCGGAGAAAATTATTCAGGAGCGGCAAAATAAGGATCGTAACAAGGCTTCTGTTTCTATTGAAGATATCCACCCGGAACTGAAAAAAACGGAGGTGATAGAAACAGTGGTTCCGGAAGATGTGCGGCCTAAATTCAAGCCTGTGGGAAAGATAGACTTGGATACTCTGAAGAGAAAGAAGAAACCGGCTGTGGTTGAGCCTGCTGAAGTTCCTGCACCGCAGGAAGGGCCAGCTAAGCCAGAACCTGAAAATAAAGAGCCTGAGGCAGAAAAAGTAGAAAAGGTGGAAGTTCCCACCCCGCAGCAACCTCAGCAAGTAGAAAAAGAAGAAACGAAACAGCCGGAGATAAAGGCAGAAGAATTGAAATCAGAGCCGATGGAAGAAGAAAAAAAGCAACAATCCGTTCAGGAAAATAAAGAAGACGAAGTTTTTAAAATTCGCCCGACAGAATTTAAATCAAAGATTAATGTGGTAGGCCAGATTGATTTGGCCGCATTAAACCAGTCAACCCGCCCGAAGAAGAAATCGAAGGAGGAGAAGAAAAAAGAGAGGGAGGAAAAGGACAAGCTGCGCCAGGAACAGCGCAAGCAGATGAAAGATGCCATTATCAAGGAAATCCGGAAGAGTGATGATAAAACAGATAAGGGTGGCCTGAACGATGAGGCTTCGAAAAAGAAAAAACGTAACCGAATCAACAAGGAACGTGTAGATATTAGTAATGCTTCGGCCAATGTGGGCAGTGCATCACGTAATGAAAAGGGTGGAAAGCCCAACCAGAACCAGCCGCAAGGCGGAAAGCACAACAAGGACCGTTTCAAGAAACCGGTGGTAAAACAGGAGGTAAGTGATGAGGATGTAGCAAAGCAGGTGAAAGAAACACTTGCCCGCCTGACCAATAAAGGAAAGAACAAAGCTGCCAAGTATCGTAAAGAAAAACGCGAGAATATCCAGAACCGTCAACTGGAACAGGAAGAACTGGAACAGGAAGAAAGCAAGGTATTGAAGCTGACGGAATTCGTAACGGCGAACGAACTGGCTAACATGATGGACGTACCCGTTACGCAAGTTATCTCTACTTGTATGAGTGTGGGTATCATGGTATCCATTAACCAGCGTCTGGATGCGGAAACAATCAATTTGGTAGCCGAAGAATTTGGATTTAAGACAGAATATGTGAGCGCCGAAGTGGCACAGGCCGTAGAAGAAGAGGCCGATGCCGAAGAAGACTTGCAGCCGCGTGCACCGATTGTTACGGTGATGGGACACGTAGACCACGGTAAGACTTCTTTGCTGGACTACATCCGTAAGGCGAATGTGATTGCCGGTGAGGCCGGTGGTATCACGCAGCATATTGGTGCCTATAACGTGAAATTGGAAGACGGACGCCGTATCACCTTCCTGGATACTCCGGGACACGAAGCATTTACGGCCATGCGTGCCCGTGGTGCGAAGGTGACCGACGTGGTTATCATCATTGTGGCTGCCGATGACAATGTGATGCCGCAGACCAAAGAGGCCATCAACCATGCCATGGCAGCAGGAGTGCCTATCGTGTTTGCCATCAATAAGATTGATAAACCGAATGCCAATCCGGACCGAATCAAGGAAGAACTGGCTGCCATGAACTTCCTGGTGGAAGAATGGGGCGGAAAGTACCAGTCACAGGATATCTCGGCAAAGAAGGGTACGGGTGTACACGAATTGCTGGAAAAAGTGTTGCTGGAAGCCGAAATGCTGGATCTGAAAGCTAATCCGAACCGGAAGGCTACAGGTTCCATCATTGAATCTTCTTTGGACAAGGGACGTGGTTATGTGGCTACGGTACTGGTTTCCAACGGAACCTTGCATGTAGGCGATATTGTGCTGGCCGGAACTTCATACGGTAAGGTAAAGGCGATGTTCAACGAACGTAACCAGCGCATGAAAGAAGCCGGCCCTTCTGAACCGGTACTGATTCTGGGATTGAACGGTGCGCCGGCTGCCGGTGATACGTTCCATGTATTGGATACAGAGCAGGAAGCGCGTGAAATTGCCAACAAGCGTGAGCAGTTGCAGCGTGAACAAGGTTTGCGTACCCAGAAGATGCTGACCCTTGATGAAGTAGGCCGTCGTTTGGCTTTGGGCGACTTCCACGAATTGAATGTCATTGTAAAAGGTGATGTGGACGGTTCTGTAGAAGCCTTGAGCGACTCGTTGATCAAACTGTCTACCGAACAGATTCAGGTGAATGTCATCCACAAAGGCGTGGGACAGATTTCCGAATCGGATGTGTCACTGGCTGCCGCTTCCAATGCCATTATCGTAGGTTTCCAGGTTCGTCCGTCAGGAAACGCCGCGAAACTGGCTGAACAGGAAGGTGTGGATATCCGCAAGTATTCTATTATTTACGATGCGATTGAAGAAGTGAAATCGGCCATGGAAGGTATGCTAGCCCCGACTTTGAAGGAACAGGTGACTGCTACCATCGAAGTGCGCGAAGTGTTCAACATCAGCAAGGTGGGTATGGTAGCCGGTGCGGTAGTAAAGACCGGAAAGGTGAAACGTACCGACAAGGCTCGCTTAATTCGCGACGGTATTGTCATCTTTACAGGTTCAATCAACGCCCTGAAACGTTTCAAGGACGATGTGAAGGAAGTCGGTACTAACTTTGAATGTGGTATCAGCTTGACAAACTGCAATGACCTGAAGGTGGGTGATGTGATTGAAACTTACGAAGAAGTGGAAGTAAAGCAGACATTGTAAAGACATACGTCTGACCATTGTTTGGGTGCAAATAAATACATTTGTCATTCAGAGCAAAGCGAAGAATCTTGTATTCACCCATCAGGCATGGGCACAAGTTCTTCGCTTTGTTTTTTGAGTTACGCATAGGATGGAGACACTCGACTGGATAATTGTAGCCGTATTGGCTATGGGGGCCGTTTCAGGTTTTATGAAGGGCTTTCTCAAACAACTGGCTTCCATTGTGGGGCTGGTGGCCGGATTGCTGGTGGCACGTGTCTTGTTTGCCGGTTTGGGCGAGCAGCTGGCGGTGAAGGTAGGGACTTCCGTGACTTTCGGGCAGATACTGGCCTTCCTACTAATCGGGTTGGTGGTACCGCTGGTACTGTCTCTGTTGGCTTCGGCATTGACCAAGATAGTAGACTGGGTAAGTCTGGGTTTTGTCAATCGTTGGCTGGGCGCTGGGCTGGGCGCGTTGAAATATGCGCTGATAATCAGCGTGGTGATTCATTTTATTGATTTTGCTGACTCTAAAGATAACTTAATATATTCAACCACTAAAAGGAGTTCGTTGTTATATTATCCGATAAAGGACTTTTCCGGCTTCTTTTATCCGATGATAGAAAACCTAAAAGAGAAATTTATAGAAACAGATAATAATCAGATTTGATATGCAATTAGAACCCAACAAATATGTGAAGGAACTGACGCAGGAGAAGTACAAGTATGGCTTCACTACGGATGTTCACACAGATATCATAGAGAAGGGACTGAACGAGGAGGTCGTACGGCTGATTTCTTCCAAGAAGGGAGAGCCCGACTGGTTGCTTGAGTTCCGCTTGAAGGCGTTCCGCTATTGGCAGACATTGGAGATGCCTACATGGGCGCATTTGAATATTCCGGAGATAGATTATCAGGCTATTTCGTATTATGCAGATCCGACGAAGAAGAAAGACGGGCCGAAAAGTCTGGATGAGGTGGATCCGGAACTGTTGAAGACTTTCGACAAACTGGGTATTCCGTTGGAAGAACGTATGGCGCTGAGCGGCATGGCTGTGGATGCGGTCATGGACTCGGTGTCTGTAAAGACGACTTTCAAGGAGACGCTGATGGAGAAAGGTATTATCTTTTGCTCTATCAGTGAGGCAGTACGTGAGCATCCGGATTTGGTGAAGAAATACCTGGGCTCGGTAGTAGGCTACCGGGATAATTTTTTTGCCGCATTGAATTCGGCGGTGTTCAGTGACGGATCGTTCGTGTACATCCCGAAAGGGGTACGGTGTCCGATGGAACTTTCAACGTATTTCCGTATCAATGCGGCCAATACGGGACAATTTGAACGTACGCTGATTGTGGCCGATGATGACAGTTATGTGTCTTACCTGGAAGGCTGTACGGCACCGATGCGTGACGAGAACCAGCTTCATGCAGCCATTGTGGAGATTGTGGTGCTCGACCGTGCGGAAGTGAAATATTCTACCGTGCAGAACTGGTATCCGGGTGATGCGGAAGGCAAGGGAGGTGTGTATAACTTTGTGACCAAACGAGGCAACTGCAAAGGGGTAGACAGCAAACTTTCCTGGACGCAGGTGGAAACGGGTTCCGCCATTACGTGGAAATATCCGAGCTGTATCTTGAGCGGGGATAATTCTACGGCAGAGTTCTATTCCGTGGCCGTGACCAACAACTATCAGCAGGCCGATACGGGTACCAAGATGATTCACCTGGGCAAGAATACCCGTTCTACGATTGTGAGCAAGGGTATCAGTGCCGGAAAGAGCCAGAACTCTTACCGGGGTCTGGTGCGTGTGGCCGAAAAGGCAGACAATGCCCGAAACTACAGCCAGTGTGACTCTTTGCTGCTGGGAAGCCAGTGCGGGGCACATACCTTCCCTTATATGGACATTCACAATGAAACGGCAGTGGTAGAGCATGAGGCAACCACGTCGAAGATTTCCGAAGACCAGATTTTCTATTGCAACCAGCGAGGAATCACTACGGAAGATGCCGTGGGACTGATTGTGAACGGCTATGCAAAGGAAGTGCTCAACAAATTGCCGATGGAGTTTGCCGTAGAGGCGCAGAAATTGCTGTCTGTATCGTTGGAAGGCAGTGTGGGATAAATATAAAATTAAAGTATTATGTTAGAGATAAAGAATTTACATGCCAGCATCAATGGCAAAGAGATATTGAAAGGAATTAACCTGACCGTAAAGTCGGGAGAAGTTCATGCGATCATGGGACCGAATGGTTCAGGAAAAAGTACGTTGAGCAATGTTCTGGTGGGACATCCGGCTTATGAAGTGACAAAAGGTTCGGTGACTTTCGACGGCAAGGATTTGCTGGCCTTGAGTCCGGCCGACCGCAGCCACGAAGGACTGTTCCTGTCGTTCCAGTATCCGGTGGAAATTCCGGGCGTAAGCATGGTGAACTTCATGCGTGCGGCCGTCAACGAGCAGCGGAAATATAAAGGATTTCCGGCGCTGACTGCCAGCGAGTTCCTGAAACTGATGCGTCAGAAAAGAGAAATCGTGGAACTGGACAGCAAGCTGGCCAACCGTTCCGTGAATGAAGGTTTCTCTGGTGGAGAAAAGAAACGGAATGAGATTTTCCAAATGGCTATGCTGGAACCGAAATTGAGCATCCTGGACGAAACAGACTCTGGATTGGATATCGACGCCCTGCGTATTGTAGCTGAAGGTGTGAACAAACTGAAAACGCCGGAAACCAGCTGCATTGTGATTACACACTATCAGCGTCTGCTCGACTACATCAAACCGGATATCGTACACGTGCTTTACAAAGGCCGTATCGTGAAAACGGCAGGTCCTGAACTGGCATTGGAACTGGAAGAAAAAGGTTACGATTGGATTAAGAAAGAACTGGGAGAATAAGCATGAAAGCAGAACAGCAATATATTGACCTTTTCACACAGTGCGAGGCGATGATTTGCCGGCATAGTGCCGAGGCGCTGAATGTGCCCCGTGCCAAAGCTTTCGCCGACTTTGAACAGCTGGGCTTTCCCACTCGCAAGCAGGAAAAGTATAAATACACGGAGGTGGGCAAGTATTTTGCCCCGAATTATGGACTGAACCTGAACCGGCTGGAGATTCCGGTCAATCCGTATGAGGTGTTCAAGTGTGATGTGCCCAACATGAGCACGTCGCTCTATTTCGTGGTGAACGATGCGTTTGACAAGCATGTGCATCCTTCGGCCCAACTGTCGGAAGGTGTGTATTTCGGGAGTTTGAAAGACATGGCCGAACAGCGTCCGGAACTGGTAAAGAAATATTACGGAAAGTTGGCCGATACATCGAAAGATGCGTTGGCTGCCTTCAATACGATGTTTGCCCAGGATGGTGTGTGCATGTATGTGCCGAAGAACGTCGTAATGGAACGTCCGATACAGTTAGTGAATATCCTGCGGGCAGACGTGGACTTTATGGTGAACCGCCGGGTACTGATTATCCTGGAGGAAGGGGCACAGGCCAAGCTGTTGGTATGTGACCACGCCATGGACAATGTGAACTTCCTTTCTACGCAGGTGGTGGAAGTTTTTGCCGGAGAAAATTCAGTGTTCGACCTGTATGAGCTGGAAGAAACTCATAACAGTACGGTACGCTTCAGCAATCTGTATGTATATCAGGAGGCCGGAAGCAATGTGCTGTTGAACGGTATGACGTTGCACAACGGGACCACCCGCAATACGACGGAAGTCACGCTGGCTGGAAAGGGAGCGGAAATCAACTTGTGCGGAATGGCCATTGCCGACGCGAATGAGCAGGTGGATAACAATACTTTCATCGACCACAAGGTGTCCGACTGTACCAGCAATGAGCTGTTTAAATATGTGCTTGATGACCAGGCTGTAGGCGCATTTGCCGGTAAAGTGCTGGTTCGTGAAGGTGCGCAGCATACATCTTCCCAGCAGACCAACCGGAACCTGTGTGCTACCCGTGAAGCACGTATGTATACTCAGCCACAGCTGGAGATTTATGCCGACGATGTGAAATGTTCGCACGGAGCTACGGTGGGTCAGCTGGATGAGAACGCCTTGTTCTACATGCAGCAGCGAGGTATCAGTCTGAAAGAAGCCCGCCTGTTGCTGATGTTTGCGTTTGTGAACGAGGTGATAGACCATATTCGTATGGATGCGTTGAAAGATCGCTTGCATCTGTTGGTGGAGAAACGTTTCCGTGGAGAACTGAACAAATGTCAGGGTTGTGCCATCTGTAAGTAAATAGAAGGAACAGACGATTTTAGTTATATTTAAGCGAGAATTTATGCAGTACGATGTCAACAAGATAAGGGAAGATTTCCCCATCCTTTCACGGACAGTGTATGGGAAGCCGCTGATTTATCTGGATAACGGAGCCACGACCCAGAAACCTCGTTGTGTGGTGGAATCCATTACAGATGAATATTATTCGGTGAATGCCAACGTGCATCGTGGGGTACATTTTCTTTCCCAGCAGGCTACGAACCTGCATGAGGCTTCGCGCGAGACCGTGCGTAAGTTTATTCATGCGCGTAGTACCTCGGAGATTGTCTTTACGCGTGGAACGACCGAGAGCATCAATCTGGTGGCTTCTTCCTTTGTGGACAGCCAGATGAAAGAAGGCGACGAGGTGATTGTTTCAGTCATGGAACATCACAGCAACATCGTTTCATGGCAGCTTCAGGCAGCCCGGAAGGGGATTGTGCTGAAGGTGATTCCGATGAACGACCGTGGTGAACTGCTGTTGGATGAATACAAGAAACTTTTCTCGGAAAAGACGAAGCTGGTTTCCGTGGCGCACGTGTCGAATGTGCTGGGAACCATCAATCCGGTGAAGGAAATCATCGACTTTTCCCATTCACAGGGGGTTCCTGTACTGGTGGACGGTGCACAGAGTATTCCTCACATGACGGTGGACGTGCAGGAATTGGATGCCGATTTTTATGTGTTCAGCGGACATAAGGTGTATGGCCCTACGGGCATTGGAGTGCTCTATGGAAAGGAAGCGTGGCTGGAGAAACTGCCTCCTTATCAGGGAGGAGGGGAGATGATTAAGAACGTGTCGTTTGAAAAGACGACTTTTAATGAGCTTCCGTTCAAGTTTGAGGCAGGTACACCCGACTATATAGGTTCTACGGCATTGGCAAAAGCGTTGGATTATGTGTCGGCCATCGGCATGGACCATATTGCAGCTTACGAGCACGAACTGACCCAGTATGCGATGAAACGCTTGAAGGAAATCCCGGGCATGCGGATTTTTGGAGAAGCGGAGCAGAAAGGTGGTGTCATTTCATTCCTGGTGGGTGACATCCATCATTTTGATATGGGCACGCTGCTCGACCGTTTGGGAATTGCCGTACGTACCGGACATCACTGTGCGGAACCGTTGATGCATAGATTAGGCATTGAAGGCACCGTACGTGCTTCTTTCGGTTTGTATAATACAAAAGAAGAAGTAGATGCTCTGGTGGCAGGCATTCAGCGTGTGAGCCAGATGTTTGCTTGAGTGAAGAACTCTTGAGTGAAAAAATAAACTCTCCCGGCTGGTTTTCTTGGAAAGGAAAATCGGTCGGGAGAGTTTTTTATGTGGGTCGGTCAGCAGATAGCCATCGTGGCTTTTGCCAGCCATTCTTTTTGTTCCTGAGGCAGGAACGGAGACAATGATGTGTACACTTGCTGGTGATAGCTGTTCAACCATTCCTTCTCTTCCGGGCTGAGTAATTCCGGTAAGAGCGGTTTGAGGTCAACCGGACATAGGGTGAGCGGTTCGAATTTGTAGAACTCACCAAATTCAGTAGTCTGGTCTTTGACTATCAGCATGGTGTTTTCTGTACGTACTCCGTAGTGTCCGGCTTTGTACACGCCCGGTTCGTTGGTCACTGTCATTCCCGGCTGGAGCAGGGCCGGCATGTGGTTCATGCGGAACTGATGAGGCCCTTCGTGTACGTTGAGGAAATGCCCTACTCCATGCCCCGTTCCGTGTCCGTAGTTCATACCTGCCTTCCAAATGAACTGACGAGCCAGCACATCTAATTGCGTGCCGCAAGTACCGTATGGGAAGTGTGCCATGGAAAGCTGGATGAATCCTTTCAAAATCAAGGTATAGTCTTTTTTCTGGTCTTCAGTGACAGGACCCAGGGAGATGGTACGGGTGATATCCGTGGTTCCGTCTAAGTATTGCGCTCCGCTGTCGAGCAACAAGAATCCTTCTGGCTGTAGCGTGGCGGCGGTTTCTTCTGTCGCTTCATAATGTACGATGGCTCCGTGTGCCTGATAGCCGGCAATCGTATCGAAACTGATGCCCTTGAAATCTTTCTGGGCCGCGCGGAAAGCATATAGTTTCCGGTCGATGGTGATTTCGGTTTCTTTTCCGCTCTTTACCGCTTCTTCCAGCCAGTAAAGGAAATTCACCATGGCCACACCGTCGCGGAGCATAGCCTGATGGAAACCGGCAATCTCGGTCTCATTTTTGATGGCTTTCATGTATAAAACCGGGGAATCATGGAGCAGAACTTTGCTGTGACGGCTGGCTGCCTGATATAATGCATAATTGGTAGAACCGGACAGTTGCAGGTTCTCTTCTTTATATTCTTCCAGGTCTTTGGCCACGCGGGAGTAGTCTTTGACCTGAATTTGATTTTCAGTCAGGTAGCTGCGGGTCTCTGCTGTCAGCTTGTCGGGATGAATATAGAGGGTAGCAGCATCAGCCGTAATCAACAGATAGCCGACGAAGACTGGGTTACAATGCACGTCCGTACCTCTCATGTTCAAGACCCAAGCAATTTCATCCAAGGCTGAAATCAACAGACCTTTTGCCCCTTCCTCTTTGAGAACTTTTCTTATCCGGCTGATTTTCTGCCCGCATGGCTCACCGCTGTATTCCAGAGGAAGAATAAAAGGAGGGTCGAGGGGCAGGGAAGGACGGTTTTTCCATAATGTATGGAACGGGTCGTCCACGGTTACCAGTTCCAACCCGTATGATTGAAGAGCCTTTTTCAGTTGCATGGCTTCGGAAATGCTGTTAACCCATCCGTCAATACCGACCTTATCGCCTGCTTTCAATACACTTCCCAGCCATTCGGCGATGGTAGGTGTTTCCGGCAGTCGGTCTTTAAATAAGGTAAGACCGCTTCCTTGAAGTTGATCGGCCGCTTGTAGAAAATAACGGGAGTCAGTCCACAATCCGCCGTCGGAGAGGGTGATGACTGCAGTACCGGCGGAACCTGTGAAGCCGGATATCCATTTCCGGCTTTCCCAATGTGCCGGCACATACTCGCCCGAATGAGGGTCAGTACTGGGGACGATAAAGGCAGAGACTCCTTCCGCAATCATTTGTTTGCGTAAGGCATCAATTCTTTCAGCTATAAGATTCATGATGTAAATGAATTAAATAAAAAGTATAAACCTATCAGGCAAAAATAATAAATCTGTCAGAAAGGGCCGCTTCAGTGTGTTCTTATCTTTGTTTTTTGAATAAAATATACTGGAAAGTTTTGTAAATAAAGAAAGTATGTGTAATTTTGCGCCGCAAATTGACTGCGGAATAATTTAATAACAACATACTTAATTTTAAAAACATGATTGTAGTACCAGTAAAAGAAGGCGAAAACATTGAAAAAGCGCTGAAGAAATTCAAAAGAAAATTTGAAAAAACAGGTGTTGTAAAAGAACTGAGAAGCAGACAGCAGTATGACAAACCGTCTGTTTTGAAGAGACTTAAAATGGAACGTGCGATTTACGTTCAGAAAATGCATCAGAACGAAGATTAATAATTTCACGAAACACTTGAATTATTGAATTCTTTTTCATAAATTCGTTGCTGAGAATAAAAGCGATGTCTCTATGTGGAAAGATTCTTTTCTGAAGTATCTTCTTTTCGAAAGGAACTATTCGGAGAAAACGATTATAAGTTACGGAACGGATCTGGACGAATTTGAGGTATATTTCAAAGGAGTGGATGAGGAACTTGATTTCACGAAAGTGGATGCCGATTTAATCCGTGGGTGGGTACTCTCATTGATGGAGGAAGGTTGTGCAGAAACAACGGTGAATAGGAAACTGAGTTCGCTCCGGTCATTTTATCGCTATCTGTTACGTCAGAAGGCGGTAGCGGTGGACCCGGCCGCAAAAGTGGTAGGTCCGAAGAAAAAGAAGCCATTGCCGGTTTTCTTGAGGGATGAAGATATGGATTCGTTGCTTGAAGAAAATGGATTTGCGCAGACCTTTGAAGGAATTCGTGACAGGACGATGCTGGATGTGTTTTATTCAACAGGTATTCGTCGGGCGGAATTGATTGCTTTAAAGGATGCAGATGTAGATTTTTCTTCCTTGGTGATAAAGGTGACGGGGAAAAGAAATAAACAACGGCTGATTCCTTTTGGGGTTAGGCTGAAAGAGGTGCTGGAGTCTTATCTGGCAGAAAGAAATCGTTTTTATGCAGGTGCGTGTGAGACATTTTTCATCCGAAAACAAGGAGAACCATTGTCTCCATCGTCTGTAAACTATATTGTGAAGCGATACCTATCGAGGGTGGTGACACTGAAGAAGAAAAGCCCACATGTGCTGCGGCATACCTTCGCAACCACGATGCTGAATCATCATGCGGAGCTGGAAGCTGTGAAGGAACTGTTGGGGCATGAAAGCTTGACTACAACAGAGGTGTACACACATACCACTTTTGAGGAGTTAAAACAAGTTTATGAACAAGCTCATCCTAGAGCGTAAAGAAAAGGAGGTTTTTATGGAAGTAAGAATTCAATCCATTCATTTCGATGCATCTGAAAAATTAGAGGCTTTTATTCAGAAGAAGGCCGAGAAGCTCGAGAAGTTTTGTGACAATATAAAGAAAGTAGAGGTGTCTTTGAAAGTAGTGAAACCTGAAACAGCGATGAATAAGGAGGCTGGTGTACGTATTTTGGCACTTAATTCAGAGTTTTACGCAGAAAAAGTAAGTGATACATTCGAAGAATCGATAGATGTGTGCATGGATGCACTGTCTAAGCAACTGATGAAAGCCAAAGAAAAACTTCAAGGGAAATAAAAAAGTTGCGTAAAAGTTTTGTGATTAAAAAATAATATCTAACTTTGCAGCCGCTAAGTCGTGGAAAATAAAGCGGCTGCAAAGTTTTTTAAATCTCGCCTCTTTAGCTCAGTTGGCCAGAGCACGTGATTTGTAATCTCGGGGTCGTTGGTTCGAATCCGACAAGAGGCTCGAAGAAAAAGAGGTGGTGTTAACCATCTAATTTGAGAGTGGGGCAAATACCAGAGTGGCCAAATGGGGCAGACTGTAAATCTGCTGGCTTACGCCTTCGGTGGTTCGAATCCATCTTTGCCCACCAAATTTGCGGAAGTAGCTCAGTTGATAGAGCATTAGCCTTCCAAGCTGAGGGTCGCGGGTTTGAGTCCCGTCTTCCGCTCTCTTTTCTTCTTTTGCTGTTATAGCTCAGCGGTAGAGCACTTCCTTGGTAAGGAAGAGGTCCCGGGTTCAAGTCCCGGTAACAGCTCGTGAAATTGTAAAGCTGATTATTAATCAAAATAAATAAGTAAAGCTATGGCTAAAGAGAAATTTGAACGCACCAAACCGCATGTGAACATTGGTACGATTGGTCACGTTGACCACGGTAAAACAACTTTGACTGCTGCTATCACTAAAGTATTGGCAGAAAGAGGTTTCACTAAAGCTGACGAAATCAAGTCTTTCGATCAGATTGATAACGCTCCGGAAGAAAAGGAACGTGGTATTACCATCAATACTTCTCACGTAGAGTATGAAACAGCAAATCGTCACTATGCTCACGTTGACTGTCCGGGACACGCCGACTATGTAAAGAACATGGTTACTGGTGCTGCTCAGATGGATGGTGCGATTATCGTAGTTGCTGCAACTGATGGTCCGATGCCTCAGACTCGTGAACACATCCTGTTGGCTCGTCAGGTAAACGTACCGCGCTTGGTTGTATTCTTGAACAAGTGTGATATGGTTGACGATGAAGAAATGTTGGAACTGGTTGAAATGGAAATGCGCGAATTGCTGTCATTCTATGATTTCGACGGTGACAATACTCCTATCATCCGCGGTTCTGCACTGGGCGCTTTGAACGGTGTGAAAGAATGGGAAGATAAGATTATCGAACTGATGGATGCAGTTGATAACTGGATTCCTCTGCCTCCGCGTGATGTAGATAAACCTTTCTTGATGCCGGTTGAAGACGTGTTCTCAATCACTGGTCGTGGTACTGTAGCAACAGGTCGTATCGAAGCTGGTCGCGTAAAAGTTGGTGACGAAGTTGAAATCCTGGGTCTTGGTGAAGACAAGAAATCAGTTGTAACTGGTGTTGAAATGTTCCGTAAGATTTTGGACGAAGGTGAAGCTGGTGATAACGTAGGTCTGTTGCTTCGTGGTATCGACAAGAACGAAATCAAACGTGGTATGATTCTGTGTCACCCGGGTCAGGTTAAAGCTCACTCTAAATTCAAAGCTGAGGTTTATATCCTGAAGAAAGAAGAAGGTGGTCGTCACACTCCGTTCCACAACAAATATCGTCCTCAGTTCTATCTGCGTACTATGGACTGTACAGGTGAAATCACTTTGCCGGAAGGTACAGATATGGTAATGCCGGGTGATAACGTAACTATCACTGTAGAATTGATTTACCCGGTTGCATTGAACGTCGGTCTGCGTTTCGCTATTCGTGAAGGTGGTCGTACAGTAGGTGCTGGTCAGATTACTGAACTTCTCGACTAATACAATCTCTGAATAAATAGTTAATAGTTCCCGGAGTCATTCGGGAACTATTTTTACGGGAATAGCTCAGTTGGTAGAGCATCGGTCTCCAAAACCGAGTGTCGGGAGTTCGAGTCTCTCTTCCCGTGCCAAAATTAAAGGAATATGTTTAAGAAGATAACGAATTATTGTAAGGAATCTTACGACGAACTAGTCCATAAAGTATCATGGCCTACTCGTTCAGAACTTTCTAGTAGTGCAGTGGTTGTTTTAACTGCTTCCCTCCTCATTGCACTCGTCGTTTTTCTAATGGATTCTGCCTTCCAGTTTATCATGGAAGATGTTATCTATCCGCACTAATAAACAGTAAAAAGAATGTCTGAGATTGAAAAGAAATGGTACGTATTGCGTGCTGTAAGTGGAAAAGAAAGCAAGGTAAAAGAGTATCTTGATGCAGACATCAAGCATGGCAACCTTGGCGATTATGTGTCTCAGGTGTTGATTCCTACCGAAAAAACGTATCAGGTGCGCAATGGTAAGAAAATTGTAAAAGAGAGAACTTACCTCCCTGGTTATGTGTTGGTGGAAGCTGCTTTGGTTGGTGAGGTGGCTCATCATTTGAGAAACACTCCAAACGTAATTGGTTTCCTAGGAGGAATGGATCATCCAGTTCCTCTAAGACAGTCGGAAGTGAATCGTATTCTGGGTACGGTGGATGAACTTCAAGAAGGTAGTGAGGATTTGAATATCCCTTACACCGTTGGAGAAACAGTGAAAGTTAGCGTGGGACCGTTCAGCGGATTCAGTGGACTCATTGAAGAAGTGAATGCGGAAAAACGCAAGCTGAAAGTAATGGTCAAAATATTTGGGCGGAAAACTCCGTTGGAATTAGGCTTTACGGATGTGGAAAAGGAATAATGCATTTTGTTACGTGTAATTGTTCCATTCGTTAAATACTTATATAAAAATAACAAAAGAAAATGGCTAAAGAAGTTGCTGGACTAATCAAATTACAGATTAAAGGAGGCGCTGCAAATCCATCACCTCCCGTTGGACCTGCTTTGG
>URYL01000003.1 GCA_900552075.1 uncultured Bacteroides sp. | reverse complement strand
CTTATAATTCAGCACTATAAATTTAATACTTTTATCGCTATGTTTCTAATTATCATTGAAATATATTTATTACTATTTCGAACTCACGTTAAGATACTATGTACGCCCGAAAGTTTCTACAAAGTCAAGCAAGCCTTTGAATACTTGGAACTGAATATGCACACGATGTGTTTCATGTTATTGGACGAGTGCCACAAACTTGTCAAGGACAACGATTATCGGGAAGATATAACTTTGCCAATAGATGACTTCTTTCATTTTGACGAGAAAGCTATGGTGTCAGCCACCCCGATTATACCCTCTGACCCACGCTTTGAAGAACAAGGTTTCACGCTTGTAGAAGTAAAACCTGAGTACAATTACTCAAAAGCAATGAACATAGTCCATACAAACAACGTACTTGAAGCGTTGAAAGTGACCATGCCCAAAATTCAACAGGCACAGGAAGAACCAAGGAGTATTTGTTTTTTCATCAACAGCACAGACATGATACACCAACTTATGAATAAGTTGAATATCATTGAGGATAGTGCGGTATTTTGTTCCACAAAGAGCATGGATAAATTGAAACGAAACGGATTCAACCGAGCCTATGATAATTGGAACGATAAGCATAAGAAGCCTTATATGTTCTTTACAAGCCGTTTTTACAGCGCATTGGATATAGAGCTAAACGAGAAGCCCGATATTGTCTTTGTGACAGAACCGTACTTTGCAGAATATACAATAATAGACCCTTGCACAGATGCAGTACAAGCAATCGGACGGTTTAGACGTGGAGTTTCCACAATACACCATATTGTGAATACCAACGAAAGCTATCCAATGAGAACAAAATCCGGCATAGTGGAATATCTCAAGGCAAGCAGGGACGCATATATGACGGTCAAACGGATATATGACTGTGCAACCTCATTGGAATCAAGAAACGCTTTCAAGGCAGCTTTGGATGTACTACCGTTCAACAAAATGCTAAAAAATGGCAGGACTGATTATTTCGCCATTGATAACTATGTGGATGAAGCATTGGTTAGGTCATCATACAATAACATTGATTTGCTTATGGCACTTTATGGAAAAACAAGCCATTTCAAAACTGAAATATCCGATTCTCTATTTTATCCATTCGGCGACAGGGAACGGCTGACATTAGAGAACAAGAACACGTCAATAAAGGAAAGCCGCAAAAAGTTGGTGGAGATTCTTGAATCTTTGAAAAACGACATGGATTCTCCTATTATTCAGACGCATATAAGAGAACTTAGCAGACTTGACCCTTTTATAGTAGAAGCCTATGAAACGATAGGAAAGGAAGTGATAGAGATAAACAATTACTCGCCGAAGAAAATCAAAGAAGCCATGATACTGAAACGCTATCGGGAAAAAACGACAGGTGTAGAGTTTGCTCAATTATTAAAGAACTCCTTTCAAACAGGCAAATGCTATACATTAAAATATATAAAGGCTGAATTAGTCAGACTTTATAAGACGCTTGATATATCGCCCAAAGATACAGTTACAGCACAAACTATTCGTGAGTTTTTCCAAGTAGAGAATTGCAAGTACAAAGGGCAAAAGGCGTTACGGCTAATAGAATCTCTTATATAAAAGACAAGGACTTTTTTCATTGACTGTCTATTTTATAAGGAGAATCAAAAAAAGGTACTCTCAACAAGAAATACTTACTTATATTTAATTTTACCCTATTCCTTAAATCCGCAGTTACTCACGATTGCGGATTTTTGAAGTTTATATCACTTACTTGCTTTTTACACTACCGGGACAGTTCATTAGATAGGAGTTGGATTCAATGTTTTTTACCCTATTAATAAATAGCTGCCAAAATACTGATAAATATAGCAACACACAATTTCATTCTAAACTTAGCCAATTATAAGGAGAAAAGACGTTATCCTCTATTTCTGCCAAACAGGGCAAGCCATAAATAGCCATATCAACGGTTACATGCCTATACATTCCAAATATCCTCCTCCGCTTACTTTATTATCCCACTTCAAAAATTGGAGAGTGCCATATACAAGCGAGCAGACTGCATCTTGTAGTCCCCCCACCCATATTTGAATAAAAACAAAGAATAAACTTAATCATTCACCATTAAAAAATTTCAAGTATGGAAAATTTGATTTTATTGCCTACTATGGCACAGAAAAGAAGTAGTAACTTCAATCAGTATGCAGAGGATGCAACAGTAATTTCAGAAGAAACTACAAAAGTGAAAAAAGTAAATCACTTTATAGAGGCTAACACTATGGAGATTGATTTACAGCATTTAAAGAATGACTGCATTGTTCCTGTATTCAGTAAGGATAACGAACTGACTATTTCACACAATGCCTTTATTGAAACGGTTTGGGATGCTGCAAACTCATTCTTTACAGGTGAAACGATTGATAAACCGGACATTCGTGTTTCTCACATTGTTAAAGGAAGAATCCCTGAAGCGATTCATAAGCCTGCAAACCAACTTTTAGAAAGTGACAAAACACAATACTTTGAACGTATGATGTTTTGCTTTGAGATTCCCACTATCTATGAAACGGTAGAGGGAAACAAACTCACTCTTTCAGTTGGTGGTGTACGTGCTTATAATCAGATGAATCTGTATTCTAAGAAAACTGTTGAAAAATTCAAAGTCTTTGTTGGATTCAAGAACATGGTTTGCTGCAATTTATGTGTTTACACAGACGGGTATCTAAGCAATTTGGAAGTTTCAAGCACAGGTGATTTATATCGCTCTGTATTGGAAATGTTTCATGCCTATAACCCTGCAAAACACATTCATTTAATGCAGATGCTTGGGAATAGCTATCTGACTGAACATCAATTTGCACAGATTCTTGGGAAAATGCGTCTTTATCAATGTCTGCCACAAGGTTTTCAAAAGAGCATTCCACGTTTGCTTATAACAGATACGCAAATAAACAGCGTGGCAAAGGCTTATATTCAAGACGAGAACTTTAGTGGCTTTGGCGGTGACTTGTCTATGTGGAGATTTTATAATCTGCTTACAGGAGCTAACAAGTCAAGTTACATAGATTCTTTCTTGGATAGAGCCTACAATGCAACAGAGATAGCACAAGGCATTAATGCGGCTTTGCATGGTAACGAACACTACAAATGGTTTATTGACTGATTTTACACAATGAGAGATATTCAGAAATGGGTATCTCTCATTTTTTTATGAACATCTAAAATTCTAAGTTATGGACAAAAAAGAGAATCAAGACACAATGACAAAGGCTGGATGCGGATTTGTCATATTTACAATATTGTTTATTCTGCTTTGTTGCATCAACCCTGTAATAACTGTTGCAGTATTTATGTTAGTGGTCATTCTGATTTCATGCGTTTATTGATTCACTAATTTATAGAAGTGAAAGAGGTTTGATAATCAAATAGTTACAAAATGGTTTTCAAATTTACTTTCACTTTTATATCTAAACCTATAAAATTGAAACAGCATGAGTCTGAAAAACAGTTATACAACAAGCGACTGCCTGCAATGGGACAGTGCTACAAACTTGGTGAGGAAACTATACAGAGATAAGAATTACAGAATAAGCCTGCTTGTTGGATGCGGAATATTCTTTGGTTTGCGTATCTCTGACCTATTACAACTTACATGGTATATGCTTCTAAGTAATGATGCAAAGTTTACCATTACTGAAAAGAAAACAAATAAGCGTAGAGAAGTGAGGATTAACAGGGAGTTTCAAAAACACATCAAAGATTGTTATGCGGCTTTGGATATTCAAAACTTGAATGAACCTTGCTTTTTATCAGGCAGAGGTAAGAACAAGGTCTATTCTATCCAATGGGTAAATATTGTACTTAAAGAGCTAAAAAGCAAGTACAATTTAAAGATAGACCACTTTTCCACTCATTCGCTTAGAAAGACATTTGGAAGAAAAGTATTTGAATCCTCTGAAAACGCTGAATTGGCTTTAGTCAAGCTGATGGAGCTTTTCAATCATTCAAGTGTTGCTATTACAAAAAGGTATCTTGGATTAAGGCAGGAAGAACTTTTGAATACATACGACTGTCTTAGCTTTTAATCTTTCAGTAGGTAGGAAATTCAGAAATATTGCTTTTATATGGGCATGAATGAATTTTCTACCTCTTTGATTTACACTTTAGTATGCTGTTCCTATTGTGTTTACAAGTGTTTTTTGTAATTTTGGAGCATAATTGAAAGAAGAACAGCCTATGTAACATTAACAGATTATAAGACATAAAGATAAAGAAGCGTTAGCTTTATTCTTGTTCTCTAAAAATCGCCAATTTGAAGAAGTACACAAGAGTAAAAAGTTGATGCTCATGCCTATGGCGTGGGCTTTTACTCGTATATGTGTACATGGTGTTTGGCGATACCTTAGAGAACGTAGACGAAGTTTTAAGTCCACGTTTTTTTATTGTCTAAATTCTAACTTTTGGACTATTCATTAACATCATAAATCGTTCAAACACAGCAAATATGGAATTACTTATAGGCATAATTTTCTTGGTCGGCATAGCTATATATGCTAAACAACGCAGGAACAAACACCATTCTAAAAGTTGTCCGCGTTGTGGTCACTACCCTTGCACTCCCAAAGTCACCAATTTAGTTTGGAAAGGAACAGGCGGCGCACCCGTATATGACTACAAATGTCCAAAGTGTGGATATGAATTTAACAACAACCCATTATAAAAAAGAAGTTAAGTATGAACTCTGTTATAAAATCTAAGGTTTTATTATTCCTCATAGCATTAGCCATTCCAACCATTGTATTTTTTATAATGGCTCATATGATAGCCATCATATTAAAAGGAAATACAACATTATCACCGTACATCTGCATTACAATTATTACCTACCTTTTAATTGTATCAGCAAATCAATTAAATGAAAATGTTGGTAACTCATTAGGCATATCAGCCGGAGTTTTAATAGGAGTAACATTTTCTCTATATTGTTTATATTTAATAAATTCCGGTGCATATGATACGGTAAACAGGCATCATGTAATAATTGGGGAAAAAGAAAAATTGATAATTGTATTTATTTGTGGATGGGCGTTAAGCGTTTTTATGTGGACTTATAATTTATTTAAGAAACAGAAAGACATAACGAAAACAGATAACACATGTAATAAAACCAATGACAATGATGATTTAATTGGCGGTTGGTACGGTGTTGACAGTAAATTAAGTTGTTGCCTTCCTGTTTTAGCTTTTGAAAAGAACGATACTGCAACCTTTTCTGACGGCAAAATTGTTAAAGAATACAATTACCATATTTGCTGTAGTACTTGCATTATTCTGACAACAAAAGACGGAGAAAAGATATTTGTAAAAAGGGTATGGGTTAATGGAAAACCGCATCTATTTTACAACGAGCAAACATTTACACAAGATGGCAAGCATAGTGAATAAAAGACTTACAAAAAAATAAATTACGAATGAGAATTTTAATCTTGTTTATAACTTCATTTATGTTTACTCATAATGTGGAGCAAAATTTAATAATAAAAAATACTATACAAGTGGGCGATACCATTACAAAACGGAAAACACTCAATGAAATCCGCTTTAATGGTTGGGAAAGAAGAGATTGGTTGGATAATGAATATATTCGTACTTTGCGTAAATACTTGGATGATTACAATAAGGGTATTGTCAGTAACCCAGCATTAGACCCTTATAAAGAACAGATAAAAGGGCAGTTTGTTGTTTATGATATTAACTCATATTTGTTAGGTGGTGCGCTTATTAGAATCACATTCCTTGATATGCCTGATAGAGTATTCAGCAGTTGGATATATAGTAACGTAGATGAAAAGAAAGAGATTGTAGAAAGCTATGAATTTCGCTCTATCAGCATAGAGGGAGAAACAATAGACATGACTAAAGAAGATATACTGCAAGCTATAAAGGAAATGGAAGGACTAAAACTTTGGTAAGCGAAATATTTATCCATCCAATTTTTCTTCCTGCTCCTCTTAAAAAGAGTTGTAGAATATGCTGAAAATAAACATGGAAAATATAGAGTACTTTTTTTGAAGATATTCAGTTTTATAGGGAGAAGTAGAAAAAAGTACCACTTATAAATTATAGACATGACAACATTATAAGTCTGTTTTTCAATATCAAATGATAGTTTCTTACAGAAATTCTATATATTTGCATTTAATACAACATTAAAGTTCAATGAATGACAAAGTAACATATTGGATTGAGATGTCAGACTATGATTTTGACACGGCAAAGGCTATGCTTGAAACCAAGCGTTACCTTTATGTGGCTTTCATGTGTCACCAAACCATAGAGAAGATTCTGAAAGCATATTGGAGTAATGTGTTGGAAGAACCACCTTTGAAAATTCATAGTTTATCAAGACTTGCGGAAAAAAGCGGTTTGGATAAGGACATGTCAGAAGAACAGACTGACTTCATAGACGAACTTGAACCATTGAACATAGAAGCACGTTACCCCTCATATAAGGAGCGATTGATGAAAAGTCTGACCGCCGACCGTTGCAAGAAACTGATTGAACAAACTGATAAGTTAAGAATATGGATAAAGAGCAAGCTATAAAATTGGCACAACGCTATAAAGCGGCAGTCGCAGAACGGTTGCCTTTAAAGGCTCTTTACCTTTATGGTTCATACAGCAAAGGCAACCATACAGAAGACAGCGACATTGATATTGCTGTTGTGGTAGAACGTATGAGCGATGATTATTTTGAAGATACTCCTTTATTGTGGAAGCTGAAACGTAAGATAAGCAATCTTATAGAGCCTGTTCTACTTACAGAAGACACCAATAATCCTCTATATGCGGATATTCTCAAAACAGGAATACTGATATAAAGACGAAATTCACTCATTGGAATAAATATCCTATCAATAAACTTATTCTATCTTGATATAGAGGAAAAATAAATGTAGCCACCAAACAATAAGCCATAATCATTGTATAAACCTGCAAGAATACCTATCTTTGCATTAAGAACGAATGTTGACTGATTGTTGACTAATTCATTCCGAATAGAGTTTATTAACCTGTTAGCAATGATGTGCAAAGGGCTTGTAGCTCAGTTGGTTGCATAGGAAAGCGAAGCTTTTCTATGCCGTAGAGAGCAACAGACTCATAATCTGGAGGTCCTTGGTTCAAGCCCAAGCTGGTCCACAATGAATTGCAGGCAGTTACGGATTCCGTAGCTGCTTTTTTTATGTCCTGGTCCTGCCACAGAAAATTCCTCTTCATTTATTTTATGAAACTGCATAGTCCGATTTTTAGTCAAGATCTTGGATGCGTTTCTCAGAACTCCCCTACAAAAAAACCTCGACACGTTCGTGCCGACTGCTCATCACGTTCGTGCGGAGACCTCATCACGTCCGTGACAAGACCTCGTCACGTTCGTGTCGAGGTAAATCTGTCTGCACTTTTTCCGAACATACCCATAGCATTGCCGGATAAAGACGAGAATCTTCCTTCCTAAAATAAAGACAGATTCCCCTTACGAGCCATCGCAGGGGAATCTCATCCAACAAAAACATATGAAATATACCTATTAAAATAAAGCAACAAGGTGGTTTCAGACACTATTTCCCGATAGTCGGGTTCGGTGTGGTAGAATTTCCAGTTTCATTGTAAGCACCCGTCAACCACACATTATTATTCTCTACCGCCTGATTATAGAACCGGGTTCCAGGGGTCATAAACGATTTCACCTCGCTCCGATAGCTCCGAGGCTCCATACCAAAACGATACACCCAGTCATAAAACTGATACGTATGACTCATGTCATAAATCGCGTCATCCACCGGAAGGTGGCTTTTGCTTTCATCCAGAAAGACCTCATTATCCCTCTCTGCCACGGGATACATCACGCCTTCTTTCCGTGCCACAAATACCCAGTCACCACTCATTCCTCCCGAAAATACCGGAAGGGCCTTCTGCTGCAACTGCTGCATAATACTGGGAGTACAAGCAGAATACAGCCAGTCGACTGGCACATAACCTTGATTCTGAGCAGTCTTCTTCACCAATACCAGCACCTGCCGGGAGCCGTGCTGCAATACACCGGCCGTATTCATATAGCGTTCGTTGACATATTGACTTGCTACTGACCCATTATCCACGGCCACAACATATTGACAAAGTCCCATCTTTACGGCATTGGCCAGATAGGGAGAATCGTACATAAGAGAACCTGTCGGCCAGTAATATTGTGAACTGGATGATTTATTGGCAAGCTCATAGCGCAACTGTCCCGCTCCCAGCACAATGGTGTTTCCCGGCCTCAACATATATCTTCCGGGACCTTTATTCACATGGGTGCCATACATGTCATAGAAACGGTTATTGTTCTGATAGGAAAGATCCGCCTTTTGTCCGTCTCCTCTATACACGGGCTGACTGAAATCTTCCACGTACAGATCCTGCACCAATGCCTGGTCGAACGGCTTGGGAAAACTATTCGCTTCTCCAACCAGCAAAGGAAGAGTGCTATCCCACGACAGCATTCGGCACAAGCCATAATTACGGATGTCAATCTCCTTGTTGGTCGGATTGTAGATTTCCACCACCGTATAGTTATACCACCAGGATGGATTCAAATGAAGAAGCTCGGTAATCATCAAATCCGATTCCGGCAAAGAGGCATTGACCTGATAAAAATACCCCGATTCCAAATCCACGGCCCGTTCTGAGGGAGGAAGGATGATGCTGTCCCTGAGCATGACATCGTTGGAAGGAGAGGTAGTATACACAAACTCTATCTGGCTGACTGCAGGAGCAGACGATACCGGAATGCACCACAAGTACAAGGTTTCGGGCGTTGTTCCCACCATGACTGGCTTGATGTTCCAGATGCACACCTCATTATTAGGCCACAACACACGTTCAGACCGGCTGGGAGTATCCCCACCTGCCCGACTGGAAGTCGAAAAATCAAAGGAAAGAATCCCGTTGCTTTCGTTTCCCAAAGCTACACGGGCAAGCCCCGACTTGATGTTCGGGTTCTTGATCCTTACCTTATTGACATACACCGGAATGGCCAGCGGATTCGTCACCTTCATCCGTATAATGGTACCCAACGGCTTGAAATTGAGATCAAGGAATACTTTCCCATTCTCTTTTCTCACGGGTACATACCGACTGTATAAGGGAGTGGTCAGCGAGGTCAGATGATCTTTCACAATACTTCCGTCTGGAGAGAAATAAGTATTTGTATTGATTGTCGCGGTGTACTTATTCTGGCTGAACATTCTCTGCGCCTCGGTTCTTTCCTGGGTTTCCATGATGGCGCACACTTTCCAATTGTCTCCGGCCAAGTCTCCTTTCTTCAGCCGTATGTAAGGGTCATCGACCAACACCTGGAAACCTCCAGCTTTCGGTTCAATCTTCGCGGAGAAAGTTTTAAAGCTCCGGGTAGACACATCGTCTCCATTCTGCAGACAGACATGTATAAACACGTCTTTCATATTCGCATAATCAAAGTGAATCTTCTCCTCGGCATCTTCAGCAAGGCTTCTGGAGCCTACACCAGTCTCTGTATTTACTACATCGGCATATTGGGGGATGGAGATTTCATAATCCACATCTAATATTTCTCCGGTATATTCTTCCAAAGAAATACTCTTTTCCATATTCATGGGCTCCATTTCAGCCACTTCATCTTCCTTACAGGAGGTAAAAGCAGCCAATGGAACCAAACAGCAGGTGATTATATTGATTATTGTAGCTTTCATTCTTGTATTCATTTATATCTTTTATCCTTGATTTTCAATTTTGTGTTCCTGTAATTATAACTCACCTCCATCCATCCAATCACTCAAATCGCCCACTACTACCAGGGCCCGTTCCTGAATACTCAGATTGTATCTCACAATCTTACCCATCTGCCATTCCGTATCTGCCAGACTGGCTGTATACTCGGTAACCGCGCCCGATGCGTCTTGCAGTTCCAGCTTCAGCTTGGCTCCTGTAGGCAGCACTTGCGGAATCAGAATCAGACGATTGATGTCATTCCTGATTTCCACGTTCGCATCTTCGGCCTCAGCCGTCTGATAGTTCACTGGAAACACGAAATCAGTCACCATCGAATAACTGTCCCACATATTCTTTCCTACATAATGACGCGCTTTCCCATATACTCCCGATACGGTAATCTTCGTCACCGTGCCTTGAGGCATTCCCATATCGACAAACCGGATTGCGGTCATGGCATGCTTGAAAGTCAACGGCACCACCTGATTAAAGTCTCCCGGATACTCTTCGGTAGAAGCTACCAAAATATCTTCCTGGGCAGCCACATCCAAAGGTGCCGTATACTCAAAAGCCGGATAACCGGAACGGTTTTCCAAAAACGACAAGCCAGAATTACCGTAAGGTGCATACGCAAAAAAACGTACCTTCTGCCAGGCTCCGGGCCAGTAGACGTCGGAGCGATACGACAAATCTCGAGTAACCTCACGATTATTCATCAGGTTAATGGAAGATTGTTCATTCCAGGTCTCTGTCGTACTATACATGCTGGCCCAGCAACCCAAACGGCTATGCATCGTACTTGTAGACACCAGAACACCTCTCGAAGGCTGACTGGCGTTTCCTTGTGTACCGGTACGCAATGCACCTATCTGCCATTCCATCCCATTCACATCCGAGCAAAAACTGATTGGGGCTATTTCGGCTGCCATGTGTTCATCCTGCCGACACGACATCAGTCCTATAAGCATTGCACCCAAAAACAAAATCCCCCAAAAACCACCTCTCTCCATATTTTTCTTTAAAAGCTTAATAAAATAAAAGCGCAAGAAGAATGAGGCATTAATAACGAACATTATGAAACTAAAGACATAGTGTCCTCATCCTCTTGCGCTATAAAAACTTTACTGCTGAGGGTTATATCGTCCCTTAATTCATGTTGATATCAACTGATGCCGGAGTCCAGTTGTCTACCTGCACCGTAAACTTGATCGGTGCTCCCAAAATCAAGTCACCGCCTTTACCATTTGGAACAGGAGTCTGATCAATGGTAGGATCATTTGCATCCGGATTCGGGTCAATTCTTCCAGCACCACTTCCGTCACCGCAGAAGGTCAAGGTGTAAGTATACTTCTTGCCCGGCAACCACTCAGTATTAATCGCTACGGCAGAAAGTCCGTATTTACCTTCTTTCTTATCCGAAGAAGTAGCCAAAGGATACAATAAGACCTCATTGTTTCCATCCTTGCTATAAATACGGCACAACACAGATAAGTAAGCACCCGTCTGCTGCGAAGTAGCTTCCCAGCCTACCAACTGTTGCGGAATCAGCATGAAGTTATCTGTGCCCATCATGATACTCTGAGGATTCTCCGTCAAGGTTACGGCATTTGTTCCTTTAACCATATAGCCATTCCCTTGGTCTGCTCCTTCATAATTATCCCACTGAGTTCGGGGCAACTGATAAGAAGTACCGGTAGCCTCACTTTCCGGGAAAGTAAAATCTGCGGTTCTTGCCACATTCATCACCTTTACCCCGAGGACTTCAATCTTAATGTTCGGGTTCAGACATTTTGCCTGCACTTCAATCTGCGACAACGCATGCTTGAAGTTCAAAGCTACTCCAGCACTTTCATTATTCGCTTTGTTTCCTGTATTGTAAGCAATGACAAGATCTTTCTGCTCAGCTACAATCTGATTAGGAGAGAAACTTGTAATTTTCTTCTTTACATCATTAATCGTAACCTGTCCGTTACCTAAATCTTGAGGGGCATAAGCAAAGAAAGCAAGGTCAAAGCTCGGCCAGTAATAAGTAGAAGCAGTCTTCCACTCCACTCCTCCATTAGAAGATCTTACTTCCAGATTGGTAAAATAGTTTTTATCATTACCAATCGCAGTCACATTAAAGACATTCAAATTGGCCAGATTTGTGACCGGACCTCGTGAAATTGCCTTATCGACGGATGCCCTGAAGGCAATTGCATTCCCATTATTAACCTCTATCACTTCATCTTTTGAGCAAGAGGACATTGCAGCCAGTACAACGGCTGCCAAAACAAGATTCTTTTTCATTTAAAATTTAGTTAAGTTGTTAGTAATCTAAAATATAAGTTGTCAGTTTTTGTAAATATGTTTTTGTCAGTCTGTTTACATTGGTAAGTCCACGTCAATGCTTTCCCACTCATCCACGGAAGCATGGAATCCTCCTCCAGGCACAATCGGCTTCGGCAAAGGAAGGCCGTCCAGAATAATCAGCACGTCGCGGGGATTGGGAGCCGTATGTATCTGTTCGCTCACATCGTAGAGATAACATTTGTCATTGCCATCGGGCATAACTACATGTACCGCTATCTTGTGAATCTGTTTCAAAGAATACTCTCCAAAAGTCAGGAACTCCGTTTTCAAAGTAGAAACCCCATCCGAATGCATTTCAAAAGGAATAATGACCGGTTCCGCATCCAACTGGTTTTCTCCCAAAAATCTCCCGACCGACATTCCGGAAAGTCCTCCTGTCACCCATCCGGCAGCCACATATTGCAGATTCGATACATTTCGGATTTCTATCCGATAACGGCAAGCCAGGTTCTCTGGAAGAAAACGTATGGTCTGCTCGCTCTCCGTAACTTCCAGACGTAGATTTTCTATCCGGTCTGCATAAAAACGGTCGGGGGAAAGACCCACACGTTCGGCCGGAGATTCATCCTGATTCAGCGCCGCATATGCAGCCGCATTTAGATTCCCTTCCGAAGAATAGACCTCGAAAGTATCATACCTGTCCATATCACGGTAAAGCAGGGAATCCGTATCCGAATTGATGCACAAAGCCTTGTAACGCCCTACCGGTACGGTGATTTTTCCTCCCTGTAAATCAGCGAATTCATATTGCAAGGCTTTTCCACCATCCAGGGGAAAGAGGTATACACGCATCGTTTCCACATGGGCATCCGGTGATTTGGTCCAGTCGAAAACGACTCTCACATCGGCAGCAAATATCTTCTCATCATAAAGTTCCTTGTGCCTGCATGACACAAAACACACCGTAAGGATTATCATTATCATGACTGCTTTCAGCAGCTTATTCATGTCTGTTCTATCCATAACCTTACTCTCTTTTTTCCCGATTAGTTATTTTGTTTCCTAAAAGCCACACCAAAGAAACTTCAGCTTTAGTAGGCCCTATCCAATGGCGTTGTTTGGTGACCTGCCACACGTAATATTTGTCGGCCGGCAGATATTCATGACAAATTCCTCCCAAGTAGCCCAGTCCCAGCGTAAAATCCAGGTTCAGCCTTCTGCCTATGGGCAGGGAATAACCGTATTCAACACCAGCTCCATGATGTGCCTTGTCCCATAAAGTTCCGCCTGGTTGTCCGCCGATATACCCACGTCCACCCATCTCAAGGTCGTAGGTCAGCATCTGCCCGTACAAGCCCAAATGATGCCCGGACAAAGGCCGGTCTTCCACCACTCTTCCCCAATACTTCCGAATGAACAGCTCGCCTCCATACGAACGCCAGTACAGGTTCGACTTGTCTCTTTTCCACCATGCATACATCCAGTTTCCGCCTACACTCCATCCTTTTCCGAGATCGAACTCCACTCCCACATTGGGAATAGCCAGTATATCATACAGCAAGTTGGTCTTTACAGCCATAAGGAAATGTCTTTTTTCCCGAAACTTCAAACCTCGTACAGGCATTACAAGCGAATCAAGAGCAAGAGAAATATCCGGCTTTACCCAATCAAAAGACAGGCTGTCTCCCTGAGGAATGTAGTGAACATAGAGTACACAGGTTCGCATGTCAGGATATAAACTGCGGAGCATCTCGTTCCAGACGCGACCACCTTTCAGGCTTTTCAGCAATCTTTTCCGGTCCGACTCAGGCTCCTTTTCAAGAATTTCCAATACCTGTTTCTTCTCTGGGAGGTCTGAACTGTTTACCAATTGTCTGAACAAGCTCCAGTCCAGTTCCACCGGCGTCATCTCAAACTCTACTCCCGACCATTCCACATGGCTCCGCATGTAGTCTAAAAGCACCTTAGCTCGGTTTCGCGCTAAAATTTCATTCAAGGCAGACGGGCCTTCAGGAGAAGCAGAAGAAAATACCCGTACATTCCCATAGCGTACCTTTCGGTTGTTCAATTCCATCAATTGCCTGGAAAACCGGCCCAGCTTTTCTTCATTGGCTCTGTAATTCAAATCAAGCTTGTCTACTCCCTGCCTGAAAAAAATGCGGACAGAATCGTGAGAAGAATTTGTCTGTGCACTGATGTGTTGCCAGCATAGGAAAGAAAGCAGAAACATGTACTGCTTTAACCCTCCCCATCTGTCTTTCTTGTCTAGTCGTTGTCTTTGCATATCATAAAACAGGAACTGCTTTTGTCTTCACTCATCTATCCAGTCCCCATAGCCTAAGGGATAAAAAACCTGTTTAGTACTATTCTTCCAACTGTCATTTAACCAAAATTAAAATATTTACAATTCAAAGAGAGATTTTACCGGCAAAAGTCAGAAGCTTCCATCCAGTCTGTTTCATACAAATGACAACCGCCCACAATCCCAATACCATTGACGACATTAGTATACCTTTTATATATAGGAGCCAGTCCAGCCTTTCCCAGATCATTGTTATTTAAAGCATTTACAGATTTCAAGTATTTATACAAGTCAGGCGAAAGTGCAAACAATACGACCTTATAATAGACCCTATCGTCTGCAGGCTGTGCTGTACCGTGGTTTCGCTCAAAGCAGTCCAGGCTCAAGGTATAAGTCCTTCCGTTTATCTGGTTATCACTGTAGATATACAAATGCTGATAAAAGTCATTAGACAAATCGAACACATCATCCACTCCGAGCTTGTTGCTCATAAGTGGTTCATTTTCCACGTTCAAGACCAGCGGTTTTACTACCGAATCGGGTACTCCAATCGTGACACCCTCAGGAAATATGCGTTTACGCAGTATCCTTATCCCATAATAATTTTTCACCTCCGCACAGTCTCGCAAGGTTATCTGGAACCTTACAGCTTGATACCCGCATACGCTCAAACGAATCCCTTCTACCTTTTCCAACGGGAAACAAGAAGGAACTGAGGTCCGGGCAGTGACGGCTGGTAATCCAGGAAGTTGCGCCTTGACTTCCACTTCGTCCCCCTCCTTCAATCTTCCTACGGCATAGAAAGTATTTCCATTTCCATACCTCGGCAACCTACCGGCATAACCCGTTTCCTTTTCAACCCCGTTCACACGGAAAGAAACCTCAGCCCGGTCGGTCGTCCGGTCTGCCTGTGTTTCTCCATTCAACGAACGGCTCCACAACAACTGGATAAAAGTGGTATCCTTCACATTGGAAGGAATGCAATACACCACTAACTTCCCGTTTCCCGTCACATTTTCTACTGTCACCTCCTTGTCGCAAGAGGTGCACAATCCCATCACCGGCAGCCACATCGCCGCCAATAATCTCTTCATGTTCTGCTAAAATTTAATTGTATAACAAAGCGACGGAAAAAACGGAAGTCCCCCTACAGTTTTCCATCCTACAGTTCCATCCGGGTTCAATACTTGTTCGGCATACAAGGCATTGTGCCGCGCATACATATTATAGATAGATACGTCCCAAATCTGCTCACGTCCTTTCTTCATCGGCTTTCTGTAGCGCACCCCACAATCCAACCGATGATACGCGGGCAATGCCGCATTGTTCGGAACATCGTATAACAGAAAATCGGAAGGGGCAATCTCCTCGTCCGGCATCAACGGAGCAGAAACAATCTGTTGAGGAAGGGTAAACCGGTTTCCGCTATGGAAACGCCACAAAGCATAAAGATCCACCTTCTTACCTAACGAACAATTCAATGAAGCGTTCAGCGTATGACGGTTGTCAAACTTATCAAGGAACCATCCATCATAAAAGTCAGGGAAAAAACGTTTGCTCCAAGCCAATGTATAAGACACATGCAGAGAGACTGATCCCTTGTCGTAGGCCGCTTCACACTCCGCCCCATACGATATTCCTTTTCCTTTGCTGATATTTTCTTCCCATGCCACGGCCGAAGGGGTCAGGCGTTCCATTCCATTGTACTCTATCAGGTGATTCATAGTCTTATAGAAGCCACCTACCCTCAGATGTACGTAATCGGAACATGCCTTATAGAATCCAGCCGTCAGCTGCCACGAATAAGAATAACCCGTCTTGTCTGTAGAAAACACCCAGCAGTCAATCGGCATATTGAGATAGGTGCTCGACAGCCTCTGCATGGCCTGACTCATCTTGGTGACTGAAACTTTCAACGAGGCCGTAGAGTTCAGCCGATAATTGAAGGAAACTCTCGGCTCAATGGAACTTTGTGTAAGACGACTCGCCCCAAACAGATTCCAAGCCACTCCAACATTTAGCTTCACTTTCTCCCCCCATGTCATTTCGTCTTCGGCAAACAAAGACAGCTCATTGCCATGAAATGACATTTCAGTTTCAGTCTGACGGCTTTCAGGGGTCCAATGATTATCATCGACAAAACTACTGCGTACATAATTCTGCGGGCGAAGCAGATGGTTCGTATAATTCGATCCCAGATGCAGTCTGTGTCCAGACGCGGGACGATATACCATTTCCAGCCGGTAACCCACGTCGTCAATCGTGGAACTATTGTATCTGGTTTCTTCCATACGCTGCTGTTCCACATTCCTGTCACCCACTTGGACCTGCCCCTGATAATGAAACTTTGCAAAATTATGGGTATAGAATCCCGTCAGGTTCATCGACAGACTGGAAGAACACACAGATTCCCATCCGACCGACAGGGCCGTATTTCCCCATCCTGCTGCAAACCGATCAGTTTCCTGCCGCATTCCTTCATCATAGGTCTGCCAATGATTCATCCGTGCCTTGTCATAGCCTGAATAAAGCCCCACACGCAACCGGTTTTTTTCTGAAAACACATGCGAAACACCTGCCGTAAGATCATGGAAAAAATATTTTCTTTTTTGATTTCCTTCCTGCTTCATGCTTATCACATCCAACAGAGGCACAGGAATCAGATTCAGCCAGGTGCGGCGAAAGGCTACGTTAAACGAAGTTTTCCGCTTCACAATCGGCCCTTCCAGCTGGATTCTTGCATCCATCGCTCCCAAGGCAAACTTGCCATGAAACTCTTGCAAGTTACCCTCACGAGTCCGAGCCTCCAGCACTGAAGATAGCCGTCCCCCATATCGGGCCGGAAACCCGCCCTTATAAAAATCCACCTGCTCTATCACATCAGTATTGAAAGCGGAGAAAAGTCCGCCGATATGATTCACATGATAAAGAGGTGCTCCATCAATCGTTATTTGATTTTCATCATGGTCGCCTCCATGTACATACATTCCAGACGCAGGATCTGCCCCTGAGGAAACCCCAGACAAGCTGTGTAAAGTGCTGACCACATCGGGTGTACTCATGAAATACACACCCCGCTCAAAGTCTCTTGCCTGCACGGATTCTTTTCCGTCGCGGAGCGTATGGAAAGATGAATGGGCATCTACCGTCACCACCACTTCCTCCAGTTTATAACCGGACTTCAAAAATACGGTTTCCATCCGGTCGCTCTTCAGGTCTATATCCCGGACTTCTTCTTCTGTTCCAATATACGACACCCTGATTTTATGACGACCTTCACGTAACACCAAGCTGAAGAATCCAGACTCGTCAGTCAGGGTACCATTTCCAGTATTCACATCCAGCACAGTACCCTGAACGACAGCTTCACCGGTTTCCTGATAAACATATCCGCTCAAAGTGTATTGCTTGATTTCCTGCAATAACACATACCCATCTCTTACCTCATATTTGATATCTGTTCCAGAGAAAACCGTCTGCAGACTTTCCTGCAAATCCTTGCCGGTCATGTCGACTCCTTCGAATCCTAAATTCAAATTGAGAGAAGCGTTATACACAAACATCACGGCATATTTTTCCCTCAATTTCTCTATTGCTGATTTGATCGTCAACTTGTCCTGCTGAGCCCAGACATGACTTACCTTGCAGCACAAGACAGTCAGCATAAGCGCTCTAAACACCAGCGCACCCATTCAACTTGTTTTCTATTCTTTCTTTATTTTTATCTCCAGCACCTGTTCCAGCATCGCCAGAATGGAGTCTAAATGTGCTGTTCTGAATTCAGCCGTCACCTTACGGTCTGTCTGCGAAGCCGACAGTTTCACGCCATAAAACTCAGACAATTCCTTCAGGACCTTTTCTACCGGTACATCTTTATATACAAATACATTCACAGCCCAAGCCGTAGGATTCAACACCGATATTCCGGTGATACGAGGTTCTACTTCGCCAGGAGCCAGCACCGCTTCCATACCTTTTGTCAGAATCACTCCTTTATCCTTCTCAGAAAGCGAAGCGAAATACACTTTCCCCGAAGTCACATAAATTCTGGTGAGTGAATCCGGATTCTGCTCACTGACCTGAAACTTTGTACCAAGTACCTTTGTCACCGAACGCTGTCCGTACACCCAAAAAGGCGACTGCTTGTTCTTCGTCACCGAAAAATAAGCTTTTCCTTTCATCTTCACCACTCTCCTGCCGGTATGGAAGTCTTCCGGCTCGTAACTTAAGGCAGAGCCCGGTGCCAGCATAATCTGGGTACTGTCGGGAAGCACATGTCTCACGATTCCAGCATCGGCCACTATCTGAACCTGTCTGTGGTCAGAGGAACGGAAATACATAAAAAGACCAGCCAGAATCAACACCGAAGCCGCAATCCCTGACACATACCATCCAATTCTTCTTGACGGGCGGGAATCCTTTCCTTCACCATTTATTTTTCTCAAAGCCTTACGGGTATCAAACATTCCTTTTCTGTAATTTTCCAAAACAAACTGTAAACTTTTATCTTCCAAATCTTTCATGGTGTCATCAAATTATTTTGTTATACTACATTCTACTCAGGTTATGAGACAAACCTTCTTATTCAACAGTCACCGGCTATCCCCAAAAGAAAACGTATACCTTATTCCCACTCTGCCGGATTATTTTCAACGCCTTGCTGATCTGATTCTTTACCGTATTGACTGAAACCGACATGCTTTTTGCTATCTCTTCATGCTTCAACCCATCTCTCCTTGACAGCAAGAGTGCTTCCCTGCATCTTTCAGGAAGACTTTCTATGGCAGTCAGCATCCGAGCTTCAAGAAACGAACGTTCCTCGTATTCTTCCTCCTCCTGCGTCTCATCCTCCAGTTCAAACAAGCTGTCATTATCAACCTGCTGCTTAGACTTCTCCTTCAGAAAGTGCCCGCACCTGTTCCGAACCATCGTATACAGGTAAGCACGTATATTATCCACATCCTCCAGGCTGTCTTTTCTCTCCCACACTTCGGTAAAACAATCCTGTACGATGTCTTCCGCATTATCAATGTCTTTCACATAATGAAGAGCATACATACATAAAGGCCGATAATAATAGCGGAAATTATCATTGAAAATCTTCTTATCTATTCCCATAACTATCCGGTGTGCCGTTTATTACTATATTCCATACTGAACACAATTTTAATTTGTTACACCTAATAAACGCTCTCCTACAGACCTTTGTTTTGAATTTGCCTTTTTCTTGAGAATTATTATTATACAACTAATATACAGGTGGGAAACAGCACAATATTATATTGATTACAAAGAGACAGACAACGTAAAATGTTGAATTTACATTTATAGATTCTATAAACAAATAATTATCCGATATTCCTAAACATTACCATTCCCCCATCGTCTATTTTTTCAGGAGTTAACAATTTTACATGCAGGAATTCCTTCTTTTTCTCATTATATATAAAAATGAAAAAAGAAACAATTAAAAACAACTCATTATGAAAACGCTATCACTTATTCACAAAGGCTTCATGATTCTGATGGCTGTATGCCTTTCTATGGGTGTTCAGTCTTGCAAGAATGACGATGACAACTTCTATCTTTCGCATTATTATGCCAACGCACTCGTTACCGTTAAACTAAGTACCGACAATACTCCGTACCTGCAGCTGGACGACAGCACCACCCTGCGTCCAGTCAATATGACCACTTCTCCCTTCGGAGAAAAAGAAGTAAGGGCCTTGACAAATTTCGACTTTTCTGACGAAGCCCCCCAAGGATACGATAAAGCTGTATTTGTCAACTGGATTGACAGCATCCTAACCAAGCCCATGGCAACTAACCTGGGAGAAACAGCCAACATACAGACTTACGGAAACGACCCGGTAGAAATTCTCAACGACTGGGTAACCATTGCGGAAGACGGATATCTGACACTCCGATTCGCCACCCGATGGGGCAACGGACAACCACACTTCGTGAACCTGATCAGCACACAAAACTCGGGAAATCCATACGAAGTGGAATTCCGTCACAATGCCTTTGGCGATCTCAACGGGAGAATGGGAGACGGACTGGTTGCCTTCAAACTGAATGAACTGCCCGACACCCAAGGAAAAACAGTCAAACTCACCTTGAAATGGAACTCTTTTAGTGGAGAAAAGTCGGCTCAATTTGATTACTGCACCCGGAAAGCAACCAATCCACAAGCCACAGAAATAACCTCTATCCGCAGTATAGAGAAGGTAAAATAACCCTCTAAAAAAACGTAAGTGCGTTCGAAGTAAAACGCACTTGCGTTTGAGACAAAACGCCAAAGAGTTTTGATTGAAACGCACTTGCGTTTTGGTTGAAACGCTTAGGCGTTTTTTTGAGTAAACAAAAAACAGCCAAAAAATCACTTGCAGACCGCTTTTTTCAAACCAAAAGCAAGAATATTCAATAAAAAGACTTACTTTTGCAAAAGTTGCCCTTGTAGTTCAACGGATAGAATAGAAGTTTCCTAAACTTTTGATTCGGGTTCGATTCCCGACGAGGGTACAAAAAAATAAGCCGCTTTTCCCGAAAGAAAAGCGGCTTATTTTTTTGCCTGCAGCAAGTAACGGATTACTTACGAAGACCAAGTTCCTTGACAATGTTACGATATCTTTCGATATCACGGCTCTTCAGGTAGTTCAGCAAAGAACGACGCTTACCTACCAAAGTTGTCAAAGCTCTTTCAGTGCTATAATCTTTTCTGTTGAGCTTCATGTGCTCAGTCAGGTGAGAAATACGGTATGAAAACAATGCTATCTGCGCTTCAGGTGAGCCAGTATCAGTGTTAGACTTTCCGTACTTTCCAAAGATTTCTTGTTTTTTAGCTGCGTCTAAATACATAATTTGACTGTTTATTAAAATGTATAAATTTGATTTGCGGTTGCAAAGATAGACATAATCTTTTAAACGACAATTCTTTTCACGCTTTTTTTCACAAACAAGCTGAAGAAGAATTTAATCTTTCCGCTCGTTGGCACGCTCAATAAATGTGGCCAATGTAATCGGTTCGACCTGCTCAAACCCCATTTTACGTGTCTGGCATCTCTTGCAAGAACAATTCCGGCACTTTACCTGCTCAAAAACAGTGCAAGGGTCCAAGTGTATCGTCAGTTGAATCCGGTCGGCATATTTCTTTTCCAGAATTTGTTTTAAACGAGCCCCTTCACGATGCCCTTCTTCAATGGTATAAAACCAAGGAAGCGTCAAATCACAATCCATATACAGGTAACTTCCATACTTGATGACTTTGGCATTGTGAATATCTATCCAGTCGGACGAACGCTTCTCATTCAGTTCCTGAGCGATATCGTTCAGCAAAGCCTCATCCGCCTTGTCCAACAGATTCGCGATTGTCTTGCGCAAGATAGAAATTCCCGTCACGATGATAATTCCTCCAAACAAAAAAGCTAACACACTATCTATCCAGGCTATTTTCGTGAAATAAAGCAAGAGCAACCCCACTACCAGTCCGATGGTAGAATACGTATCCGACTGCAGATGCTTCCCCCCTGCTATCAAGGCCATTGAATTATACCGCTTGCCGATATGTACGCTGTACCATCCCATCAGATAATTAACCAGTCCGGAAAATGCCACGATATAAATACCCACATCCAGTTTCCGTATGCCGACTGGACAAAACAAGTGATACACCCCTTCATACACTATCAGTATCCCGGCAAACGTAATCAGAATACCCTCAATGGAAGCTGAAACCTGCTCCATTTTCCCATGTCCGAAAGGATGACTCTTGTCTTTGGGCTGTGCCGACCAATGCAGACTGTAAAGACTCACCGCTCCAGCTACGACGTTGACAATACTTTCCATTGCATCCGTCAAGATTCCTACAGAATTTGTCAGCCAGTAAGCGGCAAACTTCCCCACCAATATAAGGAAAGAAATCAAGACTATCTTTTTTTGTACACTCTGCTTAAGCTGTTCTTCGTTCATACCTCTTCTATTTTTAAAACGGTCAGCAAAGTTAATGAGTTCCAGTGAAAAGTATTCAGACAATTTCTTATTCTTTATTATTAACAATGATTTTTTCCAAGAAAATCGTACCTTTGCACACAAATTATAGGTATAGTATGCAAGACATTAGAAACATTGCCATTATTGCCCACGTGGACCATGGTAAAACCACCCTCGTGGACAAAATGATGTTGGCGGGACATCTGTTCCGCAACGACCAGACCAACGGTGAACTGGTTTTGGATAACAACGACCTGGAACGCGAAAGAGGTATAACCATCCTTTCCAAGAACGTATCCATCAATTACAATGGTACAAAAATCAATATTATTGATACTCCGGGACACGCCGACTTCGGTGGAGAAGTAGAACGTGTCTTGAACATGGCCGACGGGTGTATTCTGCTGGTGGATGCTTTTGAAGGTCCGATGCCGCAGACTCGCTTCGTACTGCAGAAAGCCCTTCAGATTGGATTGAAGCCGATTGTGGTTGTCAACAAAGTAGATAAACCAAACTGCCGTCCGGAGGAAGTATACGAAATGGTGTTCGACCTGATGTTCAGTCTCAACGCCACAGAAGACCAGCTAGACTTCCCGGTTCTCTACGGTTCAGCCAAGAACAACTGGATGGGTGAAGACTGGAAGACACCCACAGGTACCATCACTCCGTTGCTGGATGCCATCGTGAAATACATTCCGGCTCCGCAACAGCTGGAAGGAACTCCTCAAATGCTAATCACTTCATTGGACTACTCTTCTTATACAGGACGTATCGCCGTAGGCCGTGTGCATAGAGGTACCCTAAAAGAAGGCATGAATATCACCTTAGCCAAACGTGATGGTACCATGGTAAAATCCAAAATCAAGGAAGTACATACTTTCGAAGGACTGGGACGCAAGAAAGTGGAATCCGTATCTTCGGGCGACATTTGCGCCATCATCGGTGTGGAAGGCTTCGAAATCGGTGATACCATCTGCGACTTCGACAATCCGGAACCGCTTCCACCTATCGCCATCGACGAACCGACCATGAGCATGCTGTTCACCATCAACGACTCTCCGTTCTTTGGGAAGGAAGGTAAATACGTGACTTCCCGTCACATCCACGACCGTCTGATGAAAGAACTCGACAAGAACCTGGCTTTGCGCGTACGCAAGACCGAAAACGAAGATGGAAAATGGATTGTATCCGGACGTGGTGTGCTCCACTTGTCTGTGTTGATTGAGACCATGCGCCGTGAGGGGTACGAACTTCAGGTAGGACAGCCGCAGGTTATCTACAAGGAAATCGACGGCGTGAAGTGCGAACCGATTGAAGAGCTGACCATCAGCGTGCCCGAAGAATTTGCCAGCAAGATGATTGATATGGTTACCCGCCGCAAAGGTGAGATGGTGTCCATGGAAACACAGGGCGACCGTGTGAACATCGAGTTCGACATGCCGTCGCGCGGTATCATCGGTCTGCGTACCAACGTGCTGACTGCTTCTCAGGGTGAAGCCATCATGGCTCACCGCTTCAAGGAATACCAGCCGTTCAAAGGTGACATCCCTCGCCGCACCAACGGCTCCATGATTGCCATGGAATCGGGAACTGCCTTTGCCTACGCCATCGACAAGCTGCAAGACCGCGGTAAGTTCTTCATCTATCCGCAGGACGAGGTATATGCCGGACAGGTGGTAGGTGAACACGTACATGAAAACGACCTGGTGGTCAACGTGACCAAATCAAAGAAGCTGACCAACATGCGTGCTTCCGGTTCGGACGACAAGGCCCGTATCATTCCGCCGGTCATCTTCTCACTGGAAGAGGCACTGGAATACATAAAGGAAGATGAATACGTGGAAGTGACTCCGAAGAGCATGCGTATGCGTAAAATCATCCTGGATGAAACGGAACGCAAGCGTGCCAACAAGAATGCATAATCGCACATTTCTGAATACAAACAATCCGGGCTTTCGAGGAATCTCCCTTAAAAGCCCGGATTTCTTGTATCTGCTGTTCTCTTTTATTTTTCCCGATACACCAGGTTGTTGCCGTTCATCCTCTCCATGTATTGCTGGATGAGGGACTTCAGCTGGGTTTCCATCGCCTTCAAGGTATCTTGCGGCATGGTGTCTTTCACATCGTCCTTCATCAGCACATCCGTACGGAAACGGTAGGCATGAATCACTTTCTCCCCGTCGAACTGAATCAGGTAGTCGCCTTTCAGGAACTGGTAGATGCCGCTTGAAGGCAAATAGTTAACCGCAAACTTTTCTGCAGCAGGCGTATGAAGAGCATCCTGTCCGAAACCCACGTACGGACGGTCATATCCCAGAATGCCCAATACCGTCGGCATGATGTCTATCTGATCTACAATTTTTTCTTGATCTAACCCTTTCAACTCCGGCATACCGGGTGCATAAAAAATGACCGGCACCTTATAATATCCTAAATCAGTCATATAATCCGGATAACAGTTCCCGCTGGTATGATCTGCAGTAATCACAAACAACGTATTTTTAAACCACGGTTGTTCCTCTGCCTTTTCAAAGAAGCGCTGAATGGCGTAATCAGAATAAGCTACGGTCTCAAACAATGGATCTTTCCCCGTGGGGAACTTACCTTTATACCGTTCAGGCAAATCGAAAGGTCCGTGAGAGGTCGCTGTAAACACAGAAGTTACAAAAGGATTCTTCATTTCCGACATCCGGTCGCAATAGAATTGCAAGAACTCTTCGTCCCAAATAGCCCATGTACCGTCAAAATCCTTATCCCCATTGTAATTCGAATCTTCATTATATTCAGTACGTCCAAAATACTTCTGGAAACCGACAGCACGAGCAAAAGCCTGGAAACCCATAGAACCATTCATGGCACCATGGAAAAACGCAGATGAATAACCTTTATGTCGGGTCAGTTCTCCTGCAATACTGGAAACATCGTTCAAGGCCGAAGGAGTCAGAAAGAAAGGTTCCACGAAGCTCGGAATAGAAGATAACACAGAAGGCATTCCATCGATACTTTTACGCCCATTACTATATGAATACTGAAATGTCAGACTCTTTTTCAGTAAGGAATCAATAAACGGCGTATATCCTTTATAAGCTCCATTCTCCAACTGCGGATTCAATGAACCGACATGCTGCTTACTAAAACCTTCCCAGATAATCACCACCACATTCATCGGACGGAATACCACGGAATCGATGGGTAAATGAATGGGAGAATATACAGCCTCGGCCTCTTTCTCCGGTAAATAATTTGGAACCGCAAATGTCGCTTTTCCCAACGTACGGAACAATGAGAAAGGTGTATTCAGCACCAGTCCAGCATCTAAAGGACGGTCCACATACTGATTGGCATTACTCAGGGTAATCGGACGGGTAGCAGTGGTCATACCTCCACGCATACCAAACACAGTAAGAGGAATAGCAACCAGCAAGGTTACCAGCTGTACTATATAATAGGCTAGTTTTTGTTTCACTGGCAAAAGCTCAGGTGCACGATATAATTTATATAATGCATAAAACAACGCAGCAGCCAGCAATACCAAATACCAGTAAGCGATAAACTCATCCAAAAATATTGAAGTTAACTTCCCATCTCCTTCATGACTGAACTCCTGCAAAACCGACATTGTCGTACGCCTTCCTGTGAAACGGAAATATACACAATCTATCAAATTAGTTATCAGAAAGAACGTATTGACTGCTACAAAAAGCCACCGCACCACTTTATAGAATACAGGTGTCTCCTTCCAATGCAATGGGAAAAGGAACAATAAAATGAACAAAGCATTGCTATAGAGGATGGCTGTAGTATCAAAGATAATTCCCGCTCCGAACAAACTGACAGCATATTTCCATGTCAGATGCCCGCTAAACGTATCCCAGTTCACAAGCAAAAACACCAGACGGCATAAAGTGTAACACACATAAACAAGCACCAGATTCCAGACCAGTGTCAGCACATTGGCAAACAATTCTTTCTTCATTATTCTCATCTTTTTACAAATACTGAACGGCAAAAATAGCGATAAATTTAGAGAACTTCATATCTTTGCATTTTAAACAAATCAAAGATGAAGAAAAAACAACGTATCTCAATCTCCCTATCCGTACTCATCGTACTTGCATTGGGCCTTTGGATTCACTCACGCTGGCATGTGTGGTTCGGTAACCCGGAAGAACCTTCCTATCTGCCTCTAAAAGAACCTGGAAGAGTATTACTCACATTCGGCGACAAAGAAGAACTGTCACGCAATATCAGTTGGCAATATGATTCGGTGGTAACTTCTTCATCTTTTGTAGAATTGGCCGATACACTGGGAAAAGACACCGTTCGCATAAAGGCACAAGGAGAAGTCTTCCAATCACGTAGTGGTAAAGCAGCTTACTATACTGTCAGACTTCGATCACTAAAGCCTGCCACTTATTACAGTTACCGTGTGAGCAACGATGGAAAATTCTCTCCTTGGTACAGTTTCCAAACATACAACCAGACCACCCGAAACGACTACTCCTTTATTTATGTGGGTGATGTGCAAGACACCATAAACGGCAAAGCTAACCAGTATCTGAAAGCGGCATTGCAAACGCACCCCCAAACAGAATTCTTTGTTTTTGGCGGTGACCTGACAGAACGCCCCATGGATTTCTACTGGGACGAAACCTTCTCGGGTCTTGATTCCATTGGTCAGCATTATCCGTTATTGAATGTAACCGGCAATCACGAATACCTGAAATATGTCATTCGCAAGTTGGAACGCCGTTTTTCACTGGTATTCTCGTATTTCCAAGATTCCATGGTAGGTGACAACCAAGTATACACACTTCGATACAACAACCTGCAAATCTTCCTGCTCGACAGTAACCGGGAGTTCTTTTATCTGTGGACCCAAAAGAAATGGCTGGAAAAAGAATTAAAAGCCAGCGATGCACAATGGAAGATTGTTGTACTGCACCATCCTCTATATTCTGCGAAAGGAAAATATAACAATTTAATACAGAAAGCTATCTTCAATTCATTGATTCAAGAATACAAAGTGGATCTCGTCCTGCAAGGACATGAACACGCTTATGCACGTATGACTTTTCACGACGAGCAGAGCCAAGCAATACCTCCTGTTTATACGGTGAGCCACTGTTCTCCTAAAAGTTACCGGATAATTTTCGACCCACGTTTTGATAAATATGGTATTGAAAGCCGATATTACCAATACATACGTATCCATGGGGATACCCTCAGCCTCAGTGCCTATGAAGTGCCAGCCGGCAACCTATATGATTCACTGGATATTGTAAAATCCAAAACAAAGCCAATGATTATTGACTACGGAAAAAAGATTCCTGAACACCTGAATTTCAAGCCAGGCAACAATAAAAAAGACCAACAATATAAGAGGCGAATAGAAGAATACAAATTAAATAGGCAGAAGGCTTATGCAGATTAAGTTGATACGAAAAATAAGACAAAGGATATGCGATATACTAAATGCCTGGAGCGTAGCCGGCATACACAACATATATACCATAGCCATTCTTCCACACTTTAGTAGTAAAAACACCCGTATTATACGCCAAGAACGAAAACAACAAGCCATCCTATTTTTCTTACAAACAAAAAACAAAAGTCTCATCCAGAAGTATGCAAACGAGCAAGGAACTACTCCTCAATCATCATCCCTATCTCCGATATGGGTTTGTTGGTGGCAAGGAAAAGAATCTATGCCTCCCATTGTACAAACCTGCTTTCATGCTTTATGCAAGCAGGCAGGTACTCATCCGGTCCACCTCATCACACAAAAAAATATCTCTCAATATGTGACGATACCAAAGTACATTCTACAAAAAGTGCAGAAAGGCAATATTTCATTTACACACTTTTCTGACATTCTGCGTATGTGCCTCCTTTATGAACATGGAGGTTTATGGATAGATGCCACTGTCTATGTAAGCCAACCTATTCCAGAGGAGATTTTTATGCAACCTTTATTCACCGTAGCCAGCCACATTGCTACAGATAATATTTCACAAGGCAGATGGGCAGGCTTCATATTAGGAAGTCCTCCTAAAGGAATTTTATGTAGTTTCACCAGAGAAGTATTTTTTCAGTACTGGAAAAAAGAAAGAAGATTACTTGATTATTTTCTGATTGACTACATAATTGCAACTGCTTATTATAATCTTCCATCCGTCAACAAGTTATTAAATGCTATTCCAACCAGCCATACACGATTATTTGACATGGAAGGACTGCTGAACCAACCTTATAATGAGAAGAGATTTCTCCAGCTATGCCAACAGCAGCTATTCCATAAACTCAGCTATAAACGTACGTACACGCATATAACGGAAGGTAAACCCACCTTATATGACAAACTGACTCATCATCCATTTTAACTAATTCTACTTAAACCTGAAATATGACTTCATTCACCACATCTCCCCTTATAAATTGCGTTGTTGTAACCTACAACCGGCTCAGTCTGCTCAAAGAAAATATACAAGCACTAAAAGCACAAACCTTTCAACTTCATAAAATTTTCATTATAGATAACTGCTCCACAGATGGAACCCGAGAATTTTTAGAACACTTTTCCCACGACTCCCAAATGGAAATTATCCACCTTCCAGAAAACAAAGGAGGAGCTTGGGGATTCTATGAAGGTATCAAACAAGCCGTACTTGCAGGATGCGACTATGTATGGATCATGGATGACGATACTATTCCGACAAACAATGCCTTGGAAGAACTGGTCAAAGGCCTTTCACTTTCGGCACATATCGGATTTGTATGCAGTAAAGTAACTTGGACAGATGGTAGCCTGCATAAAATGAATGGGCCCAACCTCATATCAGACCCAGTCACTCAAAAAAATATTCTAAAAAGTAATACACAAACTGCGGGTCTGGCATGTGAATCTTGCAGTTTTGTATCTGTCCTGTTCAATGCACAAACTGTACGGGAAGTAGGATTACCTATCAAAGAATTTTTTATTTGGGCCGACGATCTGGAATATACTAACAGAATACACCTGCACCATTACGACGGATTCTACATTGAGAAGAGTGTGGTAGTACATAAAACAACAGTAAATTATGGTCCCAAAATCCAGACTGCCCCAGTAGAAACGGCCTGGAAATTCTATTATCATGCTAGAAACATGTCATATATAAACCGTTCCAGAAAAAAGAACACGCTTGTCTATTACATCTCTCTACTGAACAGATACCGTATTTATCTGCACCGCATAAACAAGAGACCCGACAGTAGAGAAGATAAAAAAAGATTCAAGGATGCTGTGAAACGCGGATGTATAGACGCAATAACCTTCAAACCAGCCATTGAATATTTACCCTAATATCATCTTTTTCTTGGGAAAGAACGGTATTTAGGTCTAGCCAGCCTCGTAAAATATAAAAAGTGATCAACCCACCTTTTGAGTTGATAGGAAAAAGGAACAACTGGTCGTTCTCCTTTCCACGGAGTCAGATCTAAATAATGAAAATAAAGATTCTTGTAAGGATGTTGTGATTTATATTGCCACGGTTTCTTCCCGCCCGTATAGTGAATAATCACCGGATGAAGCAGTTCCCTATCCAAAACATTCCATACTTCCGGACGAATACGACGCTTACGACGCAAAAAACCATCCTGCACATTGTACCGGAACGGTAAAAATAATTTGCGGTCATGAAACAAGGCATTCAAAACATCCTGATCATTGAATATCAATTCATTTACATGGTGAGAGATATATTCCACAGCCAACTCCTGAAATTTCATCTGCCGCCAGTAAACCAGATTCACCAATAGCACGCCTGCATTAAAATAAGAGAAAGACGCATTGTAATGCAAACGAGTATAATTTTCCGTTTTTCCACTCCACATGTCTTCTACACATCCCACTGCATAGTCACTGATATTGGTATCCCAAAAATCTTGAATAGAACCATTTACTATTAAATCACAATCCAAGTATATAACTTTCTGCAAATCCTGTGGCAAAATGGTTTCCAAGAAAATCCGATAATAAGTAGCCAGTGAAATATGACTGTTACCATAAATCATACAGCCTCTCAATAAATCTTCCCCAGCTTCATAAATTGTCAGTGTGTGTAAATACTGTTTCTCTACCCAGTTACGAAGTTGTTGGCAGGCTTCTTCGGACAACTCTCCAGCAATTACATGTATATGAAATTTTACCTCCCGATTATTCTCAAACAAAGAGGTCAGCATCACAATGCAATACTTCACATAAGAAGTATCAATGTTGCAAGCGACATGTATAATACCTTTTTCCATAATTTTAAAATACCACTTCGGACAATGCTTTTTGAATGTAATATCCTTGACTCAACCGTCGGCTTATCTCCACAGTACGCTGCTTCATCGCTATATACTGCTCAGGAGTAATAGAAGACAAGACTGCATCCAGTTCCATCAGAGAAGATACACAAAGTCCAATGCCGTTAGCTTGGACGAAATCAGCAAGAGCCGCTTTTTCCCAAATAATAATCGGTAACTCACAACGAATGTATAAGGATGTTTTATGTGGATTATTATATTTCAAGTATTCTCCAAAGTCACCTGTACACGCATCTACGGAGAAGCCGTCCCAGACTAAACCAAAATCCCCTTCCACCGTAGCAATCAGCTCATCCGAGCGGACGAACCCTTTACAATGGAAGAATTCCTTACCTTTCGCCTTATCTAGTTCAAAACCATTCCCATACAAGTTAAACTGATAAGAATGAATGTAATTACCCACCTCATACAAGAAGGTATTCTTACGAGGGTTCAAAGCCCCTGCATACACCACTCTGTATGGTTGTGAAAGAGCTGTATGCAAAGAAGCGTTAGTCTCAGAAAGATAATCGAAGATTCCTAGAACTCCCAAAGGTACCTTGCATCCATTAGCTAACAACCATTGTTTCATTCGATTGTTATGAGATATGATATAATCGGCATGACTCAAACGTCGGATTTCCTGTTCCACTGTAAGTTTCTTACGGCGGAAACTACCCAAATCGTGAATCACGACAATTACCTTGACACCTTTCCAATGAGCCATCCGGCAGACAAACGTAAAATACTTTTTCAACGGATATTGCAACACCAGACGGTCACCTTTTTTCAAGGAAAAAGGAAGCCTTAACACTCCCGCCAACGTGACCAGAAAAGCAAGTATCGTATTGGTATAGCGAGTCTGACGAAAACCTACATTCACATAACCGTTTTCCTCCATAATTCGCTCAATATCGGTTTTCGCCTTATTCCCGGCTCCGTCCACTCCTTTATAATTACGTGACAAATAACAATTTCTCATACTTTCTATTGATTACATTCATTCTTCCAAGCTTTCAACGCAGCAGCCACCGTATCGTCCATATCTGCATACGCATACAATCCTAAGCGCCCGCCAAACAGTACATTCTCACATTGAGCCGCCAACTCCCGATACTGACGATACATCGCTCCATTACGCGTATCATTTACCGGATAGTAAGGTTCCTTACCCGGTCCATAAGAATCCGGATATTCATAGGTAATTACGGTATGTGGCTGCTTTCCGTATTCGAAATGTTTATGTTCAATCACACGGGTATACGGGATCTCACGTGCCGTATAATTCACCACTGCATTCCCCTGAAAATCATCTATTTCCAGTCGTTTCTCTTCAAAACGAAGGCTACGGTATTCCAAATGACCACACTGATAATCAAAAAATTCATCGATACAACCCGTAAACAAGATTCGGTCGGCAATCTCCTGCCAATGGGCCCGGTCCTTCAGAAAGTCTGCATCCAATTGCACCTCAATTCCTTCTAATAAGGCATTAATCAACGCATTATATCCACCTTCAGGTATTCCCTGATAACGGTCATTGAAATAATTATTGTCATATACAAATCGGAAAGGAACACGACGAATAATGAATGCCGGCAATTCTTTTGCTGAACGTCCCCATTGCTTTTCGGTATACCCCTTTATCAAACGTTCATACACATCCTTACCACATAACTTCAATGCCTGCTCCTCCAAATTAGACGGTACAATATGACTGTATGCCGCACATTGTTCTTTCAGTTTTTCTCTGGCCTCAGCCGGAGTCACCACCCCCCATAGCTGATGAAAAGTATTCATATTAAACGGGAGATTATAAAGCTTATCATGGAAACGTGCTAAGGGAGAATTTATAAAACCATTGAACGGGACCAATGCATTTACATAATCCCATACCTCCTTATTGTCCGTATGAAAAATATGAGCCCCATATTTATGAACATGAATTCCATCCACATCCTCACAATATAGGTTCCCTCCTTTATGACTACGCTTATCTATCACCAGACATTTTTTTCCTGCCAATGTCGCTTCACGAGCAAAAACTGCACCAAACAGTCCGGCTCCTACAATCAAATAGTCGTACTTCTTCATCACGTTCCAATAATATTGATTTCTACTTATGCTTTTCGCAAAGCTACATAAAAAGTACGAATTAACAGTTCTCTTTTAGATGTTTAGTACGGATACTGCCACTAAAACAACAAGTGCTTATACAAAAATAAAGCCTTTTTTACTAGAAAGCATAAATGAAACACCTATTCCATTGGTAAAATTAAGAAGAAAACCTACCTTTGTAAACTTCTTAACCAAATACGCCCACAATGAGGATAGGATTTGACGCCAAACGAGCCGTACAGAACTTTACCGGATTAGGCAATTACAGCCGTTACCTGATTGAAATTCTTTATCGTTTCTATCCAGAAAACGAATACATTCTTTATGCACCTCATATCCGTTCGAGTCCTTCGTTCAACCGTTTACGCTCTGCATGCCCTAAACTACTCTGCATCTACCCAAAAGGAATATGGGAAAATTTTCGTTCTTTCTGGCGATCTATCGGCATCACCCGCAATCTGGAGAAAGATCACGTGACCATCTATCATGGTCTGAGCAATGAACTCCCACTCAATATCCGGAAAGCATCTCATACCAAAAGTGTAGTAACCATACACGATCTGATTTTTCTGCGCTATCCACAATGCTACCCACTCATTGACCGTCTTATTTATACCTATAAATTCCGTAAGGCATGTCAAGATGCAGATGCCATCATCGCTATCAGTCAATGTACCCGACAGGATATTATCCAATTTTTTGGTATTGACGCACGTAAAATCCGAGTTATCTATCAAGGATGCGACGAATCATTTACACACCCGGCAGAAGAAAGGCTCAAAAAAGAAGCCAAAACAAAATACCATCTTCCCGCTAGATACATATTGTGCGTAGGAAACATAGAAGAAAGGAAAAATGCCTTACTAGCCGTAGAAGCCATGACCGGAGTTCCCGAAGACGTCCATCTCGTTCTAGTAGGAAAACGTACCCGCTACACGAATCAAATTGATTCTTTTATATCCACTCACCAGTTGGAACAGCGTGTACATCTTCTTCATGATGTAACCTTCCAATATCTTCCAGCTATTTATCAGTTAGCCGAAATATTTGTGTATCCTTCCCGATTTGAAGGTTTCGGCATTCCCATCATTGAGGCTCTTCATTCGGGAATACCTGTCATTGCTGCTACAGGTTCTTGTTTGGAAGAAGCAGGCGGACCAGATTCCGTGTATGTTCATCCTGATGACAAAGAAGGGTTGAAAGAAGCTATCAACGCCTTACTAAATAACCCCGAAAAAAGGCAATATATCATCAAACAAGGACAACAATATGTCACTCGTTTCTCCGAAGAACGGCAGGCAGACGAGTTGATGGATTTGTACCACTCACTTCTAGAAGGACAACAAATATGAAAATAGAAATATCTCCAGATTATCAATATATGACAAAAGAACTCTTCGATATTCCGCGTATGTTCAACGAGGGACAAGGAGAGATTGTCTATTCAGGTAGAAATCTAGTCTGCCGCTTTACCATTCAAGGCATGCCCGTCATCGCCAAACGCTTCAAGCGAGTCAATTTCTTCCAACAGATTGCTTACACATTCTTTCGGAGCACCAAGGCTGAGAGAGCTTTCCACTATGCAAAAATCTTCAGGGAACGGGGCATTGAAACGCCACACGAAATCGCATTCATAGAAACGAAAGAACATGGATTGTTCACTACCGGCTATTTTGTTTGTACGGCCTGCCCGGATCCCCCTGCTTTCCCCTACCTGGTTCCAAAGGAGAATTATGACAAAGAACTTGCCAAAGACCTAATCTCATTCATCATTTCCATGCATCAGAAAGGAATTATACACGGAGACTTGAATTTCGGCAATTTTTTGTTTCGGAAAACGCCTCCCCAAACACACTATCAGTTTCAGGTAATTGACATCAACCGCTCTATTTTTTTTGACACTTGTCCACCCCAAGAAATATGTCTAAAAAATTTGAGTACACTTACTCACCGAAGGGACTTATTCGAGTTCATGGTCCGGGAATATGCCCGACAAAGGGGATGGAATGAGGAAGAAACCCTCACACATACCACCCATTACTTAGAAAAGTTGGAACAGAAGCATCAACGAAAAGAGAAAATAAAACAATTATTAAAAAAATAAAAGCCTCATGATACCTAAAATCATCCATTTCTGCTGGTTAAGTGGAGATCCATATCCCCAAAAGATTCGAAAATGCATGAAAACTTGGAAAAGAATCATGCCTGACTACGAGGTAAAGCTTTGGAATATGGAAACTTTCGATATCTCCACAGCTCCAATCTACGTACAAGAAGCAATAAAAGCACGTAAATGGGCTTTCGCCGCAGACTATATTCGTATGTATGCACTTTATACAGAAGGCGGCATCTATCTGGACTCCGACGTAAAGATTTTAAAAAGATTTGATGAATTCCTTAATTATTCATTCTTCTCCAGTCTAGAATACCATCCCAGCCAGCTAGAACAAACGGGATCCATTCATAGAATAACCCCAGAAGGGAAACGAATAGGTAATGACTATATTTCCGGTATGCAAATTCAAGCTGCCGTGATGGGTGCTGAACCTCAATGTCCATTTGTAAAAGATGTATTGGATTGGTACACCCACAAACAATTTTCCAAAGAATTATCTCCAGATATGTTTGCCCCTCTAATTTATGCACAACTTGCAGAAAAATATGGTTTTCTATATTTGGATAAAGATCAAGACCTGAAAGACAATATGCATATCTTCCGCTCTGAAATCTTTGCAGGCAACAAGCATGAAGTCACACCAGCATCCTATGCCATTCATCTGTGTGCACACAGCTGGAAAAATTCTTTATTGGAAAAATTTCTTCAATTTATCAGGAAATTCAAATAATAGACATGAACCATCAGACCCAAAAAGTCACATTTACAATTGTAACTGTATCTTACAACTGCTGCACACTGATTGAAAAAACAATAAAAAGCGTGTTGCAGCAAAACTGCTGTGACAAGGAATATATCGTCATTGACGGAGGTTCCACCGACGGAACCACTGAAATCATAAAGAAATATGAACAACACCTTACTTTTTGGTGTTCGGAACCTGACGGAGGTATTTATCAAGGAATGAATAAAGGACTTTCACATGCACGAGGACAATGGATTCTTTTTTTAAACGCCGGAGATATTTTTTCAAATAAGAATGTACTGACAAATGTCCTTCCTTTTACAGAAAATAAAAAAGACGATATTCTTTATGGAGATATTTTTACACTCAAAAACAATGAAAGAGTGATAAAAAGAGCACTGGAGCCTTGCAACAAACAACGTATGTTCTTTTGTCATCAGGCTGTTTTTGTACGAACAGAACTTATGAAAGCACATCCTTTTGATACCCGTTTCAGGATGTCTGCAGATTTCTATTTTTTCAAATTTTGCTATCTGACGAAAAAGAAATTCCAACACATCCCGGTGACAGTTTCTGTGTACGACCGCACAGGAATTTCCAATACACGACGAATAGAAGGACTAAAAGAAAATATTCGGGTTATTCAAGAACTAGATAAAGGATGGGATAAAATAAAGTTCCTCTGTAAACTCTATTTTGTCATCGGATGGAATAAAATTAGAACCAGCATAAAAAGAAACAAAGTCTGAGACAGGTCAACCTTCTACCTGCCTCTTCAGCCATTCTTCTTTCGTACGTTTCCAGCGGTTATGGCTCCAGAGCCAATAGGCTGGTTCCCGCTGGATCATTTCTTCCAGCATACATGCATACATATCGGTCAACTCATAGTCTGGATACTCTTTGGGATGAAGAGTCATCAAACGGAATGTTGCCTGATAATACCCTCTTTTTACCCGTTTCACGTCTACATAATAAAGTGCAGCATCTACCTGCTTAGCTATACGTTCGGCTCCAATAAAGAAAGAAGTATCATGATTCAAAAAACGAGTCCAATGATTCATGTTCTCCCACTTAGGAAGCTGATCAGAAATAAAGCCTATCATTACTTTTTTATCTTGCTTACGCAATGTCAGAATCCGTCGAAGCGTATCTTTCATCAAAATGGACTCTCCGCCAAACTGCCCGCGCAACCGCAAGAAAAGCTCATCAAATGCCCGATTGTAAATGCGATGATAAATCTGCCCTCCATGCATATCTGGAATCCATGCACTCAAGGATGCTATATATTCCCAATTACAATAATGCCCTAAATAAAGGAAACAGAATTTTTTACCATTTCTTACCAACTCAGCCCGTACTTCATCCAAATTCGTAAATACCATACGACGCTTCATTTCCTTATGCGAAATAGAAAACATTTTTATCACTTCTACTACATAATCACAGAAAAAATGATAGAACTTTCTTTCTATACTCTTAATCTCTTTCAGGTCTTTATCTGGAAATGATTCCATCAAATTCTTACGAACAATTCTTCCTCTGTAACGAAATCCATAATACAAAGGAATAAACAATAAATCTGAAAAAATATAAAGTACACACAAAGGTAAAAGTGACAACAAATACCACAATATGAAAACCAAAAAATATGCAAATCTCATTGAATCCTTTTTTTAGAAAAACAATGCAAAACTACAAAATTCCTGCTTTTTCAGAAGGTTTATCAAGTTAAACTTGCAGATTTACATTATCTTTGCCTATTATTTTCAAACCTTCAACCAATATGATGAAAGAATTCTTTCAATTGATACGGCGCTTCGTTTCACCGTACAAAAAGTTCTTATGGTGGTCAATACTACTAAATGTATTGTCTGCAATCTTCAATATTTTTTCTTTTTCGCTATTAATTCCGATATTAAATATCTTATTCAAGACTGGAGAAAACAAAAGTGTATACCAGCTGATGGAATGGGGAAGTGGAGACTTCAAAGATGTTGCAACCAATAATTTTTATTATTACACGACTCAACTCATCGATAGTTTTGGCCCTGCTACCACTTTGCTCTTTCTCGGCTTATTCCTTGCCGGAATGACTTTATTAAAAACAGCTTGTTATTTCGGATCTTCAGCTATTATGATTCCACTTCGGACCGGAGTGGTAAGAGACATCCGCATCTTAGTATATAAAAAGGTAGTATCCCTTCCTTTAGGTTTCTTTTCCGAGGAACGGAAAGGCGATATTATCGCACGCATGAGCGGGGACGTAAATGAAGTCGAAACCTCTATAACCAGTTCACTGGATATGCTGCTAAAAAATCCAATTCTAATCATTTCTTATTTTGCCACTCTCATTGTAACCAGCTGGCAACTGACACTATTTACTATTCTTGTACTTCCTACCATGGGATGGGTAATGGGAAAAGTAGGACGTACCCTGAAACGTCAATCATTGGATGCCCAAAACCGATGGAGTGATACCATGTCTCAATTGGAAGAAACACTAGGAGGATTACGTATCATCAAAGCATTCATCGCAGAAAAGAAAATGACGGAACGATTTGAAAAATGCTGCAATGCCTATCGCGATGCTGTGAATAAGGTCGCTATCCGCCAGTCATCCGCTCATCCAATGAGTGAATTTCTAGGAACACTCCTGATTGTAGCTGTGCTTTGGTTTGGCGGGTCACTGATTTTGTCTAATCATTCCTCGATCAATGCATCTACCTTCATTTTCTATATGGTCATTCTGTATAGCGTGATTAACCCACTGAAAGAATTCTCAAAAGCAAGCTATAACATTCCTAGAGGGTTGGCCTCCATGGAACGCATTGACAAAATCTTAAAAGCAGAAAATACCATTCAGGATCCGGCTCACCCACACCCACTGAAGGAAGTCAAAAGCAAGATTGAGTTCAAAGACATCTCATTCAGTTATGACAACAAAAAAGAGGTACTGAAACACATCAATCTGACTGTAGAAAAAGGCAAGACTGTAGCCCTAGTCGGCCAATCCGGATCAGGTAAATCCACATTGGTTGATTTGCTTCCACGCTATCACGACGTGCAGCAGGGAGAAATTACCATCGATGGCACAAACATTAAGAACGTAGCCATTCACGATTTGCGTAGCCTGATTGGAAATGTAAACCAAGAAGCCATTCTTTTTAATGACACTTTCTTCAACAACATTGCCTTTGGTGTGGAAGGAGCTACCATGGAACAAGTTGTCGAAGCGGCCAAGATTGCCAATGCACACGATTTCATCATGGAAAAACCGGAAGGATACAATACGAACATTGGTGACCGGGGAAGCAAGCTTTCTGGAGGACAACGCCAGCGTATCAGTATTGCACGAGCCATTTTGAAGAACCCACCGATTCTGATTCTCGATGAAGCCACTTCCGCGCTCGACACGGAATCTGAGCGCCTAGTACAAGAAGCATTGGAAAGATTAATGAAAACACGTACTACTATCGCTATAGCACACCGTCTGTCCACAATTAAAAATGCTGATGAAATATGTGTACTTTATGAAGGAGAAATAGTGGAACGCGGTACCCATGATGAGCTGATTCAGAAAAATGGATACTACAAACGACTTCATGACATGCAGTCACTATAAAGAAAAAGTGGAGAACCTTATAAAAGGCTCTCCACTTTCTGTATGATCTGACGAGGAGTAATCTGATTCAAACATGCATAGTCCCCTCTCAGGCAAGGTTTATTTCCAAAAATAGAACAAGGCCTACAAGGTAAGCTCAATTGTATGGCATTGGCTTCGCTTTGTCCCCAACCCATAAAACCAGCATAAGGATGAGTAGCTCCCCAAATAGACACCACGGGGACACCTGCTAAGGAAGCCAGATGCATATTGCCGGAGTCCATGGCAAGCATAACATCCAGATGACTCATCAATGCCAGTTCCTGCGACATTTTAAACTTTCCGGCTACTGAAATCACATGAGGGTAAGTCTGCTCCCATTTCTCTAATTGCATAATTTCTTCCTTTCCACCTCCAAAAAGGAACAGAGTGATATTCTCTTTTTGAGAAAGTGCTTGTACCACCTCTTCCTGAAGAGTTATTGGATAAATCTTGCCTTTGTGAGCCGCAAACGGAGCCACCCCAATCCATCGGTCTTTTTCACTTTTGTATCCAACAATCTGACGAACACCCTCAATATTTCCTTTATCTTTTCCATAAATAGATTGGAAAGAAAGCGGAAATAAAAAACCTAATTTTTGAAAAACAATCGCATATCGGGTAAAAGAGGTGGTTTGTGGTACCAATATCTTATGTTTTTGAGAAATCAATCTCCTTTTCTGACTTCTTCCCTTGTCTATACAAGCCACCTTCACTCCGCTTATCCGGAAACAGAAAGATAACAATCGACTACGCAACACACCATGCAAATCGGCCACAAAATCAAAATGTTCACGCCGGAGAAGAAGGAACAAATAAAATAATCCTTTGATTCCTGTATATTCTTTTTTCACATCTACTCCCAGAAAGAAAAGATTGGGAGGAGCCTCCAAAAACAGAGCAGCCATATTCGGACGACTCAAAACCACAAGCTGATGCTGAGGAAAAGTCCGAGCAAAAGAATAAAGTACCGGGACTGTCATCGCTACATCTCCCAGTGCCGAAAAACGAATGACCAAAATCCTTGCCATAGCCGAAGGATATGGATTATTTCTTACCGTACAAAACCGGATTTAAGGCCGGATCATTGTACATCTTCATTTGTTTATACACTTTCATGTACTTACGTCCAGCCTCAATGTCTGCAATCAACTGGTCGATGGCTAGCGACAAGTCCTTCTGTTGTTCCAACAACACTACCAACTTCGTCGCACACTGCTTGTGATGCACTTCATCTGTATCTGTACGTTCTACTTCCTTCCGCATGTGATAAATTTTCAACGCCAAAATAGATAAACGATCAATAGCCCACGCTGGACTTTCCGTATTGATAGTAGCATCCGACAACGGATTCACATTCTTATACTTATCCAAAAAATAACTGTCAATCAGTTCAACCAAATCTGTACGATCCTGATTTGATTTATCTATTCTACGTTTCAACACCAAAGCCTCTGCCGGATTGATATTCGGATCACGGATAATATCCTCAAAATGCCACTGTACAGTATCAATCCAATTTTTCAAATACAAATAATATTCTATACTCTTCAATGGATAAGGATTATGAATCGGAGTGTCCACATTATCCGTTTTATGATAATCATCGATAGCCTGTTCGAAAATAGGACGGCATAATTCTGAAAAAGTCATAACAACAAATTTTAATCGGTGAATAATGAAAACAAAAATAGTGATTGTTTCATTAATAAACAACTGATAGTCTTTCAAAATTTACATACATACAGTCAAGGAAAATACTAACTTTGCAGCCCCATAATTCACACAAAAATGAAAGTAATCGTAGACAACAAGATACCTTATATAAAAGGACTCATCGAGCCACTGGCAGACGAAGTCATTTATCTTCCCGGAAAAGACTTTACTCCGGAAGTGGTGAAAGAAGCAGATGCCTTGCTCATCCGCACCCGCACATGCTGCAACCGCCAGCTGCTGGAAGGTAGCAAAGTACAATTTATCGGAACAGCCACCATCGGCTTCGACCACATCGACACGGAATACTGTCAGGAAGCCGGTATCACGTGGAGCAACTGTCCCGGATGCAATGCCGGAGCCGTGGAGCAATATGTACATGCCGTCCTTCTGTTGCTGCAACAGGAAAAAGGGCTCCAACTCAAGGGAGCCTGTCTGGGCATTGTTGGCGTGGGACATGTGGGCGAACGCATCCGCCGGATGGCAGAACGCATCGGCATGAAAGTACTTCTGAACGACCCTCCACGAGCCGATGCGGGCGAAAAAGGATTCACTTCACTGGACACACTGGCCAGACAATGCGACGTCCTGACCTTCCACACCCCATTGATTCGGGAAGGAAAATACCGGACCTTCCACCTGGCCGACCGAACCTTTTTCCAGCAGCTGCGACGAAAGCCTTACCTCCTCAATACCTCCCGTGGAGAAGTGGTAAAAACAGAAGCCCTGCTGGACGCCTTGGACACGGGCGCGGTGGCAGGGGCCGTAATCGACGTATGGGAAAACGAACCCCACATCAGCCGGGAACTACTCGACAAAGTCTTTATCGGTACCCCCCACATTGCCGGTTACTCCGCCGACGGAAAAGCCAATGCCACACGCATGGTTTTGGAAGCCTTCTGCCGTTTTTTCCATAAACCGATGAACTTCCATCTCACTTTGCCGGAGGTTCCCCATCACAGCCTTTCCGGCGATGAGAATCTGCAAATTCTCCAGCAATACAATCCCCACACCGACTGCGACCATTTACGGGCACATCCGGAACAGTTCGAGCAACTCCGTGGAGACTATCCCTTGCGAAGAGAATAAGACGCAAAAATGCATGTTTTCGTGCACAGAATGTATAAAAATGTGCAAAGGGAGTGCATTTATTTGCTAGAATACTTGTTTAAAAGCAGAAATATTTATTCCTTTGCAACGAAAAATCAATAAATTACATTATTTATAAACTTAAAAAAATTAGAATTATGTCTGAAATCGCATCAAAAGTACAGAAAATTATCGTAGATAAATTGGGCGTAGAAGAATCAGAAGTTGTTCCAACTGCGAGCTTCACTAACGATCTGGGTGCTGACTCTTTGGATACAGTAGAATTGATCATGGAATTCGAAAAAGAATTCGGAATCTCTATTCCTGACGATCAGGCAGAAAAAATCCAGACTGTAGGCGACGCTATCTCTTACATCGAGGCTAACGCTAAATAATTAATTCTACCTATGGAATTAAAAAGAGTAGTAGTAACAGGTCTTGGTGCGTTGACCCCGGTAGGTAATACGGTTCCGGAATTCTGGAACAACCTCCTGAACGGCGTCAGCGGAGCAGGACCTATTACTCATTTTGATGCGTCGAAGTTCAAGACTCAGTTCGCTTGCGAAGTGAAGAACTTCAATGCTGCCGACCATATTGACCGTAAGGAAGCCCGCAAGATGGACCTCTATACACAATATGCCGTAGTAGCAGCAAAAGAAGCGGTTACTGATGCCGAAATCGACGTAGAAAAAGAAGATTTGGACAAAGTCGGAGTAATTCTCGGCGTCGGAATCGGAGGTATTCATACTTTCGAAGAAGAAGTAGCTGGGTATGAAAAGACTAAAGATACAATCGGACCGAAATTCAATCCGTTCTTCATCCCTAAGATGATTGCAGACATCGCTGCCGGACAGATTTCCATTATGTATGGCTTCCATGGCCCTAACTTCACCACTACCTCTGCATGTGCTTCTTCTTCCAACGCCATAGCTGATGCGTTCAACTATATCCGTTTGGGAAAAGCCAACATCATTGTGACCGGTGGAGCCGAAGCAGCCATCTTCCCCGCAGGAGTAGGTGGTTTCAATGCCATGCATGCATTGTCTACCCGCAACGATGACCCGACTCATGCTTCACGTCCGTTCAGCGCAAGCCGTGACGGTTTCGTAATGGGTGAAGGTGCCGGATGTCTGATTCTTGAAGAACTGGAACACGCAAAAGCTCGTGGCGCGAAGATATATGCAGAGCTGGCCGGTACAGGTGCTTCTGGCGACGCTTATCATCTGACAGCTTCTCATCCTGAAGGTCTGGGTGCGAAACTGGTTATGAAGAGTGCCTTGGAAGATGCCGGAATGAAACCGGAAGACATCGACTATATCAACGTACACGGAACTTCTACCCCGGTAGGTGATATTTCAGAAGTGAAAGCTATCAAAGACTTGTTTGGCGAACATGCCTACAAACTGAACATCAGTTCCACCAAGTCTATGACCGGACACCTTTTGGGAGCAACAGGTGGCGTAGAAGCAATTGCATGTGTACTTTCTGTGAAAAATGACATTGTTCCTCCGACCATCAACCACGAAGAAGGCGATAACGATGAAAACATCGACTATAACCTGAACTTCACTTTCAATAAAGCACAGCAGCGTACTGTACGTGCCGCATTGAGCAACACCTTCGGATTTGGCGGACACAATGCATGTGTAATCATTAAAAAATACACTGAATAAACTGTGTTTAGCAATATACTAGATAAGATAAGACTCCTTTTTCGCAAGGATAAGGAGTCTTATCTTTGTTTTTATAAGATGCTGGGATTCTATCCGCGGAATATCGAAATCTACCAGCAGGCTCTCTTGCACAAATCTTCTTCAGTAAAAGCCAAAGGCCGGTTGCTCAACAACGAGCGACTGGAATTTCTGGGAGATGCCATTCTGGATGCGGTCGTGGCCGACATCGTCTACAAACGGTTTGAGGGGAAACGGGAAGGATTTCTGACCAACACGCGATCTAAAATCGTACAAAGGGAAACACTGAACCGGATTGCGGTACAAATCGGACTGGACAAGCTGATTAAATACACCACCCGCCAGTCGTCACACAACAGTTACATGTGTGGCAATGCATTTGAAGCACTTGTTGGGGCCATCTACTTGGACAGAGGATACGAAACCTGCAAGCTCTTCATGGAAGAACGCATTATCAAGCCTTATTTGAACCTCGATAAACTGTCACGCAAGGAGGTCAATTTCAAGTCGAAACTGATTGAATGGGGACAGAAAAACCGCTTCCTCATCGAGTTCAACCTATTGGAACAGTCGGTCGATGAAGAACAGAACCCGGTATTCGAGACACAGGTCGTAGTGGAACAGGTTCCTGCCGGACAAGGAAAAGGATATTCCAAGAAAGAATCGCAACAGGAGGCTGCACACGAAACCTTGAACAAAATCAAGAACGACCCTCAGTTTATCGATGCCATCTTTGCCAAGAAAGCAGCCCGTGAAAAAGCGGCGGAAGAAGCCCAGAATGTAGTCGCCGATTCTCCGGAGACGGACCACACGCCCCTCCCTACGACTGTCCGGGAGGAAGAAGCAGCTTCTCTGGAAGTGACAGAAGAAGAAGTCATGACAACAGAGAAATACGATGACGTGGAACGGATTATAGCAGAAGCAGAAGAAGCGGCGTTTCAGCTTGCAGACGCGCCAGAGAAAGACACACAGGAAACACAGACCACGGCGTAGAATCCTGTTTCTACGTGATTAATGTCTGGACCCCATAAAATAAATCCTCAGCTACCCCGCAGGAATAGTTGAGGATTTTTTGTAGATTATTTTTCCTTGACGATGGAAGTCAGCGGATGGCGGTTACCTTTGATATCGGTCAGGAAGGCCTTGGCCGAACCGAAATTCAGGTACATGTCCAGGCGTACCGGCAAATGGTTCCGGTCGTCAGTCACATAGAACGTGATGACTTCCTTTTCCTTTTTCTCTTCGCCCACATATTCCACCAGCGAGAACACCAGACAACGGTAGATTACCCCGTTCTCGGCCTTGTAGTTCTCCTTGCGACGGTAAATCAGTGTCTGCTTCTCCACCTCTCTTCCAGTAGCCATGGAGAAAAGAATTTTCTGTCCGGGCTTGTAATCCGTCGCATCATACGAACGGGCCTGCAAAAGAATGCTCAACATGTCATACACACACACCGGCAGTTCCTCGTGATGCTTGTCGGTATTGCCCCGCAACGTACGCTGCTGGTCGACAATACACTTTCCGTTCTGGTAACTGAAATTCACTTCGTCCACCGTATAGCGTTTGCCTTCTTCTGCCCCTTTCCGGAAATACAGCGGTACCAGGTCTTTCGAAGTGATGCAAGTCAGTGTGTCACGCATCTTGAAGAAGAAGTCAATCTTCTTGTTCGTGTACGACTGCAAATCCGTCTTCAGGCACGAAACGCCCCTGTATTTTGTCTCGTTGACCGTCATCTTTGCCCATCCGGCATTGATCCAGACAAACTTCCAGTTAAACTTCAGCTCATAAGAGAGCGTCTCCCCTGGCTTGATTGCATCATTTACAGCACCACATTGTGCGTTGGCTGCCATTCCTCCTACCAGAAGGAAAAGGCAAAGAATCAGTTTCTTAATCATGTTTTTCCTAGTTTACGCGCCCGCTCTTTGTTGCGGTCCTTGATTTTTTTCGCCTCGTCGGGCTTTTGTTTCTTTATCTCGTCCAACTTCTGCTTATCGAGCGGCGTAGCATGGACATCCCATGTCTCCTCAAACTCAAAGTTGGCTTTCATTTCCCAGACTTTCGGGAAGTAGAACACTTCTTCCGGTTGGCGTTTTTCGCTGTAATTGCCGGTATCCCACACCCCGTTGTTGTTATCGTCATTGAACAGACGGATATAATATTTCGTGCTGGGCTGAAGGAAATAGAAGTCGCACGTGTTCTTTTCCGTCACCGGCTGCTGGCGCACCACCTCGTCACTGCCGTTCAGCAATTGCACAATGGCATGAGGACCGGCACCCACAATGTTCAGGTACAACGTACCATACTCCTCCAACGTTTTCACCTTCAATTCCTTTTCCACTTTATCTGTATAAAGCCCGTAAATGCCTTTAATACCCAACGAATCTATTTTAATTTGGTATTCTTGTCCGGGCTGCCAATCCGCTAAAATCTGATACTGGCGAGGAACTATTGAATCTTTCATTAGAATAAATGGAATGGTATTCCACATAGAATCCACCTTAACAGCCATGTGAATGGCCGCCGTATCGATGTGTTCCACTGGCTCGTCGAATTTCAACACAATGTTCCGGTTCAGGTCAAGGCTAGAAGGAGCATCCACCGACATGGTAAAAAACTTGGGCTGTACCTTCAGCGTATCACCCTTCTTTTCCCGCCGCTTGCGTTCCTTTTCCTCCTTCTTCAAAGCCTCTTCCGCCAAAGCCATGCGCCGCTTCTTGTCAATCTTGTTCACCAAGCGCAGCGTATCGGTTTTGGGCACCAACTGACCCAGCGTATCCGTGGCCAGGTAATCCATCTGAAAAGTCAATGTATCACGTTCGCACATCACCGTATCCTTAACCCAGTAGCGGATGGTATCGTTGCGCGGATTACTTTCGATGACAAACGCATCTTTCTCGTCGAAATCTAAACCTTTAATAGTAGGAAGTGTATCCGCTTTGGCACTGAAATACAGCGAGAAGCGATTCAACTGTTCCCGTTCGCTCTTCACCAGATACTGCATCGGATTCTCTTCCTTGAACGAACGCAGAATCAGGTTGTCGGGCAGGAAACGCGTGTAGTGTATCTCGTAAATCGTATCATAGGCCAGCGTATCAAGTTCATTCCATACCGTATCCTGACGCACAGCCTGCCGCATATCGGGCACAACCAAGGAATCTAGGAAAGCAATCGCCTCCGTCTTCGAATCGAACAGATAATTCTGGTTGCCATCCATCAGCGCATAGATACGGTATTTTCCCGGTGCCACTCCCCGGATGGTGAAATGGCCTCGACTGTCAGTACGTGAAATACGGTCGAACGGGAGTTTCACGAAAGCGCTGTCCTCCAAGTTCTTGTGAAGCCCCACCTGAATCCCTTTCACCGGCTCCAGATTCTCGGCGTTCAGCACCGTACCCGATACTTCCATCGTATCGATGTGTGCACCGGTAGAGAAGGCGTAGGCAAAGTTTCCTAAGGGATTGTCTTCGTTATTATCCACAATAGCATCCCCGAAATCGATGGTATAAGTGGTATTTTCCTGAAGCGTGTCAAAAAATTCCACTAGCACCCGGTGCCCGCTTACCTTCACCTCGGGAGCTTCCTTCTGCGGGGGTGAAATAATGACCTTCTCTGAAGGCTTGTCCAACTTGATATACTCATCGAACTCTATGGAGATTTTTTTTCGCTTGTTGTTCGTAGCATTAGGTTCCGGAATGGCCCGCACAAACTTGGGCGGCGTCTCGTCATACGGTCCCCCGTCGGGCATACCCGTACTTGCACAGGCGTAAAACCCGATAATCACGAGCAGAAAGGCGATATATTTAGGAATAGGCTTCATCAGTCAGAGTCTAGTTATTCAGTTTCAACATTTCTTCAATATAGTCACGGCTATTGCTCAGGCGAGGTATTTTGTGCTGTCCGCCCAGCTTACCTTTCTGCTTCAACCAGTCGTGGAACAGTCCCTCACGGGCCACAATCACTTCCAACCGCTGCAAAGTGATGTCCTTATGCCGTTTGGCTTCATAGTCCGAATTGATTTCTTGCAAAGCAGTATCGAGCACTTGCGTGAACTTTTCCAGCGAATCGGGCATCACGCTGAACTCAATCAGCCACTGGTGACGGCACTTGGCGTTGGCATCCATGAACACCGGCGCCGCCGTATATTCCAACACCTGGGCCCCCGTTTCCTTGCAGGCACGTTCCAATCCTTTTTCGGCATTGTCCACCATCAGCTCCTCGCCAAAGGCATTGATAAAGTGCTTTGTACGACCGGAGATAATGAACTTATAAGGATCTTTCTGCGTAAACTTCACCGTATCGCCAATAATATAACGCCACAAGCCACACGAAGTAGTAATAACCATCGCATAGTTGCGTCCGACTTCTACCCCCCACAAGGGTACGATAGTCGGATTCGGTTTATCAATATCTTCCAACGGAATAAATTCATAGAACACGTCGTAATCAATCATCAGCAGCATGGCCGGGTCATGCAAATCACTCTGCAAACCGAAGAAACCTTCACTGGCATTATACGTCTCCATATAATGCATCTTATCAGAAGGAATCAATTCCTTGTACTGCTCACGATAAGGCGTAAAGCATACTCCCCCATGGAAAAATACTTCCAGATTCGGCCACACCTCATTGAGATGCTTGGCTCCTGTTTTCTCCAAAATGCGATGTATCACAGCCAGCATCCACGAAGGTACACCCGAAAGATTCGTCACATTCTGATGAATAGTCGTTTCGGCAATACGTTCCACCTTCTCCTCGAACTCACCTAACAAGGCAATCTCTTTTTTCGGTACCCGAATCAGATTAACCAACGGATTAATGTTCTGAATCAGAATCGCTGAAAGATCACCTACCAGACTGTCTTTCACATTGTAGTTCGGGCTGTGGCTTCCACCTAAAATCAAGCCTTTCCCAGAGAAGAAGCGACTTTCCGGGTTCTCTCGCAGATAAAGCGCCACTGCATCTGTACCTCCTCGGTAATGAATTCCTTTCAGGCCTTCTGGACTGACAGGAATGAATTTACTTTTATCATTGGTAGTGCCAGAAGATTTGGCATACCAGATAACCTTCCCCGGCCACAACACATCCTTTTCCCCATGACGCATGCGGTCTACATATCCTTTTACATCTTCATATGTCTGTACCGGCACATGTTGAAAATCGGTATAGTTCCGGATTTGGCTGAAATCATATTTTGTGCCCCATTCTGTAGAAGCTGCTTTCTGTATCAGTTTTCGGAATACATGGTTCTGAATTTCTTCAGCCTTTGTCCCATACAGGTCAATTTCCCTTTGTCTGGGAGCAAATATTTTTCCTATTAACTTCGTTGAATTCATTCGTTTTTAAATTTCAAATCCTTATATGTGAGATATGCAAAGGTAGATTTTTTCTGCCTAAATCAACAGGCAGGAACATTATTTTTTCCACCTCCACGACAAATATACAGTTTTTTCTTACCTTTACCACACAATCTATTAATACAACAAAACATGAAGATAGGAATCTTGACTTCAGGCGGTGACTGTCCCGGCATAAACGCTACAATCCGAGGGGTTTGCAAGACAGCCATCAATCATTACGGAATGGAAGTGTACGGAATTCACAGTGGATTCCGAGGATTGCTGGACAACGATATCATCCCCATGGATGAAAGTTCACTTACAGGTCTTCTGAACATGGGGGGAACTATTCTCGGCACTTCGCGTGAAAAACCTTTCAAGAAAAAAGGTACTGCCGTCTCGGAAGACAAGCCTGCCATCCTGCTACAGACTATCCGCGACCGACAGCTGGACTGTATTGTGTGTATCGGAGGAAACGGGACACAAAAAACAGCGGCCAAACTGGCTGAAGCAGGAGTTCACGTAGTCAGTATTCCTAAAACAATCGATAACGACGTATGGGGAACCGATGTTTCATTCGGTTTTGATTCGGCCGTTTCTATCGCTACTGATGCCATCGACCGCCTGCATTCCACAGCCAGCGCCCACCAGCGAGTGATGGTCATTGAAGTGATGGGACACAAAGCCGGATGGATTGCCCTATATTCAGGAATGGCTGGAGGAGGTGATATTATCCTGCTTCCGGAAATTCCGTTCGACATCCACCGCATCGGCGATGCCATCATCGGACGTCTCAAGAAAGGAAAGCCTTATTCTATCGTCGTAGTGGCAGAAGGTATTCCTACCTTGGGAGGAAAAAAAGCCGCACAATACATTGCCGAAGAGATTGAATACGAAACTGGCTTTGAAACACGTGAAACAGTCCTAGGCTACATCCAACGAGGAGGAAGTCCTACAGCTTACGACCGCAATCTGGCCACTCGCATGGGAGGACATGCCACCGAACTAATCGCACAAGGCTTATTCGGACGAATGGTCGCCCTGAAAGGAGACACCATCGATTCTGTGCCACTCAGTGAAGTAGCCGGAAAACTGAAATTAGTAACAGAAGACCACGATTTGGTCGTACAAGGCCGCCGTATGGGAATCTGTTTCGGATAAATAAAAAAGTGTACTAAAGAGGTTGAAATCAACCCATTTAGTACACTTCATTCTATTACTCCACAATCAATTTTAGATGAGTGTCCCCCGTCTTTGCCTTTAACCATTTCACAATCTTCTCCTTGCTTTTCGAATCAGGCACCTTATTACAATCAATAATTGCAAAAGTCAAAGTATCCACTCTCGAACTATCCACCGACAAACACAAGCTTTTGGATACAGACAGGGATTTAATTTCCGGAAAAAGGACTTTGATTTCCTGCCCCAACTGTTTCCCCAGCCAGTCTGAGCCGGAGAAATCAGCCAGTTGTTTGTGCAGGGTATCAATTTCAGCCTCCTGCTCCTTTAAACGCTTCTCACTGTTCCGATAGAAGTCTTCCATCACCATCGACTTGATGTTGCTGATGTCTACCGCATTCCCATCTCCCATCCCCTGGAATACAACCAGCTTGGTTTTCGCCAGGTTGTAATCCGGCAGACGGTGCTGCGCGGCGGCAATCTGCTCTTTCGACACTTCTTTCCCCACCAATACGACCTTTATTTCCCGCTTGTCGTAGGAAATCTCACGGCTCAGGATTTGAGAATCGGGAAACTGCAACTCCTCGGTAATAAAATGACTGGCAGAGGTCTGATAAAAAGTTTCCCGCACAATGTTATAGGTAAGGTATACGGCCGGACACATGGTGCCAATGGTTATCCAGATAATATAACGTCGCACCAGTTTCTCACGGGCCTTGTCCACAAACTGCTTGCGCTGGAAGTGCATCACCCGCACCCCGATGTAAGTGGCCAAACTGATAAATACAGAATTGATGAAATACAGATAAAAGGCACCTAAGAAATACAACAGATTACCCGTAGCCAGTCCGAAACCTGCCGTACACAAAGGCGGCATCAAGGCCGTGGCAATGGCTACACCGGGAATCACATTTCCCTTCTCTTTGGTAGCCAGTGCTACAATACCGGCCAAACCGCCGACCAAGGCGATAAATACATCGTAGATGGTGGGTGACGTACGAGCCAGCAACTCCGACTGCACTTCATCCAGCGGGGTAAAGGCAAAATAAATCGTAGCAGTCGTCACGCTGAACAACGTGGCTACCAAATAACTTTTCAAGGAACGTTTCATCAGCTCGAAATCGTTCAAACCGATGGAGAGACCCACTCCCATAATCGGCCCCATCAACGGAGAAATCAACATGGCACCGATAATCACCGCCGTAGAATTGACGTTCAAACCCAACGAGGCAATGAAAGTCGCAAATATCAAGACCCACAGATTGGTCCCTTTAAATTCCACCCCGTTGCGGATGGTTTCCACCGTCAGTTGCTCGTCTTCTTTGCTCCGGTTCAAATCCAGATATTCATTGAAAAATTTACGAAGCAGAAATTTTCGTTTGTTTCCCAGTTCCATAAAAGCCCGATTAAATTATATGGTAAATAACTTCCTCTTACCGGTTACCGGAAAAAGCGACCGACAACAGGTAAAGTCCTTAAAGGTAAGTCTTTTTTGATAATAAATGCGACAAACAGCAAAATTAATATCGTACGGAAGCCTAAACGCAACCAGAGATTGGCAATCGGCGTTTCCTGCGACAGTACATAGAGCACTACGGCCACAGTCAGATAGAGCGTCATGTCTTTCAACGGATAAGCTACCGGATACTTTTTCTGTCCGATGAAATAAGACAGCAAGGTGATTACTCCGTAGCCTGCTACCGAAGCCCATGCGGAAGCCACATATCCGTAAGTCGGCACCAGCCAAATGTTCAATCCCAGAATCACGGCACAACCAATCAAGGAGAAGTAAGCGCCCCAGTAGGTTTCATCGGTCAGCTTATACCAGAAAGAAAGGTTGAAATAAATTCCCTTGAAAATCTCGGCCAGCATCACAATAGCCACCACGCTCAATCCTTCCCAGTAGTCGGAAGCCACCATATATTTCAAAATATCCATATAACCCATCACGGCCAGGAAGGCCAGTAATGAGAATATAAAGAAAAACTTCATGGCCGAAGAGTAGACCTTCTTACTGTCTGCATCCTTGTTCTTGCCAAAGACAAACGGCTCGTAGGCATAACGGAATGCCTGTGTGAACATCGCCATGACCAGTGCCACCTTACTCGTAGCACTGTAGATACCCAACTGCACCAGTCCTTCGGAACGGTCATCAAACAGATAAGGATAAATCATCTTGTCGACCGTCTGATTCAGGATACCGACCAGCCCGAATATCAGAATCGGGAAAGAATAATTGACCATACGCTTCATCAGGACCTTATCTATATGATAAGACACCCCACGCAGTTCCGGTATGAAGAAAAACATCTGCAAGGCCGACATAATCAGGTTGGATACGAAGATGTAGCCCACCAGATACTCCGGATTATAGAACCAGTTCACCGTTTCTGGAGCATGGACATTCAACCACGGACAGACAAGTAGGAAGAATAGATTCAGCAGAATGTTTCCTACAATGTTCAACAATTTGATGGAAGCGAACTTGATGGGGCGCTTCTTGTAACGCAGATATGCAAAAGGGATGCACTGGAAAGAATCGAGGGCCACCACACACACCATCATGGCAATGTAATCGGGGTGGTCCGGGTATTCCAGCAAGGTAGAAAGCGGATGCAGGAACACCATGCACAGCACCACAAACAACAACGAAAGTCCTCCCACGAACAGTAGGGAGTTGGCATACACCTTCCCGGCATCCTCGTCCGACTTGTTGGCGAAACGGAAAAATCCCGTTTCCATACCGAAAGTCAGCAATACTAAAATCAATGCCGTATAAGCATATACATTCGATACCACTCCGTATCCTCCGGAAGCAGCAGGCAACACGGCCGTATAGAGAGGTACCAACAAATAATTCAAAAAACGTCCTACGATACTGCTCAGTCCATAAATGGCAGTATCCTTTGCCAAAGATTTTATTCCGGCCATATTCTTCAATTAATCAAACAGTGTCTTCTCACTGCTGTATTTACTTTTTCCTAAATGTTTATATGCCAGTTCGGTCACTTCACGTCCTCGGGGAGTACGCTTCAGGAACCCTTCCTTAATCAGGAAAGGCTCGTACACTTCTTCCAACGTACCGGGGTCTTCTCCCAAGGCAGTAGCAATGGTAGTCAGTCCCACCGGACCTCCCTTGAACTTGTCGATGAGTGTACAGAGAATCTTGTTGTCAATCTCATCCAACCCATACCGGTCTATGTTCAAGGCCTCAAGGGCGAAACGGGCAATCTCCAAGTCAATCCGCCCCGAACCTTTCACTTGTGCGAAATCACGCACACGTCTGAGTAAAGCATTAGCGATACGAGGGGTTCCCCGACTGCGTGACGCAATTTCTCCCGCTGCATCCACATCGCACGGCACATCCAGAATACGGGCCGAACGAAGGACGATGCGCGTCAGTATGGAATCATCGTAATATTCCAGATGGAGATTGATGCCGAAACGGGCACGCAACGGAGCGGTCAGCAACCCACTGCGAGTGGTAGCTCCCACCAGTGTAAACGGGTTCAAATCTATCTGGATGCTGCGAGCCGAAGGTCCTTTGTCAATCATAATATCAATGCGATAATCCTCCATGGCCGAGTACAGGTACTCCTCTACCACCGGACTCAACCGGTGAATTTCGTCAATGAACAGCACATCGTTTGGTTCCAGGCTCGTCAAGACCCCGGCCAAATCACCCGGTTTGTCAAGTACCGGTCCTGAAGTGACCTTGAAGCCTACTCTCAGTTCGTTGGCAATGATGTTGCTCAATGTGGTTTTTCCCAGTCCGGGAGGGCCGTGAAGTAATACGTGGTCGAGTGCTTCTGCCCGAAGCCGTGCCGCTTTTACAAAGATGCGCAGATTGTCCACCACCTTGTCCTGTCCGCTGAAGTCTTCAAACTGGAGCGGACGGAGCGCATTTTCAAAGTCACGCTCTTTTCCAGTGGGTTTATAATCGCGTATATCAAATTGTTCTTCCATAAATTCGTCTAAAAGTCTGGTCACAAAAGTACGAATAAAAGAAGAATCCCCGATGAAGAATCCGGAATTTCGTTTATATATTGTATTTTTGTCTGCTACAAAAATTGACAGATTGAACTTATGACATCAACCACTACCCCACTGAATGGAAACCGACTGATTTTTTTCTCCCCCACCCACACCTCGGCTCAAATCGCACGGGCCATCGGGGAAGGTATCGGAATGGGAAGAAGAATGGAAACCGACCTGACCTTGGATGAATCTTCCTCTCCAATCGAGATGGAAGGAGAATTGTGCGTCATTGTAACCCCGGTGTACGGCGGACGTGTACCCGCTCTCGCACTTCAACGCTTGCAACGTCTTAAAGGGAACGGGGCTCCTGCGATTCTCGTGGTCGTATATGGAAACCGGGATTATGAAGACGCTTTGTTGGAACTTCGGGATACAGCCATCAGCCTGGGCTTCATGCCTCTCACTGCCGGAGCCTTCATTGGAGAGCACAGTTACAGCACTCCCGAACTGCCCATTTCCGCCGGACGACCGGACACGGACGACCTGCAGCAGGCTCGCGAGTTTGGGAAGGACAGCTTGGAGAAATGGAACCAACTGCATACAGCCGGTACCCCAATTCCCGAGCTGACCGTCAAAGGGAACTTTCCTTACAAATCGTGGATGCCGGGTGCCCCTGTATGTCCTACCTGTACAGAAGGTTGCTTTGCCTGTGGCGAATGTATCGAAGTCTGCCCCACCCACGCCATTCATTTCAATGCGGACCAAACTGCCATTGAAACGGACATCCATAGATGCATCAAATGTTGTGCCTGCGTAAAAGTTTGTCCGAACAAGGCACGTGAGTTCAAGTCTCCGTTTGCGGCCATCCTCCACGAAAAGTGCAGTACCCGCCGTCAGCCGGAATTATTTTTCTAATCTCAACCCACCGTTTACATGAAAGAAAGAGAAAAAAGAGTCCTGGTCGGCATGAGTGGAGGGATTGACAGTTCGGCTGCCTGTATCATGCTACAGGAACAAGGATATGAAGTCGTGGGGGTGACCATGCGTACCTGGGACGTAGCCTCACATTTCACTCCCGGCAACGACCAGCCCAATGAAGTGATTGAGGCGCAACAGCTGGCTGCCCGCTTAGGCATCGAACACCATGTAGCAGATGTACGGACAGAGTTCCGACAGGTCATCGTGCAATATTTCATCGATGAATACATGCGAGGTCGTACCCCCAACCCTTGTGTGATGTGCAATCCCCTGTTCAAGGAACGGATTCTCTGCGAATGGGCCGACCGGTGCAACTGTGCCTGGATTGCCACGGGACACTACTGCCAATTGAAAGATATGAACGGCTACCGCTACATCCTGACCGGCGACGACCCCTTGAAAGACCAGTCGTATTTTCTATGGAAACTGCCGCAAGAGATTTTGAAACGGATGATGTTTCCTCTTGGCGGCATGACGAAGGCCAGCGTACGCGATTACCTCGCCTCCAAAGGTTTCGAAGCCAAGGCCCGCGGAGGAGAAAGCATGGAAATCTGCTTTATCGAAAAAGACTATCGGGAATTTCTGAAAGAACATTGTCCTGATATTGACGAAAAAATCGGCCCGGGATGGTTTGTCGACAGCAAAGGACTGAAACTGGGACAACATAAAGGTTTCGCCTACTACACCATCGGCCAACGGAAAGGGCTGGAAATCGCCTTGGGAAAACCGGCCTACGTATTGAAAATCAATCCGGCCAAAAATACGGTCATGCTGGGAGATGCCGACCAACTCAAGACCCAGTATATGCTGGTAGAAGATTACAATGTAGCTAGTCTGGATGAGCTGCTCAGTTGTAAAGACCTTGCTGTGCGCATCCGCTACCGCAGCCGGTCGATTCCTTGCCAGGTGATTCTACTGGAAAACGGACAACTGCTGGTCCGCTTCCAACAAGAGGCCTCCGCCATCACTCCCGGCCAATCGGCTGTATTCTACGAAAGCAACCGGGTGTTAGGTGGTGGATTCATCGCCTTCCAGCAAGCCATCAAGAAAATCGGTGCAGAAAACGAAGCGAAGTTCCCGAAATAAATCACTCCTATACTTATAATTAAAAAAGATGCCCAGACAGCTCCTCACAAGCTGTCCGGGCATTCTTTTATCCATTACTTTCAAGATCATTCTTTGTCACGATCCGGAGAAAAACGTACCGGATCATTGTACTGCTCTTGCAGTTTGGCCATTTCTGCCTTCAGCTCCGTCACGATTCCCTCATATTCTTTCTGACCATACAAGTTGTGCATTTCGTGCGGGTCTTCTTTCAAGTCATACAGTTCCCATGTATCAATGTCATTGTAAAAATGAATCAGTTTGTAACGGTCTGTACGTACCCCATAATGACGTTTCACCATGTGCTCTGCTGGATACTCGTAGAAATGGTAGTATAAAGCCTTACGCCAGTCTGTCGGATGTTCTCCCTTCAGTAGAGGCAACAAAGAAACTCCATGCATATCGGAAGGCACTTCCACTCCTGCCAGATCCAGGAAAGTAGGACCATAGTCAATGTTCTGTACCAGTTCGGTAATATCTCCCCGCCGGGTAAAACCCTCCGGCAAACGCATGACCAACGGTGTACGCATGGATTCTTCATACATAAAACGCTTGTCGAACCAACCATGTTCGCCCATGTAGAAGCCCTGGTCAGAAGTATAGACCACCAAGGTATTTTCCAACAGGCCCTTTTCTTTCAAGTAGTCCAACACACGGCCCACATTGTCATCCAATGACTTGACGGTCTTCATATAATCACGCATGTAACGCTGGAATTTCCAGTTGGCCAGCTCCTTCCCTTTCGGGTTCTTCTTATAGAAATCGTCAATAATCGGACCGTAGAATTTATCCCAGGCCGCACGCTGTGCACTGTCCAAACGTCCCAGGTATTTCTCATAATAGCTCTTTAAGCGAGAATTCTTGTCCGGGCGGAGCATCTTCAGGTCATAAATCATGTCCATGTCTTTCACAATGCTCATTTCCTGAGCCGCAGCCGCTTCACGTCCTTCATAATCATCAAAGAAGTTATCCGGCAATGGGAAAGTCTTGTCTTCATACAGCGCCAGATTACAGGTATCAGCCATCCAGTTGCGATGAATTGCCTTGTGATGGATGAACAGACAGAAAGGTTTCTTCTCATCCCGCTTGTGCTCCAACCAGTCGATGGCATCATCCGTAATCAGATTTGTGATATACCCGTGTTTCTGAATCGTATCATTTTCCTGGGTGATGAAATCCGGATTGTAATAATCCCCTTGCCCTGGTACTATTTCCCAATAATCAAATCCTGAAGGCAGACTTTCCAAGTGCCATTTCCCAATAATAGCCGTCTGATAGCCGGCTTTCCGTAACAGCTTCGGGAATGTTTGCTGGGCACTGTCGAACACACAAGTCGTATTATCATAGAACTTATTGCCGCAAGAATGTTTTCCAGTAAGCATACAGGCCCGGCTAGGGCCACTCAACGAATTAGCAACAAAGCTGTTGGTAAAACGTACACCCTCATTTGCAATCCGGTCCAGATTGGGAGTTTCCATGTAGCGCGTGTCATAACAGCTCATCATCTGTGCCGTATGGTCATCGGTCATAATGTACACAATATTGTATTGCTTCTTCTCTTGCTTGTCAGCCTGCTGACAGGCAGTAGTCACAGCCGATAAGGTTACCATACCGGCCAGGGGATAAAGTTTATTCATAATTTGTTTTTTTAGGTTATTCTAATTTATAAAGCGGAAATACGGAGTTTGTAACTCATCGGCTTCTGCGGTATCTGGTATTTCAACATGGTTTCCGGACCACAACTTGCGTTACCTAATCCTCGAAGTGCAGCATCTAGATGTAACACCACGTAAGGACGTTTCTCCAGTTCCCATGTATGCTTGGCATTCATCAAGTCTGCATCGGTGTAACGCAACGCGGAGAAGGATACATTGCCCTCTGTCTGGATACGGATCCCCTTACCGGACGCATCCATCAAATCCAGACTGCGCAAACCCTCCCGATTGCCCATAGACTGCGGTTTGACATACTTACCACCCATTTCGTCTACTGTTGTTGAGTAGCGCCCCACCGGGCAAGCGTCTTTCCGGTCCACATAATTTTCCCAAGGACCATGTGCGTAATAATTTACTTGCGTCAAAGTAGAGTCCAACAAGCATACCAGTCCGCAACGGCGCAAATTGGCAGTCTGCGGAGAGAAGCGTACATCCATATCCAACACACCGTCTGGAGTGAAAGTGTACACAATGTTGGTCGCGCATAAAGAGCCACCCCGGGAAGTACGAACCAGTACCTTTCCTTTTTCTGTCGTTACTTCGCATGTACCGGCCGCATCCAGTCCATTGGCCACTTCCTTGAACAAATCATTTTCAATCCAGCGATGATTGTCGTACAAGAAACCGCCCTTTTGACTGATGATATCCTTACCGCCCATAGACAACTGAGTCAACTGACCCGTAGCCTTGTCGAATACGGCACGTACCTTTGCATTCGAAACTGAAATCTGCTTCTCATCTTCCCGAATGTCCCAGTTGTTTTTCTTTTTCTTTGTAGCCAGTTCCGGCAATGCGGCCCGTTCGGTCAGTTCAAACTGACGGAAAGCCACTTCGTGGCCTGCTTCTGCCCATACAGCAGGAGCCAACATCCGTACATGCAAATTCACCATTATTTCGTCGCCGTTCTTCTGGGCGCTTGCCAAATTCACCCCTGCCAGTTTCAGACTGAGAGCCACAGAATCGCCCGGAAGCACTGCATCCAGTTTCAAACTATCGGCTCCCACAATCTCTCCATTCTTTATGGTCTCCCATTTCAGGTCGAATCCGTTCAACGGCAGAAATGCATATTTATTGGTCACCTGAATATTGACCACATTATGCGCCGCATCCATGCCCAAATCTTTGAAACCTACATACTGATAAATCGCTTTCACTTCCTTTAATTTAGGAGACTCTTCCCGTGTAGCCGGAACAATACCGTTGGAACAGAAGTTTCCTTGGTGCGGACCCGGATAGTCATAGCCTGTATGCAGACGATAAATTCCTTTCTTCATTTCATGAGGGTCGTAAATCGCCTGGTCAATCCAGTCCCAGATAGCTCCACCAATCGTAGACTTACTACCTTCAATGCTTTCCCAATATTCTTTCAAGTTACCAATGGCATTTCCCATGGCGTGTGCATATTCACAGACAAAGAGAGGCTTTTCGAAAGCACTCACATGCTCATCCATCCAGTCCATGCTAGGATACATCTTGGAATAGAAGTCGCTGAAACGGTTACCTCCGTATGATTTTCCGTCACGTGTACCTTCATAATGTACCGGACGACTATCCAGCTTCTTAGCAGCTGCATAACAGTCACGGAAATTCTCACCGCCTCCGGCCTCATTACCCAGACTCCAGAAAATGACGCTCGGATGATTGCGGTCACGCAGCACCATCCGGTCAATACGGTCTACAAACGCCGGTATCCACGATGCCATGTCACTGATGGACTGGTTGGCATGATCTTCCAAGTCAGCTTCATCCATGGTGTACAAGCCATAATAGTCGAACATGGCATACATCTTGGCCGCATTCGGATAATGCGACGTACGGATGGTATTGATATTGTTCCGCTTCATGGTCAGCACATCCCACAGCATCGATTCGGTAGTCACCGCCCGTCCATACATCGGATGCGTATCGTGACGGTTCGTTCCCTTGAAAAACACCCGTTTCCCGTTCAGGTACAACAAGGAACCTTTCACTTCAATGTTTCGGAAACCATATTTCGTAGAAAACGCCATTTCGTCTTTGCCGCCCTGACGCTGTATCACCTGTACCGTATATAACGAAGGAGTTTCTGCCGTCCACAAGGACAAGCCCGACAAATCGAACGACACATTGGCCACACTCACCGGAGAAGAAGGAGCATATTTCACAGCCACCTCCGATTCGGCCACCTTACGACCTTCCGGATCCAGCAGGCGAACCAGCAGGTTCTTGGTTCCCTTCAACTTGTCACGGTTGTCCAACGACAGTTTCACGTTCATGGTACCACTTTCGTAGTTTTTCTCTTTATCCAACAAACAAGTGATATAATGGTCGCGTACACTTACCTTCGGTACATTATACAGATACACATCCCGGAAAATACCACTCATGCGGAACATATCCTGACATTCCAGATACGAACCATCACACCAGCGAAACACTTGTACCGCCAGCCGGTTCTCACCTGCTTTCAAATACTGGGTCAAATCAAATTCTGCCACATTGTTGGAACCCTGTGAGTAACCTACATATTTCCCGTTCAAATAAACAAACGCCGCACTGTAAATACCTCCAAAATGGATAAATGTACGTTTTCCGTTCCATCCTTCCGGCAAGTTAAAGGTACGTACATACGAACCCACCGGATTGATACCGTAATTCTTTCCCCCGTCATTGAATCCTTTACGAGCCTGAATATAAGGCGGCGTATTGGCATGCGGATATTCTACATTCGCATAAATCGGATGGTCATACCCCTGCATTTCCCAGTTAGACGGCACCGGAATGCGGTCCCAGCCGGAAACATCAAAATCTTCTTTGTAGAAATCCAGCGGACGCTGAGAAGGTTCAGACACCCAATGGAAAGCCCATGTGCCGTTCAACAGCATATAAGCCGGATTATGTACCTCTTCCCAAGGACGATCATAAAAAGCCTTGTCACTCAACATATCCTTTTCAGAAGGATACGGCATATACGATGCATGACCAACTTCTTTATTTTCTTCAAAACGTGTTTCATCCTCCCAATATACCTTTTCGCGGGCCGCCATCCCCGTACCTTCCGGCATCACCATACGGCTCACTTGTACCAGGAACAACGAAGTCTCCGTCTTCTCCACCTTTTTCCGGTCGGCCAATGTCAAACGTCCATTTTGGCACACCAACATCAACGAAGGAGTATTAGCCGGTACCAGACGTACAAACTTACCAGCTTCCAGCAGAGTCCACAATTGGGCCTCATCACTACCATTGACTTCTGCTACAGCCAGCACCTTGTGGTCTACATCCGCACGCAAAGCCTTATTGTCAAACACGTTTACCAACCGGAAACTTCCCGACAACTCCTCAATGTTCCATTGCTGCCCTTGATCGGTCTGACTCAAAGATTTCAATGTGACAGACGAAGCGCCCGCCTCATACCCCAACGCTTTGTTCAAAGCGCCGGAGGGCGATACCTGATACAACTTGTTCTTATCGTATCTGCTTTGTGCACATACGTTCATTGTAGCTCCAACCAACAGTCCTACAATGAGCAAAAAATGATAAAATTTCACCATAGAATCATACTATTTTTAGAGTGGAATACATACTAAGTTTTTCACTTTTCCCTTAAATCCCATGTGGACATCTCCCAATTGCTTCAAGGGGAATATCAAAGTTTCCTTATACCAAAAACGGTCTTTCCGCTGCCATTTCTCATTATACACTTCTTTTACACGCCCCTCCAGCCTTTCCTGAAGCTGTCCGTCCACGAATAAAGAGGTACCTTTTGTGTCCCCCTCTACCCGCACTTTTGTCCACTTGCCGGCAGGCAAACGGTAGGCATGAAACACAAACTCATATCCATCCCGACGGAACGCAAACTTGCCCGTACTCTGCCAGTTGGCTACAAATTCGGAATGAGGCCCTTTGAAGAGAATGGCATCTACATTCGGAACGGAGTCTGGACAAATCTCAAATTCTACCGCATAAGGATAGCCGATTTCATCGACCGAGGTGGTAAGCGTATCCGTTCCCGAAAGCACCACTTCTTTGTCTGTCTCCGTCAAACTGGTACGTTGGGCCACCTTCGCCAGCAAATTCACACCCGGTGCCTCGGGAGTAGACTCGCAAAGGGCTTTAAACTGGGCATACGGTACCTTCGCTGCATTTTCCCCCTTCCACGTCTTTTCACAAACCACCTGTAAAGCTGGGAAAGTACGCGCATGCACATCCTGCTCACTGATGCCATTACCCACACGGTCGTTCCACACGGCCAGCATGGCACCCAAGAAGTTGGGATGACGCTTTTCCACCTTCGGTTCATCCTTCCGCATCATTTCCGGCCACCAGTTTTCGTACAGCCACTGACAGTTCAGAAAATCATGATAGTAGTTCACTCCCGGCACCAAATACAACAGTGCGTCGCAAAGATTCACTACCTTTGCACCCGCCTCCAGACAGGTATTCACATCCATCCAATTATAATTCCAGGCACTTACCACTTTCCCTTTCAAATCAACAGGCGTTTCTCCTTTCATCACGTTCAGACTTCCCCACAAACGAGGAGTCTTGCCATACTTGGATACAAAATCCATATAATGATTCGTAAAATGACGGAACTGCTCTGCTTCTTTCTGATTATATTCATCCGTTCCGATATGCACTTCCGGCCCCACAAACACCGGGTCTTCTCCCGACAAATACTCATCGAAAAGAGAATCTACAAAATCATAGACTTCCTGTTTATACAAATCCAGATGGTCCATTCCGTATACCTTATTATCCGCCGCCAACCGGGGATTATAATGGGTGAAAGCCAAAGAATGGGCCGGCACATCAATCTCCGGAATCACATTGACTCCGTACGTAGCCGCCATTTTCTGGAAATCCCGGAATTCCGCCTTGGTATAAGATCCGTCCTTTGCCGTCAGTCCTGGATAGCGCTCACTTTCCAGACGGAAAGCCGCATACGTCTTGTTCCAGTCATTCCCAAAGAACTCCACAAACCCGTTGTCATTCAAGTGAACTTGCAGTTCATCTAATTTATAGAACGAAAGAATCTTCACATAATCTCGCAAATAGTCCATCGTAAAGAACTTGCGGGCCACGTCAATCATGAATCCCCGGTTGGGATACAAGGGAAAGTCCGTAGCACGGCCCTTCATCAGCCCTTCCGACTGATTGTGAATCATCTGCAACAAGGTGCGTGTTCCCCAGAACACCCCCTTTGAAGTCGGAGCTTCAATCGTCACCTCATTCCGGATATCCATTCGATAGCCTTCGTCACCCAAAGTCTCATCCGGTTTACCCAAGGTCAGGAACACCGCTCCCTTTTCCTTCTTACCAGTAACCACACGGTAATCCCAACCGAACATTTCCTTGAGGTCCTGTACCAATATTTCGGCACTTTGCCTTAACGCTTCTTCCTCGTCCGAAGAAACGATTACCTTGCCCGATTCCGGCAACACCAGTTTACCTTTAGCCGGTTTCCACTGCTGCAACGCAGGAATCACCTGTGGAACACTTTGGGCCATAGCCACCATCCATCCACACAGCCACATCACACTACATACAATCAGATGTTTCATTCTATCAAATTTAAAATTTATAATTATCATTCTACTTGTATTTCGTCAAAATAATAACGTGCCGGCTGTCCGGGCCGCATATAATGATAGGAAGGACAGGCCCCCAATCCCTTTGCCGTCACCCGCACGTAGCGGGCCTTCCGCTTATCGAAAGTAAAAGTCACATCCTCCACATAGTTCCCGTTTCTGAAGATATCCTCTTCCGAGAAATCACGTTGTCCTACTTGGGTAAAGCGGTGATTATCTTCCGATATTTCCACCTTCAGATATTTAGGCTTATGCACTGCCATCCCATAATTCGTCAGACACCCCAATACTACCTTCTGCACAGGCTCCACCTTTTGCAAGTCTACCGTAAAAGTGGCCGACGAAAGGTTATCCCACGTACACCACTCAAAATCAGACTGACGCAGACTTCCCCGTACGCCATTCGTCAACAAGAAAACTCCTGGGTTCTCACCCAATACAGGTTTTCCCGTTGCCTTATTGCCCGACAACGACAGTATCAGAATTTCTCCGGCCCTCATACTTTCCCGAAACGAGGCACATCGCAAAGTAGTCCCCTTTTCCAAGCTTAACGGTTCCGTATATACAGGAGAATACATGTCTGGTTCCTTTCCATCAAGCGTATAGCGTATTTTCACATCCGTACGCTCACATTCCAATTTTACCCGCAGTTTTCCGTTCTCAGGCATCACCGTATGCTGAATATTAAACATCGACTTAGCATAAACCACTCCTTTCTTTTCCAAATGCGCCAGGTAATTATCCAGTCCCATCTGGAAGTGCTCCCAGTTTTTGGATCCCTTGGGTGACCATGCCACCTCAGCCAATGCTGCCAGACGAGGGAATATCATATAAGTCACATCCTCAGCAGTAGAACAAAACTCCGTCCACATGGAAGCTTGAACCCCCAGTAAATGTTTTTCATACTCCAGTTTCCAGTCAGTCTGCACAGGTTCATAATCATATATTCCCCGCATCGTATTATTTCCGAAATAAGTCAGCGGTTCAAACCACTGAGGCCCCTGATAGCGAATTAAATAAAGTATACGAGCCGGCGTCATCACGAAGTCAAGCCCTTTATCCGCTGCCTTCAATGCCGCATTACCGAGTCCCTGCCAACCTAAAATGACAGCTCCTTCAGGCAACTGGCTGTTGGTCAGTTCGTCCCAACCCATCAGAATACGTCCTTTGCTTCGGATATAATCATTCAATCGTCCCATAAAATATCCTTGCAAATCCTCCACTTCTTTCAAGTGTTCTTCCTGCATTCTCTTTTGACACAACGGACATCCTTGCCAATAAGTTTTGGTTGCCTCATCTCCTCCCATATTAATATAAGGAGAAGGAAATATCTGCAACAACTCATCAATCACATCCTGCAAGAACGTAAAGACCTTTTCATTCCCGGCACAATAAATCATCTCCGGATTACGCCCTCCCAATCCGGGCAGAACCGTAATCTTATCTTTCACCACTGGACACGCCAGCTCCGGATAAGCAGCCAGTGCCGCACACGAATGGGCCGGCACATCAATTTCCGGAATTACCGTAATCCGACGGTCCATGGCATACGCCACAATCTCCGCCATATCGTCCTGCGTATAAAATCCACCCAATGTGGCCTTTTCTCCCTCTTGCTGATTCAAACGGGCATAAAACGGCAAGTTTCCCCTGTCCACTCTCCACGCACCAACCTGCGTCAGCCGGGGATATTTCTTGATTTCCAATCTCCACCCCGTATCATCCGACAAATGCAGATGCAACGTATTCAGCTTCAACATTGCCATACAGTCCACAATACGCAAGACCTCCTCTTTCGGAATAAAACACCGTGCCACATCCAGCATCATGCTCCGATAACCAAAACGCGGTTCATCCTTCATATTGACAGCTGGTACCTTCCATTCCTGATTCGCCAAAGCTGTTCCTTCTATGTCCGAAGGCAACAACAGCCTCAACGTCTGAAAAGCATAAAAGAAACCACTGGGTTCAGACGCATCTATCCGTATACCACTCTTTGTCACCTTCAGCCGGTAAGCCTCCTTCTTCAGATTCCGGTCGGTAACCAATGAGATTGCCGCATTTGCAGCCCCAATCTCTACGCGAGGAGTAAATCCTGCTGAAACCGTAAACAAATCAGCAAAATCAGAAGCAAGACTTTCCTGTTCCTCATTTTCCACAGAAATAACCGTCTCTTCCGTAATCTGAAAGAAACCACTCCCCTCTTCCACCTGCACGGGAGCTGGAACAAGATTCATTGGATGTTGTGCGAATAAATTGTCTGTGACAAAAATAAAGGAACTCAGCAGACACCATAAAAACAATCTATTCATAATTCAATCTAAAAGCATTATAAATTTAAGGTACTTCAAACTAAGAGCAAATAAAAATGCAGAGATTTTCCCACACTATTTATTTAAGGAATTTAAATTCAAACACAAAAATATGTATTTTTCTTCTTATTCAAGCCCTTGACTCCTGATTTTTAAGTCTTAAAAATATCTATTAAGGTATTAAGTTCAAGTCAAACAAATAAATAAAACCAATCCTCACAAACGAGATATTCATAAACCGTCCCATTCTTTTTGGGGAAGTAACAGGACATCTTTTTATTTTCCGTCCCAAAACCGTACGTTTCCCGTGGCGGAAACATACGGTTTCCAATAGGGAAACGTACGGTTTGCTTATGGGAAACATAAAAAAATCAAAGCCGAACAGCTATTTTCCTTCAAACATTTCTTTAAAAGGACGCTACCTGCCGATAAATTCATACAATCTACATATCCTCACAAAAAAACTTCATATAATTTTGCCACAAATATTTATATTATTACATTTGTAGCCAGTTGATATGTTAACCTTTTAAATTAACTCTTCTATTTATGAACAACATGTATGAATTTCATAGGAATAAACATTTCCTTTGTTCTATTCCTATGGCACTAAGTCTGGTGCTCGCTATTAGCAACACTTCAGTTGCTTATTCAAACCCAATCTCCAACAGATTTGAAGTCGTACAGAACAATCATCAGATTTCCGGACGTATTGTCGACTCCACCGGAGAACCTTTAATTGGAGTGAACATCTTGGAAAAAGGGACATCAAACGGTACCGTCACCGATTTGGATGGAAAGTTCACCTTAAATGTATCTCCAAATTCAACCTTAGTCATATCCTATATCGGTTACAAGGAACAAGAGATTAAAGTCAATAGTCAAACCTCTTTTAATATAACCCTACATGAAGATACAGAAACATTAGACGAAGTAGTGGTTATCGGCTATGGAGCTGTTAAAAAAGCAGATTTAGCAGGATCCGTATCTGTAATGGACAATAAAGCTTTTAGAGATCAACCTATTACTCAAGCGAGTGATGCACTTCAAGGACGTATGTCGGGAGTAAATGTAGTGAGCGACGGTATTCCAGGAGGTTCTGTAAAGATTCGTGTTCGTGGAACGAACTCAATCAACAAAAGTAACGATCCTTTGTACGTAGTAGATGGTATTGTACGTGAATCCGGATTGGAAGGCATAAATCCAGAAGATATTCAAAGCATGCAAGTTTTAAAAGATGCTTCTTCTACTGCTATTTACGGTTCACGTGGAGCCAATGGAGTTGTCATAATCACAACAAAATCAGGTGTCAAAGGACAAAGCTCCATCACCTTTGATGCCACAGTAGGCGTATCTAACGCCACCAGATTGCCCAAAATGATGGATACTAAAAGCTACGCACAGGCCTTGGTAGATTATGCCGGAGTAAATCAAGTAGAAATACAAGATTATTTGAATGGAACCAATCCAGGTATCGATTGGACAGATGTAATGTTCCGTACCGGAGTAACCCAAAACTATAAACTGGTCCTGTCTAAAGGAAAAGAAGATATGCAAACATACATATCTGCTAACTACATGAAGAATGATGGTATCCTAGAAAAGAGCAGTTACGAGAGATACTCCGCCAAAGCCAATGTTAAAGCTTCTATTAAGAAATGGCTGGATGTCACCTTGGATGTCAATGCATCCCGCGGTATCAGCAAAGGTATCGGAGGACTGGAAATGTCTGGATACAATCCACTATGGATTGCATTCAACTCTTCTCCCACAATGACCATGAAAGATGAAAACGGGAATTATAATAATGACCCCTACTGTACAATTCAGGAAAATGCCTACGGTGCACTTGCAGGAGGTGACAACGAACGGCGTAAAGATGTATTGAACGGTCGTATTGATCTCAAGTTCAATATAGCTAAAGGACTAACTTTCACATCAACCAATGGCCTTGACTATTATAACTTTACCACGTATGGATTTAGTCCTAAAGCCACAGGTATTGACCACAACAATAACAGCATGAGTAATGCCAACACGCAACGCATGATGTTACAGACCTCTAACAATCTGACCTACATCAATACTTGGAATGACAAACATAACCTGACTGCTACCGTAGTTTGGGAAGCAACCAAAAGTGAAAACCGCTATATGGATATTACAGGCCAAAACATTCAGGTTGAATCTGTAGGATGGTGGAATATACAGAATGCGTCTAAACGTGATGCAAGCAACAGTTATTCTGCATGGGCACTATTGTCAGGCGTAGGTCGCGTGATGTATAACTTTGACAATAGATATTTACTGACTGGTACATTCCGTGCTGATGGATCAAGCCGCTTTTCTAAAAACAAGTGGGGCTATTTCCCGTCTATCGCCGCAGCTTGGACCGTTTCTAATGAAAAATTCATGGCCAACGTACAAGATGTCATTAGTAATTTAAAGATTCGTGCCAGCTACGGAGTAATTGGTAATCAGGATATAGATCCTTATTCTACATTAGGACTTTTAAGCACAACTTCTACTTACTTTGGTACCAACACCGGAACAACTGGTTATTGGGCAAATACATTGGCAACCCCAGATATCAAGTGGGAAAAGACTAAACAGTTCGACTTCGGTATAGACTTAAGCTTTTTACATGGTAAGATTGATCTCAGTTTGGACTATTTCAACAAACAGACATCTGACGCTTTACTTACCACAAAAGTAGCCGATTATCTTGGAGGTAGTTCTTATCTAATCAATGCCGGTAAAGTCGCAAATCAAGGTATAGATATAACTCTTACAGCGAATCTGATTGATCATAAAGATTTCAGTTGGTCAACCACAATCAACGGAACTTACCTGAAAAACGAAGTAAAAAAACTGACCGCCCAAGAGCCTATTATTTATGGTGGTTCATTCCAGTCTATCATTACAGACTGTACTATTATTAAAGAAGGAGAACCTATCGGTACCTTATTTGGTTACAGATGGGCCGGTATTGACAAAGATGGCTATGACACATATTATACCGCCAATGGAGATATCACACGTAACCCAAGCACAGACGACCGTGTGGTATTAGGAAAATCAACTCCCGACTTCACCTTAGGATGGAACAATTCTCTACGCTATAAGAACTGGAGCCTGAATGCATTCTTTAATGCCGCATTTGGAGTACAACGCTTAAATGCGCTCCGCTTCTCCATGAATTCCATGATTGGCAACTCACGTATGTTTACAGATGCAGATTTCTTAAGCCAAATAGGAACTACAATGCCAGACCCAAGAGTTGAAAACAACCAATACATTGGTAACTCATCCAAATGGGTAGAAAATGCAGACTATTTCCGTTGTGAGAATATCACTTTAGCTTATGATTTTCCTAAATCAATGACTAAGTTCGCAGATCTGCGATTGAGTTTCAGCGTTCAGAACCTATTCACCATAACAGGTTATAAAGGTTCCAACCCAGCCAGCTATTCATTCTCCAGCGACTATGGTGATCGTGCCGCCGGTATTGATACAGGAACTTATCCTACTCCGAGAACCTTTACATTTGGTTTACGTATGAACTTTTAAATGATTGAATATTATGAAAAATAAGATATTATCAGGATGCTTGATGGCAGCATCCATGTTTTTAGCTTCTTCTTGCAGTGATTTCTTGACAGAAGACCCTAAAGGTAGATTAACTCCTGAATCCTTCTACACCAATCAAAACGAAGTAGATATGGCCGTATATGCGCTGTATGCAAAAGTACAAGCATATCAATGTAACTCCAATCCGATGATTTCATATTGTCAGGGTGATGACGTCACATCGACTACTGGATCTAACAAAGCCGCTTATCTGTCGGCAGATGCTTTCGAATCGCCTACAGATACGAAAGGACTGGAAGATGGATGGAAGAGAATGTATCATATTATTTTAGTAGCAAACGACATTATCGATAATGCACCTCAATCAGGAATATCTCAAGAAAACTTGAATATAGCTATGGGACAAGCCTACTACTGGCGTGCATATGCTTACTACACATTGGTAAGATTATTTGGACCACTTCCAATCAACCTGCATAATGAACCGGATAACAATACGACTCCTCTCACATCTGTAGAAGATGTCTACAAACAAATCATTGAGGATTTGGACAATGCAGAGAAATGTAATTTACCTGCCAAGTATACTCAAAGCCCACAAGCTATTGACGGACAAAACCTATACGTTTCACAACAGGCTGTAAAATCAACCCTGGCAGCTGTATATATGTCTATGGCAGGCTATCCGTTGAACAAGACAGAATACTATCAAAAAGCAGCCCAGAAAGCTAAGGAAGTTATTGACGGAGTAGCAAATGGTACTTACGATCACGGATTATTAAGTGACTGGAAAGAAGTTTATTCATACGGAAACAACCACCATCATGAAACAATCTTAGGCATAGATTATAATTCAACGACAGGTGGATGGAGCGAATACGACTCACAATTCTCCTCTTGTCACCAGTTAAACAGCTTGCAAGGATGGGGAGACTTCATTCCTGAACGCAAATTCTGGACCAACTATCCTGAAGGACCGCGCAAGGATGCCGTATTTGCCAAACAGTTACGTACCTCTAACGGTACATTGGTAGATTGGTGGGCTACTCAAGATGGCAAACCTTACGATGGGACCAACGCTGTAGTAAGTGATTACCGACCCATGTATGTAGCCTTTACGGTAAATGACGGACCCGCCGCAGCTCCTTATGATTATACTCAACCATTCTGGGGTGGAATGTGTATCAACAAGCGCCATCAGCTCATCCGTTATTCAGAAGTGCTTTTATGGTATGCAGAATCTGCTGCACGAGCAAATATGGATCTTACAGAAGCAAAAAATGCGCTTAAACAAGTTCGTCAACGTGCTTATTCTGATGCCAGCAAAGTAACAGAAGTAGACAATATGAGTGCAGAGCAATTGGCAGATGCAGCTTATCAGGAACATGGATATGAAGTAGGTGGATATGTTTTAGCCATGGTTACCCGCCGTTCAGACGAGTTCAGGATGAACCGCTTGAAAGAAAACTATGACTATCGTTCCGGTGCACAAACCTTAGTACTGGTTCCTAAAGGAACGGTAACTTCCAGTATGGATAAAGAAGGCAAAGCATTTACTTACACCCTACAAGAAGATCTTGTACTTAAAGAAAATATGTCCGTAACAGCAGCTTGGAACGATGAAAAATCTATTTATCAGGATTATCCGCCGAAAGAAGTCGAAAAGAATCCAAATCTAAAACGATAAGAGACTGATATTCTATCACAGAGGCCGCCTCAAGGGTTATCTTGAGACGGCCTCTGCTTATTCTAACAACCACAAGCATCCTAATTCACCAATAAGAGCAGGAAGTGGCTCAGCATAGCCAAATTGAAAAACTCTGTTTTCTATTTGCCTCTGCGCCCGGCTTTCATTATCTTTGCACCCCGTAAGGTTGCAACTTAAAAATAAACTATATACGTATATGGAAAAGAAATTCAAACGGACGACCGTGACATCGGCACTGCCCTATGCCAACGGCCCGGTCCATATCGGCCATCTGGCAGGTGTCTACGTACCGGCCGATATTTATGTGCGCTATCTGCGCCTGAAAAAAGAGGATGTACTCTTCATTGGTGGTTCTGACGAACACGGAGTGCCCATCACCATCCGTGCCAAGAAGGAAGGCGTCACTCCACAGGATATTGTGGACCGCTACCACACTCTCATCAAGGATTCTTTCAAGGAATTTGGTATCTCATTCGATGTGTACGGACGTACTTCTTCTCCGACTCATCACCAAATGGCTTCTGATTTCTTCCGTAAACTATACGACAAGCATGAGTTCATCGAAAAAACGTCCATGCAGTATTACGACGAGGAAGCACATACCTTCCTAGCCGACCGTTATATCACGGGAGAATGTCCACGCTGCCATGCACAGGGCGCCTACGGTGACCAGTGCGAGAAATGCGGTAGCACCCTGTCACCTACGGAACTGATCAACCCGAAGAGTGCCATCAGCGGAAGCCAGCCGGTCATGAAGGAAACCAAACACTGGTACCTGCCGTTGGACAAACACGAAGGATGGCTGCGCAAGTGGATTCTGGAAGACCACAAGGAATGGCGTCCGAACGTGTACGGACAGTGTAAGAGCTGGCTGGACATGGGACTTCAGCCACGTGCCGTAAGCCGTGACCTCGACTGGGGTATTCCGGTACCGGTGGAAGGTGCAGAAGGCAAAGTGCTCTATGTATGGTTCGATGCGCCTATCGGCTACATCTCCAACACCAAGGAACTGCTACCTGACTCATGGGAAAAATGGTGGAAAGACCCTGAAACCCGCCTGATTCATTTCATCGGAAAAGACAACATCGTGTTCCACTGCATCGTGTTCCCAGCCATGCTGAAAGCTGAAGGAAGCTACATTCTTCCGGACAACGTACCGGCCAACGAGTTCCTGAACCTGGAAGGCGACAAGATTTCTACTTCCCGCAACTGGGCCGTATGGTTACACGAATACCTGCAAGACTTCCCGGGCAAACAGGATGTGTTGCGTTACGTACTGACTGCCAACGCTCCGGAAACCAAAGACAACGACTTCACTTGGAAAGATTTCCAGGCTCGTAACAACAACGAACTAGTAGCAGTATACGGAAACTTCGTGAACCGTGCGATGGTGCTGACACACAAATATTTTGATGGAAAAGTGCCGGTTTGCGGCGAATTGAACGACTACGACCGTGAAACCCTGAAAGAATTTGCCGACGTCAAAGCAGAAGTAGAAAAACTGCTGAACGTGTTCAAGTTCCGCGATGCACAGAAGGAAGCCATGAACCTGGCCCGCATCGGAAACAAATACCTGGCCGATACCGAACCTTGGAAACTGGCCAAGACCGACATGGGACGTGTAGCAACTATCCTGAACATTGCCCTGCAACTGGTTGCCAACCTGTCTATCGCTTTTGAACCGTTCCTGCCGTTCAGCTCTGAAAAACTGCGCAAGATGCTGAACCTAGAAAGCTTCGACTGGGAACAACTGGGACGTACCGACTTACTGGCAGAAGGCCATCAATTGAACAAGCCGGAACTGTTGTTCGAAAAGATTGAAGATGACGTAATTCAGGCACAGGTGGACAAACTGCTGGCTACCAAGAAAGCCAACGAGGCTGCCAACTATAAGGCCAACCCCATCAAACCGACTATTGCGTTTGAAGAATTTGAAAAGCTGGATATCCGTGTAGGTACGGTACTGGAATGTGAAAATGTGCCCAAGATGAAGAAGCTGCTGAAATTCAAGATTGCCGACGGACTGGAAAACCGTACCATCGTCAGCGGAATTGCCCAGCACTACAAACCGGAAGAGCTGGTAGGCAAGCAGGTACTGTTCATTGCCAACCTGGCTCCACGTCAGTTCAAAAACGGACTGGTAAGCGAAGGTATGATTCTCAGCGCAGAAAACTTCGACGGCTCTTTGTCCGTAACAACCACTTTGAACGAAGTAAAACCGGGAAGTGAGGTGAAATAATCCCGCTTCTCCCACTTTATTTTATATACTGACAGACACACGCAGATTTCCTTGGCCCACCCATGGAGGTCTGCGTGGTTTGTTCCATTACATCTAAAAACGAGCATGCCCGAACACTCTTTAAAAGAAAAAACCGCCAAAGGATTGCTTTGGGGAGGTATCAACAACGGAGCCATGCAGGTACTGAACCTGGCCTTCGGCATCGTGACAGCCCGCATTCTGAATGACAGCGACTACGGAATGGTGGGCATGCTGAGTATTTTCTCCCTGATTGCCGGCTCTTTGCAGGAAAGCGGATTCACCGCGGCCTTGGTCAACAAGAAAGAAATCACCCATCAGGATTACAACGCGGTATTCTGGTTCTGTAGCGGGCTGAGCCTGACCCTCTACCTGATTCTGGCCGGATGTGCCCCGCTTATCGCCGATTTCTACCATAATGACGCACTGGTTCCCTTGGCGCGTTACTCGTTCCTGGGCTTCTTCATTGCCAGCTTGGGGATTCCACATAGTGCCTATCTCTTCCGCAACCTGATGGTCAAGCAGAAAGCCTTGTCGAGCATCATTGCCCTGCTGGTATCCGGTACCACCGGTGTAACCATGGCCCTGCTGGGCTATTCTTACTGGGGAATTGCCACGCAAAGCATTGTCTACGTGGCGGTCATCAACCTGTGCTACCTGTATTTCTCCCCCTGGCGACCGACATTCCATTTTGATTTCAGTCCCCTGAGAAGCATGGTCGGCTTCAGCAGCAAACTCCTGCTGACCAACATTTTCAATCACATCAACAACAACCTATTCTCCATCATCCTGGGACGTTATTATTCCGAACGGGAAGTAGGACAATTCAACCAGGCCAACAAATGGAACCTGATGGGGCACTCCCTGATTACGGGTATGGTGAGCAGTGTGGCCCTCCCCGTATTGCGCCAGGTGGCCGACGACCCTGAGCGCCAGTGCCGTGTGTTCCGCAAGATGCTCCGCTTTACGGCCTTCATCTCTTTCCCGGTGATGCTGGGGCTGTCCCTCATCGCCCCGGAGATGATCACCCTGACCATCGGCAGCAAATGGCTGCCCAGTGCCCACATCCTGCAACTGTTGGCCATAGGGGGTGCCTTCCTGCCAGTGACCAATCTGTACACCAACCTGCTCATCAGCAAGGGAAAATCCAACCTCTTCATGTGGAACACCATTGCGCAAGGTACCAGCCAGCTCGTGGTGATGTACCTGCTCTATCCTTATGGCATCCATCGCATGATTTTAGTATATATCGCCATCAACGTGGGGTGGCTGCTGGTATGGCACTATTTCGTGTGGCGGGAAATCAAACTCAGCCTCTTCCATGCCGTGAAAGACGTCTGTTCGTTCGGCCTCATCGCCGCCGTGATTATGGGGGGTGTCTATTTCTTGACCCGTTCCATCGAAAACATTTATTGGCTGGTGACCCTGAAAATCCTCTCTACCGGAATACTGTATCCGCTCATTATCTGGCTCAGTGGCTCCGTCACCTTCAAGGAAAGCCTGAACTACTTGCTCAAAAAGAAAAGCTAAATGAAAACTGTATCCATCGTACTCTGCTCCTACAACGGCGAACGCTTCCTGAAAACACAGTTGGATAGCATCGTCTGCCAGACTTATCCCATCCACGAACTGATTATTCAGGACGACGGGTCTACCGACCATACGTTGGACATCGCCCGAGAATATGCCGCACAATATCCTTTTATCCGAATTGAACAGCATCCGCAAAACCTCGGCTTCAACCGCAACTTTGAAAGTGCGCTGAAAAAGGCCACCGGAGATTTCATCGCTATTGCCGACCAAGACGATATCTGGTACCCGGAGAAAATTGCCAAGCAGATACAAGCCATCGGCACATGTGACCTCTGTATTTCGGGCTATCATACCGATACGACTTATCAAAAGGGGGAGATGAAAAAAGTGGTCATTCCCCGCCACAACCTGGAATACCTGCTGTTTTATGACAGTACCCCCGGACACAGCATGCTGTTGACCCGCGACTTCATCCAACAGATTTTTACGGAATGGGACGGGCACATCCTCTACGACTGGTGGCTGAGCATCAACGCCCAACTGGGAAAAGGTATCGCCTACGTGAACGAGCCGCTCAATTGGCATCGTCCGCACCAAGGCTCTGCCATCAACCGGCTCAATGCGCAATATGCAGCCTATCTGGTCAAGAAACCGACCTGGCAACCCTATGTCTATGGTTTCCAGAAGTTCCATGAGCAACAACAACTGACCACCTGGCAGTTTTTCTACGGCTACATCCACCGACATACCAGCAAGGACAAGCACGCCTTGGCCCATCAACTCAGCGGCCTCTTGCTGAAAAAAGATCCAATCAGCCTCTGCCGTCTGTGCCTGCTCTGCATGCGGTTCAAACACTTGATTTACTTCTATCCGCAACAGAAAGGACTGATCAGCTACGTAAGAAGTTTCTGTTACCCGATGATACGGGCTTACGGGAATACTTATTTTTACCTTTAAATTGGAGAGGTGAGCAAGATTTCGTATTTTTGTCACAACTTATCGCCCATAAAAACGCATGAAAAAGAACATTGCAGTCATATTAGCCGGAGGAGTAGGAAGCCGACTGGGACTTTCCACTCCTAAACAATTCTTCAAGGTGGCCGGAAAGATGGTCGTAGAACATACGGTAGACGCTTTTGAGCGCAATCCCCACATCGACGAGATTGCCATCGTCTCCAACCCGTTCTATATCTCTGAATTTGAGAACATCGTCATCAAAAACGGATGGAAGAAAATCAAGAAAATCCTCAAAGGGGGAAAAGAGCGGTACGATTCCAGCCTTTCTGCCATTGAAGCCTACGCCGGCAGTGATGTCAACCTGATTTTTCATGACGCTGTACGCCCGCTCATCAGCCAACGTATCATTAACGATGTGATTGAAGCGCTCGACAAATACGAGGCGATTGACGTGGCCCTGCCTTCTGCCGATACCATCATCGAAGTGGAAGACGATTTCATCTGCCAGATTCCGGACCGTTCCCGACTGCGACGCGGACAAACTCCGCAGGCTTTTGCCATCGACACCATCCGGAAGGCCTATCAGATTGCCCTGAAAGACCCGAACTTCAAAGTAACGGACGACTGTGGGGTGGTAAAGAAATACCTGCCGGAAGTACCCATCTATGTGGTGCAAGGAGAAGAAAGCAACATGAAGCTGACCTACAAGGAGGATACGTATCTGCTCGACAAGTTCTTCCAGCTCCGGAAAAGTGAGCTGAACCACGAACCGATTCAGGAAGAAACTTTCCGCGACAAAGTGGCTGTCATCTTCGGAGGAAGCTACGGCATCGGCGCTGAGACCGCCCGCATGCTGCAGGAAAAAGGCGGAAAGGTGTACTGCTTCTCCCGTAGCCTCAACCATACGGATGTAGGTAACCGACAGGCAGTGAAGGAAGCCTTGGAATCGGTCTACCAGAAAGAGAAACGCATCGACTTCGTAGTCAATACGGCCGGTGTGCTCAACAAAGAACCGTTGATTTCCACCTCTTACGAGACCATCCAGTCGGCCGTACAGACCAACTACATGGGTACAGTCAACGTGGCCTTGGAAGCCTTCCCCTACCTGAAAGAAACCAAGGGACAGTTGATTTTCTTCACGTCCAGTTCTTATACCCGTGGACGGGCTTTCTACAGCATCTATTCGTCGACGAAAGCGGCCATTGTGAACTTTGTACAGGCCATTGCCCAAGAATGGGAAGGCTTTGGTATCCATATCAACTGCATCAACCCGGAACGGACCAAGACCCCAATGCGGGTACACAACTTCGGCATCGAACCGGAAGACACCCTGCTATCGGCAGAGAAAGTGGCCGAAGCCACCCTGAGAACCTTAGCCTCCGACTATACCGGACAAGTGATTGACGTAAAACGGGAGACATTATGAACAATCCGTTCCTGACTGAATATGTAAAGCAAAACCTGAGAGAGTGCCAGTTGAAGCAGCTCTCCATCCTGGAAGAAGTAGACCGCATCTGCCGGAAGCACCAAATCGACTACTGGCTCGACGGCGGCAGCCTGCTGGGCGGCATCCGTCACGGAGGATTCATCCCCTGGGATGATGACATTGACATCGCCATGACTTTGGAAGGGCTGAAACAGTTTATCCGCGTAGCCCCTCAGGAACTGCGCGAAGGACTTTTCCTGCAGACTTCGGAAAGCGACCCTACCCACAAGGAACCGATTGTCAAGGTACGTGACCTGAACTCGCTGTACATCGAAAGCGGAGACAACATGCAGGCCCCCTACCAGAAGGGACTGTACATTGACATTTTCCCCTTTATCGATTATCCCAGCGTACCGAAGGCATGGGTAAAAAAACTGACCAAAGGCATTTCTACCAGCTACTCCATCCTGCACAAGGCACACTATTATTCCCTGCGTGCCTTTGCCGAATATTTCTGGTTTCATGCCAAATACGGTCTCTACCGGACTCTCTGGGGACTGCTCAACCTTCTTTATCCGAAAGGTACTTATATGTCCAATATCCTTATCAACAACGGATATGGCATCATGCACCGCAAAGACTCCATTTTCCCGCTGGGCCGCATGACCTTTGAAGGAAAAGAATTTCCGGCTCCGCACAACCCAGACGCCTACCTAAAAGACCTCTACAAGAATTATATGGAAATCCCGCCAGAGGATAAACGCAAGATACATGCCATTTATGTACATCCGGAACTTATAAATCATGGAAACAACAAATAAACCCATACATAGCAATCCGGCCCTTGTTGATGTGGCCGTATTGATTCTGTTTTTCAACCGCCCTGAACCTCTGTCTGCCGTATTCGAACAAGTTAAAAAGGCCCGTCCTTCCAAGCTGTTCCTCTATCAGGATGGTCCAAGAGGAGAAAAAGATATGCCCGGCATTTTGGCTTGTCGAAAGATAGTCAATGAAATAGACTGGGAATGTGAAGTGCATCAATGGTACCAGGAAAAGAATTTTGGTTGTGACCCATCTGAATATCTTTCCCAAAAATGGGCCTTTTCCATTGTCGAGAAATGCATTGTACTTGAAGACGATGACATTCCTTCACTCTCCTTTTTCCCATTCTGCAAAGAACTGCTGGACAAATATGAGCATGACACACGTATCAGTATGATTACGGGAATAAACTACGATGAAATCAGTAAAGATATGCCGTACGATTATTTCTTTGCTACGACTTTTTCTATCTCAGGATGGGCCAGCTGGCGTCGTGTCATCGACCAATGGGATGAACACTATAGTTTCCTGGATGATGCTTTCAACCTGCGACAACTGGAAGAATATATCAAAGAACGGAAATACCAGAAAGAATTTATCGAGTTTTGCCGTCACCATCGGGAAAGTGGGAAAGCTTATTATGAAACAATCTTTCATGCAGCCATCTTCTTTAATTCCGGCCTGAGCATTGTCCCGGCCAAGAACATGATTAATAACTTGGGAGCCACCGCCGGTTCCACTCACTTTGGCGGAAGCAACGACTTGCTTCCAAGAGGATATCGCCGCATTTTTACCATGCAACGCCATGAACTGAACTTTCCACTGAAGCACCCGCGTTACGTGATTGAGAATGTGGGCTATAAAAACCGAATGTTCCGCATCATGGCGTGGGGGCATCCGTGGATTAAAGTCGGACGCTCGTTCGAAGAGCTCTACTTGAACCTATGCCACGGGAATTTCAAAAACATTGGAAAAGCATTGCTCAACCGCATCAATAAATGGTTAGGACGTAACAAATGGCGTTAATTCCTGAGACATGAATCCAAAACTCAATATTTATTTCTATCACACCCGTCTCACACGGGAAAGTTATGAAGAATGGAAAGACTTCCGCTTTCCCGGACACATTCTGTATGGCTTGCCTTTGCTGGAAAACTACGGTATCCAGTCGGTAATGCATCGTTACAAAGCCTTCTCCTGCCGATGGAAACTGATGCTCTATGCTACAAAAGAAATTCTTTTCTGCAAAGAGAAATATGAGGTGCTTTACGGCACCTCTTTCCGGGGTTTGGAACTGGTTATCTTCTTACGAGCCCTCGGCCTGTATCGGAAACCCATTGTGATATGGCATCACACGGCCCTGCGCAAATCGCCCAACCGACTGAAAGAAGCTATCTCCCGTTTCTTCTACCGAGGTATTGACCACATGTTTCTCTTCAGCCGGAAGCTGATTCAGGACTCCATCGCCACCCACAAAGTACCGGAACACAAACTGGAACTGATTCATTGGGGACCCGATTTGGCTTTCTACGACCACCTGTTGAAGGAACTGCCTCCACAACCACGGGAAGGCTACATCTCGACCGGAAAAGAAAACCGCGACCTGAGAACCATGCTGGAAGCCTTCTCACAGACGGAAGAAAATCTGGAAGTGTTCATTGCCGAGACATGTGGAAACCTCAACTATAAACAAATAGCCGACAGCCTGACACTGACCGACAACATCCATATTCATTATACCGAAGGAGTCATCCCCTACGAGCTGGCAAAGAAGGTGGCCCGGAAAAAAGCCATTGTCATCTGCTGTCTGGACTTTCCTTATACCGTAGGGCTCACCACCTTAGTAGAAGCATACGCACTGGGCATCCCGGTTATCTGCTCGAAAAATCCCAATTTCGAGATTGACATTGAAAAAGAAGGAATCGGCATTGCGGTAGAATATGGAGATGTGGAAGGCTGGGTAAAAGCCATCCGTTACCTGCATACCCATCCGCAAGAAGCGGAACAAATGGGACGGAATGCCCGAAAATTAGGAGAAGAACGTTTCAATTTGGCCCTATTCAGTAAGGAAATTGCCGAAAGACTGTTGCACATAAGTACAAAAAACTCCTAACTTTGCAGAAAACTTGAACGACACGCCATGAGAGTACTTATCATCAATACAGCTGAACGTATAGGAGGTGCTGCCATTGCCGCCAACCGGCTGATGGAAGCCTTGAAAAACAACGGAATAAAAGCCAAGATGTTGGTCCGCAACAAACAGACTGACCAAGTAACTGTCGTCTCACTCAAGAAATCATGGCGTAGAATCTGGCAGTTCACCTGGGAACGTATCGTCATCTGGGCAGCCAACGGATTCAAGCGCCACAACCTGTTCGCTGTCGACATCGCCAATACGGGTACCGACATCACGTCCTTACCCGAGTTTCGCCAGGCCGATGTCATCCACCTGCACTGGATTAATCAGGGGATGCTCTCACTGAAAGACATACAGCGTATTCTTGCTTCTGGAAAGCCCGTGGTATGGACGCTACACGACATGTGGCCTTTTACCGGCATTTGCCACTATTCAGGAGAATGTGAGAAATACACCACGGAATGTCATGACTGCCCGCTCTTGTTGAAGCCTCATCACCATGATTTATCGGAAAAGACTTTTCACAAGAAACAAAAGCTCTATGCTACGGCACCTATCACGTTCATCGCCTGCAGCCGATGGTTGGAAGCCATGGCCCGTAAAAGTGCCCTGCTTCAGGGACATAACATCACCAATATTCCCAATGCCATCAACACCAATCTGTTCAAACCACGGGCCAAAAAGTTTGCCCGCGAGAAATTGCATCTTCCTGTCGACAAAAAACTGCTGCTATTCGGTTCAATGAAAATCACCGACAAGCGAAAAGGCATCGACTACCTGATAGAAGCCTGCAAGTTGCTGGCCCAGCAGGAACCGGAACTCAGTCAGCAATTAGGCGTAGTGGTGCTGGGAAGCCAGGCCGAACAGTGCAAGTCACTCTTCCCCTTCCCCATCTACCCGATGAACTATGTCAGCAACGAAAAAGAACTGGTGGATATCTACAATGCCGTCGACCTTTACGTGACTCCTTCCTTGCAAGACAATCTGCCCAACACCATTGTAGAAGCAATGGCCTGCGGTATTCCTTGTGTAGGATTCAATGTAGGCGGTATCCCACAAATGATTGACCACCTCCACAATGGCTATGTAGCTCAATACAAATCGGCTGAAGATTTGGCCAATGGCATCTGCTGGACCCTCACCGAAGGCGACTATGAGACCCTGAGTTCTGAGGCTCATCGCAAAGCGGTGACCACTTATTCAGAAAGCACTATCGCCAGCCAGTACATTCAAATATACAATCACATTACCGGAAAAAATGCATAATTTTCACCACTTACATCCTAAGTTCTCTATTATTACCGTCACTTACAATGCCGGAGCCGTATTGGAAGATACCATTCAAAGCGTCATCACCCAGACGTACAAGAATGTAGAATACATCATCGTAGACGGAGGTTCGAAAGACCGCACGCTACAGATTGTCGACCAGTACAAGGAACACATACACACAGTGGTGAGCGAACCGGACAAAGGACTGTATGACGCCATGAACAAAGGTATCAAGCTGGCTACCGGTGATTACCTCTGTTTCCTGAATGCCGGCGATGAACTGCACGAAGACGATACCCTCCAGCTCATGGTACATTCTCTTACGGAATCGACCCTGCCGGATGTGCTATATGGCGACACGGCCATCGTGGACGAAGAAGGACACTTCCTGCACATGCGCCGTCTCAGCCCCCCCGAAGACCTGAACTGGAAGAGTTTCAAGGAAGGTATGCTGGTCTGCCATCAGGCCTTCTTTGCCCGTCGTGACCTGGTAGAACCCTACGACCTGCACTATCGTTTCTCGGCCGACTTTGACTGGTGCATCCGAGTCATGAAAAAAAGCAAGGTGCTCCATCACACTCATCTGATACTTATTGATTACCTGAATGAAGGAATGACCACCCGCAACCATAAGGCATCCCTGAAAGAACGCTTCCACATCATGTGCAAGCATTATGGGGTGGTATCTACCGTCATGCGCCATGCATGGTTCGTCATCCGGGCACTGAAAAACAAGAAACGTCCTGTTTCCAATGCATAAGCATCTTCCACAGGACGTTTTATCTTCTCAAAGGTAATTACCCATTATTCTTTTTCCGGCTTTCTCCAAGCCAATACCACAGCTACGACGATGGCCAACAACAGAATTCCCAGTGCTACGAAAGCAATCATTTCCGTCACATGCAGTGATTTCGGGTCGAACGTAAATTCTACCACATGCTTGCCAGCCGGTACGTTCATCGCACGCAGAATGTAATCTGCACGGCCATGAGGTACCTCTTTTCCATCAATGAACGAACGCCAGCCCGGATAATAGATTTCGGCAAAGACCACGGTTCCTCCTTTCGGTGAATTGACTTCATATTTCAAGGCATTCGGCTCATAATTTGTCAAGACAATGGAGCTCAAGCTGTCTGCCCCGGCAGAAGCCTTCACTTCACCTTGGAACTTCTTGTCAACGACCGCCACCTTGCCCGGATTAACGTGATGCAATGCATCTATCTCCTCATTGGCGTTGTTTACATATTGTACCTGTTCTACAAACCAGGCATTGCCCAATGCATGCGGATTGAATACCGGAATGGTCTTGCCCTGCTGCAACGGGATGATGAAATAACGCGTGTTCAGCATGTTCAGCACCGGTGTCAGCGTATCGCCTACCTGACTCAAATCGGCATTTACAGCCGGCAGAGTCTTGAACAAAGCTGTAATCTCACCCTGAATGTGCTCGTCAATCATTTCCTGGTAACGACGAAGCTTGGCGGCATGATATCCACCGATACTCTTGTGCCAGTAGGCCGTATTGTTTTCATTGAACGTATTGACCGACAAGTTCAGTACACGGTAATCCAATGATTTGTCTTGCAGAATCTCCCGGTCGGTTTCCGACGGTTCCAGGAAAGGCTGCATCTCCGTGCCTTTTGCCACGAACTGTTCATCGTACAGATAGCGCTTGTTGACACTCCACATATCTACCAGACACAGCAAAGCCAGCAGACCCACCAGGAGTTTGGCTTTCAACTTCCCGGCGCAATACGCCCACAACAGCACTGCGCCAATCACTATCACGAAGAAACTGCGCCATGCGTCGGAGGTAAAGATAGATTTGCGTATTTCTTCCAGATTGACCAGGATAGGTGCCAGCTGGTCGGCCGGAATGGCATTCTGCAACGCGTTCATTTCGGCAGAAGAGACATACGACGGGAAGAAGAAGCTCGGTGCCAATGCAAACAGCAAAGACAGGCCGCCCGTCAACACAAAAGTGATGTAAAAGGCTTTGCGCGATTCATTCCACAATTGCGGACGCTCTACCACTTCTTTCAATGCCATAATGGCCAGCAAAGGAATGGTAAACTCTGCAATGACCAAAATAGAAGAAACCGCACGGAACTTGCTGTACATCGGAATATAATCGATAAAGAAATCCGTCAATCCCATGAAGTTATGTCCCCAAGAGAGCAAGATGGAGAACACGGTACCGACCACCAAAGCCCATTTCATCGGACCTTTCACAATGAACAGTCCCAGGATGAAAAGAAACATCACGAAGGCACCCACATACACCGGTCCGGAAGTACCGGGCTGTTCACCCCAATATTGTCCCAGCTGACTATACAACCCCATATAATTCGGGTCGGCCTTCTCCATGGCCTTCTCATTGTTTGCCAACGGTACAGAAGCACCTCCTTTCACATTGGGTACCAGCAAGGAGAAAGTTTCCCCGATTCCATAACTCCACTGGGTGATATAGCTTCGTTCCAGTCCGCTGCTTGTCTGGTCCGGATTGTTTTCTTTCACCAGTTCGCTCTTGCCACGCATGGTCTCCTTGCTGTATTCATACGTGTGATACAGGTTCGACAAGTTCACGCAGACCCCTACCAGACCAGCCACAATCAAGACTACAGTCGCTTTGATAAACTGGGGTATCTTTTTTTCCCGCCATGCCATCACGCCATAGGCAATGGCCATAAACAGCATGACAAACAAGAAGTAATAACTCATCTGCGGATGGTTGGCCATAATCTGAAGCGCGACAAACAAAGCGGTCACGATACCTCCCGCCAGCAGTTTACCCCGATATGCCAATACCATACCGGCAATCGTAGGCGGAATATAAGCCAAAGCCACAAACTTCCAAATATGTCCAGCCGCAATGATGATGAAGAAATAAGACGAAAAGGCCCAAAGAATGGCACCCAGTGCCGACATCCATACCTTGAAATCAAAAGCCCGCAACAGGATATAAAAGCCCAGCAGCATCACAAACACATACCACACGTAGGTCGGCAAGAACAGGTGATATACCTTCTGCAACCAGCTCAACGTATCGGTTGAATCGTAACTGGGCGACATCTGATAGGTAGGCATACCGCCAAAGATGGCATTGGTCCACCGGGTCCGCTCACCTGTCTTCTCCAAGTATTCACTCATCTCACGTCCCGAACCGATACCGGCCACGGCATCGTGCTGTGCCAGAATACGTCCTTCGGTCACTGCCGGAAAGAAATAAGCAAACGAAATGATAGCAAAAAGAACGATTACTACCACATCGGGCAGTAGTTTCTTGAACAAGTTCATATTATTCATAATTAATGTTTTCGGCAGGCAAAGATAACATAATACTGCCTGAAAAGTCGTAAATTTGCCCCTGAAAATCTTTTTTAACGCATGAAAATAGGAATCATCACGGCCATGGCTTCCGAGCAGAAGCAACTGGCTAACCAACTCGAGAACAAGACAGAACGTAAAGAAGGTCCCTTCACCTACATCGAAGGTTCCATCAAGCACAATACCATCATCCTGATGCAATGCGGTATCGGAAAAGTCAATGCCGCCGCAGGTACCGTGGAACTCATCCGCACTTTCCAGCCCGACTGCATCATCAGTACCGGAGTGGCAGGAGGAATCGACAGCTGTCTGAAAATTATGGATGTGGTAGTCAGCCAGCAAATCGTGTACCACGACGTGTGGTGCGGCGAAGGCAATGCCTACGGACAGATACAGGGTCTCCCGACGTTCTTCCAGGGCAACGAAACGCTCTATCAGTGTGCGCTCTCACTGGATACGGAAACAGCCATTCACGGAGGTCTTATCTGCACGGGCGACAAGTTCATCACCGACCGAAGCGAACTGGACGAAATCAAGCGTAACTTTCCCGAGGGACTGGCTGTCGATATGGAATCGGCTTCCATCGCCCAGGTATGCTACCTCTATCAGGTGCCTTTCATCAGCTTCCGCATCATCAGCGATACTCCGGGAGCCGACAAGCATTTTGAACAGTACCTGAATTTCTGGGGAGAGATGGCCGACCGCTCCTTCCATGTGACTGAAACTTTCCTGAAAGCATTACCCAACAAACTATAAAGAATAATGAAAAAGATACCAAGCTTTACCGTAGATCATATCCATCTGAAACGCGGCATTTTCGTATCCCGCAAAGATGAAGTCGGAAATGAGATTGTCACAACTTTCGACATCCGCATGAAAGAGCCAAACCGCGAACCGGCGTTAGGCCCTGCGGCCATCCATACCATCGAACACCTGGCTGCCACCTTCTTGCGCAACCATCCGGTATGGGCCGACAAAATCATCTATTGGGGTCCGATGGGTTGCCTCACCGGAAACTATCTGGTAGTGAAAGGCGACTTGCAGTCTAAAGACATTGCGCCGCTGATGACCGAAACCTTCCGTTTCATTGCCGACTATGAAGGCGAAGTGCCGGGTGCCACTCCCAAAGATTGCGGCAACTATCTTATGATGAACTTGCCCATGGCCAAGTGGGAAGCTGCCAAATTCCTGCACGAAGTGCTGGAACAGCTCACCGAAGAAAACTTGAACTATCCGGCTTCTCTGTAAAATCCTATTCCCTGCCCCGAAAACACAAACAGGGTATTCCCTGAGGGTAGGTCTGGAAAATAAAAAGCCCGGCCAGGCGCTTTTCAGACAGCCTGCCGGTGCTCTGTCAGTACTTCCTAAGCAGTACCGTAGTACTTCTTCGGCAGTACTCCAGTACTTTCAAGGGAGTACTGCAGTACTGCCGAGGGAGGATTATTCAGCCTTCAATACCACTTCCGTTCCTTTCAAAAGCGGAGAAGTCAGTTTGACCCGAATCTCACCTTTCTTACCTGTGGTCTGCACATAAGCCAGCAGACGTCCGTGATAAGCCCGATGGCGATTGTCCGTATAATCGCTCATATCACTGTTGTTCGAGCCTTCCAAGCCCAACAAACGAGCCGGACCTTCCACTTCACAAGTCACCTCACTGTCACCTAATTTCACGATTGTACCTTCTTCATCGACCACTTCAATCGTAACATGGGCCGTAGCCTTGTCTGGCGACAACACGTCCTTATCTACCGTAGCCCGCAAGGCGTATGGACGACCTGAAGTCTTTATGGTATAAGTGGAAAGCACCTTTCCGCTCTCGTCACAACCTTCGGCACGAAGTTCTCCATCCTGATAAGGGATATCCCAATAAATGATTCCACTCTTGTCATCGTAAGGCTTCATCTGTCCGACTTCCTTTCCGTCCAGCAACAGACGTGCCTGTGGTGCATTGGTATAACATACCACCCGAATCAGCTGGTCCGGATCATAGTTCCAGCTGTCCCAGGCATCCATGGAAAGCCAGCTGTGTCCCGGTTTCACCGGATAAGTACCAATGTATGTCATCGGTTTCTCACTCCACAATGAAGCGCGGAAATAACCACGAGGTTTTGCAAAGCTGCCGAAATCCAACAAACCTGTATACAATCCGCGAGAAGGCCATCTGCCGGCCTCACCCAGATAATCGGTACCTGTCCACAAGAACTGTCCGAAAATGAAATCATTGTCGCGTACGGCATGCCAGGCCTCAATGCCCACTCCGGTTTCACTTCCATAAATGATACGTTTCGGGTAGGTCTTATGGTCTTCTGCATAACGGTCTTCCGTATAATTGTATCCCACCACGTCTACCGCTTCCGGATAAGCCGTCTGGTTTGACATGATGACACCCGCCAGTGCACCGGTCACCGGACGTGACGTATCGACCGCACGCACACAAGCTGCCAGCTTCTGGGCAATCACCCCAATCCGCATGGCATCGGGTGCATCCGGTTTATAGCCCCCGAACATCGGCTGGTTAATTTTCGCTCCGTCCAATATCGGATGAGAATAAGGGTCATTCGGATAATCCACCTCATTACCGATGCTCCACAAGAAGACACACGGATGGTTCCGGTCACGACGTACCATGTCGGTCACATCCTGCTCTATCCATTCTTTAAAGAAGTCGAAAGAGCCTTCATAGCTGGGTTCTCCCACATTCCATCCTTGAATCCATTTACGTTTCGGGAATTCCCATTCATCGGAAGCCTCATCCATGACCAGGAAGCCCAGACGGTCGCATAAATCATACAATACAGGTGCCTGCGGATTGTGACTCATACGAATGGCATTTGCCCCGATTGCTTTCAAGTTCTTCAAACGTCTTTCCCATACTTCCGGAGGCACTACCGCACCTAATACACCGGCATCGTGGTGCAAACAAACACCTTTCACTTTCATCCATTCTCCGTTCAGGGCAAATCCCTTATTGGCATCGAACTGCAGCGTACGCAGACCTACGGTACTGGAAGCACCATCCATCCGTTTCCCGTCACAATACAATTCTGCTTTCAAGGTATAAAGATATGGATCGTCCAAGTTCCAGCGATGTGGCTTCTTCACCTTCAACGAAAGCGTTTGCTTGGAAAGTCCCGTTTCATGACCAGCCACACTTTTCTGGCTCTCTGCCACGAGCTTTCCATCTGCATCATACAAGGCAGCTTTCACCTCGAGTTTTCCCTCTGCCTTCATGTGCTTTTCCACTGCCAGTTCCACTGACACAACCGCCTGCTTATCGGTAATTGAAGTGGCCTGCCAGCCTAAGCCCCACTGTGCAAAATGGATTTCCGGGGCAGCAATCATCCACACATCCCGATAGATACCCGAACCTGTATACCAGCGGGAATCTGCATACCGGCTATGGTCTACACGTACGGCCAGCACATTGTCTCCCTTTTTCAAATACGGAGTCATGTCGTACATAAAAGAGATGTAACCGTTGGGACGTTTGCCCAAAAGATGGCCGTTCAAATACACCTCACTCCGGTTATAAACTCCTTCAAAATAAATGTAATGGCGCGCAGCATCGTCGGTCAGCTGGAAATGTTTCCGGTACCAGCCTATTCCTCCAGGCAGATAACCCGTACAGCTTGCCAGCGAAGGAGAGAGCTGCCCTTCGACAGACCAGTCGTGCGGCAAGTCCAACTGCCTCCATTTACTGTCATCATACGAAACAGATGCCCCCAGACTGTCGTCCAAAAGACTGAAACGCCAGCCTTCATTAAACTTCTTGGCCTCTCCGAAAGAGACTTGGGCGTGCATCGACATACAAGAAAGCAGCCCTAATAATACTATCCAAAATACCTTATTCTTCATCTTCAATTTATTAACTCCTATTTGAATTCATATACTACGGTTGTCACACTTTCCGCATCCAATACCACGGGATCTCCTTCTTGCAGCACTTTCTCAACCAGTTGTTTGCTGCCCGAAGTGGTATACGTCTTGATGGTTTTCGGTTCTCCACCCCAATTCTGACGTGTTTCGTTCAAACGAATTCCCTTGCTCGATAGGTTCGTGTATACCGCGACAATACAATCCTGCTGCGGTGACATCCAGGCAGAGCCGAAGAAACTCATCGACTCATTTAATGTCATAGAAATCCGATGGTATCCAGGACGGATAAAACGACTGTAATTACCCAATACCCATAAAGTTGGAGTTGCATTGAAGCTTCCTTCCTCTTCCAGGTTATCTATGCTTTCCTTGTCTCCGGCCCAACCTTTAGGGGTCAATGCCACCAATAAGAAACGGTTCTTCTGCCCCCATCTAGACACATCCATTGCTACCCAATAATTCCAAGAAGTCACGTTAGCCACCGTCAGATCATTATGAATGACTTTCGACATATACAAAGCAATATCCATTTCTGAAGCGGCATCATATCCGACAAATTCTGACGAGCTATAATTATCGCCCAGCATGCTCCATTCGCTTTGCCACACATCTACCCCATACTGTTCGGCAGCTTGTGCCACTTTTTTACGTACGTCACGCATTCCATCCCACGTTCCGTCTGTCCAATAACTATGTCCACAGATCAACTTCTCTACATGCGACAAATCACCCACATAGGCAGGAGATGAGGAGGAGAAAAAGGCCGAAAGCACATTACTGCGGTTTGCGTCATCCTTCACCTTGTAAAGGTACTCCCAATCTCCGGCTTCGCCCAATAGGATATTGGTAGAAAGACCTTTTTGAGTTAATTGAGTATCCAGTTCCCGAGCGAGTCTGGCCACTTCCTCATTTTTCCAACCACTGCCTTCCTGACCATTTCCATCCCAATTATACTGAGGTTCATTCACCGGAGAGATATGGCTAATCGGATATCCTTCATCCACATAATGTTTAGCGACTTCCGCCATATAGGAAGCAAAATCATCATAGCACTCTGATTTCAGGTTCGCACTACCTCCACTTTGAGAAAATCCCCTTCCGTTCAAGGTGTATTGCACTGGAGGAGTATTGCTGAACAAAACAAAATTATCAATTCCAAACTCCTTTGCACGGCTCATAAAATAGCGTTGCCCCTCACAATGTGTCCAGTCCAACGACAAGTTATCCGTCAGATAAGATTCTGCACGTCGTGACTTGTCTACAATACCACTATCATCACCTTGTTCTGCACTTCCACCGCCTAAATTCACCCGCCACATGGAAAGTCCGATTCCTTTTGGCTGTCCATCCACAATTTCCGAGGAAAACAAAAGTTCAGAAATACGGTCACGACTACTTGTCCAATATTTACCAATATACGCAGGTGTCCAACAGTCGGATGCACCAAAGCCGACTATTGTCTGAAAAGCCTGTCCCGCATCAATCGTTACATTTTTTTCCACACTGACTATTTCTTCCTGATTTTCTCCTGGGTTCTCAGGAGTATTATCGCTACATGCGACCAAACTCAAAGCACCCAATATGATTGCATATTTTTTCATCACTACAAATATTTAAATAAAAATGCCATCCAGAAGAACTTAAGACATTCCTCTGAATGGCATAATCAATTCATCTTTTTACCCTATTAGTTCCAATTTGGATTCTGTTCAATAGAACCATTAGACATTGTCACCTCATACAAAGGTATCGGGAAAAGAAGGTCGCGGTCTTCGCGGAATGATTTTCCCTTATCGCTTGCTTCACCCTGATTATCCCATTCCATGGCATCACGAGTTTCAGGATCTGTATTCCATTTCACGAATGAACCGTTTTCACCCATCAGATTGGCAATTACCGGTTTACCATTATCATCTTTCCAACGGCGAATATCATACAAACGGTTCTGCTCAAAGGCCAGTTCCAAACGACGTTCGTTACGGATGGCATGACGAAGGTCATTACCAGTCACCGTCACAGAAGCCAGACCTGCACGATTACGTACACGGTTCAGTGCAGCCTGTGCGTGTGTATCATCTCCCAATTCGTTGCAAGCTTCTGCATACATCAGCAATACATCCGCATAACGCAAGATACGATGATTCAGCGGACTCTTATCTGTGTTGTACACCTCAGGACGGTCATTCAACGGAAGATAATATTTACGGATGATACGAGCTGATTTATGACCCGACGGATCAATTACCAAGCAATTTTCCGGCAGATTATATCTTTCCACATATTCCTTATAGTTAGCAATCTCTTTGTTATCTTTCAAGATTGTTGCAAAATTGTCGGCTGTTTCTCCTTTGATTTCCGTACATCCAGTTTTGATAATTGTCCATTCACGACGTACATCATCTTCACTATAAGCAGCTTCCAGGTTGGCAGAAGGCTGGCACCATGCCCATCCGTCTCCCAATGCGGCACCACAGCTACGGGCACCAGTCACCGTTGAAAGAGAACCTCCTAATGCCAATGTAGGATGATATTCATATTGCACTTCGAAAAGGCTTTCCACACTGTTGTCATAGTTCTTGTTCCATACATCTCCGAAGTCAGGAAGCAAATCATATTCGGTCGTCTGTGCATCTTCTCCCGTATAACCAGATTCCGGGATCAGTTTCTGCAACACATCGCGAGCTTCTGTCCACTTTTCCTGATACAGATAAACCTTACCCAGCAAACCCAGTGCAGCTCCACTAGTAGCACGACCCATGTCCGCATCGGCATATTCGCTACGTTTAGGCAACACTTCAGCAGCAGCCTTCAAGTCGTCTTCAATGAACTTATAAGTATCTTCCAGTGACGCACGAGTAATACCCTGAATTTCTTCCGGCATCTTGAACTCCGTAATCAAAGGAACACCTCCAAAGTTTCTGGCCAATTCAAAATAGAAATATCCACGCAGGAAACGAGCCTCTGCCACCAGTCTTGCCTGCAGTGCCTTATCTTCCAAGCCTGCATTTCCGATACGGTCGATAGCCACATTACAACGCAAGATACCTTTATAACGATACTGCCAGAAGTTTGAAATCGGGCCATTGCTTGCTCCGTTACCTTGATAATGAGCCAATGAGATATAATCACTCTGACTTTGTGTGGTATTTCCCATCCATGCATCATCACTACACATTTCAGACAAAAGCCATACCGTATTGATGTTCCACCATCCGCCACAGGTAATATCCTGATAGCAGCCGGTAATATAGGACTCGCACTCATCAGCTGTAGTGAAATAAGTGTCGAGGTTCTGCTGTCCACGCACCTCTTCCGTCAGGAAGTCTTCGCAAGAAGTAAAGGCCAGCGAGGAAAACAATGTTAATATTGCTAATAGCTGTTTCATAGTTATTCAAGAATTAAAATTTAAAGTCTATACCAAACAAGAATGTACGCGGGTTCGGATAAGCGATGTTATCGATACCTGTTTCAATTACACTACCATCCAACATCGGACGTTCCGGGTCCATACCTGAATAACCGGTAATGGTAAACGGATTCTGTGCAGAGAAGGAAATACGCAAGTTAGCACCTCCTACCCATTGTTTAGGCAAGGTATATCCAATCTGCAACAATTTACAACGCAAATAAGAACCATCTTCCACATAGAAGCTAGACACACGCTGATAGTTCAGGTTCAAGTCGTTATAAGACAAGCGAGGAATGTCGTTGCTTGTTCCTTCACCATCCCATGCCTTATTCAGTGTGCCGGCCCATACATTCTGACCGTTGGCACCAGAATAATATCCTTTTGTCGTATTAAAGATATCATTTCCTACAGTACCATAGAAGTTGGCGGCAAAATCAATGTTCTTATACGTAAATCCCAGGTTCAAACCAATCATCAGGTCCGGATAAGGGTTACCGATGAAAGTCTTGTCGCTGGCATCCAAAGTACCATCGTGATTCAAGTCCTTGAAACGGATATCTCCAGGCTGAGCATTAGGCTGAATCAGGTTTCCGTGTTCGTCGGTATGCGCATAAACTTCTTCCCAGTTCTGGAACAGTCCGTCTGCCACATAACCATAGAAACGAGAAATCAGACCTCCATCCTCGTTGCTGATAATCTGGTCACTGTTGAATCCACCGGTATAAATCGGTCCATCACCAGAGAACTTGATGGCTTTATTACGTACAGAAGACAAGTTCAAACCGATGTTATAAGAGAAATCACCCTTCTGATCACGCCAGTCCAAACCTAATTCCCATCCGTATGCCTTCATGCTACCTACGTTCATCCATACTGTACTGTTCCAGTTCGGATAACCGATTGCGAAGATATTCTGTTTTTCATACAGCATGTCCTTTGATTTCTTCTGGAAATATTCAAAAGTCACGCCCAAACGAGATTCAAGGAATGACATATCCAATCCCACGTTCCAGTCTTCCACGGTTTCCCATTTCAGCTGATTATTACCTACGGTAGAAATAAAGTAACCGTTTGCCAATGTACTTGTCTTACCAAAATAATACTGTGTCTGGTCCAACAAAGTCAGAGTGGCATTGTTGTCAATGTTCTGGTTACCGACACGACCCCAACCTCCACGGACTTTCAAGTCACTGAAGATAGACTGATCTTGCATGAACTCTTCACTGATCACACGCCAAGAAGCAGAAACAGATGGGAACAACGCATATTTATTTCCTGCAGGGAAACGAGATGAACCATCCGCACGTAACGAAGCAGAAATATAATAACGGTTAGCGTAGTTATACATCACACGTCCCAGGAAAGAAACCATGGAGTTGAAAGTAGTTTCACCATAAGCCTCTGCATTGTCTGCATTACCGGCATTTACTTCCTGCATCTGATCGATGTTGCTCGGCAAATCACGACGTAAAGCTTTCGTGTTATACCATGCATAGCGTTCTGCAGTGAAACCTCCCATGACATTCAAGTTATGCTTTTCAGCAAAAGTGTCGGCATAAGTAATGGTGTTTGTCCAGTTCCAGTCTAACCATTCCTGTGACTGACGAGAAATTTCATTCAAATCGGTCTTTTCCAGTGGGTCCAAGCTAAATTCCGGTGTAAAGCTGTCTGAACGACGGAAATGTGCATTAGTACCAAACTGTGTACGCAAAGTCAATTTCTCGATAGGGTTAATCTGCAAATAAGCATTCAAGAGCGCACCCATCTCACGTGAATGACTGTTAGAACGGGCAATAGAACCTGCCGGGTTCCAAGTCTGGTTGTTGTAAGAACGCTGGTAATTGTTGTATTCATTATCTACCCATTCAGATTCCGGTTTGAATACAGGAGTAGTAGGGTCCATTGACATGGCAGATGAGAACTGATTCGGTGTATCGTCCCATGATTCCATACGAGGAGCGATGTCCACACCCATCTTTACATACTTATTAAAGGTATATTCGGTGTTCAAACGTACGTTGATCTTATCCCAATAACCTACATCAAACTGAGAGTTGTTACGGTAATAACCCAAGCTGAAGTTATATACCAGCTTGTCTGTACCTCCAGCCACACTCAACGCATAGTTCTGAACCAAGGCAGTCTTGTTGACCACTGTATTCCACCAGTCTGTTCCGCCCGGATTGGTAGTAGCTCCCGTATCGTTCCAGTTGGAAGTAGAGCCATCGTTCGTATAACGTTTGTTATATACTTCTTTATATTCGGCGGCATCTGCCATATCCGGCTTCGCAATGGTCTGGAAACCTACAGAAGCACTAAAGTTCACATTTGCCTTACCAGATTTACCTTTTTTCGTAGTAATCAAGATGACACCGTTAGAAGCACGAGTACCATAAATAGCAGCTGCAGAAGCATCCTTCAATACTTCCATTGATTCAATATCATTGCTGTTCAAGAAATTGATGTTATCACCCACCGGCATACCGTCCACTACATAAAGCGGATTACTACCGTTGACAGTGGTGACACCACGAATCAATACTTTCGGAGTAGTACCCGGTCCACCACCACTGGCCACTTGCACACCATTGATTTTTCCTTGCAAGGCATCCATGGCGTTACCCGTCACAGACTGTGTGATTTCTTCTCCTTTTACTGTAGAAATGGAGCTGGTCAAGTCACTTTTCTTTACGGTACCATAACCGATTACGACCACTTCATCCAGCAATTCAGTAGCTTCTTTCAATACGACATTAATCACTGTTTTTCCATTTACAGGGATTTCCTGTGTGTCATATCCTATAGAAGAAAAGACTAATACGGCATCCGAAGAGACGTTCATCAACGTATAGTCACCATCCAATCCGGTAATCGTTCCATTTCCTGTACCTTTGATCTGCACGGTGGCACCAATCATCGGCTCTTTATCGGAGGCTGAAGTTACCGTTCCTTTCACAGTAAGTGTCTGTGCATAGCCACACAATGAGAGCAGCAGCAGACATACAATTAATAATTGTTTCTTCATGTTTTATGATTATTGGTTAATTATTCTTTTACTAATTTGGCTCTACCCAAATGTGAATCGAAGTAGAAGCGATAAGTACCTCCTACAGTCACTGTGGGCTTTGACCATACATCATTACCTGTCTTCGGGCCTGTGTATTTATCATTCTGCGAACCGCTCTGTGTGTAATAATTGAAGACATCCAAGTCCGTTTCAGTATTACTACACCATCTAACCATGTTCCACCATTGAGAAGTATGATAATTATGGATAATGAAATTCATCTGCTCACCGGCTGCCAATTCCATCGGTTCAGAATAGAATAAATGAGGATTTGTCGCATCTTGAGTGAATGATTTTACACCTGTAGGATTATCAGAAGTCAATCCAAATGTGAAGTTGATGTACTCAGAACCGTCACCCCAAAGGTCAAAGCATTTCTCACCGTATGTCAGCACGGTAGGATCCCATGGATCTTGAGCTTCCTCCAAGGAATAAACACTCATGCTGTACGTCTTCTCCAGAATATTGAAATCAATCTTATAATATACATTTGCCTGATCCAATACAATTGGTTCTGCCAAAGAAGGATTATCTGTCAGTCTCTCGTTATTTGTAGGATCAAGACCATAACATATCGGAGAAAAACTTGTATTCTGCGGAAGGAAATAAATCTCCGTACCACTCTTCGCATTATAATAGAGAGCTTCATACTGATATTCCCCTACGTGATCTACCAACATCGGAACACCAAATACATCGCTATTCAGTTCTGCATCAGTGGCCACATCTGCTAAATACATTTTTTCAAAATCAACCACATCGGTAACAGATATCGTACATCTAACGGTATCAGTTTTTTCTGCATAGTCAGTCACTACGATGGTTGCCGGATAATCTTTCTTTTCAGCAGGCAATTCAATCTTCCAAGTATAGGTAAAAGAAGGTACACTATCGATGTCTATTACTACATCTTCATACCCCGCAGCACCTTCGATGTCCAAATACAAAGATTTCAACGCACGGTCGTCAGTCAACTGAAGCTGCATGTCATAAGGATCCACACTTCCATCTCTCAACAACATGGCCACTAAGCTGCCATCTTCTGGAGCCACCGCAAATACGGGATTTTCAAAATCTCCGTCCATTGTAATCAACACATCCTGTGAAGTCTCACGCCCACCGACATCTATGACGGTTACTTTTACCGTGAACTGTTCACCGACTTCATCTTTTGCCAGACTGAATTTATAGCTCAAATCGTAAGAAGTTTGAGGAGCTCCATAAATATCAATCAAATCAATGGTCTTGTTCAGATACAAGTCTGCACATTCCAATTTAATTGCAGAAATACCATCTGCATCCGTAAGCGTTCCTTCAATCGTGAAGTCATGTCCGGCACCACTCTGAATATGCTCAGTCTTTAATGTAGCAACAGGTGATTGTCCATCCACATCTGCATACTGATTTTCATCACTACAACCTGTTACAAAGACCCCTGTGGCGAAAAGCGCACAGAGCAAAGAAACTTTCAAGAATCTTGTCCTCATAATTATTAGTTTTAGATTAAACATTATATTTTTGCATGCGAAAGTACCTATTATCTATAATTTAGCATAAAATATATCATGCAAGAAGCGACTACAAATCACTCATTGCATAATTTATACACTATTTATTCAACATATATTTATATTTTTGAAACTATAAAAGCTTCATGATTATGAGAATTTGTCTTACTCTTTTTGTACTACTACAAGCCATTATAGCCCATTCACAGCCCTATACCATCAAAAAACTGGGACCAGAAAAAGGGCTGTCGAACAGTTATATTATCGATATAACCGAAGACAAGAACGGATACTTGTGGTTTGCGACAGAGGAAGGACTCAACAAATTAGAAGGCAACCATTTTACCGCTTTTTACAAAAGCAACAAGCACAAAGCTTTGAATCTGGCTGGGAATGAACTCAACAGTCTGTTGGATGATCCTAACGAACCTATCTTATGGATTGCCACCCAACGGGCAGGACTTATTGCATTCAACTACCAGACCAATACTCAAACAATATACCAGCATCACCAGAATGACCCGTCAAGCATTGCTACCAATGACGTGACCGGCATTCATCCTTCTCCTGACGGAAACTTATGGATTACCACGTACTGGCGGGGAGTAGATTATTTAGATAAAAAAACAGGGAAATTCACCCACTACAATCAATCTACCGTTCCAAGCCTTCCCAGCAACACGGTATGGAGCCTAATGGACGACCAAAAAGGGAATCTGTACATTGGGCATCACGAGAATGGAATGAGCATCTTGTCGTTAAAGACAAAAAAAGTCAAGAACTTCACCTATGATGGCTCGAACGACAAAACTCTGCCAAACAACAACGTACAATGCATCTTCAAAGACAATACAGGAAATATCTGGGTAGGTACCGGTAAAGGACTTGCTCTGTTCAACCCCGAGACTGAAGAATTTATCCGCCTAGGCGATAAAGGTTCCCCACTCTCCCATCTCATTTATGACATCCAACAATTCAATGAACATCAGTTATGGGTAGCTACTGAATTCGGAGGAATCGCCATTATAGATCTCTCCAGAAGCCTGTTTAACACCACAGAAAAGATTCACCTCATACAAGCTGGTGACAATGAATACAGCCTCAACAATGCTACGGTGCGATGCCTGTTCCAGGATTCCCATCAGAATATCTGGGCGGGTACCTGGGGAGGAGGTGTCAACTTTCTCAGTTCCAATACGGCCTTATTCAAGTCATTCAGTTATTCGTCCAGCTCACCCGGCAGTAACCTGAATGCCCACATTGCCAGCGCAGTCTGCATCGACTTGCAAGGTAACCTGTGGGTAGGAACAGACGGTGGAGGCATCAATGTCCTGAAAAACGGACAACGCACCGCTACCTATACCGAAGGAAACAGTGGCCTTAGCGGAAACTCCATCCAAACGGCCTTGTGTGACCGGAAAGGCAACCTGTGGTTCGGCATCTTTAATGGAGGAATCATGTACTACAACATCCATTCCAAAACCTTCAAACAAGTCTTTCCGAAAGAAGAGAGCAACCATGACGTGCGCTCGCTTTTTGAGGATAAAGAAGGAATTATCTGGGTGGGAACCAGCGAGGGAGTCTTTCAAATCGACAGAGATTCCCAGAAAATCCTGCACCATTTCAATACGCCCGACAACCTGATTCGTACGGTCATCAAGGATCAAAAAGGCCAAATATGGGTAGGGAGTTTCGGAAGAGGAATTTTCCTCTATTCGGCCGATCAAAAGCATTTGAAAGACTTCAGTACCTACCTCGATTTTCCTTCCAATACCATCAACCAGATTTTTGAAGATTCCCAAGGAACCATATGGGCTGCCACCGGGGAGGGGCTGGTACAGTTTGAAAACCAATCACCCTGGACATATAAGGTCTACCAGCGAAACGAAGGACTTGTCAACACCTTCATTTGGGCTATTACAGAAGATGAAGAACACAACATCTGGTTCAGTACCAACCAAGGAATCAGCTGTTTGTCCAAAGACCGGAAGCGCATCTATAATTACGATTATAGAGACAATATTCCCATGGCCAGCTTTACAGGAAGAAGTGTTTGCAGAGACGTGAACAATACCATTTATTTCGGTTCGACCGACGGACTTTGTTATTTCACCCCCAGCCAGATACTGGAAAAAAAGCAATGCCCCCAAGCTATCATTGGAAAAATTACAGTCTTTGAACCCATGACATCCGACGATAGTGATGAAACAGAATATTCACTCTTCAACAAAAAGGAAATCAAACTAAAGTACGTACAAAATAATTTCAGCATCACATTCAACATACAAGACTATTCCCTGAATGAAAGAGTGGAATATGCCTATATGCTAAAAGGACTGGAAGACTCCTGGTACACCGTAAAAGATCCTAACAATGTGACTTTCCGTAACCTGCCCCCGGGAAGATATGAATTCCAGGTTAAAACCCGCATCCGGAACCAAGAATGGTCTGACGAAATCTCCCAGATAGAAATCGTCATTGCTCCCCCGCTCTGGCTGTCCTGGTGGGCAAAACTTCTGTACGTGATAGCAGGAGTCGGAATTCTCATGGGAGTCTTTTCGGTTTATAAACGCAAACTGAACCTGGAATACCTGTACGAATCGGAAAAGAAAAGCCACATACAGGAGCAGAAACTGAATGATGAACGGCTAAGATTTTTCACCAACATCACGCACGAACTGCGTACACCGCTTACCTTAATATTAGGTCCCTTGGAAGATATGGTAAAAAACAGCAGCCTGTCCGCCAAAGACCATCACCGGATTTCGGTCATCTATCAAAGTGCCGTACGCCTGCTGAACCTGATTAACCAGATTCTGGATTTCCGAAAAACGGAAACCCAGAACAAGAAACTGTGTGTCGCCAAAGGAAACCTTACCAGTGCCGTGTATGAAACCGGGCTGAAATACAAGGAGTTGAACAACAACCCGAATGTACAGATACTCATAGAAGTGAAAGAAGAGAACATGATTCTGTTCTTCGACAAAGAAGTCATCACCATGATTCTGGACAACCTGATTTCAAATGCCCTGAAATATACCGAGAAGGGCTATGTCCGTATCCGTGCCGAATGGGTGACGGAAAAAGACGTACGATACGCCCAGCTTTCCGTGGAAGATACCGGTTATGGCATCGGAAAGGAAGCACTTGCGCACATCTTCGAACGGTATTATCAGGAAAGCGGGGAACATCAGGCCTCGGGCACAGGTATCGGACTGGCACTGGTCAAAAACCTGGTTACACTGCATGAAGGAGACATACAGGTGAAAAGCCAGCCCGATATCGGCACCACCTTCTCCCTGCGGCTGAAAGCCAACAATACCTATCCATATGCGTTGCATGGAGAGGACGTACATACAGATACACCGGAAGTAAAGGAGGAGAATATAGAGAAACTGGAGGCAGCAGACTCGTCTAAAGACTCAAAGCCCATCGTCCTGGTGGTAGAAGACAACGCAGACATCCGAGACTATATTGCCGATGCCTTTACGGACTTATATGAAGTAAAAACGGCTCCTAACGGCAAGGAAGGCCTGAAGATTGCCACAGACTGTGCTCCCGACATTGTGGTGAGCGACATTATGATGCCAGTCATGAACGGTATCGTAATGTGCCAGAAACTGAAAACGGATATCCGTACCAGCCACATCCCTGTCATCCTCCTGACAGCAAAAGACAGCATCACCGACAAGGAAGAAGGTTATCAGGCAGGGGCCGACTCCTACCTCACCAAACCTTTCAGTGCCAGCCTGCTGCAAAGTCGAATCAGTAACCTGCTGGCACAGAGAAGACGACTTTCGGAACGCTTCTCTATCCGGCCGGAAACCCCACAGAAGCAAAGCATAGAAGAAAAAAGAGCCATCATTACAGAATCCATGAACAAGCTGGACAAAGAATTCCTGGACAAAATAACCAACATCATCACGGAAAGTCTTTCTACTGCGGAAAATGTGGATATTACCGTATTGTCTAATGCTCTATGCATGAGCAGCTCTACCCTCTACCGGAAAGTCAAAGCACTTACGGGCATGTCTACCAACGAGTATATCCGGAAAATCAAGATGCAACTGGCCGAAAAATACCTGCTGGAAGGCAAATATACCATTTCTGAGATTGCTTTCAAGGTGGGAATCAACAGCAACGTCTATTTCCGGCAATGTTTCAAGGAAGAATTCGGTATGTCGGCTTCCGAGTACTTGAAGAAGCTGACAGGCAAATCCATCGAAGAAAATACAGACAAAAAAGAAAGCTGAAAAAAACGGACTTGCGTTTAAGACAAAACGCCTTTACGTTTGAATTCAAACGCCCTTGCGTTTCACCCAAAGCGCAAGGGCGTTTTACTTTAAATGCACTTGTGTTTGAGACCAAACGCAAAGGCGTTTTCCAGACGTGGGAAGAACCCATAAAAAAACGGCTGCCTTCACGCGGAAAACAGCCGTTTCTCAAACATTATATCAGATCTTATTATGCTTCTTCTACTTCACCTACTTGCTTCGGCATTTTGTGACCCATGGTCAGGTAAGCCACCGGAGCAGCGACGAACAGTGAAGACAAGGTACCGATTACCACACCCAAAATCATGGCGAATGCAAAGCTTCGGATGCTGTCGCCACCCAGGATGAAGATACTCAACAACACAATCAATGTACTCAAAGAAGTGTTGATGGTACGGGCCAAAGTGGTATTCAGTGAGTCATTGAACAACTGCGCACGTTCACGTTTCGGATACAATCCGATAAACTCACGTACACGGTCGAAGATGACCACCTTATCGTTGATAGAGTAACCGATAGCCGTCAGGATGGCACCAATAAATGTCTGGTCGATTTCCAAAGAGAACGGCATCCATCCGTAGCACAAAGAGTAGGCACCGATAATCAATACGGTATCCACCATCAATGCCACCGTAGCACCAATACTGAAGGCGATATTGCTGAAACGAATCAGGATGTACACACCGATGGCAATCAAAGCCAGTACAACCGACCAGATAGCGGATGTTTTGATGTCGTCGGCAATGCTAGGACCCACCTTCTGAGAACTGATGATAGAACCTCCGGTACGGTTATCGCGGTCGATGAAGATTTCAAGCGTAGTACCCTTACCCAGCAAGTTACCTTCCTTCAACGCATTGTATAGGAACTCTTCGATTTCGGCATCGATTGTCGGAGAATCTTCGTTGATACGGTAGTTGGTAGTCACACGAATGGTCTTTCCGTCTGTACCCAAGGCAATGGCCTGTACGTTGGCATCTCCCACTTTCGGCTGCAGCAGGTCACGTACGGTTTCCGGCTGTACCACTTGTTCAAACTGAACCACGAAGTTACGTCCACCGGTGAAGTCGATACTCTGTGCCAGTCCGCGTACAAAGAAAGAAACGATACATACTACGATGATGATTCCCCAAACCGTGAACGAACGCTTAGTGACACCCATAAAATTATAGTGTACATTCTGCATCAGGTTCTTTGAAACGCCTGTAGTAAAGGTCAGGTTCAACCATTTGTCTTTGTTCATGAAGTGTTCGTAAACCAGACGAGTCAAGAACACAGCTGAGAAGAATGAGCAGAGGATACCGATAATCAAGGTAGTGGCGAAACCACGAATCGGACCGGTACCAAAGTTGAACAGGATGATACCTGTGATGATAGAAGTCAAGTTAGAGTCAAAGATGGCAGAGAACGCGTTCTTGTAACCTTCGGCCAAAGCCTGCTTGGTTCCCTTGCCTGCACGAAGCTCTTCCTTGGTACGTTCATAAATCAATACGTTCGCATCCACGGCCATACCCAGTGACAACACCATACCGGCGATACCGGACATCGTCAAGGCAGCCTGGAAGGATGAAAGGATACCCAGTGTGAAGAAGAAGTTAATGAACAACGCACCGTTGGCCACCATACCCGGAATGAATCCGTACATCACACACATGTAAGCCATCAGGACAATCAAAGCCACGATGAAGGATACGATACCCTGATTGATGGATTCCTGTCCCAAAGACGGACCTACGATGTCTTCCTGTACGATACGAGCCGGAGCCGGCATCTTACCTGATTTCAACACATTAGCCAAGTCTTTTGTGACTTCCGGAGTGAAGTTACCTGTAATCTGTGAGTTACCACCTGTAATTTCAGAGTTTACACGCGGGGCACTGTATACATATCCATCCAATACGATGGCGATTTCCTTACCGATGTTCTTCTTTGTCAGGGCAGCCCAACGACGAGAACCTTCTGTGTTCATTGACATGCTGACGCACGGCTTGTTGAACTGGTCGTATTCATCTTTGGCGTCTGTCACTACGTCACCTTCCAGCGGTGCACGTCCGTTACGTTCAGTCGACTTGATGGCATACAATTCGAAGATACGTCCGGTCTTGTCCATATCGGAAGCTTTCACACCCCACATCAGTTTCAGGTCGCGCGGCATCACTTCCTTCACGGCCTTCATGTTCAGAATGCGGTTCACATCCGCTGTATCTTTGTAATCGGCATAACCTACGATACAACCTACTCCGCTCTGGTTCAGCTGCAGTACAGACAACAACGGATGTTCTTTCTTCATCTGTTCCATATCAGCACTGGAAGCAGCCGGTGTTTCTCCCTTCAGGACAGCCGTCAAACTGTCTTTTGCAGAAACGGCAGAAGCCTGAGCCACTGCAGTCGTATCGGCTTCAGCCTGTACAGAATCAGCAGGAGCCTCGCTGTTCAGCAAACCACGGGCACGGTTGTCGGCAGAAGCCAATACCGGCACGATATCTTTTGCCTCGAATGTTTCCCAGAATTCCAGATTGGCAGAACCCTGCAAGAGTTTTCTCACACGTTCCGGTTCCTTGATACCCGGCAGTTCCACCATGATACGGCCCATCTTTCCTTCCAGTGTTTGGATGTTCGGCTGAGCCACACCAAAACGGTCGATACGTGTACGCAAAACATTGTAAGAGTTGTCTACGGCAGCTTTCACTTCCTCACGTAATACTTTCTCTACTTCTGCGTCTGTACTACGGGTATTCACTTTGTCTTTCAACTGCTGGGTGGCAAAAAGTTCAGCAAGTTTGCCTTCCGGAGCCAATTTCTTGTATTCTCTGATAAACAGGGTCACGAAATCTTCCTGACTGCTGATCTGCAATTTGGCAGCTTCAGCCACAGCCTTGTTAAAGGCTTCATCCGGTTTGTTGTCGGCCAACGCCTTCACTACGTCCGGTACGGAAACTTCCAGAATGACGTTCATACCACCTTTCAGGTCCAAACCCAACCCGATTTCCATTTCACGACATTGTTTCAGCGTGTAAATCCCCAACCACACCTTCTGATTCTGCATGGAATCCAGGTAGTGTGCCGAACCCTTCGGGTCCTCAGCCGCCTTGTTCATCTGATAACGGGTAACGAATGAGAATGAAAGGTAAAAAGCACACGCAAGGGTCAGTAATACCGCAAAAACCTTTACAAATCCTTTGTTTTGCATGTTACTTTAATTTATTATATTTACTTTTAAAATTTGATACGTTTATTCAAGGTTGCAAATATAGTTTTTTTTCATTAGATATGCGGAAACCATTGTAAATATTTAAGCCATAGAGCCTAAAAAAGGAGCTATCGCTTGCAAAAATTAAGCAATAGCTCCCTTTTTTATTTATAAAGTAGGGAATCCCCCCTGTCATTCGGACATTTTATTTCAATCCGCGTGCCTGTAGCAACGGTTCAATACTAGGCTCTGCCCCACGGAAAGTGACATACAGCTTCATTGGATCGTCGGAACCACCTTTCTCCAAGATGTTCTTACGGAAAGAAGTCGCTGTAGCTTGGTCAAACAGTCCGTGTTCCTTGAATGCTTCAAACGCATCCGTATCCAGACGTTCTGCCCACAGATAGCAGTAGTATCCGGCTGCATAACCACCCATGATGTGATTGAAGTAAGTAGAACGGTAACGCGGTGCAATCTGCGGAATCAAACCTATCTTATCCATCAGCTGTTTTTCAAACTTCAACACGTCATAGCCTTCCATGGTAGTCAGGCAGTGCATTTCCATGTCCAGAATAGCGGCAGCTAACAACTCGGTCGTCATGAATCCCTGGTTGAACAACGCCTGGTTTTCAATCTTGGCAATCAAAGAATCTGGAATCGCTTCACGGGTCTTATAATGTTTGGCATACATCTTCAACACTTCCGGAGCCACAGCCCAATGTTCCATAATCTGTGAAGGAAGCTCTACGAAATCACGTGCCACCGACGTACCGGATACACCTTTATACTTACACTGTGTCAGCAAACCGTGCAGGGCATGTCCGAATTCATGAAACATCGTACGAGCCTCATCAATGGTCAGCAAGGACGGAATGTCACCGGCCGGTTTGGTAAAGCTGGCCACATTGTAAATCAACGGACGGACACCTTCCTGTTCATCACGGAAGTTGCTCATCCAAGCACCGCTCCGCTTGCTGGCACGCGGCATATAGTCACTGTAAAACACACCCAAAAGCGAGCCGTCCGCATCCTTCACGATGTAAGTTTTTACATCTTTGTTGTATACAGAGATAGAATCACACGGAGTGAGGGTGATGCCATACAACTTGTTCACAACCATGCACAAACCGTTGAACACGTCTTCCTGACTGAAATAAGGCTTGATTTCATCTTCATTCAGACTGTATTTTTCCTGACGGAGTTTCTCGGCATAATACCACCAGTCCCATGCTTCCAGTTTCTCACCTTTTCCTTCACGGTCCATGATTTTCTGGAGCTCAGCAGCCTCAGCCTCGGCATTCTTGATGGAATATTTCCACAAGCCATACAGCAAATCCAGCGCATTCTGAGGCGTCTTGGCCATGTTGTCGGACAACTGGTATTCCGCATAGTTACTGAATCCCATCAGCTGTGCCTTTTCCAGACGGAGCGCCAGCACCTGTTTCAGCACGTCCTTGTTGTCGTTCGCATTGCCCCGGTTACCCAAGCTGGTATAAGCCTGATAGATATTCTTTCTCAATTCGCGGTTCTGTGCATACTGCAGCAACGGCGTACGGCTGGATTCCTGCAAAGTAAATACCCATTTCCCGTCCTTTCCGTGCGCTTTTGCTTCATGGGCAGCCCCTTCAATCACTGCTTCCGGCAGACCGGCCAAGTCTTCTTTCTTGTCTACCACCAGCAAATAATCATTGTTGTCGGCCAATACATGGTTACCGAATTCAATGGTCAGCGTAGACAGCTGTTTGTTGATTTCACGCAGACGTTCCTGTTTCTGTGCATCCAGTCCCGCACCCGAGCGGATAAATTCCTTGTAATATTTATCCAGTAAATAATGCTGCTCGGTAGTCAGCTTGATTTTGCCTGCTTCTTCCTGCGCATGTACAGAAGCCACTCTCTTATACAAATCCTGATTCAGGAAAATATTGTCACTGTGTTCCGACAACATCGGAGCGATTTTGCCCTCCAGCGCCATCAGTTCATCGTTCGTATCAGCTTCAGTTAAGGCAAAGAATACCCCACTCACCCGGGCCAGGATTTCCCCACTGTTGTCCAGTGCCACAATGGTATTTTCGAAAGTCGGTTCATCCGGATTCTCCACAATAGCCTTGATTTCCTGGTTCTGCTGCTCAATGCCTTTCAGGAAAGCCGGTTCATAATGTTCCACCTTAATCCGGTTGAAATCCGGCGTGCCATAAGGCGTTTCAAACTCAGTCAGAAACGGATTGTCCGTATCAGCTGCCTGCTGTCCGCAGGCACATACCATACAACTCATAGCGGCTGCAAAAATTAAATTCTTCATCATATTGTTTTTATCAGGTTATAATTTCTCTACCAGGCACCACAGCGGATAATGGTCGGAAGCCGAAATGGAATTATCCACCCGGCACTTCAGCGGTCGAAACCCTTTGTTCACAAACATATGGTCAATGCGGAAATACAGGAAATTCCGGTTATACGAGAACCCCGGACCCCATCCTGCCGCACGGTATGCATCGGTCAGTCCTCTTCCGATGGTACGATGCGCATACGAAATTGGCGAATCGTTGAAATCGCCGCACACCAGCAAGTATTTGGTGGTCTGTCGGGCGATGGCTTGAGCCACCGAATCGGCCTGAGGGGCACGAATCACCGCCGCATCAGCCAGTTTCCGAATCAGGTATTTCCCACCCGTCTTGACTTTCTGCTCATCCGGTGATTTCAACAAACCTTCATACACTTCTTTATCGTGCGCATCCAGTTTGTTCGACTCCAAATGATTACATACCACCATCAGGGTATCTGTTTCCATTTTCAGCTGAAGAAGAAAACTTCCGTTGGTGCCGCTCTCATAAGGAATCCGCTTGGCTGAAAGTATGGGAAAACGTGAAAGACATCCCATCCGGTTTCCATTCCCCACATCCAGGCTCCGCACATAAGGATACATCGGAAAAGCTTCCTTCATCTGCTTCTCATCCCAACGGAATTCCTGCAAACACACCACATCGGCATCACTCTGCTGGATATAAGTCCGTATCGGATGCGATTCATCCTCCTCATCGCCCTGCATCCCCATTACATTGTAGGTCAAAAACTTCAGGACTTCTCCATCGGCTATCTCTTTCGCACCATGAAAAGGAGTATAAGTCATGATAGCCCCTCCACCCAATAACAGAAAGGCCAGTGGAACCCATACCAGTCGTCTGCGGTAAAACAACCAGACAAATACAAATACCACTACGGCCAGCAACAGAAAAGGGAAAAACAGCCCCGCACACGACAGCACCGGATGTGCCACAGGCGACAAAGAAGGGCTATATGCACAGAACAAGAATCCCGCGCCGGCCACTATGTTACCGAACAGAAGTACTCCTTTTACGGTATGTCCCAGAATATTCATTTTTTACTTGCGTCAAATAAACTCTTTTTTTCTTCTTCTGTCAGGCTGTTGTATCCCGACTTCCGCAATTTATCCAGAATCCGGTCGATTTCAGCCTCCCGTTCTTTCTTGCGGGCGTTATAATCATAGTCCGCCTGACGGCCTCCGTAGTGTACCTTCATTTTAGGCTTCCGCTTCACCGGATGTCCCAGCTGCAAACACCAATCACACACTCCGTTTATCCATTTTGTAACATCGTGTCCACGCTGCAAGCCCACCGCAAATACCCATCCGGCCAGTGCCCCGCCCAAATGTGCGATGTGTCCGCCTGCATTACCCGAGGTCATGAAGAGCAAATCGAGCACGACCATAAACAAAGCCACATATTTCAGCCGCACCGTGCCGATGAACAGAAACTGCACCGGATAATTCGGCTCGCGTACCCCCACCGCTACCACGATGGCCAGCACCGAAGCCGATGCCCCCAACAGGTAAGACGAATACACGGCATCCTGGAAATAAGGGAATACATTATAAGCTACCATGTACAGCACTCCTCCGCAGATACCTCCCAGGAAATACAATCCGCGCAGGTGTTTGGCCGAAAAAAACATCAGGAACAGACGTCCGAACCAGAATAGCCACAGCATGTTGAACAGAATATGCAACACACCCGCATGCATGAACATATACGTAATCAGCGACCAGGGCTGGCGGATAAACGCCTCTGTCCAGGCCGGCAGTTCCAGGAAATGCATCCACGGTGACGAAGGCACATTAAACAGGGTCAGAAAAATCTGTACCACCGTCACGACCAGAAACACCGCCACATTGAAGTACACCAACCGTACCGCAATGTCGCCCTGCTGGAATTTCCGTTTCAAATCAGTAATAAATCCGTCCGTTGCCATTTTTCTTTCTCCAATAAATAATCAGTAGCAAGCCGAACAACATACCACCCAAGTGTGCGAAATGCGCCACGTTGTCACCGCCTCCCAAGCCGAGCAACAGTTCCAGTACCGCATAACCGATTACGAAATATTTTGCCTTAATCGGCATGGGAATAGGAAATACAAACATCTGGCTGTTGGGAAACAACATACCAAAAGCTAACAGAATACCATACACGGCTCCCGAAGCACCCACTGTGGTCAGCTGGTTCAGGAAAACATCCATCGGAATAATTCCTAATCCCGTATCGACTGAGGAATAATTCGACCACACCATCGCATATTCAATGTACTGCACCAGTTCCTGTATCAGTCCGGCCCCGATACCGCACACCAGGTAATACGTCAGGAAACGCTTGGGCCCCCACACTTGTTCCAATACCCGTCCGAACATCCATACCGCAAACATATTAAAGAAAATATGTGAGAAATTGGCATGCATGAACATATACGTGACAAGCTGTACCAGATTAAAATCTGAAGCCAGGAAAAAGTGAAGTCCGAGCAAATTTTCTATATCCACTCCGTATTTCCGGGCTACAAACATACCCAGAAAACAGAGCACATTGATAATAAGCAGGTTTTTCGTTACTGTTGGAAGATTATTCATGTTGTTAAATCATTGATTCAGTTGCAAATGTACAATATAAATCTGGTTTGGGCGCATCCGCATGCTTAAAATTCATTGCATGCACCGACAGAGTCGCGCAGCACCAGCAGACTTTCCGGTCCCATATTAAAAAGCAAATCTATCACACTCAGGTTAGGCAGGAAGCCCAGCTTCTGGTCGAACACCTGATAGTAAGGTTTCGGCACAAACGCTTTGTCCACCTCCCGGAAATCCCGTTTGGGATGAATCCGTTCCCGGAAATCATCCGCCGTTTCCGGCTCCGTCACATAATCATCGGTCGGAATCAACCGAGGCTGCATGTCAATCTGCTGACATACCCATCCACACAGTTCCAAGTTAAAATCGAACAGAAACTCATACTTCTGTTCAAAGAAACGGCGAAACTCGTCCGCATAATAATCGAAAAACGGGCTGTGCTTGTAAGCCGCCACAAAGGCGTTCCAATGCACGTGCCGCCAGTTCCCGTGGTCGGAAATGCGTATATCCTTCATCAGGCATTTCAGGTCATCCCCCTTTTCCGTCGGGATGGTCAGTGCCAACGGTCCGTCGGCCGATGCAATCACACAGCGGTTCCGGTACGTCTGCTTCATGTAGTGGTCATACCGTTCCACATACACCTCAGGATAAGCAAAAAGTTTGGTATAATATTCCACGGGCGCCAGATAGGCCGACCCTAAAATCACTTCCTTCTTCATTCTTTCTTTTTTAGTCATTGCACCCGCTGTCCGAAACGTCCCGGCCGTGAAGAATACCAGATCAGCCAGGCCCTCCCTACCAGATGGTCTTCCGGCACCAGTCCGAACAAACGGGAGTCAAGAATATTCACCGGATCGTTCGAAGCCACCCAATAGTAATCCTTGCGGAAAGTATAGGTATCTACGGGCTTTCCCTTTACATACAGCGTATCGTGACGCACCTCTGCCGACTCGTGCTCATGTGCTACAATCGTGTTGCACAGCAACGTCACATTCCACGGATAGACCTTCACCGGTACTCCCTTGGCCGGAATCACATACGGATGCGCCTCCGTACGGTTCTTCTCGTCCAGTGGAATCAGTGGAATCCGCCCTTCCAGTTTCTGCGAAAGCAAATAATATTCATACTGACTGAAACTCCGGATATATCCCCCGTCGGAAGTATATCCCACCAACGTATTGCCTTCAATGCCCAACACTGAAAGCACCGTCAGCATCAGGTCCTCTGTCGAAACCGGATACGCATAAAGCGATTTGGCATCCGGGCTCAACACCTTTCCGCCTACATTATTTAAATCAGCGTCCAGCATCAGCGTGTCGCCTGGCGTACCGATGCAACGGCTGATAAACAATTCCCGCCATTCGATTCCCTTCTTCGGATTCTGGGGATGCGGATTGTTGAACAAGATAATATCCCCCTTCTTTGCCCGGGAAGCCGCCAGCCGGTGATAGCCGAAGAGCGAACAGAAAGGCAGACGCAACCCGTAGCTCCACTTGCTGACCAGAATCCGTTCCCCCTGATAAAGCGAGTTTTCCATGCCGGAAGAAGGAATCACACAAGTCGTCACAAGCAGCGTCCGCACCAGCCAGACGGCCAATACCGCCAGACCGGCAGCTTTCAACCACCACCATCCGGACTTTCCTTTACTCATACATCATTTGATGGAATCTACAAACTTGAACAGACGGCTCCAGCGTATCTTTCCGTTAAACCATCCGCGGTCCTGATCCAGTGACAGCCAGATAAAAATCGGCTTGCCCACGATATGATCTTCCGGCACAAAGCCCCAGAAGCGGGAGTCGGCCGAGTTGTGACGATTGTCTCCCATCATCCAGTAATAATCCATCTTAAAGGTATATTTCGTCGTTTCCTGCCCGTTGATGTAAATCTTTCCATCCTTCACTTCCAGGCGGTTGCCTTCGTAATTCCGGATCGGACGTTCATAAATCGGCAGGTTGTCCAAAGTCAAATCCACCGTAGCCCCTTTCCTCGGAATCCATATCGGTCCGTAGTTGTCCACCGTCCAACCCGTCAGCTTATTGTCGGGATACAGACCGCCCGCATCGTCATCCGGTGCATTCTCAATGGAAGTCACCAAATCCTTCCGTGCCAACAGGGCTGCTTTTGCCTTCTCGGTCAGCGGCATGTTGTACATGGATTCTTCCGTGTAATAAGCCATCAAGTCCTCCTGGCTGATACCCAATTCATGGCACAAATCTTCCGGCAGCATGCCTTTGGTGTGTACCAGATAACGATACTGCACGTTGTCCGGTTCCTTGTTCGGCTTGCCGTCCAGGTAGATAATCCGGTTCTTGATTTGCAATGTCTGTCCCGGCAATCCCACGCAACGTTTCACGTAATTCTCCCGACGGTCTACCGGACGCGTAATCACCTTGCCATACAGCTGCGGATTCTCATCAATATACTTGCGGCCCACCGTATAATAATAATCATACACTTCACGCTGCTGTTCCACGTTCAGGCTGGCCAAGTCGATGGGCTGCGAAAGCTGCTTGCCGATGGCATAGCTCATGCGGTAGATGTCCTCTGCCGGATTACCGGTTGCCACCGTATCACCCGCCGGAAAGTTGAACACTACGATGTCGTTCAGCTGCACTTTCCCCAGTCCGGACACCCGCTTGTAGTCCCATTTCGGCCATTCCAGGTACGACTTGCAGTTGAACACCGGCAACGTATGCTGCGTCAGCGGCATGTGAAGCGGGGTCTGCGGGATACGGGCCCCATAACTCATCTTGCTCACAAACAGGTAGTCGCCCACCAGCAACGATTTCTCCAGTGAAGACGAAGGAATCACGTAATTCTGGAAGAAATACAGGTTCACGAAATAAACCGCCACCAATGCGAACACGATGGCATCCACCCAACCCATCACCGTCAGCACGGTCTTGTTGGTCGACTTCTTCCACCACGTCCAAGGAATCTTCTTGGAGATATAAGCATCAAAGATGAACGGAACCACAATCAGTCCCAGCCAGCTTTTCAACCAAATCAGGAAAATCAGGTAAAGCACCAGCACTATGCTGAACTTTATCCATTGCTTACGTGAGGCTTGTATCATACTCAAAACTGAAATAAATCATTCATACCCAAGAAACCGGTGTGTCCGGCTGTATATTCCGCTGCCAGTACAGCGCCCAAGGCAAATCCCTTGCGGTTCTTCGCATCGTGTGTAATCACGATGGAATCGGCTTCCGACTCGTACTTGATGGTGTGGATACCCGGCACTTCCCCTTCGCGGATGGCACTTACCGGCAATTCATCCGGCGCACAGTCGGTCGTTCCCGTCACGGTTCCATCGGGAGCCGTCAGCGTACCCATCACCCATTTGTGCTTGCGGTCCAGGTTTTCCAGAATCCCTTCCGCCAGCGTGATAGCCGTACCACTCGGCGCATCCAACTTGTGTACGTGGTGCGTTTCCACCATCGATACATCGTAATTCGGGAACTGGTTCATGATTTTGGCCAGATACTTGTTGACGGCCGAGAAAATAGCCACTCCCAGGCTGAAGTTGGACGACCAGAACAAAGTCTTTCCTTCTTCCTGACACAGGCGACGCATTTCCTCCCCGTGTTCAGCCATCCATCCGGTACTGCCTGAAACCACCTTCACGCCCTGCTTGAACGCCTCCAGGCAGTTGCCGTAAGCCACCGCCGGAGCTGTAAACTCAATGGCCACATCGGCCGAGCGGAATGCTTCGGAAGCAAAATCTTCCCGGTTATTTATATCAATGATACTGACAATTTCGTGTCCTCTGGAAAGGGCAATCTTTTCAATTTCCTTTCCCATCTTTCCATATCCAATCAATGCAATTTTCATAATTCTGCTGATAAATTTATTCGCAAAGATAGTGTTTTTCAGTATTAATCATTACATTTACCTGACATTTACACCTCGTTAACATGGAACATCTACTCCAATTTGTATGGAAACACAAGCTTTTTCCGCTCACCCCGCTGCATACTACCCAAGGGCAAATTATCGAAGTCATTGACCCCGGACTTCCCAATACGGACGCCGGTCCGGACTTCTTCAACGCGAAAATCAAGATAGACGGCATCCTTTGGGTGGGCAATGTGGAAATCCATGTACATGCCTCCGACTGGAAACGCCATCACCACCACCTGGACCGTGCCTACGACTCCGTGATTCTCCACGTGGCTTCCGACATCGATGCCGAGACCTTCCGCACGGATGGCGAACCCATCCCGCAAATGGAACTGCACTACCCGCCCTACCTGTTGGAAAACTACCGCGAACTGATTGAAACCAGTCACTATCCGGCCTGCTACCGCCTCATCCCCCAACTGCCCAAACTCCTGCTCCACAGCTGGCTCTCCAGCTTGCAGACAGAACGCTTCGAGCAGAAAACAAAGCGTATCCAGGCCCAGCTCACCCAAAGCAAAGGCGACTGGGAACAAGCCTTCTTTCTCACCCTGGCCCGCAACTTCGGTTTCGGCACCAACAGCGATGCCTTCGAACAATGGGCCCAGACCATTCCCTTACAGGCGGTCAACAAACACCGTGACAACCTTTTCCAGATAGAAGCGATTTTCTTCGGGCAGGCTGGCCTGTTGCAGGAGCTCCCTTCCGACGACTATTCTGCCCAACTTACCAAGGAATATGCTTACCTGGCCCACAAATTCGAACTGCATCCTTCCGAACACCTCCGCTGGAAGATGCTCCGTATGCGTCCGGGCAATTTTCCGCACGTACGCATCGCCCAACTGGCCAACCTCTATCACCATTCCCAGGGGATGCTTTCCAAGCTCCTGCTGGCTCCTACCGTAAAAGAACTGCGCGACCTGTTGCGGGGAGGTACCTCTCTCTACTGGCTCACTCACTACGTGTTCGGCGAACCGTCGCCCGCCCGTCCGAAGACTCTCAGCGACGCTTCCATCGACCTCCTGATTATCAATACCGTGGTGCCTTTTCTTTATGCCTATGGCAAGCACAAAGGGGAAGAACGGCTCATCGAACGGGCCAGCAACCTGCTGGAACAACTGAAACCGGAAAATAATTACATCATCCGCCTGTGGAAGGAATGTGGCCTCTCCGCCGCCCATGCCGGCGACAGCCAGGCTCTTATCCAGCTCAAAAAGAACTACTGCGACCCGAAGAAATGCCTGTTCTGCCGCATCGGGTATGAATATTTCAAGAAAAAAGAGATTTGAACTGCATCACCGCAACGCCTCTTCCACTGCCCGCAGATACCCGTCCAGACGATTGCTCTTCGAGATGGCCTTCCGCCGTTTCTTGTCCAGCTCCGGCAATAGGTACTCCCAGCAGGTCTTCAACTTGGCCAGCAGCTGCGCTTCTCCCCCCTCTATCACCCGATGGTAGTACAGGTACATCAGCCGATGCATTCGTGCTACGCGAGCCTTTAACTCGCCCTCCGACAGTTCTCCTTCCCGGAAAGCAAGAGCCAACGACGGATTGGCCAACAAGCCTCTTCCTAACATCACCCCTTTCAGCCGAGGGAATGCTTCCAACACCTCCCGGATGTCGGACACCGTCTGCAAATCGCCATTATAAACCAACGGCAACTCACAAGCCTCATAGAACGCCCGGAACGCCTCCCGGTCGACCGTCCCCTTGTACTGCTGCTTCCCGATACGCGGATGCAGCGTAACTTGCGTCACACACGAACCGTTGAGCAACGGCACTAACGCTCTCCACTCGTCAGGCTCCTGTCCTCCTAATCTCATCTTGACCGAGAAACGTATTTCCGAAAAGGTTTTCATCGTCTCCAACAAAGCCGCCACTTTCTCCGGAGAGGACAAAATACCCGCTCCTTTTCCACGGCGGACAATCAACGGAAACGGGCAGCCCATGTTCACATCCAGCTCCCGATAACCCAGCCCCGCCAGGAAATCCGTCAGCTGCCGCAACTCCTCCGGCTCCGAGGCAATTACTTGGGGAATCAGCCGAGGCACCGTATTCTCGTCTGGCGACACGTCACGCCTGTCCTTGTTGCGGATGACTCCCTTCTCCAACCGCACAAAAGGTGTGTAATAAGCCTCCACCCCTCCAAAACACTGCGCATGGGCATTGCGCCACGCCGCTTCCGTAAAGCCCTGCAAAGGGGCCGCATAAATTACCGGTACATTCTCTTTCATATTCCGCAAATATAGGAATAATTCCGTATCTTTGTAGAAATACATAAACCCCACTCACATGGAGAATTACATCTTTGAACTGAAAATGAAGGTCCGCGACTATGAATGCGACCTGCAAGGAATCGTCAACAACGCAAATTACCAGCACTACATCGAGCATACCCGCCATGAGTTTCTGACCTCCGTCGGCGTCAGTTTCGCCCAGCTCCACGAGCAAGGCATCGACCCCGTGGTGGCCCGCCTGAACATGGCCTTCAAAACCCCGCTGACCAGCGGCGACGAGTTCATTTCCAAGCTGGCTCTCCGCAAGGAAGGCATCAAATACGTCTTTGTGCAGGACATCTACCGCCTGCCCGACCTGAAACCCGTCATCAAATCGACCGTAGAAACCGTGTGCGTCATCCACGGACGACTGGGCGACAGTCCCCTCTTCAATGAAATCTTTGCGCCTTACCTGAAATGAACGAAAAAGAACTCCTCTGCCGTCTGGCCCTGCCCCTTCTACCCGGCATCGGTCTGGTAAGCGCCCGCCACCTCATTCAGGCTGCCGGAAGTGCCACCATGCTTTTCGAGCATACCCGCGAGCTACCGGCCCTTATTCCTGGCCTGTCGCCCAAGATAGCCACCGCCTTCCAGCACACCGAAGTGTTCCGCGTGTGCGAAGCTGAACTGTCGTTTGCACAGAAACACCAGATTCAATGCCTGACCGAAGACGACGAAGCTTACCCTTCCCGCCTTCGCGAATGTCCCGACGCCCCGCTCGTGCTGTTCTACAAAGGCTCAGCCAACTTGAACAGTCGGCACATCCTGAGCATCGTGGGTACCCGAAACGCCACCGACTACGGCAAATCGCTCTGCCAGCGGTTCATGCAGGAACTCAGTACCCTGCTGCCCGACACGCTGATTGTGAGCGGACTGGCCTACGGCATTGATATTCACGCCCACCGGGAAGCCCTCTCCCGCGGCTTCGACACCGTCGGCGTACTGGCTCACGGACTGGACCGCATCTATCCCGCCGTGCACCGCCGCACGGCTACCGAGATGCTGACACAGGGCGGACTGCTCACCGAGTTCATGAGCGGCACCAATCCCGACCGACAAAACTTCGTGAAGCGCAACCGCATCGTGGCCGGCCTCAGCGATGCCACCCTCGTGGTGGAATCCGGCCCAAAGGGAGGTTCTTTGATTACCGCGGAAATTGCCGAGAGCTACCAACGCGACTGCTTCGCCTTTCCGGGACGTGTGGGCGATACCTACTCCACGGGCTGCAACGTGCTGATACAAAAAAACCGCGCTGCCTTGATACAGAGCGCGGAAGACGTAGTAAAAGCCATGAACTGGGACCACGCACCCGTCGTGCCGCAGGTAGTCCAGCGGCAGCTTTTCCCGGAACTAAGCCCCGAAGAAGAAGAGGTGGTCACCCATTTAAAGAAACACCCCGACGGCATTCAGGTCAACACGCTCGTGGTGGAGACCAACATCGCCATCAACCGCATGACCAGCCTGCTGTTCAATTTGGAGATGAAAGGCGTGGTACGTGCTTTGGCAGGAGGAGTTTACAAGTTAGCCTGACTATCACTTCACGATAAATGGCATTTGCAATACGCAGAGGCTTGTCACGCACCACTAAGCCCATATCCACCACATATTGGATGTCGTCGTCTTTCAGGTGTTGCTCCACCTCTCCGTCCTCGTTGGCCAGAATCGGAGCGATTACATTTCTTACCCTCTCTTCCCGGAGTTTGTCTATCAGTATATCGATGTGCGTGTCACGACGGTAAATCAGCCGCTCCTGCGCACGATACATCATTTCCGGTATAATCCGCACACTCCGGTCACGGTTCTCACGCATGTTCATTGTCACCTCATAGCCCAACGCATTCACCAGCCACGGCTGCCCCTCTGTGGCCTCCCATATCTGCGGGAAGCAAGCCTCGTCAAATACCTGGCCCGTAGCCGCCGTATGCTGCATATAAAGCTGATGAATTTCTTCACGGGAGAAATTCCCCAAACGAAGCGATTCAGCCTTGATGTTGAACGCAGAACCACCCGTCACAATATCCTGATTCGACAACACAATCCGATAGTCACGCACATCGCGCACCCCACACAGAATAATACTCTGCGGAAATGCCTGAGGCCGCAAGTCATATCCACTGCGAAGCTGACGCAACACGCTCACCAGCGAATCGCCTACCAGTGCGTCAATCTCGTCTATAAATAAAAGTAAGGGTTTGTCCAATTTCTGGCAAAGCAATGACAAATATTCCGTAAGCTTCACCGAAGCCGCACTATTCCGTTTCACTTGTGAAGCCAATATCTTTGGCATTTCCTCTTTCAGAATCATCTGGAGCTGAAAGCTGATGATGTCTATTACTCCATCAATCACCTCCTCCACCTGATTTCTCATCGCCTGCCCCCCTTCCACATTGGCATACACGGCATAAAATTCCCCCTGCTTGTTGATGTAGTCACGCAAGGCCAGCAGACACGAAGTCTTCCCCGTCTGGCGTGGCGCATGAAGAATGAAATACTTGTTCTGCCGGATGAGCGACTCTATTTCCTCCAGGTCAAAGCGTGTCAGCGGGTTAATGCAGTAATGCAGCTCCGGCTTCATCGGGCCGGCCGTATTGAAAAATTTGGGAACAGGTTTCATAGGCTTTACGTATGTATATAGCAAAGATACGAAAATTACCTATATTCCCAATTTTTATTGGGAGGTCTATTATGGAACATAAAACATAAATAAAGCCTCCTAACTAAACTATATCAAACAAACGAAAAGATTAAGAAGTCTGCAGAGCAATAATACAATAGCAGACTTCCTAATTTTAAATCAAGCACTTTATTCTACTTTCTCCAAATCAATACGAAATGCCCGAATGCGGAATGAAACTGTACGCGGAGCATTACCACCCCCAGTTTGAGTTGCTTCATCATATTTATCATTTTCTCCACTCGCTACATAATTTCCGTTACTATCAATTTTAGTAGCACGTGCATTATTTACATCTTGAGATGTACCATTTCTTCCTGTTTTTGCAGCAGAAGACGACCAATAAAAGTTATTTTGGAACTCGGCAATATCATTATAATATTTTGTGAAAGATTCTTCCATCTGCCGGATGCCAGGCAAGAAATATTTCTGGCAATCAGTTGCAACCGTACCATCCTCACTACGCTTATTCTTATTATAGCAATATTCCGCAGCCGACCTAGGGGGTTGATTCAAAGCTCTAATACCTTGATCAGCATCTTTAATAATTTGGTTAGTAAACTCTAATCCTTGATAATAGTTTTCTCGTGCAGGAATCTTAAAATCCATATTACCCTCGTTGTCATTAAATAGACCTGGCCAGTACACATAACGAGTAACCTCGATATCTGAAATTGTTTCGCCACTTAACCCCCAAGGCAAGCCAGTATAAATCTGCTCGGTTTTATATTCATCTAATGGATCATAATGATCCAAATATTCCTCATAAGCTTCCATATAAATTGTACGAGGATCAGTATGATAAAACTCTTTTATAATATCTCCATCATACCGTTCTGTAATAGTCACAGGTAAAAAATGTGTTTGTTCAAGCGTCAAGGTTCTCCTACTTACTTCAATCCCATTTTCCTTATAAATTAAAGTCACAATTACACTTCGGTCTTGAGAATCCGATAAATTCTCATCCAAATAAAAATAAATACGGTCACGACTATTGTCAACAGAGACTTTAGTCCCTGATAACAGATCCTTCTTCAGTAAGTCAGTTGTAAAATATTTACGCTTACCATTCCCTGCATGCCATGTAGGATCAAGATATTTATGACCTTCGTCATCTACATACGTTTTTGCCTCAATATATTTATCTTCATCCCAGTCCTCAGGTACAGTACCCTCAGCCATATTTGCTGCTGGTATCTTCTCCATACGAATCCATGTAGGAGTCGTTCCAACTTCGGGTTTCTCACTTTTTTCAGGAACGACACCCAAAATCACATCCATAGTTGGCTTCTTTTCGGCATCCGCAAAAAGATAAACATCCATAGGGGTTACACAAAAGTGTGCATCATGATTACGTTCACGAAGAATTGAAATATAAAAATCGTTATTATCATCCAAGATATTAACTCGTGCATCAAAAGTGACATGATCAGGATTAGTTCCGGCCTGCATCAATCCCTTAATCGTAATATCATTTTTATACTGATGATTACGTTTCACTTGAAAGTTATCAGTATGGTTAGCTCCTAAATATAAAGTATACCGAACCTCATAAGTAGCGCTTCCTTGTCCATCATCATTGTATGTCGAATAAAAGGCATGAAGTTCAAGAGCCGTAGCATTCTTATTTGCCAAATAAGGTTTATAATGTTGTTTCTGATAATCTTCTAACCCTGGAGGATAAAGTCCCGTTGAATTTAATTGTGTTTCATCATACCATGTTTCATCCTCATCTACCTTCCATTCAGCATTCTGACGGTTTTCGAACATATAAAAAGAGAAACTGATTTCTCCGTTTTTATTATAAATAGTACGTTGATAAGGTGTAGTAATCGAACGTGTCCATGTATCCGTCCAACTTGTACCTGTAACCTCGGAAGTTGTCAGTGCCACACGGTCTGGAACATTTATAACCGTCCAATCAACCAATGTCAATGCCGGAAGATGATTTTCCGTAATATCAGAAGCTAATTTCAGATTCACATCTATACGACTCATTAAGGCCTCAAGACGAACAGTACGCTCCTCCTCATTCTCCGTCTCACCTGTTAAATCAAGAGTAGTATATCCCACCATAGGCATTCCATTTACTGGAAGCCCCAAAGAAACATCCAAACTTGGTTTATAAATCAGCTTTTCCAAATCTTCCAAGGATCCTATATTATCAGGCAATCCATCATTATTATTATCACTAAACAAAGTTGGTTCAACATTAGCCACCGCATAAACAGTAGCCTTCTCAGCTAAAGATGGAGTTGTAAAACGATTTTTATCTATCTTCAAACTTTGAACCCCCTTACCAGGTGCACAATATCCTCCGTCTTCTGGAGCATCAGGATAACCTGTCAGATAACCACCTTTTAAATATTGTCCATCCGAACCGAAAAAAAAGATATAAAGATTGTTTATCTCTTTTTCATCTTCATCTTTTATATCTCCACTAACAGCACGTGTAGATACCTTATATTGTTCCATCGGATCACTCACAAAGTTCAAACTTACATCACTTCCTGTTAATGCTGTAGAATGAACAATCTCCTCCTGCCGACATGAAGAAATAATAACCGACACAAAAGCTACCGTACCAAGTATTTTGGTTATATTACTAGTCAAAATCATAACATTTCAATTTATTCAAATATTATATCATCGTTTTCTTCATTTCCATCATCAGCCATACCATTCCCCCATTGTTCATCATTATCTGTTACAAATTGCAGAACGAAAGCCTCACCCACAAAGTTTAACTGAGCAGTATATTTTACACCAGGGCGTGGAGTAAAAGTACTAGGTCGAGGATAATGTTGTTTTTTAAACTTACCATTAAATGTATAATTAATATAGACTTCCACATCCTCTCCAAAGCTATAACCAGTACCAGAAATCAACAGCAGATGCTCGTTTCTCCCGTCTAACTCATCACGAATAGGACCAATTGGACTGGGTGAAGAAGTCATAATCTCACCTTCTGCTGGAGCAGAAAGGAATAAATTCCCCCCCATACTTTCAGCATTAAAAATTGTATAAGTCCCTGTATATCGGTCATCTGAAAATGAATACACCACTTTATCTCCTCTCAGGTCCACCTTCACTGTTTTATAAAAGGTTCCTTTCAAAAATATAGAATGTATGATTAAGTCATAATCACTAAAATTATTAACTTCAAATCCTAACCCTGTCAAAACATGACTGAAGTTGAAATTCAAATTACCATCAGACTGCAAACGGTTATAAAGCACTGAAAGCATTGCATCTGGAGTCTTACTATGGTCAAGAGGAGTATCTAAACTATTTCCCTCTTGCGGCATAGTAAATGTAAGGACTGGGGCTCCTGCTGTAGATTCATTTGCAGGCTCCTCTATGGTAAAAGCGCCTTCATAGGGATAGTAAGCAATAAAAGAATAATTATAACCAGAAGTATTAGTAATATCAAGATTAGAAGCTCCCGTTGTATCATACCCATCACGATACCAGTATTTAGGGTTATTACCATTTCCTCCTTTGTAATTATAGATACAACCATCTGCATTTATCAAGACTTTTTGTTTATAAAAAACATCTGGTGGACATTGTTTTTTCTTATTGCTCCAAGAGGCACTTCCGGAACCATAATTAGGCGTCGACGTACCCACCGTATAAGGAACACAATATCCTAAAACCCCAAAAGCATCTCCATCTTCAAAATAATCCTTCGTATGACTACGCGTTTCTAGAACAAGAGTCGGAGTTGTAAATTGTATATAACAGCCGTCCTGTACGTCTTCATTTATAGAAACATTTTTCTCACAAGAAGCACATCCAAATAGAACTCCTACAAGACAAAAAGAATATTTATTCAATAATTTTATCATATCTGCCCGATTTATTCAACAATAATAATGCCTCCCACTGCTTCATCCCATTCAGTCACTGTAGGCTTATCAAACAAAATACGATCATCTGCTGATATCGTAAATGAATAATAATAGTGTTTACCAGCCTCCCACTGAGTTATTGGCAATGTAGTAAGTTGTATTTTCTGAGTTGGTTTTACTGTATTTCCTCCATCAGTAGAAAATGTTATTTCCAAATAATATTCCTTTTGTATAAGTTGTGGGAATAGTAATATATCCATCACAGAAATCTCTTGAGTCGAATTTATTTCAAGTCCTTCATCAAGTTGCAACAAGGGATCTTCAGCTGTGGTAAAGACTTCATGAATGCCCCATGCGGAAGTTATATCTATACTTTCATTGATAGTTGCGTTAAAATCAGCAGTTTTAGACATTCCATACAATTTAGCAGAAACTACCCGAGGTTTAAATCCCTGAATGTCCATTGTAGCACTATGTTGCTTAGCTACAATTTCCACTCTCGCCAACAGATGACGAAAACTTAATTGTACCCCTTGTGAAATACCATCCTCAGCAACTATATCCGGTCTTGAAGCTACCATCAGGTCTGTAGAAGTGGAACAATCGAAATTGGAGATGTGCAATGTTCCTTCGTCTGTACATGAAACATTCTCCAGTCCATGAGGATATACCCCATAGAAACGATACGTCTTGCCCGGTATCCAATAGCGTGTACCGCCTTCGTAGTTCCAACCACTGGCTTGGTCCACACGTGTCTCATCGAACACAGATACCGGATCTCCACCCGTTTCAGTGTCTGTGTACCATCCCCACACACTGAAAGCCTCCATATCGCTGGGCTTTTCAACCGCTGCCCGTGTTTGTGGAACGCCGAAACTGATTGCTTCTGCTGTTTCCGATGTACCGGGAACTTCGCTTGTGCAAGCTCCCAAAAACATCACCGCAATAGCAGAAAGCCATAGGAATACAGGTTTTACGTATAGATATTTCATAGAGTTTCTATTTTATTTAATATAGTGGCTATGAGGGGAACATTCAACCCCTCATAACCTAGTTCTGAATTATTCTCCCAGAACAGGTGTTCCTACTAAGTCATCGTGAGTTGTATCTGCAGCATTTTGCCATGGAGTTACGTCCGCTGTAAATACAATCTTCTGAGTTCCCAAGGTTGAATCAATCTGGTCTCCATTGATAGTAGCAATATAATTATATATATATCCTGGAGTCCAAGTATTATCTGCTGTACCTGTAACCTCACCTGCTGTATAATCCAAGGTCGCTGTGAAAGTAGAAGATCTTTCTGCAAAATCCGGACCACTTATAGTAGCTTCAAATGTTACCGTCAAGGTATTTGTATCTGCCTGCGGAATCACCAGTTTCACGTCAGAAGCTGTATAGTTATTAGTTGCTACAGCTACATCCGCAATTTCTGCATACGAGTAGGCTCCACTTGATGGACTTGTAGTCCAATCAATTGTACCGTCAGTATATGTTCCGGTTGCAGTAGTTACAGCACCATTAATTTTTAAATTTGAAATCTTCAGCGTGTAGGCATCCGCATCTGTAGTCTTGAAGGTAAATTTCACCTGACTTAGCATGTGATTAAAAATCAATGCAACTGGAGACTCATCTGTAACAGTCCCATCGGTAGTATGTACTGCTGTTGCCACCACCAAATCCTTTGTATCAACAGGAGTATAACTTGGGAAAGTCAGCGTCTTCTTATCTGCATCAAATGTGGCATTATCAATCTTACCACCTTCTCCATCAGCATAAGCACCAAATGAATAATATTTACTTGCTACCCAATAATGTGTGGTTGTATTTAACTCATTTGCATATACAGTCTGACCATAATTGGTATCGCTACCAAATTCACCAAAAACATAAAAGTTGGTTAATCCTGTAACCTCCGTAACCGCTCTTGTATTGTTATTCACAAATGTGTCAAACTGAATAGCGCGGTTTTCTGCGTATTCCACCACCTCGTTCTGTGTACAGCTTGCGAGTGCCATTGCTGCTACCCCAAGCATCAAAAAACTCTTTTTCATACTCTACTAAACTTTAAATTAAACATTTATTTTCTATATTGATTTCTCTCTATGTTACAATCAGTTGATGGGCAACGGAATGTCAATCTCATCTTTCCAGCCTTCCACATCCGGGTTGAAAGCACCGGAACCTTCGGTACCGTCTTCATCCGACACTACGATGTCTGTCACCTGAAGCACACCTCCGCGAGGCTGCGCCTGCATCATCCGGCTCACATCGAACGTATAAGTAAGCTGTTTGCCGTTGCGCAGCATCACTTCCAGACTAAGGGTGTATTGCTTATTCGTCTGGTCGGTGGTATATCCTTCCGTATAGGAATAATCGGGTACCCCAAACGATTCAACCAGCGCCGTACATCCTAACTCATCTACCTTACAGTCAAAAAGAATAGTCGACGATTCCCCGTCCGTATGTCCGTCTTTCAGATACACCTTATCGGCCATTCCTGCCAAGGCACCACGAGCCTGCGCCACATACTGCTGTCCGGCAGCAAAGCGGTAACGGATAAGGTAAGAATATGTAAGCGGACGCATCTCAATAGGCAAGTCTACCACATCCCATGTACGCTCCGCATTATATTCCTCCACATAGGCGCCATAAAGCATGTCCGGCGGAGTCACCGTACGTTCTCCCTCGTGCAGCTCTGCAAAATTGGAACGCGTACGCGTACGGGTCGTGGCGGAAGCTGTTGCCTGTGAAGAAACCGCATCGAAAACGATGTATTCCGTATCGTTGTTATAAAAAAGAATGGAATGCTTGCCTTCGGACATCGGCAGACGTCCGCCCTCTGCATCCAGATTGCTTTCCGAATAACTGTCATCCTCATAAATAATGGCACGGATACCTTCGCCTATCTCCGGACGGAACTCATCGTATTCACGAGGCCACTCCTCTTTCCAAACTTCTTCCCAGCTAATAAGATATTCACGTTCCCATTCCTGTTCCCAATCAGATTGTACATAAGTTTTCACTCCTGCAGAATGTTCATCATGGTTATAGCACAATTCCTTCCGGCACCCGCTGAAAACGATTAACAGAAACAGAGCCATTATCCATTGTTTCTTCATTTGTCACCTCCCTTCTCCGTCCAGCGGCCGATATTCCATACAAAGGCAAATTTCAGTTTCAACGGACCTACATAATTGGTACGGTTCGACTGCTGATAGGTATAATGTCCGTCCTGCGGTATATACTCTTCATTTTTGGTGGTCATATAGCCCACACCGAGTCCGGCCTCAAAAGCAAAATACTTACCGATAGGGAACATATAGCCATAGCTGATGCCCACCATACCGCCTTCTCCTCTGTAACCGGTGTTACCGTTTTCCAGGTCATACCAGCCACCACCACCGAAAAGACCCACATAGTGACCCTTCCGCTTTCCTTGGGGTTTGAACCAGTAACGCACTTCCGGCACAATGGTAGCCAGCTGGTAATATTTGTGCTTCCCGTCGTTGTGCCACCAAGCCATACTGCCTTCTACGGCTGCCGACCATTGTTCATTGAAGCGGTATTCCACTTCGAGTGAAGGCATCAGCAGCACATCGTAAATCAGATTCGACTTGATATACCAAGGAGTAGACTTGTACACTCGGACAGAAGGGACTTCAGCTACCGTCGTACTATTCACCTGAGGAGCTATTTCCTCTACTACCTCCGGCACGGTATCTGGCTGTATTCCCTTCGAAGTTTCAACCGCTTTCAGGCTATCTGCACGAAGTTGGTTCAAACTATCCCGGCGAGCCTGAGATGCCTCTTCCGAAGCCTGAGGACCAAAACCGTCGGCATAACGAATCCCCATCAAGGCCACTACATCACGTATGCCCTGATACGACTGGTCAGTATTACGCGTACGGTAATACTCTTCTTTCAAACCATAATGAGTGATAAACCACGATTTCACTTGATTGGAGCGGTTCTTTGCCGCACGCAGGTTGGCCGCCCGATCTCCATACGAGCCACAGAAGCCCTGAATCTCAATCCATGCCTTCCCCGAGGTGATGGCCGGCCGATGCTGTTCAATCAGTTTCGCCGCCGCTACGATCGAGTTCTCATTCCCTTGGAAAGGAGAATAGAACATTAATTTTCCAGGCACGAAACGGAAAAGAATGGCAGAATCTTTCGGCTGTTCCACCGTCTCTTCCAAGGCAACAGGTGAAGCTTTCCCCCCTGTGCCCAATAGGAAAAAGGATAATATCAGAAAATATAATCTATTCATAAAAGACCCCCTTATAGAACATATGCAAAAACTCTATTATTTCATTAAGCGTAATTGCCGCATCATAAATAACAAAACAATAAAATGGCTATCCACAGAAAAATTCTTTTCATAGTAGGAATACCTTAACCTTTATACTCATTTCATTTCGGTTACAAAAATATATACAAATAATATGCAGCGAAAAGCTAAGAATTCCCATATAATCAAAAGAAATTCCCATTTTGTCAAGAATCTTCTTACAAAATGGGAATTCTTTATAATAGTCTATTCATCAAATAGAAATGACCAATTTACGTATGATTCTATCCACATTCAAGACAAGGTCTTACGGAAACTGTTGGGGCTGATGCCGTATTTGTCTTTAAACAAGCGGTAAAAAGTAGAAATGTGGGGAAGGGCACTTTCTTCGGCCACTTTATTGATACTCCAGTCGGGATGTTCGCGAAACAAAGTGACCGAATGTTCCAGACGAAGATCATTGAGATAAGCACTCAAATTATTGGAGGTGAATTTCTTCAATATGGCAGCAAAATGGTTGCGGTCCACTCCCATCAGCCGGGCATAGTCGTCCCGCGCTAACTGGTAGTTCAAATACAGCTTCTGCTCCTTTACCTGCCAATCGAACCTGAAAAACAGCTGCTCATCTGTATCTTTTTTCTCTTCTTCCTTCCATTCCAGCTCCCCCTCTACCAAATGCATTTCCTTGCGCTGATTGTCCAGTTGTAGCATCAGCTCCGTCATTTTCCGGTTTTTCCGACGAATCATGCGCAGTGTACGCCAAAGACCGCCAAACAAGACCAGCAATACCAACGTCACAACCAACAAAGCGGAAATGACATAGCGCTGGACCTTCAGCTCATAATCGGCCTTTTCCAACTGATATTGACGGGCTGCTGCTTCCGTCACATCTGCCAACTGGAATATCTGGCTACGCTCACGACTGGTAGCCATCTGACGGGAAATCTGATGCACCTGAAGCATCGCAAGATACGCATGTACATAATCTCCCAAGGCACGGTAGGCCTGACTACTCTGCTCCAGTGTTCGAAGACGCGTGAGATTCAGTGAATCGGCTTCACTCACCAGACCCAGATAGGCCTCGTTATGGCGCAATACCTCCTCGTAACGGCCTACCTTCAGCAAATAATTGTTTATCTCAAGCAATCCTCTCTGGGTCTTGGAAAAGTTGGTTGAATAGAATCTGTTGAGATAAGCCTCAGACAGCCCGCCCTTTTTCAGCTTATAAGCCAGATAAGCCATCTTACTGTAGAAGAAACCTTTCTGCCGGTCCAGCACATGGGCATTTTCAGTCAGGCATTTCTCCCATGCGGCAAGCACTTCTTCCCGACGCTGACCGACTTCCCAAGCCTTCTGCAGCTGATTATCCGTGATATAATAGGACATCAGGTAACCCATGCTGTCGGAAAGCAAGAGATAATCTCCCTGCGTTCTGGCCCCCGAAAGCAATGCTACAGCCTCTGTGACGCATTCATAGCTTTTGGGCAGGATTCCCATCTTACGGTAAAGATCGCCCTCCAGCTGCAGCATACTGGCCTGCAGGCCCAAATTATGGCACTTCAAGGCATAACTTTTTCCTGCGGCTATCACCTTGGCTGCCTCTTTCAGCTGAAAGGACATGATAGATGACTTGGCCCACAGCGTATACGCATAAGGAAGCAATATCGAATCCCGCTGCAGGCCTTTTGCCTCAAACGCCCGCCGCACATAATACACGGACATGTAATACTGTGACTGTGTGTGATAGGACAAAGCCCGCAAATAATCTATCTGATAGGAAGAATAGGCCGAAGCGGTCTCCAGACTGTCAAGCGATGTCAGCGAACCCAAAGGGTCATACGCAATCCTCTCGCGCATATCATCAAAAGATATCGCTGCCCCGTAAAGAAAGGATATGAATAAACCCAACCAAATGAAAACTATAAACCGCTTCATAAATCCCCAATTTTATATAAAGCTGCCTCGAAAATACCAATTTTTTTCAGTCTCTACAAAAAAACGGACAAAAAAAAATGGGAGAACGCTTTCTCCCAACCTTGTTAACCTTAAATCTAATACTATGAAAAAAATCACGTGACAAATGTAAGAATAACACTTATTCTGTGCAAGTATTCACGCACTGATTTTCAGCTTTTTAAAACTATTTAGCAATAGAAAAACAATTCGCCCCGAAACAATCTCTGCTCCGGGGCGAATCTTGGTTTATTCAGAAATAGTTGACAATTAGTCTTTCAGTTTGGCCTTGATGAAATCGCGGTTCAAACGAGCGATATTGCTGATAGAAACGCATTTCGGGCATTCTGCTTCGCAGGCACGGGTGTTGGTACAGTTACCGAAGCCCAGTTCATCCATCTTGGCAATCATGGCCTTTGCACGGCGCAATGCTTCCGGCTTACCCTGAGGCAACAGGTTCAACTGGCTCACCTTGGCAGAAACAAACAGCATGGCTGAACCGTTCTTACAAGCAGCTACACAGGCACCGCAACCGATACAAGTGGCAGCATCCATGGCTTCGTCGGCCACGGTTTTCGGAATCAGGATAGCGTTGGCGTCCTGAGGAGCACCTGTACGCACGCTGATAAAGCCACCGGCCTGCATGATTTTGTCGTAAGCCGAACGGTCTACCATCAAGTCCTTGATAACCGGGAAACCGGCAGAACGCCACGGTTCAACGGTAATTACATCGCCGTCATTGAAACGACGCATGTAAATCTGGCAGGTAGTAGCACCCGTAGCAGGTCCGTGAGGATGTCCGTTGATATACAATGAGCACATACCGCAGATACCTTCACGACAGTCGTGGTCGAATACAATCGGTTCTTTTCCTTCTTCGATGAGCTGTTCGTTCAAGATATCCAGCATTTCCAGGAAAGAAGTATCGCCCGGGATATCCTTCATCTGGAATGTATCGAAATGACCTTTATCCTTAGGTCCGTTCTGACGCCAAATTTTCAGCGTAAATGATATATTTTTATCCATTTTACTTAGATTCTTTAATTGTTTAACTTCACTGATTAGCTCTTGTAGTTACGAGTCTGTACTTTGATAGCTTCGTAAACCAGCGGTTCTTTGTACAATACCGGAGCCTTGTCGTCGCTTCCCTGGTATTCCCAGCAAGCTACGTAGAAGAAGTTGGCATCGTCACGTTTTGCTTCGCCTTCTTCTGTCTGGTATTCTTCACGGAAGTGACCACCGCAAGATTCGTTACGGTTCAATGCATCGTAAGCAATCAGCTCACCCATTGTGATGAAGTCGTTCAGACGGATAGCCTTATCCAGCTCGATGTTCATGCCTTCCTTAGAACCCGGAATGAACAGTTCGGTTTCAAATTCCTTACGGATTTCTTTCAGCTTGGCCAGACCGGTCTTCAGGCCTTCTGCCGTACGTCCCATTCCGACGTATTCCCACATTACGCGGCCCAGTTCCTTGTGGATAGAATCGACTGACTTCTTACCCTTGATGTTCATCAAGTGGTCAATCTTCGCTTTCACAGCGTTTTCTGCCTCTTCAAATTCCGGCAGGTCGGTAGAGAAGCGGGGAACCGTAATCTGGTCGGCCAGATAGTTCTGGATAGTGTAAGGCAATACGAAGTAACCGTCGGCCAGACCCTGCATCAATGCAGAGGCACCCAGACGGTTGGCACCGTGGTCAGAGAAGTTACATTCACCGATGGCGAACAGACCCTTGATGGTAGTCTGCAGCTCGTAGTCTACCCAGATACCACCCATGGTGTAGTGGATAGCCGGATAAATCATCATCGGATTATAATATTTCACGCCATTGATTTCTTTTCCTACTTCACCCGGATTCACGTCAGTGATTTCTTCGTACATATCGAAGAGGTTACCGTAACGCTGACGAACTACATCCAGGCCCAGACGTTCGATACATTCAGAGAAGTCCAGGTAAACAGCCAGACCGGTGTTGTTTACACCATAACCGTGGTCGCAACGTTCCTTGGCAGCACGTGAAGCTACGTCACGCGGAACCAGGTTACCAAATGCCGGATAACGACGTTCCAAGTAGTAGTCACGGTCTTCTTCAGGGATATCGGTCGGCTTCATGGTACCAGCCTGCAATGCCTTGGCGTCTTCCAGTTTCTTCGGAACCCAGATACGACCATCGTTACGCAGAGATTCAGACATCAAAGTCAGCTTAGACTGCTTGTCACCGTGTACCGGAATACAAGTCGGGTGAATCTGTACGTAAGCCGGGTTAGCGAAGAACGCACCTTTACGGTAGCAAGACATGGCAGCTGTACAGTTACAAGCCATCGCGTTGGTAGACAGGAAGTAAGTGTTACCGTAACCACCGGTAGCGATAACTACTGCATGAGCAGCGAAGCGTTCCAATTTACCAGTTACCAAGTTCTTGGCAATGATACCGCGGGCACGACCGTCGATGAGGACGATGTCTTCCATTTCGTAACGGGTGTACAGTTTTACAGTACCTGCACCTACCTGACGGCTCAATGCAGAGTAAGCACCCAGCAACAGCTGCTGACCAGTCTGACCTTTGGCATAGAAAGTACGAGACACCTGTGCACCACCGAATGAACGGTTGGCCAGTGTACCACCGTATTCACGTGCGAAAGGAACACCCTGTGCCACGCACTGGTCGATGATGTTGTTTGACACTTCAGCCAGACGGTAAACGTTGGCTTCACGTGCACGGTAGTCACCACCTTTCACTGTATCGTAGAACAGACGGTATACAGAGTCACCGTCGTTCTGATAGTTCTTGGCTGCGTTGATACCACCCTGTGCAGCGATAGAGTGCGCACGACGCGGAGAGTCCTGGATACAGAAGTTGAATACGCGGAATCCCATTTCACCCAGAGAAGCAGCTGCAGAAGCACCTGCCAAACCTGTACCTACTACGATGATGTCCAGACGACGTTTGTTAGCCGGGTTCACCAGTTTCTGGTGAGCTTTATAATTGGTCCATTTCTCAGCTATCGGGCCTTCAGGAATCTTAGAATCAAGTATCTTAGTCATAATGTTTTTTCTATTTAATCAGTTACACTTAAATTAGCAAGCACCGCAACCCATCATGCTCTTCAGGAAGAACACAACTGCCACTACCATGAAACCAAGAACAATGATAGTAGAATAGATGTTTGAGATGCATTTCCAGCGGTTAATCCAGATGGTGTTGTTCCAACCCAGCGTCTGCATGGCGCTCCAGAATCCGTGAGTCAAATGGAACCACAAGGCAATCAGCCAGATGATGTACAGTACAAAGAACACCGGATTAGAGAATGTCTGCAGAATGTAGCCATAACCGTCGGCTGCATCAAGACCTCCCATCATCGGGTTGCCTACAATTTCAGCGAACTGCATTTTGCTCCAGAAGTTCACAAAGTGAAGAGCCAGACCCAGAATAACGATGATACCCAGCACCAGCATGTTCTGAGAAGCCCATTCCACGTTTTTCGGTTTTGCTGTCACCGCATAACGTTCGTGACCACGTGCAGCACGGTTCAACATCGTCAGCCAGAAAGCGTAGATGATGTGAATTACAAACAAGGCAGCCAGTCCGACAGTAGCCACCAGTGCATACCAGTTAGCGCCGAGGAACTCACAAACCATGTTGTATGCCTCGCCTGAGAACAAAGCAACACAGTTCATCGCCATGTGAAATGTCAGAAACAGGACAAGGGCGATACCTGTGACGCTCATCACCACTTTCCTTCCAATAGATGAATTACTTAACCACATAAATGATTGAATTTAAATTATTTAATTGTTAGAACTATAATTTTGCATTCTACAGTCCAATTGATGATGCAAAATTAGAAGATTTATTGAGATAATACAACAGATTATGGAAAAAATTCTGTAATCGGAGACCGTATTCGGGGGTATAAAAAAACGCAAGTGCGTTTGAAACAAAACGCCGAAGAGTTTTGATTCAAACGCACTTGCGTTTTAGGGAAAACGTACTTGCGTTTCAGGACAAACGCACTTGCGTTTTTCCGGGCTTATCTTTTAGGGAAATTCATGCCAGGCTGGCGCAGCAGTTCCAGGGCCTTTTTCATACTGTCGCTCAGCGTGTTAATCACCTGGAAGTACTCGTTCATGTCCCAGATGTCGCGGGCCAGCAGGGCCTTCAGCTGGGTCTTTATCAGCGGCAGGGCGGTCTGGAACTGGGCTTCGTCATACTTCACGCCCAGCGAAGTGCCTTGGGCCACCAGCTCGTCGAGCATTTCCTTGGTCACTTCAAACTCGCGGTTGAAACGGTCGAAGGTCTTGTAACGCTTGAGCCATTCCTGCCGGTGACGGTCGATGAGCTTGATGTTCAGCTGTACCATGGCTCCCTTGTCGCGCAGAGCCAGGTAGTAGTCGGTGTACATCGTGGTATCGATGGGCACGAAATAGTCGGGCATGATGCCTCCACCGCCATACACGGTACGTCCTAACTTCAGGGTCTTGGCCTTGAGCGAATCGGGGAAATGGATGCTGTCGGCACTCATCATCTCGCCGCGGTTGTAGCGGTCAATCAAATCCTGGTTGTATTTTTCGATGCTCTCGTAGGGTTTCTGGATACAACGGCCCGAAGGAGTGTAGTAGCGGGCTACGGTCAGGCGGATCATGGAGCCGTCGGGCAGGTCGATGGGACGCTGCACCAGTCCTTTTCCAAAGGTACGCCGACCGACCACGATACCGCGGTCCCAGTCCTGGATGGCTCCAGTGACAATCTCACTGGCCGAAGCCGAATATTCGTCGACCAGTACCACCAGACGGCCTTGCTGGAAATCACCGTCGCCCTTGGCCTCAAATTCCGACCGCGGGTTGCGGCGGCCTTCGGTATAGACAATGAGTTCCTTTTCGCCCAATATCTGGTCGCACAGGCTGATGGCTGCATTCAGATAGCCGCCGCCGTTACCCTGTAAATCGAGAATCAGATCTTTCATACCCTGTTTCTGCAATTTATGAAGAGCATCCGTGAATTCCTTGCCGGTAGTGGCCGCAAAACGGTTCACACGGATGTAGCCAATCTGTCCTTCCACCATGTAGGAAGCGTCGAGGCTGTATACGGGAATCTTGTCGCGCTTGATGGTGAACGGCAGAAGTTCCTTCACCCCTGCACGCAGCACTTTCACCGTCACCGTGGAACCTTTCGGACCGCGCAGACGGCGCATCACTTCGTCGGTGTTCATCTTCACACCGGCAATCACCGTGTCGTTCACTTCGATGATGCGGTCGCCGGCCAGGATACCGACTTTCTCGGAAGGTCCTCCCGATACGGGCTGGATGACAAACAGGGTATCGGTGGCCATGTTGAACTGGATGCCGATGCCGTCGAAATTTCCCTGAAGGGGTTCGTTGAGCCGTTTCACTTCCTCCGCATCGGAATAGGTGGAATGCGGGTCAAGCTCTTCGAGCATGCTGACAATGGCGGTTTCCACCAGCTTGTCTTCGTCCACTTTATCTACATAGAGGTTGGAAATGGCAAACTCCGCCAACTGCAACTTGCGCGAAGGGGAATTGAGAAGTTTGTTCTGTGCAGGCAGGACCGTCCAGGCAGCCAGTCCACAACAGAACGCCAAAACATATTTGCTGATTTTCATGTGCTGAAAGTTTTATTTGTCGTCTATATCCATTCCTTCGGGCAGGAACGCCGACACGTCCTTGCCATACTGCAACAGCTCGCGTACGATGGTGGAGCTGATGGCAGTCAGTTCCGGCTCGGTAAAGAGCAGGATGGTTTCCACACCGGCCAGCTTGCGGTTGATGTCGGCAATGGTTTCTTCGTATTCAAAATCGTGTACGGTACGGATGCCACGGATAATGAATCCGGCTCCCCGTTCGCGGGCAAAATCCACCGTCAGATTGTCGTATGCCTCGACGGTGATGCGGGGTTCGTCGGCATAGAGTCTCCGAATCATTTCCACACGCTTCTCGGTAGGGAACCAGGTTTTCTTCTTGTCGTTCACTCCGATACCGATGATGATTTCATCCATAAAAGTCAGGGCACGCTTCACCACGGAATAGTGGCCGATGGTAAACGGGTCGAAAGTGCCCGGGAATATTGCTTTTTTCATCACTGATGACTGGCAGTTATTAATTATTTATTATTCATTCTTCATTCTTAATCAGGTCTTCTTCCACCACCAGGTTGTCGATGATGAAGTTCTGGCGTTCCATGGTGTTCTTGCCCATGTAGAACTCCAGCAGTTCCTTCACGGCGTCCGTCTTGCGGAGGGTGACCTGCTCCAGACGCATGTCCTTGCCGATGAAATGGCGGAACTCGTCGGGCGAGATTTCTCCTAATCCTTTGAATCGGGTGATTTCCGGATTGGGACTCAGTTTCTCGATGGCGGCCAGCCGTTCTTCGTCCGAATAGCAGTAGATGGTTTCGTAGACGCCCTTCTTGCGGTTGCGCACGCGGAACAGCGGGGTCTGCAAAATATAGACATGGCCTTTCTTAATCAGGTCGGGGAAGAACTGCAGGAAGAAAGTAATCATCAGCAGACGGATGTGCATACCGTCCACATCGGCATCGGTGGCCACGATTACCTTATTATACCGGAGTCCGTCGAGTCCGTCTTCGATGTTCAGGGCTGCCTGCAAGAGGTTGAACTCTTCGTTCTCGTAGACCACCTTCTTGGTCAGGCCGAACGAGTTCAACGGCTTACCGCGCAAGCTGAACACCGCCTGGGTGTTGACATCGCGGCTCTTCGTAATGGAACCGCTGGCCGAATCTCCCTCGGTAATGAAGATGGAGCTTTCCAGACGAGGGTCGTCTTCTTCGTCTTTCTTACCGCCCTTCTGGTCGTTGAGGTGAATGCGGCAATCGCGCAGCTTGCGGTTATGCAGGTTGGCTTTCTTGGCACGCTCGCGGGCAATCTTCGTCACCCCGGCAATGGCTTTGCGCTCTTTTTCGGATTCCTGGATTTTCTGCAACAGGATTTCGGCCACGTCGGGATGCTTGTGGAGGTAGTTGTCCACCTGTTCCTTCACGAAATCGCCCACAAACTTATTCACACTGACTCCAGAAAGCGGATAGGGATTGCCTTCGGAATCTTTCTCGGGGGCCATGGTAAGCGAACCGAGCTTGATTTTGGTCTGGCTCTCGAAGGTAGGCTCAATCACGTTGATGGCAATGGCAGCCACCAGTCCGTTACGGATATCCTGGTATTCGAGGTTCTTTCCGTAGAATTCCTTGATGGTGCGGGCAATGTGTTCCTTGAAGGCACTCTGATGGGTTCCTCCCTGGGTGGTGTGTTGTCCGTTGACAAACGAATAATATTCTTCGCCGTACTGGGCACTGTGGGTAAAGGCAATCTCGATGTCCTCGCCCGTGAGGTGCACGATGGGATACAATCCCGGAGCCGTCATGTTGTCGTTCAACAAATCTTCCAATCCGTTACGGCTCACAATACGGTGGCCGTTATAGTAAATGGACAGGCCCGTATTTAAATAGGTATAGTTGCGGAGCATGGTCTCAATGAACTCCGGACGGAAACGGTAGTTCAGAAACAGGGTGTCGTCGGGTTCAAAGAAGATATAGGTACCGTTCTCCTCGTCGGTAGCGCAGGTTTCATCACTAATCAGTTCTCCACGTTCGAACACGGCCTTGCGCATTTGTCCGTCGCGGGCACTCCAGGCCACAAAACGGGAACTCAAGGCATTGACAGCCTTGGCACCCACTCCGTTCAGTCCCACACTTTTCTTGAAGGCTTTGGTGTCATACTTACCTCCGGTGTTCAGCATGGAGACGGCATCGACCAGACTTCCCAAAGGGATACCCCGGCCATAGTCGCGCACGGACACACGCAGGTTGTCTTCCAGCTGAATTTCGATACGCTTTCCGGCGCCCATCTTGAACTCGTCGATGCTGTTGTCCACCACTTCCTTGAGCAGTACATAGATACCATCTTCGGCCTGTGAACCGTCGCCCAGTCGTCCGATGTACATACCGGGACGGGTGCGCACGTGCTCCATGTCGCTCAGGTGGCGAATGTTCTCTTCCGTATAGTTGGCGGAAGAAACGGTGTGTTCGTTAATTTCCTCCATTATATAATCCCCTTTCTGACATTAAATCATTTTCTTGTAAGCCCGACGACGTTTGTGCTGTACCGATTCGAAGGCGCTCCACTGTGCCTGCACTTTCTTGTTGAGCTCCAGTTCCGGATTGCTTTCGCCGTATTCGAATCCCATCTGCTGGAAGATAGGTACCAGGTCGTAGAACAGCAGGGCATTGACTCCCTTGCTCTGGTATTCGGGCTTCACGCCTACCAACAGCAGGTCGAGGATGCGGGGCCGCTTGATGAACAGCGCTTTCAGCAAATGATACCAGCCAAAAGGCAGCATCTTACCCTTGGCTTTCTGCAAGGCGACGGACAACGAAGGCATGGCAATACCTACAGCTACCAGATTGCCTTCTTCGTCTTCTACCAACGACACCATGCGCAAGTCGATGAGCGGAAGATACATCTTGACATACTGGTCAATCTGCCCCTGCGTCATCTGTGAATAGCCATACAACGGTGCGTAGGCTTCATTAATCAAATCGAAGATTTTCTGCCCGTAATTTCCTTTCTTGATTTCGCTCCGTTTGAGCTTCTTGATTTTCAGTTTGTATTTCTGCAGGATGATTTCGGAAATACGCACAAACTTGTCGGGAAGCTGGTGCGGCACGGTGAGCTTGTATTCCACCCAGTCGGCTTCTTTCTCGAGACCCAGCTGCTCCATGTGTTCGGGGTAGTAGGAATAATTATAGATGGTAGCCATCGTCCCCAGCTGGTCGAACCCTTCCACCAGCATGCCTTCGGCATCCATGTCGGTAAACCCCAGCGGACCCACCATGGCTTCCATTCCTCGTTCCTTTCCCCATTTGGCCACGGCATCGAGCAAGGCTGCCGACACTTCTTCTTCGTCAATGAAGTCAATCCAGCCGAAGCGGACTTCCTTCTTGTGCCAGGTGTCATTGGCCCGGTGATTGATGATGGCAGCCACACGCCCTACGATTTCATCACCCCGATAGGCCAGAAAATAATCGGCCTCACAAAACTCAAACGCAGCGTTCTTCTTCGGATTGAAAGTGTTGAGCATGTCATCGTACAAATCGGGGACAGAATAAGGATTATTTTTATAAAGTTCGTAATTGAAACGTATGAACTTCTTCAGTTCTGCTTTCGTCGTAACTTTTTGAATCGAGATAGTCATTGTGGTATAATTTTCTTTCGTTCGCTATGAGTTTAGAAAAATTAAGGCTGTAAAGATAATGCTTTTTCTCCGAAAATGCGGTCTATTTACTGATTTTCACACTTTAAGCCCGGACGGGAAAAAACCGAGACTGGTCTCTGTGGCCTATTGGGGGGATGCATTTTAACAATCCTTTTCATTTGTTTCCAGATTGCCAAACCTCCAAAACTGATAAGCTACTATTCTACAACAAGATACGCCACTTTTCCCTCACGAGAATCGAAAATTCATTCACTGTCCGACGAGTGGACGTGAATTTTACATTCTCACAAACTCATTTCCACCAGTCGGCGGGTAATGACAAGACCATGGCGATGACTTCCCCATAGTTTTTCTGCCCGGACGGAATCTGATTGCCCTTCAGGTACCATTCGTAAATCTGCTCCTGTATCCGTCCTACCCACGGACTATATCTTTCTTCCCAATACGCCTGCTTCTCCCGAAGGGTCTGTATCACCTCCGGACGGATGGACTGGAGCAGCTTTTGATAAGCAGCATCCTCCAGCAAACCGACCGCATTGGAAAGTACATAAGGGAGCAATCCGAAGTAACCGGCATAGCGGACAGCCGGCGACTGGGAACGGATGCAAATCTGATAGGCCCAGAAATTGGCTTCGGCCTCACTGCTTACTCCCAACAAGTGGGCATATTCATGGGCGTAGGTGAAAGGCCATTGCAAAGGAGGCAACTCACGGTTCAACTGCGATTCAGCAAAGAAAGGTCCCATATAGCCCAAGACTCCCACACCGGAATAGAGGGCGTTGAAAGCTACCGGCTTGGGATGTTGATAGCTGCGAGGAGACGACAAACCGAAACGGGAGGGCACCTGTGCATAGAGCTGTTTCACTTCCTGTTCGATTTCATCGTGGGCCGGAAGTGGCAGGGCGGTATAGGCTGCATTCAAGCTGTCAGTATAGACCGTCAGGAAACGATGGAAATCTTCTTCCACATAGGCCACCGGCTCAATGGCCGACCGATTGAAAAAGTCTTTCCGGAAATAGTTGATTCCCCATCCCCAATAGAACCAGAGATAGACGACCACGAGGAGTTCGGCTTCGGCACGCAACATCCACTTCCAGCCTTTTTTCTCCCTACGGGCCCAAAACGGCAGCCCGATGAAAAGGGCACAAAAAGCGATGACCAGCCATTCTTCCACCGAAAACGGAATCCATGCCACCAGGGCGGACAGCACGGCGGAACACACGGGATAGACGTAACGGGCATACACCTCTCCCGCCGCCGGCCAAAAACGGCAGAGAATCACCAGCACCAGCAAAAAGGCTTCTATGCCCCAACGGACAAAACGCAACGAAAAACTTTTCATACACACAAAGTTATATGTTTTCAAAGAAGGTGAAGGTAGTGACGAAGAAAATATATACTTTTGTAACACAGATTAATCATGAATTATACTTAGACAGGAAATGGCATTAAACTACATCTGGATTGCATTCTTTCTGCTGGCCTTCGGGGTGGCCCTTGTGAAACTGGTGTGCTTTGGCGACACGACGGTTTTTCCAACCATCATCAACTCTACTTTCGACTCGTCGAAGACAGCTTTCGAGATTTCTTTGGGACTGACCGGCGTGCTGTCGCTCTGGCTCGGCATCATGAAGATTGGCGAAAAGGGAGGCGTGATCCAGCTCTTTGCCCGGCTGCTCAGCCCGCTGTTCTCGAAACTGTTTCCGGACATCCCGAAAGGACATCCGGTGACGGGCAGTATTTTCATGAACTTAGCGGCCAACATGCTGGGGCTGGACAACGCGGCCACTCCGCTCGGGCTGAAAGCCATGGAGGGACTGCAGGAGCTGAACCCGAAGAAAGACACGGCGAGCAACCCGATGATTATGTTTTTAGTGCTGAACACTTCGGGGCTGACCCTGATTCCTATCAGCATCATGGTGTATCGGGCGCAGTTAGGAGCGGCCCAACCCACCGATGTATTTGTGCCCATCCTGTTGGCTACATTCTTTTCAACCTTGGCCGGCATTCTTGCGGTCAGCTTGTACCAACGCATCAACTTGCTGAACCGCACCATCCTCTTGTTCTTGGGAGGAGCCAGCCTTTTCATCGCAGGTATCATCTATTTCTTCCATCTGCTCACCCGGCAGCAGATTGACTTGTACTCTACCACTTTTGCCAATGTCTTCCTGTTTCTGATTATCATCGGTTTCATCGTGGCCGGCGTACGAAAAAAGGTCAATGTGTACGATGCCTTCGTGGAAGGAGCCAAAGAAGGATTCTCTACTGCCGTACGGATTATTCCGTATCTGGTGGCCATTTTAGTTGCCATCGGGGTGTTCCGGGCTTCGGGCGCCATGGATTTTCTGATACAAGGTATCGCCACCTTGGTGAAAGGCTGCGGACTGGACGACCAGTTTGTAGGGGCCTTACCTACTGCCTTGATGAAACCGTTGAGCGGAAGCGGGGCCCGTGGACTGATGGTGGATGCCATGACGACCTACGGGGCTGATTCTTTCGTGGGACGGCTGGCCTGCATTTTCCAAGGTTCCACCGATACCACCTTCTACATCTTGGCAGTCTACTTCGGCAGTGTGAGCGTAACGCGCACCCGGCACGCCGTGCCTTGCGGACTGATTGCCGACTTTGCCGGTATCCTGGCTGCCATCTTTATCGGATATTTATTTTTCAATTAACATACCATTATGATCACTTATCAAACTGAAGGCGTGGAAATGCCCGCCATCAAGCAGCGTGAAACCACCGCATGGATCAAAGCCGTAGCAGAAACCTACGGAAAAAAAGTGGGCGACATTGCCTACATTTTCTGCTCGGACGAGAAGATTCTGGAGGTGAACCGCCAGTACCTGCAGCACGATTATTACACGGATATCATTACCTTCGACTACTGCGAAGGGAAACGGTTGTCGGGCGATTTGTTCATCAGCCTGGACACCGTACGCACCAATGCCGTGCAGTTTGAAGCGCCGTACGAAACGGAACTTTCCCGGGTTATCATCCACGGCATCCTGCACTTGTGCGGCATCAACGACAAGGGTCCCGGCGAACGCGAAATCATGGAGGCCGCCGAAAACAAGGCCTTGGAAATGCGGAAAGATTTCATGTAATTCGTATTTTTGCAAAAGAAATAAAAACATAAAAACGAATGGATTTCAAGTATGATGTAATCGTAATCGGAGCCGGTCATGCCGGATGCGAGGCCGCAGCGGCCGCCGCCAACTTGGGTTCAAAGACCTGCCTGATTACCATGGACATGAACAAAATCGGACAGATGAGCTGCAACCCGGCCGTCGGAGGTATTGCCAAGGGACAAATCGTGAGAGAGATTGATGCCTTAGGTGGATACATGGGACTCGTGACCGACAAGACGGCTATCCAGTTCCGCATGCTGAACCGTTCCAAGGGTCCGGCCATGTGGAGTCCGCGTGCACAATGCGACCGTGGCAAGTTTATCTGGGCCTGGAGAGAGGTACTCGAAAATCTGCCGAACCTGCATATCTGGCAGGACACCGTGGAGGAACTGCTGGTTGAAAACGGAGAAGTGACGGGACTGGTGACTTGCTGGGGCGTGACGTTCCATGCCAAATGTATCGTACTCACCGCGGGTACGTTCCTGAACGGACTGATGCACATCGGCCACAAGATGCTGCCCGGCGGACGCTGTGCGGAACCGGCATCATATCACCTCACCGAATCCATCACCCGCCACGGCATTACGGCTGGACGAATGAAGACGGGTACTCCGGTCCGCATCGACGGCAAGAGCGTTCACTTCGACCTGATGGATACCCAGGATGGAGAAAATGATTTCCACCGTTTCTCGTTCATCAGCGAGCCGCGTCACCTGAAGCAATTGCAGTGCTGGACGTGCTTCACCAACGAGGAAGTGCATGCCACCTTGCGGAAAGGACTGGCCGACTCTCCCCTTTTCAACGGACAAATCAAGAGTATCGGACCACGTTATTGCCCGAGCATCGAGACCAAAATCGTGACCTTCCCCGACAAACCGCAGCATCAGCTTTTCCTGGAACCGGAGGGAGAAACGACCCGCGAACTTTACCTGAACGGATTCTCTTCTTCGCTGCCGATGGAGATTCAGTTAGAAGCTCTGAAGAAGATTCCGTGCTTCAAAGACCTGGTGGTATACCGTCCGGGATATGCCATCGAATACGACTATTTCGACCCGACCCAGCTGAAGCATACGTTGGAATCGAAGGTAGTGAAGAACCTGTTCTTTGCCGGACAGGTGAACGGTACGACCGGCTATGAAGAAGCCGGCGGACAAGGAATCATTGCCGGCATCAACGCCCACCTGAACTGCCACGGCGGAGAGCCTTTCGTATTAGGACGTGATGAAGCGTACATCGGCGTATTGATTGACGACTTGGTAACAAAGGGTGTAGACGAGCCGTACCGTATGTTTACCTCAAGAGCCGAATACCGTATCCTGCTTCGTCAGGACGATGCCGACATGCGACTGACGGAACGTGCCCACCAATTAGGATTGGTAAAGGAAGACCGTTACGCCATCTTCCAAAAGAAGCGGGAGGCCATCGACCGTCTGGTAGACTTCGTGAACAACTTCTCGGTAAAGGCTGACAAGATTAACGACGCACTGGAAAGCCTGGACACTGCCCGACTTACGCACGGATGCAAGCTGGTGGATTTAATCAGCCGCCCACAGATTACCATCGAAAACATTGCCCCGCATATTCCTGCTTTCCAGGCCGAGCTGAATAAGATTGACGACCGAAAGGAAGAGGTGATAGAAGCCGCCGAAATCCGCATTAAGTATAAAGGCTACATTGACCGCGAGCGGACCATCGCCGACAAGATTCACCGGTTGGAATCCATCCGCATCAAGGGTAAGTTCGACTACGAGAACCTGCAGTCCCTCTCAACCGAAGCACGCCAAAAGCTCGTGAAGATAGATCCGGAGACCCTGGCACAAGCCAGCCGCATCCCAGGCGTCTCGCCCAGCGACATCAACGTGCTGCTCGTGCTGTTAGGACGCTAAATGAGCCATGTTTCACGTGAAACAATTTATTTAAGGATTATATATAAAACACTGGATATGAACAAAGAAACATTAAAGAAAAACCTCCGGGAAATTCCTGATTTTCCTAAGCCAGGCATCTTGTTCTACGATGTCACCACCCTCTTCAAAAACCCTGAATGCTTACAGGGCATGATTGACGAACTCTACGAGATGTACAAGGACAAAGGCATCACAAAGGTCGTGGGAATCGAGTCAAGAGGATTCATCCTAGGAGGTGCCTTGGCGGCCCGTCTGGGGGCAGGCTTCATCATGGCCCGCAAGCCCGGTAAGCTTCCCGCTGAAGTGATAGAAGAGACCTACGCCAAGGAGTATGGCACCGACACCATCCAGCTTCATAAAGATGCCATCAGCCCAGAGGACGTTGTACTGTTGCACGATGACCTGCTGGCTACAGGAGGAACCATGGCGGCTGCTCACCGACTGGTGAAACACTGTGGGGTCAAGCAAGCATACGTCAACTTTGTCATCGAACTGGAAGGACTGAAAGGCCGGAAAGCATTCGACGAAAACGTAGAAGTCACTACCCTGCTGAAGCTGTAAAAACCGCTTCGGCGTAATACAAAAAATCCAAGCAGCCTTCTTTGCAAGGAGCGGAAAGCCCCTGCAGGGAAGGCTGCTTTTCAACTCTAAAAAGTAACCATGGAAGAGGTAGAAAAGAAAGAAAATACCCGCGAATACCTGAAGGGAATTGTGCTGAACCTGCCGGATGGTCCGGGCATTTACCAGTACTTGAACAAAGAAGGAGTCATTATTTATGTAGGGAAAGCCAAGAACCTGAAACGACGGGTGTACTCTTATTTTTCCAAAGACCACCAGTCGGCTAAGACGCGGATGTTAGTATCAAAAATTGCGGACATCCGCTACATCGTAGTCAATACGGAAGAAGATGCCCTGTTGCTGGAGAACAACCTCATCAAGAAATACAAGCCACGCTATAATGTGCTGTTGAAAGACGACAAGACCTACCCTTCCATCTGCGTCAGCAACGAGTATTTTCCGCGTATCTACAAGACCCGGAAAATCATCCGCGACGGGTCTACCTACTACGGTCCTTACAGCCATATTCCTTCAATGGTAGCCATCCTGGAACTAATCAAGAAGTTGTATCCGCTGCGCACCTGCCACCTCGCCCTGACGCCCGAAAACATCGCACAGGGAAAATTCAAGGTGTGCCTGGAATACCACATCAAGAACTGCCTGGGTCCCTGCATCGGACAGCAATCGCACGAGGAATACATGCAGCACATCGCACAGGCAAAAGAGCTGTTGAAAGGAAACACACAGGCCGTGAGCAACGCCCTGATGGAAGAGATGAAACAGCTGGCCGGCGAAATGCGTTTCGAAGAAGCACAGAAGGTCAAGGAGCAATACCTGCTTATCGAAAGCTACCGCGCCAAGAGCGAAGTGGTCAGTGCAACCCTCCACCAGATTGATGTATTCTCGATAGAAACGGATGAAAACACGGCTTACATTAATTACCTGCACATCACCAACGGATGCATCAACCAAGCCTTCACCTTTGAATACAAGCTGCGAATGAACGAAAGCAAAGAAGAGCTGCTTTCGCTCGGCATCGTAGAAATGAGGGAACGTTACAAGAGCACTTCCAAGGAAATCATCGTACCTTTCGAACTGGATATGGGAATGAACGGGGTAACGTTTACCGTGCCCCAGCGAGGCGAAAAGAAACACCTGCTCGACCTTTCACTGATGAACGTGAAACAATATAAGGTAGACCGGTTAAAACAGGCGGAGAAGCTCAACCCAGAGCAACGAAGCGTACGCTTGATGAAGGAAATCCAGGCACAGCTCCACTTAGAAAAGATGCCGAACCACATCGAATGTTTCGATAACTCCAACATACAAGGTTCGGATGCCGTGGCGGCCTGCGTGGTGTTCAAAAAGGCCAAACCCAGCAAAAAGGATTACCGCAAATACCTCATCAAAACCGTAGTGGGTCCCGACGATTATGCTTCCATGCAGGAGGTAGTACGCCGCCGCTATTCACGGATTTTAGAGGAGCAAGGCGAACTGCCCGACTTGATTCTGACCGACGGTGGAAAGGGACAAATGGAAGTTGTACGAGAAGTCATAGAAGATGAACTGCATCTGCAAATTCCCATTGTGGGACTAGCCAAGAATAACCGCCATCGGACCTCTGAAATTCTATACGGATTTCCACCGCAAACTCTCGGCATCAAACAAGGTACTCCCCTGTTCCACTTACTGGAAAACATACAGGACGAAGTACACCGTTTTGCCATCACATTCCACCGGGACAAGCGAAGCAAGAGTCAGATAGCCTCGGCTCTCGATACCATCAAAGGTATTGGAGAGAAACGGAAAACCGCCCTACTGAAGAAATTCAAAAGCGTGGCCCGCATTCGCCAGGCTACCTTGGAAGAGATTGCAGAGGTCATCGGAGAAAGTGCAGCGAAAAGCGTCAAGGAATCGCTGTCGGAATCCAAATAAAATGCGTATTTTTGTAGAAAGAAAACGAATATCATGAGAGTAGTTATACAACGTGTGACGCGTGCCTCCGTGACCATCAACGGGACATGCAAATCGGCCATAAAAGAGGGCTTCATGGTACTGGTCGGTATTGAGGAAGCCGACACGCAGGAAGACGCCGACTGGCTCTGCAAGAAGATTGTCAACCTGCGTGTGTTTGACGATGAAAATGGAGTGATGAACAAATCGATTCTGGATGTGCAGGGAGAAATTCTGGTTATCAGCCAGTTTACTTTGATGGCTTCTACCAAGAAAGGAAACCGCCCGTCTTATATCCGGGCAGCCGGACACGAAACGGCCATTCCTCTCTATAATTATTTCTGCAACGAATTGAGTATCGCCCTCGGCAAGGAAGTTGGCACCGGTGAATTCGGGGCCGACATGAAAGTGGAGCTGATTAACAACGGACCGGTAACCATCTGCATGGATACCAAAAACAAAGAATAACTATGACACTGGAAGAAGCACAGAAAACAGTAGATACGTGGATCAAGACGTATGGAGTGAGATACTTCAGTGAACTGACCAACATGGCCGTGCTCACCGAGGAAGTGGGAGAACTGGCACGCATCATGGCGCGGACGTATGGCGACCAGTCGTTTAAAGCCGGAGAAAAGACGGACTTGGGCGATGAAATGGCGGACGTGCTCTGGGTATTGCTTTGCCTGGCTAACCAGACGGGAGTGGACCTGACCGAGGCTTTCCGCAAGAACCTGGAGAAAAAAACGACCCGCGACAAAGACAGACATAAAAACAACCCTAAACTATAATAAGAGTATGGAACATTATCGCGAACATGGGGGCGAATTTGGATACAACCCCGAGGACGAAAGAGAAAACCCGAACCAGACCAGCAAGTATGACGAGGCATTGCACAAGTACAATACGAAGCTGAATGACGATGAAATCGCTGAAAAGACAGCGAAGCTCATCGAGAAACATCTGGAAGAGAACAACACCCTGGAGGTAAAGAAATTCCTTTTCAACTGCATCGACCTGACCACACTGAAATGTACGGACAGCGAACCGAGCGTGATGAAGTTTACCGAAAAAGTGAATGAGTTCGTAGACCGTTACCCGGATCTGAAGAACGTAGCTGCCATCTGCGTCTATCCTAATATGGCCGAGATTGTCAACGATACCCTTGAAGCAGATGATGTCAAGATTGCCTGCGTATCGGGAGGTTTCCCTTCTTCACAGACCTTCATGGAAGTCAAGGTAGCAGAAACTGCCATGGCCCTGCATGCCGGTGCCGATGAAATCGACATTGTCATTCCGGTCGGAAAGTTCCTGAGCGGAGACTATGAGGGAATGTGCGATGAAATCGAAGAATTGAAAGAAGTGTGCGGTGAGAAACACCTGAAAGTAATCCTGGAAACAGGTGCTTTGGGCAGTGCGTCTAACATTAAGAAAGCTTCCATTCTTTCCATGTATTGCGGAGCAGACTTCATCAAGACTTCTACCGGAAAAGAAAAACCGGCAGCCACTCCGGAAGCAGCTTATGTAATGTGCCAGGCCATCAAGGAATACTTCTTGGAAACAGGTCGGAAAGTAGGTTTTAAACCTGCCGGCGGCATCAACTCCGTACACGATGCATTGGTTTATTATACCATCGTGAAGGAACTGCTGGGTGAAGAATGGCTGACCAACGAACGGTTCCGTTTGGGCACCAGCCGTCTGGCCAATCTCCTGCTTTCAGAAATTGTAGGCAGTGAGACCAAGTTCTTCTAATCAAAAAGAAAAAGGAAATAAAATGCCCCTTTCTATCACGGGAAAACCACGGAAGAAAGGGGCATTTCTTATGGATGACACGAGTTACTTGTTTCGCTCGATAACGTAATCAATATAAGCAGTAATTGAAGTACGAATCGCCTCGTCGGTAAAGACAGGCAGAAGTGAAAGAGCCTTCTCGCGGAACTCATACATTTTCTGGGTAGCGTATTCAATACCTCCCTCCTTCTTCACCGTCTTGACGAACTGGGCAATCTCTTCTTTCGATGCACGCAAGGCACGTATCCGCAACGCGAGTTCCTTCAAAGAAGCGTCATGCAGCTTGTTCAACACATACAATGCCGGCAGCGTCAGTTTTCCTTCAAGCATGTCATTGCCTGTCGGTTTACCCAGCTCAGGACTCTCAAAATAATCAAAAATATCATCCTTTATCTGGAAGGCAATACCCAGCATTTCACCAAAAAGTGCTGCTTTCATCGCCTCTTCCGAAGAGGCTCCTACTGAAACTGCCCCACTTTGCGCACTGGCTTTGAACAAAGCGGCTGTTTTCTTCCGGATGATATCAAAGTAGGTATTTTCTGCAAAATCTTCCTTGCCCGTATTGCCTAACTGCAAGATTTCTCCTTCCGAAAGTTCCTGTCCCAGACAAGCCACCAGTTCCACCAACTCCACCTTACCGGTATGAGCCGCATGTTTCAAACTTGTAGCCAGCATGTAATCGCCCACCAGCACAGACACTTTATTATTATAGATTGCATTGACTGAGGACTGCCCACGGCGTTTGTCACTTTCGTCTACCACATCATCGTGAATCAGACTGGCCGTATGAAGTAATTCCAGTGAAAGAGCGGCATGAAAAGTAGAATCGTTTATTGTACCGAACAATTTGGCCATCAGCATCACCAGTATCGGACGCATCATCTTTCCACTCCGCTTCTTTACGTACGACAGCACTTCTCCCAGTAAAGGGTCTGTACTGGTCAAAGAACTCTCGAAAAGCGTTCTGAATTCTTCCAATTCCTTTTCTACAGGCTGCTTTATTAACTCAATTTTGTTCATGTACATTCATTTAAGCCCACAAAAGTAATAATAAAAGACCGAATACCGTATTTTTTTGTACTTTTACATGAAAAATCTTAATATTTTTACACGAATGGAGAAACTATTTCTACTAGACGCTTACGCATTGATTTATCGTGCTTACTACGCCTTTATCAAGAATCCCCGTATCAATTCTAAAGGTCTGAATACCTCGGCCATTTTAGGATTTGTCAACACACTGGAAGAGGTCTTGCGGAAAGAAAATCCGACACACATCGGCATTGCTTTCGACCCCGCGGGACCTACGTTTCGCCACGAAGCTTATGAAGCCTACAAAGCTCAGCGGGAAGAAACACCGGAAGCCATCCGGCAGTCTGTCCCTATCATCAAAGATATTATCCGTGCCTACAATATTCCCATCCTGGAAGTAAAAGGGTATGAAGCCGACGACGTAATCGGTACGCTGGCTACTGAGGCAGGGAAGAAAGGTATCCCCACCTACATGATGACACCCGACAAGGACTACGGCCAGCTGGTGGGCGACTGCGTATTTATGTATCGCCCCAAATACGGTGACAAGGATTTTGAGGTGATGGGTGTCAACGAAGTCAAAGCCAAATTCGACATCGAGTCTCCCCTGCAGGTCATCGACATGCTGGGACTGATGGGAGATACGGCCGACAACATTCCCGGCTGCCCCGGTGTGGGAGAAAAGACTGCCCAGAAACTGATAGCGCAATTCGGTAGTATCGAAAACCTGCTAGCACATACCGACGAACTGAAAGGAGCTCTTAAAAAGAAGGTAGAGGAAAACAAAGAACAGATTACATTCTCCAAATTTCTGGCAACCATCAAAACGGATGTGCCCATCACCCTCGACATGGAGGCGCTGAAAAGAGAAGCCCCCAACGAAGAAGAGTTGCGCCGCTTGTTCGAGATGCTGGAATTCCGGACCCTGATTGACCGGGTACTCAAAACCGAACAGAAGGCCCCTTCCTTCCCCTCCGCTCAACCCGATCTCTTTGGCTTATTTGCGCAGGAAGATACGGGCGACGCCAAAAATTCAAATCTCACGAGGTTAGAATCCCTTCCATACGACTACCAACTAATTGACAGTCAGGAAAAAATGGAGAATCTAGTCCAAAAATTACTTGCTCAGAATTTTTTCAGTCTAGACACGGAAACCACGGGAGTAGACCCTATCACTGCCGAACTGGTGGGAATGAGCTTCAGCTTTGCCGAAAATCAGGCTTTTTATGTACCGGTACCGGCCAATCGTGAAGAAGCTCTTAAAATTGTGAATATATTTAAACCCGCCCTCGAAAATCCCCTTTCGCTCAAAATCGGACAGAACATCAAGTATGACTTGAATGTGCTGGCACATTATGGAGTGACCCTGCGTGGAAAGATGTTCGACACCATGATTGCCCATTATGTGCTCCAACCCGAACTGCGTCATGGAATGGATTACTTGGCTGAAGTGTACTTGCACTACGAAACTATCAAAATTGAAGAACTCATCGGACCGAAAGGAAAGAAACAAGGCAACATGCGCGACCTGCCTCCAGCCGATGTCTACAAATACGCCTGCGAGGATGCCGATGTCACTCTCAAGCTGAAACACGTACTTGAGAAAGAACTGGTAGAAAACGGAGTTGAAAAACTGTTTGAGGAAATTGAAATGCCGCTCATGCCGGTACTGGCCTATATGGAAAGAAACGGGGTACGCATCGACCCGGAAGCCTTGAAAGAGACCTCCCGTCATTTTACCGCCCGCATGAACCAGATAGAACAAGAAGTATATCAACTGGCCGGAATGGAATTCAACATTGCCTCTCCCAAACAGGTTGGCGAGGTACTCTTCGACCGCCTGAAGATAGTGGAAAAGGCCAAGAAAACCAAAACAGGGCAATACGTTACCTCGGAAGAGGTACTGGAAAGCCTGAAAGGGAAGCACGAAATTGTCGAAAAAATCTTGGAACACCGCGGCCTGAAGAAATTGCTAGGCACTTACATCGATGCCCTCCCCCAATTGATTAATCCGGCTACGGGACGTATCCACACCTCCTTCAACCAGACAGTCACGGCTACCGGACGACTGAGTTCCAGCAATCCGAACCTACAGAATATTCCTATCCGCAACGAGGATGGAAAAGAAATCCGCAAAGCCTTCATCCCCGATGAAGGATGCGAGTTCTTCTCGGCCGACTACTCCCAAATCGAGCTGCGCATCATGGCCCACCTGAGTGGTGACCCGCACATGATAGAGGCTTTCCAGAAAGGACAGGACATTCATGCAGCCACTGCCGCTAAAATATATAAGGTGAAACTGGAGGACGTGACCCGCGAACAACGCAGCAAGGCCAAGACCGCCAATTTCGGTATCATCTACGGTATTTCGGTTTTCGGACTGGCCGAACGCCTGAACGTCGACCGGAAGGAAGCCAAGGAGCTGATTGACGGCTACTTTGAGAACTATCCGAAAGTGAAGGCTTACATGGACGAAAGCATCCGTCAGGCACGGGAAAAAGGTTACATTGAAACCATCTTCAAGCGCAAACGCTATCTGCCCGATATCAACTCCAAAAATGCGGTGGTCAGAGGCTATGCCGAACGGAATGCAATCAACGCCCCGATTCAAGGCAGCGCAGCCGACATTATCAAAGTGGCCATGATTCGAATCTATCGCCGCTTCTTGGAAGAAGGCATCCGTTCGAAGATGATTCTTCAGGTACACGACGAACTCAATTTCAGCGTCTTGCCGGAAGAAAAAGAAAAAGTACAGCAAATTGTGATATCTGAAATGGAGGCTGCTTACAAAATGAAAGCTCCACTGCGTGCAGACTATGGTTGGGGACAAAATTGGCTGGAAGCGCACTAATCTATCCAATCTGTTAATAAAAGCTTAATTAGTGACATTTTGCTAATTTATCGCATTTTTTTAGCGGGAATGCATACAACATATCAAAGCTTTTACTACATTTGCACCGTCAAAAGGAACAAAAAGTAAGTAAAACCTTAAAATATAAAAGATATGAAAAAGATAAGTTTAGCAAAGTGTTTGGTTGTTTTAGTTATGACTTTCATCGCAAGTGTATCAACTTACGCTGCAAAAATGAATAACAATCTGATTTACAACGCAGAAGAGGTCAACGGATTGAAAGTTTCTGAAACTGTATATAAGAAAGATGGCAATATGCTGACAAACTATATGAAATATAGCTACAAGTATAACGCCAATAACCAAATGACAGAAAATATGTCACAGAAATGGGATGCAAGCGATAACTGCTGGAAAAATGATTTGTGTATCCGTTATATCTACGACAGCAAGAGTGTAACAACTGAATACTACAAATGGAACTCCAAGAAGAATGATTTCGTTCTGATTCCTGAAATGACCGTTACAATGGATAAATGATTAAATAAAAAATTCATAAACTCTCTTTGAAAGAGGCGCTTCGTGAGGAAGCGCCTCTTTTTTTATTTATACCCAGCTTGGATAGAAGGTGGCGCGAAGCTTTTCCCATCTTTCCAGAAGACAGGAGGCGCCTTGGCATAGTCAAATTCAGAAAACTACGTTTTCTATTTGCCTCTGCGCGAGGCTTTCACTATCTTTGCAGAAAATTAGAGGATTATCTGTAGAAATAGATTAAAAACAAACAATAAATTATGGCATTACAATGTGGTATCGTCGGTTTACCGAACGTCGGAAAATCGACACTCTTCAACTGCCTGTCCAACGCGAAAGCGCAGGCAGCCAATTTCCCATTCTGTACTATCGAACCGAATGTAGGAGTCATCACCGTACCCGATGACCGCCTCAACAAACTGGCCGAATTGGTGGATCCGGACCGCATCGTTCCTACTACGGTAGAAATTGTGGACATCGCCGGACTGGTGAAAGGAGCCAGCAAAGGAGAAGGACTGGGCAACAAGTTCCTGGCCAACATCCGTGAAACGGATGCCATCCTGCACGTGTTGCGTTGCTTTGACGATGAAAACGTGACCCATGTGGACGGAAGTGTAGACCCTGTGCGCGACAAGGAAATCATCGACACTGAGCTTCAGCTGAAAGACCTGGAGACCATTGAAAGCCGTATCCAGAAGGTGCAGAAACAAGCACAGACCGGCGGTGACAAGGTGGCCAAACAAACCTACGAAGTATTGGTACGCTACCGCGATGCCCTGCTGCAAGGAAAATCAGCCCGCACCGTACAGTTTGAATCAAAGGATGAGCAGAAAATCGCACACGACCTCTTCCTGCTGACTTCCAAACCGGTGCTGTATGTCTGCAACGTGGACGAAGGCAGTGCGGTAAATGGCAACAAATACGTAGAGCAGGTACGCGAAGCCGTAAAAGACGAAGGCGCTGAAATCCTGATTGTGGCCGCTAAGACAGAAGCCGATATTGCCGAACTGGAAACCTACGAAGACCGCCAGATGTTCCTGCAGGAAGTCGGGTTGGAAGAATCGGGCGTGAGCCGACTGATACGAGCCGCCTACAAGCTGCTGAACCTGGAGACTTACTTCACGGCCGGAAAGATGGAAGTCCGCGCATGGACCTTCCACAAAGGTTGGAAAGCTCCGCAGTGTGCAGGTGTCATCCACACCGACTTTGAAAAAGGCTTTATCCGCGCCGAGGTCATCAAGTATGACGACTTCATCCACTACGGTTCAGAAGCTGCCGTACGCGAAGCCGGAAAACTCAATGTGGAAGGTAAGGATTACATCGTGGAAGACGGTGACATCATGCACTTCCGCTTCAATGTATAAAACTCATTACCTCAGCACGGGACTTCCACGGTTCCGTGCTGTTTTTTTATCCCGCTAAATTGATTACACCATGAACTATCTCATCATCGGAACAGGCGGTGTAGGAGGATGCATCGCCGGATTTCTTGCCTTGGCAGGCAAGGAAGTCACTTGCATTGCCCGGGGAAAGCACTTGGAGGCCATCCGCCGTCAGGGACTGCATTTGAAATCGGATTTGAAAGGCGAACATTTTCTCCCCGTGAAGGCCTGTACCGCCGAAGAATTTCAGGGAAAAGCCGACGTAATCTTTGTCTGTGTGAAAGGCTATTCCATCGACTCCATCAAGGACGTATTAGAACGGGCTGCCACTCCCGACACACTGGTGATCCCTATCCTCAATGTGTATGGCACTGGTCCCCGTATCGGACGCCTTGTTCCGTCGGTCAAGGTACTCGACGGCTGTATTTACATCGTAGGATTCGTATCCGGTGAAGGAGAAATCAGCCAGATGGGAAGCATCTTCCGCCTGGTATTTGGAGCCCGTCCGGAACAGCATGTCGCCCCCGAACGGCTGGAAGCCATTGCCGAAGAACTCCGTGCATGCGGTATCAAAGTGGACGTATCGGACGATATCAACCGCGATACCTTCATCAAATGGTCATTCATCTCTGCCATGGCCTGCACAGGAGCTTATCACGATGTGCCGATGGGAGAAGTGCAACACGAAGGCGAAGTACGCGATACCTTCATCGGCCTGTCGCGTGAAAGCGCACAGATAGGTGAGAAATTAGGCATCCACTACCCCCACGACCCGGTTGCTTACAACCTGATGGTCATCGACAAGCTAGACCCGCACAGCACGGCTTCCATGCAGAAAGATATCGCCCGCGGTCATGAATCGGAAATTCAGGGCCTGCTTTTCGACATGATTGCCTTGGGAGAACAGTTACACATCGACATGCCTACCTACCGAAAAGTGGCGCAGAAATTCAAACCTGCATGAAACACCTGATTGACATTGACACCTGGGAACGGAAGGACAATTATCTCTTCTTCCGTGACTTCCATAACTCTTGGATTGCCATCACCAGCGAAGTGGACTGTACGGAGGCTTACGCCGAAGCCAAGGCCAAAGGGCATTCCTTTTTCCTGTATTACCTGTATGCCGTACTCCGTGCTGCAAACGAAATCAAGGAGTTCCGCTACCGATGGGACAAAGACGGCCAGGTGGTCTACCATGACACGGTAGACATCACCACCCCGATTGCCGTCCCCGAAAAGACCTTCTACACCGTACGCATCCCCTGGCAAAGCGATTTCAAGGCCTTCTACGAAGAAGCCCGGCGCATCATCACGTCCATTCCGGAAGATGGAGACCCGTACGGCACCGACAAGGAAATTGCCGCGCAAGGAGATTTCGACGTCATCCTGCTCAGCGCGACTCCGAAATTGTATTTCACGTCTGTTTCCTACACACAGTATGCCCCCGGCCATCCGTTGGATTACCCGCTGATGAACGCAGGAAAGGCCGTCAAGCGGGAAGGAAGGCTGGTAATGCCCATTGCCCTGACAGTGAGTCATGCGTTCGTGGACGGAGCCCACATCTCCCAGTTTTTTGAGAAAGTAGCACAATACTTGAAAGAAAGATAAGCAAACACAGGTACTTTTCCCGGAAAAGGCCTCGTTCTTTTTTACGTTTTCCGGCGCGGAAACGTACGTTTTCCTTACGCGAAACGTATGTTTCCGCACCGAGAAACATATGTTTCCTGACTGGGAAACCCAAAACAAGTAAGCGCACTTTTTCATGGATACTGTTACGTTTTTGAATTCCCGCTTTTTTTCGTTTAATTTGCCCTCAAAGAAGTTGTCATGAAAAAAAGAACTACCACACTCCTGTTTGCCGCCGTTTTTTCCCTTGCCTGGATTGCCATCTGCGGCATCGCCTTCCGCTGTAGCCGGACACAGGTTCACACGGCCATTAACGAGGCTTTACGGGAAGCCGAACGCTTACATTATGAGGACCGTCTAAATACTTTTCAGACAGACAACAGACTATTCGTAGAACCGGCTCTCAAGGCCTATCTTCTTGCTCCCATTGCCAATCGGAAAATCAAGAGCTATACCCTCCAGACCTTGGAGAAAAAAACAACTTACGTATTTCAGGACAGTATTCCGGAAGCCACTGCCCGGAAACTGCTGAATGAATACTTGTTAGATGATATTCTGCCAGTCAATGCCGAACAAATCAACCAGCTGTTCCAGGCACAACTTGCCCAAAGACACATCAGTGGAATGGCCGGAGTGTTTTATATCCACACGCAGGCCCGCACCCAAACACGGGCAGGCATCCTGCCGACAGCCTCAGCTTATCGAACGCCCGTCTATCAGCTCGACCTGACGCACAATCTCCAGTTGCAGGGGTGGGCAGATTACGACTTCCTTACGCTGCTGCGCTATATTCCTGTCGCTTGTTATGGTGCTTTTTTCCTGATGCTGTTCGCCGGAGGCATATTGCTTTACCTACGCTACAAAAAACGGCAGAAAAAGCCTGCAAAAGGCCTCTACATCGACCTGACGCATCAGGTCCTCCTCATCGACGGCATACAATGTGCCATCTCCCGCCTGGATTTACAGATTCTCCATCAGTTGTGGACGAAGAATGGAGAATGCGTCAATCGGGAAGAAATTACAGCCATTTGCTGGCCAGATGATGCCGAAGCCAACGAAAAACTGGAAACCCATATACAAACCATCCGGAAAGTCCTGCAAGACTTCCCGGATTATCGGATTGTCACCGTCAAGGGACGGGGATATTATCTGAAGTGTACGCTTACTGCGGACAATGTTTCAAATTAAGAAGGCTGTCCGTTCAGGTATTCACACAAATGCTGTACGGCCCTTGCCCGGTGGCTGATTTTATTTTTCTCTTCTGCTCCCATCTCGGCAAAAGTCTCGGTATAACCTTCGGGTACAAACACCGGATCGTAACCAAAGCCTGAGGCTCCCTGTTTCTCCCGGATGATTTCACCTTTTACGATTCCTTCAAACAGGTGCGACTGACCGTCTTCTATCAGGCAGATGGCCGTACGGAACTGTGCCTTCCGGTTGTCTTTTCCCTCCAGCTCAGCCAGCAATTTCTTCATGTTGGCCTCAGAATCGTGTCCCTCACCGCCCGCATAGCGTGCTGAATACACTCCAGGAGCTCCATTCAGTGCTTCCACTTCCAGACCCGTATCGTCTGCAAAGCAATCCATACCGTAGTTCTGATAAATATACTCCGCCTTGAGTGCCGCATTTCCCTCCAAGGTGTCTGCCGTTTCAGGAATATCTGCCTCACAATGAATATCTTTCAGGCTCAAGATGTCTACCTTGTCTCCCAAGATGGCCCGTATTTCGTCCAACTTATGGGCATTGTTTGTCGCAAAAACCAGTTTCTTCTTCATACAAACTTCCTAATCAAATTTACAGGTACAAAGATACATACCAACCCTTTAGTATTCAAAATGTATCCCTAAAAACTACATAAAAAAAGGTCCAGCTTCCTTCTCAGGAAACCAGACCCCATTGTTATAAAAGAACTGTCAAGATGTTAGTTCAGTACGATTTCATCCACAAACAGATAGCCCGGATTGCCTTTTCCTCCATGCCATGCCGGAATGTTCTTTTCAGACAAGGCGGTTACCTTCACATAACGGGTCTTTACCGGCGTAAACTTCAGCGTATGCGTATAAATCTGATTGGCATCCTTTTCGGTCATGGCCGGATAAGTTTCTGAAGCCACCTTTTTGAAGGTCTTGTTGTCATCGGATACTTCTACCGTGATTCCTCTGGCATCAAAAATCCAGTCACCTTTTTCCACGCAGGTACGCAAGGTCATGGAACTGATTTCAGTCGCTTCCTTCAGGTCGATGACAGCTTCCATATCGTTCTTGTAGAACGCAATCCAGCGGCCGGTCTTGTAGTTCCGGTTGCCGGTCATACCGTCTACCAACGTTACAGCTCCCTTGAACTCGTAGGGCTTGTTGATAGGTTGCAGCATTGTAATCGGTTTCGCCGTAGACTTGCTGAATGAGATGCTGTCGAGTGTCACACGGGAATTGCCTTCCGGACGTACCGCCATCATGCGCAATACACAAGCTGCATCGATGCTCAGACCGCCTTCAAACTTGGTAGAAGAAGCTGTCGGTTCAGTTCCATCCAGGGTGTAATAGATCGGAGCCTCATCAATCGTAGCGGCACTGACATCCAGTTTTCCAGTTTCTGAATTGGGCACAATATTCACGTTCACATCAAAGATATGAGTCGCATAGTTCCAACCCTTCAACTGATAAATCTTGGTCAGACGAGCCGTACGTTTCAAGAATCCCTGATAATCTTTCTTCTTTTCAGGAGCACTCCACTGGGTTTCGCAAAGGGCAGCCATACGCGGCAATACCATGTACTGCGCCTGTGCCAAAGTAGGAATGTATTCCGTCCACAGATTGGCCTGCACACCCGTGATGTATTTCTGTTCTTCCGGAGAAAGTACGGAAGGCATCGGTTCGTAGCTGTACACTCTTTCAATCGGCAGATAGCCACCAATAGCTAACGGTTCATTGTCGGTATCCTTTGCCTGATAATAGTCGAAATACAAGTAGGTATTCGGCGTCATGATGACATTGTGTTTCTGACGGGCTGCTTCAATACCTCCGGCTTCACCTCTCCAAGACATTACCGTAGCATTCGGAGCCAGACCACCTTCCAATGTCTCATCCCATCCGATCATGTTCCGTCCGTGTTCGTTCAAGAACTTCTCCGCTTCATGAATCACATAGCTCTGCAAATATTCTTCCTTGGAGTGCTTGCTGTCGCCCTTGATGCCCAAGGCCTTGATGCGGGCCTGACACTTCGGACAAGTCTCCCACTTCACTTTCGGACATTCGTCGCCACCTACATGAATGTATTCAGACGGGAAGATTTCGATAATCTCAGCCAGCACATCCTTGATAAACTGGATGGTCTTGTCGTTTCCGGCACAAAGCACATTGTCGGAGATACCCCACATACGCCATACTTCATACGGACCACCTGTACATCCCAGTTCCGGATAAGCCGCCAAAGCTGCCTGCATGTGTCCCGGCATGTCGATTTCCGGAATGACCGTGATGTAACGTTCTGCCGCGTATGCCACAATTTCCTTGGCCTGTTCCTGGGTATAGAAACCACCGTAAGGCTTACCGTCGTATTCGCCCGAGTTGCGTCCGATAACCGTTTCACTACGCTTGGAACCGATTTCGGTCAGCTTCGGATATTTCTTGATTTCAATACGCCATCCCTGATCTTCTGAAAGATGCCAGTGGAAACGGTTGATGTTGTGCAACGCCAGCATGTCGATGTATGTTTTGATTTCATCTACCGTAAACATGTGACGACCTACGTCGAGCATCATTCCACGATAGCTGAAGCGCGGGCTGTCATTAATCTCTACGGCAGGCAATTCAATGGCTCCCCCTCCTTCATGCACGGATACAGATTTACGCAAAGTCTGGATACCATAGAACACACCGGCCTCGGAAGGAGCGGCAATCACCACTTTCTTTCCGTCTACCGTCAAACGATATGCTTCCGGAGAATTGGCTTCCAGACCCAGCTTCAGCACAATTCCCTCTTCTTTCTCTCCTTCTTGTGTCTTCAACGTAATCCCCGTCTGTTCTTTGATAAAAGTAGCCAGGAATTCCGCATTCTTTTTCATTTTTTCGTTTCCGGCAGGATAATAAACCGTTTCTCCACTCTTCAGCAGAAACGATCCCTGTGATGCCGCTGTAATTTCCAATGGCATAGGTACCACCTGATAGTCTGCGACTGCGGTCGGACTATCCGTACACGAAGTGATCAGCATTCCAGCCAATGCCAACCCCAAACAATTCATTTTTAAAAATGGTTTCATGTCGATAATATAAAGGTTAATAATTAGAAGTAATATCACTCAATTGATGAATATGGACCGTAATATCTTCCAAAGGACTTCCATCGGCCGAAGAGACCGTCACTTTCTTGGTCACTCCCGGCAGCAAATCAAAGAAGTTATCGGAAAAACGTACCCCTTGCACCGGTATCTCGATAAATACATCCCGCGCCAGCTGATTGGATTTCAAGGTCAGCTCGTAAACTCCTTTCTTAGGAGTTTTCTTGCAAGAAATCTTCGCCTTAGGCAGACGCTGGTATTTGGGATATACCGGATAGTATACTTCATCCGAGAGTATCTTCCGGCTTTGATGGCCTTTTAAGGTCATACGCAAGAAGGAAGCCGTCGTATCACAGGCTGCAAAAGCCTTCTGCCAGTCCTCTTCATAGAGTACCTCCGAAGCATTGACCGGCAAGTTGCCGTCTATTTGCTGCCGACGATGTACCTTTCCCTGGAAGTCAGTCCATTCCAGTTGCAAGGTCACTTTTTCCCCTTTCAGGCAATCGGACAACACATATACGCGCAATTTATCTCCTTCCCGAATGGCATTGATCAACACCGGAGCAAAAGCCCTTTGGGTCTGGTACTGCATGGCTTTCCAATTGCCGTAATAGTCGATGGCCGACCAGGAAACCACCGGCCAGCTGTCATTCAGCTGCCAAGGCAGACTTCCCATACAATACGGGCGATTCCGGCGATGTGCCTCCATGCCATGACGCATGCCCTGTCCTTGCAATACAAGACCTGCATACACCAAATCTTCAAATTTCTCCGGCACTGGATAATAGAGGGCCATCGTCTTTTTTATCAAGGCATTCCCGATGGTACTCTTCTGATGTGCATTCATCACCGGCGATTCCAGCTCATAGTCTTTCGGAGAAGCAAACGTACGGATGGTCTTCATTTCCGGGAAGGCCTGGAATCCGTATTCACTCATAAACCGCGGAATCTCCTTGTCGAGGCTCTCAAAAGGTTTCTGGCCATACCAGGTGCCCCAGTTGTGGCTGTCGGCAATCTTCCAGCTTTCCGGTCTTCCCCAGTTGGCCTCATACGGAGAACCCTCCAAATAGAACCGACCCGGATCCAGTTCTTTCACTTTTTCCGGCAGAAACTGACGGAAAAGCACATCGTATCCTTCCAGCATCTGCTGGTAAACTTCCGGCGTATATTTGTCTTTCCAGCCCCAATAACGCAGGCCTTCATAAATTTCATTGTTGCCGCACCACATAGCCAATGAAGCATGATTCCGCAACCGCTTGATATTGTATTCAGCTTCTTCCGATACCCGATGCAGAAAAACCGGATCGTGCGGATACGTGGTACAAGCAAACATAAAATCCTGCCAGATGAGGATTCCCCGCTTGTCGGCCTCTTCAAAGAAGGCATCATCTTCATAGATACCACCTCCCCACACACGTATCATATTCATGTGAGAAGCCTGTGCATCTTCCAGTAAACGCGCATAACGGGCACGAGTCACCCGCGGAAGCAAGGCATCGGAAGGTATCAGGTTGGTGCCCTTAGCAAACATCGGAATACCGTTCACTTCAAAATAGAAGCTCATTCCCTCTTTGTCCTTTTCCTGTACCACGCGGACTTGACGAAGCCCTATCTGGTGGCTTTTCTGCGAAACCAGCTGTCCGTCAACCCACACCGATGCTTCAAACTCATACAACGCAGGCTCTCCCCAACCGTTGGGCATCCAAAGATACGGTGATTCTACCGACAAAGGAATTGATACCGTATTTTGTCCTGGCAGTAGTTCTACTTTCTTTTCCATGCTTTTATCAGCTTCTCCAGAATAGCGATAAGTGACACGGACCAAGGCCTGCTGCCTGTCATTCCCTATATTATTTATCTCTATTTGATTGTCCACCTCTGCACGGGCTGCACTGACCGAGGTCTGACGCACAAAATAATCCTCTACCACCGCCTTATTAGCAAACTCCAGATACACAGGACGCCAGATGCCACAGGTCACCATCCGGATGCCCCAATCCCAGCCATAAGAGTAAGGAGCTTTACGTGTAAACACACTTAATTTCTGTGGGAAATGATCATTGTCTGCCGGATAATCGAATCCGTTACTTTCCCATTGGGGCATCGCCTCCCGAATAGGTGAACGAAAACGTACCACCAGCTTGTTTTCACCCTTTTTCAATACTTTCTTGACGGGGATGCGGTAGCCCACAAACATATTATCCGCCTTCAATAAAAGAGAACCGTTCAAGAACACATCGGCATAGGTATCCAGTCCTTCAAAAACCAGAAACACTTCTTCCGACTTCATTTCTTCTTCGCCAAGCACGAATGAAGTGCGATACTGCCAGTCTTCTTTTTCTACCCATTGGATTTTCTCTTCATTCATGCCATAAAAAGGATCCGGCAATTTATGGTGAGCCAACAAATCTTGATGAACCGTACCAGGGACTTCAGCAGACAACCATTCGTTACTGCCATACATTGAAAATTCCCAGCCCGTATGCAACTGACGGACTTGAGGTAAACTTTTTCCCCACACATGATTTCCGAAAGCACAGGTCAGGAACCATACTGCCATCAGAATAAATTTGAATATTCTTTTCACGCTATAGATTTAAGTATCACAATATTTATTTACAAATTAAAAAAAGTTTTCCCGATTAAGCAAATTAAACGAGAAAACCTTCTTTCATTTTAAATATCTTAGGGAAATGTTTATTTTACTTTAAGTTTATCAAAGCCTTCCCCGTACACTCCCACTACATTACTTTGCGAAATAAACGCGTTGGGATCAATGTCCTTTACCAAGCGGAAAATATCGAGTGACTCTCTCTTTTTGGCCAAAACAACCACCACTTTGATATCCTGCTTGCTATACCAGCCCTGTCCGTCGAGTAACGTCACTCCACGGTCAATCTGTGTAGCAATGCCCTCGGCTATTTCATTGTATTTGCGAGAAAAAATCAAGAACTGCACAGACTGACGTGTACTGTTGATGACATAGTCAATCACAATACTCATGATAAACAGCACGCAGAAACCGAACAACACCCGACGCCAGTCATGGAAAATAAAATAGCAAGAAGAAATGATGACAATATCGCAATACATCATCATCCGTCCCAAGGTCACATCCTTGTACTTGTTAATAATCCACGCAATGATATCCGTACCTCCCGTACTTCCATTGTTGCAGAAGACGATACCGATACCGAATCCTAACAGACCAGCTCCTATCACACAGGCCATGAAGTCCTGTCCAGGACCCAGTAACTGGGGCAGGTTTCCATTCTCATCTTTTAGAATCATTTGGAAAAACCAGAGCAGGAAAGTCAACATGAAAATGGCAAAGATGGTCTTGATACTGAATTTAGGACCTAAAATCTTTAATGCAAAGCCTAAAAAGACCGCATTGATAATAAAATAGGAAACCTGTATTTCAATGCCCGTCGCATAATAAATAATGGCAGCAATACCTGTGACTCCTCCGGTAGTAATCTGGTAAGGAAGCATAAAGGCCGCCCAACCGATAGAATAGCAAATCAATCCAAAGGTAATAGCCAAATAATCCCTTGACTCTCTCCCTAATTTCTTTTTCAATAATGTCTCCATAGAAAAATAAAAATCATCCGGGACAAGAAGGGTAAGCCTCCCCCTTGTTCCGGATGAGAAATAAAAAGTTAAAGTACAATGTTCACAATCTTTTTCGGTACGATAATCACCTTCTTCGGCGTCTTGCCGTCAATCCATTTCTGTGATTGTTCTTCAGCCATTACCGCAGCCTGAATCGTATTGTTATCAGCGTCAGCAGGGAATTCCATTGTGAAACGTGCCTTGCCGTTGAACGAGATGGTGTACTTCACACTGTCTTCTTTCAGGTAGTCTTCATTGAATGCCGGCCACTGTGCATCGCACACAGAAGTGGTGTGACCTAGTGCCTCCCACAATTCTTCAGCCAAGTGAGGAGCAAACGGAGCCAGAAGAATAACGAGGTTACTCATCACCTCCTTGTTATGACATTTCAAAGAAGTCAGTTCATTCACACAAATCATGAACGCACTGATAGAAGTATTGTAAGAGAAGGTTTCAATATCACCTGTCACCTTCTTAATCAGCTTATGAATAGATTTCAGCTCTTCTTTGGTAGCCTCTCCTTCCACTGGCAAGAAAGTGCCCTGACGGTCATAGAACAGGTTCCAGAGTTTCTTCAGGAAACGGTGTACCCCGTCGATACCGTTGGTATCCCACGGTTTGGACTGTTCCACCGGACCGAGGAACATTTCATACATACGCAAAGTATCGGCTCCATAACGTTCTACAATCATGTCCGGGTTGACCACGTTGTACATGGACTTACTCATCTTTTCTACCGCCCAACCACAGATATATTTTCCATCTTCGAGGATGAATTCTGCATTGTGGTATTCCGGACGCCAGTTCTTGAAGGCTTCCACATCCAACACATCGTTGGATACGATGTTTACATCCACATGCAGCGGAGTCACGTCATACTGGTCTTTCAGCCCCAAAGATACAAAGGTATTGGTATCCTTGATACGATATACAAAGTTGCTTCGGCCCTGAATCATTCCCTGGTTCACCAGTTTCTGGAACGGTTCTTCCTTGATGCTGACACCCAGGTCGAACAGGAACTTGTTCCAGAAACGAGAATAAATCAAGTGACCGGTTGCATGTTCGGTACCTCCCACATAGAGGTCAACGTTCTGCCAGTAGCGGTCAGCTTTTTCAGAAACCAGTTCCTTATCGTTGTGCGGATCCATGTAACGCAAATAATAAGCACTTGATCCGGCAAATCCCGGCATGGTATTCAGTTCGAGCGGGAATACGTGTACATTGTCAATCTTGGAGTTTTCTACGACTTCGCCTTTTTCCACATCCCATGCCCAGCGGGTAGCGTGTCCCAACGGGGGTTCTCCACTTTCAGTCGGCAGGAATTTGTCTACTTCCGGCAATTCCAGCGGCAACTTGTGCTCGTCAATCATGTACGGCATACCGTCCTTATAGTAAACCGGGAACGGTTCACCCCAGTAACGCTGACGAGAGAAGATGGCATCGCGCAAACGGAAGTTGACTTTTACACGACCTAAATTATGTTCTTTTACATATTTCTTGGTAGCAGCAATGGCTTCCTTGATGGTCAGGCCGTTCAAAGTCAGGTCGCAATAAGGAGTTACACCGGCTTTCGGAGAGTTGCATACGATACCTTCCTTGGCATCAAAACTTTCTTCACTGACATCGCATCCTTCTACCAACGGGATAATCGGCAGATTGAAATGTTTGGCAAACGCATAGTCACGGCTATCGTGTGCAGGTACGGCCATGATGGCTCCAGTACCGTATCCTGCCAATACATAATCACTGATCCATACCGGAACCGATTCACCCGTAAACGGATTGATTGCATACGAACCGCTGAATACACCTGTTACCCGACGGTCAGAAATACGTTCGCGCTCGGTACGTTTCTTTGTACGTTCCAGATAAGCTTCCACTTCCGAACGCTGGCCTTCAGTAGTCAACTGCGGAACCAGTTCACTTTCAGGTGCAAGTACCATGAAAGTCACCCCAAACATCGTATCGGCACGGGTCGTAAAGATGGTGAATTCCAAGTCGCTGTCTTTCACCTTGAAACGGACTTCCGTACCTTCTGAACGGCCAATCCAGTTACGCTGGGTTTCTTTCAGAGAATCGGTCCAGTCCACCGTTTCCAGTCCGTCGAGCAGACGCTGTGCATAAGCAGACACACGCAAACACCACTGACGCATCTTCTTCTGTACCACAGGATAACCTCCACGCTCAGATACTCCGTCAACCACCTCATCGTTGGCCAGTACGGTACCCAATGCCGGACACCAGTTCACCATAGTTTCTCCCAAGTATGCAATACGGTAGTTCATCAGGATTTCCTGCTGTTCCTTTTCCGTCTTTGCTTTCCACTCTTCGGCAGTGAAATGCAGTTCCTCACTGCAAGCCACATCCAAGCCTTCCGTACCTTCCTTTTCAAAATGTGCCACCAGCTTACTGATAGGCTGTGCCTTGTGGCAAGAATTGCAGTAGAAGCTGTTAAACATCTTCTGGAAAGCCCACTGGGTCCAGTGATAATATCCCGGCTCGCAAGTACGCACTTCACGGTCCCAGTCGAACGAGAAGCCGATCTTATCCAGCTGCTCCCGATAACGGGCGATATTAGCTGCGGTAGTAATAGCCGGATGCTGTCCTGTCTGAATGGCATATTGTTCAGCAGGCAAACCGTATGCATCGTATCCCATCGGATTCAACACATTGAATCCCTGCAGGCGCTTGTAACGTGCATAAATATCGCTGGCAATGTATCCAAGCGGATGACCCACATGAAGGCCTGCTCCCGAAGGATAAGGGAACATGTTCAACACATAGAATTTCTTCTTGGATTCATCTTCGACAACCTTATAGGTCTTCCGGTCTACCCATCTTTGCTGCCATTTTTTTTCAATTTCTCTGAAATTATATTCCATATCGAAATATTATATGATTGATTTTTACGTATTTCTCCAAATTTTCCGCAAATATAGTAAGAGTTCAGGAATAAATAAGGATAGTTTCGAACGAAAAGTTTATCTTTGCTTGATAAATGAAAACCTAATACTAAAAATTTATGCACATCCGTAAACTCTTTCTGCTCGCTGTATTGTTATGCAGTATTTGCAGCCTCAGCGCACAACGTCACGAACAGCTTTTAGAAACCGGCTGGAAGTTCCATAAAGGAGAAGCTTCCGGAGCCGCCTCCATCGCCTTCGATGATACAAAATGGGAGTCAGTCCGTATTCCTCACGACTGGGCCATTTACGGACCGTTTGACCGGAATAACGACTTGCAAAATGTAGCCATTACACAAAACCTGGAAACACAGGCCTCGATAAAGACCGGACGTACCGGCGGATTGCCTTACGTCGGCGTAGGCTGGTATCGTACGCATTTCGACGCAGACCCCGAGAAAAAAACAACCTTGATTTTCGATGGAGCCATGAGTGAGGCGCATGTGTATGTCAATGGGCAGGAAGCCTGTTTCTGGCCGTACGGCTACAACTCTTTCCATTGTGACGTGACTGAATTCCTGCATAAAGACGGAAAGAACAACGTACTGGCGGTACGTCTGGAGAACCGTCCCCAGTCTTCCCGCTGGTATCCGGGTGCCGGACTCTACCGGAATGTCCATCTGGTAACTACCGAAAAGGTACATGTACCTGTATGGGGTACTCAAATCACCACTCCTCATGTAGATACTGACTATGCATCCGTCTGCCTTCGCACCACACTGAATAATGTGGGAAAAGAAACAATTACCGTAGAAACGGATATTCTTTCTCCCGACGGACAGAAAGTGGCCAGCAAAAAGAACGAAGGACACATCAACCATGGCCAACCTTTTACACAAAACTTCATCGTGGAAAAACCACAGCTATGGTCCCCGGAAACCCCTGTACTCTATCAGGCTGTCTCCAAAATCTATGTCGACGGGCAACTTACTGATACCTATACCACCCGTTTCGGTATCCGTTCCATTGAGTTCGTGGCCGACAAGGGGTTCTTCCTGAACGGGAAACACCGTAAGTTCCAAGGCGTATGCAACCACCACGATTTAGGTCCGCTGGGAGCAGCTATCAATGTTTCGGCCTTACGCCACCAACTTACCCTGTTGAAAGACATGGGATGCGACGCCATCCGCACGGCCCACAACATGCCGGCCCCCGAACTGGTCAGCCTCTGTGACGAAATGGGCTTCATGATGATGATTGAACCGTTCGACGAATGGGACATCGCCAAATGCGACAACGGATACCACCGTTATTTCAACGAATGGGCCGAAAAAGACATGGTGAACATGCTGCATCAATATCGCAACCACCCTTGTGTGGTAATGTGGAGCATCGGGAACGAAGTACCCACCCAGTGCAGTGCCGAAGGCTATAAGGTGGCTAAATTCCTGCAAGACATCTGCCATCGCGAAGACCCTACCCGTCCGGTTACCTGCGGCATGGACCAAGTAAGTTGTGTGTTAAACAATGGATTTGCGGCCATGCTCGACATTCCAGGATTCAACTACCGGGCACATCGTTATGAAGAAGCTTATCAGCAATTACCTCAAAACCTGGTATTGGGTTCGGAAACTTCTTCTACCGTCAGTTCCCGCGGTGTATATAAATTCCCTGCCGAACGAAAAGCAGATGCCAAATATGATGACCATCAGTCGTCTTCCTACGACTTGGAATATTGTTCCTGGTCCAACATTCCCGACATCGACTTTGCCCAGGCAGATGACCATAACTGGACACTGGGACAGTTTGTATGGACCGGCTTCGACTACCTGGGAGAACCCAGCCCGTACGACACGAACGCATGGCCCAACCACAGCTCCATGTTCGGCATCATCGATTTGGCTTCTCTTCCGAAAGACCGTTATTACCTGTATCGCAGTGTATGGAACAAGCAGGCAGAAACCCTGCACATTCTCCCGCACTGGAACTGGGAAGGACGAGAAGGCAAGGAAGTGCCCGTATTTGTGTATACCAACTATTCGACAGCTGAACTTTTCATCAATGGAAAAAGCTACGGAAAACAGACAAAAAATAACCAAACAGTGGAAAACCGCTACCGCCTGATGTGGCCGCATGCCATTTACGAACCAGGGGAGGTAAAAGTTGTGGCATACGATGAAACGGGTGCTGCCAAAGCGGAAAAGACAATCCGTACAGCCGGAAAGCCGCATCACATTGAACTGATTCCTGCACAGCAATCACTGAAAGCCGACGGAAAAGACTTGGCTTACGTAACCGTACGCATTGTAGACAAAGACGGCAACCTCTGCCCTACCGACATGCGCCTGGTGAAATTCAGTGTAAAAGGTGCCGGAAACTACAAAGCCTCAGCCAACGGCGACCCTACCTGTCTGGATTTGTTCCACCTGCCTCAGATGCATGCTTTTAACGGAATGCTGACTGCCATCGTACAGGCTGGAGAAGAAAAAGGTCTGCTTGAACTGCAAGTTTCTGCCAAAGGCATCAAAACCGGAAAGATACAAATTGAAGTGAAATAACGCAGAAAGAGTTTTACCAATACACCAAAGCCCCGTATCCGCCGAAGCAGACACGGGGCTTTTTATCAAACAATAAATTATCTTTTTTATTTCTGAAAATCGGCCCAGTTAGTCAAGCGCATGTCGCCCTTGTCCAAAAAGACCTGATGCATACCCAAGGCTGCCGACAGACTGTGACAAGTCTGACCTTTCGTAGAAATCTTCAAATAATCCCAAAGCAATTGTTTATAATCCGGATGTGCACAGTGTTCAATAACCGCTTCCGCACGCTCCATCGGGCTCTTACCGCGCAAGTCGGCAATACCCTGTTCAGTGATAATGACGTTCACAGAGTGTTCGCTGTGGTCCAGATGCGATACCATCGGTACGATGGAACTGATGCATCCGCCTTTCGCCGTCGAAGGGCAAGAGAAAATAGAGATATAGGCACTGCGGGTAAAGTCGCCGGAACCACCAATACCGTTCATCATCTTGGTACCGCAGATATGGGTAGAGTTCACATTACCATAAATATCCGCTTCAATGGCTGTATTCATGGAAATAACCCCGATACGACGGACCACTTCCGGACAGTTGGAAATTTCCGACGGACGCAACACCAGCTTGTGGCGGAAAAAGTCCATGTTGTCATAAATGTCCTGCAAGCAGTCGTTGGTCACGCTCAGCGAACAGGTGCTGCCAAACTTGATGCGCCCTTCTTTAATCAAGGTGATGACTGAATTCTGGATTACCTCCGTATACATCTCAAACGGAGGAATGCTGGAGTCCTTTCCCAAGGCACTCAATACCGCATTAGCGATGTTTCCTACTCCCGACTGCAACGGAAGGAAAGTGGAAGGAATAATCCCCTTACGCATGTCGGCTGCCAAAAATTCCGCCACATTCTGTCCGATTTTATCCGTCACCGGATCGGAAGCATGGAAACCACGGGCCTCATCCGGCATATTCGTTTCTACAATCCCCACTATTTTGGAAGGGTCTACCTGAATGTAAGGAAGACCGATACGGTCGCTCGGACGCACAATCGGAATCGGCCGACGGTAAGGCGGACGTTCCATCTCATACAAATCGTGCATACCAATCAAACGCTTGCTATGAGCTGCATTCAGTTCCACAATCACTTTGTCGGCCAGTCGAGCAATGGTCGGTGAAATACCCACCCCGGCTGTCAGGTAGATACGCCCGTCTTCCGTAATCTCGCAAGCCTCAAGAATAGCCACATTGACATGCCCTAAGAAACCGGAACGCAGGCGTTGTGCCACCTGCGACAGATGAATATCCGTATAATTGATTTCACCGTTATTTACCGCCTTGCGGAAATCTGTATTTGTGGTATAAGGAGCACGGAACTTGATGGCGTGTGCCCGGGTCAGTGCTCCGTCGCAAGAGTCTCCTGTAGACGCTCCCGTAATCACACCTATCTGAAAGGCTTCACCCCTCGCATGTTTTTCCTCTGCTATTTTTGCCAACTCAGCAGTCACCGCTTTCGGACTTCCTGCAGGGGTAAAGCCGCTCAATCCGACAATATCCCCATCCTTGATGTAGCTGGCAGCCTCGACTGCCGTAATAAAGTTAAAGCTCATAGTATCAAGTGTTTTTTATGTTATAGTATTTAAGTATGAAAATTTGTTTCTCAATCGTATTTTCGGCGGAATATTTCAGAATATATAAAAGCCCGCCGTGCATCCGAAGGTGTGCGGAAAGCATATTCCGAACAGTTCTCTTCCGACTTTTCTGCCTGCAAGGGAACTTGCTTTGTCTCTTTCCTCGGCTGCTTTGCCGGTTTCACAAAATGTTCCGCCCGCTTTTTCCAGCTTGTTGGCGGCGGAGTCATCCGCACTTCTTCCACCGCTTCTTCTGTCTTCGGGAAGGTATCTGCGGGAACCGTTTTCCTCACCACTTTTTGCTGAGCGCTCTTTTTCTGTGTCTGTTTTCTTGTCTGATAAAGTCCCAGACAGATTATTCCCAGAAAGATAAGAATTTGAAAAACGTCCATAAATATTAAGTGTTAAGGTTTTCTTCAAAGATACGAATAAAATCTATATATCCTACCCTTTTCATGGAAGTTAACCAAGAAACAGGTATCTTTGCAGGCAAATTTTTAAATAAAAGAACTCTATGACAAAAGAAACCACAGGAGCAGACTTTAAATCTGCAACTGAAAACGAAAACAAGAAGTTGTTTATCGAAACGTACGGATGCCAGATGAATGTGGCCGACAGTGAAGTAGTGGCCTCTATCATGCAAATGGCCGGCTACACGCCATGTGACAACCTGGAAGAGGCGGATGCCGTATTCATGAACACCTGTTCCATCCGCGACAATGCGGAACAGAAGATTCTGAACCGCCTGGAATATTTCCACTCCCTGCGCAAGAAGCGCAAGCACCTGATTGTAGGTGTATTGGGATGCATGGCCGAACGAGTAAAAAATGACCTGATTGAAAAACATCACGTCGACCTGGTGGCCGGACCGGATTCCTATCTGACATTGCCCGACCTCATCGGTGCAGTCGAAGCGGGAGAAAAAGCCATCAACGTGGAACTGTCTACCACCGAGACTTACCGCGATGTCATTCCTTCGCGTATCTGCGGCAACCACATTTCAGGCTTTGTGTCCATCATGCGCGGATGCAACAATTTCTGCCACTACTGCATCGTGCCTTACACCCGCGGACGCGAACGCAGCCGCGACGTGGAAAGTATCCTGAACGAAGTGCGCGACCTGCAACGGAAAGGCTACAAAGAAGTCACCCTTCTGGGCCAGAACGTCAACTCCTACCGTTTTGAAAAAGACGGTGAAACGGTGACCTTCCCCATGCTGCTCCGTATAGTAGCTGAGGCTGTACCCGACATGCGCGTACGCTTCACGACTTCCCATCCGAAAGACATGAGCGACGAGACCCTGCATGTCATTGCAGAAGTGCCCAACGTATGCAAGCACATCCACTTGCCCGTGCAGAGCGGAAGTTCACGCATTCTGAAACTGATGAACCGTAAATATACCCGCGAATGGTACCTGGAAAGAGTGGCTGCCATCCGTCGCATCATCCCCGACTGCGGACTCAGCACGGACATTTTCTCCGGCTTCCATTCTGAAACAGAAGAAGACCACCAGCTATCTCTCTCGCTGATGCGGGAGTGCGCCTACGATTCGGCCTTCATGTTCAAGTATTCTGAACGTCCGGGCACCTACGCTTCCAAGCACCTCCCCGACGATGTACCGGAAGAAATCAAAATCCGCCGTTTGAACGAGCTGATTGAATTGCAGAACCAGCTTTCGGCTGAAAGCAATGCCAAAGATGTAGGTAAGACCTTCGAGGTGCTGGTAGAAGGCGTATCCAAACGCTCCAAAGAACAGCTGTTTGGACGTACGGAACAGAATAAAGTGGTAGTATTCGACCGTGGCAACCACCGGATTGGCGATTTTGTGAACGTCAAGATAACCGAATCCAGTTCGGCTACCCTCAAAGGAATAGAAGTGACCGAATAATATTCCGGGAAATCACAAAGAGATAAAGTGAGAATTGCCCGACATTTTTTACGTTTCCCGTTCGGAAAACGTACGTTTCTCCACGCGGAAACGTATGTTTCTCGGATGGGAAACCTACGTTTTCGCACCGGGAAACATAAAACACACGCGCACGTTTTCCCCTTTATAGAAGTGCGTTTCCTAATTTAGTCAGTATCCCTTCCGGCTTCCGGCATAATCAGCCACAGAATCAGGTAGACAATTCCTCCCGAAAAGGCAGTAAAGAAAGTAGCCAGCACATACACAATGCGTACCAGTGTAATATCCCAGTTAAAATAGTCTGCTATACCGGAACAAACCCCTCCTATCATGCGGTTATTCGACCGTGTCAATCGTTTCTTGTTCATATTTATTTTGCAAAGTGTCTATTAATGGCAGCTAAGATACAAAAAACAAACAGAAAGCAGTCTAATACTCTTAAAAACTTTTAAAGAAAGTCGTGCTATAGGCTTTTTATTTGTTATTTTGCAGCAAATTAGGGAATGAAGTGAATACACTAAAAATAGATAAATGTCCACTCTGTGGAGAAAGCCATTTTGAGGAGGTAATGACATGTACGGACCACTATGCTTCCGGTGAGCCTTTTACCATCTGCCGTTGCACCCACTGCGGTTTTCAGTTCACACAATCTGCTCCCGTAGAGGCAGAAATAGGACGCTATTATGAAAGCCCGGACTATATTTCACACAGTGATACACACAAAGGGCTGATGAACCGTGTCTATCATTGGGTGCGACGTTTTATGCTTGCCCGCAAAGCCCGCCTGATCAAACATAATTCAGGTCTCAGCCAGGGTACATTACTGGACATCGGTACCGGAACAGGTTATTTCCCTCATTTCATGCAAGAGAGAGGATGGCGTGTGTCGGCCATCGAAAAAAGCCCGCAGGCCCGTCAGTTTGCCAAGACTCATTTTGCACTCGATGTCAACCAGCCGGAGGCCCTGACAGACTATCCGGAGAAATCGTTCGACGTCATTACCCTGTGGCATGTCATGGAACACTTGGAACACCTGAACGACACGTGGGAAACCCTCAGCCGTATTCTGAAAGACCGTGGCATTCTGGTCATTGCCGTCCCCAACCCTACTTCTTTCGACGCGAAAAAATACAAGGATATGTGGGCGGCCTACGATGTGCCCCGCCATTTGTGGCACTTCACGCCCTCGGCCATGCAACAGTTCGGAGCCAAACATAATTTCATTCTGAGCGAACGGCATCCGATGCCTTTTGATGCGTTCTACGTGTCCATGCTGAGCGAAAAATACCGGAAGTCTTCCATTCCTTTCCTGAAAGGATTATGGTCGGGAACGGAGGCTTGGTTCGTTTCACTGGCTAAAAAAGAGAGAAGCAGTTCGATGATTTATGTATTCAGAAAAAAATAAGCCGTTATGAGTCACAAGTCGAGTACACTTTTTGACATGCAATTCATTACCTCCTGCATCAGTACCATGCTGGTGTTGCTGCTTTTGGGGATGGTGGTCTTCTTCGTCATGACCGCCAACAATCTGTCTGTGTACGTGCGTGAAAACATCAATTTTTCGGTCCTGCTGAACGATGACATGAAAGAAACCGACGCTATCCGTTTCCAGAAACAACTGGAAGAGGAGCCTTTCGTGAAACAAGCGGTGTATATCTCCAAGGCACAGGCGCTGAAAGAACAGACTGAAGCCATGGGGACAGACCCGGCCGAATTCTTAGGCTACAACCCATTTACTGCCTCGATTGAAATCAAACTGAATGCAGCATATGCCAATACGGACAGTATCCAATGGATACAGGACAAACTGCTGGAAAACAAACAGGTGATAGAAATCAATTATCCACAGGACTTGATTGACACGATCAATCAGAACATCCGAAAAATCAGCCTGTTCCTACTGGGGTTAGCTGCCTTGCTCACTCTGATTTCATTCGCCCTGATCAACAATACCATCCGGCTTACCATCTACTCCAAACGTTTCCTGATTCACACCATGAAACTGGTAGGAGCCAGCTGGGGCTTCATCCGTCGCCCGTTCATTGCCCGGAATATAGGAATTGGTATCCTTGCAGCGGCCATCGCCAATGCCTTGCTGATCAGTATGGCCTACATGATGGTAAATTACGAACCGGGATTGCTCGAACTGATTACCCCCCAAGTCATGCTGGTAGTCATGGGCACCGTATTTATCTCCGGCATCCTGATTACGATGCTGTGTGCCTACATATCCATCAACAAATACTTGCGGATGAAAGCAGGAGAATTATACAGTCTTTAAATATCAACTAATAAAATAGATAACGAATCGTTATGGATAAAAAAAGTTTTGCCTTCGATAAAACCAACTTCATCCTTTTAGCAATAGGGATGGCGGTGATCATTCTGGGTTTTATCTTGATGAGCGGTCCGGGTTCTACGGAAACCACTTTCGAGCCGGACATTTTCAGCGTACGCCGTATCAAAGTAGCTCCAATAGTCTGCTTCGTGGGCTTCATTTTCATGATTTACGGTATTTTGCGCAAACCCAAAGACAATGAAATAACCACCAAAGAAGAATAAAGACAATGAGTTGGTTTGAGGCCCTGATTTTAGGTATTCTGCAGGGACTGACAGAATACCTTCCTGTAAGTAGCAGCGGACATCTTGCTATCGGTTCGGCACTGTTCGGCATTGAAGGAGAAGAGAACCTGACATTTACCGTCGTGGTACACATCGCCACCGTACTGAGTACGCTGGTCATTCTCTGGAAAGAAATCGACTGGATTTTCCGCGGCTTGTTCAAATGGAAGATGAATGACGAAACCAAATACGTCATCAACATCATTGTCTCCATGATTCCCATCGGTATCGTAGGAGTGTTCTTCAAAGACTATGTGGAAGAAGTCTTTGGTTCCGGCTTACTTATCGTGGGATGCATGTTGCTGTTGACCGCCATCTTGCTGACTTTCTCCTATTATGCCAAACCACGTCAGAAAGAGAAAATCAGCCTGCGTGATGCTTTCATCATCGGTTTGGCCCAGGCTTGTGCCGTGATGCCGGGACTGTCACGCTCCGGTACCACCATTGCCACAGGTCTTATCCTTGGAAACAAGAAAGAGACACTGGCTCAGTTTTCTTTCCTGATGGTCATTCCTCCGATCTTGGGAGAAGCCTTGTTATCGGGAATGAAGATTGTGAAGGACGCTTCTGCAGCAGATGCACAAGTCAGTATCGGCGCCCTGATTATCGGTTTTCTGGCTGCTTTCATCTCTGGATGCGTGGCCTGCAAATGGATGATCAGCATTGTCAAGAAAGGAAAACTGGTTTGGTTCGGTGTTTACTGTGCCATCGCCGGAATCATTACCATCGCATGCAGCCTGTGGGGATGACAAAAAGTTTCTTCATACATCAGTATTCAAGAACGAAAAAGATAAAATGAACTTTAAGGAAGGAGAAGTACTATATTTCGACAAGCCACTGAAATGGACATCCTTTGCAGTGGTCAATAAAATAAGATACCATATCAGCCGCAAGCTGGGAGTAAAGAAAATAAAAGTAGGACATGCCGGAACGCTCGATCCGCTGGCCACCGGAGTGATGATCATCTGTACCGGAAAAGCCACCAAGCGCATCGAGGAGTTTCAATATCACACGAAAGAGTATATCGCCACCCTCCAATTGGGAGCCACCACTCCTTCGTTCGACCTGGAAAAAGAAATTGACGCCACTTATCCGATCGAACACATCACCCGGGAAATGGTGGAGGATGTACTGAAAAAATTCATAGGCACCATCGAGCAGGTTCCCCCTGCCTTTTCGGCCTGCAAGGTAGACGGAAAACGTGCCTACGAAATGGCCCGCAACGGGGACGAAGTGGAACTGAAGCCCAAGATACTGGTCATCGATGAAATCGAACTGCTGGAATACAACCTGCCGGAAATAAAAATCCGGGTAGTGTGCAGCAAAGGAACCTATATCCGGGCACTGGCCAGAGACATCGGGGAAGCTCTGCACAGCGGCGCACATCTCACGGGACTGATCCGCACGCGAGTGGGGAACGTGAGACTGGAAGACTGCATGAAAGTAGAAGATTTTGAAACTTGGCTTGACCAGCAAGAAATAGAAGTTATAAACGATTAAGGAAAGAAAGGAAGAAGATGAAACTGTCACAATTCAAATTCAAATTGCCGGAAGAAAAAATCGCTCTTTACCCGGCCAAATACAGAGATGAATCCCGCCTGATGGTAGTTCACAAATCCACCGGACAAATTGAGCATGTCATTTTCAAGGATATACTAAACTATTTCGACGATAAGGATGTGTTTATCTTTAACGATACCAAAGTCTTTCCGGCCCGTTTGTATGGAAACAAGGAAAAGACAGGAGCCCGCATCGAGGTATTCCTGCTCCGCGAGCTGAACGAAGAACTGCGTCTTTGGGACGTGTTGGTAGATCCGGCCCGCAAAATCCGTATTGGTAACAAGCTGTACTTCGGTGACGACGATTCCATGGTGGCCGAAGTGATTGACAACACCACTTCACGCGGACGCACCCTCCGTTTCTTGTACGACGGTCCTCACGATGAATTCAAAAAGGCCCTGTATGCCTTGGGAGAACCCCCATTGCCTCCTTTCATCCATCGCCCGGCCGAACCGGAAGATGAAGAACGCTTCCAAACCATCTACGCCAAGAATGAAGGAGCCGTGACCGTACCGGCTGCCGGACTGCACTTCAGCCGTGAACTGATGAAACGTATGGAAATCAAGGGTATCGACTTTGCCTTCATCACCATGCACGCCGGACTGGGCAACTTCCGCGACATTGACGTGGAAGACCTGACCAAGCATAAAATGGATTCCGAACAGATGTTTGTCAACGCAGATGCCTGCCGCATCGTAAACGAAGCCAAAGACAGAGGCAGCAAAGTATGTGCCATTGGAACCACCGTGATGCGTACAATTGAAACCGCTGTAGGCACGGACGGACACCTGAAAGAATACGAAGGATGGACCAATAAGTTCATCTTCCCACCCTATGAGTTCTCGGTAGCTAACGCCATGGTGAGCAACTTCCACATGCCGCTTTCTACCATGCTGATGCTGGTATGCGCTTACGGAGGTTACGAACTGATTATGGAGGCCTACAACGTGGCTTTAAAGGAAGATTACCGCTTTGGTACTTACGGTGATGCCATGTTGATTTTAGATAAATAAAAGCAAGTACAATGGCAAAAGTTTATCTGGGACTCGGCACGAATTTAGGCGACAAAGAAGCAAATTTACGTACCGCCATCTATAAACTGCAAGAGAGGATAGGGAAACTTGTTTCCCTATCCTCTTTTTATGAAACCGCTCCCTGGGGATTTGAATCGGCCCATAGCTTTCTCAACGCAGCCATCTGCCTGGAAACGCCGCTTGCACCGCTGGAGGTGCTACACACCACCCAGGAAATTGAAAAAGAGCTCGGAAGAATGAAAAAATCGGTCAACGGCATCTATAGCGACCGTTCAATAGACATCGACATTCTTCTGTACGACGACCTCATCCTACAGATTCCCGAACTGACCATTCCCCACCCTTTGATGACAGAAAGAGACTTCGTGATGAAACCCTTGGTAGAGATTGCAGGTAATGTGATACATCCAGTACGGCAAGAAAGTCTGTCGTCCCTCTGGCATGAAGCATGAAAAGAACTTCGTATAAAGCTATGTTAAAAACATACTGAAATTGTAATTATTTCAATTTATCTCTCTATCTTTGCAAGCAAATTAAAAAGTGGAAAGATTTGAGTAGCTTGCAACCACGGAAAAAAATGCTAAAACACGTAGTTATATTTCCTTGAAGATTACTTCTCTACTCTGTCCGTACACGGATAAACAAAACCATTAACAACTTATTTAATTTACCAAAACAATGGGATACTTATTCACATCCGAATCGGTGTCTGAAGGACACCCCGACAAAGTGGCCGATCAAATTTCGGACGCTGTGCTTGACAAACTGTTGGCTTACGACCCCAGTTCAAAAGTAGCTTGCGAAACGCTGGTAACTACCGGACAGGTAGTGTTGGCAGGAGAAGTGAAAACCAAAGCGTATATCGATTTGCAACGCGTAGCACGCGAAGTAATTAACAAGATAGGCTATACCAAGAGCGAATACATGTTCGAAGGTAACTCTTGCGGTGTATTCTCTGCCATCCACGAACAGAGCCCTGACATCAACCGTGGCGTAGAACGCGAAGACCCGATGAACCAGGGAGCCGGCGACCAAGGTATGATGTTCGGTTATGCAACCAACGAAACAGAGAACTACATGCCGCTGTCACTCGACCTGGCACACAAACTGCTGATGGTGCTGGCTGAAATCCGCCGTGAAGGAAAAGTCATGACTTACCTTCGTCCGGACTCAAAGAGCCAGGTAACCATTGAATACGATGACGACCGTCGTCCGGTACGCATCGATACCATCGTGGTCTCTACCCAGCATGACGAGTTCATCCAGCCGGAAAACGACTCCAAAGAAGCGCAGCTGAAGGCCGATGAAGAAATGCTGGCCCAAATCCGCAAGGATGTCATCGAAATTCTGATGCCGCGTGTCATTGCTGAAATCCACAACCCGAAAGTACTGGCCTTGTTCAACGACCAGATCAAATATCACGTGAACCCGACCGGTAAGTTCGTGATCGGTGGCCCGCACGGAGATACCGGACTGACAGGCCGTAAGATTATCGTGGATACCTACGGAGGTGCCGGTGCCCACGGAGGTGGCGCTTTCTCTGGAAAAGACCCAAGCAAGGTAGACCGCAGCGCCGCATATGCAGCCCGTCACATCGCCAAGAACTTAGTGGCTGCCGGAGTAGCCGACGAAGTATTGGTACAGGTTTCTTACGCCATCGGTGTGGCACGTCCTATCAACATTTACGTCAACACTTACGGACGCAGCAAGGTCAACATGACCGACGGAGAAATCGCCAAGAAGGTAGATGAAATCTTCGACATGCGTCCGCGTGCCATCGAAGAACGCCTGAAACTGCGTAACCCGATTTACAGCGAAACAGCCGCTTACGGACACATGGGCCGTGAACCGAAAATCGTGACCAAGCATTTCGAATCGGCTTACGAAGGCAACAAAGACGTAGAAGTGGAACTCTTTACGTGGGAGAAACTGGACTACGTAGACAAAGTGAAAGAAGCTTTCGGACTAAAATAATCCGAATATTCACAATAACCACAGAAAGCAGAAAGAGAATCTCAAAGTTCTCTTCCTGCTTTTTTGTTTTTCTAACCGGCTATTTCAACATGTATTGCCGGGGAGTACACCCTACCGCAGCTTTAAAATATTTGCCAAAGAAAGAAGCGTTCGCAAAATTCAGGAGATCGCCTACCTGCTGGACAGTATATTGTCCACTTTTCAACAAAGCCTTTGCTTCCAAGATCACATAATCGCGAATCCAATCTGGAGCATGGCGATCGCTCACCTCCCAAATCACCTGCGAAAGATATTTGGGCGTCAGACAAAGTTTTTCGGCATAAAAACACATATTCCGATGTGCTCTATAATGTGTTTGCACCAACTCCAAAAAGTCTTCAAACAGCTTTTCCTGCCTGCTTTCCACTTTACGCACCTGCTGCCGGTTATACTCCAACAACCATTGGCAACCATTGTAAAAGAATACCTGCAAATAGCCCGCAATGGCTTCCAACTTAAATTGATAGTCTGCTTGTTCCAGCTTTTTCCGCATCGAATGATAAAGCATCATACACTCTTCCATCTGGGCTGACGAGATATGAATCAGGGGAGTGGCCGTAAGAAATTTCAAAAACGCCATACTTAAAGAAGATTGTTGACCAGCCAACAAATGATGGTTGGATAGTCCGATAACCGCTACCTCAGCCTCGGTACTCACTTCCAAACATTCCCCAATCGTACCTGGAAGTACCACCAACACATCATTCTCAGACAATACATATTCTTTTAGCTGCAACCGCACTCGCATGACCCCGCGCAGGCAAAACATCGCTAAGGTAAAGGTCACCTTAAAAGGGTAGGAAGGAGACACAAAATCGGAAACCAGCTCCTCCTCCACATTCATTCCAATGTTATCCAGCAAGACCAGTTCATTTTCATAAATCAATGTACGTCCCACATCAGGAAGCATCAACAAATGCAGCTCTTTAAAAAGAGAATCTTCTTTCTTCATCTATTTTGCTCTTTATTTCCTTACAAAGATAATCCTTTAGAACAGAAAATAGGGGGGAAAACAGGTTATTTAATCTACTAATCCAACTTTTCGGACATTTTACAAGCTAATAAGGGTGTAAAGAAAAAAACAAAAAATGTGACCTTTGTATCAAAGAACTTCTAAATCCATACAAATGAAACGATTATTGTTACTCCCCTTCCTCCTCTGGCTGACCTATGGATGCACAGAAAAGCCCACGCAAACCTTTACCCGCAGTGTGATGCTGACCACTCCTACTCCGTCTGGAGCAGAAAGCATCAAAAACTTCTCGGGAGTGGTACAAGAGAGCCATAATATCGGACTGGGGTTCAAAACCGCAGGACAAATTGAAAAAATATACGTAAAAGAAGGAGATTATGTAAAGAAGAGCCAGTTAATCGCCCAGCTGGACCGCACAGACTACCAACTGGGTGTACAGGCTTTGGAAATACAATGCAAGCAACTGGAAGATGAAGTCAAACGGACAGAAGCCTTATATCGCAGCAAAAGTATTTCCATCAACGATTATGAAAAAGCACAGGCCGGACTGCAACAATTGAAAGTACAATTGCAAGTCAACCGTAACAAGCTGGCATATACACGCCTATATGCTCCTACCAACGGATACATACAAAGCGTCAATTTCGCTCCGTCGGAAATGGTAGATGCAGGCACTCCTGTCATCAACCTGCTCGACATGCATTCTATGGAAGTAGAAACCGAACTGCCAGCCGAAGTCTATCAACTTCGCTCCCGCTTCCAGCGTATCACCTGCGAACTTCCTTCTGCGAAAGGAGAAGATATTCCCATGAAAATATTGAGCATCACCCCCAAAGCGGATGGCAACCAGTTGTACCAACTGAAACTCACCTTTCAAAAGGAAAAGGACTCACAGCTCAGTGCAGGCATGAACGTCAACGTACGCATCCATATTGCCGGCACTGACAGCCTTCGTACTTCTTTTACACTTCCTCTGCATGCCCTCATTCAATCACAGGAAGAGACTTACGTCTGGGTGATGAACGCCGACTCTACCGTCAACAAACGGAAAGTGCACTGCAACGGAATAGACGAAAAAGGCCGTGCCGTCATTACAGCCGGACTGAAAGGAGACGAACAAATCATAAAGGCAGGGGTAAATGCCCTGCAGGAGAACGAAAAAGTCCGTGTCATCCATACGGATAGTAAAACCAACGTAGGAGGACTTATCTGATGAAAATAAAACTTACCGAATACTTTATGAAGCGGCCCACCTTGTTCTGGTCGCTCATGACATTCATTCTGATAGCCGGTGTGCTGGCTTTCCTGCAGATGCCCAAGCTGGAAGACCCGGCTGTTTCCGTCAAACAAGCCATGGTCATCGTGCCTTATCCGGGAGCTACCGCTCATGAAGTAGAACTGAAAGTGGCACAAACCATGGAAGACGAGCTCCGGGCACTCCCCAACGTCAAGAAAATCAAATCGGAATGCCAGAACGGAATGGCCACAATCACCGTCGAATTCCAGATGACCGTTCTCCAAAAAGACTTGGAACAGCACTTCGACCTCCTTCGGCGAAAAGTGAACGACAGCCGTTCCAAATTGCCACAAGACTGCTATGACCCGATTGTCATAGACGACATGATGGATGTGTACGGCATCTTTTATGCTTTCACAGGTGAAGGCTACTCGTATCCGGAACTCTACAAGTACGCCAAACTGATACGCCGGGAACTGCTGGGAGTAAAAGGGGTGAAACGTATCCTCATCACGGGCAACCGGGATGAAGTCATTCAAATCACGTTATCAAAAGAGAAGATTGCCCGTAATGGCATTATCCCGACTCAAATCATGATGAGTCTGCAGAATGCCGGGAAAACGGTGAATGCAGGCAGTTACCAGAATGAAAGTGACCGGTTGCCATTGCATGTGAGCAGTGCGGTCACCGATGAAAAAGACATCCGTAACCTGCTCATCCGCACCCCGCAGGGGAAAACCATCCGACTGGGGGATATTGCACAAATAGAACGTACCTACAGCAAACCGCAACGGAACGGCTTCTTCGTGGACGGAAAACCGGCCTTGGCCATCTGCCTGACCATGGAAGAAAATGCCATTGTCCCCGATGTGGGAAAAGCAGTTGAAAAACGGCTGGCAGAAATCATGCCACAGATTCCCGTGGGAATGGAAATGGAAAAAATATTCTTCCAGCCCGACAAGGTGGATGAAGCCATCGGTTCCTTTATGGTCAACCTGGTAGAATCGGTCCTGATTGTCATTCTGATACTTATCTTCACCATGGGATTCCGAAGTGGCCTCATCATCGGCTTCGGACTGATTCTGACCATCGCCGTCTCCTTCCCCATCCTGTTGATGTGTGGCACCACGCTTCAACGCATCTCCCTTGGAGCTTTTATCGTGGCCATGGGAATGCTGGTAGACAATGCCATCGTCATCATGGACGGTATCCTGATTGATAAGGCACGTGGAGTAGGACCGAAAACTTATTTGTACCGCATCGGACAGCACACTGCCATGCCCCTATTAGGAGCTACCCTGATTGCCGTATCGACTTTCCTTGCAGTATATCTTTCTCCCGATTCAGCCGGAGAATATGCCGGCGACCTGTTCCTGGTGCTCTGTGTCAGCTTGCTGGCCAGTTGGATACTGGCATTGACGCAAGTGCCTATGTGTGCCAAATCGTGGCTGCCTGTCCGTGAAAAAACAATCCAACAACCACAAATATACCATTCCCCGGTCCATCGGTTTATCCGTCGTACCATCAGCTTACTGGTAGAATACAAAAAGACAACACTGGCTACAGCCTTCATCCTGTTGGCTCTCTGTATATTCGGCATGACGAAGGTGAAAAATCTATTTTTCCCAGATTTCGACTACAAGCAATTCATTGTAGAATATTTTCTTCCTTCTCAAACCGACCCCGACCGTGTACGAAAGGATCTTTTGGAAATGTCGGCCCTGCTAAAGAAAAACCCTGCCATTGAACGAGTAGCCGCGAGCATGGGAAGTGCACCTGCCCACTACTGTCTGGTGCGTCCCATGACCTCAGGAGGCGACTGTTACGGCGAACTGATGGTAGACTGTAAAGATTATGAGACCGTGGTCGCACAAATACCTGCAGTCCGAAAACTCTTGCGCGAACGTTACCCTGACGCATACATCCGTATCCGAAAATACAATTTCTCCATTGCTTCCTCCCACACGGTAGAAGTCGAATTCTCAGGTCCAGATCCTGCCATCCTACGGAAACTGAGCCAACAGGCAGAAGACATTATGCGCCGCTGCCCGTATGTAGACCCTTATTCCGTGGGTAACAACTGGAAACCTAAAGGCAAAACCCTGACAGCCGATTATGTACGCGAAGACGCATTAAGGTCGAATATCGAACGAAGTGATGTAGGAAATGCCTTGCTGGCCGCCACCGACGGATTACCTGTAGGCGTATTGAACGACCAGGACCGGACCGTACTCATCCATCTGCTGGTACGGAATGCCGATGGAAGCCGGATTACCAACCTGAATGATATTCCCGTATGGAGTACATTGAACCTGCGCATGGATGACGACGAACTAAAAGGTCTGCTGACCGGTTCTACCAAAATGGACGAACTGCAAGACCAGTTGTTCCGTAGCGTACCTCTTGGAAATGTAGCTCACCAGATTCGGCTGGACTGGGAAAATGACTACATCTATCGTCTTAATGGACAGCGAGCCATCGAAGCGGAATGTGATCCCAATACCGACTTATACGAAGCTACTCCGGCAAAAGTCGTTGCTTCCATTCAGAAAGAAATCGAACGCATTCCCCTGCCAGACGGTTACCGGATGCGATGGGTGGGTGAAGGCGAATTGCAAGGAGAGGCCATCGGTAACCTGATGAAATACCTGCCTGTGACCCTTTTCATTATATTAGGTATCCTGTTGCTGCTTTTCAACAGCTGGAAGAAAGTAATCCTTATTCTGCTCTGCTTTCCGTTTGTTTTCTGCGGCATCACGCCTTCTCTGTTACTGTTCCGACAGCCCTTTACCTTCATGGCTATCATCGGAATGATGGGACTTATAGGCATGATGGTGAAAAACGCCATTGTACTGGTCGATGAAATCAACCGCCTGCAACAGGAAGAACATCTTCACCCTTATCATGCGGTGGTGGAGGCAACCGTTTCACGCGTGCGTCCCGTACTGATGGCCTCCCTGACCACCATTGTGGGCATGATTCCGCTTGTAAACGACCCGATGTATGGTTCCATGGCCATCACGATTATGGGAGGATTGACTGTAGGTACCCTCATCACCCTCGTACTGCTTCCTATTTTCTATACTGCCCTGTTCCATATACATAAACCCGATTCCATGTCTAACCCTTCATCCATACAATTATGAAACGATACATTTTAATAGGGATACTGTGGCTCGGCTTTCTGACACAGCTCCCTGCACAACACATACTTTCACTCACACAAGCCGATTGCCGGGAACTGGCCCTTCAACGCAACGAGGAACTACAGAAAGCCACCAACGCCTTACAACAAGCCGAACTGGACCAGAAGATTGCCTTCAGTTCCTATCTACCTAAATTCGACGGAATGGTATCGGAGTCCTATATGTTTCCGAATGTCGAAATGACCGGAATGGAACTCCAGATTCACGGCATGTACCTGGCAGGCATCAGTGTGACCCAGCCGTTATATGCAGGAGGGAAAATCAGGGCAGGAAACAAACTGGCCCAGATTGGACGGGAAAGTGCCGCCGAGAGCAGAAGAAAAACACGCATGGAAGTCATTGCGGAAGCGGACAAGGCCTACTGGAACTACATCGCCGTCCAGCAAAAGGTACGCATGCTGGAAGCGTATCGCACACAGATGGATACCCTATATCAACAGGTAGAAACAGCCGTAAAAGCAGGAATGGGCACAGACAATGAACTGTTGCGAATCACCGCCAAACGAAGCGAAATCAACTATCAACTACAAAAAGCCCAGAACGGGAACGAACTGTGCCGCTTGACCCTGTGCAATGTATTAGGCGAACCGTTAGAAACACAAATTCTTCCCACGGACACCCTTATCCAGATCACGCCTCCTGAACAACTGGAAGAGGGAATTGACTCCCGCCCTGAGTTCAAATTGCTGAAACAGCAGATTGCCGCCCAAGAACAGCAAGTAAAAATGGCCAGAGGGAATATTTTGCCGCAAATAGGACTTTCTGCCGGATATGCCTACTACGGGAACATCAAACTGAAAGGAATGACCGCTGACACGCAAGGAAACTACATACCTTTTACGCAAAAAATGGATGACGGAATCGGACTGGTCATGGCTTCGGTAAGTATTCCCCTCTTCCATTGGGGAGAAGGATTGAGAAAGGTTAAGAAAGCCAAGTTGGACCTGCAAAATGCCCAACTGGACCTACAACAAAATTCCCGCCTGCTCACCATCGAAGTGCGACAGGCCATCCAGAACCTGACCAACGGATATAATCTGGTACAAACTGCCGCACTCGGTTCCAAGCAAGCCCAGGAAAGCCTGCGTGTGATGCGCAACCGCTACACCCACGGTCTCAGCACCCTGACTGACTTGCTGGAAGCCCAATCCCAATGGCAACAGGCTGAAAGCAACCGTATCGAAGCATTGACTCAATACAAGATTTATGAAACAGAATACAAACGATGTACCGGACATTTGGAGGAATAACTTTTACCTATAATATTGACTACTACAGACGATGCCAGGCATTGCATATAATTGTTTAATCTCTATCTTTGCAAAAATTATTATCCTTTGCAATGAACGATATCAAAAATATATGCGTATACAGCGCCTCCAGCACAAAAATTGCCCCAACCTATTTTGAAGCCGCTGAAAAACTTGGACAAATTCTGGCCCAAAAACACATCAACCTCATCAACGGGGCGGGATGCTTGGGACTCATGTGCCGCATCAGCGACGCCACACTGGCTGCCGGAGGTACTGTCACCGGCATCATCCCCCACTTTATGGTGGAACAAGGCTGGCACCACAAAGGCCTGACTCGACTGATAGAAACAAAAGACATGCACGAACGCAAACAGCTCATGGCCGATATGTCCGACGGCGTCATCGCTCTTCCCGGAGGATGCGGCACCTTGGAAGAGCTGCTTGAAATCATCACATGGAAGCAGCTCGGACTGTATCTGAAACCCATCGTCATCCTCAATGTCAATCATTTTTACGATCCGCTGCTCAAAATGCTACAGCAGGCCATCAACCAGCATTTCATGAGGCAGGAACATAAAAATATCTGGCATGTGGCAGAAACTCCGGAAGAAGCGGTAGATTTATTGTATACAATTCCCCATTGGAGTAAAGAAATTCGTAAATTTGCGGCAATATGAACGAAGTCAGCCACATAGGTTTTTCACAGATTCAAGAACTTTACGAACAACACGTAAAGGAGATAGATGATGCACTACTGCATAGCCAAAAAACGAGATGTAGTACAGGAATGCCCGGAGAACCTCTTCCTTACCAGCTCCGCACCGATTTACCTATAACCTGTGTGGTTTTTCTTTGCTTTTTCTTAATTATTTATGCGCTGAAAAACGGAAAAAAGTACTTGTGCCAGCATCTGAAAGTTTTTTTCCGACATAAAGAACGGGCCGGCTTGTTTGATGAAACATCCAGTTTTGACATCCGTTATCCCCTCACACTTGGAAGTATCAGTTGCATATCGGTCAGTTTGTTCATCTACGATTTCTTTTCCAAGACAGAACAGGTGTTGTATCAAACGATTCCTCACTATGTCATTTTATGCGTATACATACTCTGTCTGCTTCTGACCATCGGAGCAAAGGCCCTCTTGTCTCAATTTATCAACTGGATTTTCTTTGACAAAGAAAAAAACAAGACATGGATTACCTCCTATTTTGACTTACTTTCCGGAGCTTCTCTTATCTTGTTTCCGCTGGCCTTACTCATCATTTACTTTAATCTCGACTTTAATTTTTCTAAAACATTCGTACTCATTGTAGTAATTTGCTTCAAAATATTGTTATTTTATAAATGCATTAGAAACTTTTTTAATCATTTTCATGGCATTTTACATTTAATTCTGTACTTTTGCAGCCTCGAAATTATCCCTCTCCTCTTCTTTTGGAAAGGATTGGTATATATAAACCACATTTTGATTTTAAATTTTTAGTAACGTTGAAAATTAAGAAAGTCCTCGTTTCTCAGCCTAAACCGACGACAGAAAAGTCTCCCTATTTTGACATTGCTGAGAAGTACGGTGTGAAAATAGATTTTCGCCCGTTCATCAAAGTAGAAAGTTTGTCGGCTAAAGAATTCAGACAGCAGAAGGTTTCTATTCTAGACCATACAGCCGTTGTATTCACTTCACGTCATGCTATCGACCATTTCTTTAGTCTGTGCACAGAATTGCGTGTAACGATTCCGGAAACGATGAAATATTTCTGTACTTCGGAAACCATTGCATTGTATATCCAAAAATATGTGCAATACCGCAAACGGAAAGTATTTTTCGGCTCTACTGGTAAATTTGCCGATTTGCTTCCACTCATTGTCAAGCACAACACAGAGAAATACCTCATTCCGATGTCGGATGTTCACAATGATGAGGTGAAAGATTTGCTCGACAAAAACCACATCCAACATACGGAAGCCGTGATGTACCGTACGGTAAGCAACGACTTTACGCCCGGTGAAGAATTCAACTATGACATGCTGATTTTCTTCAGCCCGGCAGGTATTCAGTCACTGATGAAGAACTTCCCGAACTTCGAACAAAAGGACATTGCCATCGGAAGTTTCGGACCGACGACAGCCAAGGCTGTCAAGGACGCAGGTTTGCGCCTCGACTTGGAAGCTCCATCCAGCACCGCTCCTTCCATGCCGGCTGCACTGGATATGTTTATCCGCGAACACAACAAATAAGAAATATCTCTGACAAACAAAGCGAAGCAATAAAAGCATTACTTCGCTTTGTTACTTTTTATATATGTGTCTATGACCGAGTCTCAAAAACCCACTTTACCGAAGGTAGAACGACTGAACAGCCGGATACTGATAGAGAAACTCTTTACAGGAGGCAGCAAGTCGCTTCCTGCATTTCCTCTGCGCATTGTCTACATGCCGGTAGAAGGAGATACTCTGCCCATAGCCACCATCCTGATCAGCGTGCCCAAGAAACGATTCAAACGGGCGGTCAAGCGCAACCGCGTGAAACGCCAGATACGAGAGGCCTACCGCAAGCACAAGCAGATTCTGATTGACCCACTGAAGAATTCGCACAAAAAAGTGTCCTTGGCCTTTATCTGGCTGGACAACGAACTCCATGATTCCGCTGAAGTAGAAGCTAAGGTCGTCAAACTGTTACAACTTACCGCAGAACGTCTGGCATGAGAAAGATTCTGACTTTTCTTCTTTTGCTTCCTATTTATTTTTACCGGAACTGCATTTCTCCTTTCACACCTCCTTCCTGCCGTTTCACTCCCACGTGTTCACAATATGCCATTGAAGCCATTAAAAAACACGGTCCGCTGAAAGGATTGTATCTGGCCATACGGCGCATTCTCCGCTGCCATCCGTGGGGAGGCTCCGGATACGATCCGGTTCCCTAATCTTCTGCTTTATGGTTGAGACTCCTTTTTTCGACGCACATACCCATCACCTTCCTCACGATGCACAGACCACTGCCATTCTCAGCTGTAGCATGGCAGAATCCACTTCTGCGGCGTTTCAACAGGCCCGGTTTCTCTCGGTCAGTCTTCATCCTTGGTACCTGTCGGCAGAGAATCTTCCGTCACAAATAAACTGGATGAAACATTGCCTTTCTTCCGACCTACGGGTAGTAGCCATAGGAGAAGCAGGGCTCGACAAACTGTGCGACACCCCTTTTCCGCTGCAACAAAAGGCCTTTCAGGCAGCCATCGACTTATCAGAACAATACCATCTCCCGCTGCTTATTCATGCCGTCAAGGCCACCACAGAGCTTCTGGCGCTCCAAAAGAAACATCTTCCAGCTCAACCCTGGATTATCCACGGGTTCAGAGGGAAAAAAGAACTGGCCGAAGACCTGCTCCGGCACGGATTCTATCTCTCCTTTGGAAAGAAATACCAGGAAAAAGCCTTGTCCGCCGTACCGGTAGAGAGACTGCTGCTGGAAAGCGATGAAGAAAACATCGATTTCCAGGCCTTCTATTCTGAAGTCGCCTCCGTGCGCGGAACGGCCCCGGAAAGCCTCATCAAAGCCCTCCACGAAAATGCTAACCATCTCTTTTTTAATCGCTAAAAATTGGTTATTCAGAGAAAGTGTCGTACTTTTGCTCCAGTATTAAATAAAATGTTAAACTAAGAATTTCATTCGATGAATTTTGTAGATGAACTAAGATGGCGTGGAATGATACATACCATGATGCCAGGAACAGAAGAACTGCTGAAGAAGGAAATGGTGACGGCTTACCTGGGTATTGACCCGACAGCCGACTCGTTGCATATCGGTCACCTGTGTGGCGTGATGATGTTGCGTCATTTCCAACGCTGCGGCCACAAGCCGCTGGCACTGGTAGGCGGTGCTACTGGTATGATTGGAGACCCTTCAGGCAAGTCACAGGAACGCAACTTGCTGGACGAGGAAACCCTGCGCCACAATCAGGAGTGTATCAAGAAGCAGTTGGGCAAGTTCCTCGATTTTGAATCAGATGCCCCGAACCGTGCAGAACTGGTAAACAACTACGACTGGATGAAAGACTTCTCTTTCCTGGATTTCGCCCGCACCGTAGGAAAACACATCACCGTGAACTACATGATGGCAAAGGAATCCGTACAGAAACGTCTGAACGGAGAAGCCCGCGACGGTCTTTCTTTCACTGAATTTACTTACCAGCTGTTACAAGGATACGATTTCCTGCATCTGTATGAAACCAAGAACTGCAAACTTCAGCTGGGTGGCTCCGACCAGTGGGGAAACATCACCACGGGTGCCGAACTGATTCGCCGTACCAACGGAGGAGAAGTGTTTGCCCTGACCTGCCCGCTGATTACAAAAGCCGATGGCGGCAAATTCGGCAAAACAGAATCAGGAAACATCTGGCTGGACCCACGTTATACTTCTCCTTACAAGTTCTATCAGTTCTGGCTGAACGTAAGCGACGAAGATGCCAAACGCTATATCAAGATTTTCACTTCACTGAGCAAGGAAGAAATCGAAAGCCTGATTGCCGAACACGAACAGGCTCCTGAAGCACGTGTGCTCCAGAAACGTCTGGCCAAGGAAGTGACCATCATGGTTCACTCGGAAGCCGACTACAATGCGGCAGTGGAAGCCTCTGGCATCCTGTTTGGAAAAACTACTTCCGAGGCCCTGAAGAGACTGGACGAAGACACCCTGCTTTCTGTATTTGAAGGAGTTCCTCAGTTTGAAGTATCCAAGACGGATATTGAAGCAGGCATCAAGGCCGTAGATTTGTTTACGGAAAAAGCAGCCATCTTCCCGTCAAAAGGTGAAATGCGTAAGCTGGTTCAAGGCGGTGGCGTTTCCCTGAACAAAGAGAAACTGACGGCTTTCGATCAGGAAATCACTGCAACCGACCTGCTGGATGAAAAATACCTGCTCGTACAGCGTGGAAAGAAGAACTATTATCTGGTTATCGCCAAATAAATTCTTTCAGAAAAAGATACCGGAAGGCTGTCTCAATTCCATTTGGGACAGCCTTTCTTTTGCCCCTAACTCTCTATCCAATAATGAGAAACAAGCAGCCAGTACTTTCAGGTCAGTACAGCAGTACTGGCATGAGATGAAAAACAAACGATGCCGACCACCTGCCCATATGGCTATTGACATCATCCAATGGCATTTGAATGATAGCCCAGAGAATAAAAAATACCGGCTGACTCCTTATGAACCAACCGGTATTCCTTTAATTTCGGAAGGATGACCTTCCGGAAATTTCAGCATTTATTTCTTTGCATCCAGTTCTTTAAGCAGTTCGTCTACTGCCGCCTTCAACTGGGTATCTTCTCCTTTCACAATGGTTTCAGGCGCATTCAGTACATACACATCCGGCTCCAGTTCCTTGTTTTCCAGGTAACTGCCGTCCGGCAAGCGATAGCCGACAACCGGAATACCGTAAATCAAATCCGGATCTTGCATCCGTACCCAGTTTACGCTGGTCATGGTACCCGGAACCGGTGCACCTACCAGCTTGCCGATTCCCTGATGCTTGTACACCCATGGAGTACCGTGTGCATTCGAGTAATTGGCCTCACACTGCAACATGATGGAAGGCTTGTTCCAGCGACGGCTCGGCATGTCGCAGGCTTCCCGTCCGCGGATGACCTGTGTCAGGTATTTGTGTCCGCTGAACAACACTTCGATGTCTTCATGCAGACGACCTCCTCCGTTGAAACGCGTATCGATGACGATGCCTTCCCGGTTGTTGTATTTACCCAAAATATCCGAATAGATGGTACGGAAACTGCCGTCGTCCATGGATTCGATATGTACGTATCCCAAACGACCATTCGACCATTTGTCCACATCCGCCGCACGCTGTTTCACCCAACGTTCGTACAACAGGCCACTCAAAGCTCCGCCGCTGATGGGTTTCACCACTTCATCCCAACGGGCTTTCGACTGGGGATCGTAGAAGGAAACCAAGACCTTCTTGCCGGCCTTTCCGTTCAGCAACGCCGCGAAATCACCCTCAGCCGACTGTCCGTCAATCTTCTCAATCACCACACCTGGTTTTACCTGTGTTGTTTTCCGGTCGAACGGACCTTTTTCCACTACTTCGTCCACCTTTATGCCTTTGCCCGTGTAATTCCAGTCATACAGCAATCCTAAGCTGGCTGTCGCTTCCTTGGCTGCCGGACGGTAACGGCCTCCCGTGTGCGATACGTTTAGTTCGCCCAGCAATTCGCTCAGCATTTCCGCATAGTCATACTTGTTGTTGATATGCGGCAAGAAACGGCGGTAATTAGCCGTCATGGCCTTCCAGTCGACTCCGTGCATATTGACGTCATAAAAACGTTTCTGCTCCTCACGGCACATGTTATCGTACATGTAAGCCCGTTCAGCCGCCAAGTCCAATTTCATTTCCGCCTGATAAGAAATCGGTTTCAGCTTCTCTCCACTCATGTCCATCTTCTGCATAGAACCCGAACCTAATACGAACAAATTCTTTCCTTCCTTGTCCATTTCCATGTCGGCCCATCCGGAACCCATCTTGTGCAACAGTTTCGTTTCATGTTTGCGCAAATCCAGTTTCCACATGTCAAAGCCCCGCTCAAAAGCTGACAGATAATACAGGCTTTCTCCGTCCTTGGAAAGAATGGCCGAAGCGATGTTCGATGAATTCGGAGTCAGACGCACGATGCGGTCCTGAATACCCTCCACTTCCACCACGATGTCTTTCACCTTGGCAGCCTCTTCCTTCTTGTCTTTATCCTCTTTCTTATCGTCCTTCTTTCCGTCTTTCTTTTCCGCAGCCTTTTCCTGTTCTTTCTCCAGTTCCTTCTGCAACTCATAATCCTCTTTGCTCATGCGGTACTTGTCGTAGGCGTCCTGGTTCACAAAAACCATCATCACGTCGTCCTGTGAGCCCCAGGAAGCATGGCTGCGCATTCCGTAACGCTCGGTGGTGAACAGGATGGCATTGCCGTCCATGGTCCATTTCGGTGAACCGCTGGTGTAACCACTGTTGGTCAGGTTCACGAGTTTTCTCTTTCCGTCGGCACTGACCAAAGCGATGTCGGTATACGGATCGTGCTTGTTGCCGATAAATTCCAGCGTAAACCATTTTCCGTCGGGTGACCACGCATAATGGAATCCTCCGCTCAGTTCATACCACGTACTTCCATCAGTGATTTCACGTACTTTGTTCGTTTCCAGATTCAGCACTTTCAGGCGGATACGGTCTTCAATGAAAGCCACCTCCTTGCCATCGGGCGAAAACTTGGGATACATCCGTTCCACGGTCTTGGAAGGCAACAGCACTTCTTCCTTAATCAAAGTGGCATTCGGGAAATTCAAATCCTCTTTCCGTTCAATTTCCGCCTTGTAAAGCTGCCAGTTCCCTTCCCGCTCACTGGCATATACCAGCGTACGGTTGTCTGCTCCGAAAGACAGTCCCTCTTCCGCTTCCGGCGTATGCGTAATCTGTTTGGTCGTGCCATATTCCACAGAGGTCACGAACACCTCTCCGCGCACGATGAAAGCCACCTGCTTGCCGTCGGGCGAAACCACCGCTTCCGAAGCCCCTCTTGTATAGGTCAACGTCACCGGAATATCCTCGTCGTCGCGTGTCAGTGAAACAGCGACTTTTGCCGGTTTTCCACCTTGAGCCTGTGTATAAATTTCTCCATTATACGTATAGCACAGCGTTCCGTCACTTCCCATAGAAAGGAAACGCACCGGATTTGTAGAGAAAGAAGTCAGCGGCTTCACCTGGTCCGGGTGATCCAGCGAGAACGAATACACATTAAATGAACCTTTGTTGCGTTCACTCAGGAAGAACACTTCCTTGCCATCGGCCGACAATACCGGGTTACGGTCTTCTCCCGCCCGTTTCGTCAGGTTGGTATGCTTGCCCGAGGTCATGTCGTACATCCAGATGTCCCGTGTGATGGAAGAAGTGTGGTGCTTGCGCCATTCATCCTCAAACCCTTTCCGGTCCTGATACAGGAACTTGTCGCCCGCCGCATTGAAACAAACCATTTCGGCAGGCGTACCCAGAATCTGTTCCGTCTTTCCCCCTTCTGCCGGTACCTTATACAATTCCGTCATGGCAGAAGTCGGAAACAGCGCACTGCTGGCCGGGTCCTGAATACTGGCAGAGAACACAATGTACTTTCCGTCTGGTGTGAAAGTAGAAGGAATTTCTGAAGCCGAGTTGGTAGTCAGTCTGCGAGCCGAGCCGCCGTTGGCCGACATCACAAACACATCCGCATTCCCAAAACGGTCGCTGGCAAAGGCAATCTGCTTGCCATCGGGCGACCACACCGGAGACGATTCATAAGAATCCTGGGTAGTCAGCTGTACCGCCTCCCCCCCTTTGGAAGCTACCTTATAGATATCTCCCTTGTAACAAAACAAAATTTCTTTTCCGTCTGGGGAAATACGCACGTCACGCATCCACAACGGGGTAACCGCCATGGCACAAGTCACTGTGCTTCCCAGCACCAATGCAGACAATATTTTCTTCATCATAATCAAATGGTTTTAAAAACAAAGGTAAGTATTCCCCGCAGAAACGGAAAAAAAGTCAGAATTTATTTGGAAAGTATTCCTAAAAACATTTATCTTTGCAACGTTTTCCGAGGAAAACAACATAAAGTTTGGACTATGGTGTAATGGCAGCACAACAGGTTTTGGTTCTGTTTGTCCAAGTTCGAATCTTGGTAGTCCAACGTTTTTCAAGACATTTACAGTCGGAATCCCGCTAAAACAAAATTTTAGCGGGATTTTTTTATTATCGCCCATTCCCACCCTGTCAATCAATGGTCTTTTGAGGAATTGCAACCTCTGCTTGCTGTCGCGGATAAAGTGTATCCTGACAAATCAATCCGACAGGATACCAATCATTGAACTCCCTTTCATTTTCCTTCGAACACCCGTCTCTTTTTTAGGTTTCCCTTCCCTGAAACATACGTTTCGCCCGTCGGAAACGTACATCTCCCGGCCGAGAAACGTACGTTTTCCTAAAGGGAAACCTAAAAAACTCTTCGATACGGAGAAAATATTATCCAAGCGATTTACATTCTACTGCGCTTCCTTACCCCTTCCATCCGGCTTTGTGGATTCTTCACGCAAACGTCACCTCCTGGCAATCATTCTGTAACATAGAAAACCGACCTTTGGGCAGACTTTTAAAAAGGAGGTTAAAATGGAAACTAATGGAAGTAAATATGTAGTGGAATGTACTCCAGACGGACAATATTATGCTTATCTGTCCAATCACGAGCAATGCTTTGCCTACGGCGAGACTGAAGAAGAAGCGCTGGAGAACCTGGAAGACGCTGCAGAAGAATTTTATGGAGAAATCAATTCTATTTTCTATATCGAAGACATAGCCTGATACTATTTGAACACATTGTAAAAATAAATTGCCGATATTTAGTCATTTCTCAAAGCCATTTCTGCGGGATGCCGAAATGGCTTTTTTCTTTCCATTCCCCGTTTGTAGATGAAACAGGTTATTCACCTGACAGTCATACGCTTGTAATATGCTTTCTTTTCCTTTGTGAAGCGTTAAGAAAAACATATATCTATGGAAGATAGACCTTATTACCGAACCATCGTGGTTTCGGATATCCACCTGGGGACCACTCATTCAAAGGTGGATCAAATCAGCGATTTTCTGAGCAGAGTCGATTGCGGACGGCTGATTCTGAACGGTGACATCATCGACGGATGGCACTTGCAGAAATCGGGTATCAGCAAATGGAAGCCGGCACATACGCATTTCTTCAAAATTATCATGAAGATGATGGAAAAGCATGGCACGGAAATCATTTACATCCGCGGAAACCATGATGACTTTCTGGACAACCTTGCCCCGTTGCAGTTTGCCAATCTGACCATCACGAAAGATTACATACTGGAAAGCAACGGCAAGCATTATTTCGTGACGCACGGTGATGTGTTCGACAAGGTAACCACCCAGATGAAATGGCTGGCCAAGCTCGGCGACATGGGCTATACGCTGCTGTTATGGCTCAACAGCCAGTACAACCGCTACCGGGTGAAAAAAGGAAAACCTTACTTCTCGCTCTCGCAGGCCATCAAACAGAAAGTGAAATCGGCCGTGTCTTATATTTCCGACTTTGAAAACGTGTTGGTGGATTTCGCTCGCAGACGCCAGTGTGAAGGAGTGATTTGCGGCCATATCCATCATCCGGAAAACCGCATGATCAATCACATCCACTACCTGAACTCGGGCGACTGGGTGGAAACGATGTCGGCCTTGACGGAAGATGAAAACGGGGTGTGGAAAGTAGTGTATTACACCGAACTGGCACAGCAAGCCGACAGGGAAAAAGAAAATAATGTCATACCTTTCATACCAATTGCCTCATGAGAGTGTTGTTTATTGTACAAGGAGAAGGACGCGGCCATCTCACACAGGCCATATCCATGGAGAAGTTGCTCCGAAGCAACGGGCACGAAGTGGTGGAAGTGCTCGTAGGAAAAAGTGAATCCAGAAGGCTCCCCGGTTTTTTCAGCCGGAACATCAAGGCACCCATCAAACAGTTTATCAGCCCGAATTTCCTGCCCACACACGCCAACAAGCGGGTGAACCTGACCAAAAGTATACTCTACAATCTCCTGAAACTTCCGGAATATGCGGAAAGTATCGGCTTCATTCATCAGCAAATCAAGGAAACAGAGGCCGACCTGGTCCTCAATTTCTATGAACTGCTTACCGGACTGACTTATTTCTTTTTCCGCCCGTCGGTGCCTCAAATCTGTATCGGACACCAGTATCTGTTCCTGCACCCGCAGTTCAAATTACCCAAGAAAAACAGAGGAAGTCTGTTCATGCTCAACTTCTTCACCCGGCTGACGGCACTGGGAGCCTCGCAGAAACTGGCCCTCTCCTTCCGGGCCATGCCACAAGACAAACATCAGCATATCAGTGTGGTGCCTCCCTTGTTGCGTCAGGACGTACTGCAACAGGAAAGCCAGCCGGGCAACTACATCCATGGCTACATGCTGAACGCCGGTTTCTCCGAAAACATTCTCCAATGGCATCAGAAACATCCGGAGGTACCCTTGCGTTTCTTCTGGGACCACTGGGAAGAAGAGCCGGTGAAAAAGGTCGACGACACCCTCTCCTTCTACCAGCTCGACGACACGGAATTCCTGCGTCAGATGGCGGGATGCAAGGCCTATGCCAGCACGGCCGGATTTGAATCCGTGTGCGAAGCCATGTACCTCGGAAAACCCATCCTGATGGTACCGGCCCACATCGAACAGGAATGTAACGCTCTTGATGCCCTACAGAACGGCGCCGGCATCATCGACCGGAACTTCAACCTGAGCAACCTGTTGCGCTTCGCACAGACCTATAAACCCAACCGACTGTTCGGCGAATGGGTAAGGTCGGCCGAATACATCATACTGAATGAAATAGAGCGTTTTGCACCGCAAAATACCCTGCATGGCATGTACATGGTGGAAGAGTTTGTGTAAAAAATTCTAAATAATCGTTTTGAAATCATCTTGTAACATAAAATCCTTTTCTTTGCAAAAAAGTGATTTTATGGTAACAAGAAATAGAAAAAAAGAAAAGCCTTATTTGGAAAGAGACATCAGTTGGATGTACTTTAACCGCAGAATTCTGCAAGAAGCCACCCGTAATCATGTGCCCTTGCTGGAACGGATGGCCTTTCTTGGCATCTATTCCAACAACTTGGATGAGTTCTTCCGGGTAAGAGTAGCTTCCCAAAGCCGTATTGCCGAATGTATGGATAAATCGGCTGCCAAGGAACAGGAGAAAGCTAAAAAGCTACTCAAACAGATTGGAAAATTGAATGCACGCTATGTAAAAGATTACGAAGAGGCCGTAAGCACGGTCACACAGGAACTGAAAAAAGAAAACATTTATCTGGTATCCGATTCGGAAGTCACACCCGAACAGCTGCAGTTTATCCAGTCTTTCTACAAAGAGAAACTGAACGGGTTCATCGTGCCGGTATGGTTCTCGGCCATCAAGCTGCTGGACTGTGAAAACGATGAAAATATTTACCTGGCTGTAAAGGTGAGCAAAAGTGGTAACAAACCCTCCCCTGACTATGCCTTTCTGGAACTTCCGGTCAATATCTGCGGGCGTTTTGTACAGCTACCCGACCATGAGAACAAGAGTTACCTGATGTATCTGGACGATGTCATCCGCTGCTGTCTCCCGTTGGTTTTCGAAGGACTGGGATACGACAAGTTTGAAGCTTATGCCTTCAAGTTTACCCGCGATGCGGAAATGGAAATCGACAACGACCTGCGTACGGGTACCCTTCAGAAAATCTCCAAAGGCGTAAAGAGCCGTAAAAGAGGCGAACCGCTCCGTGTAATTTATGATAACAACATGCCGAAAGACCTGTTGAAAAGAGTGTTGAAAAAACTCGACCTCGACAGTCTGGATACGGTAATTGAAAGCGGACGCTATCAGAACCACAAGGATTTGATGAAATTCCCGGATTGTGGACACAGCAACCTGAAATATCCAAAATGGCCGCCTATCCTGAAAAAGGAACTCGACGGTCCGGAAAGCTTGTTGAAAAAAATCCAGCAGAAAGACCGTTTCATCCACGTGCCTTACCATAGCTTCGACTCGTTTATCCGGGTATTGCAGGAAGCAGCCGTGAGCAAACAAGTTACGAGCATCAAAATCACACTCTATCGTCTGGCCAAGGAATCGAAGGTGGTAAAAGCACTTATCGGAGCAGCCCGCAACGGCAAGAAGGTGACCGTGGTCATCGAACTGCTGGCCCGCTTTGACGAGGCTTCCAACATCAACTGGTCGAAGAAGATGCAGGATGCAGGCATTAAGGTGATTTTCGGGGTGGAAGGCCTGAAGGTACACTCCAAGATTACATACATCGGCATGAAGACCGGGCCGGACATCGCTTGCATCAGCACGGGTAACTTCCACGAAGGAAATGCCCGGATGTATACCGACTGCATGCTGATGACGGCTTACCCGAAACTGGTAAAGGATGTCAATCAGGTATTCGAATTCATCGAACGTCCTTACACACCAATCAAGTTCAAGGAACTTCTCGTTTCGCCCAACGAAATGAAGAACAAGTTCATTACTCTTATCAACAACGAAATCAAGAACAAGAAAGCTGGAAAACCGGCCTACATCAAGATAAAAATCAACCACATTACCGACCCGATTATGGTCAACAAACTGTATGAGGCTTCCGAAGCAGGCGTGGACATCGACCTGGTGGTACGTGGCAACTGTTCCTTGATTACCAACATTCCGAATCTGAGCACCAACATCCGGATTCACGGTATCATCGACCGCTACTTGGAACATTCACGTATCTTCATCTTCGCCAACGGAGGAGACGAAAAGATATTCCTGGGTTCTGCCGACTGGATGCCACGTAACCTCGACCACCGTATCGAAGTCATCACCCCGGTGTATGACCCGGCCATCAAGGGTGAAATGAAACGGATTGTGGAATACGGACTGAAAGATACCTTACAGGGACGTGTGGTAGACGGACTGGGCGACAACTTGTTCTGGAGCGAAGAAGGACAGGAAACTCCTTTCCGCTCACAGGAGGCACTCTACAATTACTACTTGGCCGAAAATTCCGAAGAATAACTTAAATACTATTATTATGGACAATCTCATAAAAAACTGCGAAACCAATTATGGAGCCATCGACATTGGTTCTAATGCGGTACGTCTGCTCATCAAATGTGTGGAAGAAGACGAGCAGGGAAAGGCTTTCTTCTCGAAAGTACTGTTGCTGCGTGTGCCTCTTCGCTTGGGATTCGACGTATTTGCCATGGGCAAGATTGCCGAAAAGAAGGAAAAGAACATGCTGCGTCTGATGAAGGTATTCCGTCACCTGATGAAAATTTATGACGTGGAAGACTACCGGGCTTGCGCCACCTCTGCCATGCGCGATGCCAAGAACGGAAAATCCATCATCAAACGGATTGAGAAGAAGACGGGTATCCGTATCGAAATCATCGACGGACAGGAAGAGGCCCGCATGATTTACAACAACCACATTGAATGTATGGAAGACCGTAACGGAAACTACATGTATGTAGATGTAGGGGGTGGTAGTACGGAAATCAACTTACTTTCGCAAGGCACGCTGGTATGCAGCCGCTCGTATAACATCGGTACGGTCCGTATCCTGAACAATGCCGTGAAAGATACAGAATGGGAACGGTTAAGAAACGACATGCAGGAACTGGCGCTTTCTTATCCGGGCACCAACATCATCGGTTCGGGTGGAAACATCAACAAACTGTATCGTCTGGCCGACAAGAAGGACAAGAAAAAGCAACGAATAACGGTGGAAACCTTGCATCAGTTACATGAGCAACTGAAAAAACTCTCCATCGAGGAACGTATGGAAAAATACCAGCTGAAACCCGACCGGGCGGATGTCATCGTACCGGCAGGAGATATTTTCCTGACCATTGCCGACCTCATCCATGCTACATATATCTATGTACCTGTCATCGGTCTGGCAGACGGTATCATCGATGGTTTGTATGCCAGCCATCTGGAAGAAACAAACCGAATCTTTAAGGATACGACAGTGGAGAAGAAGTCAGAAACTCCATCCGAAGAAGTGCAAGAATAACGTATCTCACCCACAAGTCATAAAAGCGGCCCTGCAGGAAATTCACCTGTAGGGCCGCTTTGTTATCCACAACTTGTGAACAGCCTGTGAATAAACGGTTATTTCACAAGAACATGTTCTATTTCAAGAATATACATCTTATGAAATCCTCCATGTCCTTCTCCGTACCAACGGCTTATCAACAACTTATCCACAAAGTTATCAGCCGATATGAAATCAGCGTATAACTTCTTGCACTCCAATATCAGGCGAGCCTGTTCATAAGCAATGTTCCCATTTTCCGTCACATACGGTTTCAAGCCGGAAGCAGCTACTTTATCAATGTCCCTACCCGATTGGCTTCCACAAATCTTATGGATATCCCGATGTGCTTCTCCCAGGAATGACAGGGTCAGCTTATCGCCTTTTTCTATAAATTCATAGGTGTAACGTTCGGGGCGGATGAAAATGAATGCCACCGGTTTTCCCCACAGAATGCCGGTACCTCCCCAGCTGGCTGTCATCATGTTAAACTTCTCAGGTGTGCCGGCCGTCACCAGCATCCATTCCTTGCCAATGGCATCAAACATATTGTCCTTCAATTCGGACACACTGATTTCTCTCATAATCTGTTCGCTTTAAATTTCCACAAAGCTAAGAAATTCCCGCTCCCGTTTTTCGTTTTTTAAACTGAATTTAAATAGCATCCCTAAAAAATACTTTTTTCATTTCAGGCTTTTAAAGTATCTTTGCAGGAAATATCATGAACTAAATTAAAGAAAGGACTGAACCGTGGCAAAAGATACAGAGGTGGTACTAACCCCGATGATGAAACAATATTTTGATTTAAAAGCCAAACACCCGGATGCCATCATGCTTTTCCGGTGCGGAGACTTTTATGAAACTTATTCCGAAGATGCCGTGGCAGCAGCCGAGATTCTGGGAATCACCTTAACCAAACGCGCCAACGGACAAAGCAAGACGGTGGAGATGGCTGGATTTCCTCACCATGCCCTCGATACGTACTTGCCCAAGCTGATCCGTGCCGGCCGAAGAGTGGCCATCTGCGACCAGCTGGAAGATCCGAAAACCACCAAAAAACTCGTCAAACGTGGGATTACGGAACTGGTGACTCCGGGTGTAGCCATCAACGACAATGTGTTGTCGTACAAGGAAAACAACTTCCTGGCTGCCGTTCATTTCGGTAAAACAGCCTGCGGTATCGCCTTTCTCGACATATCAACCGGTGAATTCCTCACTTCCGAAGGACCCACTGACTACATCGACAAGCTGTTGAATAACTTTGCCCCGAAGGAGGTACTTTTTGAACGAGGCAAGAAGCCCATGTTCGAAGGCAACTTCGGCAACAAATTCTTCACGTTTGAACTGGAGGACTGGGTGTTCAATGAGACTTCTGCCCGAGAAAAGTTACTGAAGCACTTTGAAACCAAAAACCTTAAAGGTTTTGGAGTGGAAAATCTGCACAATGGCATCATTGCTTCCGGAGCCATTCTTCAGTACCTCGACATGACCCAGCATTACCAGATTGGACACATCACATCGCTCTCCCGTATCGAAGAAGACCGCTACGTGCGACTGGATAAATTCACCGTACGCAGTCTGGAGCTGATTGACAGCATGAACGAAGGGGGTACTTCCCTGCTGGACATCATCGACCATACCATCAGTCCGATGGGAGCCCGAATGTTGAAACGCTGGATTGTCTTCCCTCTAAAAGATATCAAACCCATCAACGAACGGTTGGATGTAGTGGAGTTCTTTTTTAAGGAACCGGATTTCAAGGATTTCATTGAAGAAAAACTGCACCAAATAGGTGATTTGGAACGACTCAGTTCAAAAGCGGCTGTAGGACGCATTTCACCTCGTGAAGTGGTACAGCTAAAGATAGCTCTTCAGGCCATTGAACCGATTAAAAATGCATGTCTCAACGCCGACAATCCCAGTCTGCGCCGCATTGGCGAGCAACTGAATCTCTGTGCTTCCATCCGCGACAAAATTGCCAAGGAAATAAACAACGACCCTCCCCTGCTGGTCAACAAAGGCGGGGTGATTGCCGACGGCGTCAACGCAGAGCTGGATGAATTGCGCAAGATTGCGTATTCCGGCAAAGACTACCTGCTGCAAATCCAGCAACGGGAAAGTGAGCTGACAGGTATTCCTAGCCTGAAAATCGCTTACAACAACGTATTCGGTTACTATATCGAAGTACGCAATACACACAAGGACAAGGTACCGGCCGAATGGATACGCAAGCAGACACTGGTCAATGCAGAACGTTACATCACGCAGGAACTGAAAGAATATGAAGAAAAGATTTTAGGAGCGGAAGACAAGATTCTGATTCTGGAAACCCGATTATATAACGAACTGGTCACCGACCTGGCAGAATTTATCCCGGCCATCCAAATCAACGCCACACAGATAGCCCGGCTGGACTGTCTGCTGTCGTTTGCCAACGTGGCCCGTACCAATAAGTACATTCGCCCGAATGTGGTGGATGACGATGTACTCGACATCCGTCAGGGACGCCATCCGGTGATTGAGAAACAGCTTCCTCCGGGAGAAAAATACATTGCCAACGATGTATATCTCGACACGGAAGAGCAGCAGATTATCATCATTACGGGACCGAACATGGCCGGTAAGTCTGCCCTGCTCCGTCAGACAGCCCTGATTACCCTCATGGCACAAATCGGTTGTTTCGTACCTGCCGAGAGCGCCCACATCGGACTGGTGGACAAGATTTTCACCCGTGTGGGAGCCAGCGACAACATTTCCGTGGGCGAATCTACTTTCATGGTCGAGATGAACGAAGCAGCCAATATCCTGAACAACATTTCGCCGCGAAGTTTGGTACTTTTCGACGAATTAGGTAGAGGAACTTCCACCTACGACGGTATTTCCATTGCCTGGGCCATCGTAGAACACATCCATGAGCATAAGAAAGCCCGGGCCCGTACGTTGTTTGCCACCCACTACCACGAACTGAACGACATGGAAAGTCAGTTCAAACGTATCAAAAACTACAACGTGTCGGTCAAGGAAGTGGACAACAAAGTAATTTTCCTCCGCAAACTGGAACGTGGTGGCAGTGCCCACTCTTTCGGTATCCATGTGGCCAAAATGGCGGGTATGCCGAAATCCATCGTGAAACGCGCCGATGAAATCCTACACCAGCTGGAAGCAGAAAACCGGCAGGAAGGAATTTCCGCAAAACCGCAACCAACCAAGCAGGCTTCTTCCGACGGAATACAATTAAGTTTCTTCCAGTTGGACGACCCCGTACTATGCCAGATTCGCGATGAAATCCTGAATTTGGACGTGAATAACCTTACTCCGCTGGAGGCACTGAACAAACTGAATGACATCAAAAAAATAGTAAAAGGAAGATAAACCGTAACGCCTATGTCAACCATTATTTATCCGGCCCCTATCTTCGGCCCTATCCACAGCCGCCGTCTGGGCGTATCGCTCGGCATCAACCTGCTACCCGCCGACGGCAAATTCTGTACGTTCGACTGCATTTATTGTGAATGCGGCTACAACAAGGACTTTCGTCCGAAACAGAAAGTACAAACCCGTGAAGCCGTACGCGAAGCACTTGAAAAACGCCTGGCCGATATGAAAGAAAACGGCCCTTCTCCGGATGTGCTGACTTTTGCCGGCAATGGAGAACCGACTGCCAACCCGTATTTTCCGGAAATCATCGACGACACCCTGGCCTTGCGCGACAAGTATTTCCCGAATGCAAAAGTCAGTGTATTAAGCAACTCTACCTTTATCCACAACCCAAAGGTTTTTGCTGCCCTAAACAAAGTGGACAACAACATTCTGAAACTGGATACGGTAGACCCGGACTATATACAGACCGTCGACCGACCGACCGGAAATTATCAGGTGGAAGATATCATTGAAGGTCTGAAGGCTTTCCACGGCAACCTGATTATCCAGACGATTTTCCTGAAAGGTACTACCGACGAAGGAAAAGACGTAGACAATACCACTGACAAATATGTATTGCCCTGGCTGGAAGCCATCAAACAGATTCGTCCCCGTCAGGTGATGGTCTATACCATTGACCGGGAAACCCCCGACCGGAAACTCCAGAAAGCCACTCACGAGGAACTGGACCGCATTGTCCGGCTGGTAAAAGAAGCCGGTATCGAAGCCAGTGCTTCTTATTGAAAAAGTACATCTCACCCAAAAAATAACAGCGTGTACGCCTGCTTGAAAAGCATTTGTACACGCTGTCTGTTTATTCATCTATACGTCCTTTTTTTTCACTTCATAAAAGCCGGCACCGGCAGGTGCATGCCCGCCATTGTCAGCCCGTTCTCCCGGGCATATTGCAAGTAATACTTACGACTCTTTACGGCTCCTTTCTTGTCCATGTCATACTGTGCGCAGATTTCCGGATGTGCCAGCTGCAAGGCTGCTCCATGGAACAAATCTCCTATTACCAACAGTTTTCCCACTTGGAACACCGTGTGTCCGGGCGTATGTCCTACCGCATTCATGGCCATTACATTTTCCGGTAGCGTATCCCCGAAAACAAAGAGATGCAAACGGTCCTTGTAAGCCTTCATGGTTTTCTCTACCTGTGCTTTCTGGTCGGCCGGCATCTTCATCCACGCATCGTATTCCAGCTGGGAAGCATATACTTCCGCACGTGGAAAAACCACACTGTCGTTTTTCATCATGCCACCGATGTGATCCCCATGAAAATGGGTTATGAACAAGTAGTTGATATCTTCCGGATGGATGTGCAAAGCTTTCAAACCCTCGAGCAACCGGCTATCGGGTGCCCCCATTCCGGTATCGAAAAGCATGCGCACGCCATCCTTTTCAACCAAGAAGGTACTGATAGAAGCAGGTACCCCGTTCTTTAAAGAAAGACTGTCTATCTGAGCGTCACTGGCATCGGGAAACAAGGTACGCGGCATCAGACGTGGCTGAACGTTGTCACGAATCCATGTCACCTTCATTCCGTCCTGTGTCAGTGTAGCCAACATACTGTCTTTCTGCATCTGAATCTCGCCGTATGCCACTTTTGTACTGTCTGTATTCATCTCGCTCTCTGTTTTTTGTTTGGATTGTCCGCCGCAACCGACAAACAACACTGCAGCCACCATTGCTGCAACATAATTCCACCTACTGTCTTTCATTGTTTTCTCATTTTTACGTATAACCCATACCCTTCAGGCTTCTCCACAAAGATAACAAAAGCTGGATGCAATCAAAAATAGAAACACATTTTTCTATTTTGACACCTTCAACAGCCCTTTTTCAAAGGCATATCACATAAACATGCCAACGCGTACACTTGCCTTTAAAAAGGTAGCCGTACACGTTGTCTCCTTATATATAACAGATGTTAGGGGTTTTCAACCATGATTTTATGATAATCTGCATACGCAGTTTTATACGTCTCGAGCTTACTCTTAGGCACCACGATAGAAGTGATATCATCTACAAAAGGTAAGGAAGTTTCTTCAAGAGCAGGTGGTTCGTAACCTTTAAACACAATCTTTTCCACAGAATAGTTCGTTCTCAGTCCATAACCTCCAATTTTTTTCACAGACTCAGGAAGGATGATTTGCTTCAAGCGGGGACATTCAATGAATATACCTTCTTGAACTTCCGCCACACTTTGCGGAAGGATGATTCGAGTCAAAGCCTCACAGCCCTCAAAAGCCGCACTTTCCACTACTCCATTGGCTGATTTCATAGAACCGGTATAATTCACATTTTCCAGCTTAGTACAACCGTAAAAAGCCTGCCAGCCTATCTTTTGTATGTTGTTCGGAAGAGTAATTGACTTCAGTGTTGCGACTTCCCGGAAAGCTTCTGGGCCAACCTCTTGTACCTCTGCCGGAAGTACCACATTTTCCAGTTGGGTCTTCAAAAAAGCTTGCGGGCCTATTTTCTTCAGGGAAGCGGGAAATGCTACCTCTTTCAATCCGGTTTCATGAAATGCATTTGAACCGATTTCTTCTACCGCAGTGTGAGAAAGATTTACTTTCGTCAACGACATACAATCTTCAAACGCATGTTTATCGATTACCTTCAAGGAAGACGGAAAAGACACAGAAGCCAATTTCTTGCTTCTGGCAAACGCTTGTACTCCGATAGACTCCAACCCTTCATTGAGTACCAAAGATTCCACATTCGACTCCCAAAAGGCTTCTGGAGCGATGCTTTTCACTTCAGCAGGAATTATCACTTGCGACAACGTAGGATCTTTTATTCCTTTAAGTACTCCATTTTCGATTAAAAACGGACTTTCTTCAGGCTGCTCTTCTCTCTTTTCTATTTCCTGTGCTGATTCCTGACGGTTCACTACTACCTTAAAATTCACTACTATCTTAAAAGATTGTTTTTTCCCAGCAGTCACTGTGCCTCCCTTGCTCCACCACTCATAATTGGCAGCATCCAAGGTTTCAAGTACCACAAACATCAGTTCTCTATACTGTGTTCTCACAAACCATTTCTGACGCTCCAGCACAAAAGTCGCCTTCCCATTCTTATCAGTCACTACCTCCCACAATGCTTTGGTAGTCTGTTTTTCTTTAAAAGCTTCGTAAGTAGTCTCATCGTACATCTTGACAATCGTATTTCCCAAAGGCTCTCCTTTCGGATTGCAAACCGTAATTTCGACTACAGAAGGATCGTTATTCACAGAAAGTTTCTCTTTTTTACAACCAAAAAGAAGCACACACATACCTAATAAAGCTACGGACAAAATTTTCAACATGTTCATAGGGTTATATAAATTTGTAATAAAATGATTCTACCGACGTAGATACCTAATACCTAATGTACTCTCTTCTCTAAATTAAAGATGAATAGTGATTTTAATCATCTGTTTCAGCAAGAATCTCATTGCTTGACAAGGTGCGGCAAAAGTACAATAAAAATGCATATATATTGAAGAAAAATTCAAATCATTGGATTTTTTATAATTTATTCTCAATTTTCTTTCAGCATAAAAGAAAAATAAAAAGCCTATTCAAGCTGCTAACGTTGATTCATATTTCTCTCACCACTTTGTAGAACTGTACAAAATATCCACAACAAAATGAGAAGAAATTACCCATATTCAACTTATTAAATCAATAAGGAAACAAGGTTAATACTGAAAATCAAACAGTTAGTAAAACAAATAAAGTTTGGCACCACATTTGAACTACAATTATCGTAAACTTACTTACTAACTATTTAAATTAAAAGCAATATGAAAAAGTTATTTGTAGCAGTAGCATTGGTAATGGGATTAGGAAGTTCAGTAGTATTTGCCGAAAATCTGGGCGCAAGCACAGACACTGTAACTGTAGTCAACGAATTCAAACCCATTGATGTAAAAGACCTTCCTCAAGCTGTTCAGGATGCCATCACAAAAGATTATGCAGAATGGACCATCAAGGCAGCATACGTAGAAGAAACAGATGGTGTAAAAACCTACAAAGTAGTACTGGCAGATGAAGAAGAAAACACCGCTACGCTGATGTACAACGAAAAAGGTGAAGTACAGGAATAAGCACTAATTATGATTTGAGTTCAGAAGAAGGATGCCCCAGTGACAAAGCTGTCACGAAGGCATCCTTCGTTTTATTTCAAAAGCATGACGATGCTGCCACACGTAATTAACGCTGCTCCCACAATCACTCTCAAGCTGACCGGTTCCCTCAAAAACAGGAAAGACAAGCAAATGGTTATTACCACGCTCAGTTTGTCAATAGGCGCCACTCTTGATACATCGCCTGTCTGCAAAGCCTTAAAATAAAACAACCAGGACAGACCGGTAGCCGCACCCGACAATATTAAAAAAAGCCAAGTATGTGTATCCACATGCTTTACATTCACCACTTGACGTTCAGAAAATACAATTCCCCAAGTAATCAGCAAAATAACACTGGTTCGAATCGCTGTGGCCAAGTCTGAATTGATATTCTTCACACCTACTTTGGCAAAAATGGCTGTCAGTGCGGCAAAAAAAGCCGACAATAAAGCATAATATTTCCACATAACTTCTCTCCTTCCAATGACTGAAAATATCGAAAATAAAAAAGCCCTGATTCTTTTCTGAATCAGAGCTTCATATATTGCGGTGCGTACGGGACTCGAACCCGTGACCCCATGCGTGACAGGCATGTATTCTAACCAACTGAACTAACGCACCATTAAGTTTTTCTTTCGTTGCTTTCTCTCTCGATTGCGGTTGCAAAGGTAGTGCATTTTTTGAAATCCACAAACATTTCGAGTATTTTTTTTCATCTTTTTTCGGTTGAAAATCACAAACAATTGATTTTCAACTATCATTGAAATCATTTTTTTAGAACTAAAACTAAGGTAAATCAACGATAGCTACTCGTACAACTCTTGAATAATTTGAAAACCTATATACAAAAACGTAATAAAGCAATCTCATTTTTTATGTTTCCGCAAAGGAAAACGTATGTTTCTCTATGCAAAAACATACGTTTCGCTTGCCGGAAACATACGTTTCTGAGCAGGGAAACGTAAAAAGTAACGATAAGTTTTCAGCTTATCACCTTAACAATGGAGGCATTATTTATACGGCATTTTGTACAGAAGGAAGCATATGGACATAAAAAAAGGAGTTCCGCTGAACTCCAACCTTTGTTAACCTTAAATCTAATACTATGAAAAACACAGTGCAAAGGTAAGGACTTTCTGGATATCTACAAACTATTCCTTCTAAAATCCATGTTATATAACATGTTTTAAGAAGATGTATCTCGCTATTAAAAGCCCTTAACAAAAAGTTGAGACTGTATAATTACAGTCCCAACTTGGCAGATATTTCAAGCATCTTCTGAATAGGCTTAATGGCTTCTTTTGCTATTGCTTCATCCACCTTTACTTCCGGCCATTCATACTTCAATGTGTTATACAGTTTTTCCAGTGTATTCAAACGCATGAAGTTGCATTCATTGCAAGCGCAGGTACTGTCTTCCGGCGGAGCGGGAATAAAGTGCTTGTCCGGACATTTCTTGCGCATCTCATACAGAATACCGCTTTCGGTAGCCACAATGAAGTCTTTCTTGTCACTGGCCATGGCATATTTCAGCAATCCTGCCGTAGAACCGATCTTGTCGGCCAGCTTCGCTACGGCTCCCTTGCACTCGGGATGAACCAACACCTGTGCATCCGGATACTGCTTTTTCAGTTCCAGAATCTTCTCTACCGAGAATTTCTCATGCACATGGCAGGCACCGTCCCAAAGCAGCATCTGACGTCCGGTAATGGAATTGATGTAATTTCCTAAGTTCTTGTCGGGACCGAAAATCAGCTTTTCATCTTCCGGGAAGCTTTCTACAATCTGACGGGCGTTGGTAGAAGTGACCACCACATCCGTCACCGCCTTCACAGCTGCACTGGTATTGACATACGAAATGACTTTGTATCCCGGATGTGCCTTCACAAATTCAGTAAACTTGTCGGCCGGACAACTGTCGGCCAGTGAACAACCGGCATTCAGGTCAGGAATCAGCACTTTCTTGTCCGGACAAAGGATTTTCGCGGTTTCACCCATGAAGTGTACTCCACACATCACAATGATTTTCGCATCCGTTTTGGCAGCCCATTGTGCCAGTGCCAGACTGTCACCGATAAAGTCGGCTATTTCCTGTATTTCGTCTGCTTGGTAGAAGTGTCCTAAAATGACCGCTTCTTTTTCACGACATAACTTCTTAATCTCAGCCTTCAGGTCAAGATTCTTTTCTACGGGTTCATCCACATAACCCTTTTTCAACCATTCTTCTTTATTCATTATTAGATTATATTTTTTCTTCTTTTTAAAAGAAAATATGATGCTGATAATATCCCGTTAATAGTGTTCGTAAAAATAGTGCTTCTTTTTTTGTTTTTCCGTTATCATCTTTGAGGTGAAGGATATCAGTCACTCATAAACAGGCTTACTGATTGATATCATTATCTTTACTGATTCTATTAACAAATTGTTGATACGTTGCAAAGTTAAAAACTTTTCGTTGATTCATTTCTGAAAATTCAAGAAGAATGTGTTTAAACTGACAGTGAAAATTATTTCTAAGTTTTTTGGATTGTTGGTTTCAAGCTTGCTATAATTGATTTGTGGAATCTTGCAAGAAATAATTTTCATTTTCTATGCGCTCGTTTTTTACATCTTTTCCACCGTTTTCAACAGGGTTATGAATATAGTTTTTATCTTTGCAGCCGAACGTATTTCAAAGATAGGATTTATGGCCGAATTAAGGAAATTGAAGGTGACGGAGATGAATCGCCTCACGGTGGAAGAGTTTAAGGAAGCAGACAAGCTGCCTTTGGTGGTGGTGCTGGATGAAGTGCGCAGCCTGCACAATATAGGGGCGGTGTTCCGTACGTCGGATGCTTTTCTGGTAAACAGTATTTATCTGTGTGGCATTACGGCTACTCCTCCTCATCCGGAAATGCATAAGACGGCGCTGGGTGCAGAATATACGGTGGACTGGAAATATTTTTCCCACACGCAAGATGCTGTAAATGAACTGCATGAGATGGGATATACTGTGTTGGCCATCGAGCAGTGTGAGGGGAGTACTTTGCTGGATGAACTGACCTTGGAGAAGGGGAAGAAATATGCCATTGTGCTGGGAAATGAGGTGAAAGGTGTGCAGCAGGAAGTGGTGAATATGTCCGACGGCTGCATTGAGATTCCTCAATACGGTACGAAACATTCCTTAAACGTGTCTGTTACGGCAGGCATTATGATATGGGAATTTGCGCACAAGCTGTTCAAACTGCGTTGAACATCGCTTGTGAATATCCTATTGATAACTTGTTAATTTGTTGAATTATAGTGTTATAGCTGTCCATTTTCGACCAGTGTAACCACTCTTTCTACCATCTTGTCGTCATCTTCAGGATGGTATTCTTTTTTCAGGCTGGCTCCGAACAGGGCAGCGAATGCCTGATAAAATCCCGCTTTGAAAGGTCCCATGAAAGCCTTGACCAGTTGATAAGAAGACTGGTTGCATTCCCGGTTGACCAGTTTGATCAACAGTTTACCTTGTGAGAAGGTGAGTTTCTTCATACGGGCAGTGTATTGCTGTTTCAACCCTTTTTCCACCAGTTTCATGTGGCGTTCCCTGGCTTTTTGGTTGGGAAGGGTTTCCATATATTCATATGTTTCAATCACCGCTCTTTTGATTTCCTTGGCCAACGGGAGTGTTTTCTTTACGTCGCGTATCAGTTTATAGTAATATCTTTCTTGTCGTTTGTTTTTAAATTTAAGTTTCGGGTAAACGTAGATGTTTCTCAACGTTACACAAGGTATAGTGTCTCCTTTATAAACACATACAGGGACTTTATGACCTATAATTACTGTAGGGGTCAAATCTTGGGCATGTGTATGGAAGCAGATACTTAGCCACAGTACGATGAATATAAGAAGACTCTTTTTCATACGCACAAAAATAGAAATAATATTCAGATTACGTGGCATAATTAACGTATTTATAGGATGTGTATAAACAGGTTAATAACATGTGGAAAAGACTCGTTTACTTCTGTGTATCAGCTATTTTTACCTGTGTAAATTTGTATGGGCAATCTTCTTGGATGGAGTGGGAAGAACAGATTGGTGAAGAAGAGGGTATGGCTTCGTGGAGGGAACGGTACGAAGAATTGAGTGAACTGGCAGAACATCCATGGAATGTGAATACGGTTACAAAAGAAGAACTGGAGCAATTGCCTTTTTTGTCCGACAAAATGATTGAACACATTCTTTATTATGTGTATAAATACGGGCCGTTGGTCAGTATGAATGAATTGTGGGGAGTGGAAGGGATGGACCGGCAGACACGGGTCTTTCTGGAAGATTTTCTTTATGTGGGAGAACCGGTACGTAAAGAACGTTTTTCCTGGAGAAACTTATGGAAAAACAATAAACAGGAATTGTGGATAAGAACAGACGTTCCTTTAAATAAGAAGGCTGGGTATGCCGGTATTCCTTTAGGGCAAGAGGATAAGTTAGCCTCAAAACGATATTATGGAGATCCTTTTTATGTGAATTTGAGGTACAGGTTTCAGTATCGAGATCATATATATGTAGGTTTGACAGCAGAAAAAGATGCAGGAGAACCTTTTTTCAGGAGTTACAACCGAAAGGGCTTTGATTTTTACAGTGCTTCTCTACAGTTGAAAGATTTCGGGCATTTGCACACATTGGTAGCCGGAAATTATAAGGCCAGTTTCGGGTATGGATTGGTGATGAACATGGGATTTGGACTGGGGAAAGCAACTTCTTTTTCAGCTTTGAGTCGTGCAGGACAAGGGTTGAGCAAGTATACGTCTATGAATGAGGCTAATTATCTGCAAGGGGTAGGGATGTCTTGGAAGTGGAACAAACGCTGGATTTGGACCGGCTTTTTCTCTTTCCGGCCACAGGATGCTACGACAGACAATAAGTGTATAACTACGTTGAAAACCGATGGTTATCATCGGTTGAAAAAAGATATGGAAAAGAAGAATACAGTCTTTAATACGTTGGCAGGGAGTAATTTGACTTATGATGGAAAGTATTTTGAAGGGGGACTAACAGTTGTTTATAATATTTTCAACAAGATGTTGAATCCGGCGGAAAGATTGTATAACCGTTATTATCCTCGGGGAAAGTATTTCTATAATGTGGGAGTGAATTATAAATGGTATAAAGGAAAGTTTGTTTTTTCAGGGGAAACTGCTGTCGACAAGCAAGGGAAAGTAGCGACCTTGAATCAATTGACTTATTCACCGACTGTGAATACCTCTTGGATAGTTATCAACAGGTATTATGATAAAAAATATCAGAGTTTGTATGGTAATGGTTTTGGAGAGAATTCAAGGTTGCAAAATGAAGCTGGGATTTTTATTGGTCTGGAAACAAACTTATTACGGGATATCAAACTATTGTGTTATGGAGATTTCTTTTATTTTCCATGGTACCGTTATCTGGTGGATAAGCAGAAAACAGTCGGAATGGAAGGAGTTGTTCAACTTTCTTATTCACCATTTAATTCACTGGATATGTGGATAAAGTATAGCTATAAGAATAAGGCTAAAAACTATAAGGTTTCGGATGAAGAGAAGTATGTGTTACCCAATATCCGGCAGCGTTTCCATTATCAGCTGACTTATTCACCGGTAAAATACATCCGATGGAAAACGGTGATGGAATATGTGCGTTCATCCGTGTTCCGGCAAGAAGTATCCAATGGTCTGGCAGTGGGGAGCAATTTGAAACTGGAGATTCCTCGTTGGGCACTACGGACTTTTGTAAGTGGTACCTGGTTCTGTACGGAAGATTATGCTTCGCGAATATATATGTATGAACAAGGATTGCTGTATGCGTTTTCCATGGGGGCATTGTATGGTAGAGGAGAAAGGCTGGCTGTGGGCTTGGATTATAATTGGAAGAAAAGAGTCTTTTTCCAGATGAAATGGGGATGGACGCATTACAGAGACCGGAATCTGATTGGTTCGGGAGCAGAAGAAATTCAGGGAAACCAAAAATATGATTTACAGTTTCAGGTACGGTTTAAGTGGTGATTTTTTAAAGTAAGGACATAAAAAAAGGAGTACCGCTGTACTCCAACCTTTATTAACCTTAAATCTAATACTATGAAAAACACAGTACAAAGTTACGGAATTCTAGGAATAATGCAACTTCTAAATTGAAAAAGACAGGCATTATAACATGATTTAAAGAAAACTCCCATCCTGTTAAATCCTATTTTGATTTTAACAGAATAGGAGCTTTTATTTTAACGTTTTATTTTGTGTTTATTTCAGAAATTTCCCGGGTAGCCACTTCAAGTGCTTCATTAATGTTGCTACAGATGTTTTCTTTTCCAAGCAATTCATAGAAACCGGATCTTTCCAGTACTTGATGTACTTTATCGTTGACACCCGACAGGATGATGTGGATGTTTTCTTTCTGTGACATTTCACACAGGGTTGTGAGGTTGTGAATACCTGTGGAATCAATGAAAGGAACTTTTCGCATACGGATGATGCGGATTTTCGGACGATCGCCCAACCGTGACATGATTTCTTCAAACTTGGTAGCGATACCGAAGAAATACGGACCGTTGATTTCATATACCTCCACACCTTGTGGAATGACGAGGTGTTCTTCGTGGACTTCCAAGTCGGACTCGTTGTTGGGATCTATTTCATCGGTAATGACGGAAATCTTGGTTGTTTCCATGACACGCTTCATGAACAGTACGCAAGCGATGACCAGTCCCACCTCAATGGCTACTGTCAAATCGAAGATGACTGTCAGGAAAAAAGTGATGAGCAGTACCACTACATCCGACTTTGGGTTTTTCAACAGTCCTTTGAACACCCTCCATCCACTCATGTTATAAGAAACGATGACCAGTACACCGGCTAGACAGGCCATAGGGATGTATTTAGCCAGAGGCATCAGGAATAGAAGGATGAGTAACAACACTACAGCATGTACAATACCGGCTACGGGCGACTTGCCTCCGTTATTGATATTGGTCATCGTGCGGGCAATGGCGCCGGTGGCAGGGATACCTCCGAAGATAGGGGATACAAAATTGGCGATACCTTGGGCGATGAGTTCCGTATTGGAATCATGACGGTCGCCGATGACACCGTCGGCCACTGCAGCCGAAAGCAACGATTCAATGGCTCCCAGTACGGCAATAGTGATGGCTACAGGAAACAGGTTCTTGATGGCTTCCCAATCGAGTGCAGGAACAGCTGCTTCCGGAAGTTGTGACTTGATGCTGAAACGGTCGCCGATGGTGTCGATGCAGGTGATTCCTCCATACATTTTCAGATAGTAGACCCCTACGGTTACCAGAATGATGGCTACCAGTGACCCTGGAATCTTTTTGGAGAATTTAGGCGTAATGGCAATGATGAACACGCTGACCACACTCACAATGACATTCCACCAATTAACCGTATCGAAGTGATGGAAATAAAGAATCCATTTTCCAATGAAATCTCCCGGTACTTTCTCACCTTGGAAATCAAGTCCGAAAATATCGGCAATCTGCGTGGTGAAAATCGTGACGGCGATACCGCTGGTAAAACCGATAATGATGGGATAGGGAATAAATTTGATAATGGTTCCCAATTTAAATACCCCTAATAATATAAGGAGAATACCGGCCATCATGGTGGCTACCATCAGTCCTTCGATACCGTACTGTTGGATAATGCCATAAATGATAACAATAAAAGCACCGGTTGGTCCGCCAATCTGTACTTTACTTCCTCCCAGAAACGAGATGATAAAACCGGCTACAATGGCTGTGATGATTCCTTTTTCCGGACTCACTCCGGAAGCAATACCAAAAGCAATGGCTAGTGGTAGGGCAACAATTCCCACGATGACACCTGCCATCAGGTCGGTCATCAGGTCGGCCTTGGTATAGGTTTTCATCATGGTGAAAAGTTTGGGTCTGAATTCTAATCCTTTCATCTATCTTTGAATATGAATAATTTAAAAAGAGGCACAAAAGTATATATTTTCTGGTATTCAGGAATGTTTTGTCTTAATTATCTTTTAAAAATGTGCTCAAGTGTGTAAATCCGACAAATATATATGAAAAATTATCTGGATAATTACCTGGAGTTAGATGGATTGTTTTCAGGCGATTCTGAAAACTTTTTTCCACTGTCATTTGTTTCTTATATAAAAACCTTTGTGAGTAAATCGTTAATAAAGTAGAAAATAGAATTGTAATGATTACAAATTTGGATAAAAGTTCTATCTTTGCAATGTAAACCAAAAAACGTAATTTATTCATCAACTTAATAACTAATAGATATGGGAAAAAGCATCAAAGGAACAAGAACCGAGAAAAATTTGGCAATCTCTTTTGCAGGTGAATCACAAGCCAGAATGCGCTATACTTATTTTGCAAGTGCAGCCAAGAAAGAAGGTTTCGAACAGATTTCAGCTATTTTCTTGGAAACCGCTGAACAGGAAAAGGAACACGCCAAGAGAATGTTCAAATGGTTGGAAGGTGGAATGGTGGAAATTACAGCCAGCTATCCTGCCGGAGTAATCGGTTCTACATTGGAAAATCTGAAAGCAGCCGCTGCAGGTGAAAACGAAGAATGGAGTCTGGATTATCCGAAGTTTGCTGACATTGCAGACGAGGAAGGTTTCCCAGCCATTGCAAAGATGTATCGCGAAATTGCTGTAGCCGAAAAAGGTCATGAAGAAAGATACCTGGCTTTCGTGAAGAACATTGAAGACGAAAAGGTTTTCAAGAAAGACGTAGAAGTGGTATGGCAGTGCCGTAACTGCGGATATATTTATGTAGGAAAAGAAGCTCCTGAAGTATGTCCGGCTTGCTTGCATCCACAGGCTTATTTTGAAGTGAAGAAAAACAATTATTAAAATCCATTTTTTTGATTGCATAAATGACGGAAGAGGGCTGTGACGATGAAGGCACAGTCCTTTTTTTATTTCTGGAAATTAAGAAACAAAATACCTAAATTGAGGTATTGTATAGATGCTGGAGTTTACTCATTTTTGTATATCAGAATTTTTTAATCACATCAATATGAAAATCAAATCAATCAAAGGTCGTGAAATACTCGATTCACGAGGTAATCCTACCGTAGAGGTAGAAGTGAGACTGGAATCTGGCGTGGTAGGACGTGCTTCTGTTCCGTCGGGAGCTTCTACAGGTGAACATGAAGCATTGGAACTGCGCGATAAGGATGCACATCGTTATGGAGGTAAGGGAGTACTGAAAGCAGTAGATAATGTAAACAAGGTGATTGCTCCAGCCTTGATGGGATGGTCTGTACTTGAGCAGCGGAGCATTGATAAAAAAATGTTGGAGTTGGATGGCACTCCCACAAAGTCTAAGTTGGGAGCTAATGCCATTTTGGGGGTATCGCTGGCTGTAGCGAAGGCTGCTGCTGCTTATTTGGATATTCCTTTGTACCGTTATATTGGAGGAGTGAATACATTTGTGATGCCGGTACCGATGATGAATATCATCAACGGTGGTTCACACAGTGATGCCCCCATTGCTTTCCAAGAATTTATGATCCGTCCGGTAGGTGCTCCTTCTTTCCGGGAAGGACTGCGTATGGGAGCGGAAGTGTTCCATTCTCTGAAAAAAGTGCTGCATGATCGCGGACTGAGTACGGCTGTGGGAGATGAGGGGGGATTTGCTCCGGCATTGAAAGGTACGGAAGATGCGTTGGAGTCTATTTTAGCAGCCATCCAGCAGGCTGGATATATACCTGGAAAAGACGTGATGATTGGGATGGACTGTGCTTCTTCCGAGTTTTACAAAGACGGGGTGTATGATTATACCATCTTTGAAGGTGAGAACGGGAAAAAACGTACTTCTGATGAACAGATTGCCTACTTGGAAGAATTGATTAACAAGTATCCGATAGACTCTATTGAAGACGGAATGAGTGAAAACGACTGGGAAGGATGGAAGAAACTGACGGAACGAATCGGAAATCGCTGCCAGTTGGTTGGAGACGATTTGTTTGTAACGAATGTGGAATTTTTGTCAAAAGGAATAGAAATGGGTTGTGCCAATTCTATTCTAATTAAGGTAAATCAGATCGGTTCGTTGAGTGAGACACTGGATACCATTGAAATGGCTCACCGTCATGGATACACCACAGTGACATCTCACCGTTCGGGAGAAACAGAGGATGCGACAATTGCAGATATTGCAGTGGCTACGAACAGTGGTCAGATTAAGACCGGTTCGTTGAGCCGTTCCGACCGTATGGCAAAATACAACCAGTTGTTGCGTATTGAGGAAGAACTGGGGGATTTGGCTGTGTACGGTTATAAGCGAATCAAATAATTCGGTAATCTTATTATTTAGTAGCGAAGAAATACAGGATTGCCTTAGGCGGTTCTGTATTTTTTTAGTTTATCATCTTTATTTGTTAATGGATTTTATAGGGTTGTGAAGTGTGGTTAATATATGTTGTAAAGCATGGTTTTTCTTCCGTTTCCTTTGCAGATTCACCGAGAATGCTTACTTTTGCACTGTGTTTTTCATAGTATTAGATTTAAGGTTAACAAAGGTTGGAGTTCAGCGGAACTCCTTTTTTTATGTCCGTAGGTGAGGTTTCCTTTTTTTCTGTTTGCTGAGCCGTTCTTTTATTTGTTCGTTTTTCTGTAAGTTTTCCTTCAAGCTGTTTCTTCTGTTTTTCTTTGTAAGCGGCTGCTTGTTTTTCTTTGTAAGCATCCCATTTGTTTTTTCAAGCACTCCGTTTTTTCCCCTTCAAACGCTCCGTATTGAAGAAATGCGGGTGAGATAATCCTTCGTTGCCTTTAAGTTTTCTATGTTTCCGTCAGGGGAGACGTATGTTTCCCTGCTGAGAAACGTACGTTTCCCACGGCGGAAACCTACGTTTCACGAGAGGAAAACATAGAAAATGTCGGGAGTCTCTGGAAAAAATGTGCCTGCGGTACGGGTTTTATTATGCGCGCACGTATGCGCCCGCGCGAAATATATAATGTAGGACCTTTCCTGTCCGCTTTTTGGAGCATCAAAAAACGTTCACCTGCAACCGCCTTGTTTCCAGTGATTTACAAAAAATCTTCAAAATTTCCTCAAAAAAGTATTGCG
>URYL01000002.1 GCA_900552075.1 uncultured Bacteroides sp. | reverse complement strand
TTAAGCCTGTAGCTAGCGTTCATCCTGAGCCAGGATCAAACTCTTCATTGTAAAATATTTTCTTACCCTTGCGGGTATTGTTGACTCTGTTTCAGGAAACCGATTCTCTATATCCTTATTCAGGTTATTGACGGTTCTTGTTTCATCCCATATATACATTATATATAAGACTACTTCTTGTACTACATCTTCGTTTGTTTATCTAAAGTCTTTCAAAGAACTATCTTTCTTCCATGCTCCCGTTTCAGCGGGAAAGCGTTTGCAAAGGTAAGGCGTTTTTTCTTTCCATCCAAATTTTTCCGGAAGTTTTTTTCGGAAAAGTTTTTCAGGGTGACCTCTCGGGGCTTATCCGTTTCTCGCTCCCTTGCGTCCTTGCAAGGTAAGATACTCGGGTGCAGCGCCTTCAGTAAGTCTGCCTCTCTTTACCAGCCTGTCATTCTCAGCGGCTCTCCCTCTCGAAAGCGGTTGCAAAGGTACGCACTTTTTCCGCTCCTGCAACTTTTATCACACTCTTTTTTTCAAAAATTTTTGAAGATTTTTGTAAATCACTGGAAACAAGACGGTTACAGGTGAACGTTTTTTGATGCTTTCAAAAAGGAACGGAAAAGGCCCTACATTATATATTTCGCGCGAGCGTGCGCGTACGCGCATGTATAAATCACACCGCAGGCACATTTTTTCCAGAGACTCCCGGCATTTTCTATGTTTTCCTTTCGGAAAACGTATGTTTCCGCCCTGGAAAACGTACGTTTCCCGGCAGGGAAACATACGTCTCCCCTGACGGAAACATAGAAATCTTAAAGGCAACGGAGAATTATCCCACCGGCATTTCTTCAATACGGAACGCTTGAAGGAAGAAAAACGGAACGTTTGAAAAACAAACGGGACGCTTACAAGAAAAAACAAGCAGGCGCTTACAGGAAAGACAGAAGAAACAGCTTGAAGGAAAACTTACAGAAAAACGAACAAATAAAAGAACGGCTCAGCAAACAGAAAAAAAGGAAACCTCACCTACGGGCATAAAAAAAGGAGTTCCGCTGAACTCCAACCTTTGTTAACCTTAAATCTAATACTATGAAAAACACAGTGCAAAAGTAAGCATTCCCGGGAAAACCACAAAGAATATGACCTAAAAATCATGTTTTACAACACATATTAACCATCTATCCCAAACCGATAAAATCCATTAACAGATTAAAGGATAAAACTAAAAAAGTACAACCTCCAGGGCAAGAATATTATACTCCCGCTTGAAAAGACTTTTCCGATTGTCTAAAAATCATACACTCATTGTCAAAAAATTAGACACTCCTTTTCCATCGCAAAATCAGCATAATTCTATCAATCAGCTACTTGCGATAATGGCACGGAAATTGTATCAAGAATGACAACAAACAAAAATATAACCATAGCGCATGAAAACTTACCTTACATTCTTACAACGCAACAAACTCTTCACCTTTGTCAACGTCATCGGGTTGAGCATCTCCCTGATGTTCTTCCTGCTGATAAGCCACATGGTGACCCGACAACTCACTGTAGACAAAGACATGAAAGACGCAGACCGCACTTACGTACTGGCCAGCGAAATATGGGCAGGAGGTCATATCCTGCTGGGCGACAAACTACAAAGCCGTTATCCGGAAATAGAAGACTGGTGCGCCGTGAGCGGTTCTTACGAACAGTTTGTCAAAACAAATGACAAGCCCGTGAATATACAAATGATGTTTGTCCGCGAAAACTTCTTCCGGTTCTTCAACTTCCACCTACTGGAAGGAAATCCCGAAACCTTGCTGAGCAATGAAAATAACATCGTGCTGACACGTTCCTGCGCCATCAAGCTGTTCGGTACGGAGCATGCGCTGGGTAAAACCCTCACAGAACAGGCTTTCGACAACCAGATATGTACAGTAAGCGGTATCATCGAAGACATTGACAACTCCATCTTTCCTTCCCACATTGAAGCATTCAGTCCTCACAAAAATATACGATACGTCCAATGGAGTGCCAGCGAAGAAAACACACAGTTAGGTAATGCCGCCAGCTGCATCTTCTTCCTACGCTTCCATCCGAATGTCAACCCCAACGACAAGGCCGGTGACATCGCCCGCTTCTTCAAGGAATTCTTCTGGATTTACCAATACGATGCCGTCAAAGAAGTACGTTTTATTCCTGTGCATGATTTTTATTTCTCCGACATTCCTGCTGCTGGAGCAACTCTTAACCAGTACAGCCGGAAACTGGTGCTTATTTTCCTGACCATCGGCATCTTGATTCTGTGCATGGCCATCTTCAATTACACCAGCATGAGCATAGCCCAAACCAGCTATCGGGCCAAGGAAATGGCCACCCGCCGTCTACTGGGTTCTTCCAAGAAAAACATCTTCTGGCGCATGATTGCGGAATCATTTCTGATGACCACTTTTGCTTTTCTGGTTGGTTTCCTGCTGGCCAAAACTGCAGAGCCCACCGCCATGGACTTGCTCCACACACGGCTCGATATCGTGGGAGGTTTAAATCTTGTCACCGTATTCTTCTATCTGCTGCTGATTGCCGTACTTTCCCTGCTTTCCGGTTTCGTACCCGCCACGATGCTGTCACACTACCATCCGCTGGACATTGTAAAAGGCACTTTCCGCCGGAAAACCAAGACATTATATCTCCGCTTGCTGAATATCGTACAAAACGGACTGACCATCGCCATGCTAGGATGTGCCCTCTATCTGACCGTACAGATTTACCGCATCCTTCACACCCCATTAGGATATGAATACGGACACGTCATTCACTACCCTCCTATGGCCAACGACCCCAAACTACAACTCTTCCGCCACGAAGCCCAGAAGCTTCCATTTGTGAAACGCGTCAGTTTTTCCAATGGCACCCCCTTGGACGGAGGAAACAACGATACCATGAGCTTTAATTCTGCAGACAGCACCCAAATGCTAAGTTTCCAAAGTCTTATAGTCGACTCTTCCTTCATCAACATGTTTCACATTCAAATCACGGAAGACCATCATGCCGGATTCGATACTAAAAATTACCTGGTGAGCCAATCGGCCATGAAAAAGCTGAATCAACTGGGGTTCACCGACCATGTCCACAGCAGCGACGGAAATTATTCCTGGAACATCACCGGCGAATTCAAGGACTTTCAAATCCGCTCCTTGCTGGAAAATGATTCCCATCCGCTGCGCATGCAGATTGCTCCTGCCGACAGCATCAGTCCATGGGACATCCTGGTGGAAGTACTTGACGACCAACCTGAAGCCTATAAAAAGCAGGTAGACCAGCTCTATTCCAAAATAATAGACGGATACCCGTTTGAATCAAAATGGTATGACACCCAGATACAAGACATCTATGAGAACATTACCCGCATGAATCACCTGATTCTTATTTTCACCTGCGCGGCACTGGTCATTTCCCTGCTGGGACTGACCGCCATGAGCATCTACTTCATCGCCCAACGGAAACGTGACATTGCCATCCGCAAAGTCTTCGGTTCCGACAGCCACCACGAGATGCTGCAACTGATGAAATTCTCTTCCGTCTCACTCGTTATCAGTCTGCTGATTGCGCTCCCGCTGATGTATGTGGGAATCCGCCAGATAGACAAGATTGTGACCTACGAGAGCAGTTTCCCCTGGTGGGTACCGATTGCTGCCTTCCTGCTTGTAAGCCTCATCTCCCTAGGCTCCGTCTGGCTCATCAGCCGAAAAGCCGTACGGGAAAATCCGGTATGCAACCTGAAGACTGAATAATATCTATCAAACCCAAAACATAAAATAACAACGATATGAGAACCATTTTACGAAACCTATTTTACACCCTGAAGCGCTTCCAGACCGCCTCCGTGCTGAACCTCCTGGGACTTTCGGCCGCCTTTGCCGCCTTTATCCTGCTCATGATGAAGGTGAGCTACGAGCGCAATTTCGATACCTGCTATCCCCATGCCGACCGCTTGGTCATGCTGAACCTGTCACAATCCAAAGGAAGCAATTACGTCAGTACCCTTCCCCGAGGTCCTATCGACTACCTCATCCAGCAAGTGCCCGGCATCGAATACGGTACCATCTATTCCCCTGCCTGGTCCAAGCAGGCTTTCTACACCGACCCCAAGAATCCGCAATATTTCTACGAGGAACCGTGGGCCGTATATCCGGACTTCGGCAAAATTATCGGACTGAAGTTCGTGGAAGGCAGCGACCAGGAAATGAACCAGCCGGAAAGTGTCATCATCTCCGAGAGCTATGCCCGCAAGCTGTTCCCCAAAGGAAATGCCTTGGGCTCCTATCTGTATGCAGATACCCCAGACTGGCGAAGTCCGGAAGCCACGAAGTTCCGGATATGCGGTATCTTTGAAGACCTCCCCGAGAACTGCCAGTTCAAAAACGACCTTTTCGTACCGATGGGAAAGCTGCAGGAAAACGACTGGGGCAGCCAGAACTTCTATGCATTCTTTCTGCTGAAACCGGGCGTCAGCGTAGAAGAAGTCAACCAACAGATTACGGCTACAGGGGTCGACGCACGATTGTTCACCGGGGAGCCAGGCACACAGAAACTCTATGTCTTCCCGATACAGAAACTGTATTATGACATGTATTCCCCCTACTACTTCAAGACGGGCAGCCGCAGCACCATGACCTTGCTGGTTAGTGTCGGCTTCCTGATTATCCTCATTGCGTGCATCAACCTCATCAATTTCAGTACGGCACTGGCTCCGATGCGCATGCGCAGCATCAACACCCAGAAAGTGCTGGGAAGTACCAACGGAGAACTGCGCCGTGCCTTGACCCTCGAATCGGTCGTCATCGTACTGGTCAGCTGGTTGCTGTCATTGTGCATCGTGGCCGCCCTGATTCACTTGAACGTGCTATCCTTCATGGGCTTCACGCCCTCCCTGCTTGTCTACTGGAAATACGTGGTCTACACCGGACTGATAGCCCTACTTACCGGCATCGTGGCAGGACTATATCCAGCGTGGTACATGACCTCCTTCCCTCCTGCCCTCGTACTGAAAGGCAACTACGCCCTGAGCGGAAAAGGACAACGGTTGCGTACGATACTCATCGGCTTCCAGTACATCGTTTCGTTTGCCCTGATTACTACTGCCGCTTTCATCTTCCTGCAGAACCGCTTCATGCGCAACCATGAACTGGGCATCGACAAAGACCAGATACTGGTAGCTTCTCTCCCCCAACAGCCTTTCCACAGCAGTCCGTACCGTAAGTTCGACAGCCAACTGAAGAGTTTTGCGGAAATCGACGACATCGCCTATGCCAAATGGGAACTGGGGGCCAGCGAAGGATACACGCAATATTCTTTCACCTACAAAGGGAGTCAATACGGACATCGGTATATTGACGTCACTCCCAATTTCTGCCGCGTCATGGGCCTGCACATCCTGTCGGGAAGCGACTTCCTGCCCAGCGATTCCATTTACACTTCCCAGCTGAACTTCATCGCCACACAAGACTTACAGCAAGAAAGCGGTATCCCGGCAGGAGAGACACTCGACTTTTCCTCGTGGGGAATGAAGGCCCTCCTCAAAGGATATGTGAACAACGTGCAGTTTACTTCATTAAAGATGAATCCCGTGCCTTACGTATTCTGCCCCAACGGTGCCTACAGCAACCAAGTCCTGCCGTTTGCCTATATCCGCGTAAAAGCTGGAAGCGACATGGATACCGCCCTGAAACACATCCGCGAGACCATCAGTGACTGCTTCACCGGTTATCCCACCGAAGTGAAGTTCTATGACCAAATATACGGACAACTGTATCAGAAGGAAACCGACCAACAAAAAATCATAACCTGGTTCAGTCTGCTGGCCATTCTCATTTCCTTGGTAGGCGTATTCGGCCTGATTATATTTGAGGCTGAACACCGGCAGAAAGAAATCGGCGTACGCAAGGTCTACGGAGCTTCCATCCGGCAAATCCTCTGGATGTTCGGACGTTCCTACCTGATACTCTCAGTGGTATGTTCCCTCATCGCCAGTCCTATCGCATGGTATGCCGTTTCAGAATGGCTGAAGCAGTTCAATGAACGGATTGCCATCTCGCCTTGGGTCTTCCTCTGCACCTGCCTGCTTATCAGCGCCATTACATTGGTTACCATTACGATACAGAATTACCGGACGGCCACCAGCAATCCGGTAGATTGCCTGAAGTCGGAATAAAATCAATCAGAAAAACAATAGTGAATTACTTTAAAAAGGCTGTTTCCACCGCTCGTGGAAATGGCCTTTTTTCATGCCCCAGACATACGGGCATAAAAAAAGGAGTTCCGCTGAACTCCAACCTTTGTTAACCTTAAATCTAATACTATGAAAAACACAGTGCAAAAGTATTTATTTTACTTGAAACAGCAAAGCCTGAGACTAAAAAATCATGTTTTACAACATACATTAACTACCTCTTCCTCTTTGATTAAATCTCTTAACAAGTAAAGAAGCAAAGTTAAAAAAGTGCAGAACCATCCTCCCTCTAATAAGACGGAAGCTTGTACATTCGGTAGCATCGGCCTTTTTTCAATTCGAACTCCAGATTCTCCCGGTCTTTCCGCGACAGTTTTTCGTGGATATTCACCGCAAACTCATAGGTTGCTCCTTTCTGCATGTGCGGCAGCCGAACCCTACAAACCCTTTTCTTCTTATAGAATAAACAAAAAGAGACTTTCCGCACCGTTTCTTCTCCATCGTTACAGATTTTCATCTTCACGCGCTTTCCGTCGGGCAAAGAACAAAATACGGGCGGACAGATTATCATCTCCTTTAACTCATTCTCACCGTCATGGTACATCACCATCCGAAGCGAATCCGTTCCTTCCACTTGTGCATGTACCTGACCCGCAAACAGCATGAAAGCACATACCACTCCTGTTATGTAATTCCATTTCATGATTACAAACCTCCATAGTTAACCTCTCAGTAAAGTTACTACGAATACCTTCACATATTACATCTGTTTGGATAAATAAAGAATAAATGCACATCTTTAAGGTAAATCACACCACAAAAAAAGCGATTTGACACCTTAATCCTGCATCAAACCGCTTTGTCTGAAAGTAAAATGAATTTTTATTTTTCCTTGTCCAGCTGCTTCTTTTCAATCAAATAAGAAATGACCAGACCTAAACCGCCTCCCAGCAATACACTGGCTCCGTAAATGACGGAAACCGTATACCCTACTGCCCGGCTCGGATCTTCCATAAAATATTCCGGCTGAGTGGCATACACCAGACCATATCCTATCAACAGTCCCACACCTATCCCTAACAGCAAACATCCTACTCGTAGTCCACCAAAAGAGAACAAACTGGGCCGATACACAATACCTTTCTTAAAAGTTTCCGGCGTCAGCTTATCTCCCAATTTCTCAATCAGCATCATCCGTTCTCTTCTTCCAGCAAACAATTCAAACAGTTTGTAAATCACTCCAAATACAATGGCCACATTGGCAACAATCATTAATTCTTCCATCGTCGTTTCGTTTTTAATTTGTTACTTTGCCCCTTTAGACGCATCCACGGAGAAAAGGTTACACTCCATGAGCATGAAAAAAATTTTTTCCGCAGGCTGTAACCTTTCACAAGGCATCGCGTCTAAAAGGCATCATGCAAAACGAGGAATCACATATCATCGCATCCATCCTGAGCGGGAGAGCCGAACAGTTCGCCTACTTTCTGGATACTTACGGGCCACAGGTGTTTCATCTGATTGTCCGCATGGTAGGCTCGCCGGAAGATGCGGAAGAGCTGACGCAAGACTGTTTTATGAAAGCCTTTACCCACCTTTCCTCGTTTCAGGAGAACAGCAGTTTCTCCACCTGGATTTACCGCATCGCCTACAACACGGCCACGTCTGCCCTGCGAAAGAAAGAGCATGAGCTCCTTTCGTTCGACGACCGGATGTGGAACAGCCTGTCGGATACGGAAGTAGATGAAGCACTCAATACGGAAAATGAAGTACAGATAGAAAAGCTGCAACGAGCCCTCACCCGTCTGACTTCGGACGAGAAGGCCCTGGTGACACTCTTCTATGAAGAAGAGAAACCGGTGACGGAAATAGCCTATATCCTTCACCTGACCGAAAATAATGTGAAAGTGAAACTACACCGCGTCCGCAAAAAATTATGTACCTTAATGAAAGAGGAGGATTGACTTATGAATACCACCGATAAAGGACTTAAAAAGGCTCTCAGCCAGCAGCCTGACTATCGGCTGCCCAGCAATTTCAGTTACCGGATGATGCAGAAGATTCATCAGGAAACCTTGCTACGCGAAAAGCGGCAAGAGAAAAGATTGTTCATCCTTATGCTCGTCACTACCTTTCTGGCGATCGGAGGTTGCCTAATACTTTTGTGCTGGCAATACGGGAATAAGCTACTTTCCCTGCTACACATCTTGCAAGAAGGTAGTCCTTCCCTGCAGACCTGTTTGTTTTATCTGCCTATTCTCTGTGCCCTCTTCCTGCTCTTCCTATTCAACCGATGGCTACGGAAAAAACTCATTTCACACGCTTAAAGAAAAGATTCAGAAGCAAGTCACCAAACTAAAAACCTTATTCACTAACACCTAAAAAAATCCTCCTGTGCCAGTCTTTCATCCGATTCAGACTAACCACAGGAGGATTTTATGGGATGACTTATTCAGTCAGCCGTGCTTATTTGAAAATACAGCCAGAAACTTATTTCCGGTAACTTGCCAGTTCTTCAGCCTGGAACTTGCGGATAAAGTTGAAATGTTTTTCCACTTCAGCTTCTGCATAGTTCACATACACATTCAGTGACTTGCCGAACAGTTCAGGAGCCTTGGTGGCATCCTGCAACAGCAAGTGGCTCATCACGCAGACAGCCGCCATTTCATACAAACGACGGGCCACGAAATCCAGCAGTTCCTGGTTCTGTGCTTCCTTCACTGCATTGGTGCAGGCTTCCAGCCTACGGGTCATGTCCTTGATACGGTTCATATAACCTTCATATTCCGGTGCACAAGGTACCGTTTCAAATTCATGCAAAGTAGCCGCATACGAACCGTTGGTCACGTAACGGATGGCAGCAACCGTCTGCAACTGAGTGGTTCCTTCGTAGATGCTGGTGATACGGGCATCACGGTAGATACGCTGGCACGCATATTCCATCATGAAGCCGGAACCGCCGTGTACCTGGATACAGTCGTAGGCATTCTGGTTGGCATATTCAGAGTTCATACCTTTTGCCAGCGGTGTAAAGCTGTCGGCCAGTTTTGCATAGCGTTTCTGCTCCTGACGTTCTTCCGGAGTCAGCTTGCGTTCGCGGGCGATGTCGTCCAATGCTTTGTAGATATCCACATAACGGGAAGTCTGATATAACAACGCACGACCGGCATCCAGTTTCGCCTTGATGGTAGCCAGCATGTCGTACACTGCCGGGAATTCGATAATCGCCTTATCGAACTGCTTACGGTCTTTTGCGTATGCCAATGCTTCATCATAAGCAGCCTGGCTCAAACCTACTGACTGAGCCGCGATACCCAGACGGGCACCGTTCATCAATGCCATGACGTATTTAATCAAACCGAGCTTGCGGTCGCCACAAAGTTCAGCCTTCGCATTCTTGTACACCAGTTCACAAGTCGGAGAACCATGGATACCCAGCTTGTTTTCAATACGACGTACGTCAACTCCGCCATCGTTCTTGTCGTAGATGAACATAGACAAACCACGACCGTCGTGAGTACCTTCTTCCGAACGGGCCAGTACCAGGTGAATATTGGCATCACCGTTCGTGATAAAACGTTTCACTCCGTTCAGACGCCAGCAGTTGTTGGCCTCATCGTAGGTAGCCTTCAGCATCACACTCTGCAAGTCGGAACCTGCATCCGGTTCAGTCAAGTCCATAGACATGGTTTCGCCCGCACAGATACGTGGGATGAAACGGCTATGCTGGTCTTCGTTACCGAACTCATACAAGGTTTCAATACAGTCCTGCAAAGACCAGATGTTACCGAAACCGGCATCGGCCTGAGCCACGATTTCCGCGCACATGGTGTACGGCGTAATCGGGAAATTCAAACCACCGAAACGACGCGGCATGGTCATTCCGTTCAATCCAGCCTTTACCATGGCCTCCAAGTTAGCCTTTGTACCCGAAGCATATTCCACACGGCCATTGGCATGATGCGGACCTTCCTGATCTACTCCTTCGGCATTGGGTGCAATCACCTCACCCGTGATTTCACCGGTAATTTCCAACACTTTATCGTAAGAGTCGATGGCATCCGCATAATCCTGCGGCGCATAATCGTACTCGTCTTTATCTCTGTAATCGCGTTCTTTCAACTGACAGATACGCTCCATCATCGGATTGTTCAAGTGATACTTGAGTTCCGGATGTTCTGTATAAAAGTTTGCCATAATCTTTATTAATTTAATCTGAATGTAACAGGTACAATATGTTTCATACGTTTAGGAACCCCATCTTGTTTTCCCGAAATCCATTTATAATTTTTAAACGCCGATTTTAAAACAGCCAGTGCTTCTTTATCAAGTGAAGGGTAAACGGATTTTACGACCTTCAAATTGCTTATTCCTCCCTCTGTATCCACATCGAACTCTACTAATACCCGACCTTGTATTTTCTTATAGCTAGCATCTTTCGGATAGCGAATTCTACGTGCCACAAACTGCATAAAAGCAAGCATATCAGCTGCACGTGGACGTACATTATAAGGTTCGAACTCCAACTCAGTCCCATCTCCTGCATAAAGTCTACCTTGTGCCGGTTTTCCTTCTTCATAAAACTCCTCTCTACGAAGTTTCCCATTGGGATAATATTGCAGCATTTTTAAAGTATGACCTTTATGATAAAAATAGACAAAACGTTTTTGTCCTTCAGGATAATATACGACCTTTTCTCCTTCCAAAATATTATTCACATAATTCATTGTCACACTATCAGTTCCATCGGAATAATATTCTGTGAACAAGCCATTCTTAATACGCTGTTTGGGATCAGATACATACGCATAATAGTGTTTAGTAGCTTTCTTCACACCATCCAAAGAATAGATATCAACTTTTGCACAACTATCTACAAATGTAGTAAGCAACGCATAATTCACTGCCTTAGTTGAATCGTCCATCCACTGCTCGTGAATATCTAACCAAATCCTTTCCTCTCCCATCAAAGGATATAGGGAACAAGAAAACAGAAATATTAAAAATATCTTTTTCATTAGGTCCACAAGTTGGTTAACATCAACGCTTACTTACTGTTCTTCTTATAGTATTTAATCATTTTCGGGATTACTTCTTCCACCGTACCGTTGATGACATAATCGGCTATGGCGTTAATCGGTGCATTCGGATCGCTGTTCACCGAAATGATGATACCTGCATCCTGCATACCGGCGATGTGCTGAATCTGACCGGAAATACCGCAAGCGATATACAATTTCGGATGTACCGTTACCCCTGTCTGACCAATCTGACGGTCGTGTTCACAGAAACCGGCATCTACCGCTGCACGGCTGGCTCCTACTTCTGCATGAAGTTCCTTGGCCAGTTCGAACAGCATATCAAAACCTTCCTTGCTGCCCATACCGTAACCACCGGCTACCACGATAGGCGCTCCTTTCAGATTATGTTTTGCTTTTTCCACGTGACGGTCGATAACCTTCACCACATAATCCGTTTCAGGCACGTACTTCGCCACGTCGTGACGAATCACTTCACCTTGGTAGTTAGCATCCACGATTTCTTTCTTCATCACACCCTCACGTACGGTAGCCATCTGCGGACGATGTTCCGGATTGACGATGGTAGCCACAATGTTACCGCCGAAAGCCGGACGAATCTGATACAACAGGTTTTCGTAAGTGATACCGTTCTTCTTGTCTTCGTGGTTACCGATTTCCAACTGCGTACAGTCGGCTGTCAGACCACTCGTCAAGGCTGAAGACACACGCGGACCCAGGTCACGACCAATCACCGTCGCACCCATCAGGCAAATCTGAGGTTTTTCTTCCTTGAACAAGTTGACAAGAATTGAAGTATGAGGAAGTGAAGTATAAGGGAACAAGCCCGGAGCGTCGAACACATGCACGCGGTCTACTCCGTATGGCAAAACTTGTTTTTCTACATCTGCAAGGCCACTGCCGGCACAAATCGTTTCCAACTGGCATCCCAGCTGATTGGCCAACTTACGACCTTTGGTTAAAAGTTCGAGACTGACATCGGCCACATGGGCACCTTCCATCTCACAATATACAAATACGTTATTCATAGTCTTTATCCGATAGTATGGTTAGCCAACAGTTCAACAATCAAATTCTCTACGTCTGCATCGCTGCCGGTAAGTGTCTTGCTTTCCTTCGCCTGGAAGATGATGTTTTCAATCTTCTTCACCTTGGTCGGAGAACCCGACAGACCGCATTGCTTCGTATCACCGTTTACATCGGCTACGCTCCATTCCGTGATGTTCAGATAAGGACGGCTTTCATACAAAGAAGCATAAGGCAGTTCAGCCCCGTCTTTGGTAATGGCCGCTTTTTCCTGACCGCCCAGTGCCCGTTTGTACTTCTGCACCAGCTTCGCATTGCGCGGACGGCAAGGAGCAGCACTACCGTTCACTGTCAATACAATCGGCAGCGGAGCTTCTACGGTTTCCACACCGCCGTCGATATGACGTTTCACGCGGATGCGTCCGTCTTTTACTTCTTCAATTTCTTCTACGTAAGTTACCTGCGGCAATCCTAATTTTTCTGCCACCTGCGGACCTACCTGTGCCGTATCTCCATCGATAGCCTGACGTCCGCCCACGATGATGTCGTATGCACCAATCTTGCGGATGGCAGTTGCCAACGCATACGAAGTAGCCAGCGTATCGGCACCGGCAAAGGCACGGTCTGTCAGCAGATAACCGTTGTCGGCTCCTCTGTATAATCCTTCACGAATGATTTCAGCGGCACGGCCTGGTCCCATTGTCAAAATCGTCACAGTAGAACCGGGATGTGTGTCTTTCAGTCTGAGTGCCTGTTCCAAGGCATTCAAGTCTTCCGGATTAAAAATCGCCGGAAGTGCCGCACGGTTGATTGTACCGTCGGCATTCATGGCATCTTTTCCCACACAACGTGTATCGGGAACTTGTTTTGCCAATACTACAATTTTCAAACTCATTAGATTCTTATTTTGGTATTAGTAATTTCTTGTCGGCAAATTTAGTGAAACCATTTGTTCCGCAAAAAGATATGAAGAAAAAATACGTGCATTCTCCACATCTTCCTTCAACTTGGAATAGGTGGCAATAGGATTGTCGGAATAGGCCGCAACCACCTTTCCGTCGCGTCCGCACACGTAAACCCGCGGAATCCCCCTTGTAGAAAACAGTTCATAGACTCTCCTGTCCTCCTGAGCCGAATAAGGAATGGTCAGTGCGTTCTCCTTCCAGTATGCAGCCACTTCACTCTTCCCTTCCTCCCGGCTGATGGCATAAATGCCCACCTCCTCCGAGGAAGCATATTCTTCATACAAACGCTGTATGACAGGAAGCTCTTTCTGACAATCCGGACATTGCGTATGAAAAAAAATCAGGACAGACACCTTTCCCCACAAAGATGTCCTGTTCAACTCCTCCTCATCGTTCAATTGCACTGAAAAATCGGGCAGCGCATCCCCCGGCTTCACAATATCCTCGCCAGCCGTCACGTCTTCACGGATGCAAGTACAGCACAGGCACCCGAGAAGAACCAATAAAAGACTCAATCTATGCTTCATACGGTAAAGATAAACAAGATACACAAGTTTTGCAAACTCTGAGAACTTGTTTATCTTTGAGTCCGGAAAACGATTTTGACTTTATAGCAATATGGATACAATGAATCAGGAAATAGCACAACTGCTCCAGCAAATCGGTACCGAGAAAGCAGACCTTGCCTGGACCACACAAGTCGTACTGGTGTTGGGCATCTTACTGGTCTCCTATCTCACGACTCTTATTTTCAGGCATCTTATTATGCCGGCTGTACGGAAAATCACGACTCGCACCAAGGCCACATGGGACGATTACCTGTTTAATCACAAGATGATGACTTCTTTCTGCCGGATGATTCCCCCTATCATCTGGTACATCCTGCTCCCCTTCGCCTTCAATAATCAATCAGCCTACCTGCTTCAAATTTTACTGAAGATCAGTCTGATTTGCCTCATCATCACCGCCCTCATGCTGATTAAATGTTTTCTGGACTCGCTGTATGAGATTTCCAGCGAACACGAAGCCTTGAAAAACCGTCCGCTCAAAGGAATTTACCAGATGATTAACTTGGTGGCCATCGGCGTAGGCATCATCCTTATTATCAGCGTACTGATTGACCAGAACGCTACGGCCATCCTGACCGGACTCGGTGCCTCGGCCGCCGTGCTGATGTTGATATTCAAGGACAGTATTCTGGGACTGGTGGCCGGGGTACAGCTTTCGGCCAACGACATGCTGCGTCCGGGCGACTGGATTACCATGACCAAATACGGGGCCGACGGCTATGTGCTGGAAGTCTCACTGACTACGGTCAAGGTACAGAACTTCGACAAAACCATCACCACCATCCCTCCCTACGCCCTGGTGAGTGACTCCTTCCAGAACTGGCGGGGCATGCGCGAAAGCGGCGGACGACGCATCAAGCGGTCGCTATACATCGACATGACCACCGTACATTTCTGTACACCGGAAGAAGTGGCCCGTTTCACGGAAAAAGGTTGGATGACTGCTCCCACAGAAGGTAGTGAACCACCGGTCAACCTGCACGTATTCCGGGAATATGCCCTCAAGTACATCAGCAGCCATCCCGACGTGAACCACGACCTGATGCAGATGGTCCGCCAGTTGCAACCTACCACCGAAGGCATCCCCGTCGAGGTCTATTGCTTTTCGAATACGCCTGACTGGATTCCCTACGAGACTCTGCAAGGCGAACTCTTTGACCACCTGATTGCCATGGTACCGGAATTCGGGTTGCACATCTTCCAACGCCCTGCCGGAACCGACTTTCAACCCAATGAGAAAAATGAATTTATAACTTCAAAATAAAAGAACAATGGAAACAGGACTTACATACAGCAGTACCGTACAGGTAAATTCCACCAACACCGCCTTGGCGCTCGGCTCGGGCGACATGGAAGTATTTGCCACTCCCGCCCTGGTGGCTTTGATGGAAAATGCAGCCATGCATGCCGTCCAACCGGCTCTTCCGGAAGGCTCCACCACCGTAGGTGCCATGATACAGACCTCGCACCTCAAGCCTTCCGGTCTAGGAGAGGAAATCACCGCCACCGCAGAACTCACCGAAATTGAAGGCCGGAAACTGACCTTCAAGGTAAGTGCCTCCGACCGCAAAGGACTGGTGGGAGAAGGCGTTCACATCCGATATATTGTGGACCGGGAACGTTTTTTGAGCAAACTATAACCCAAAGAGTCAAAGTGGATCAGTCTGTCATCTGACTATCCACTCCTCTATTGTTCCCGTTTCTGAAGAGAATACCGCTCCTATCTGATACAGTTTACGGGTATCTACCTCATATTCTTTCGCGTATCCTTTCTCTTTTATCTGGATTTATCCTCATTTCTCCAAGTCAGGACTCATCTTTCCCGGCAGCCTCACAATAATAAGTGCTGATATGATTCTCCTTACAAAAGGATAACTATCTATTATCTATGGAACAAAAACAAGGCAACTGCCTGTTTTTATGGAAAAACCCTTTATCTTTGCAGTAGCGAAACAACCATTTCCGAAATGCACGTTTCGGAAATTCACAAAGAAAGACCCAAGATATGAGATTTTTTGACAGGAAAGAAGAAATAGCATCCCTGCGTGAGATTCGCGTAAGGTCAAAAGAAAACGCCCAGTTCACAGTCGTGACGGGACGGCGCCGTATCGGCAAGACCTCCCTCGTGTGGAAGGCATACGAGGACGAACCTATTCTATATTTTTTCGTTGCCCGTAAGGCTGAAAGAGAGCTGTGCGAAGATTACCAACTTGAAATAGAGAGCAAGCTGGGAATTCCTACAATGGGACGGGCGGAACGTTTTACCGACGTGTTCGAGTTCCTGATGAAACTTTCCACGGAGCGTCCCATCACCCTGTTCATTGACGAGTTCCAGGAATTCTTCCGCGTGAACAAGTCGGTGTACAGCGACATGCAACGCATCTGGGATCGATACAGTCCGAAAGCCCACATGAACCTTATTGTCTGCGGCTCGATATACTCCATGATGACGAAGATATTCAAAGACAAGAAGGAACCGCTATATAACAGGCAGACCCGTTTTATGACCGTACGTCCCTTCACTCCGACGGTGTTGAAAGAGATTCTCACGGAGTACCATCCCGGTCACACGGCGGAAGACCTGCTGGCCCTGTATGCTTTCACAGGCGGCGTGGCTAAGTATGTACAACTGCTTGTAGATGCCGGGGCAACAACCAAGTCTGCCATGCTTGATCACATCATAAAGGCCGATTCCATCTTTCTGGGAGAAGGAAAGGCTATCCTTATCGAGGAGTTCGGCAAAGACTATGGAGTATATTTTTCGATTCTGTCAGCCATAGCGAGAGGCAAGACTTCCCGTTCAGAAATAGAGAGCGTAGTAGGCAAGGAAATCGGCGGCTATCTGACCAAACTGGAAAACGAGTATGAGATCATCGCCAAAAAGCAACCCCTCTTTGAGAAGAGTTCCACCAAGAATGTTCGCTATACGATAGAAGACAACTTCTTCACATTCTGGTTTCGCTTCATCTACAAGTACAGCTATATGCTGGAGATAGAGAACTATGAGAGTGTGAAGACGATTATCAACCGGGACTACGAGACATTCAGCGGTCTGATGCTCGAACGCTATTTCAGGCGTGTACTGATTGAACGTCAAGCCTACACACGCATCGGCGGATGGTGGGACCGAAAGGGCGAGAATGAAATTGACATCGTGGCCGAGAATGAACTGGACGAAGAAGCCACGTTTTTCGAAGTGAAACGCAAGTCAGGAAACATTGATATGGAAGTGCTGGAGCATAAGGCCGCTGCCTTTCTGCGTGCCACAGGTGAGTTCAAGGGATATAAAATCTCCTACAAAGGGCTGTCTATGGATGATATGTAGTTGAATAGGGTTGCAAGATAAGCCTGACGCTTCTTTTATTTTAAATAAGTCCTAGAAGGAGTCCAGGACTCATCTTCCCTCGACGACAAATAAAACTTGCCCCTGACAAAAACTTTCGTTTCTCCTTACATATTCCCTCAAACTTCGGGACAATTTCTCTGTCCCACACTGTGGGATACAAAAACCACAGTGTGGGACATATATTTCACAGTGTGGGATACAAATCCCGCAGTGTGAAACAGAGAATTCTTCGGGACAAAAAGAAGTATGTGACAAGGCATCTGAACTTTATCTCAGGGGCTGCTGAAAGTATCCACAGGAAGCGACAAAAAAATCCTGAAAGCCGCCCTCTTGGCAGATGCAGACTTTCAGGATTTCCTCACCGAAGGCAAAGCAAGCCTTCTCAAATACTATATTACTGCCAGTGCAATCAACTGGATAAACAGAATCAGGAACACCATGGCGATGGGATACACCGTAGCGTAGGCCACTCCCGGAATGTTGCTGTCGGTCATGGAGTCGGCAGCCGCAAGTCCCGGGGTACTGGTCATACCGCCGGTAATGGTGCCCAGCAAATCGAGCAGGCTGACCTTAAACACCAGCCGTCCTACAACTGCCGCCAGCAGCATCGGTACCAGGGTAATCAAAGCACCTACCCCGAAAAGCAGGAAACCGCTCTCCTGAAAGGTAGCCACCAAGGTCTTTCCGGCTGAGGTTCCCACTTCGGCCAGGAACAGCAGCAACCCCAACTGACGCAACAGCTGATTGGCCGGTCCCGACATGGACCAGATAATCGGTCCCGTCTTACCTATGGCACTCAGGAACAACGCCATCATCAGCACGCCGCCGGTCAGTCCTGGGGAGAAGGTCATTCCTCCTCCGAAAGAGATATGCAGTTTTCCGAACAGCACGCCCAGCACAATACCCATGGCGATGGGGAAGAAATCAGTATCCGAGAGGCGTTTCACGTCATTACCCAGCAACCGGGCCACTCCTTGTATCCCTTCCTTCTCGCCCACCACCATCAGTTTGTCGCCAAATTTCAGGGCCAGTTCCGGCGATGGAGACAGGTCGATACCGCTTCGGCGCACACGGGTGACCGTACAACCGAAGTTCTTCTGCAAGTTGAGTTCACCCAGCTGCTTGTTAATCATGTCTTTCTTGGTCAGCAGCAACGATTCGATGCTCTGCGTATGACTCAGCGGTAGTTCTCCTTCCTCTCGTTCGCCCAGCATCAGGGCCAGATTCTTCAAGGAATCTTCACTACCCACTGCCTGGATGCAGTCGCCTTCCTGCAACACCGTATGGGCTTTCGGAATCAGAATCTCGTCGCCCCGTTTCAAGCGCGAAATCACGGCCCCCGTCATGGCCCTAATGTTCAACTGAATCAAGGTACGGTTGAAAACCGTGGGGTTGGTCACTTTGAACAGACAGGTGTTCAGTTCCGGGAACTGGCTGCGCCGTTCCTTTTCCAGCTTCCGGGCCTCTTCGTTCAAGTCGATGCGCATCAGCTTGGGAAGCAGTTTCACGAATAAAATCACCCCAATCACCCCAAACGGATAGGCGATACCGTAGGCAATGGAAGCCAGCGGCGACTGCGTGCTGTCGATGGCCACCGCCAATCCCGGCGTACTGGTCAGCGCCCCCGCAATCAGTCCCACGATACTGGGCGTATCGATATCGAAAAGATACTTCATGGCCACCCCCGTCAGACAGGCAGAAGCCACGATCAGCAAGGTAATCAGAATCAAGGTCTTTCCTTTGCTCCGGAAAGAATGAAAGAAACCCGGACCGGCCTGGATGCCGATGGTGAAAATGAACAGCACCAGTCCGAAGGTTCCCAGTTCCTTTGGAATAGACACGCCCCAATGCCCGAAAGCAAGGGCGATAAAAATCACGGCAGACACATCGAGCGATAGGCCCATCACTTTGATACGTCCGAGCATAAAGCCCAAGGCTACAATCAAGAAAATTGCAAAATACGAAGTTTGCAGTAAGTCTGTCAACATAAAAAATTAGAATAGTGTGAATAAAATCGGGATAAAGATAAACAAATTTTGCGAATATCCTTATCCCGACTCCTGAATTCACTCCTGCAAACTATGGATATACTCGTAGAGCTTCTTGTAAAAGGCATGTTTGGTCAAAGTGGAAGCATCGCCCAGAATAATCAGTTTCATACGGGCCCGCGTGATGGCCACGTTCATGCGGCGCAAATCGTTCAGAAAACCAATCTGCCCGTCTTCGTTGGCGCGTACCAGACTGATGAGAATGACATCGCGCTCCTGCCCCTGGAAGCCGTCCACCGTATTGATGGTAATCAAGGAACGGTAGGGCTTGAAGAAAGCATCTTTCTTGACCAGCTGGCGGAGGTACTGCACCTGCGCCTTGTACGGTGAAATCAGTCCCACGTCGATGCGTTCTTCCAGGAAACGCTCCCGTCCGATTTTCGTGATGTATTCCTTTAACTGCCCGATGGACAGTTCCGCTTCCGGTTTGTTGATACGCCCGTAGTTCTCGCCCACAAACTCCTCGTTGCAATCCATTCCTTCAGTATTGACCCATTCAATCGGGGTATCGAAGTCCAGGATGCTGCGGTATTTCACTTCGGGCGCCGAGCGAAGCATACCCCCGTAGAACCAGTCGGACGAAAAGCGCATAATTTCGTCGTTCATGCGGTACTGCACCTTCAACAGCGACACCACCTCCGGCTTGTTCTTCACAATGCACTGCATCAGCGTATGCCCCAATCCGGCACGCAGGGCCTCCGGACATTTCACTGTAGGCGGCAACTGACAATGGTCGCCGGCCAGAATCACCCGGTCGGCTTTCCGCAACGGAATCCAGCAGGCCGCTTCCAACGCCTGGGCTGCCTCGTCAATGAATACCGTTCCGAACTTCTGTCCTATCAGCAGACGGTTGGCGCTTCCCACCAGCGTGCAGGCAATCACCCTCGCCTCACTGAACAAAGCTTCGTTGATGCGGATTTCCAGTTCCGTAGCCCGGTCTTTCAATGAATTGATTTTCTGTCGGATGCTCTCCCGGTCGGCTCCTTTTCGGCTGCGGGCATACAATTCGCGCACCGCCTTGCGGATGCTCCACAGCTGAGGATAGTCCGGATGGGCCTCAAAGCGCCGTTCATAGGTGAACGACAGCATCTTGTCATTGACCCGACTGGGATTCCCGATGCGCAACACACTCACGCCCCGGTCGACCAGCTTCTCACTGATCCAGTCGACGGCCATGTTGCTCTGTGCGCAGACCAGCACCTGATTTTCCCGATGGAGAGTTTCATAAATGGCTTCTACCAGCGTGGTCGTCTTTCCCGTTCCGGGAGGGCCGTGTACGATGGCCACATCCTTGGCATGCAACACCTTGTTGACCGCCTCTTCCTGTGTGGCGTTCAACCAAGGGAAACGTACCGGCTGAAACGAGAAAGTCGATACGGGCTGTGTGCCGTGGAAAATATCCCGCAGTTCCGCCAGACGATTGTTCTTCGCACTGAGTACCTGCTTGACGGCCTCAAACATCAGCCGGTAGCTAGTCTCGTCGAAATACAGCTGTACCCCCAGTACTTCCTTGCTCTGCAAAGCCAGCAACGCATTGGCATCCGGCAAAATCACCACCATGCGGTCTTCCTCCACATAGTTCACCGTGGCCACAAAGTTCAGGTAGGTCAGCTTGCCCGACAGGTCCTGTGTAAAGAAACACACCGGACGCCCATACTCAAACAGATGCTCAATCTCCTTGTCCTCCTTCCGTTCTACCTCGATGACCAACTGGTTCAAGGCGTTGTAATAACTTCTTCCCAGCGACAAGGGATACCAGCACATACCCCGCTTGATTTTCCGGCCGATGCCCATCAGTTCGGTCTGCTGCTTGAACTGCGCTTTCTCGTATTCATATTCCAGCTTCAACAACTCATAGTGATGCTGCAAGTACAATATCGGCGATTGGATGACTGTATCTTCTTTTTTCATATTTTTCTCTTTCCGAATTGAAGGATAGCCGCCAGACACAAGCCCCTTGGGACCCTCGGTTTACCCTGTTCACGAACTACTATTTCCTAATTTTTGCAAAGTTACGAGGTTTTTAAAAAAAGAACCGGCTCCCCGTTGATTTATTCCAAGCAATTTGCTATTTTTGTTTGACGTGTAAACAAAAACAGCCATGAAAAAGCAAGCTGAATACATCAAGCGCATTGAGATTAAAGGCTTATGGGGCCGGAAAAACATTGCCTGGGATTTACGCCCGGATGTCAACATCCTGAGCGGAGTGAACGGCATCGGGAAAAGCACGATCCTGAACAACTCCGTACGCCGTCTGAGCGACCTGGAAGGCGGTGCCCTCAGCAACGGAGTGCATGAAGGGGTATCGTTCACCTTCTATCCCGAAGATGCCACCTACATCCATTTCGATGTGATACGCAGTTTCGACCGTCCGCTGCTCAGCTCCGGACTACTGGATAAAATCGGGAACCAGAACGTGAAGACAGAGCTCGACTGGCAGCTTTATCTGCTCCAGCGGCGCTATTTGGACTATCAGGTGAACATCGGCAACCGGATTATCTCTCTGCTGACGAGCGGAAAGCCGGAAAACCAGGCAAAGGCGGCTGAAATTTCCCGACCGAAGACGCATTTCCAAGACCTGATGGACGATTTGTTCAGCGAGACTGGGAAAAAAATCCTCCGCCAAAACAATGAAATCCTGTTTGAACAGGACGGTGATATCCTGACACCCTACCAGCTGTCTTCCGGCGAAAAGCAGATGTTGGTCATCCTGCTCACCGTATTGGTGCAGGACAACCAGTCGTGTACCCTTTTCATGGACGAGCCGGAAATCTCCCTTCATGTGGAATGGCAGCAGCGCCTCATTTCCCTCATCCGGAGCCTGAATCCGAACGTACAAATCATCCTGACCACCCACTCTCCGGCCCTCATCATGAACGGCTGGATGGATGCCGTGACCGAAGTGAGTGACATTACAACCCGTTAAAAAGAAGTAGCCGTATGGGAAAAAGACTGACTGAGAACCTTTCTTCCCTGTACATTGGAGCGGCCAACAGCCTCAAGCCCAAACGTGCGAGAAGAAAAATCGTGGCTTATGTGGAAAGCTACGACGATATTTCTTTCTGGAGAACCATCCTCTCGGAATACGAAGACAACACCCGGTATTTCGAAGTGATGTTGCCCTCGCAGACCTCATTGGCCAAAGGCAAGAAAACCGTACTGATGAACCAGCTCGGCAAGCAGTTGGGCGAAAACATGATTGCCTGTGTAGACAGCGATTACGATTACCTCCTGCAAGGACGTACCCATACTTCCCAATACATCATCGAGAGCCCCTACGTGATGCAAACCTACGCTTACGCCATTGAAAACTATCACTGCTATGCGGAAGGGCTGCACGAGGTCTGTGTCATGGCTACCCTGAATGATCACAAGCTCATCAACTTTGTGGAATTCATGAAAATGTATTCCCAGATTGCTTATCCGTTGTTCATCTGGTCGGTGTGGTTCTACCGCCGGCACATCCTTTCCGAGTTCTCCCTGCTGGATTTCTGTTCGTACGTCAAGCTGGACCAGGTCAGCACCCACCATCCGGAACGGAGCCTGGAAAACATGGCGAAAAAAGTCAACCGGAAACTGCACGACCTGGAACACCGTCACCCCGACGCCTTGGGAGAAATTGAAGACATGAAAAAAGAATTTGAACAGCTCGGCGTACATCCCGACAACACTTACATGTTTATCCAAGGCCATCACATCATGGACAACGTGGTACTGCGCCTGTTGATTCCCGTATGCACCGTGCTACGCCGAGAACGGGAACAGCAGATTCATGACCTGGCACTCCACGACATGCAGCTGCACAACGAGCTGACCAGCTACCAACGCAGCCAGGTGGGCGTGGAAATCGTCATCCACCGGAACAACTTCTATACCCACTCCCCTCTTTATCAGATGATTCGGAGAGACATCGAAAAATTTCTCAAGATTATCCGGTAAGCAAAGTGACGAAACTCCTATACAAGATAGGGAAAACCCTATCAAAGAATGGGCGTTTTCATCTTGACCCGCGCTTTTTCTTCTGCTAATTTTGTCACATAACAAAAAGCTGAAGGAATCACATTCAGCCGGTAAAGACAACGCTTATGAAAACAAAGACATTTTTCCTCTGCTTACTGGCCTTCTGCCTGACCACCTTGTCCGGTCGCGCTTCCGGCCTCGGAGATTTCCGAATCAATGCACGCTTCCTGACCGACCGCATGGCCTTCGAGCTGCATCTGAGCACCGACCAATACAACGACCTGTATGAAATCAACTACGATTTCCTGAGCAACGTAGGTCCTTATCTCTCAGGCATCGCCATAGCCGACAGCCGCGCCCTGGATGCCTACTACCGCTACCTGGACGAACGCAACGATGACCTCCGCTGGGTACTTTCCAATGCGGAATATGTACGCTTCATGGGGATAGAATACTTCTTCCGTCCCATCTACGCCCTCAACAACGTGTGCTACCTCCGTATTTATCAGGTATATCCCAACCGGAATTATTTTTATTTCGGCCCGCCCCGCCACTACCTGACTTATCGGGGAGGACACTGCCGTGCCCATTTCGGAGGTGCCAGCTTCTACCGAAGAAACTATCCGATACGCTATCGCCATCCGGTGTACAGCCGTCCATGCCGTATCAGTCCGCAGCTGCGCCCTAAAGATTTTGCCAGACCGAAACCGGGAAACCGCCCGCCCAAAGACAATCTCTGGCAAACAGCCCGTCCGGGACATCGCCCTGCGCCCAACGGCAAACCGGAATACCGGCCTGTACAGAAGCCGAACAACCGGCCTCAGGCCCGTCCGGAGGCCCGTCCGCAAAGAAGGCCAGAAAGCCAACCACAGCGAAAACCTGAAGCTACTCCACAAAGACGGCCGGCCACTCGTCCACAGGCAAGACCGAACCGAAATACCACAGTAAAGCCCGGACAAAGCCGTTCCCGGCAAAATCAAAGAAAAGAAGTGTCCAACGACCGAAAATCTCTCTCTAAGCGTCTATAAACTCAAAGTGCTGAAGCCTACCGGAATTTTCCGGGAAACTTCAGCACTTTTTATTTGAGGTTGATGACCTCAAGCCAAATGTATGCCGTCTTCTTCCAATACGATGCGACGTTTCTTATACAAATCGCCGACGGCCTTCTTGAAAGTCTTCTTGCTTACCCCAAAGGTGTGGTAAATCACCTCCGCATCCGTCTTGTCGTTCAACGGAGTGAATCCGTCGTTGTCCTTGATATATTGCCACAGCACCTCCGAAAAATCATCCACCTTCCGGGCACCTGCCTGCTGCAATACCAGGTCAATCTTTCCATCCGGACGTACCTGCTTGATAAACGCCGTCAGCCGCATGCCAACTTCCAAAGGCTGGAAAATCTCGTTGTGGTACAGCATGCCGCTGAACTTGTTTTCCACAATCACCTTATATCCCAATTCCGTGCGCTGCCATACCAGCACCTCAACCTCTTGCCCCGGCTGGTAATCCGGTTTCTCGGTCGACAAGAAATGTTCTATCTTGGCCGAAGCCACAATACGGTAGCTTTCCTCGTCCAAGTGCACATACACCACGTAACGCTTTCCCTTCTGCATCTTCATTTTCTGCTCGCGGAAAGGCACGAACAAGTCCTTCATCAATCCCCAGTTCAGGAAGGCCCCGAACTGGTTCACCCATGCCACTTCCAAGCAGGCAAACTCGCCCACCTGCACATACGGCTGCAAGGTGGTGGCCACCAGTCTTTCCTCCATGTCGAGGTAAATGAACACGTTCAAGATATCGCCCGGTTTTGTACCTTCAGGCACATACCGTTTCGGAAGCAGGATTTCACCGTCCTCATCTCCATTGAGATAGACTCCGAAATCGACTTCCTTCACTACTTCCAGCTGATTATATTTTCCTAATTTGATATGACTCATAATTCTTCCATTTTTATTTTACCATCTATCATGTGAATCGTGCGGTCGGTCTGTGCCGCCAGTCCTTCATCGTGGGTCACGATGACGAACGTCTGTCCCAGTTTGTCACGCAAATCAAAGAACAGCTGATGAAGCTCGCCCTTGTTCTGTGTGTCCAAGCTGCCCGAAGGTTCATCGGCCAGGATAACCGACGGATGATTAATCAAAGCCCGGGCCACGGCCACCCGCTGTTTCTCGCCTCCCGACAACTCGGCCGGCTTATGGGAAGCACGTTCCGACAGTCCCAAAAACGCCAAAATGTCCAACGCTTCTTTCCGGGCCGTACCCATCGGCTGTCCCTGAATCAAGGCCGGCATCATCACATTCTCCACTGCCGTAAACTCCGGCAGTAACTGGTGGAACTGAAACACAAAACCGATTTCCCGGTTCCGGAAAGCGGAAAGTTCCTTCTCCTTTAATCGGTTCACCTCCGTTCCATTCAGGACAATGCGCCCGTTATCCGGCTTGTCGAGCGTACCCATAATCTGGAGCAAAGTGGTCTTTCCTGCGCCGCTGGGGCCTACAATACTCACCACTTCCCCTTTGGCAATCTCCAAGTCGATTCCTTTCAACACCTGAAGCGTACCAAAGCTCTTGGTTATTCCTTCCAACTGAATCATTCTTTTCTACAATTTACGAATCACATATTCTGCCAGATAACAGCCAAACACCGCCGGCATGTAGCTCACCGTACCCGCTGTCGACTTCTTGTTCTGTTCGTTGTCTACCAATATCACTGCCTGCGGGTCGGCCTGTTCCGTACTGAAAACTACCGGCAGTTTCCGCTTCATGCCCATTTTCTGCAAACGCTTCCGTACGGCCTTGCTCAGCCCACAATGGTACGTTTCCCACAAATCAGCAAAACGTACTTGCGTAATATCGCGTTTGGCCCCTGCTCCCATGCTGCTGACAATCTTCAAGCCCCGCTGGAGCGCATGGTAAATCAGGTAACATTTGGGAGCCACCGTGTCGATGGCATCTACGATGAAATCGAACGAAGCACTGTCCAGCAACTGCGGAATCGCCTCATCCTTCAAATAGACCGGCAATACAGTCAAGTCCAAGTCCGGATTAATATCCCGGAAACGTGCGGCCAGCACTTCTGCCTTCGGTCGGCCAATCACGGAATGGGTAGCCGGCAACTGACGGTTGATGTTACTCGGCTGCACCGTATCCGCATCTACAATCGTCATCCGCCCTACTCCAGCACGGCAAATCATCTCTGCCGCATAGGCACCTACACCTCCCAAGCCGACGACCAGCACGTGTGCGTTTCGCAAACGGTCCATTTTTTCTTTACCTAACAGCAGTTCCGTACGCTGCTGCCATTCCATACTGTTATTTTCGTTCATGAATCTTTCTTAAACCATTTATAAAACCAGTTGCCCACCTTGTCATAATACTGGGTCTCGGCCCATCCGCGAGGATCGGCAAAACTCAGCGTTTCATTCGGGTCACCCTTCTGGTCCGGATACAACAGCATGATGCTGTTATTATTGAAATATTTGGAAACCTGCATCGGCAAACGCTCGAACGAAGAATCATACGAGATAGACCCTCTTCGGGAACTTACAATCACCAGCAGATGATCGAAATTCACCTGTCCGGTAATAATCAGCAGATCGTCCCAGTTGTCCAGTTCCTGGAACTCCGTCATCACATCCTTATGCTTTTTTTGGATATATCCCTTGATGTAACCCAAGGTCTGCGGATGGGCAAAGAAATGCAGACGGCATCCCAGCTGACTGCTCATCCGGCACAGGTGCGTAATCCATTTCACAAATCCATGCTCAAACTCCGACTTGGGAGGTACGGCCACAATGATACGCCGCAGCGTATTGACCGGCATCTGAAAACGGGCAATCATCACCTGCTGATAAGTATTTTTCAACAAATCCTCTGTCAGGTTGCCAAAAAAAGAGTCCACAATACTTGCCTTACAGTGCAAACCTATCACAATTGTGGTAGCTTCCGTTTCTTTGGCCGTATGCAAAATTCCTGTCGCAATGTTCAAGTCGAAACGAGAAACCGTTTTCAACGGTACATTGGCCGAAGCCGCAATCTGCGCCGCCCTTTCCAAGCTCCGCTTGCCACGCATTTCCAAACGCACCGAATCATTACTGTCATTAATCACATTCAAGGCTACCAAGTTGTCCGTACGTTTCTCATCACGCACCACCAGTGCCAGCTGCATCAACCGTTCCAAGGTATCCGGATTGGCCACCGGTATCAGAATCCGTTCCTTTTTCTGTTCCTTCTCTTCGTCCAGCTCCGCATCATCCATCGCAATCCGTTTGGCTGCATGCTCCGTAATAAACGAACTGACTACGCAAGTCACCAAAATCAGCAGAATCGTACCGTTGAGTACGTCCTCATTGAGCAAACGCTCGCCTGAAGGAAGTATAATATTGTAGCCTACCAGTACCGCTGCCAACGTAGCCGCCGCCTGTGCGTTACTCAGTCCGAACATCAGTTCCCGTTCTACCGGCCTCATGCGGTAAATCTTCTGTGTCAGCCAGGAAGCAATCCATTTTCCCAGCAAGGCTACCACAATCATCACCGAAGCCACCTTAATGGAATCAATATGTCCGAAAAGCACATTGACATTGATGAGCATACCCACTCCAATCAAGAAATACGGGATGAACAAGGCATTCCCCACAAACTCCAGGTGACTCATCAGCGGAGACACATGCGGGATCAAACGGTTCAGGACCAATCCAGCCAAAAAAGCGCCCAAAATACCTTCCATACCAACCCACTCCATCAAGCCTGCTCCCAGAAACACCATGGCCATCACAAAGATATACTGTACCACCTGATCACTGTAGCGCCGGAAAAACCAGCGTCCGATTCGAGGGAAAGTCAACATGATGACAGCACTCACTACTATCACCTTCAGCACCAGCCAAATCCAGAACATATCCGACGTTTCCCCCTTATACATACCGGAAATCACAGCCAGCACCAGCAACGTCAACGTATCCGTCACCGCCGTACCACCCACCGCAATACTTACCGACCGCTGACGGTTGATTCCATAACGAATCACAATCGGATAAGCTATCAAGGTATGCGAGGCATACATACTGGCCAACAGTACGGAGGTTATCAGACCATATCCCAGCAGATGCTGGTTCGTCCACACTCCGATACCCAGCGGAATAATAAACGCCAGCAATCCCAGCACAGTCGCTTTCACACGGATACTTTTAAAATCCTCCATATTCATTTCCAGACCGGCCAGAAACATGATATAGTACAATCCAACCTTACCAAAAAGTTCAAAACTGCTGTCACGGGCCAAGATATTGAACCCATGCTCACCGACTACAATACCCGCCAGAATCATTCCGATGATGTGCGGAATGCGCAAACGCTCCAACACAATCGGCGCAAACAAAATGATAACCAAAACCAAGAAAAAAATCCAAGTCGGGTCAGTAATGGGAAAATCTATATCGAAATGAAACAAATCTAACAATTCTTCCATATAAATGAGCGGTCTGTTTTAAATTTATGGACAAAAATACGAAAAAAGTTCCGCATTTCCCGTTTCGTATTCCAAAATGTTTTAATTTTGCGATTCAATAGCTACAGGACGAATTTTAAATATCTTACTGAAGCACAGGAAGCAATACAATCACGGAATTTATTAACTTAAACAAGAAACATAAGAAATGAAAGTAGCAATTGTTGGTGCAAGCGGAGCCGTAGGACAGGAGTTCCTGCGCGTGCTCGATGAAAGAAACTTCCCGGTAGATGAACTGCTGTTGTTCGGCTCAACCAGAAGTGCCGGACGAAAATACACTTTTCGCGGAAAAGAAATCGAAGTAAAACTGCTGCAGCACAATGATGATTTCAAAGGAGTTGACATCGCATTCACTTCAGCCGGTGCAGGCACATCAAAAGAATTTGCCGAAACCATCACAAAATATGGAGCGGTGATGATTGACAATTCCAGCGCCTTCCGCATGGACAATGACATCCCATTGGTAGTTCCAGAAGTTAATGCAGCCGACGCATTGAACCGTCCGCGCGGAATTATTGCAAACCCGAACTGTACGACTATCCAGATGGTCGTAGCCCTGAAAGCCATCGAGAACCTGACTCACATCAAACGTGTACACGTAGCTACTTACCAGGCAGCCAGCGGTGCCGGTGCAGCTGCCATGGACGAACTGTACGAACAATACCGTCAGGTATTGGCAGGTGAGCCTGTCAAGGTAGAGAAATTCGCCTACCAGCTGGCTTTCAACCTGATTCCTCAGATTGACGTATTCACGGACAACGGATATACCAAAGAAGAGATGAAGATGTATAACGAAACACGTAAAATCATGCATTCTGACGTGAAAGTCAGCGCTACTTGTGTACGTGTGCCTGCTCTTCGTTCTCATTCAGAAAGCATCTGGATTGAAACAGAACGCCCGGTATCTATTGAAGAAGCCCGTGAAGCTTTTGCTCACGGTGAAGGTCTGGTGCTGATGGACAACCCGGAAAAGAAAGAATATCCGATGCCGTTGTTCCTGGCAGGAAAAGACCCTGTATACGTAGGACGTATCCGCAAGGACTTGTCAAACGAAAACGGACTGACTTTCTGGATTGTAGGCGACCAAATCAAGAAAGGTGCCGCACTCAATGCAGTACAAATTGCAGAATACCTGATTAAGGTGAAGAATATCGGATAAGAGGTATTGCTCTCCCTCTGATAGAACAATAAAAGGCCATTGCTCCTGTTGGTTGAACCGACATATAGCAATGGCCTTTTTCATATTCTCCTTTCCGGGGGATTATTTCTTATTGAAAAAATTTACCGACAAACGATTCTTCCTTTAAAACAAATCCCACGTACGGATTTCGTCTTTCCATTGATGATCTTTCGGGAAAGGTTTTTCACCCCATACCCGGATACTGGTCCACTCCTGAGGGGCATTGGTCCAGAACGGATGAGCTGCCGGAAGTCCTAACGGCAGAAAAGCCAAAGAGGTCATATACAAACTTCCATTGTTGGTATACCAGTCGGCTACATCCGGCTGGCTTCCCGTGAAGCCGATGGTCAGAAACCCTCCTTCATTAAAATTACGTCCGCCTGCAAACATACGTTTCATGACGGCAGTCAATGCACAACGCACCTGTGCACCTGTCACCCCTGCCGGCAATTCCTCATACCAAGCCATCAGTGCCAGCGGCTGCATGGCAGCCATACGGTAAGGAATGGAACGGCCAAACACAGGGAAAGTTCCTTCCGGCGAAATGAAACGTTCCAAAATCAGACTATACTTCTGGGCACGCTTCAAGGCTCGGTCATAATATTTTCCATAATCAATCCGGCTGCGGATACCGGCATCCTTCATGGCCTGAAGGGTTTCCAGATACATGGGATGAAACACATAACTGCTGTAATAATCAAAGGCAAAAGTAGGACCGTCTGAGTACCATCCATCGCCCGTATACCATTCTTCCACCTTACGAATGGCGGAGTTCACCCGGTATTCATCAAACTTTACTCCCGCCTTAGCCAGAAAACTTTCAATGGTAGACGAAAACAGCAACCAGTTAGTATAAGGCGGATCAATTCGGCGCAGCTGCTGGAACTCTTCGATGTAACGCTTCTTGGTGATTTCATCCAACGGCATCCACAGCTGGTCGTAGGCACGGAGGAAACTTTCGGCCACATACGCCCCGTCCACCAGAGTCTGTCCTTCCTGACGCCACAGCAGATAATCCGGGCTCTGCGGGTCCACAGCGTTGGCGTAACTCTTCAACGCCCATTCACGCAGTTCCTTGCGCATCTTGCCTTCTTCCGTATCATCATCCGGCAAAGTGAGCCAGGGAGCGATGCCGGCCATCAGGCGTCCAAAGGTCTCCATGTAAGCCACTTTCTTGTTGCGTCCGTCCCAAGTAGGACTGACCTCCAGCTGCATGTTCTTCTGCAATTCTCCCTTGGCCATATTGCGCAATACGGGAGACGCCATCCGATACGCCAAATCGCACCAGTAAGCACGGTCGGCAGTCTGCGGAGCTTCCAGATAACGTACATATTCACAGGCTGCCAGCAAGAAGGCCCCGACTCCGAAATTTGCCGTAGAATTGGCATCGAGCACTTGTCCGGGAATCGCCTTCTCCCCAATCGGTTGTACATACCCCACCGTACCATCTTTCTGAAGTGCTTTCTTTGACAAATAGTGCCATGCTTTCTTTACCACCGACAAATAAGTATCTTCTGCTAAATACCCATTGTTGATACCCCACAAAAAGCCGTAGGTAAACAGCGCCGTACCGCTGGATTCCGGCCCCGGAGCAAAATCCGGATCCATCATGCTGCGCGTCCAGTATCCTTCCGGCTGCTGAATGGCCGCTACGGCCTGGGCCATGTGCTGAAACTTATTCACAAAAAACGAATGATGCACATAACTTTCCGGCATATCTTTCAACACCTTGGCCAGTCCGGCCAGTACCCAAGCATCTCCTCTGGCCCAGAAATCCTTCTTTCCGTTGGCTGTGGTATGCTTGGGATAGACGTATTTCGCATCCCGGTAATACAAGTTTTCGTCCTTGTCGAACATGATGCTGTCGGAATGTTGCAGATATGCATACAGCTTATCCAAATACTGTGTGTTATGCGTCACCTTATATAATTTAGTCATCACGGGCATGACCATATAGAGCGCATCGCTCCACCACCAGTAATCATTCTGTGAGGTACTCATCTGATATTCCATCACTTCACGGGCCCGACGGATTTTCCGATCTTCCGGAGCTAAGTTATACAAATCGACATACGTCTGGAAACAAATCTGATAATCGCCGAAGAGCACGTATTCATCCGACTCCCCGTAGGAATATTTCCACTCTGCCCGGTTGTCACTCTTGGCTCCTTTCCACTGATTGTAGTTGGCCCATGTTTCCGAATAAGTACGATACGTTTCATTTCCAGTCAGGAAATACGCTTCCATATTTCCAGTATGATATACGGCATTGTCCCAAAACGCACGTACCTCCGGCGAATGCTCCACCTGCCAATGCTGATTTACTTTCTCGATCATCTTCCGGACTTGAACAGCCTCAGAATCCTTGGCCCCTGCCGACACGGCGCACAGTCCCATCACACAAGCCAATAAAAATTTACCTGTTTGTTTCATAGTTTTATTTTGAGATTAATCAATTTCCAATACATAAATGGGAGTAGCTGTGGAAGTCTTTACTCTTTCTCCGTCGCCCTGACGTGTTTCCTGCACAAACACATGCAACTTTTTCTGTGCTTTCCATAACTCCGTATCATAACTGGGCTCCCAGGCATCCACCGAGAAATCGGTCAAATCTTTCACCTGCCATTCTCCCGACTTCACATCATCGGTGTAGGCCATTGAGACCTTACTTCCACGTTCTGCATCACGGAACATAAAATAAGCCTTTCCTCCATCTACTGCAAGACGTGGCCGGGAAATCGGAATCATCTTCGTGCCCCCACCTTTCAAGGTAAATCCTTGTGACCGGTTCATTATCTGACGGTTCTGCCAGCCTTTACCATCGTTCCAAACCAACCGGTATTGAGGCACCTCACTGTCCGCGTCCCTCCAATAAGTCACGATATACGGATGTCCCTCCGCATCGGTACACATACTGGTTTGGTTAATCAGCTCACTGTTCTGCGGAATGTAACAAGCATACTCCGCATTGTCCTTCCGGATAGGAAGCGTATATTTTTCGCCGGTCGACTTATACCACGTTTTTCCTTCATCGGGAGAATACGCATAGCAAAGGTCGTGGTTGGTTTCTACCATCCACGTTTCACGCCACACCCATGACAGATGAATCACCCCGGCCTCATCCATATACAGCTGCCAGTAGGCATTCCGCAGGTTCTCCCCATCAATCAGGATATCCTGCACACGAGCCCACTTGCGGTTCTTCAAGTCATAACGGTTCAACACCAGATTTCCCCGCCCGGAAGCCCCCGAACGATAAGCAAACAACAAATCACCGTTGGGCATCCGATAAAACTCCGGATAAGTCACATCATCCTCGTCCTTCCCGGTCATCGGCTCTTTTTCTCCCAAGGTCAGCACGCCAGGAGCTGTACTTCTGCAATAATTTAATTTATGTCCGTGGTGGTCAAAAGAAAGATGCAAATAACCGTCTCCGTCTACCATCATGCTGATAACATTGTGTGCGTCGGCCACGTTTCCTCTATACTGGCTGCGATGCAACGTCCAGTTCTCCATACCCAAAGCACGTTTACCTACCACCAGATAACCGTCCGCATCATAATAAGATATGTATTGCGTACCCTTGTCCGTCACCAGTGGGCTGTTGCGGAATACAGCCGTATTCACAGACGTGGAACTATAGCCCTCTGCGACCTCTACCAGCCGTTGTGCCCACAGTCCTTCCCAGACAAGGAATCCCATCAGAAATAAAAATATGTGCTTCATAGCCTATGTGTTTAAGTTCTTTTTGCAAAAATAAGACTTTCAGCGAAAGGAAAGGATAAAAATCTCGTCAAGGAAGGAGAAAAAAACGAGCAAAAGAACTTAAATACACCATATAACTCCTTTTTTGCAAGAATTATGACACCCTGCTATACATTTCATCCTCAAACCGACAAAAAAAGTCCATATTCCAGAGACTTTCTCCCGAATATGGACTCTACGCTTAAAAGCGTTTTTTATGTTATAGGCTAGCCGGAAGCTCGCTTAACTTCATGCTGTTAGAGCCTTTTACCAAGATACAACATCCTTGCAAAGGATGAGCTGCCAACAGGGCTTCTACTTCTTTCACATCTTTATAATGCTCGAAAGAAGAGGCAGTACCTCCAAATTCCGGACCGACTAGCATCACCCGTTCAAATCCGCATTCTTTCAAAAAGTCGACCACCTTCTGGTGTTCCTCGTGACTTCCTTCTCCGAGTTCCTTCATGTCGCCCAAAATAGCCACCTTGTGCGCCGCCTCCATCTGACGGAAGTTTTCCAATGCCGCCATCATACTGGTGGGGTTGGCATTGTAGGCATCCACAATCAAGGTATTGGAAGCAGTGTGTACCAACTGTGAGCGGTTGTTCTGCGGTACATACGAAGACAATGCATGACAGATTTTTGCATCCTCTACCCCGAAATAACGACCGATGGTTACCGCGGCCAAGGCATTGTCCAAATTGTAGGAACCTATCAGATGCGTTTGTACTTCGTGAGAAGTACCTTCAGCCGTCCAGCTGAAATGCAGGAACGGCGAACAAGCTACCACTTTACCCGTCACATCCAGCCCCGGAGCCTGTCCGTAACGAACGCACGTCAAGCCAGCAGCAATCTTGTTCAGGTAAGGATTCTCGTTTTGGATAAAGATGGTGGAATTTTCCTTTTCACGCAAGAAATCATACAATTCTCCTTTGGTGCGGATGACCCCTTCAAAGGAACCGAATCCCTGAAGATGGGCCTTCCCCACATTGGTAATGATACCATAATCCGGCTCGGCAATGTGAACCAAGGTCTTGATTTCTCCAGGATGGTTGGCCCCCATTTCGATGACCGCCATCTCATGTTCCGGCTTCAGACGCAACAACGTCAGAGGCACCCCGATGTGGTTGTTGAAGTTCCCTTGCGTGTAAAGCACCTTGAACTTCTCACCCAGTACGGTCGCAATCAGTTCTTTCGTGGTCGTCTTTCCGTTCGTACCGGTTACCCCGATCATGCGGGTACCTAACCGGCGACGGTGATAGTTGGCCAGCTTCTGCAAGGTATCCAAACAGTTGTCCACTAAAATAATCCGCGGATTCTCGGGGGAAGCATATTGCGGTTCATCGACCACCGCATAGCGGCAGCCCTGTGCCAACGACTGGGCTGCAAAAGCATTCCCGTTGAATGTTTCTCCTTTCAGGGCCAGAAACATAGAACCCTCCGGACAATGGCGGCTGTCGGTCGTCAATCCGTTACATTCCGTAAAGCGGTTATATAGTTCCTCTATTTCCATATTCTTATTGCTCTGCAAAGCGTTTTGCCTGCTCTTCAATCAGTGCGGCATCGTCAAAATAGTTGATTTTCATGGCACGGCGTACCTCGTCCATGGTCTGGGCAGCAGCCTCACGGGCAACCTCACAACCCTTCTTCAACATGTCATATACAGCCGGAATGTCTTTTTCAAATTCCTTACGGCGCGCACGGATAGGTTCCAGTTCTTCCTGCATGACGGCAGCGAGGAATTTCTTCACCTTCATGTCGCCCAGTCCGCCACGGGTGTAGTGTGCTTTCAGCTCGTCCAGACTGGCATATTCCGGCAAATAACGGCCAAAATGTTCCGGACGGCAGAATGCATCCAAATAAGTGAACACGCAGTTGCCTTCCAGTTTACCCGGGTCAGTCACCTTGATATGAGTGGGGTCGGTGTACATGCTCTTTACTTTCTTCTCCACTTCGTCTGCAGCATCCGACAAGTAGATGCAGTTGCCCAACGATTTGCTCATCTTAGCCTTACCGTCTGTTCCCGGCAAACGCAGACAAGCGGCATTGTCCGGCAACAGGATTTCCGGTTCCACCAATGTTTCACCATAAATATGGTTGAAGCGGCGTACAATCTCACGCGTCTGTTCAATCATCGGCTCCTGGTCTTCTCCCACCGGCACAGTAGTCGCCTTAAAGGCAGTGATGTCGGCAGCCTGACTGATAGGATAAGTAAAGAAGCCCACCGGAATGCTGGTTTCAAAGTTACGCATCTGGATTTCGGTCTTCACCGTCGGGTTACGCTGCAAGCGGGATACCGTGACCAAGTCCATGTAATAGAAACTCAATTCGCACAGTTCCGGAATCTGCGACTGGATAAAAATGGTAGACTTTTCCGGGTCAAGTCCCACAGACAAATAGTCCAATGCCACTTCAATCACGTTCTGACGCACCTTTTCCGGATTGTCTATGTTGTCGGTCAACGCCTGTCCGTCGGCCTCGAACACAAAGATTTTGTCGTAAAGTCCTGAATTCTGCAACTCCACACGTCGGCGCAACGAACCCACGTAGTGGCCGATATGTAATTTACCGGTAGGGCGGTCACCGGTCAAAATAATCTTTTCCTTTTTCATACATTTTTATTTTAGCGCAAAAATACAAAATATCTATAGCGTTTTACAAATTCAATCTATCATTTTATAAAAACAATCGTATGTTCATTTCAAGCATTCAAATCTTTTCTTTCAGAAGCAACAGTCTTTTTAAACACAAGAAAACTTTCACCGAACATTTTAGGATAAAATATCAATAAAGCTATCGTACCACCACTTATGGCAGCATCTGCAAAATTAAATACCGGAGAAAAAAAGATAAAATGCTTTCCACCGATAAAAGGCATCCAAGAAGGCCAGTCAAATTCCAGTAAAGGAAAATAAAACATATCTACTACTTTACCATAAAACCAATCTGCATAGCCTTCACCAACAGGAACAAAAGTTGCTACGTCGGTATAAGTGCTTTCACTAAAAATCACTCCATAAAATATACTATCAAGAACATTTCCTATAGCTCCAGCAAAAATCAAAGAAACACAAATGATATAACCATTCTTAAAATTCGCTTTCACAAGTAATATAATATACCATAATATAAAGCCAGAAAATACAAGCCGCATCATTGTCTGAACAACTTTAGGCATAACTTGCATACCGAATGCCATACCCATATTTTCTACGAAAGTAAAATAGAACCAATCAGTAACACAAACACTTTCTCCATAATAGAAATTAGTTTTCACTATTATTTTAATAACCTGGTCTAATATTAAAGTCAACAAAATAATACTTGTAGCCAATAAAGATTTTGATTTTGTATCCATAAATAATATGCTCTATCTAAAATAATCAATTATTAATTACAACCTTGAAGTCTTTTGCAAAGATAGCTATTCGAACGAAAATATTAACAGACATCTATCAAATAAAGATTTATGGTACAAAGCCGCATCATTAAAAGAAAAATAAAGTGCTTACTATAAGGATAAATCCTTTGTTTTCTTCAAAATAAATCGTTTCTTTGCAAGTAGTCCTCCACGACAAAAACTGCCGCCGGACGCAAACAACCTTTGAGAAAAACACCAATTTATCTATAACCATGAAGAAAGAATTGAAAAAAGTCCTGGTTCTCGGATCAGGCGCACTGAAAATCGGACAAGCCGGAGAGTTCGACTATTCAGGTTCGCAAGCTTTGAAAGCATTGCGCGAAGAAGGTATCCGTTCCGTCCTCATCAATCCCAATATTGCCACCATCCAGACCTCGGAAGGCATTGCCGACCAAGTCTACTTTCTGCCCGTGACTCCGTATTTCGTAACTGAAATCATCAAGAAGGAACGTCCAGACGGCATTCTGCTGGCTTTCGGCGGACAGACAGCCCTGAACTGCGGTACGGAACTTTATCAAACAGGCGTGCTGAAAGAATATGGCGTGGAAGTGCTGGGCACTTCAGTGGATGCCATCATGTACACCGAAGACCGCGACCTGTTTGTCAAAAAGCTTGATGAAGTACCTCTTAAAACCCCTGTCAGCCGGGCAGTGGAAAACATGCGGGATGCCCTCGAGGCAGCACGCACCATCGGCTATCCGGTCATGATCCGTTCGGCCTATGCCCTGGGCGGCTTGGGAAGCGGCATCTGCCCCGATGAGGAAAAATTCATCGAACTGGCTGAAAGTGCCTTCACCTTCTCTCCGCAGATTCTGGTGGAAGAATCCCTGAAAGGCTGGAAAGAAATCGAGTTCGAGGTCATCCGCGATGCCAACGACCATTGCTTCACCGTGGCCAGCATGGAAAACTTCGACCCGCTGGGCATCCACACCGGAGAATCCATCGTGGTGGCTCCCACCTGCTCACTGACCGAAGAACAAGTCAGCATGCTGCAAGATTTGTCGAAACAATGTATCCGCCATTTGAACATTGTGGGTGAATGTAACATCCAGTATGCCTTCCATGCCGAAACCAACGACTACCGCATCATTGAGGTAAATGCCCGCCTGAGCCGTTCTTCCGCCCTGGCTTCCAAGGCCACCGGTTACCCATTAGCTTTCGTGGCCGCCAAGATTGCCTTGGGCTATACCTTGGATGAAATCGGCGAAATGGGGACTTCCAACTCGGCTTACGTAGCGCCTCAACTGGATTACCTGATTTGCAAGATTCCGCGCTGGGACCTCAACAAGTTTGCAGGCGTATCCCATCGCATCGGCTCCAGCATGAAGTCAGTGGGTGAAATCATGTCCATCGGACGGACGTTTGAAGAAATTATCCAGAAAGGCCTGCGTATGATTGGTCAGGGCATGCACGGCTTCGTGGGCAATGACCATACCCGCTTCACGAACCTGGACGACGAACTAGCCAACCCGACCGACCTGCGTATCTTCGCCATCGCACAGGCGCTGGAAGAAGGTTATTCCATCGAGCGCATCTACGAACTGACCAAGATTGACCCGTGGTTCATCGGCAAACTGAAAAACATTGTCGACTACAAACATAAGCTGTCCGAATATAACTCACTTGAAGAACTTCCGGCCGACGTGCTCCGTCAGGCCAAGGTAATGGGCTTCTCCGATTTCCAGATTGCCCGCTTCGTACTGAAGCCCACGCAAGGAAACATGGAGAAAGAGAACCTGCAAGTACGTGCCTACCGCAAGAAGCTGGGTATCCTGCCGGCAGTGAAACGCATCAACACGGTGGCTTCCGAACATCCGGAACTGACCAACTACCTGTATATGACGTATGCCGTGGAAGGTTACGATGTCAATTATTATAAGAATGAGAAATCGGTCATCGTCCTCGGTTCGGGTGCCTACCGTATCGGCTCGTCCGTAGAATTTGACTGGTGCTCGGTGAATGCCATCCAGACCGCCCGTAAGTTAGGCTACAAATCCATCATGATCAACTACAACCCGGAAACGGTATCTACCGACTACGACATGTGCGACCGTCTGTACTTCGATGAACTTTCCTTCGAACGGGTACTCGATGTCATCGACTTGGAACAGCCTCGCGGTGTCATCGTTTCCGTGGGCGGACAGATTCCGAACAACCTGGCCATGAAACTGTATCGCCAGTCGGTACCGGTACTCGGAACCTCTCCGATTTCCATTGACCGGGCGGAAAACCGCAACAAGTTCTCGGCCATGCTCGACCAGCTGGGCATCGACCAACCGGCTTGGCAGGAACTGACCAGCCTGGACGACGTGAAAGAGTTCGTGAAGAAAGTAGGTTATCCGGTATTGGTTCGGCCGTCGTACGTGCTCTCCGGGGCGGCCATGAATGTATGCTACGACCAGGAGGAACTGGAACGCTTCCTGCAAATGGCCAGTGAAGTGTCCAAAGAATATCCGGTGGTCGTATCGCAGTTCATGCAGGAAACCAAGGAAATCGAATTCGATGCCGTGGCACAGAACGGAGAGATTGTGGAATACGCCATTTCGGAACACATCGAATATGCGGGAGTCCACTCCGGTGACGCCACTCTGGTATTCCCCGCACAGCACATTTATTTTGCGACGGCCCGCCAGATTAAGAAAATCAGCCGCAAGATTGCCAAGGAACTCAACATTTCGGGTCCGTTCAACATCCAGTATCTGGCCAAGAACAACGATGTGAAAGTGATTGAATGTAACCTGCGTGCTTCCCGCAGCTTCCCGTTCGTATCGAAGGTGTTGAAACGCAACTTCATCGAAACGGCCACCCGCATCATGCTCGATGCTCCGTACGTGCGTCCCGACAAACTGGCGTTCGACATCGACTGGATTGGAGTCAAGGCCTCCCAGTTCTCGTTCGCCCGTCTGCAGAATGCCGACCCGGTATTGGGTGTCGACATGTCGTCTACGGGAGAAGTAGGCTGTCTGGGTGATGACTTTGACGAAGCCTTGCTGAACGCCATGATCGCTACCGGATATAAGATTCCGAAGAAATCGGTATTGTTCTCTTCCGGTGCCACCAAGTCGAAAGTAGACTTGCTGGATGCTAGCCACATGCTGCATCAGAAAGGATACGACCTGTATGCCACTGCCGGCACGGCTGCCTTCCTGAACTCGCACGGCATTCCGACCACTCCGGTGTTCTGGCCCGATGAACGTCCGCATGCCGAAAACAACGTGATGAAGATGATTGCGGAACACAAGTTTGAGTTGATTGTGAACATCCCGAAAAACCATACCAAACGGGAACTCACCAACGGATACCGTATCCGCCGTGGCGCCATCGACCACAACATTCCGCTAATTACCAACGCCCGTCTGGCCAAAGCATTCATCGAAGCTTTCTGCCACATGAAACAAGATGAGATACAAATAAAGAGCTGGCAGGAATACAAATAAAAGAAGGTAAATCAGGAGCCTGTAGAGGCTTTCTCAGCAGTTTTTTGAGGACCTAAAAAAACGTAAGTGCGTTTAGACTGAAACGCACTTACGTTTGAGACAAAACGCCTTTGCGTTTCAGGTAAAACGAACTTACGTTTTCCTTCAAACGCAAAGGCGTTTTTTTCGAGGTATTCCATCCATCCTAAACCACTCGGAATCAGAGATATAAAGTTTAAGCATCTGTTACTCCCTCCTCTTCAGCACACCGATAATGCAAGGGAGATAATCCAGTAGCCTTTTTGAAAAAAGTTCCGAAGGCAGAAGCATTTGGAAAATGAAACTCATCCGATATTTCCTGAATTGGCTTGTTTGAATTCTTCAGCAAGAGCATGCTCCGGCGAATGATGGCCCGAAATACCAATTCCTGTACCGTATATCCGCACACCGATTTTGACAAAGCGGAAAGATATTTAGGCGACAGACACAGTTTGTCGGCATAAAAGGCCACTCCCCTCTCTTGCTTGTAATATTTTTCAATCAAACGAATCAACTGAATAAAAGTGTCAATCTTGTGTCCGGCCACCTGATTCTCTTCCATCAGCCGACGGCTGTAAATGGCACAGAGGCGATAGGTCAAGGCCAGCAGCAACAGCTTCCGTTCGTGATTGCCGAAAGGATTATCCGCGGCATGCCGGTAACGGCTGATCAGTGTGATATAACGGGCAATATCTTCTTCTTCCCCTGTGGCCCACACATAACAAGGTTCCGGAGTCAGCGTGGCATAAAGATGCATGGCCACCACCGAACTGCCCAGCAGTTCCCGGATAGGGTCTACCCGATAAAATAAAAAATCCACCCGCAAATCCTCCGTACACGTCCCTGCACAAAACTCCGTGTCTTCAGACAAGAAAACCGTCTCTCCCGCCTTCGCCGTAAACGGTTTCCGGTCCAAAGTGAACTGGAAACTTCCCTGCTCACAGACAATCAGTCCCAAATAATCCATCCGGAAAGTCCTCTGCAATACCGGCGGGAATGTGTCCACCGTGCCTTCAGAGCAACAAATATCCCTGCGCTCCACCAGCGACTGGTTCAGTCTCATCAAACGTGCTTCCTGTGTATTCATAACCCCAGATTTAAGTTCTTACTTTCGTTTAATGATACGAAGATACACAAAAAAGCGTCACGGCAGAAGCTTCGCAGCTATTCCCCACCGAAAATATAGATTAAGAAACGAAAAGCCTCCCCGTGACGCATGACTATCTTCAAGAAACAGAAATACAGTCCAACTTCCTTTTCTTCCAAGGAATCAGCAGAAGAAAGACTGCACAGCCCAAACAACCGTAAAAAGTCCAGCCGGACATCTCCTTGACTGCCGACAGAGTGGCCTGTACCTGCACCGTTCCCTTGGCCGACATCGCCGCCATCTGTTCGGCCTCCTGTCCGCTCTTACCCTGATACTGCATGCCTTGTACCGTCTGCGCATAGGAAGCCGACACTTCCGGATTCAGTCGGTCGCGATTCTGTGCGAAACAGGTGACATAATGCTGCTGACGGTGTTGCATCACGTTCGTATACAAAGCCGTACCGATGCCGGGGCCCAGCACCATCCGTACGGTAAGCATAATGCAAATCCAGGTAGAGAGATACTTATAGGGCATCCGCTGGTTAGCATACACCGCCGTCAGCGAATACAGCAGCATCATCCCCGTAGCCCGGATAATGACCGGATACTTCATCCGCTCATACAAGCCGGCAGTCTGTACCTCAAAGTACATGAACAGGGCCGAAAGTCCAATCAATACGAAACCCAACGAGAACAAGTATTTCAAATGTACTCCCTTACGCCCCAGCATGACGGCAATGACACAGCCGATGAAATATCCCGCCATGCTCCAGTTGTTCAATGCCGCATTCTGCCAGTTGTCGATTTTCATCCCGACTCCGGTAAACACGTTCACAAACAAAGCGCTGGAATTGAAAATCATCAGCAACAGGAACAGTAGGATACCCATCCGGATGGAACGCAGCTTGAAGATGTCCATCAAGAAATACGGAGAATACTGTTTCTTTTCCATATACACAAAGAGAACCGTAAAGCACACGGCACTCCCCGTAGCCCAACAGATAGAAGGGTCATCATACCAGTCGAGCACCTTGCCATACACCAGCACGTAAATCACCGAAGCACACATCAGACAAAATATCACCACACTCCCGAATTTCCGGAAAGTGATGGGAAAACGGCGCGACACATAGGTATGATAAGGCATGGTGACAAATACCACCAATATGGAAAGCAACAAAGCCCCCATCATGAAATAATAGACGTACTGCCATTCATATTCGTATGCCAGCCAGGCGGTCAGCGAAGTGCCTAACTGTCCGAGAATCATAAAAAACAGGTAGATGGTCGGCATGCTGACGCTTTTCTCACCGTCCAGCCTGTCCCATCCTTCTGCATCCACAGGATCATTTCCCGGCGTAATGTTGCGGGTGGCCTCCATCCCGAACGCATACTTGATCAGCGTAAACAGGTTGACCATCATCAGCACCATCCGCAGAAATCCCATCACCACACTACAGACAGCCAGCACATAAATACTGTCGGTCTTGGCACAGACGTAACTCAGCAGGTAAAGCAAAGAAAAACCTACGATGCACATCATCTTTTCCCGACGGAGGCACACCAGCCCGTAGAAGAAGGGCGAAAAGGCTGCCATTCCCACAGAAGTGAGAAAACCGACAAACTGAATATGTTCCGACTGGATGCCCAGTCCACTGAGCATTTCCCCACTGTTGGCAGTATAAACCCCGCTAGCCGTCAGAATCGGCACAAAAAGCAGGACCAGAATCAGGATGCCCAGCGGTTTGGGCACCCAGTTATAAAACGGATAATTTTTAGGACAGGAAGGCATAATTCTACTTTTAAAGAAATCCTTGAAAACGTGACACTCACAATTTGGCCTTGACGACCACCATCATACCGGCAGCCAGACGGGCATTGTCTTCCTCGGACAAATCCGTGAAATCAATGCGTACCGGAATACGCTGCTGAATTTTGACAAAGTTGCCGGCAGAATTGTCGGTAGGTACCAGCGAATACTTGGAACCAGTGGCTCCGGAGATGGCCGTAATCTTTCCGGTAAACTCCCGGTCACTGAGGGCATCGACGGCAATCCGTACTTCCTGCCCCAACTTCAGGTTTTCCACCTGCGTTTCCTTGTAATTGGCCACAATCCACTTCTGACTATTCGGCAGAATATAGGTCACACTTTGTCCGGCAGTGATGTACTGTCCTTCTTCCAAAGCCCGGCGCCCCAGTTTTCCGTCACAAGGAGCCACCACTACGGTATACGACAGGTTCAGTCGGGCCATCTCCAAAGCTGCTTTTGCCCGCTGTATGGCAGCCTCCGTACTCTCCTTCCGGTTAGATACCTCTTTGATACCCGACATGGCTGCTCGCTGCTGACGTCGGGTAGCTTCCAGTTTCTTGCGGGTAGCCTCGTATTCCGTTTCAATCTGTTCCAGCTGAATCGGAGTCGCCGCATTGCGCTTTACCAGATTCTCGTACCGCTGACGGTCTTTCTCCAGCTTGGCCAGCCGAATCTCGATTTCAGCAATCGAAGCCTCATAGACCGAAGCCGTAGTCTGCGTGGTCTGCAAGGTGGCATCCATCACGGTAGCTCCCGCCATCGCATCTTTCAGTGCGGCCTCTGCCTCCATCACCCGAATCCGGTATTCCCGGTCGTCCAACACCAGGAGCGTATCTCCTTTATGTACTTGCTGATGCTCGGTAAAATAGATTTTCTTGATGTATCCCGATGCTCTCAGGTTTACCGGAGAGATATATTGTTCCACCTGTGCGTCGTTGCTCGTTTCCGTATGCTTGTAGTCCAGAAACATGCAGACCACTTCGACCACTCCCCACAAAAGGAGAACGATTCCCAAAAGACTTGCCAGTATCTGGCGGCGACGTTGTTTTTTCAATTTCAAGGCTTTTTCCTGAAGCGTATGATTGGAAGTTTTCATATACAAAATAGTTTAAGAGTGAATCAATGAGTCGTATTTGTCTGAAACAAGCGGTCCAATTGTCCGGTCAGTTTCAGCAAGGTCAGGTTGGCCACCTGATAGTTGTAGTGTGCGCTGAGGTAATTGTTCTGTGCCTCGCTCATGCGCATTTCGTCCTGAAGGACTTCCGTCATGGAAGCGATACCCTCCCGGTAGCGGTCAGTCGTCACCTGATAGACCTCTTCGGCCAGCAGGTAATTGTCTTTCTGCTTCTGGAAATTACGCTGGTTGTTCATCAGGTCGTTCGTGGCATTCAGATACTGCGTCTCCATGTTCTTCCGCATATTCTCGTAATTCAGCCGGGCGTTCTCCTCGTCAATCCGAGCCTTCCGGATGCGCGCCCGCTTGTCCAGTCCGTCGAAAATCGGCACACGGAGAGTCAGCCCCAACCCGCTGGACGGATACCAGTGGTTGGAAGGGCCGGAATGAAACCAATGACGGGCCTTGTCAGTATATGCCGAATACATCCAGCTTCCGGTCAGGCTCAGCGAAGGAAGATAGCCTTGACGAATCAAATCTTTCTGCTGCCCGGCCAATTTCTCTTGCGACTCCAGAAGCTGCAACTCATACAAGTCGCTGCGAAGTCCGGTCAACGAAACTGACTCCACCTGTTCCGGATTCACCGGTGTCAAGGCAATCTCCTCTTCCGCCGGATAATCCATCACGTATTTCAACAGGTTCAATTGCTGCACCAGCATCGACTTCGCATTATCATACTGCACCTGCAGGTTCTCCAAGTTGATATTGACCCGCTTCACATCCACCTCCATAGCCATGCCATTGTCGAAGAATGCCTGGGTTATATCGCGCAACTCCTGCAACCGCACCCGGTTTTCCTGAATCAGGTCCAACTGTTCCACCGTGTTCTGCCCCAGGTAATACATCTTGCTGATTTGCAGAATCAAGTCTTCCCGAGCTTTTTCATACGACAGGCGGTTCAGTTCGTTCATCGTGCGGGCAATGTCAATGGCAGTATATACCGTCTGATTGTAAAGCGGCATCTGCAACTGCAAACCTGCCGACGCATTGTATTGCAGCGTCTTGGTCACGTTGTAAAGATTGCCGTATGCCGAACCGTCGGTAACTGATACGGGAGGATTAAAGTTATCGTTAAACCCGGCTACCGCACTGACTTGCGGCAACAACTTCGCCCGATTCTCGCTGAGCAGATGCTTGGCTTTCCGCATCTCGTTGCGGTTGCCAGCCAGCGAGAGATTGTTCTCGATGCCTATTCTCAAGCATTCTTCCAACGTGAGTGTACGCTGCGCAAAAACAGGTAACCACGCGAACAAGGAAGTTAAAATGACTACTAATTGCTTCATGTTTTTTTCGTTTCTTAATCTGAAGCAAAGATAGTCTGTCAGGTACTTACGCGATTATTCAGAAAAGAGGAGGGACTGTTCAGATTTTCCTTTTTCGTTCCATTCTTCCCTCAAAAATATCCTTTGTACCTCTTATGCAAAGAAAAAATCCCTCTATTTTTAACCTTGTCTCTGTAACAAGCAAAAATAGAGGGATCTCTTTGTTTATAACGACCTTTTTTACTTTCCTGACCGTACGTCCTACTTAAACATCTTTTCCAAATCTTCTTCTTTCAGTACAGCCAGCACCGTCTTTCCATCGGGTGTATAATTCGGAGTAGACACGGCAAACAAGTCGTCGACCAGCCGGTTCATTTCTTCGTCGGTCAAAATCTGCCCCGGTACGATAGCGGCGGCTTTTGCCAAAGAAAGAGCCAGCATACTCTGCACTTCCTCCTTCACCTTGCAGCCCTTTTCAATGGCTGTATGTACCATATCCGTCACAAGCTTCTCGGGATTCAGTCCTTCAATACCTGCCGGAACCCCGTTGATGGCGTACGTTCCTCCTCCCAGACTACTGAGTTCAAAACCCAACGCATTCAAGTCGTCCATAAATTCCTCAAGTACCGGAACTTCAGACGGCGAGAAATGTACCATATCCGGGAAAAGCATCCGCTGGGACGCATTCTTCCGGTTTTCTATCTGCGCCATATAGCGGTCAAAAAGAATCCGCACATGGGCCCGCTGCTGGTTGATAATCATCAACCCAGACTTGACTGAGGTCAGTATGAAACTGGCTTTATACTGATAATGACGCATAGAATTCTCCAGCGGCACTCTTTCTTTGTTTTCCTCTTCGGCTATCGACAGCATGGGTTCGGCCGATGCTTCTTCCCAGTTCGTCGTTTCTAATGGCTTCGGTTCTTCTTCCACCGTATCCGACGGCTCCTCGTGCGACCGTTCCAGCCCTTCAAACAAAGGCTCCCATTCTACCCGGTTTTTATGTCCTCCAAACGAAGGAGTATAGTTGCCGCTCCGTCCAAAATCGGGTACCGATTCCCGCCGATTCATCGACGAACGTACGGTAGTTTCCCGTTCACTCGAAACGGGTTTCCATTCCTGTCCTCCCTCAAAAGAGGGAGAAGCTTCTACCCGTCCACTGGAAGCAGAGGAATAAGTAGAAGGAGGTACAGCCGAAGTGTTAAACGGATTATAAGAAGGATCAAAGCTGGTAGGCGGAGGAGCCACACTATAAGGAGAATTTTCAAAGGCTGGAATATCCGGCATACCCTCCGTATCGAAATCGATGGAAGGTACCGCATTGAAACGGCCTAAGGTTTCCTTCACCGCCGCAGAAAGTATCTGCCATACGGCCTGTTCGTTTTCAAACTTGATTTCCGTTTTGGTGGGATGAATATTGACATCGATATCCGAAGGAGCCACCTCAAAATAAATAAAATAAGAAACCTGCTCTCCCACCGGAATCAGGTTGTCATAGGCACTGGCCACCGCCTTATGAAAATAGGGGTGCCGCATGTAACGTCCATTCACAAAGAAGAACTGGCGAGCCCCTTTCTTACGGGCAGATTCCGGACGACCGATATATCCGTAAATCTTCACCATCGTGGTATTGACATCCAGCGATAAAAGTTCCTGATTCAGTTTCTTCCCAAACACACCCATAATACGCTGACGCAACGGAATGGCCGGTAAATTCAACATCTCTGTACCATTATGACTCAATACAAAAGAAATGTCCGGATTAACCAAGGCAATCCGTTCAAATTCGGCCACAATATTACTCAGTTCTGTCTGATTGGATTTCAGAAACTTCCGGCGGGCAGGCACGTTAAAAAACAGGTTCTTTACCGAGAAATCGCTGCCGTGCTGACATGCCACAGGCTCCTGCTTCTCCACCTGAGAACCAGAAATCTGGATATAAGTACCCAAACCGTCCTCCTTGCAGCAGGTTTTCAGTTCCACCTGTGCCACAGCCGCAATGGAAGCCAAAGCCTCACCCCGAAACCCCATGGTATGCAGGGCGAACAAATCGGCCGCTTCCCGGATTTTAGAGGTAGCATGACGCTCAAAAGCCATTCGGGCATCCGTTTCCGACATGCCCTTCCCGTCGTCAATTACCCGTATGCAAGTCTTTCCAGCATCGGTCACCAGCACTTCGATATTCTTTGCACCGGCATCTACGGCGTTTTCCACCAGCTCTTTTATGACAGATGCAGGACGTTGTATCACCTCACCGGCCGCAATCTGGTTAGCTACCGAATCCGGCAACAAACGGATTACATCTCCCGAGGTCATAATGTAAATTCTCCTGTAATCAGATAATGTAAAATATAAAGCAAAACAACAATGGCCACAAACATGACTCCATAACTCAGAGGTTTACGCCCGCTTTCCTTACGGCGTTTCAGGTAAGTCGTTCCTTCCACGAACTTTCCACGAATGTCTTCCGGCTTAAACTCCTTGGGAGGAAGCATTCCGAGTTCGCGCTTCGCAGTTTCTTCTATCTTCTGCAGCTTTTCCTTGCGTTCATCCACGTAAATATATTCATGGTGATATCCGCGAGGTTTTCTCATTGTAAACATTCCCATATTTTATTCCTCCTTCTTATTTTCAAACAAACGAGCATTCGGCAAGACTACCGGTCCGCGTACACTCTTCTTCAACTGGTCTTCCACCCGTTTTCCACGCCAATTGAAAATATCGGCTTTATCCTTCGGACGGATATAATCGAACCAGACAAAATTTTCCAGACGGTCTTTTCCGGCCGGAATCTGTGTCATTGGATACAGTACCCCGTTCGATTTCGGACTCATCACCATCCGTTCAATCTTCCGGTTTTGCAGGTAAATCTCCAATTTACTGGTTTCCGATACATTCATTCCAATCAGTGTACTATCAGAATCCATCGGATAATATACCACTCGCACAGAGCCTATCACCTCAGTCTTACGCATTTCACCACCCGCAAAGTAAGATTTCATCTCCTTTCCAGTCACCTGATTGTACAAAACGGAGTCTATCCTTTCTACAGAAAGTGCCTGCCCGATGATATGCGACCAGTCGATGGTACTGTCATTCATATAGACTTTAATCACCTCACCCAAAAGCTGCTGGTTCTTATTCCAGATAATAGGATCGCGATACATGGTCAGACAGCTGTCTACCGTAGAAAACACCAATGAATCGGCCACTCCCTGTACATCTGTACGGTAAAAACGTACCTTGTGGAAGGCCCGCATTTCACGGTACATGGAATCCGTATTGATATGGAAGGTTTCCATCAACAACGTATCCGCATGCAAGAACAAACTGTCGCCCTGTGAATAATCAATGGCCACAGCACTGTCGGTCGCAAAGGCATACCCTGTCTTTTCATTGTAGAAACCATATTCACCCGTCAGCATATTCCGATTGACTGTATCTGTCATCACCATCCGGCTGAATGCTTCACCGACTCCGGTATTGCGGTCATAGAAAAGCGTGTCTCCTGTCAGTTGCTTACCTTGATTGATCAGCACAGACCGATCATACAAGTCAGCCTTACCGGTTACGGTATTGTAAATTCCTTTTTCTGAATAAATATGATTGGCATCGCTCCAGATATCCGAAGGTCCCACGATGTCGGCAATCTTAGAAGCCGTATTGTAACGCAAGGTATCCGAGGTCAGCGTGAACTGCGGATTGACCAGCTTCACATTGTAGTTGAAAACGGACTGCTTGGTTTGCGGACTGTATTCTCCCCATTCGGAGGTCAATACATTCTGTTCGTCCATCAGCGTTCCTCCATCGAAGAAATAACCTAAATTGTATACCCGGTCATAATTCAAACTATCTGTCAGCAGGGTAGTCGTACGGTTTTCCATCCGCACGTTACATCTCATTTCTGCAATCTGAGTCAGTCCGTCGTAGTACAAACGGTCACCATAAAGGAACAAGGTATCCCCCTGTACCATCTTCACATTACCAAAAGCCTCAAAACTGCTGATTTTATCATAATAGCATGCACTGTCGCAATACATATACACACTGTCATGACGAAACTCCACATTACCGGTCACAATCTGGGCATCCGGATGCTGGGCATCCTTCCGCAACAAATCAGAATGTAACAAATAGACCTTGCTCTTGGCCACCGGACGTTTAGAGTCTTCCTTCTTCTGTGAGGGTTTCGACGAAGCCTGCGTTTTTTCCTGCTTTACCGGATGCTGAGGAACAGAAAGTCCTCCCTGAGCGGAAAGGCTCAGTATGGTCAAACAAAATGCCACGACCGGAAGAAGACGATGCATCCTTACGCGGCCTGATTTTTTATCTGTTTCCTGTTTCATGTGCAGGTAGTCTCATCACTGTTTAATCCATCCCGGATATTTAAAATCACATTTACGCCAAGACGGATTGATTCGTACGTATGTATTTTTCTGTTTTTCTACAATCCACTTCTGCAGTTTTTCTTCACTACGATTGGCAGTTACAATATCTTTCAGACGCTGATAGTCTTCCGAAATTGTAGCTTTGTGTCCATCAATACGGTTTTTCAACTTGACGATAGCACACACTTCCTTACCTTTGGCATTGATCATGGTAAACGGCTGAGAAACCTCTCCAATCTGCATACCTTCTACGGTCTTGGCCACCTCCTGTGAAACCAGTCCAGCCAGCTGCTGCATCTCGAAACGGGAAGTAGAAGTCTGAGGGTTGGCCAACAAACCGTGGTTGTTACGTGTATCCTTATCCTGAGACACCCATATAGCAGCCTCATCAAAAGTCACTTTTCCTTTACGAATGTCATTTGCCAAGGTATCCAGTTTATTCAGTTCTGCTTCAATTTCCTTTTCATCCACACGCGGCTTAATCAAGATATGACGGTAACTCACACGGTCACCACGCTTCTCAATCAGCTGAGCAATGTGATAACCATATTCTGTCTGGAATACTTTCGAAATTTTCTTGGGGTCTGTCAGGTTAAACACCACATTGGCAAATTCCGGAGTCAGCTCTCCACGCCCTGTAAAACCATATTCACCTCCACGACGGGCAGAACCCGGGTCTTCAGAATACATACGCGCCAAGGTAGAAAAGGTCGTCTCCCCCTTATTGATACGCTCCGTAAAATCACGCAATTCTTTCTTTACCCGTTCAATTTCTTCTTCCTTAATCTTAGGTTCACGTGTAATAATCTGTACTTCCACCTGTGTAGGTACAAACGGAATACTATCCTGCGGCAGACGACTGAAATAGTTTCTCACTTCTGCCGGAGTCAGTTTGATATCTCCCACAATTTTCTTCTGCATTTCCTGTACAGTCAGTCCGTCACGAATATTCTCACGCAACATCTCCCGAATTTGTGTAGAAGTCTTATTATAGTATTCTTCCATTTTTTCTTTCGAACCAATCTGTTCTGTCAGCCAGGCAATTTGGGATTCTACCTTCTGTAATACTTCCTGGTCACTGACTTCGATACTATCTATTTCGGCCTGATGGAGGAACAATTTCTGTACTGCCAGTTCTTCCGGTATCACGCAATACGGGTCACCGTCAAAACGGCGGCCTTCATACTGTGCATTCAAGCGTTCATTTTCTACATCCGATTTCAGAATGGCTTCATCGCCGACCACCCACACTACCTCATCAATCACATTATCTTGTGCCATAGTGGGGACTATTCCTGTCAAGGCAAATAAGAAAGCCAAGACACCAGTCATGATCAATTTATTCATTTTCTGTCTATTTGATTTGTTTGGTCCGTTACATTACAAAGGACGAAGATACGGCATTAATTACTTTTTTCCGCTACAATTAACGGTTTTTAAAATGTCTTGGTTTATTTCAATTCTGAAACGTTGCTGCAATTCTTCCAATCGGGATTTTTCCATTGACAAACGATAATCACGCTGCACTTCGCCACGTACATCCGTAAAGTCTTCCGGACCTTTCTTCAAACGTTTTCCCAAGACAAACGTATAAGGCAAATCCGTACGAGGCGTAAAACGTCCGCACTTAAATGCCAGCTTATCGACATAAGGATTACTTCCTATCTGAAACAATCCAACCTCTACCTCTGCTTTCAGACTTGCATCCTCCTTCGAGAAGGCATCAATCTTCTCTTTCCATTCGTTCAAGGGGAGTTTCTTCAGCTTCTTCTTCAATTTAGAAGCAGCCTTTTTATTTAAGCAAAACACCACACCGCCTTTGAAATGAGGAAGTTCCCATGCGTATTCCTTTTTATGAGCCTCAAAATAATCCTCCAATTCTTTATTACCGACATTACCTGAAGAAGCCATCACATGACGTTTGTCCCAATAAGCTGCCAGCAGGCCCTCTGTGATTTGCTTCCACTCGATATTATCAGGTTCCGACTCTTCTTTCGGAATATTGGCTACATCAGTCTTAGATGCAGGATAGTCTTCTTGCTTACAATCCAGCAGACAAACCACATGAATACCCAACGGAGAGAAAAACGGCGCGGAAAAGTCATTTTTTTTCAAGGCATCCAACTGCTCCGAGAATTCTTTTACCAGACAAACCTCAGGAATCCATTCTCCATCTGCATAAGGAGAAGAAACACTGGCCCCTGAAGAATAATTGCGTGCCAAGGCCTCAAAATCAGCCCCCTCTTCCAAAGCCGCATATACTGAATCCATGCGCTGCCTTGCCTGACGTTCTTGTATTGCCGACACATGCTGCGGCAACAGGATAGATATCTGACGAAATTTCACCCACTTCATGGGAACAGACTTAAGCGCGTGAGACTCTCTCTCTCCAGTCATCTCATTTTGTAGGACACTGCACTGCAAACGAAAATCAGGCAACGTATCCCATCCTTGCTTTTTGGCATCGGCTACTTTCAGCTTATAATACAAGAAATGCGGTAAAAAATGCTCGGTTGAAATACCATTCACCGCATGTATCCGCGTATAATAATGTGTAAATTCCTCCACAGAAGTCGCTTCTCCGTCAATCCGAAACACAACTTCCCGCTCTTCCGCATAAGCATAAGAAGTCACTCCCACACATATCAGATACAAGCATAATAATACGAGTCGACACATGGCTAACCTTAAAATTTCATCAAACAAAAAAATCATTCCAGCCGTCAGGCAAGTCTGCCTCACACAAACTTTCCTGACGTTTAGAATGATTATCTATAATATAAATAAGTCAAAGACTGTTTTTATTATTGAGGACGGCTATAGTTCGGGGCTTCACTCGTAATAGCCACATCGTGCGGATGACTTTCCAGCACTCCGGCATTAGTGATGCGAGTGAACTTCGCATTGTGCAATTCCATAATGTTATGTGCTCCACAATAACCCATACCTGCACGCAAACCACCAACCAGCTGATAGATGACTTCATACAAAGAACCTTTGTAAGGCACACGCGCAGCAATACCTTCCGGAACCAATTTCTTCACATCGGTGGTTCCACTCTGGAAATAACGGTCTTTTGAACCATTCTCCATAGCTTCCAAAGAACCCATGCCACGATAGGATTTGAACTTACGACCATTGAAAATAATCGTGTCACCCGGAGATTCTTCCGTACCAGCAACCAAAGAACCAATCATTACGCTATAACCGCCAGCAGCCAAAGCTTTTACCACATCACCAGAATAGCGCAAGCCACCATCTGCAATCAAAGGAACGCCGGTTCCTTCCAAAGCTTTAGCGACATCGTACACCGCAGTCAACTGAGGAACACCTACACCGGCTACCACACGAGTGGTACAGATAGAACCCGGACCGATACCCACTTTCACAGCATCAGCACCTGCTTCTACCAGCATCTTGGCTGCTTCACCTGTAGCCACATTACCTACCACAATATCAATATCGGGAAAGCGCTTCTTGGCCTCTCTTAACTTTTCAATCACATACATGGAATGACCATGAGCCGTATCGATGACAATGGCATCTGCTCCGGCATTCACCAACGCTTCAATACGGTCGAAAGTATCGTTTGTCACACCAACGCCGGCAGCCACACGCAAACGGCCTTTAGAATCCTTGCAAGCCATTGGTTTGTCTTTCGCCTTGGTAATATCCTTATAAGTAATCAAACCTATCAGCTTACCGTCTTTATCTACTACCGGAAGTTTTTCAATCTTGTTTTCCTGCAGGATTCTGGAAGCAGTTTCCATATCTGTTCCAGGTTCTGTAGTCACAATATTTTCTTTTGTCATCACCTCGTCAATACGCTTGTTCATATCCTTTTCAAAACGCAAATCGCGATTTGTCACGATACCTACCAAGTAATTTTCATCATCCACCACAGGAATACCTCCAATCTTGTATTCAGCCATCAAATCAAGTGCATCCTTTACGACTGAACCTCTTTTAATGGTTACAGGGTCGTAAATCATTCCATTTTCAGCACGCTTTACGATAGCTACCTGACGAGCCTGTTCCTGAATGGACATGTTCTTATGGATTACACCGATACCGCCTTCACGAGCAATCGCAATTGCCATCTGTGATTCAGTAACTGTATCCATGGCTGCAGTTACAAACGGAATTTTCAACTCAATGTTGCGTGAAAACTTAGTCGTGAGTTCGACTGTTTTAGGTAATACTTCAGAATAGGCCGGAATTAACAATACATCATCGTAAGTTAATCCGTCCATTACAACTTTATCTGCAATAAATGACATAGGGCTTTATGCTTTAGATTTTATTGCGTGCAAATATACGAATTTTATTCAGAATAAAACGGTTGATTAACATCTTTTTAAAAAGGAAGCTTCCATCTGGAAAAAACAATCGGGCGGTGTGAAATGCGACACACCGCCCGACAGCAAATATCCATACGAATCCTCCACTAATATCAATTGGCCATTTCTGAAATAAACTTGATACGCACCAATCGGATTTCATCTTCCGTATAGTCGTCACCTAACTCATCCATGGCATCATCAATCTTATCGGTTGTTGATTCCTTGAAATAATCATAAATATCCTGCATGTGGTCTTCGTCCATGATTTCCTCCAGGAAATAATCAATATTCAGTTTGGTACCTGAATAAACGATGGCTTCAATCTCATCTAACAGTTCGCTGAATTCGATTCCCTTAGCCACTGCAATGTCATCCAATGCCACCTTACGGTCGATGCTCTGAATTATGGAGACCTTCAGTTTTGACTTGTTGGCTACCGTACGTACTCTCAAATCTTCCGGACGGTCGATTTCGTTCTCGTCACAATGTTTTTTAATCAGTTCGCAGAATTCTTGACCATAACGTTTGGCCTTTCCGGCTCCAACTCCCGGGATATTCTGCAACTCTTCCAAGGTCACCGGATAAATCGTAGCCATTGCTTCAAGAGAAGGATCCTGGAATATTACGTATGGAGGAACATCCAATTTCTTGGACATCTTCTTACGCAAATCTTTCAACATGGAATACAATACCGGATCGACCGCACACGAAGCTCCACTCCGCATTGGAGTTTCTTCCACTTCCTCTTCATCAAAATCCGCATCTTCTACTATCTTGAACGACTTCGGTTTTTTCAAGAACTTATGTCCTTCCGGTGTCACCTTCAACAAACCATAATTTTCCACATCCTTTGCCAAGTAACCTGCAATGAGAGCCTGGCGAATGACTGCATTCCACAACCGTTCTTCCTCTCCCATCCCAGAGCCAAATACTTCCAAATCCTCGTGCTTATGTGCAAGCACCTCAGAAGTTTCTTTACCTAACAATATATCAATTATATAATCTTGCTTAAAGTTTTCTTTTACGGCAATGATCGCTTCAATCACTGCACACAATGAATCCTGAGCCTCCACTTGTTTCTTTGGATTTAAACAGTTATCACAATTACCACAATTATCTTCCGTATATTCTTCACCAAAATAATGTAACAATATTTTCCTCCTGCACACTGAAGATTCTGCGTATGCTGCTGTTTCCTGCAACAGCTGACGTCCGATTTCCTGCTCCGAAATGGGTTTCCCCTGCATAAACTTTTCCAGTTTCTGCAAATCCTTGTTCGAATAGAACGTGATGCACTGCCCTTCGCCTCCGTCACGTCCGGCACGTCCTGTTTCCTGATAATACCCTTCCAGACTCTTGGGTACATCATAATGAATCACGAATCGTACATCCGGCTTGTCAATACCCATTCCGAAAGCGATTGTTGCCACAATCACATTAATATCTTCCTTCAGGAAAGCATCTTGATTTGCATTTCGAGTAGCAGAATCCATTCCGGCATGATAGGCGCGTGCCTTGATTCCGTTAGCTAATAGTATCTCAGTCAGCTCTTCTACCTTTTTACGGCTCAAGCAATAAATAATACCCGATTTCCCTTCATTTTGCTTGATGAACTTAATGATATCCTTGTCCACATTTGCCGTCTTGGCTCGTACCTCATAATACAAATTCGGACGGTTGAACGAAGATTTGAACTCTACAGCATCCGTCATTCCCAAGTTTTTCTGGATATCCATTTTCACTTTCGGAGTAGCCGTAGCGGTCAAGGCAATGACAGGAGCCTTTCCGATTTCGTTAATAATCGGACGAATCCGACGATATTCCGGACGGAAGTCATGTCCCCACTCTGAAATACAGTGTGCTTCATCTACCGCATAAAACGAAATCTTCACATGCCTCAGGAAATCCACATTCTCCTCTTTCGTCAAAGATTCAGGGGCCACATAAAGCAATTTTGTCTTTCCGGCTATAATATCTGCTTTAACCTGCTCAGTAGCCGATTTGGTCAGCGAAGAATTGATAAAATGAGCAATTCCATCTTCCTCACTAAAATTGCGCATAGCATCCACCTGATTCTTCATCAGGGCAATCAGCGGTGAAATCACAATAGCAGTTCCATCCATCAGCAAAGAAGGAAGCTGATAGCATAATGACTTTCCCCCTCCCGTAGGCATTAATACAAATGTATCCTTACCAGATAATAAGTTCCGAATAATCGCCTCTTGGTTCCCCTTAAAAGTATCGAATCCAAAATACTTTTTGAGTGCTGCTGATAAACTGATATTTTCCGCCATTGTCCTTTGGATTTAGATGTTTATTGATTGTAAAAATATTGTCTCCGTATGTAACAAAGTTATAAACAACTTTCCATATTACACAAATATTTCAGTGAATATTTCATCGGAAATTCTCTTTTTCTCTCTAAAAATCTCTCTTTTTATGCCATTTGCAAACGGGATATATTAGCTTTTCCCATCTGTTGCTTGGCATAATCCAATGTCACGACAAAGCGTTCCACATGCTGTGATGGTATTTCAAACATGACATCATTCATAATGGTTTCCACGATAGAACGCAGTCCACGAGCCCCCAATTTATACTCGATAGCTTTGTCTACAATATATTCAAACACCTCCGGTTCAAACTCCAGCTTTACGCCATCCATTTCAAACAGCTTGACATATTGCTTAATAATGGAATTCTTAGGTTCTGTAAGAATATTGCGCAAAGCAGTACGATCCAACGGGTTCAAATAGGTCAGCACCGGCAGACGGCCAATGATTTCCGGAATCAGCCCAAACGATTTCAAATCTTGAGGAGCAATGTATTGCATCAAGTTGGCACGATCAATCTTCACCGCTTCCTTTGCCGCACTATAGCCCACCACATTAGTGTTCAGACGCTGAGCGATTTTCCGTTCAATACCATCGAAAGCACCTCCACAAATGAACAGGATATTCTTGGTATTGACAGGAATCATCTTCTGGTCCGGATGCTTGCGCCCCCCCTGAGGCGGCACATTTACTACGGAACCTTCCAGAAGTTTCAACAATCCTTGCTGCACTCCTTCACCACTCACATCACGCGTAATCGATGGATTGTCTCCCTTGCGGGCAATCTTATCGATTTCATCGATAAACACAATCCCTCTTTCTGCTTCTTCCACATTGTAATCAGCCACCTGAAGCAGACGGGTCAGGATACTTTCGATATCCTCTCCCACATACCCGGCTTCCGTCAGTACCGTGGCATCCACAATCGTAAAGGGCACATGAAGCAGTTTCGCAATGGTTCTTGCCAGTAAAGTTTTTCCGGTACCCGTACTTCCCACCATGATGATGTTCGACTTTTCAATCTCCACCTCATTCTTGTCTTTCGGCTGAAGCAAACGTTTGTAATGATTATACACTGCCACTGCCAAATAACGCTTGGCGTCATCTTGTCCAATGACATATTGGTCCAGAAAGTCCTTGATGTCCTTCGGTTTGGGAAGTTCCGACAAGTTCAACTCCGGACCTCCCTTACTCTGCTGATGCATCGCCTCCTTCACAATCTCGTGCGCCTGTTCCGCACAACTGTCGCAAATACATCCGTTGACTCCCGTAATCAGGAAGCCCACTTCATCCTCCGTGCGACCACAAAAGCTGCATCGTCTTTTAGTGTTTCTTGAAGTTTTTCTATCTTCCAAAGTCTATCTAGTTTTGAATTAAATCCCACTTATTATAGTGAAGGCTTACGTGAAAGCACTTCATCAATCATACCATATTCCTTTGCCTCAGAAGCTGTCATCCAATAATCACGGTCAGAATCCGCCCACACCTTGTCAAAATCTGTATGAGAATGGTCTGCGATGATAGTATACAATTCTTTCTTCAACTTCTGAATCTCACGAGCTGTAATCTCAATATCCGATGCCTGCCCCTGAGCACCTCCCATCGGCTGATGAATCATCACACGCGAGTGAGTCAACGCCGAACGTTTACCTTCTTTTCCAGCCACTAGCAACACAGCCGCCATGGAAGCAGCCATACCGGTACAAATTGTCGCCACATCACTACTGATAAATTGCATGGTATCATAGATACCCAAACCGGCATATACAGAACCACCCGGTGAGTTGATATAAATGGAAATATCTTTTCCAGAATCCACTGAATCCAGATACAGCAGCTGTGCCTGCAATGTATTGGCCGTATAGTCATCAATCTGGGTACCCAAGAAAATGATACGGTCCATCATCAGACGGGAGAACACGTCCAACTGCGTCACGTTCAGCTGACGTTCTTCCAATATATACGGATTCAAATATCCCGCCTGCGACTTAATGACGTCATCAAGCACCATACTGTTCATTCCGAGATGCTTGGTAGCATATTTTCTAAAATCATCCATCATAATTTCTAAAATTAAATGATAATAAAAGAGGCTTCTAACCTCCTTCTTCCGAAAAAACAAAAGTACAAAACACTTCCGTCTTACAGAAGAGGTCCCGTTAAAAGCCCCCTTTTTTAAACTATTTTAGCAGTCAATCCTGAATGCTAAAATGATTTATTGAAACATCTTGTTGAATTCTTCTGCAGAAACAGCCTTATGGTTCAATGTTACCTGACCTTTCAGGATTTCAGCCAGTTTTGATTCAATAACACGGTTTACCAGAGCTTCTACGCTTTCACGTTTCTTCAGCATTTCCTTGGAATAGTTTTCCAACAATTCATCGGGTACATTGATCATACCGTACTGAGCGAACTGAGCACGAGTAGCTTCTTTTGCCATGCTGGTGATATCAGCCTGTTCAACCTTAATGTTGTTAGCTGCCACCAGTTTTTCCTTAATCAGGTGCCAAGTCAATTCGTCCAAACTCTTTTCGTAGTTTTCAGAAACGAATTCTTCACCTTTATCCTTGTTGTTCTCCAGCATGATACGTTTCATCAACTCATCTGCAAACTGCAGTTTGCCCACCTTGCCAGCCAAATAAGTACGTACATCCAGCAAGAACTTGTAATCGCTGTCTGATTCAAACTGTTTTGCAATTACTTCCTTGATCTGAGCGCGGAACTCTTCTTCGTTGTGAGCCTTTCCTTCACCCAGTACCTGATCGAACAGTTCCTGATTCAGGTCGCCCGGAATCATACGAGTAATTTCTTCAATCTGGAAGCTGAAGTTGCCTTTGTAGTTAGCCACTTCCTCTTTCTTAATCTTCAACAGAGAAGCCAGTTCAGCCTCGTTGTTGTCAAAAGCAACCGACGGGTTGAATACCAATACCGTGTTTACTTTCGCGCCGTTGAAAATAGCTTTCTGTTCGTCGTTCTTCATGTAAGTAGGCATCATTACCGCACCTTCTACCTGAAGACCGTTTTCCTTTGTATTGCCGTTTTCGTCCAGTTCAGCCAACAGACCTTTCAGCATGTCGTTGTCCTGGTAGTCTTCTACCTTATCATATTTAGCTGTACGCTGAGTGTACATCTTCACCTGCTGGTCAACCATCTCATCTGTAACAGTGATGTCATAGTAATCTACCGTATCATTGTTAGACAATTCTACGTTGAATTCAGGAGCCAAAGCGATGTCGAAAGAAAATTCGAAGTTTTCATCTGTTTCGAAGTTTGCGTTGTTTTCCTTCGGCAGCGGAGTACCCAACATATTTACTTTGTTGTCACGGATATATTCGCCTACCTTTTCCTGCAACAGCTTGTCTACTTCTTCCAGCAAGACAGAAGTTCCATACTGTTTCTTAATCAATCCCATAGGAACCATTCCCTTACGGAATCCCGGCATATTTACTCTCTGACGAAGCGTTTTCAGTGCTTTTTCAACCTTTTCCTGATAATCAGCTTTTTCAATCTGGACAGTAAGCACAGCACTTACATTGTCTACATTTTGCAATGAAATATTCATTTCCGACTTATTTATTTAATTATTAATTATTTCTTGTACAAATCAAAAGTGGTTGCAAAAATAATGTTTAATCTTTCAATAACCAAACTGACAAGCTAAAAAATCTTTACGGGTCAGAAATCCCCATTCTTGACAAAATCCCAAAACATCTCCTTTTACGAATCAGGAACTTCCTGCTTCTCGTAACAACTTGTCTGTAAAAAACCCTTTCAGCCTTCACCCTGTTCCGAAGCCTCCATCAAGAAAAAACGGTAGAAAGTACGCACTTTCTACCGTCATTTCTCCAATTATTTTTCCGACGTCTCCTGATCAGGGCTTCTGCGTCTTGTTATTTTCTTCTTTTTTCACTTTCTGCAACAAATCCGAAGCAAATATAAAGTTATTCAACCGCTCATTTGTGGCATTGAACACTTCATCCTTGGTACCTTCCCATTCTTTGTGCCCTTGATAAATATAAAGAATGCTATCGCCGATTCCCATCACTGAGTTCATATCATGCGTATTAATGATGGTCGTGATTTTGTATTCCGTCGTGATGCTGTGAATCAATTCATCAATCACCAATGAAGTCTTCGGATCCAGACCGGAGTTCGGTTCGTCGCAAAACAAATACCTCGGTTGCAAAGCAATGGCACGGGCAATGGCTACACGTTTCTGCATACCTCCACTGATTTCTCCCGGATATTTCGACTGGGCATCCAACAGATTCACACGGTCCAGACAGAACTGGGCACGTTTCACCCGGTCACGATAGGTGTCATTAGAAAACATATCGAGCGGGAACATCACATTTTCCAACACCGACAACGAGTCAAACAAAGCAGCACTCTGGAAAATCATTCCCATTTCCCGGCGCAGGGCTTTCTTTTCTTTTTTCCCCATCTCCAGCAAGTTGCGCCCGTCGTACAAGATTTCTCCACACTCCGGAGTAAGCAATCCTACGATACATTTCATTAGCACCGTCTTACCGGAACCACTCTGTCCGATAATCAGGTTCGTTTTCCCGCTATCAAACGAAAAATCGATATTTTCAAGGACCATACGCCCTTCAAACGACTTGCATATAGATTTTAACTGTATCATCCCATCAATAATTGTGTAAGTATTAAATCTGAAAACAAAATCAAGACACTGCTTGATACCACCGAATCCGTACTGGCCTTTCCCACTGCAATGGAGCCGCCTTCCACCGTATAGCCAAAATAAGCCGACACACTGGCAATGATAAAGGCAAAGAACAAAGATTTAATGAAACTGCACCAGATATACCACTCCACAAAGCAATATTGCAGTCCGTATTCCAAGTCGGTGGCGTTCATGATTCCGGCAAACCAGGCCGTACAAAACGCACCGATGATACCCGCAAAGATGCTGAAAATCACCAAGAATGGAATCATGGTCATCAGCCCCAAGATTTTGGGAAGAATCAGATAGGAAGCGGAATTCACTCCCATAATTTCAAGCGCATCAATCTGCTGCGTCACCCGCATCGTACCAATCTCAGAGGCTATATTCGACCCTACCTTACCGGCCAGAATCAAACACATGATGGAAGAAGAAAATTCCAGCAACAGAATCTCACGCGTAGTATATCCCACCACGAAACGCGGCATCCAAGGGCTTTCAATATTCAATTTGATCTGGATACAAATCACGGCACCGATAAAAAAAGAAATCAGCAACACAATGCCGATGGAATTGATGCCCAGCTGTACCATTTCATTCCGATATTGCTTTAAATACATCCGGATACGCTCCGGTCGGGAAAACACACGCCCCATCAACATGAGGTACTTTCCCAGATTCGTGACAGGCTTTATCATATTGTTACAATCATATTTGGCACAAAAGTACTGCTTTTTAGCTATATTATGATAAAAGACAGGAGGATTTTCGAATTAAGAACCACAGAAGCCAAGATTTTTACTACTTTTGCACGACTGAACAGCTAACAAAAAGACAATGGCAGCGCAAGAAAATCAAGAAAATACAGCCGAAAAGTTTGAATTGCCTTCCGACGGGAGAATGGTGCTCCGCACCGAGAATCTGGTAAAGAAATACGGAAAGCGAACGGTGGTAAGCCATGTTTCCATCAATGTGAAACAAGGCGAAATTGTGGGACTGCTCGGGCCGAACGGAGCCGGAAAAACCACGTCTTTCTACATGACAACCGGACTGATTGTACCCAACGAAGGACACATTTACCTGAACGACAAAGACATCACTTCTTACCCTGTATATAAACGCGCCCAAAACGGTATCGGTTATCTCGCACAGGAAGCTTCCGTGTTCCGCAAGATGAGCGTGGAAGACAATATCGCTTCGGTGCTGGAGCTGACCAACAAATCGCCCGAATACCAGAAAGAGAAACTGGAAAGCCTGATTGCTGAATTCCGACTACAGAAAGTCCGCAAGAACCTGGGCGACCAGCTCTCCGGAGGAGAACGCCGTCGTACGGAAATCGCTCGCTGTCTGGCCATTGACCCGAAATTCATCATGCTCGACGAACCTTTTGCCGGTGTCGACCCGATTGCGGTAGAAGATATCCAGCACATCGTCTGGAAACTGAAAGACAAGAACATCGGCATCCTGATTACCGACCACAACGTACAGGAAACCCTGAGCATTACCGACCGTGCTTACCTGCTGTTTGAAGGAAAAATCCTCTTCCAGGGAACGCCGGAAGAACTGGCCGAGAACAAGATTGTCCGCGAGAAATACCTGAGTAACAGCTTCGTCCTGCGAAGAAAGGATTTCCAGCTAAAAGAAATCAGAGAATAAAAATTTCACATAACAGGCAGCAAGACACAACGGCCGTTGTGCTTGCTGCCTGCTTTCTTATTACAAACATCGAACCATGACTACTGTTTAGTGGCTGTCCATCCACTTCCCGTTTTTAATCGGGAAAAATATTTTTTGCTTGCATCCAAATACACTCCTCCTTTTGTTGAATAATCAGAGGGATATACCTCTTTTATCGAACCGTCATCACTGACTATAGCAAAAACAGCACGCAATTGCGACAACTCATATTCCTGCTGCCCGGTATATTCCAAAATAAAAGGCTTCCAGGTCGGGTTACCGCTCGAAGCATCATCTGCAATAGTAAGCATAGTGCCTGGCCATGAATTAAGCGGCACAAGATCATCCACTGTAGACCCTCCTTGGGGCAGATAGTACAAAAAGACATGAGTATATCCCTGGACATAAAACTCCACTTTGTACGTTTGCTCCCGGGCACGCGACTTATACACACACCGCAAAGACATTCCTGCAGGAGCATTACTGCTATTCTTGATACGATAACGGCCAGCCGAAAGATTGGCTCCTGCAAACTTCATGAACTGCAACCAGTAACCCTCTTCCGTACCACTGGCACCAAGAGCTGGGGTTCGCGTCCAGTAATAGCCGGCACGGGCATCTCCTTTCTTTTCTCCGTCGGAATACATACGGGCACGAGGGAAACGTACCATTCCATATTGTCCGTTGTCAAAATAGGCATCCCAGTAGTCTTTTCCCACTTGATTCACCAGTTCTGTATGAAAATCCTTATCAGCCTGCAAGGCTGTAAATTCACTGACATAGGGCACTCGAAATCCTTTCGGACACATTTCGTCCGATACAGACGGCACATACGTCCCATCAACGTTACTCCGCTCCGTGGCCACACTGAAAAGTGCCCCTTTTGAATCATCTCGAAACGGCCAGTCTCCTCCTGGCAGGAAAGAACTTCCATCCTCTTCCTCAATATAGTAGCCCGAACTTTTGGCACCCAAGTTGCGGTCCAGCCAATAATTGTTTCCCATAAGGACAACTTCATAGTAATACCAGCCGGAATCCAAGGTATTCCCTACTACATGACGACCGACATTAACATTACTTGATCTCATATCTTGAAAGACACCTGTATGATACAAATCATAAGCATAAGTTACAGTCTGGCCATCTTGACTGGTAAGTTTGATGCGAAATGCGTCTTTCCCCACACGATAAGCACTCTCCACAATCCGCCCATTATTAACTATATCCAGCAGCTCGTTGGTAAAAGTAAAATATTTGTCTGCATTACTTGAACCGCCAATAGTTCCATTTGGAAGATTATCAAGACTTCCATCCCCTGTATTTGAAGTGCTTCCTGACCAAAAACGGAGTTTTCCCTTGTAATCATCAGCCAGTTCCACCTCCCATTTCCAACCAGTATATTTGCTAACTACTTCGTTTGTAGTTTCCAGCTTATATGTGTAGATAAAGCGCATGTAATCTGTCATGGGAGCATGGAAACCTTCCGTACGTATCAAACCATTCATTGCATCGGCAGAGATACCGAACAAAGGACTATCATCAGATAGTTCATTGCGGATAAATTTCCAATAATCATTAGATACCGAAAGACTTTTTGTAGAAGTGATTGCCCCGGCGTCATCACGTTCATATTCCTCTACAGCCAACTGAATAGTTCCCAGTTCAAAACTCAGGAATTCATCGTCTTGCACCACTGTAACAATACGCTTCAACGAATGATAAGCCACTTCCACCTTCCCCACACGGCTCAACCCCGTGGGATTGGCGGCAGCCGTCAACGTGTATGTATAAAGCCTACCATCTTTATCACTATTGCTGTAAGAAGAGACCGTGTTTGACGCACTCAGCCAGTCGTTGCCTTCCACTACCTTCAGGCTTACCTCTCCAGAAGATGCTGGAGATGGATAACACCTTACATGTAAGGCACCGGTAACCGCTTCTGTCGCCTTGCTCGCCATGTGAATGGTGTCGCTCACCCCCAGTTCATAAGTACCGTCTGTAACCATGTCAAACACTTGTGGTTCATGGTCAAGTATGGTTACGGCTATTCCACTAGGGGAATTTTCCAGTGCTTCCTGTTCGGTGGCATAGCCGGGACTCTTCACATCAGTAACAATAAGTTCATAATGGTGGTTAGGGCGTATCAATAATTCTTTTCCCTCTTTGTCCACCAGATTTACGCGATAATAGCATGATTCACCGTTATATTTTGCCGCTACGATTACGCAAGGGCGACGTGTCGTGCTCCCGTTGATCCAGCCCTGTGAAGGATAGACATACAAAGGCACACCGCCTTCCGAAGCGGCAATGGCCCTACCGGGCATAGAGGTAAGGGCTGGAGGTGTCTGGTTGTCAGTCACATCAGCACCGGTCAGGATACTGCCGCTCGTTTGGGCGTACCATACACGTATCAGAGGCTCACTGAACTTCGGATTCACGCCTTCTTCGATTTGAAGCGTGAACTTCGCTACGGAACGTATCAGAGGAATCGTCTTCTCAACCAATGCGATACCGGGCACGGTGGTTTCAATACATGCACTCATGGCAAATGGGGCTTTTTCACCCGTAGGAATATCTGTCGCCATACTGGTGGCCAGTTTACGTACATCTGCCAGCGTAGTTTTTCCATCGGCTGTAAGGCTCTCCAACTGCGGGTTGACATTGGCCACCACATACACTGCTTTGGAGCCTTCGGCCGGTATCAGCCTAACCGTAAAGCGCTTGCACACAGTGCCTCCGTCAGGAGTGACATCCTCCAGTTCGGTTTCTGAAAACTGCTGTTTCTGCTCCAATACCGCACCTTCATCTTTAGAAGAAAAAACCAGCACCGACAGGTTTTCAACAGTATTTTCATCGACCGTACCTCCACGGGTGACTACAGTTTGCGAGGCAGGCACACTGATTGTCAGTTGCATCACAGCCTTGCCGTTTTCATCTATACGATAAATCGTATTTGTCAGTGCATCTTCCTGACAACCGACTATAGCCATCAGGCAAATACAGAATATCGGAAAGAAGAGTTTTTGTATGTTCATAGCCTTATCGTTTTTACATTCAATTAATATCCCTCGGGCTTATCATCCACAAATTCATTGGCATCTCCTTTATCTACATCATAAAGGAACCAGCCTTCCTTATCGGCAAAGTTATAAAGGGGCACCCCGGGCACCATGTGGGCAGGATAACGGTAGTCGGTCCTATTGTCGCCACCATGACCGTCTGCAAACATAATGAGTGCCTTACCCGGCTGCGCCAGCAGAGGCAAATCAAAATAGAACCAGCCAGAATGCCCTACCGCCTCAGCGTTTTTCATTCTTACCCCCGGCCACTTGACGTTAACCCAACTCTTACTACACTCAAGGCAGTCACTTCCCTGGCGAAAATCCGGACAATAGTCTATGTGAATGTAATAAGCTTGCTGTCCGGCATTCTCTGGTTTAAAAGAATCGCCCAACCAATTATACGTTCCGCCATTGTCGGAACCTGAGGGAACCGGATTCGTCACCTCACCTCCCTGAGTGTTCCATCCTTTGAATGTGCGCATACCGGTGAAGCTGTACAACAGGGCGTTTTCAAAATAATCGCCTACCGGGAAACGAACTTCTGTGCCATTCGGAGTAAACAAAGGCTCATAGACATAGATATGCGGATTATGCCAGTTGTCATTTTTCGGCCGGAAGTACAGACGATAGTACATGGCATTAGGCACAATGTTCAACTTGACGTCTTCAGTCAACGTCTGATCGTATCCGGTGGCTGTGACCCGATAGGTTTGCGTCAGGCTGTTGGGAAAACCTGCCTGAAGTCCTCCTGAATTACTCAGAATACAGGTTAAGGTTCCCTGTCCGTTATTCAAACCGCTATCTTGATACGTTATTTTTTCGTTCTGACCTTCTGTCAAGGTTATCTCAATGTTAGTCAGGTTGGTGAAATAGGTGTAGGTCACCTTATGTTCTGTTCGCGTGCCTACCTCTTTAATATAAACGGTCTGCTGTTCGGGCGTGACGTACAAATAGGGTTGTAACCGAGGAGTCACGGTGATTTTCTTTTTCAGGTTGCCGGCTACAATGTAAAAATAGTCAGGCAAAGAGGTTCCGCCATTCAGCACCGGAGGCATTTGTGGCGCAATGCGTACGGTAAAAGCAATGATGGCCTCCGTAGCAGGATCACGTTCGAAATCCACCTGATAAACGGGTACCTCTTGTCCGTTCACCTCACAGGTAGGACTCTCGTAAGTCAATGTGGCAGCATTGGTATGGCAAGGCACGGTTATCTCATCGCCTGCGTGCAGTTCGCCCAGTTCATTCTTCTGGATATAAAGAGTATAAGGCCCCTCCAGCCAAGAAGAAATTTTATGCGGTGTCCAGTCGGTAACGCTGGCAGTCAGGTCCAGCTGTTCCCCTAAACCGGTGATGCGGGCTGTAATGTCATAATAACGGCCACGAGGAAGTTGACGCACCTGTCCAGTTTCTGAGGTTTCTTGTCCCAGCATATCCCCCATACCGATGGTGTACACCAGATTGCTCAGAAAAGTCCCCTCCGCACTATATACTTTTCCCTTGACAACAAGCGAAGTCTGCTGTTCCTGTTTGCCAGCAGTCACCATGTGTTCAGGCAAATAGAAAAAATCTGTACGGAAAGCCCATTTCCCGGCAGCCGACAGTGAAATATCCTCTTTGTTGAAATCGGTTCCCTCCTGGTAATATCCCCGATAGCCACTTGTCGCATCATCGGTTTCCGGATCAATAACAAGTCCAGACCACAAACCCGTCTCACAGGCATAGTTGCAGGCCCATACAGCTCCTCCCTCAGCAGAGGTGTTCATCTTTACCACATGACCGCCAAAAGCATTGTTGGAAAAATCCGTATTGTCAAAAAGTACAGTACAACGCACCTTGACACAAGCAAATTCCAGTTTTGCGTTCAAGCTACCGCCGTTTTCATCTACAGTGACAGGCTCAGTCGAACGATAGCTCATCGGCAAGCCATTGTCGGCCGCAAAAGGATAGGAAATACGACAATTCTTAAGGCGCTCTTCTCCATCTGCATTGGCATACGAAAGATCTATGCCAGGAATATTGGCCACCACATAAATACGATAAGTACCATACTTCATACGGATTTGGTATGTTTTTCCGGCCTCTGCAAGTCCTTCAGGATTCAGTTGAGTTACAACAATCTCTCCTTTTCCTTCCTCTACAGGGTAAGCCAGGAACCACAGACTGGTGATACGGCTTTCATCGGCTGTAGCCTCCTCCTCTCCGGCGTAAGAACTTACGGGGAAAGAAGCTGCGCGTGTATTGTGCAAGGCCTCGCCGGTAACCGGTAAGGTGAGATACAGCACGCCGTCTTCCTGCATCGGAACAGACAGGTCCGTCCGCTCCGTACAAGATACTGTAAACAGCATACCGCACAGCATAAGACATCCCCACCTCACAAAACGGCTGTCACGCACAACCGCAGAAAAAAGGCATGTAAGTATCGTACTCATCATATTAATCAGATAATAAAGTTTACAAATCCGTATGGTTGAACACATAGGTCCAGTTGTTGATTTTCAAAGAAGTCATCACAGGAACACCGCCATCGGTTTCACTTACAAGAAGCACCACATACCACACGTTCTCCCTATCCAGATAGTCCTGCAAGGGCATGTCGCTATATTGCTCCAAGCGCATAATGTCGATAAACTGTATCATATCAATATTAAGCAACTGACGTCCGTCCTTACTGCCTACTATGAAACGGGCTTCATTGTCAGCAGTAAGGCGAAGAGTAGCCAGTTCTGCGGTCACCACTTGCAGGTCACGTGCGGAAGTACGTGCCTGAAATCCGGCTTCATTCTCCACGGTTTCGGCAGCGATGGCATACGGACGATAATCCAATGCCTCACAAGGTTGCACGGAATTGTCATATCCCAACTGGTAATTGGCGGTTTCCAGAGCCACGGTATAATCACTTACCGTAGCCCGTGTAGCACTGTAACGTTGCAGCATCACTTTGATGCGGTTCACATCCTGCGTCAGACTGACAGTGGCTTGAGAAGGAGCATCAGGAGACACCCGAAAATCACGTACAATGCCATGATACAAGTTGCACAACTCATGACGCACCACTGAAGTTTCACCACAATTCAATTTGAAGCCGGCTTCTTCTATGGTCGAAACTCCAGGAGTCAGCCGGTAATTAATGATATACAGTCCGTCTTCATCCTGTGACAAGCCACACCAGGCCACCAACTGATACACGCCGGGAGACAAATCCAGACTCATCTTACTCTCATGCAACGCATCCGTTTCTTCATGCACTGCTTTAAGAAATACTCCTTGCTCATTGAAGATAAAAAGAGTGACATCGTCCACTTGCGAGGAAAAGGCATCGGCATACTCCATGTTACGGTCGTACACGAACCGCACTTCGATGGGGCAGGCCGTTTCGTCCTCGTAAATGCACGAGGTGAGGGCGAACAGGAGAATAAGCAGATACAGGCCCTTCTGCATAAGGAAGGCCCTCCAGAAAGAGAGACTGCGTTGTATGATTTTTGTTGCTTTCATAATGTTCAATGCAGGTTATTGATTGAAAAATCAATCTGCCGGTTCCCTTTTCTCCGAAAAAGATGGGGGTAAGATCCGGAGAAAAAAGAAATCCGGCAGACCGGTGTTTTTTCACGGATATATAAGAATCACTCTCTATATCCGATAAAGAGACACACCGGAAAACTTTTTTTTGAGTTATTTACTTTATACACATCTTAAAACCTATCGATACATACCTATTGAAATAAATTGTATCCGGTCGGGGGTTATTACAAGTCTACTTGTTGCTTGACAACCGTCCAATCTTTAATTGTAGCAGCCACCTGGATATTGGCTTCGGCCTTGTCGTCCGGGTCTTTAGGATCTTTAAAGGTAGGCTTGTGGTAACCCAGGCCGCTGATGCTGCTAACAGTCAGTACATACCAGTGATTGCGTACTACACCAAACTTGTCTTGCTGCATGTTGCTGCCGTCGGGATTGTGTTTTACCCATGCCGTGTAGTAAGATACGCCGGCGGTGTATTCGTAAACCTTGATGGCATCAAGTCCTTCCCCACTCTTATCCTTGTTTGAGGCGAATGCAGTGTTGGCAGCTGAAGCTTTCTCTGAAATGCTGCTACCAGTAGCTTTGGCTATGCTCTGGTAGAGAATGGCAGCCTTCTTATTCTTGAAGATAAGGTTGTTGTAGGTGTAGAATGTCTTGCTATCGCTTTCTGCAGTCTTGAAGATGCTGGCATTGATGTCTACATCCTTTCCTTCTTCTAAGCCAAGTATGGCTGTAAATATCTGGTCGTAGGTACTGGTGGCATCCTGAGCCAGTTCGGTGTAGGCTGTGCTTTCTGGAGCATAAGTTACTTTGTAGACTACACCCGTGGTCTGGCCATTCTGCTGTGCATCGGCTTGCATGGTATTTTCAGGACAGTAGAAAGTGGCTGAAGTGAAACCGGTAGTAAATGTATTATTGCTGCCATCTACCGTAGGATTGCTGAAGTTGGCAGTAAGCCATGCAGCTTCTTCGCCTGCGCCAGTAAGCTTCTTGTCGTAGTTGGGGTCTTTGGGATAAATCCAACCTGATGTTCCTGATGGATAGCTGGTGGCAGCCGTGGCTTCACGCACCATATACATGTATTTATTGAGGTTGATAAGGGCAGCACCTTCCAGTGTGGCACTGGCTATTTTATTCTTATTTACATCTTTTACATCAATAGTTGTGGTGGTTTGGTCAAGTTCCACCTTGGCCACTATGCGCTCGATGTTTACACTGACTTTGTGGACAGTCTTTTCCTTGCCTGTTATATCTTTAAGATCGCCATTCACCTCTGTATCTTGTGCCTTTCCTGTGAAGTCTTGTAAATCTGTTACCAAGTTATCGTTAGCCATCAGGAAATTATTGTCCACGTGCAGTTTTGAAGCATCAGCAATAGTGAACACCCGGTCCATCTGTGCACCTACGGCCAGTGTTTCATTAAAGGCTTCTTTTGTTTGTGCGTTGTAGTTGGCCAGTACGTAAACCTTGTATTTCCCGGCCGGAATCTTGAACGGCTCGGTAGCTTGGTTGGTAGGGTCAGTTCCATCCTTCTTCAGAGTAGCGCCATAGATGGCCTGTACGTAGTTGTTGGCATCGGCCAGGACAACGGTCAGGTTTTGGACAGCTTGTTCTGATGTAGTTCCGGCATCGGTATCACCGGTAGCATCAGTAGCTCTGCTGGTAGCCTTGCTGCCGGTCAGGTTCAGCACAATCTGCGCGTATGTTTCTCCCTCGTTCAACTGATTACTGGAGTTGGTAAGTCCATCCTCATTCGTACAAGCGGTGAGGGCGCTCAAGCCAACAAGCCCCGTCAAAAGAAAATTCCTAGTTTTCATATTCATTCTTTTAAAATTTAACATATTGTTTTTTTCAATTATCTATCTCTTTTCCGCTTCCTCCAGATTCCATCTGGCACAAGTGTCGCCTGCTGCCGCAGCCTTTCTCCACCATACCATAGCCTCTTCCCTTTCACCTCGTTTCCAAAGCAGACAGGCACGGGTGTTCCACGTGACAGCCGACTGGTCTGTACGCTCCAGATAACGGGCCGCACCCTCCAGATTTCCCTCTTCCAGGCAAATACAGGCCGCATTAAGGTTTGCCACAGTATGCTGCGGGTAAGTGTTGGCAGCAATTTTCAGCACACGCCGGTACGTTTTCAAGTCAGCCGCATAGCAACTGTCGGCCACCCGATAGAACTCGTATGGATTCAGTTCCGACGGACGGGTGAAAACCAACTTACGGGCCTCCTCAATGGTTCTCTCCTTACTGGTATAAGTAATGCAGCAGGTGTTTTTACGCAAAGTCGGATAAATGGCATGCAGCAACGTCTGATAAGGCATTCCCCCGCCTATCAGTTTCAAGGCCTCATCGCGCCGGTCAGGATCCTCCGTCTGGCGGATTGTATTCAGCACTTCCTCCTTATAAGGCAATTCATAATCCTTCAATGCCTCGACCAGCCCTTCCCAGTTTTCCTCACCGGTCGTCACCGCCATCAGACTGTCAGGCAGGTTATACCGGTCGCGCATATAGTCAAACAAAGCCTGCGCACGCGCTTTGGCCAGGTTCACGTTATGGGCATAACTTCCTTCAGGAGAAGCATATCCGGCAATGGCAATACTCTTTATCTCATAATTGGGATTGCTTCTCACGTAGGTGACGGCCGAATCTATCTTGGCAAGTTCTGCCTGGTTGCCATAACGCTGAGCGTACAGGCGCGTTCCATTGACCGGATAAATCAGGAAAGCATCACGCTGTTCGGTGCGCGGCACAAATTCACGCGGGCATTCAGCCTGCGGTGACAAACGGAGTTGGGGAGCATAAACCGCATAGTCCTGCACCGGATGCTCGGAAGTGGTTATCCCGCATTCGGCACAGCCGGTCACTTCGTCCTCCAGCGTCACCACCGCCTGTTCCATCCAAGGCTGATAGGGCGTAGCGGCATGATAGTCCATACGGATATTCTTACACTCTTTTCCGGAGAACACACGAAAAGCCTCCATGTCTTCCTGCTCCCCATGATTTTTCTGTTCCATGATGGCCCTGTTACGCCCTTTCAGCACGACTGGCGGCAATGATATACACCGATGGCCGTCGGCTGTACGCACCACCGGTGTCAGGATGCGTTTGTGTTGTGTTTTGACCGGTCTCTCTCCCAATTCAAGAATAAAAGCCACATGCAGCTTGTCTCCCTTCACCCGGGTACTCACATGAGTTACCGAGGTTTCATAGCCCGATTCCTTCATAGCCTGTACAGGCAGTGAAACAAGGACACATAAAGCAAGCCCTATTCCCTTCCACGAGCCAGTACACAAATTCCGGATTATAGCAGATATTTTCATAGGTCATTCCATTATAAGTTATAGATAAGACTGACGGCCAGCTTTGTGGGACCTAAATAATGCTTTTTGTCCTGTTTCAGGACTTGGCCACAATGCGAGCAGCGGTATTTTTTGTAATCCATATAAAGATAACCGGCACCGACGGAAAATTCCATGCTCCAGCGGCGGTTGAGCAACAAATGATATCCATAAGTCACGCCTCCCCCGGCCGCCCAGCCTTGATAACGGTTTTCTTTTAAGGAAGAAAACATCCCGAAAGGAAGATTCACTCCCCCTACATTAAATTGTCCGCCCAACAAATGCATTCCCAGAAAATGTCCGTTAAAGGTCTCGCAAAACCAATAGCGCAACTCAGGCTGTACCAGCCAGTGTTTCAGTTTGCGCATATCCGAATATTGCCACCATTGTGTTCCTCCCGACACGCCAAGCGACCACTTTTTACCTATCGCCGCCTCCACACCAATATTTGGAGTAGCCGTTGCCCAATAGGCCAGATTGGTTTTCAACACCACTTCCTGACCCCGGAGAGGAATACTAAACGACCACATCATAATAAATGCAAAAACCAGCCATATCATAAATGTATTTTTCATACGGTAATTATTTTTAGGTTTTGTGAAGGCAAAAGTACAGCCATATCCCATGTCTTCATGGAAACAATACATGAAATATAAACACGGAATATTCATATCACTTTCATTACCAATAAATTAAATCAAATAAGAAACACATAAAAAGTAAATCTTCTACAATATCTGCACATTATCGATAGTATATAATTGCACAAGGGATTATTGTCAAAACAGAAAGAAAAACCTATATTTGCACTACAATCGTTAGAATATTAAGACAATATAACTTTTATGAAGACAACACACATCGCATCTATATTGGTATTCTTTTGGGCGGTTTCTGTCTGCTCCAGCCTCTCTGCCAGAAAGCAGCCCTCCACCATAGACCTTCTGGCTTTGGAACATACTTTAAGGAAACTGGATTCAACCATACTTCAGAAACCGCTGTTCCATAAATTCCATGAAGCCAAGCTGGACAGCTTTAAACAGGAATTAAGCCAGACACACGATTTATGGAAAGCCTACCATCTATGCGGCTCACTGTTCTATGAATACCTGCATTTCCAAGCAGATTCCTCTTTATACTACATCGAACGGAAAGCACAGCTCCTACCTTTATTAAAGGCCCCCCATTTACAGGACGAAATCCACATAAACCGCGCAGAAGTGTACAACATCAAAGGAATGTATACCGAATCCCTCGCCGAGCTCAAAGCCACCCACCCCGCGCAAATGACAGAGGGAATGCGACGTTATTATTACAGTGTGTTTGCCAATTACTATGAGTATCTGGCCAACTATCACCAGGCAGAAGAGCTGAACAGGAAATACAAAAGGCAGTCCGATCTTTACAGAGACTCCGTATTCATGCTGCTGCCGCCGGGAACCGACCGTGAAATTGTGTTTGCCGACAAACTGATTTTCTCCCACAAACCGGAAGAAGCGATTCAGAAACTGAAAGACCAACTGCGCACAAACAAAGACACCAAACGAAGAGTATACCTTTACTATGTTCTTTCGGATGCCTATGCCATGTGCAATGACTCCATATCTCAAATGTATTACTTGGCCCAAACAGCCATACAAGATTTACACATGTCTGTACGTGAATATGCTGCTTTGCAAAAACTTGGATGGCTGCTTTACAAGCAGGGAAACCTTGAACGGGCTTACAATTATCTGAAATGTTCCATGAACGATGCATTTGACTGCAATTCCCGGTTACGATTTGCCGAAATAAAGGACTACTCCATTGTGGTAGACAAGGCTTATATAGACATGCAGAACCAGAAATATGCCACCATGCGCCGTACTGTCATTGTCACCGTTATGCTGGTGGTACTGATGCTTGCCAGCATCATTACGCTAGTCTATTGGATGAAAAAACTGCAACGCATGAAACGCTTGCTTGCAGAAAATAACGAGCAACTTACAATAACCAATCATAATCTGGCCATAACCGGAAAAATTAAGGAAGCCTATATCGGACGTTACCTGAGCCACTGTGTAGAGTATATCGAAAAGCTGGACCAATACCGCCGATCACTCGTAAAACTGGCAATGGCTTCAAAAATAGAAGAATTGTTCAAAACACTGCGTTCCGAAAAATTCATCAAAGAAGAACGTGAAAACTTTTACAAAGAATTCGACCGTTCGTTCCTGGATTTATTTCCCAATTTCGTGAACGACTTCAACCAATTGCTGCCGGAAGACCAACGCACCTATCCCAAACCAGGTGAATTACTGAACACGGAACTTCGAGTCTTCGCTCTGATACGGCTTGGAGTGACCGAAACCGCCAACATCGCCTATTTTCTGGGATATTCCTTGTCTACAGTCTATAATTACCGGAGTCGTTTCCGCTTGAAAGCCCTTCACGGGAAAGACCTGTTCGAACAGGAAGTGATGGCATTGTAAATAAAAACTCCCGGCAGTGAGAAATTCTTTTCGTACTACCGGGAATTCTTGTCAAGGCTGAAAGCTTGTAGCCAATAAAAATCCATGAGCCGGAACAGACACCGTTCCTTCCAACTCTCTGCCAGTCATATAATCATATTTTACCCCGTCTGGCAAGAGAAGCGGTCCGGTTTCCTTATCTCCAAAGTTACCAACCACATACATTACCTCAGCCCCATTCTTCAATGTCAGGCTACGAGGAGTAGTACTCCAGTAGTTCTCCGTTACCTGCCATGAAAATGTCGCGTCACTCTGAAACAAGTCCTTATGCGTTTTTCGCAGGTTCAGCAGCTTCGCATACACATCATATAAACCTTTCCGCTCCGGTTCCGTATAATAGTCCCAATGCAAAGGTTTCTTTTCCATTTTATTGTCTTCCGTTCCCAACGACACATCATAGCCCAGCTCTCCAAACTGCCAGATCATTTTCGGCCCCGGCACAGTAAAGCAAAAAGCAGCATTGGCAGCCAGCTGGCTCATCCGGACAGACAGGTCTTTCGCAATCACCCCATTTCCATAAGCCAACGCCTTATAGGCCACCCGCTCCACATCGTGGCTTTCCATGAAACCCACATAACCTCCATACGTCATCGAGTTGGTCCCGGTATAAAGACAACTGAAATCACTGTATTCCTTCCATCCCATTCCCGACTGGCAATAGGCATTGTTGGCATCCCGCCACAATTTCATTCCATATCCGGCCAGTTCCTTTTCCTCTTCCTCACAACAGAAATGTTCCAGAATCACCACAGCCTCCGGTTTAACGGCAGTCACGGCATCATAATACTCCTTCAGAATTCCGATACGTCCGGCATCATAATCGGCCACCGTAGCCTCCGTGCATGTTCTTTGGGTCAGTCCTTTAGTAAGGTCGAAACGGAAACCGTCAATATGGTATTCGTCCAGAAGGAACGCCAGATTCCGTTTGACAAACGACCGTACCAGTTCCGATTCATGATTAAAGTCATGGAACACGCTATAAGGATGGGGAGCATCGACATTAAACCACGGATTGTTTTCCGCTGTCTTATTATCTGCCCGGTTCCAGTAGAGTTTGGCAAACGGCATGCTTCCCGTCGCATGGTTATATACGACATCAAAAATCACAGCCATCCCTCTGGCATGACATTCATCGACAAACTCCTTATACCTGTTTTTTGTTCCGTATGCCTTGTCCAAAGCAAAATAGAAACAAGGATTGTATCCCCAGCTGTCATTCCCGTCAAACTCCTGCACAGGCATAAGTTCAATGGTATTCACCCCCAATGACTGGAGATAATCAAGTTTGTCCAAGGCACCACCAATATCAGAAGTTTCCGAGAAATCCCTCAGATGCAGTTCATAGATAATCAGATTGTCCTTATCTTCCAGATGGAATTCATGCTTCCACGAATAAGGCGCCTCGTTGATTTTGAAAGCGGAAACAATGCCTCTTCCCCCTTCCGGATAGACCCTTTCGGAAGACGGGTAGACCGACTCCGGAATATACCGGTCATTATCGGGATCAAGGATTTTCTCCGAATAGGCATCGGCCATACGGATAATGTCTCCGTCCCGCATGCCCGTATAATACTGGAAACGATACTCCTTGTCGGGATCGAGTCCGCCCAATGTAATCCACCAGCATCCTTTCGCATTGTCCCTGTACATTTGTGAAGTTTCATCGTTGGCCGGTGTCCAATCATTGAAATCCCCCACGATATGGGCAAAATCCTTATGACTGCCGTTTCTGTCTTTGTCATAGAATGCAAAAGTGACACTGTGGTCAGCATTGACATTGATGCCTTCCCTGATTCCTGCCGGCATGGCCTTCTCCTTTATAGCCGCAGGCTGAAACATCTGATACTTGTTGTCCGTCACCTTTATAAAAGAATCCGAGTCCGTTCCCTTCTTGGTTCCGTCTTCACTGCGTATCACAATTCCAAGCTCATTGACAGGCGTCTCACCCGAAGCAAACCATTCACGTATGGAAGGAGACAGCGAAATTGACCAGCAATTGTCGCCTTTCGATGTCATTTTGCATTTCTCAATATTTTCATTCCATTCGGCAGGCACGAACAGCCATGCCTCCTCGTTCACAACTCCGATATGCAGGTATACATTCCCTTTATATCCATAAAGCTTTGACTTGGCAGAAGCCTTAAAGTTAATGGTAAGTTCAGCATCGGCATCAGGCTCTTCAGGATACCAGCTTAATCCTTCTGCCATCACTCCATCCTCCGAATCATCCTGATTTACATCAGGACTTTCCGTTCCGGGGGCTACCTGTGGAGTTCCATCCTTACACGAACATAACGAAAAGGCAAATAGAGCAGACAGGCAATAAATTCCTACAAAAAAACATTTCTTCATACACCATAAAAAAGGATTGTCATTCTTCGGAACCATTGTATTCCACCGAATGACAATCCACACTAATTAATTTCACAAAAAGAACGAAAAAGGGAATAAAACAGGGAGAATCACTTTTGGGGACTCTCCCTGTTTTCACCTATAAAATTATCTCAAGACCTAGTCAAGCGCTCCTGTTCCATCTGTAAAGTTCAATGAAACTTTCTGTCCCGGGTTCGCAGTCAAAGAATATTCAGCTCCCATATCTGTCCATCCGCTGTTAACGGCATTATTCTCACGATAGAATATGGTTTCTCCATCCTTTAATGTGAATTCCAGTCTCCACCAGTCTGTGTTTGCCTTGATACACATGCGGACTTCACCTGTCGCCGTCAAAGCCGGTGACACGAAACTACCGTTCTTATCTTCCGGTACCGAGAACTTATAAGCCTCATTATAATTCCAGTCGCCTACTGTATTTCCAAAGACATATACATCCGGGTTATAAAAATTCATGGTATAACGATAGTTGTCTCCATCTACTTCGGCAACCAAATAAACCACATACCATCCTCCTTTGTTCACTTTGATATTGCCGCCGTTGTCAGACAATCCTGCTCCGGCATAATCATTGAACAAATGAATATTGGAATAACCGTTCCAATCCTGTTCAAACTTACCAAACTTAAATTCAGCACCGTCATCAAAGTAAACCATACGCCAGAATTCTCCGGCCAATCCATTCACATGAATCATCGGCTGCCATGTACCCCACGCTGTACCAATGCTTGAGCCTACCAGATACATTGCTTCAGGAGGTTCAAGAGTCGAAATCACTTCCCCAAGTTTAACCTGATTGACTTTAATGACATTCGATACGGAATTCCCCAGTTCACTGCCTGTAATCATCGCCGTAAGCCGAAAATACACCGGAGTGACCGTACCTATATAATTTGCGGCATCCGGATTCTTCTGTTTCCACAAATCCACCACTACCTTATTCAGTTCCGCAGGTTTTAATGAAATGGTAGTAGAAGTATAGGTTGTCGACAATACCTTGTAATTGGCTTCAGCTTCTTCTGTCTCATCCACAAAAGAATCGTCCAATGAAACCTGCACACTGTAAGTAGTAGCCGCTGTAAAGCCATAAGCAGGCTGCACACAAGTCAACACAACCGCATCCTGACTTTCTCCCAAATCATAGACTTTGTCCTCTGGAGTCTCGAGTGTAAAGCTTTCAGCTTCATATAATGTCGGATTGTCATCTCTGTCCGTATTACAAGCAGTCAACAACGGAAGTCCACATCCGATTAACGACAAAATAGAAAATATTATTTTTTTCATGTTAATAACGTTCTAATAAATTAATAGCCTTCATTCTGGTGCATATTATTGTTATTGTTCAAATCTGTAGCAGGAATCGGATAGACATTGTAGATGTCACTGACCGACTTACCTTCTTTCACGCCCCCTTTCCAGTCCCACACATACTTGTCGGTAGTAAAGCAGTCGAAACGCACCAAATCACTACGACGACGGCCTTCCAGATAGAATTCACGTGACCATTCATCCAATAAATACATCTCGGTAATCTCATTCAAGGCCGGCTGTTTGGTACATCCACGCTTTGCGCGCAAGGTCTTGATATCTTCCCATGCCAGATTCTTCTGATTCAACCGAAAGTTCGCTTCCGCACGGGTCAGATAAGCCTCAGCCAAACGGAACAAAGGAATATCCGTATCCGGATATTCAGTATGGCTGGTAGAAGCTCCATCCGAACGGATGTTCTGCCATTTCACGATTGACAGCCCACTCTGGAAACCGGTGATGGATTTCGGATCCATTGTTCTACGTCCACCACCTGCACCTGAATAAAACATGGCACGGTCATCGCCTGCAGCCTGAATCATATCCTGTGTCCGCACGCCATACTGGGCATCCCAAGCATCAATAGCCTCATCATTGGCAAAATCGCTCTGCCCAGGCACTTCTACATCTTCCGGAATCATCGGCACGCTTCCTTCTTCAAAGAACTTATATACCAGCGAATTGCGAGCTATGATACAAGACCATCCATTGGTTGTACCCATACGAGGCATACCACCTGTGCGTGTACCACATATCAAATAGGTGGAACCACCATAGTTTCGGGTCTTCATACCGTCCTGACGAATGGGAAGAATGATTTCCTTCATCGCCTTTTCATTCTGGTCGTTGTCGGCCATGAACATCAGCTTGTAATCATCACACAATTCATAATATCCGCTATTGATGACTTTATCCGCATACGTCTTGGCATTCTCATAATCTGCCGTACCAGTATATACCTCCGCATTCAGATAAACACGAGCTCTCAACAGCCAGTTGGCTGCTTTGTCTGCACGTCCGAAAGGAGCCTGACCCGGTTCATACATGTCTGCCTCACATTCATCCAATTCTTTCTGGATATAATCATACAAGTCCTTTCCTGTTTTCTCTATTGGCAGTTCATTGTCAAAATGTTCCTTGAAAGGTGCCTTGCCGAACAAGTCCAGAAAATAAGCATAATGTAACGCACGCAGGAAACGCACTTCAGCCCGCTGCCGCAAAGATTCCTTATCCGTCTTGTCAGCAATCTGGTCCAAGAAGAAGTTCATTTGGGTAATGTCATACCCCAAGCGCACATATACCCATTCCGTGCGCTGGCTGGAAGAGTTCCACGAAATGCTGGTGAATTGAGGAATATCCACATTGTCCTGCCATACCCATACACATTCGTCGGTAGGCAATTCCTGGCAATTAAAGATGGTCCGATAGAATCCGGATTCCCCTTCATCCTGCCCATCCAGGTCAGGAGTACCAGCCAGACCTTTCTGGCCTGTAAGTCCCAATAAAGCATACTGCTTGACAAAAGTACCCTCCTGATCAAAACTGGAAGAACTCTGCGGATCAATGGAACTAATGTCCAAGTCATTGATGCACGATACATTTCCCAAAGAAACGGCCGCTATCAATGCAGCTGAAAATATATGTTTCAAATATTTACTTTTCATACGTCTTAATGTTTTCATAAATTAGAATTGCAAATTAACACCCAACAGGAACGTAAAGGCACGCGGATAAGGATTTGAATCAATGCCGCTCTTCACTTCAGGATCCAGTCCTTTATATTTACTGATAATAAACGGATTCTGTGCCGTAGCATATATACGTCCGCCAATACCTCTATAAGCAGAAGTCTGGAACAGGTTCTTAAACGAATATCCCAAGGTAATATTGTCGCAGCGCAGGAAAGAAGCATTACGTACAAAATAATCGCTCATATAATAATCTCCTTTTCCTGTAAAGCCTAGAACAATGGCTTCTGGAGTCGTATTCGAGAATGCTGTGTTAGAGAACAATCCGGAAGCACTTACATTTGCTTTATTAGCCAAGAAATCATAATATACATAGTTATTTAAGCTGCTACGCAAAGAGAAACTGAAATCCCATGCCTTATAAGTCATTTTTGAAGTCAGTCCCATCATAAAATCAGCGGCAGGCTTTTTATAGATGTATTTATCTGCACTGTTAATGATGCCATCTCCATTGCGGTCGACAAACATATTCTCAATCGGGTTTCCGTTCTCATCATAAACCTGCTGATATACATAGAACGAATTGGCCGGATAACCCACCTTATTTACTTGTACCTTCGTATTGTTTCCTCTTGAAATCTTGTCGCCGGTCTCCACATAATAGTCTGCATCATTTCCACCGGTCAGCTTGGTAATTTCATTGTGGTTCCATGTAAAATTATAAGTTACATCCCACATGAAATCCTTTGTGACCACAGGCTTCACGTTGAAGGCAAATTCCACACCGTAGTTCTTCAATGAACCAATATTCTGCAACATCTGTGCATTGAAATTCGTTCCTACCGGAATCTTTACACTGTTCAACAAGTCATTCGTTTCACGGTAATACCCGTCCACATTACCACTGATACGTCCGTTGAGGAATCCGAAATCCAATCCAGCATTATAAGTCGTGGTCTGCTCCCACTTCAAGTTCGTATTGAAGGCATTAGCACGCGAAGTATGATAATAAGTATCACCAAAAGGATACTGAGCATAATCATCGCTCACTACATAAAGAGGCATATAAGCAAAATCCGAAGTGACATCCTGCTGACCGGTGACACCCCATCCCAGACGTAGTTTCAAGTCAGACAAAAAGTTTACATCCTTCAAGAATTTCTCTTCCTTAATTTTCCATGCCAAAGCCAGAGAAGGGAAAGTACCCCAGCGGTTACCATCAGCAAAACGAGAAGAACCATCCCAGCGCATAGTGAAAGTTAACAGATAACGGTCTAACAAGGTATAGTTCAAACGTCCGAAATAAGAAACCAATGTATTACGGGTAGCATACGCCGTCTGTTCTTTCAACACGGCATCATGAATATCTCCGGTATAAGAATCCACTCCATTCCCGATGGTAAACCCATTCCGATGGAAATGCTGTTCCTCACCACCGGCCATGATGTCAAGAGTATGTGCGCCCAATGTCTTGATATATTGCGCATATACGTTATACGACATATTGTACTTATATTCAGATACGGCCGATGTATTTCCGTAATAGTTGTAAGCAAATGAATAAGGTGAATAAACCGTTGTCTGTGTACCTTCTGCATATTCCCCCCCCAGACTGGCATGTACGTGCAAATCCGGCAAGAAATGGAATTTGTAGTCCACTTCTACATTGCCCACGAAATCGTTACTGTTGGCACTATCATCTTTCTGTTCCAATGCAGCTACCGGGTTTTGTGCGGTATTCTTATTGGCTGTATATCGCCAGTTCGGATCTGAGAAATCGGAAGTGGCCTGCGCATTCTGGTAATATCCTCCAAACACGTCATACATGCTGTCAGTGCCATATACCGGACGAGTAGGATCCATGGAAAGTGCACCTCCAATGGCTGCTCCAGCATCTGCATACCGGTTCTTTCCATTCATGTATTTGGCCGTTACATTCACCTTCAAATGGTCGTCGAAGAAAGATGGAGCTAAGTTCACCGATGCGGTAAAGCGCTGGAAATTAGAAGTCTTTATAATACCATTGTTGTCACTGTATCCCAAAGAGATGCGGTAAGGAAGGTTCTTCAATCCACCATTGATGGACACATGATGGTCGGTACTGATGGCCGGACGGAAAATTTCATCTTGCCAGTCGGTATTGGCCGTACCCAACGCAGCAGGAAGTTCATCCCCAAAAATCTGTTGGGCGTATGCACGATATTCATCTCCGTTCAGTACATCGTACCTCTTCTGGATGGTAGAAACGGAAACCGACCCATTATAGCTTACTCTAGGAGCCTGACCGCTCTTTCCTTTTTTCGTAGTAATAATGATAACACCGTTGGAAGCACGGGAACCATAAATGGCTGTAGCCGAAGCATCTTTCAGCACTGTAAACGTCTCAATATCTTCCGGATTCACCATGGAGAGACCGTTCGACATACCCTTGACACCGCTGTTATCGATGGCCAGTCCATCAATCACAATCAACGGATCGTTGCTGGCATTCAGGGAAGAACCTCCACGGATACGAATCTGCGCACCTCCACCCGGAGTACCATCATTGGAAATCACACTCACACCGGCTACCTTTCCAGTCAACATATCCTGTGCATTGGTGGTAATACCCTTGCTCAGTTCATCCGGTTTGATGGCAGTTACCGACCCAGTAGCGTCATTCTTCTTCACCGAACCGTAACCGATGACCACCACATCATCCAACACCTCCGTATCATCCTGAAGCGTCACATTCATGGTAGCCGCTGCAGGAAGTTCCTGCGTCTTATATCCGATAAAGGAAATGACAATCACATCTCCTTTCTTGGCTTCCAGTGTAAAATTACCATCCAAATCCGTAATCGTACCTACGGTAGTTCCCTTCACCAGCACATTGGCACCGATAACCCCTATACCGGCATTGTCTTTCACCACTCCTTTCACGATAAGCCCTTGTGCAAAAGCTTGTAAGGAAAGGAAAATTCCGACTATCCATACAGACAGGAATTTACTCGCATTGTTCAATCTTATTTCCATATTATTAAATTAAAGTGTTACCTAAATTCGGGATTCAAATACCTATTGAAAACCACAATCTTTTCCTTATTGCTTCTTATTTCACCTCCTTGATGGAAATGGCGTAACCTCCACCCACAGCAGCTTTCAGGTTCAATTTAGTCTTATTGGTTACTTTTTTCTTGGTAATGGTATAAGCCTGCGGATTCTTGTCCCAGCTGGCATCCTTCGCATCTGCATAAATGGTCGCTTCATATTTCTTTCCCGGCTGCAGGAAATCAAGAGACAATTTCGATTCATGACCGTTATATCCTGCGGTACATCCTACATACCAGTCGGTAGTACCCTTGACACGGCGTGCAATGGTGATATACTCTCCCGGTTCAGCCTCCAAGTATTTGGTTTCATCCCAGTCTACTGCCACATCCTTGATAAACTGGAAGGCATCCATGAAGCGTTCATAGTTTTCCGGCACATCGGCAGCCATCTGCAACGGACTGTACATCGTCACGTAAAGGGCCAACTGGCGTGCCAGAGTGGTACGTGCATGCGACTTGTTATTCGGATTCATCTTACTGCAATCCGGTTCAAATATACCCGGCGTATAATCCATCGGACCGCCAATCAACCGGGTAAACGGCAAAATGGTCGTATGGTTCACATTATTTCCTCCAAAGGATTCGTATTCCGTACCACGGGCAGACTCATTACCAATCAAGTTCGGATACGTACGGCACAAACCGGTCGGACGAACAGCCTCATGGGCATTCACCATAATCTTGTAGTCGGCCGCTTTCTTCACTGCATACAGATAGTGATCTACCATCCATTGTCCATAATGATGTTCTCCGCGCGGAATGATGTCGCCCACATAGCCACTCTTTACCGCATGGTATCCGTTGTCCACCATAAACTGATATGCCTTGTCCATGTGACGCTCGTAGTTACGTACAGACGCCGATGTCTCATGATGCATAATCATCTCTACCCCTTTGCTGGCTGCATAGCGATGCACTTCTTCCACGTCAAAGTCAGGATAGGGAGTCACGAAATCGAATACATAGTCCTTGCTCTTGCCAAACCAGTCTTCCCAGCCCTGGTTCCATCCTTCTACCAACACGGCATCAAAACCATGTTTAGCCGCGAAATCGATGTAACGCTTTACGTTTGCGGTATTGGCCGAATGTTTTCCGTTAGGTTTAGTCTGGGAATAATCTGTCTCACCCAGTTTCACACTCGACAATTCATCCGTATAAGCCCAGGTACCTTTGTTGGTAATCATGTCCCACCAGATACCGATGTATTTCACCGGATGAATCCAGGAAGTGTCCGCAATCTTGCAGGGTTCATTCAAGTTCAAGGTGATACGTGAAGCCAGAATGTTGCGGGCATCGTCACTTACGATGACGGTACGCCAAGGCGAATTGCACGGTGTCTGCATATACCCCTTATCCCCTTTGGCATCGGGAGTCAGCCAAGATTCAAACACCAGATTCTTGTCGTCCAAGTTCAAGCTCATGCAAGAATAGTCCTTCAAAGCCGCTTCATGCAGGTTGATATACAATCCGTCGTCCGTCTTCATCATCAACGCCGTCTGTACCCCTGTCGGTGAGAACACAAACTGTGAAGAATTCTCAGTGACCGCCTCTTTCATCTTTCCACGAATCTCTGAAAGACGGGAAGTGGTATAATCATATTCCTGTGTGTCATAGTCGCCCGGAATCCAAAATGCGGTATGGTCGCCCGTCATGGCAAACTGGGTATGTTCTTCCTTGATGACAAAATAATTCAGGTTCTTCTGTTGAGGAAACTCATAACGGAAACCCAGCCCGTCGTTGAACAAACGGAAACGAATCACGATGTAACGGTCATTTTCCGGCTGGTCGAGTGTGACTTCCAATTCATTGTAATGATTACGGATTTCACTCTCTTCTCCCCATACCGGACGCCAAGTTTCATCAAAAGTCGAAGTATGCGTTTCTCTCACTTTAAAACCCGTCATCAGATTGGTCTTTTCATCTACACGTTCCTTATCCTTACGTTCCGTCCATTCAAAGCCAATCCGCTTTTCCGGGTCTTCCCGTTTCAATTCCAATCCTAAGGTACTGGGCTTGATGACCTGTCTGTTCTTAAAGGTAAGCTCATACACCGGAGCACCTTTCTGATTCAAACTGAAATCCATCACCAGATTACCATCCGGAGAAGTCAGTTTCTGTGCGTGTGCCAAAAGTGCACAACAACACATTGCTACAAAGGCAAAAGTTTTTTTTGTTTTCATACGTTTTTCGCGGTATTAATTTAATTGGATTTATGTTTTTCAGTTACCGAAAGCAAAATTAAGCCTCCTCCTCCATCTTTATTTTCATCCACAGAAAAAATAGAAACCCATAAAACAATTAATTAACTGTAAAACAAATATTTATATACCCACAAAAGGCTTAAAAATAGAAATGATTTAGAACTCTATCACTAAATTTTCACGTCCTTCCAAAGCCAATTTTCCTTTCAGATTCACCTGCTTTCCCGTCAGCACGTCCCGCGCATTGTCGGCGGGAAGAATTTCTTTATAAGGAGTCAGGTCGAGTTCTTTTGATGAATCTGTACCATTCATGATGACAACCACCGACTTTCCACGAAACTCTCGCTGGTAAACATATATTCCCTTGCAAATGGAATAATGCTTCAATGTGCCTTGCCCGATAACCGGATTCCCTTTCCGCCAGTTCAACAGCTTGCGCGTAAACTCAAACGCTTCATTTTCCAACGGAGTTCTTCCGCTTGCCTCAAAACAGTTCCGGGCGTCTCCCTGCCATCCGCCCGGAAAATCTTTACGCAATTCACCGTCGCCTTTTCCTTTATCGCCGGTCATCAGGATTTCCGTACCATAATAAATCTGGGGAATCCCCCGGGTCGTCAGCAAAAAGACCAGTGCCTGTTCATAACGCTTCAGGTTCCGTGCCATTTCATCGGTCCGGGCAAAACGCGAAGTATCGTGATTGTCCAAGAAAGTGAGCAGTCCCATAGGGTTCGCATACACCAAATCCTGTGTCTGATAATCATACAGTTTATAAAGACCTCCTTCCCATTCACCGGTTTCCTCGTCGAAGACCTGATTCATCAAAGCTTGCAACGGAAAATCCATTACCGTGGGCAAATTTGAATTCAATGGCGCAGCCAACTTACTGTCTTTCTGCCAGTAAGAGACCAATACATTGCTGTTCAACCAAGTTTCCCCTACAATATTGAAATGAGGATATTCATCCAATACCTCCTTGCACCACTGGCTCATAAAATCAAAATCCGCGTATGGGTGTGTATCCTGCCGGATGCCGTTGATGCCGGCATATTCAATCCACCAGATGCTGCTCTGTATCAGATAGCGCGCCACATGGCGGTTACGCTGATTGAAATCGGGCATCACCGAAGTGAACCAGCCATCGGTGGCAATCTTCTTTTCATACTCACTGGCATGAATATCCATCACACTGGCCGTCTTGAACGAAGTCTGTACATAATTGGAATGAAAATTAAACCACTCTTTCGAAGGTTTGTCCTTAAACAAGTAATTCTCGCTACCACAATGGTTGAAAATCATGTCCATCACCACTTTCAAGCCTTTTCCGTGTGCCTTGTCCACCATGTCACGAAAATCCTCATTGCTGCCAAAACGTCTGTCTACCTGATAATAATCCGTAATGGCATATCCATGATAGGAACCGCCCTCCATGTCATTTTCTTGCGTCGGGTTCAGCCAGATAGCCGTCACCCCCAAATCAGCAATATAATCCAAATGATTCGAAATACCCTGAAGGTCTCCTCCGTGGCGGGCAAACGAATCGGTACGGTCCAGCTTCGTTTCTTTCATATCTTTCACCACATCATTTTCCGGATTCCCGTTGGAAAAGCGGTCGGGCATAATCAGATACAATACATCCTCGGAAGTAAATCCTTTCACGTCTTCTCCTTTTCGCGTACGCGTCTTCAGTTCATACGGAATCTGAAGCTGCTTCTTTCCATTCTTTAATTGGATATGGAAAGTCTGTGCCTTCGCCTCCGACAAATCTACGTACAGCAACAGGTAATTCGGATTGTCCTGCTTCACGACTTCCTCCAAATAAACTCCCTCTCCCGACACGGTCACATCGGAAGAAGCCAGGTCATCACCATACAGCAAAATCTGTAATTCGGAATGCTTCATTCCCGCCCACCAGAAAGAGGGGGCAATCTTCTTTACGTCCATGGCCCGGGCAGTCTGCCCCATTCCCCACACGAAGAGGAACACAGCCCATAAAATCAATGTATGTTTCATGATATTGAGGTTGAATGTTTTTCATCGCAAAAATAGATTTCTGGAAAAAGATTTCTTATCTTTGGAAACAAAATATAAATACATACAGAAATTAACCACTTGATTTTCTGAGCACTAACAAAAAATCTAGTGATAAAAATATAAATAAGATAATACGTCCTATTCAACCTTAAGGCTATGAGAATACGATTTCTTCTTTTACTTCTCGTATTGGGGAGCGGCCTGCAAACCACTGTTTGCGCGCAAACCTCCAACGAACGGATCTTGACACAACTTGACAAAGTCATCGCTGAAAAAGAAAGATACCAGGACGAACGGGAAGCCACCATTTTTCAGATGAAGCAACACCTGAATTATGCCACAGACCCCAATGAACAATACAAGCTCTGCGGCACCCTGTTCAACCTGTACCTCCACTACCAGGCCGACTCAGCCAGTCATTATCTTCGGCGGAAAATGCATTACAATTCCATGCAACCACGGCCTGAAAGGGATATTGAAATCACCATCAACCGGGCGGAAGTAGCAGGAGTCATGGGAATGTACAATGAGGCCTTGGAAGAACTACAGTCCCTCAATCCACACCAGTTGGACTCCCTCAACCAAAAATATTACTATTTCACCATCAGGGCCTGCTACGGATGGATGGCCGACAACACCGTCGACAAATCCGTCAAAGAAAAATACCTGGAAAAGACAGGACTCTACCGCGATTCACTTTTGGAAATTCTACCCAAAAGCAACAACCGCCAGATTATTCTGGCAGAAAAGATAATTTTGGAAGGGCACCCCGACAAAGCCATTCCGCTCTTGAACAAAGTACTCACCTCTTCGCTGAGTATGCAAGATAAGGCATACGTGTATTACACCCTTTCACTGGCGTATGAAGCAAAGAAAGACATGGACATGGAAATCTACTATCTGGCGCAGACTGCCTTAACTGACTTGACCTCTTCTACAAGGGAATATGCCGCTCTGCAAAAACTGGCCCGGCTGGTCTATCTGCAAGGCAATCTGGAAAGGGCATATACCTACGTCAGCTGTTCCATGAAAGATGCGGTGGACTGCAACGCCCGCCTGCGCTTTCTGGAAGTCACCGAATACTATCCCATCATCGACAAAGCCTACTCAGACAAGAAAGCCCAGGAAAAACGATTGGGATGGATTCTGATGATCAGCATCAGTTCATTGACCATCGTGCTGATTGTATTGGCATTCTATTTATATCATGGTATGAAGAAACTGGCCTTCATGCGACGGGATTTGTCGAAAACCAACAAAGAACTGGTCGCGGTCAATAAACAGCTGCAGCAAACAGGAAAAATCAAAGAAGTATACATCGCACGCTACCTGGACCGTTGCGTCAGCTACCTGGACAAACTGGAGCAATACCGGCGTTCTCTCGAAAAACTGGCCATGGCATCCCGCATCGAAGAATTGTTCAAGGCCATCCGTTCGGAACAGTTCCTGCGCGAAGAGCGCAAGAATTTCTACAACGAATTTGATAAATCGTTTCTGGAACTGTTTCCCCACTTCATCCGCGACTTCAACAATTTACTCACCGAAGAAGGACGGATTGAGCCCAAACCAGGCGAAATACTGAACACCGAACTCCGTATCTTTGCCCTTATCCGGCTGGGAGTAACCGATGCCAACCGGATTGCCCATTTCCTAGGATACTCTCTGGCTACGGTCTACAATTACCGGAGCAAAATACGTAACCGGGCTAAGGGAGACAAGGAAAACTTTGAGCAGGAAGTGATGAACCTGTAAACGCAAAATTCCCCGCCCCATTCTTGCTTTTCCCTTTAAATATAACTATCTTCACCGAGGAGAATTCTCTGTTTCACACTGTGGGATACAAAAACCACAGTGTGGGATATATATTTCACACTGTGAAATACAAATTCCACACAATGAAACAGAGAATTGACCGAAGGAAAAGAAAGAATTCGTTTAAACCTTTAAATTTATTACTTACGATGGCGGCAACTTACACCATGCAGGAGATGAAAGACCTGCACAACGAGGATGAAACCCTCCTCTATCCGAGAATGATTATCAAGGGCCAATGCAGCACCGAAGACTTGGTGAATGACATTGCCAAACAAAGCAGTTACAGCGCAGGGGAAGTGAAAGGGGTCCTTATGGCCTTACACGAAGCCATAACCCGTGAGATGGCACGAGGATACTCCGTCAAACTCGACCAAATCGGGACCTTCACTCCTTCACTGGGACTGGCCAAAGGCAAAGAAGCCGAACTCCCCGAAGGGGACACCCGGCGCAATGCTCGCAGCATCTGCATCCGGAACATCAATTTCCGTGCCGACAAGGAACTGATACGAGAAACCAGCCGGCTCTGTACGCTGGAAAGAGAAAACGGGACTTCGAAACTAAAAACCTCCCGACACAGCAGTGAAAAGCGACTGAAAATAGCCCAGAATTTTCTGCTAAAACATCCCTATCTTACAGTGGCCGACTACATGGAACTGACCGGACTGAGCCATACGACCGCGGCCCGCGAACTGCAGACCTGGAGCCGTACGCCCGACACGGGCATACAAGCCAAAGGACAGCGCACACATCGGGTGTATGTGACCGTTTCTCCTGCAGAAAAGTAAGGAGGACAAAGCCGGAAAGCAGCAGATAAAGAGTTTTTTTGTACCTTTGCAAAACCATCCTTTTTTTGACATGAAAAGATTTGCTATTTTATTCACACTGATGGCCTGCTGCCTGATGGCATGCACGGGCAATCAAAAAAAGACAACCGATATGGAAACTGGAAACGAAACACTTGTACGTCTGGAAACGACCATGGGCAACATCACGGTCAAACTGTATAACGAAACGCCCAAGCACCGCGACAACTTCATCAAACTGGTCAAGGAAGGCACTTACGACAGCACGCTTTTTCACCGTGTCATCAAGAACTTCATGATTCAGGCAGGTGACCCGCAGAGCAAGACGGCCACCGACACCACAACATTGGGCAACGGTGATGTGGGTTATACGCTTCCGGCAGAATTCAATCCGAAATTCTTCCACAAGAAAGGGGCACTGGCCGCAGCCCGTCTGGGAGACGACGTGAACCCGAAGAAGGAATCTTCCGGCTGCCAGTTCTACATCGTGACCGGACGGAAATTCTCGGAAGCACAAATGATCAGCATGGAAAACCAGCTGAACGACGCCCGCCTGGAAAACGTGTTCAACGAACTGGCCCGCAAGCACATGAAGGAAATCTACAAGATGCGGAAAGCCGGCGACAACGACGGTCTGCTGGAACTGCAGGACAGTCTGGAAACGCAGGCACGGGCTATCGTGGCCAAGGAACCGGCCTTGAAGTTCAGCCGTGAACAGATTACGGCCTACACCACCGTGGGAGGAGCACCTCACCTGGACGGAGCTTACACCGTATTTGGGGAAGTGACCGACGGAATGGACGTAGTGGACAAGATTCAGGCAGTCAAGACCAACCGGGCCGACCGTCCGGAAACTGATGTCCGTATCCTGAAAGCAACCGTGATTGAATAACCTGACACCCACATGATTCAAGTAAACCGTTATACACTGGACAACGGGCTGCGGATTGTACACAATGAGGACGACTCTACCCAAATGGTCGCCCTCAACCTGCTGTACGACGTGGGAGCCCGCGATGAAGACCCGTCGCACACGGGCTTTGCCCATCTGTTCGAGCATCTGATGTTCGGAGGCTCCCTTCATATCCCTGATTATGACACGCCGGTACAGAATGCCGGAGGGGAAAACAATGCCTGGACCAACAACGACATGACGAATTATTACATCACCCTGCCGTTCCAAAACGTGGAAACGGGGTTCTGGCTGGAAAGCGACCGCATGCTCAGTCTGGACTTCAGCCCGAAAAGTCTGGAGGTGCAACGGCAGGTGGTCATTGAAGAGTTCAAACAGCGCAACTTGAATCAGCCGTACGGCGACGCTTCGCATCTGCTGAGGGAACTGGCCTACGAATCGCATCCTTACCGCTGGCCGACCATCGGCAAGGAGATTGCCCACATTGCCCATGCCACACTGGAAGAGGTGAAAGACTTCTTCTACCGTTTCTATGCGCCCAACAATGCCATCTTGGCCGTCACAGGACACATCACTTTCGAGGAAACCATCCGACTGGCACAGAAATGGTTCGGTCCGATTCCGGCCCGGAAAATTCCTCCCCGCCAGCTTCCGAAAGAGCAGCCGCAAACGGCCATCCGCCGCAAGACGGTGGAACGGAAAGTCCCCGTGGATGCCCTTTACATGGCTTTCCACATGTCCAACCGCATGCACCCGAATTATTATGTGTACGACATGATTACGGATATCCTCTCGAACGGACGTTCTTCCCGTTTCGTACAGTCGCTGGTACAGGAACAGAAACTGTTCACTTCCATCGATGCCTATATCTCGGGTAGTCTGGACGAGGGATTGCTCCACATCACCGGAAAACCTGCCGCAGGAATTTCGCTGAAACAGGCCGAAGAAGCCATCTGGAAGGAACTGGAAAAGATGAAGACCGTGCCCGTCAGCGAACAAGAACTGGAAAAGGTGAAAAACCGCTACGAGAGTGAGCAGATTTTCAACAACATCAACTATTTGAACGTGGCCACCAACCTGGCTTTCTTCGAACTGACAGGAAAGGCCGAAGACATCAACGACGAAGTGAACAAATACCGCGCGATAACCGCCCCACAGATTCAGGCGGTTTCTGCCAAATGTTTTGTAGCCGAAAACTGCAGCATTCTTTATTACAAGGCAATTCCATGAAAAAATCCAACTACCGGGCGCTTCTCTGGCTGGGCATTCCCATCGTCATCGGACAAATCGGAGTCATCGTACTGGGTTTTGCCGATACCTTGATGATTGGCCACCACAGTACGCAGGAGCTGGCCGCAGCCAGTTTCGTGAACAACATGTTCAACCTGGCCATCATTTTCAGCACGGGATTCAGTTACGGGCTGACACCCATCGTGGGAAGCCTTTTCGGGCAGCACCACCATGAAGCAGCCGGAAGGGCGCTGAAGAACAGTCTGGCGGCCAACACCCTGCTGGCGGTCATCGTCTGCCTGGTCATGGGACTGCTCTATTGGAACCTGGAACGTCTCGGCCAGCCGGAAGAACTGATTCCGGTGATGCGTCCCTATTATCTGGTGCTCCTTTCCTCCCTGCCTTTCGTACTGTGGTTCAACGGTTTCAAACAGTTTACCGACGGCATCACCGACACGCGCATTTCCATGTGGATTCTGCTGGGCGGCAACGTGCTGAACATCGTGGGAAACTACCTGCTGATTTACGGGAAGGCGGGCTTTCCGGAACTGGGACTGTGGGGGGCCGGTATCGCGACCCTGACCTCACGTATCCTGATGGTGGTGGCCTACCTGATTCTTTTCTTCGGCACTTCCCGCTACGAAGTATTCAAAAAAGGATTCACGCAAGGGCATATCAACAAAACCGATTTCGGACAACTGAACAAGCTGGGATGGCCCATTGCCGGACAGATGGGCATGGAAACCGCTTCGTTCAGCCTCAGCGCCATCATGGTGGGCTGGCTGGGCAGTACGGCACTGGCATCCTATCAGATTATGATGGCGGTATCGCAGGTGTGCTTCATGATGTACTACGGCATGGGAGCCGCCGTATCCGTACGCATCAGCTACTTTTTCGGACAGAAAGACCTGGAGAATGTACGCCGCACGGCCCGTGCGGGTTTCCATATCATTCTGGCGATGATTGTGCTGACCGGCATTCCCATCTTCCTCCTCCGCCACCACATCGGAGGCTGGTTTACAGACGATGCGGCCGTGAGTCTCATGGTGGCCCAGGTCATCATCCCCTTCCTGCTCTACCAGTTTGGCGACGGCCTGCAAATCAACTTTGCCAATGCCCTGAGGGGGATTGCCGACGTACGTCCCATGATGCTGTTCTCGTTCATCGCCTACTTCCTGATTTCGCTGCCGGCCGGCTATTTCTTCGGATTTGTCTGCCAGTGGGGTGTGACGGGAATCTGGGCTGCCTTTCCTTTCGGACTCACCAGCGCCGGAATCATGTATTACCTGCGTTTCAGATATAAAACCAAACAACCCTGTTAAACCATGTTTTCCACTTCTTCCAAAATCGTACTCGGCTACATCGTGCTGGTCGGGCTGCTGATGGGAGCCTTCACCTACACCATCCAGCAGATGAACCTGCTCACCACTCCCTCCAACCTGAACGAACAGCTGGACCATCGCCGCCACATCACTCACCGCATCATCAGCCAGCTGTATGATGCGGAAATCATCGGACAGACCCTGCGTACCGGCAAACTGAATGAATACTACCATTATCTGGAGGCCATGAAAGAAGTGAATGCATCCATCGATACCTTGGAAATCATCCTGACCGACACCTTGCAGCAGGCCCGTCTGGATACGGTGAGGAGTCTGCTGCGCCACAAACAATGGAACATGTATGCCGTACTGGAGGCCATGCGGAACACGCCGACCGACCAAATTTATCAGGAACAGCTGGACAGCCTAATTGCCCAGCAGGATTCCTTGCTCAGCACACCTCACATACGGAGAAAAGTCATCACACACCACAATTCCTACACCATCCATCATAAAAAGAAAGGATTCTTCAAACGCCTGGCCGACGTATTCGCCCCGGGAAAGGAGGACTCTACCCAAGTGAGCAACGTGATACAGGAAGAATATACCGACACACTCGATGAGGTATATAACCCCATCGACACCATCAGCAGCATGATTACGGGCATCCAGCACAAGGTGTTCCAGACCCGGCAGAGAGAAACTGAAATGCTGAACGCACAAATCAACAGCCTCCGCGTCATTGGAAGCGGCCTCAGCCAGCGTGTCAACCAATTGCTGGAGAACATCGAGCAGGATGAACAGGAAGCGGCCCGAGTCAAACTGGCACAGGAGGAAGAAATTCGGAAGAATGCAGCTGAAACCATGGCCAAGATTGCCATCGCCGCCTTTGTCCTGGTATTGATATTCTCCATCGTCATCGCACGAGATATCACCCGCAACAACCATTACCGGAGAGAACTGGAGAAGGCCAAACTGTATGCCGAGAACTTGCTGGTGGCCCGCGAGAAACTGATGCTGACCATCACACACGATATCAAGGCTCCGGCCGGCTCCATCATCGGCTACATCGATCTTCTCATCCGGCTGGTTCACGACCGGAGACAGCAGTTCTACCTGTCGAACATGAAAAGCTCGGCCCAGCACCTGTTGGCCCTTGTCACCTCCCTACTCGACTACCATCGGCTGGAAGCCGGAAAAATGGACCTGCACCCAGTGGCCTTCAGTCCCCACGAACTGCTGACCGACATCTACCACAGCTTTCTGCCCCTCGCCGAAAAAAAACAACTCCAATTGACTTTCGACGACAAGCTTCCGGAGTCACTTACCCTGGAAGGGGACCCTTTCCGCATCCGACAGATTGTGGAGAACCTGCTGTCGAACGCCCTGAAGTTTACGGCAACCGGAGAAATCACGCTGGAAACAGAATACCATGGCAACCAGTTTGTGTTCCGTGTTTCGGATACGGGTTGCGGCATGACCGCCAAAGAACAGGAACGGATTTTCAAGGAATTCACCCGTCTGCGCAGCGCCCAAGGACAGGAAGGCTTCGGACTGGGGCTTTCCATCACGCACAAGCTGGTGGAACTGCTGCTGGGAAAAATCGAGATTGAAAGTACTCCGGGCAAAGGCAGTACCTTCCAAGTATCCATGCCCTTGCCTTCCATCGCCTCCAAGACCGTTCAAGAAACGACAGAAGTCCCGCTCACTCTACCGGAAACCTTGTTGCGGGTGCTCATCATTGATGACGACCGGATACAGATGCATCTCACGGAGGCCATGCTCCACAACGTCGCGGAGGAAGTGAAAGGACTAAAAGTGGAAACCGTCTGCTGTGAACATCCGGAAGAGCTTGTGGCCCAGCTACAGGCACACACCTTCCACCTGCTGTTCACTGACATCCAGATGCCGGCGATGAACGGATTTGAACTTCTCAAACATCTCCGCAGCCTGTCGCTGCCGCAAGCCCAGTCCATCCCGGTCATTGCCATTACAGCCCGCGGAGATATGGACGAAAGCGATTTCCGTCAGAAAGGATTTGCCGGCATGCTGCAAAAGCCTTTCAACCAGTCGGATCTGAAAACGGTATTGAAGGCTGTGTTGTTCGGGGAAGAAACGAATCCGGACACAGTCTGCCAAGAAATCCCTCAGGAAAAACAGGCAACGGAAGGAATGTACAACTTTTCGCCATTGACTGCCTTTTCGGAGGATGACCCTGAAGCAGCCAGAGAAATCCTCCGGACATTCGCACAGGAAACCTGCAAGAACCTGGAAAAGATACAGATTGCCCTGCAAGCGGAAGACATGGAAACCTTATGCGCCGTGGCCCATAAGATGTTGCCTACCTTCCTCATGATTGAGGCCCGGCAGGCAGTTCCTTCCCTTCAATGGCTGGAGCAACAGAGGGGCACACACACCTATTCACCCGAAGCCGCACGGGCTGCAAGCCTTGTAGTGGAAGAAACACAAAAAATCCTTGAGTGTAAAATATTGAAGGATGCGGAAAGGGTATCGTAAAAAAGATTATCTTTGTAAAAGCTATTAAATAAAAAAACATGGTTCCGTCTATTTTAATCGTTGAAGATGACTTAACATTCTCTACCATGCTAAAAACTTGGCTGGGGAAAAAAGGGTTTGAAGTGGAAACTGCGAGCACACAGGCAAAAGCGCGCAAGCAACTCGGTACGCGTAGTTTTGACCTGATTCTGTCCGACTTGCGTCTCCCTGACCAAGACGGGATGAATCTGCTTTCCTGGTTACGGGAACAGCAGAATGAAGTTCCCTTCATCATCATGACCAGCTACGCAGAAATACAAAGTGCCGTACGGGCCATGAAAGAAGGAGCCACAGACTATATCTCCAAGCCGGTACAGCCCGATGAACTGCTGAAAAAAATCAGAGAAGCCATCCAACCGGAAAAACCGTCTTCCCCTTCTGAGAAGAAAACGGTCTCCCCGACCGCCCACAGCTTTCTGGAAGGAGAAAGTGAAGAGGCCCGGAAACTTTACAATTATGTCAGCCTGGTAGCCCCCACCCAAATGTCTGTACTCATCAACGGAGCCAGTGGAACCGGTAAGGAATATGTGGCTCACCGTATCCACCAGCTCAGCAAACGTGCGGACAAACCTTTCATCGCCATTGACTGCGGCTCCATTCCCAAGGACTTGGCGGCTTCTGAATTCTTCGGCCACGTGAAGGGCTCGTTCACCGGTGCCTTGAATGACAAGGTCGGTGCCTTTGAGGAAGCCAACGGAGGAACCCTTTTCCTCGACGAAATCGGAAACCTGAGCTATGAGGTACAGGTACAGCTGTTGCGTGCCCTGCAAGAACGGCGCATCCGCCGTATCGGTTCTACCAAAGAAATAGAGGTCGATGTCCGATTGGTCAGTGCGACCAATGAGAATCTGAAAGAAGCCATCGCAAAGGGAAATTTCAGGGAAGACTTATATCACCGTATCAACGAGTTCACCTTGCAGATGCCGGCCCTAAAAGAACGTCAGGAAGACATTCTGCTGTTTGCCAATTTCTTTCTGGACCAAGCTAACCGTGAACTGGAACGTACATTAATCGGATTCGATGCACAAGCCAGCGAGGCCTTGCAAAAATATCCGTGGCCGGGCAACTTACGCCAGCTGAAGAATGTAGTCAAACGGGCTACCCTGCTGGCTCAAGGCGACTTCATTACTCTCAAAGATTTAGGGGAAGAAATCAGCGAAAGGAAAATACAGGAAAACGACGGCCTGAAAACAGAAGAATCGTTCATGCTGCACGATGAAGAAACGGAAAAGCAACGCATCTTAAAGGCTTTGCAACAAACCGGACACAACAAATCGAAAGCCGCCGCCTTACTGGGTATCGACCGGAAAACCTTATACAACAAGCTGAAACTTTATCAGATTCCACAATAAACGTGTGGAATATTTCCACACGTTCCACACTTATTCCACAGCAATTACTCTCTAAACCCCTTCCAGAGAGCCTCTGACGGTTTGGCACGAGTTTTGTGTTACATTCTACAAATAAACAAAACAATGAACAACCCAAACAAACTAGGCTAAACCCAACCCCATAGAATAAAGTTCTGAGATTGTTTACCTCAAATTAATTGAACTCTCAATTATTTTACAATCTCATGATAAAATGAAGATGCCTATGTGTTAAGAGAAGGGGACGCTGTGAAGCGTTTACCTTCTTATCTTTTTTATACCATGCCAAAACCTTTCCAGAGATTTCCTTCGGGAAGAGGAGCCACCAGTTCGACGGGCTCTTTGGACACCGGATGGATAAACCGTACTCGGCGGGCATGCAAACAGATACTTCCATCGGGATTGGAGCGCGGGAAACCGTATTTCAAATCGCCTTTGATAGGGCATCCCATCTTGGCCAGCTGACACCGTATCTGATGATGACGTCCGGTCTTCAGGTCTACTTCCAGCAAATAATAATTTTCCGAACGGCCTATCAGGCGATAATGCAGTACCGCTTTCTTGGAGTTTTTCACTTCCTTATCGTAAGCGTACGACTTATTCTGTTTTTCGTTTCTGACCAGATAGTGCACCAATTCTCCTTCCGTTTCTTTGGGTGCCTGCTTCACAATGGCCCAGTAGGTCTTCTTCACCTCCCCGTTGCGGAACATTTCGTTCAAACGGCTCAAGGCCTTGCTTGTCTTGGCAAATACCACCAGCCCGCTTACCGGACGGTCCAACCGGTGTGTCACTCCCAGGAACACATTGCCCGGCTTGGCATATTTCTCCTTCAAATACTGCTTCACGGTTTCCGACAAAGGCACGTCGCCTGTCTTGTCGCCCTGCACTATTTCTGAAGCAGTCTTATTGACTACTATAATGTGATTGTCTTCGTAAACTACTGTCATATACAAAAAAAATGAAGAACAGGAAATGAAAGAAAGCAGCTTTCCCCCGATTCCCTATTCTTCACCTTATATTATTATGGTTTGTATTACATGTTCATACCACCGTCAACCTGGATAACCTGTCCTGAAACGTATGAAGACATGTCGGAAGCCAGGAACAAAGCGATGTTGGCCACATCTTCTGGTGTACCGCCACGACGCAAAGGAATACGTTTGTTCCATTCAGCCTTCACTTCTTCAGACAATTTCGCAGTCATGTCAGTGATGATAAAGCCCGGAGCAATGGCATTGGCACGGATACCGCGTGAACCCAACTCCTGTGCGATAGACTTAGCCAGACCAATCAGACCTGCCTTGGAAGCAGAATAGTTGCACTGTCCGGCATTACCGTGTACGCCTACTACAGAAGCCATGTTGATGATGTTGCCATGTTTCTGACGCATCATAATCGGAGTGCAAGCGTGGATGAAGTTAAATGCAGATTTCAAGTTCACAGTCAGCACTGCATCCCACTGTGATTCGCTCATACGCATCATCAGACCGTCTTTTGTGATACCGGCATTGTTTACCAGGATATCGATAGAACCAAAATCATTGTGAATCTGTTCTACAACCTTTGCAGTATCTTCAAAACTTGCCGCATTGGAAGCATAACCTTTTACCTTTACACCATAAGCAGCGATTTCTTTCTCTGTATTCTGACCGTTTTCATCGATAACCAAGTCTGTGAAGGCGATGTTTGCTCCTTCAGCAGCAAACTTCAATGCAATAGCTTTACCGATACCACGTGCGGCACCTGTAATAATGGCTGTCTTTCCAGTTAATAATCCCATTTTCTTTATTTTTTAATTAAACGATATGATTATTTTTCTTTCTCTTTACACCCCAATGCGCCGAACACAATCTTCGACACATAGCGCCATCCCGTTTCATCATCCAGTTCCTCACCGATTTGACCGCGGATGTAGGGCACTTCAATTCCTTTTATGCAATAATGCAAGATGTCGGCCGTAATCTCCACATTGTCTATGTCAAAAAGATTCACTTCCTTCCCTTCCCGTAGAATACGACGGAACAAGACCACCTCTTTCCGGTCAAAGTCTTTCCGCATGGCCTCTACTCTCCAGATATCCCGAAAAAAATCGGCCCTCAACGTACCGTTACGATACACCACCATCTTGATGGCATCCAGATGCGTCATAATCAATTCCAGAATTTTCTGGTCCGGAGATATCGGTTTGGCTGCTGTCTTCTCCAGCTGGTCGGAAAGCATTTCCAGTTCAGACTCCACCACTGCCATGTAGATTTGCTCCTTACTTTTAAAATAAGTATAAAGCGTGCGCCGCCCTTTCTTCGAAGCTTGGGCAATGTCGTTCATTGTCGTATCTTCCACTCCCTTCTTCGCAAAAAGTTGCCGGGCTACATCTACCAGTTTAGCTCTCGTCTTTAATACTGTCATCTTCCGTTATTGCACAACTCATAAAAAACTGAGCAAAAGTACTGTTTTTCTTAATACTACACAAATATAAGGTCCCAAATTCACCCGAAAAGCCTACTTCCCTTCTTTTTTTGTACCAGAAAACGGCCTACATTATTTATTATTCTAAATAAAGATAAAGTTTTCTATATTTCTTTCATAAATATTTGCTTTTATAAAACTAAGTCCGTACCTTTGCACCGCATTTAAGAAAAATATCGCGGAGTGGAGCAGTTGGTAGCTCGTTGGGCTCATAACCCAAAGGTCGTCTGTTCGAGTCAGGCCTCCGCAACTACAAGCGAATATCGCGGAGTGGAGCAGTTGGTAGCTCGTTGGGCTCATAACCCAAAGGTCGTCTGTTCGAGTCAGGCCTCCGCAACCAAGTAGAGAAACTCAGAAGGTTTCTCTTTTTTTATACCCTAATATACCCTAAAAAAGGTATTTCCTCCTATCCATCTTCCCCCTACCTTTGCAGAAAAAAGAAAAAACTATGGAACGAATCAAGAAACAACTTACAGAACTTATCGGGCATACTCCTTTACTGGAACTCGCACGTATCGGAAAAGCACACGATGCCCAGGCACGTATCATCGCCAAACTGGAATATTTCAACCCGGGCGGCAGCGTAAAAGACCGTATCGCCTTGGCCATGATTGAAGATGCCGAACAACGAGGCCTTCTGAAGCCTGGAGCGGTCATCATTGAACCAACCAGCGGAAATACAGGAGTCGGACTGGCCTGGGTAGCAGGGGTGAAAGGATACAAAACCATTCTCACCATGCCCGAAACCATGAGTGTTGAACGACAGAACCTGCTGAAAGCTATGGGAGCCCAACTGGTACTGACTCCTGGAAACAAAGGTATGCGTGGAGCCATCGAGAAAGCGAACGAATTGCGCGACAACACGCCGGGATCCGTCATCCTGCAGCAATTTGAGAACCCAGCCAATCCACGTACGCACGTATCTACCACCGCACAAGAAATCTGGGAGGACACCGATGGAAAAGTGGATGTATTCATTGCAGGAGTAGGTACAGGAGGAACTGTCAGCGGAGTAGGTGAAGGCTTGAAGCAACATAATCCCCACATTGAAATCATTGCTGTAGAGCCGGACGCATCGGCTGTACTCTCAGGTGACAAACCGGGCATGCACAAGATACAGGGAATCGGAGCCGGATTTATTCCTAAAACCTTCAATCCCAAAGTGGTGGACAAGATTATCCGTGTAGCCGACGACGATGCCATCCGCACAGGACGCGAACTGTCTCTAAAAGAAGGACTGTTGACGGGTATTTCCGCCGGAGCAGCCACCTTCGCCGCCTTGCAGGTAGCCTCACAACCTGAATATGCAGGAAAAAACATTGTCGTACTACTGCCCGACACGGGAGAACGATATTTATCAACCGCCTTGTTCGCATTCGAAGAATATCCGCTCTAAAAACACAATAAAACCATCAGATACAATATTCTACCGGATTGACAATGCCTGCACGAAGCGCATACCGAATCGCTTCGTGCGCATTGTTCACCTGTAGTTTGCGAAAGATATTCTTCCGGTGAGTAGCCACCGTATACACACTCGAAAAACGTTCTGCCGCAATCTCTTTGGTACTCTTCCCCAAAGCCATCGCCCGCAAGATTTCTTTCTCTGTCTGTGTCAAAGGAGACACCTTTTCTACCTCTCTCTTTCCAAAATCCCCCAACAAGTCTTGCGCCTTCCGGCAAACAAACTGGCGACCAGCGGATACACTTTCCCAACATTGCTTGACTTCCTCCCAAGCCGCATCCTTCATCAACACATGAAACACTGGCCCAGCCCACAGCATCCGGCGTACTAAATCCATTCCCAGCTGCTCACTGAACAAAATAAAATTGGCTTTCGGAAAACGCTCATGCAACACCAACAACTGGCTCACCGTACAATCAAGCAACGTGTAATCTAAGACCACACAAGCAGCGGGAATCTCCTTCAGACACTTTGCCAGATGTTTCCAATCGGGTACCTCCACACATATACACTCCGGAAACAGTTCCAATGCAATGGCTTTCATCCCATAGCGAGTGATATCCTGATTATCTGCCAGAATCAATGTTTGCATATATACAAAAGGAATTTAAAAAAAGAAAGCCTCGCAACATTGCGAAGCTTGACGTGGGCGTTGACGGATTCGAACCGCCGACCCTCTGCTTGTAAGGCAGATGCTCTGAACCAGCTGAGCTAAACGCCCGATAAGGGAAAGTTGACAATTAATTCGGTGTGGGCGTTGACGGATTCGAACCGCCGACCCTCTGCTTGTAAGGCAGATGCTCTGAACCAGCTGAGCTAAACGCCCGAATAACTTTCTTTTTGGAGAAGTGGGCGTTGACGGATTCGAACCGCCGACCCTCTGCTTGTAAGGCAGATGCTCTGAACCAGCTGAGCTAAACGCCCCAAAAAGAAAAAGCAATGATTTACGAGAAATTCGTTGAGTGGGCGTTGACGGATTCGAACCGCCGACCCTCTGCTTGTAAGGCAGATGCTCTGAACCAGCTGAGCTAAACGCCCGATAGTCTCGTTCTCAATTGCGGTTGCAAAGGTACAACTAAATTTGTAACCTGCAAACTTTTGGTTCATTTTTTTGCCTCAAAGTGAAAAAAGGAGCTTCAAAAAGGGCTAAAAATCCGTCACAGATAGAAAATTCACAGAAAAGAACTGAAACAAATTAAATTATTGTACGTACCTTTGCAAGGCAGAAACGGATAGAATATTCATGGAAGAAACATTCGCAAAATACATCAATGTCAAAGGAGAATTGCTGGACTTATCCCAGCCTAAGGTGATGGGAATCCTCAATGTCACTCCGGATTCTTTTTATGCAAACAGCCGAAAGCAAACCGAAAAAGACATTCTCTGCCGAGTTCACCAGATTCTAGACGAGGGAGGCACGTTTATTGACATGGGAGCTTATTCTTCACGTCCGAATGCGGCAGACGTCTCTCCGGAAGAAGAAATGCAGCGACTGCGGCAGGGGCTGAGAATTGTACAGCGAGAATGCCCCGAAGCTCTTGTTTCCGTCGATACCTTCCGGGCCGATATAGCCAAGATGTGTGTGGAAGAATATGGCGCGGCCCTTGTGAATGACATCTCTGCAGGAAATCTGGATGCAAACATGTTTTCCACCATTTCTCAGCTAAAAGTACCTTACATTCTGATGCACATGCAGGGTAATCCGCAAACCATGCAACATGCTCCCCGGTATAACAATCCTGTAAAAGAAATTATCCGCTATTTTGCTGAAAAAATAGAAAAGCTTCGGATGTTAGGGGTTAAAGACCTGATACTTGATCCGGGATTCGGCTTTGGGAAAACCTTGAAACACAACTACGAGATATTAAACAAACTGGAAGAGTTCCAGCTCTTCCAATTGCCTGTTCTGGTGGGAGTATCCCGGAAATCCATGATTTATAAGCTGGTGGGGGCTGGCCCTGAAGATGCGTTGAATGGAACAACTGCCTTACATGCCATTGCCCTGATGAAAGGAGCCAAGATACTCAGAGTACACGACGTGAAAGCAGCTGTAGAAACCATCCGTATTTTCAATGCAATGAATGAATAAAAAATTTAAACACACACTCACCTAAATACTTCACAGATTATGCCTTTCGACATCTACATACTTAGTTTCAAGGATATACTTGATATATTGCTGGTAGCCTTTCTGCTGTACAAGACCTACAAGTTGATGAAATCGTCGGGCTCCATCAATATTTTTATTGGGATTCTGGTATTTATCATCATTTGGGTGATTGTGTCGCAAGTACTCCAAATGCGACTGCTGGGCTCCATCTTCGACAAACTGGTCAGCGTAGGAGTCATTGCACTCATCGTCCTGTTTCAGGATGAAATACGTCACTTTTTGCTTTCCCTTGGATCCAGACACCGCAGCAACAGTCTGTTTCGTTTTCTAAAAGGCAACAAGAAAAATGACACAGAGCGGGAAGACATCATGCCCATCGTCATGGCCTGCCTGAACATGAGTAAAGGAAAAGTGGGAGCCTTAATTGTCATTGAAAAAGACTTTCCTTTGGACGACATTGTGCGTACCGGCGATGTGATTGATGCCAACATCAACCAACGGCTGATTGAAAATATATTCTTCAAGAACAGTCCACTTCACGACGGTGCCATGATTATCAGCCACAAACGGATAAAAGCTGCCGGATGTATTCTTCCAGTTTCACACAACCTGGAGATTCCCAAAGAACTGGGGCTACGTCACCGGGCTGCTTTAGGTGTATCACAGGAGACAGATGCCATGGCCATCATCGTATCGGAAGAAACCGGAGGTATTTCCATCGCTTATCGAGGACAATTCCACCTGAAACTCACTGCCGAGGAACTGGAACGCATGCTGACGTCTGACAGTAACCAATAATCCGTCCTTAATTCAACATCAAATTCATATAAGGATGTCTCCCCTTAAACAGCAGGCGGGTCAATTCTTCAATAGAGAGTACACGGTATTCACGTCCTTCCATCCGTCCGTTAATATAACATCCATCTTCGATATTATGCCAGCCATTATTCTCGGGGATAGCCTCATCACCTTCTACCTTTATATAAAGATTTTCGTGAAATTTCTTGGCCAATAAACGCAACATCGCTTCCACATGAATAATTCGTGCCATCCCCAGCTCATAAAACACATCTCCTTCTCGGCCCAAGCATTCTGCCTGAGATTGATGATAATAAGACAGCAAATAATCTACCAGCACTTGTTCCACCTCTTTCCCCGTACTAACCAGTTCCGTAATCTTCAATAGATTTTCATCCGGAAAACAAAAACAAAGTCCTTTCAGCACACCATCCTGAAAAGCCCCCCACAACGAACCGCCACTTAACTGCAAATCGGTTAATATAATGTGGAAATCTCCCCAATCATGCTGTATGTAAGCCTCCTGAGACGACTGAAAATAATTAAAAAAACGATAAGCATCGCTGCACAGAGCACTTTCTGGGGCAATTTCAACAATTCTGAACAGCTTCGAGAAGTTATCAACAGACGAAGGGGAAGCTGTTAATAACTTTTTTGCCTGTGCAAAACAATTCGCATATCCTGAACGGGCATAATACCCCTTCAACCATTCTTCTGCTGGAATCAAAGTGGAAAACATCACCCCTTCCCGATACATCCGACGATGTGCTTCCGCCAATAACTGACGCATCACGCCTTTATTCCGATAAGCTGGATTGGTACAAGCTCCAGAAATATAAACCACGGGCATCTCCATCCCTTCATACGTCAAGGAATAAGGGATACGCTGCAAAGCAGCAATGACCTGACCATCTGCTTCCACATAACTGTTCAGGTCATCGGTATACCGCTTTTGAAAATAAAAATCAATGAATTCGTCCGAATCATGGAAACATTGTTTCCAAAGGACTTTAACTTGTTCCTTTATTGTCATTTCAATTCTGCCACGTACTTTTCAAGAAGAATCTCCGGGTGATAAGACAATTTCGCTCTGCGAAGTCCTTCCAAGCCCAAGTCTTCTTCCCGATTGATATAAATATACTGTTCTGAAATATGGTTGGCAAACTCATAATTAATCATGGTGTATGCCCCCTCAATCTCCGTATTGGCCTTTTCCACACACGTATCAAAAGTCTCGTGATTAATGGGAGCTCCAAAAGTAAAGGCCACAATCTTGCCATCCACATAAAGTATCCCACCTTGTATATCCAGCTGTTCCATGTGTTGCAAAGCTGCAGTCATCGAGCGACGCTCATCTTGCAAAGCCTGGTTTTCGGCGCAATCATTTGCCTTGCACCATTCTGTTTCCAACTGTAGACATTCCGGAATCAGTTCCGGAGTCAGCAGCTTGTACTCGTAATCCGGATAAGCCGCCTTGAACTTATTGATATGATTCCGTTTGGGCTGAAATTTCTTTCCACGCAAGGTAGCCAAATCTGTCCGCAGGTACACATAATCAAAATAGTCACGGTCGGCTTCGAAATCAAACTGGAAGGGGAAAGCCGATTCCAGTTCCGCCCGCATTCCGACGCATACGCCCAACAAACGGAAAGGTGCTCCCAAACTCCGTGCATCCTCCATCAGCTCCTCCAATATGGAGTGGAGATTACCCTCTCCCACTGGCATCATGTAAGCCAGCTGATTGTCGGCATAAAAACGGAACAACAAAAAGCCGTCTTTCTCCGCAATCTCTGTACGATACAGGAAGCGCCAACTGTACAAATTAGAAAATGACAGGTCACAATTACGACGCCAACTGCGTAACGTATATTTCTGAACCCTGTCTTTGTCGTCTAGTTCAATAGGTTTAAATGTAATCATATCAAATTTGGTTCTTTGATTGAATGACAAATATAGCGCATTTTCCTATAAAAACCAATTCACTAGTTACTGGCTTTATGCCCTGTTTGGACAATATGACATCCCCTAACAACCTTTAATACAATCCCAACAGATGCAGAATGGTCGGTGAAAGCAAAGCTGTCAGGATTCCGTTCAACGTCAGTCCCAAACTGGCATATGCACCGTACTTACCACTGACTTCCATTGCACGTGAAGTACCTACCGCATGGCTGGCCGTACCCATGGACAAGCCTTGTGCAATCGGGCTGGCCACACGTCCCACCTGTAACAATTTAAATCCGCAAATTGCTCCAAACAATCCCACGACAATCACTACCGCCGCTGTCAGAGAAGGGATTCCTCCCACGGCATTCGAAACTTCCATAGCAATCGGAGTAGTCACCGACTTCGGAGCCAAAGACATAATCACCTCGGGAGAAGCACCCAAAAGTTTGGCTATAATAGTGACAGACACCAATCCTACCACGCATCCGGCCAACTGGGAAACCAAAATCGGCATCAACTGCTTCTTAATCATCCGCAGCTGTAAATACAAAGGAACGCCCAATGCCACAACCGCCGGTTTCAACCAAAATTCCACGAGATAACCTGCTTCTGAATAAGTTTTATAAGAAACGCCTGTACATTCCAAGAAACAAATCAATAACGCAATCGCTACCAGGATGGGGTTCAACAACACCCAACCTGTTTTTTTCTGCAACAATTTTGACAAAAAATAAAAGCCAAATGTGATGGCCAGCAGAAAGAATTTATTTTCGAAAAAATCCATACTTACGCACCAATTGATGAACCCAACCTGTAACAACTAACACTAACACCGTACTAACCAACGTAGCAATCACAATCGGCCAGAACTGAGCCGTAATAATGTCAAAGTAAAGCATCAATGCCACTCCCGACGGCACGAAGAAAAAGCCTAGATTAGCAACCAGAAAATTAGTCAGACCTTGCACCCACTCCAGCTTTATCCAACCTAGCTGAAGGAATAAAGTCAGCAACAGCATACCGATAATGCTCGAAGGCAATTTCACACCTGTCAAGTACACAATCAGTTCACCCAATGCCAGACATCCAAAAAGAATAGAACACTGTCGAATCATTTTTACCTTAAATTTAATATATTGAAAACCGGCGCAAATTTACATAATCGGAAAAACCGATATACCTAAAAACCTATTTTTATTCCACCCAACAAGAAGAGTGACGGTTTTTGCATACTTTAAAGCAAAAAAAAACCTCTTTTGCAAACTAGATATTACAAAAATAGCTATTTTTGCAGTGGATAAAAGAAAATATCCGTTACCGCACACAACAAGCATTTACTATTTAACATATAAATCATGGATTTAATCAGTGAAATCGTTGAACGCGCTAAAGCAAACAAACAGCGCATCGTGCTTCCGGAAGGAACAGAAGAACGTACTTTGAAGGCTGCCAATCAGGTATTGACAGACGGTGTAGCAGACTTGATTCTGTTGGGCAATCCCGATGAAATCATGAGCCTGGCAAAAGAATGGGGATTAGGTAACATTCACAAAGCTACCATCATCGATCCGGAAAACCATCCGAAGAAAGAAGAATACGCACAACTGCTTTGCGAACTTCGTAAGAAAAAAGGCATGACCATCGAAGAAGCCCGCAAACTGGTTTTGAATCCGCTTTACTTAGGCTGTCTGATTATCAAATCAGGAGATGCAGACGGACAGCTGGCCGGTGCCCGCAATACAACTGGCGACGTACTTCGTCCGGCATTGCAGATCATCAAGACTGCTCCGGGTATCACTTGTGTTTCAGGTGCCATGCTGTTGCTGACACACGCTCCTGAATGTGGTGACAACGGTATCCTGGTAATGGGCGACGTAGCTGTCACTCCGGTTCCTGATGCCAACCAGCTGGCACAGATTGCCATCTGTACAGCTCGTACAGCTCAGTCTGTAGCAGGCCTCGACCCGCGTGTAGCCATGTTGAGCTTCTCAACCAAAGGTTCTGCTAAACATGAAGTAGTAGACAAAGTAGTAGAAGCACTGAAGATTGCCAAAGAAATGGATCCGACCCTGAAGATTGACGGTGAACTGCAGGCTGATGCCGCATTGGTTCCGAAGGTAGGTGCCAGCAAAGCTCCGGGTTCAGAAATCGCCGGAAAAGCCAATGTATTGGTTGTTCCGTGTCTGGAAGTCGGAAACATCTCTTACAAGCTGGTAGAACGTTTGGGACACGCCACTGCCGTAGGTCCGATTCTGCAGGGTATCGCCCGTCCGGTCAACGATTTGTCTCGCGGATGCAGCGTAGACGACGTATATAAGATGATTGCCATTACAGCCAACCAGGCCATCGCAGCCAAAGCTCAGTAATCATCCTAATTGTCATATCCATAATGCCACTCCCCTTTCTCACAGAGTGGCATTATGATTTTCATCATTCATAAAAATATATTCCAATTATATGAAAGTATTAGTACTCAACTGCGGTAGCTCTTCAATCAAGTATAAATTGTTTGAAATGACTACAAAAGAAGTCCTCGCTCAAGGAGGTATTGAAAAAATCGGTCTTCCAGGCTCTTTCCTGAAACTGACTTTGCCGAACGGCGAAAAGAAAATCCTCGAAAAAGACGTTCCGGAACACACTACCGGCGTACAATTCATCTTTGATACACTGACCAATCCTGAATACGGAGCAGTAAAGAACCTGCATGAAATCAAGGCCGTAGGTCACCGCGTACTGCACGGAGGAACCAAGTTCAGCGGTTCTGTACTGATTGACGATGCTGTCATTGCAGCTGTAGAAGAATGCTGCGACCTGGGCCCGCTTCACAACCCAGCCAACCTGAAAGGTATCTATGCTGTACAAAAGCTGTTGCCGGAAGTACCGCAGGTAGCCGTATTCGATACAGCTTTCCATCAAACTATGCCGGACTATGCATACCTGTATGCCATTCCTTACAGCTATTATGAAAAATATGGTATCCGCCGCTATGGTTTCCACGGAACTTCTCACCGCTATGTTTCAAAACGTGTATGTGAATTCCTGGGTATCCCGCAGGAAGGCAGCCGTATCATCACCTGCCACATCGGTAACGGTGGTTCCATCGCCGCTGTAAAAGACGGAAAATGTATCGATACCAGCATGGGACTGACTCCGCTAGAAGGCTTGATGATGGGTACTCGTAGCGGAGACATTGACGGAGGTGCCATCACTTATATCATGAAGAAAGAAGGCCTGACTCCCGACGAAATGTCTACCCTGCTGAACAAAAAGAGCGGTGTGCTGGGTATGTTCGAAAAATCAAGCGATATGCGTGAGCTGGAAGATGCCGTAGCCAGAGGCGAAGAACGTGCCATCCTGACCGAAAACATGTACTTTTACCGCATCACCAAATACATCGGTGCATACGCTGCTGCCATGGGAGGTGTCGACGTCATTCTGTTCACAGGTGGTGTAGGTGAAAACCAGGCTACTGCCCGTGCCGGTGTCTGCAAGACTCTGGGCTTCCTGGGTGTAGAAATCGACCCGGAAAGAAACAAAGTACGCAGCAAAGAAGCCATCATTTCTACTGATAACTCAAAAGTAAAGGTTGTAGTTATCCCGACTGATGAAGAACTGATGATTGCTACCGACACAGTTAACATCCTGAACAACAAATAATCTACAGGAATCCTAAAAGAGTTAAAAGAGGATACCCCCTGACAGGAATTCACTATCTTTGCCGAGGAAACGAAAGCAAGGAAAAGGAAGCCTGCAAGGAGTCTCCTCTTCTTTTTTGCTCCGCTTTCAGTTAAAATAAAAACATCCCACTATGAGCAAAAAGATTGTAACATTTGGAGAAATCATGCTCCGTCTCACCACCCCCGACAACCTGCGTATTCAACAAAGCCACGACTTTCTCGTAAATTACGGAGGAAGTGAAGCCAATGTAGCCATTTCCATTGCCAATTTCGGCGGAGAAGTGGAATACATCACGCGTCTGCCGGACAACGCATTGGGAGAAACTTGTATCGCAGAACTCCGTTCACATAACATCGGCACGAAGCATATTCTTTTCGGCGGGCACCGGCTTGGCACTTATTACATGGAAAAAGCCGCCGCCATGCGTAACTCCAACGTCATTTACGACCGTGAAAATTCTGCCTTTTCTGAACTGAAACCCGGCATGATCAACTGGCGGGAAATTTTTAAAGATGCTTCCATCTTTCACTGGTCCGGAATCGATGCCGCACTAACTCCAGGCTTGGCCGACGTTTGCAAAGAAGCCATCGACATTGCCAAGGAAATGGGACTCACCATCTCTTACGACATCAACTACCGCAAAAACCTGTGGAATTATGGAAAGACTGCACAAGAAGTATTGCGTCCGCTAATGACCAGCAGCGATATCATGTTTGGAAGCGAAGGGGAATATGCGCTTGTGACTGGCATCCCCGCTCCAGGCTTCAAGGCTACCAAAAGCGGTGAAAAATACGATATAGCCGCCTACGAAATGTTCTGCCAAGGTATCAGCCAGCAAATTCCGAACTGCAAGTACATCTATATTGCCCTACGCAACGTCATGAGTTCCGAGCACCACACATTTGCCGGTGTACTCTACGCCAACGGTGAAATGAAATACAGTCGTGTATTCGACATCGACAATGTCATCGACTGTGTAGGAGTAGGTGACGCCTTCTGCGGCGCCATGCTGTATGCACAGAATGCGTTTGATGACAACCAGAAGCGCGTAGATTTCTCAACAGCCGCTTCCGTATTGAAAAATACCATTGCCGGAGACTACAATATGGTCAAGGTATCCGAAGTAGAAGGCCTGCTTGCCCGTCAGGAAAGCGGAGAAGTGGCCCGATAAAACATACCGGTCCTATAAGCCACAGGCGGTGACAAGAATATTCTCAGCTCTTGTCACCGCCTGTGGCTTTTTCTCTTCATCGCGAATCACTCCACCGAAGTCTCGCCTTCAATATATTGTTCCAGGAACATATTCTCTCCATCGAACACCGCATACGAGAACTCCGTAATCCAGTCGCCCAGAATCATCATCCGCGAGGTTCGGCTCAGCATCAAATCCAGCATGATGTGACGATGCCCATAAATGAAATAATTGATATCCGGATGATTCTTCAGGTATTCTTTTGAGAATACGACCAACGGTTCCTTGTCCTCTCCCATATAATCCGGCTCCCGTCCGTTTTCTCTCTTCAGACGGCTGTGCTTGGCCCATTCCAGTCCGAACTCTACACTCAATCGCGGATGAAGCATCGAAAACAGGCGCTGCAGCGTCTTGCTGTGAAACATCGTCCGCAACAGCTTGAACTTCCGGTCGTTATCGCCCAGTCCGTCACCGTGTCCCAAGAAAAACTCCTTTCCGTAAATCTCGCACGTCAAGGGCTCACGGTGAAGAATCACGCCACACTCTTTTTCCAGATAATCCCCACACCAGATGTCGTGGTTCCCGATAAAAAAGTGCACTTCCACCCCCATGTCTGTCAGTTCGGAAATTTTTCCCAGAAAACGGGTATAACCCTTCGGAACCACCAGCTTGAACTCATACCAGAAATCAAACATATCGCCCAGCAAATACACCGCCGCCGCCTGATGCTTGATGCTGTCCAGAAAGTTCACCAACCGACGTTCTTGCGTACGACCGTGCGCAATGGCCCTTGAACCCAAATGAGCATCCGAAAGGAAATATACACTTTTCATCGTATCCATACCCATTTATTTACATGAATCCCAGTTCCAGTTTTGCCTCTTCCGTCATCATGTCCTTGTCCCATTCCGGTTCAAAGACCAAATTAATCTGTGCGGACTTCACACCTTCCACCGACTCCAGCTTTTGGCGTACATCCTCCATGATAAAATCTGCTGCCGGACAATTGGGAGCTGTCAACGTCATATCCACAGTCAGCTCGCCGTCGTCCTGAAGGTCTATCTTATAAATCAAGCCTAAATCGTATACATTTACCGGAATTTCTGGGTCGTACACGGTTTTCAGCATATCCACAATCTTTTCTTCGATTTTCAACTTCATATCGTTGTCCATAATCATTCAATCTTTATTCTTCGTTGCAAACATAGGCAAAAATCTCCATTTTTTCATCCTTACCTTGCAAAAAAACGAACTTACAGTCGTCCTTCATCTCCATAACTGTAGTACCCTCCGTCTGAAACCACCACATGATCCAACAAACGGATGTTCATGGTACGTCCTGCTTCCAGCAAAGCATGAGTCAAACGGTCGTCATCCGAACTGGGATGAGTGTTTCCGGAGGGATGGTTGTGGCAGAGAATCATGGAGGTAGCCCGTTTCAGAATAGCCTCCCGCAAGATGCAACGTACATCCACCTGCGTAGAAGCCAACCCTCCCTGACTGATTTTTACGGCATCTATCACCTTAGCGGCCTGATTCAGCAACAATATCCAACATTCTTCTACCGGCAAATCGCACATCAGCGGATGGAAGAAGGCATACACATCCTGCGAACTGGTAATGTGCTTACGCTCGGAGGGCTCCTCTTCCCGCCTGCGTTTTCCCAATTCAGAAGCCGCTAAAATCGTGACGGCCTTCGCCGGACCAATCCCCTTGTAACGGCAGAGGTCATCCACGGTATATTTTCCAAGTTCACTCAGCCGGTTATGACAGTCGTCCAATACTTTCCGCATCAGGCCCACCGCAGTTTCCTCCGCATTGCCGGAGCCAATCAGAATAGCCAGCAGTTCGGCATTGCTTAATGCCGCCGGGCCGTGCAACATCAATTTTTCCCGGGGCCGGTCTTCTTCCGCCCATTGGTTGATATTCAGTTTCTCGCTCATGGTATATGCACCTTTTCAAAAGAGTGACTGACGGGACCACCGACCGAGCAAAAAAACTATTCTTATTTATAGAACGTTTTCTCAAAAGCAGAGAAAGACTTCCCTCCGCACACGCAGCGTTTCCACCACGCCCACAAAAAGCCGGAGCCGTAACCCGTCAACTGTATAAACGCCGCAAAGACAGACAGTCCACCAATTTTCACACTTTTATTGCGAAGAGAAGCATCTGTAAAAATAATGACCGCAAACAATGCTAACAGCAACAAGCTCCACGGACAGATAAAAGCCGCCAGCAAAACCAACACCACCCCTACCGTAAACACTGCCGGCAGCAAGTGTACCACTTTCAACGACTCCGGATATTTCTTGTATAAGTCAATGCGGGCAATACCGGAGTTATGCACCTGCTTGAAAAACTTCTTCAAGTCCGTACGGCGCTTGTGCCATACCCACGCTTCCGGGAACAGACGACAACGATATCCACCCTTGAAGATACGGATACTGAAATCAATGTCCTCCCCGAAACGCATCTTTGAAAATCCACCCAACGCCTTGTACACGTCGGCACGGACTCCCATGTTGAAGCTACGGGGATAGAACTTATCCATTTTCTTCTTTCCTCCGCGAATTCCTCCCGTAGTAAAAAAAGAAGTCATGGCATAGTTGATGGCTTTCTGCACGTCGGTAAACGAATCGTGCGCACGGTCAGGTCCTCCAAATGCATCCGCCGGCTCCCGTTGTAATTCGGCTTCTACCGCCGCCAGATACGTTTCAGGCAGAATACAGTCGGAATCCAAAATCAGCAGATACTCCCCCCGACTCCGTTCCGCCGCATAGTTTCGGGTTTGTCCCGGTCCTGAATTGGGTTTCTCAAAATAATGCACATCCAGCTTCCCGACGTATTTCTCCACTACCTGCTTACACGGGATAGCAGAACCGTCTTCCACCACTACTACCTCAAAATCCTTATAGGTTTGTCCCGTCAGGCTCTGCAACAGTTCATCTACCTCGTCCGGCCGGTTGTATACCGGTATGACTACTGAATATTTCGGATTCATTCTCTCTCCTCCTTCTCAATCTTTTTCAATTAATACCGTAGCATAGGCCGAAATTCCTTCTTCCCGTCCGGTAAAGCCCAGTTTCTCGGTCGTCGTTGCCTTGATGGAGACATCGTCTGCATCCACGCCCATCACCTTGGCCAACACTTCCTGCATTTCCGGAATGCGGTTTTTCAGTTTCGGACGTTCGGCACACACCGTTGCATCGATGTTTCCCACCCGATAGCCTTTTCCGGCAATCAGTTCCACGGTTTTCGCCAGCAGAATCTTGCTGTCGATATTCTTGAATTCCGCCGAATTGTCAGGGAAATGATAGCCAATGTCACGCAGGTTGGCTGCTCCCAGCAGCGCATCACAGATGGCATGAATCAGCACATCGGCATCAGAATGTCCCAACAAGCCTAATTCATGTTCCAGACGAATTCCACCCAGCCACAATTCACGTCCGGGCACCAGACGGTGCACATCGAATCCAAAGCCTACTCTAATCTTCATCGTATGTAAAAATCAAGAAGTTTTTCATTTTCCAAATATCCCTCCAAGTGATTGCCTATCTGTACGGGACCGACTCCCACCGGCGTACCCGTAAACAGCATATCCCCGATTTTCAACGTGCAGAAACGGCTGACGTAAGCAATAATCTGGTCTACGGTAAATAGCATATCACCGGTATTCCCTTGCTGTACCGTCTTTCCGTCGATATCCAAATGGAAGTTCACATGCTGAATGTCGCCCACTTTTTCCACCGGTACCCAATCACCGATGGCAGCCGAATTGTCAAATCCCTTGCATAATTCCCAGGGTTTTCCTTCCGCACGGAACTTGCGCTGCAAATCGCGGGCTGTGAAATCAATGCCTACGGTCACTGCATCATAATAACGATGAGCAAAACGCTCGGAAATATTCTTTCCCAGGCGGCAGATACGCACCACCATCTCCGTTTCATAATCTACCTGTTCACAAAAATCAGGGATAAAAAAAGGCTTGCTGTCTTTCAGCAAGGCAGAGTCCGGTTTCATAAAAATCACCGGTTCCTGTGGCAAGGCTTCCTCTGCATGCAATTCATGACAATGCAGGCTGTAGTTCATGCCTATAGCAATAATTTTCATGGAGTTATTTCTTTATAATTTCATTCAAACGATTGAACATCACGGCCAGATGCGCATACAGTGAAGTGTTCTGTACCACGATGGTTTCCGGTACACGGATACGGAACGGTGTAAAATTCCATACAGCCTTGATTCCTCCAGCCACCATCTTGTCCGTAATGTCCTGCGCAATGTTGATAGGAACAGTCAGCACCCCGATTCTCACCCCATCTTTTGCCATACGCTCCTCAAACTCATCGGTATGATAGATAGGAATACCTTCAATGGTAGTACCCACCAGATTCGGGTTGATGTCAAATGCACCCACAATCTTCAATCCGAAATGTGACAGACCGGAGTCCCTCAACAAAGCACCTCCCAGACTACCGACTCCAAACAGATAGGCCTTGTGCATGTTCGTAAATCCCAGAAAATCTTCCAGCACCTGAATCAGCAAATCCACTTCATACCCAACCCGCGTACGTCCGGAAATATCCACGTACGAAAGGTCCTTCGCTATCTGCGAAGCATCAATGTTTATCTGCCTGGAAATTTGAGTAGAAGACACATACTTTTCCCCTTTCTCTTTCATCAGCTTTGCATTCGAAAGATACCATGGGAGTCTGCGTAAAGTAGGCTCAGGAATCTTGTCCATAATTTTACGACTTCGTACAGCCATCCGGATTGTGCTCGATTAATAATAGTGCAAAATTAAACTATTTCTCGCAAACCTTAGACACGATTCCTGAAAAATGTCATACCTTTGAAGACGGATTAAATTAAATTCACATGAAAAAGAACAACTGGAAAGACCGCCTGAACATTGTATATTCTACGAATCCCGATTTCAACTATCACGTAGAAGAAGAGGAAGAAACAGAGACTCTTGATCCTAAACAGCAAAAGCTGAGAGTCAGCATCGAAAAGAAAGGACGAGGCGGAAAAACCGTCACCGTCGTGTCCGGATTCATCGGCTCAGAAGAGGATTTGAAAGAACTTGGCAGAAAGCTCAAGACGAAATGCGGTGTGGGAGGTGCTGTAAAAGAGGAAGAAATTCTCATTCAGGGAGAATTCAAACAGCGTGTCATCGACTTATTGAAAGCAGATGGATATGCCCAGACAAAATAAAGAAAATATTGTAACATCCTAAAGCACAGCGGGACGACTCAGGCAGCCGTCCCGCTGTTAACATCTTTAAATTATCGCTGAGGAATATCCACCGACGATTCTTTCTTTCCCTTCAAGTATTCAGAAAAGAAATCTACCATCCGCCAGTAAAAATATTCATCCATGTCGCCGAAACCGTGACGCTGGCCGGGAAGAATCAGCATGTCGAAACGTTTGTTGGCCCGAATCAAGGCATTGACCACACGAATCGTGTTTCCCGGATGTACATTATTGTCGATATCCCCGTGTACCAGCATCAGGTGCCCCTTCAACTGTTTCACGATTTCCGGGTTAGTGGCAATCTTATAGGCAAACGTCGTATCTCCCTTTTCTGAAACTTCTTCTTTCACACCGTGATGAGTCTCACTCCACCAGCGGTTGTAGATACGGTTGTCATGGTTACCCGCACACGATACGGCAGCCTTGTAGAAATCCGGATACTGACAGATGGCCGCGGTCGACATGAATCCGCCTCCGGAATGTCCGTGGATACCTACCCGTGTGATATCAATGAAAGGATAACGCGCTGCCAGCTGCTCTACAGCCACCTTATGGTCGGCCAACGGATAATCACGCATATTGCCGTAACCATAGTTGTGATACCACTTGGAACGGCTGGGGTGACCACCTCGCTGCCCCACGGTAATCACGATAAATCCGGCCTGTGCCAAGCGGTCGGTACGCACACTCATCCGTCGGAACGGATAATCCACGGCTTCTACTTGCGGACCTGGGTACACATAGTCAATAATCGGATAGACCTTTGTAGAATCAAAATCAAATGGCTTGTACATCACGCCATACAAATCGGTCACTCCATCGGCTGCCTTTACCTTAAACGGCTCCGGGAACTGGTAACCGGCCGCCTTCAAAGAAGAGAAATCGCTTTCCTGTATTGTCATCACCTTGTTGCCATTACGGTCCAGAAGGTCCGCACAAGGGATGGTGTTGGCCCGTGAATAATTGTCCACGAAGAAACGGGCCTCATCGTCCATCTCTACAGCATGGAAGAATTCCCCGTGAGTCAGCTGCTTCAATCCGCTGCCGTTCACATTGACCTTGTAGAAATGTTCGTAATACGGATTCTCGCCTTTCTCACGTCCGTTGGCCACAAAATACACGGTACGGGTAGCCTCATCCACCTTCACCACGCGCTCTACGTGCCAAGGGCCTTCCGTGATACGGTTCTTCAGATTTCCCTTCTCATCGTATAAATAAAGGTGAGCCCAGCCGTCGCGTTCACTCCACTGGATAAACTCTTTTCCTCCGTTCAACACATGGATAGGACGAGTTTCCTGGTAAGTATTCATCCGTTCCTTGACCACCGGCACAATGGAATCTTCCCCCAAAGTATAAGTACATACATCTATGCGATGCAAATCACGGCTGCTGCGAGTCAAGAAGAAACGTTGGTTATTCCCCTGCCAGATACGCGGTATCAGTTCCTTATCGCGCTGTTTCTGTTCCAGCGGCTTTCCTTCCAAGTCAATCGACTGGTTTTTCCAAGCCGCCGTACGGATTTCTTTCCGTGTACCTGCCTGCACATCGAACAAATACAAATGATATTCCGGCATACCGGTCTCTCCCGGCATCTCATACTTATAGGTCTCCAGGGTAGGACGCGGTTCCGCAATGGAATTGATCACCCACAATGGTTTCACATTCCGCTGGTCTGCAATGATGGTCGCAAAATACTTGGAGTCGGGCGACCAGTATCCCCACGCCCCCCGGCGTTTGCCATTACACAACGTATCCGTGTTCAGCGTACTGTAAGGAATGCCATACCCGAAATCCGGCGTTCCGTCACTCGTCAGGCGCACCTCCACGATGGTGCTGTCTTTCTCGTTCTTCCGGGCCTTCCGGTAATCGACAATGCTCATGTAATACAAATTACAATCCTTGGCATAAATCACCCGCTGTCCGTCCGGCGATACGGAAGCCCAGTCCACTTCCTCCGGTTCTTTCTCCTTGTCCTTCAGGTATGTCAGCTTCTGAGTGGGATAGTCGTACGAGAAATAGAACGTAGAGTCAGCTTTTGACACCACCTTGAACGTAAAGGTACGTCCGTCTTCTCCCGCCTTCAAATCGGAAATAGGCAACTGATGTGCCTCGAAGGGATCCTGCACAATCTCCGTCAACTGCGAAGCCAGACGGTCCCGGTCGAACAACAAGTCCTTGCGTTTGGCAGTGGGATTGACCACATACCAGAACTTTCCTTCGCTGGTCTTATACTCAAACCAAAAATTCGTTCCCTGCTGGAACCAGTGCGGGTCGACCATGGTCGAAAACAACATCTTGTCGATCTTACTCTTGGTAAACTTTTCCGCCTGGAGATAACCGGGCAGACGCTCTTCCGCTTCCCCGCCCGAAATTGCCGTCAGGCAAAAGCCGCCACACAAAATAGCGGCCAATAGGATTTTCTTCCTCATTCCTTTTATTCTATTAGATGGATTACACAAAAAAGACACAAAGAACAGAGAAACCTTTCTCCGTGCCCTTGTGTCTTTATTTCATTTGAAACTTTCGCTAAAACAAAAACCTCAACACATCATTGAAGTTGGCCCAGATGAGCAAGCCGAACAGCAGGAACATTCCCACCATCTGTGCATATTCCAGGAATTTGTCACTCGGCTTCCGGCGGGCGATAATCTCGTACAGCAAGAACAAGACATGGCCACCGTCGAGTGCCGGTATCGGCAGAATGTTCATAAAGGCCAGGATAATGGACAAGAAAGCTGTCATTTCCCAGAAACGCTGCCAATCCCAGACTTTCGGGAAGATGCTTCCAATAGTAGCGAAACCTCCCACACTCTTGGCGCCTTCTTTCGTGAACACATATTTCATATCGTTCACATAGCCTTTCAAGGTATTAACTCCTAAAGATACTCCAGCCGGGAAGGATTCAAAGAACCCGTAGGTCAGCGTACGCTGCTTGTAGTTCACCAGACCTCCAATGGCCGCAACCTTAAACTGATTGTCCGTCATGACCTGGACCGTATCCCGTACCCCAGCACGCGAATACACCAGCGTGAACTCACCCGAGGTCTTCTTATTCAGTTCGGCCTTGGCTTTCAAATCCGCCATATTGTCCAGAAACTCGTTCCAGGAAGTCATCGGTTTCCCGTCGAATGCCAGCAAGGAGTCTCCCTTCTGCACCCCCGCCTTGGCGAAACCTCCGCCCGCCAATACTGAATCGACCACATTCGGATAGAACACGTCCACGAACATCGGGTCCTCCTTCGCCACGTCCAGCAAGCTCAGCTCCGGCAACAAAATCTTCTTTTCCTGTCCCTCCCGCAACACAGTAATCTCACGAGCCTCCACAATGCTGCGAATCATGTCCATATTGAAACGAGTCAGTTCCTTGCCGTCGGCACTCTTCAAGATATCTCCGTCGCGGAACCCGATTTCCTGCGCATGCTCGTTGAACTTCATTCCCAGAGTCATGTCACTCAAAGCCGTATAACGGTCGCCCCAGGTGAAGAGAATCATGGAATAGATGAACAAAGCCAGCAGGAAGTTCATCAAAACCCCTCCAATCATGACCAGCAAGCGTTGCCAGGCCGGTTTGGAACGGAATTCCCACGGCTGGGCAGGCTGTTTCATCTGTTCGGTATCCATCGACTCATCAATCATTCCCGAAATCTTGCAATATCCGCCTAACGGCAACCATCCCACCCCGTATTCCGTATCACTGTTCTTCGGCTTGTATTTGAACAGCGAGAACCAAGGGTCAAAGAATATATAAAACTTCTCCACCCGAATCTTGAACAGGCGGGCGAAGAAAAAATGTCCCCCCTCGTGAATAATCACCAGCAACGACAAGCTGAGAATCAACTGAAGGGCACGAATCAAAAATGTTTCCATTTCTACTTAACTTCTTACTTAATTTATCTGATTACACTTCTTATTTCATTCCGTTAATCACCAGTTCTGCCGCAATACGGCGGGTTTCGGCATCAGTAGCCACATAATCGCCGTAAGTAGGCGTCTGGATGAAAGGTACGCGGCTCATTGCCTTTTCAATCACGTCGCTCATTCCCAAGAATGAAATCTGGTCTTTCAGGAAGGCAGCCACCACCACTTCATTGGCCGCATTCACGATGCAAGGCATGTTTCCTCCCTGGTGTAGGGCTTCGTAGGCCAGTGCCAGGTTACGGAAACGCTGCGTGTCCGGCTTTTCGAAAGTCAACGTATTGTATTTGGCGAAATCCAGCCGTTCGCCCGAAAGATGCTCCCGCTTCGGATACGAGAACGCATACTGGATGGGCAGACGCATATCGGGTACCCCCAGCTGGGCTTTCACTGCCCCGTCCTCAAATTCCACCATGGAATGAATCACCGACTGCGGATGTACCACCACCTCAATCTGTGCAGGAGTCACTCCAAACAGCCATTTGGCTTCAATCACCTCAAATCCTTTGTTCATCATCGACGCAGAATCAATCGTGATTTTCGCGCCCATCGACCAGTTAGGATGCTTCAGGGCCTGCTCCTTGGTCACCGTCTGCAACTGTTCCATGGTAAACGTACGGAACGGACCTCCCGAAGCCGTCAGAATCACCTTGTGTACGGGATTGTTAATTTCCAAACACTGGAAAATGGCCGAATGTTCAGAATCCACCGGCAAAATCGGCGTCTTATATTGCTGCGCCAACCCGGTAATCAGTTCGCCGGCAACCACCAACGTTTCCTTGTTGGCCAACGCAATCGTTTTTCCAGCCTTGATGGCATTGATGGTCGGTTTCAGACCCGCATACCCCACCATGGCCGTCAATACGATGTCGATAGGCTGCGACTCGACCACCTGACACAACGCCTCGGTTCCGGCATACACCTTCACCGGCTCGTCGGCCAATGCTTCCTTCAACGCCGCATACTTATCCTCATTCGCAATAACCACCACTTCCGGATGGAACTTGCGTGCCTGTTCAGCCAGCAATTCCACCTTGTTGTTGGCCGTAAGCGCATACACCTCATACAAATCCGGATGCTCCTCAATGACCTGAAGAGCCTGCGTTCCGATGGACCCGGTAGAACCTAATATGGCAATCTGTTTTCTCATAACTTTAAAATACAACATATTTCGCCGGATCAATGGGAGTTCCCTCGTGCCACAATTCAAAATGCACGTATGACACATGTTTGCCCTCATCTTCCGTTCCGGCCAATGCGATAACTTCTCCTCCTTTTACGCGGTCACCTTCCTTCTTCCTCGGGGTACCGCAATGTTTATAGACGGAAATAAAATTCTGCTCATGCTGAATCTGAATCAGGAACCCCTTGTCGGCTGTCTGCACCACCGTCATCACCTTGCCGTCCATAGCCGCCACGATGCTTTCATCCATCGCAGCTGCCATATCCACGCCGTAATGCTGACGCGATGGCGCAAAATCTTTCATCACAATCCCCTTGGTGGGACGGAAAAACAACAAATCGGGCAACTTATGATCTTCTTCGGCAGCCGATTCAGCTTTCTGCCGTGCCTCATATTTCCGACGGAAATCATCTTCCTCCTTCGAACGGTTCATCAGTTCATTCGTGCGGATGGTAGTCAACGAATCGATAGACTGTACCGTATCCACGCTGACTTTTCCACTGAAAATATCCTGGATGTTCATGATGTACTGGTTCTGGCGGTCGAGCGCCTCCACCAGCGAATCTGCCTTCAAGGCATTGGTCACTACCTGCGAACGGACCTCACTGTTCATGTATCCCGGCAGGTAGTTCCGCAAAGGGGTAAACACAAGGATAATGGCTGCCAGCAGGAAAATTACCGTACAGGCCGCCAGCAATACAGAAAAGCCGTTCAGTTTCGACACATGGATACCCACCACCTCCTCCAAGGTGTTTTCGTTGATAATCGTCAGTTTATACTTAAACTTGATGTTCCTCCAAAATGCCTTACGACCTTTCTTTCTCATACTCTCACTGTGTTAGTTAGTCCAACAATCCGTCGGGAATATCCACGGTCATCACTTTCTGTGCCCTGTCTATATCCAGAATAAATTCCTCATGCGCCGGAAGAAGCAGTTCCTCCCCTTCCTTCTCGATGACAAACAGTACGTTCATCGTCGTATCGTCCACATCCACCACTTCGCCCAAATCGCCGTGATGCACATCATGCACCTTGAAGCGGACGAAGAAATTCCACGACGTGATTTCCTCCTGCTCGTCCATATACCTTACCGGAAAATACACTTCCACATTGGTAAAGCTACGGGCCTTTTCCGCTGTATCCACGCCCTCAAATTTCACCAGGGCCACGTTGTCGGAGCGAAAACGATACTCCTCTATAAAAAACGGAACCAGAATTCCGTCCAGCAACAAAATCAAATAATCACAATCCACACGGTCGAAGATGTCGTCGGTAAACGTAAACGACACTTCACCTTTTACCCCATGCGGCTTGTTGATAATTCCAATCTTAAAAACTTCTTCTTTTCTGATCATACCTTATTCAATACGGGTGATACGTGCTCCTAACGCACTCAGACGCTGTTCGATATGCTGGTATCCCCGGTCAATCTGCTCAATGTTGTGAATGTGACTGATGCCTTTCGCACCCAGTGCGGCTATCAGCAAGGCAATGCCGGCACGGATATCCGGAGAAGTCATGTTGCCTCCCCGCAGGCAGAAGTTGCGGTCGTGTCCGATAACTACGGCCCGGTGTGGGTCGCACAAGATGATCTGCGCCCCCATGTCAATTAGCTTGTCCACAAAGAACAGACGGCTTTCAAACATCTTCTGATGAATCAGCACACTACCCTTGGCCTGCGTAGCCACCACCAGCATCACACTCAGCAAGTCAGGTGTCAATCCCGGCCACGGTGCGTCGGCAATCGTCATGATAGAACCGTCCAGGAAGGAATCAATCTGGTAGTGCTCCTGGGCCGGTATATAAATATCGTCGCCCCGCTGTTCCAGGTGAATGCCCAACCGGCGGAAGCTGTCGGGAATAATGCCCAAGTTCTCATACGACACATTCTTGATGGTAATTTCACTGGCCGTCATAGCTGCCATGCCGATGAAACTTCCCACCTCAATCATATCCGGCAATACCGTATGCGTGCAACCTTTCAGGCTCTTCACACCTTCGATGGTCAGCAAGTTGGAAGCAATGCCCGAAATCTTGGCTCCCATCCGGTTCAGCATCCGGCACAGCTGCTGCACATACGGCTCACAGGCCGCATTGTAAATCGTCGTGACCCCCTCGGCCAGTACCGCCGCCATGATAATATTGGCTGTACCCGTCACGGAAGCCTCATCCAGCAACATGTATGTACCTTTCAGCTTGTCGGCGGTAATGCAGAACCGTCCTTTTACGGCATCATAATCGAACGAAGCCCCTAATTTCTGGATACCCAGGAAATGCGTGTCCAACCGACGGCGGCCAATCTTGTCGCCTCCCGGCTTGGATATCATGGCCTTGCCGAAACGGGCAATCAGCGGTCCCACCAGCATGACAGAACCCCGCAGTTTGGAGCAACGTCCCAGGAATTCGTCACTCTCCAGATAAGCCAAATTCACGCTGTCAGCCTGGAAAGAAAACGTGTCACTTCCCGTCTTGGCCACCTTCACACCCATGTCGCGCAGCAGCTGAATCAGGTTATTGACATCCAGAATGTTCGGAATGTTCGAGATGGTCACCTCTTCGTCGGTCAGCAAAGTAGCACAAAGCACCTGCAACACCTCGTTTTTAGCACCTTGAGGCACAATCTCCCCCTGCAGCTTGTGCCCTCCTTCGATTACAAATGAAGCCATAGTATCCGGTTTTTAGTTAGTATTTCTTTTTCTGCTGGTTGTTGTTCATCTGCCGACGGCGCGGTCCAATGGAACGCTGTTCTACCAGATGGTATTCCTCGGCCGACAATTTGATGCGCCCGTCGGACAGCTCACACAAATCATCCAGAATCTTCTGGTCTTCCACCCCATCCTTGTTGAAGTTGATATAGTCTTTCTTCATGTGGTTGGCGATGTATTTAATCAACTGGTCTTTCTCTTCACCTTCAGGATAGTCCACCGCAATCTTGATCAGGTCCTGAATGAACCTTCCATAGTGACGGTAACGGATGACATTCGGCGAATAAGGAATCTGGTCCGGCTTCACTTCCAGACTTTCCTTCTTCACGATATCCACCGGATAGTCAATATCCAGTTTAAAGTCGGACATGATGGCCAGATGGTCCCACAGCTTATGGCGGAAGTCTTCCACGTCACGCAGTTGGGGGAACATCCCTCCCATAATATTCACAATCGTATTGGCACACCGCTGACGTTCCTCACGGTCTTCGATGGTCAATGCATAATCCACCATGTTCTGCACGCTTCTTCCATATTCCGGAAGCGGTAATTTTCGTTGCTGGGTATTATACTCCATATAAAATCTATTATTCAATCATTCAAAATCTTCTTCCACCGACATACGTGCTCCGGCAACCCCTTCTTACAACAGTTTTTTCGGGGTGGAAGCCACAAACTCCTTCAGATAGAAAGGCTCGAAATAAGCCACATCCTTGAAATCCTGTGTGGCCATCGCCTTTTCGGCCAACGGGAACATCCATTTGGCCAACGGATGCACGTTGTCCAGGAAATGGGCATTGGGATGCGTCAGTTTCTCCTTGCATTTGTTCGCTCCGTTGCCAAAGAAATACACCGGATGTTTTTCCAAAAACTCCGCATACGAGTTTTCGTCCACAATGTCCGCACTGATTTCACGCTGCACCTTCAACGCACGGTTGTACACCGCCGCATACACTTCCATCCGGCGGGCATCAATCATCGGGCAGAGCAAGGCATCTTCCGGCAAGTCATGCGCCAGCAATACCGGCACACACATTACCTCCAGCGTAGGAAGCCCGATCAACGGAATGTTCCGTCCGTAGCAAATTCCCTTCGCCATGGAAACCCCGATACGCAGTCCCGTATAGGAACCCGGGCCACAGCTCACCGCTACCGCATCCACCGGAATGGCATGACTGTCGGCAAACGACAAAGCTTCATCCACAAACACACCCAGCACCGTCGCATGTGAGGGGCCGTTAAAATCTTCTTTCGAGAAAATGGAAGCTCCGTCCTGGCTCACTGCCACAGAGCAGACTTCCGTCGACGTTTCAATATGTAAAATGCACGACATAATTAAATTCAATACAATTATATTAGTTTGCAAATATACACTTTTCTTCTCACTCTCTCACGAAAAAAGGCGCAGAAAGTGACGCCCCCCTCCCGAAAGACAGACCAGTCTTGCAAATTTCATCCTCCCGATCTGTAAAATTTCATCCTCCTAAGAGATTTTTTCCGAACTCTAAGGAATATTCTCTGTTTCACACTGCAGGATTTGTATTCCACAGTGTGAAATATATATCCCACAGTGTGGTTTTTGTATCCCACACTGTGGGACAGAGAATATACAAGCCATTTTAGGAAAAGGCACAAGCAGAAAAACACTTTTACAAAAGAAGCTACAGGGTTTTATCTGCATGCAAAACAGGGATTTTCATACGTTTTTTACACAGCCGCTTACGCTTTATGCAGATTTTTCCTACCTTTGCATTCATAATGATTAAAAAACAAAAGGAGTTATGATACAGTCAATGACCGGATACGGCAAAGCAACCACCGCCTTCGGAGACAAAAAAATCAACGTAGAAATCAAATCGTTGAACAGCAAAGCAATGGACTTGTCCACACGCATCGCTCCATTGTATCGTGAAAAAGAAATGGAAATCCGCAACCTGATTACCCAGACCTTGGAACGCGGAAAAGTGGATTTCTGTATATGGGTGGAAAAAGACGCCGCCGAATCGGCCACTCCCATCAATACCGCTCTCGTAGAAAACTATTACAACCAGATAAAGACTATTTCTGAAACTTGCCATATTCCGTTGCCGGAAGACTGGTTTGCCACCTTGCTGCGCATGCCCGACGTGCTGACGCGCGTAGACGTACAGGAACTGTCGGACGAAGAATGGGCCGTGGCCAAACAGACCATTGAAGAGGCCTTGCAGCACTTGGTGGATTTCCGCAAACAGGAAGGCGCCGCCCTCGAAAAGAAGTTCACGGAAAAGCTGGACAACATCGAACGGTTGCTCAAATCCATTGAACCTTACGAAAAGGAACGTGTGAGCAAAATCCGGGAACGCATCACCGACGCACTGGAAAAGACCTTGAGCATTGACTACGACAAGAACCGTCTGGAACAGGAACTGATTTACTACATCGAGAAACTGGACATCAACGAAGAAAAGCAGCGTCTGGCCAACCACCTGAAATATTTCCGCGAAACCATGGCAGGCGGACACGGTCAGGGCAAGAAGCTGGGCTTCATCGCACAGGAAATGGGCCGCGAAATCAACACCACCGGCAGCAAGTCGAACCATGCCGAGATGCAGAACCTCGTGGTGCAGATGAAAGACGAACTGGAACAAATCAAGGAACAAGTGTTGAACGTAATGTAAAAAAATATGGCAGGAAAACTTATCATCTTTTCAGCCCCCTCCGGCTCCGGCAAGTCCACCATCATCAATTACTTGCTGACACAGAACCTGAACCTGGCATTTTCCATCTCGGCCACCAGCCGTGCCCCGCGCGGCACAGAGCAGAACGGCGTGGAATATTTCTTCCTCACTCCGGAAGAATTCAAGCAGCGCATTGCCAATAACGAGTTTCTGGAATACGAGGAAGTGTACAAGGACCGTTTCTACGGCACCCTGAAGGCACAGGTGGAAAAACAGCTCGCCGCCGGACAGAATGTGATTTTCGACGTCGACGTGGTGGGCGGATGCAACATCAAGAAATTCTATGGCGACCGGGCACTGTCGGTCTTCATCCAGCCGCCTTCTATCGAGGAACTCCGCAAGCGACTGACGGGTCGGGGAACCGATGCACCCGAAGTCATCGAAAGCCGTCTGGCAAAAGCCTCCTTCGAACTGGGCTATGCCGATAAGTTCGACGTGGTGATTGTCAACGACGACCTGGAAAAGGCCAAAGCGGAAGCCTTGCAGACCATCCGCAATTTTCTCCAACACTAAATCCGTCCGACTATGCCGAAAAACCCTAAAAAAGTTCTGCGCTGGATGACGCTGCTCTGCATCGTCATCGGACTGGCTGCCATTGCCGTAGGCGTAGTAGCCGTAGCCAAAGAAGAATATATTATTGCCGTCGCCATGTTGCTGGTGGCCGTATGGCAGATTCTCAACTACATCCAATGGAAGAAAAGTCTCAGATAAAGACCGGACTTTTCGGAGGCTCCTTCAACCCGATTCACATAGGACACCTGGCACTGGCCAATTACCTGTGTGAATACGGAGGACTGGAGGAAGTCTGGTTTCTGGTCACCCCTCAAAATCCGTTCAAGCAGAACGAGGCGCTGCTCGACGACCATCTCCGACTGGAAATGGTAGAGGCTGCCGTAGCCGGATACCCCCGCTTCCGGGCTTCCGATTTTGAATTCCAGCTTCCACGTCCTTCCTACACCATCCATACCCTCGACAAACTGGCCGAGAGCTATCCCGACCGGGAATTTCACCTGATTATCGGAGCCGACAACTGGCAGGCTTTCGACCGCTGGCGGTCGCCCGAGGAAATCATCCGCCGTCACCATATTCTGGTCTACCCGCGTCGGGGCTATCCCTTAGAGGAGGGCACTCCTCTACCCCCTCATGTCCGGGTCGTACAGACTCCTCTCATCGAAATCAGTTCCACTTTCATCCGCCAAGGTATCCGCGAAGGTAAAGACCTGCGCTATTTCCTGCATCCGGAAGTGTTCAGAATCATTCAGGAAAAAGGACTCTACCGCTAATCATTTCTTCTTGTGCAACACCACCAGCACTACCTCGCTCGGAGTAAAAAGACGCACATCCTTACGCGACGTACCTAATCCGTTGGTAATAATCACCGGAATGCCCGCACTGTTGTGCTTCAATCCCGTCAGGAAGCGGTTGCCGTATTTGGAGAAATGTGCCGGTGTCCACCGATGGAACAGGCTGACCTGCCCGCCGTGCGTATGTCCCGCCAAGGCCAGGTCGGTGTGCGACACATCCACATCTTCCACGTAATCGGGGGTGTGCACCAGCATCAACACAAAATCTTCTTCCCGCAAGGCCAAGGTAGGCGACACCCCGTTCTGCTTCAAATCGAACGGATTGCGGATGCCGCACAGCAAGATATATTCCTTTCCCCGCCACAGGGTATCCACTTTGTGCTCCAACAAACGCACGCCTGTTTCCCGCATGGCCTGTCGTGCCAGCGAATCAGCTTCCCCCCGCTCGTGGTTACCCATCACGGCATACGTGCCACAGGGTGTCTCCACGGTCTTCAAGGCCTGGAAAAGCTGGGCCACATCACCTCCATTCCGTCCCCGGTAATCTCCGCCCAAGAGCAATACATCCGCATCCAGCGAACGAAGGGCCCGACACATACCCGGCAGCCGACGAGCGGTAAAACGGCTTTCGTAATGAAAGTCGGAAGCAAAAGCTACCCGGAAACCGTCGAAGGAATCGGGCAACTGGGCACTATAAAAATCATACTGTTTGACACGCCCTACTCCTTTGTATTTGGAAAAGGAGGCCGTGGCACAAGAAGAAAGCAGAAGGCTCATCAGCAGCAAGCCACCTGCCAGCAAGTTCAGTCGTTTCATCATTTTGAGCTACATATAACTATCCAGTCGTGACAAAGGTCGTAAAAAAATGCCTAACTTTGCCGGACGAAAAACTAAAAATCCCAATTTCATGACATACGTCAAAACCAATTCCATAAAAGCGTGGCTGCTGGCTGCCCGTCCGAAGACCTTGACCGGAGCAGCCATCCCTGTCATGCTGGGCTGTGCCCTGGCTTTTATCTACGGGCACTTTCAAACCGTACCTGCCGTATTGTGCTTTCTGTTTGCCTTCCTGATGCAGATTGATGCCAACTTCATCAACGATTTGTTCGATTTTCTGAAAGGCAGCGACCGCGAAGACCGGCTGGGTCCGGAACGTGCCTGCGCCCAAGGGTGGATCAGCCCGAAGGCCATGAAGGCCGGCATTGCCTGCACCACCGTACTGGCCGGACTTGTCGGGCTCTGCTTGTTGTTCTACGGAGGACTGGAAATGATTCCGGTGGGACTCGCCTGCATGATTTTTGCCTTCCTCTATACCGCCGGACCGTATCCGCTGGCTTACCACGGATGGGGCGACCTGATGGTGCTCGTTTTCTTCGGCTTCGTGCCCGTGGGGTGTACCTATTATGTCATGGCACACGACTGGAATACATCGGTCACACTCACCTCACTGGCTTGCGGACTGGTCATCGACACCCTGCTGATGATCAACAATTTCCGCGACCGGGAACAGGATACCCTCAGTGGCAAGAAAACCATCGTGGTACGAATCGGTGCGAAAGCCGGACTGGTGCTTTACTTTCTGTTAGGACTGGCAGCCTGCTGGTGCTGCTTCTATTTCCTGAGCTTAGGGAAGATTTACGCCGTGCTGCTCCCGCAGCTGTACCTCATCCCGCACATCCTGACCACCTTTCACATGGCCCGTATCTATCGTGGAAAAGCCTTGAACGGCATTTTAGGAGAGACTTCACGCAACATGTTCATTTTTGGATTATTACTTACACTTGGATTGATTCTTTAATTATGATTCGGAAAGTACGCAAAGAAGATGCTCCGGCCATTACCGCCATCTACAACCATTACATTACGCACACCACCATTACCTTTGAACTGGAACCGGTGAGCGAAGAAGAGATGTGGAACCGCATCCAGACCATCAGTAGCAAATATCCGTATTTCGTATACGAAACAGAAGGGCAGATTGCCGGCTACTGCTATGTACACGGATGGAAAGAGAAGGCGGCTTACAACCAAAGTGTAGAGACCACCATTTACCTGGCACCTTCCTACACGGGAAAAGGACTGGGTACCGAATTGATGCAACATCTGATAGAAGAATGCCGCCGCTGCGGACTGCATGCCTTGATTGCCTGCATCACCGAAGGCAACAAGGCCAGCTACGCCCTGCACGAGAAACTGGGCTTTGAGAAGGTATCCAGCTTCCGCGAAGTGGGCCGCAAATTCGGCAAATGGCTGGGAATCGTAGACTACGAACTGATTCTCTGAGCCTTTCGTTCTACAAAAAAGAAACAGGGCGGTGTCTGGCAAACCGGACACCGCCCTGCATTGTATTTATCGGGAAATCCTTACTTCAACGTAATCGCATACTTGCTCAGGTCCTTCTCATCGGAACTGCCTCCAATCCATACCTGATATTTTCCCGGACAGAACTGGATGCTGTGAGTGGTTTCATTCCACCACTCCAGGTCTTTCTTTGACAACGTAATACGTACATCCACAGTCTTTCCAGCCGGAACAAACACCCTCATAAAGGCTTTTAAGGTCTTGACCGGACCTCCTTCGTCGCCCACCTTGTTCAGATAAACCTGTACCACTTCTTCTCCATCGCGACTACCAACATTCGACACCGGTACAGTCACCGTCAGATTGTCATCACTGCCTATCGTCTGTGCATTGAAAGTAGCCGTGCCATACTTAAAGGTAGTATAGCTCAACCCATACCCAAAGGGGAAGAGCGGCTTTTCGGTCATGAAACGATAGGTACGTCCCTTCATATTGTAATCCTCAAAGTCGGGCAACTGCTCCGTATTCCGGTAGAAAGTGACCGGCAAGCGTCCGGCCGGATTGTAATCGCCAAACAAGACCTCAGCCACGGCCTTACCGCCCTGCTGCCCCGGATACCAAGCCTGCAAAATCGCCTCACAGGTTTCCGTTTCCGGCACCAGACCGATAGGAGAACCGGAGCAATTCACCAAAATGACCTTCTTTCCAGCCCGATGCAACGCAGCCAGCAATTCCCGCTGTACTTCCGGCAATTCAATGCTGGTACGGTCACCTTTCTTGAAGCCCGGCAAATCTACGCCCATCTCTTCTCCTTCCAGACTCGGAGAAATACCTCCCACAAAGACTACCACATCGGCATTCCGCACGGCCTGTACCGACCGAGCCACATTGACTTTCTGCTTAAAGCCCAGGTCGAAATTCAACTGTGCGTCACTCTGCAGATATTCAAACTGCAATTCGATGTCGTATTTCTTTCCGGCTTCTACTGGCAAAGCACAAGACTGCTTGTTTCCACCGTGCACATTATAAAACTTCATCACCTCTTTCTGATTGACCAGCAACCTTCCCTTGCCATAACTATACACATCCAGCACAATCTCTCCTGATGCCTTGGGCACATACGTGGCATTGTACGTAGCCGAAAAATCCGTCAGGTTCACACCCGGTGCAAACACCGTAGCTCCCGACGTACAGAAATTGAACGGCGTCATCACCCGCGTTTCCACGTCCACTTTGCCTTCGTGGTTCACATTGTTCCAATAACGGGCCGTGAAGCCTGGTCGGCCTTCCGACTTACATTCACTGAAGACACTTTCCAACACTTCATCGCCTACCCACGGACAACCCTGTTCATAAATCAGCTTATCATCTTTTCCAAGTGCCGACCGGATACCGTCCAAGATGGTTACCGTATGGGAAGGTACTCCGTTATAGTTTCCCCACATCATGACCGAATCTTTGGCATTGGGCCCCATGACAGCGACGATCAATCCACCGCGCTTCAACGGAAGTGCCTGGTTCTTGTTCATCAAGAGCGTCATGGACTCCCGAGCCATCCGCAGCGCCAAGGAATCGTGTGCTGCAGAAGCCACGACCGAGAAAGGAATCTTGGTCCAAGACACTTTATCCGGATCGTCCATCTCGCCCAAGTCGAAACGGGCCTTCAGCAACCGCTTGACCGACTTGTCGATAACCTTCTCGTCAATCTGTTTTTTCCGGGCAGCTTCTACCAGTGTTTCATACGTAGAGCCACATTCCAAATCCGTACCACTCAGCACCGCAGCTGAAGCGGCTGAAGGCGCATCCTTATGCGTGCGGTGTCCTTTTTCATCGAAAAAGTCATTGATGGCCCAGCAGTCGCTCAAGATAATGCCGTCGAATCCCCATTCCTTCCGCAGAATCTGCGTCAGCAGCCGGTTGCTGCCACAGCAAGGTTCTCCTTCAAAACGGTTGTAAGCGCACATCACCTCCTTCACCCCGGCATCCTGTACCAAGGCCTTGAAAGCCGGCAAATAGGTTTCATACAAATCTCGAAGCGGCAAGTTTTCCACATCAAAAGAATGACGGTTCCACTCCGGTCCGGAATGTACCGCAAAATGTTTGGCACAGGCATACAGCTTATCATACTTCCCGTCACTTTCTCCCTGCAAACCTTTGACCACCATCACGCCCATCTTACTTGTCAGGTAAGGGTCTTCACCGTAGGTTTCAATTCCCCTTCCCCAACGCGGATCACGGTAAATATTCACCGTCGGTGTCCACATGGTCAGTCCCTGGTATCTCTTGTAACTGTCATGTTGCACGTAATAAGTATTTTTTGCCCGCGCCTCATCCGACACGGCCGTAAACACCTTGTATACCAACGAATCATCAAAGGATGCCGACATGCCTATCGGCTGGGGGAATACCGTAGCCAGTCCGGCACGAGCCACCCCATGCAGCGCTTCATTCCACCAGTTATACGGTTTGATACCCAACCGCTCCACCGGCTTCGATACATCCATCATTAAAGAAACTTTTTCTTCCAATGTCAGTTCCTGCAAGAGCAAGTCCGCACGCTGATCAGAAGATAAAGACGAATCCCGAAAATCGGGACGGGCACAGCCTAAAAAAGCTAAACCCAATAACCAAACACCATACCTCATAGATTTATTTATTAGCAGTTTCCCATAGCTTTGTTTCAGCACAATGAATATCTGCCCACAAGTTACTACATTTTATTTTAAAATAATATTTTCACAAGTATTTTCCCTTATCTTTTCTATTTCGACAAAATTATCATACATAGAGAGATTACAAAAAATGTATCACAAGAGTACCGACACAACTATCAAAATCTGTCCTCAAATAACATTATTCTAAACCAATATATAGACTTGCTACTTAATTCAGAAAAAATAATTACATTTGCACAATCAAGGCATTAGAAAAACCTTTAAATCAATTGTATACTATGAAAAGGAATTCAGTAAAAGTATGGACAATCTGCCTGCTAGCAGCAGGATGGATGATGGCCTGTGCGCCACAAGAAACCCAGACGGGTGACCTGAATGTCATTCCACTTCCACAAGAAGTGACGGAAAATCCGTCATCAGCGCCTTTCGTGATTAAATCTTCCACCACCATCGTCTACGACGAAGGCAATGAAAAGCTGGCAAACACCGCCCGACTTTTGGCTAATTATATCAAAGAGGTAACCGGAACAGAAGTCAAAACAGGTACAAAAGCCGAGAAAAACTGTATCATGCTGAAAATCGACCCCTCCATCATTCAGAAAGAAGGATATAAGCTGAAAGTGACGAGTGATGCCATCACCGTAACTGGGGCTACCGAGGCAGGAGTATTCTACGGCTGCCAAACCATCCATAAAGCACTTCCCATCACAAAAGGCAAGGCATTAGCCTCACTGCCGGCAGGGGAAGTAAATGACTATCCACTATATAACTATCGTGGATTCATGATTGATGTAGGACGCCATTTTTTCCCGAAAGAATATCTGAAAGAACTGATTGATGTCATGGCCATGCACAACATCAACTATTTCCACTGGCACCTGACTGAGGACCAAGGCTGGCGCATCGAAATCAAAAAATACCCCAAACTCACGGAAATAGGTTCATACCGTAAAGAAACAATTACTGCCCCCGGTTCCGGTCAGTTCGACGGAACTCCGGTTAGTGGTTTCTACACACAGGAAGATGCCAAAGAAATCGTGGCCTACGCAGCTGAACGCTTCATCACCGTTATCCCCGAGATAGATATGCCAGGACACATGCTGGCCGCATTGGCTTCGTATCCGGAACTGGGATGCACCGGTGGCCCGTATGAAACAGCTACCAAGTTCGGAGTGTTCAAAGAAGTACTTTGCGGAGGAAATCCTCGTACATTGCAATTTGCCAAGGATGTGGTGAACGAACTGATGGATATCTTCCCGGACGCTCCTTATATCCATATCGGAGGAGACGAATGTCCAAAAGCAGAATGGGAAAAATGTCCAAAATGTCAGGCCAAAATCAAAGAACTGGGACTGCGCGACACGAAAGAGCACAGCAAGGAAAACCAGCTCCAAGTGTATTTCATGAACGAAGTGGAAAAGGAAATTGCCAAACGGGGCAAAAAAATGCTGGCATGGGACGAGATTTTAGAAGGCAATCCAAATCCGGAAACAACTACCGTCATGGCATGGACGGGTGTAAAGGCTTCCATCAAAGCTGCACAGCTGGGACATCCAACCATTGTCTGCCCCATCAGCCACCTGTATTTCAGCAACCCAGGATATAACCGTCTGAAAGGTATCAGCAGTGTGGCACGGGTATATAACTTTGAACCGGCATCCGACGAACTGACTCCGGAAGAAAAGAAAAACATTATCGGCGTACAGGGATGTATCTGGACCGAATGGACCAAAGACAGCATAAAGATGGAATGGCAGATGATGCCACGCATCGCCGCATTGAGCGAGTTACAATGGAGCAATCCGGCAAAGAAGGACCTGAACGGATTCCTGAAACGCCTCCGCCACCAGCTGGATTTGTACCAATTGTACGGATATAATTATAAAAAGGATCTCGAGGATGTCACCATCGATGTTGAACCGAAAGGAGAAGGCGGAGCAGCTTCTATCCAACTGAAAACATTCGACAATGCACCGGTTTACTACACATTGGACGGTTCCGACCCTTCGGCTACTTCACAACAGTATACTCAGCCATTTACGATAGACCAGACAACAACCATCAAGGCAAAGGCTATCCGTGACGGCCGTGAGAGCGATGTGACAGCAGAAACTCTCACGTACAACCTAGCTACCATGCATCCCATTACCCTAAAATGTACACCCGACGAGAAGTTCACTTACAAGGGTGCCAACTTACTGGTTGATGGTATGCAAGGAGACGACAATTATCGTTCGGGACGCTATATCGGTATTTATGGACAGGATTTTGATGCCACCATCGACTTGCAGGAACCGAAAGAAATATCTTCTGTCTCAGTCGGTACCTACCTGGTTCCGGGTGACTATATCTTCGGACTGACAGGATTGGAAGTGTATGGTTCTGAAGATGGAAAGACTTACACCAAGATAGGCTCGATATCCATTCCGACACTGGAAAAAGGCAGCAAGAACAATGTACTGAAACGCGATACTGTCAACTTCGACAAAACAAAAACACGCTATGTGCACATTATCGGAAAGAATACTCCGGTATTACCGAAATGGCATCCGGGGGCAGGCAAGCAAACTTACTTGTTCCTCGATGAAATCGCCATCAATTAATAATATAACAACCGAAATAAGTATATCCATTCAATCACATAATTCAGCCAACTAATCCATAAACAGATACGAATTAGTTGGCTGATTTTTAAACATTCAGAAACTTGTATCAGAATAGAGTTTGACGATAAAAACAAGGAACATTCATTAGTAATATCTTGCCTTGGGAGCTTTATCCCGATTATAATCATCATTCACATAAACTCGTACCCAATCAATATACATAGAAGGAGGATTCTGCTTATCCCATTTCTGCGGATTAACACTCCCAGGCCAAGCATTCGGATCCACAGACAATCCCGTACTGAATATCAAATAAAATCCTGCTGGGTCGCTCCATGGCCAATCCATATTGCCATTACTCCCTTTTTTATGTTCAAAAAACTTTTTTCCATTCACCCCTCCTACAATCTTGTCCGGATACCATTCCAGCCAATAAATATTCCATTGACTCATATCTGCCAAAGCAATACTGGAAGTGACACTTCCTTCACCTCCTACCACCCCAGCATAATGATGTTCTGAATGAAGGGTAAAATGAGCACGCTGATTTATTTTCTTTTTAGGATTCTCCAGCAGGTCAATTTCTCCATTCTTAGGCCATGGTCCCTTGTTTCCCATAAACCAAAGCGCTTCATTAAACCCTTCGGCAGCTATACGTTTAAAACGAATTTCAATTCGCATATTCTCTGTAAAATTACACCAAGCCTCTTTCCCAGAGCGTACCGAACGATAAGCTGCATGAGAATATTTGACAAACTTTCCAAAGCCATTATCGATTGAATCAGACTCTTCCACTGGCCACATATGCAATACACCATTTTCAACTTTGGAACACTTCGCATTATTTACACAAGCGGATTTGCTCATCGTTTGCGTCTTATGTTCCTGAAACCCTAAAGGAAGTCCTTTCTTGGTATGTTTATCCAAAAATTCATGAGCTGTATAAAAGTACCATCCTTTCTGAGTTGGATGCTCATCTCCCGGTTTAAGCTTTAATACTTCATCCGGATGAGGATATACTTTCGTTTCATCATCTTTGTCATCTACAACCGTCACTCCAAATTCCTCCATTTCCACAATTGCTGGATTATCATCAGGAGTCACCGCCTCCAATTTTACATAACGAGCTGTCGTTACAACAGGAAGAGCAATAGTCTGAGGCAAAGGATTATGCATAATGTTGCTGAATTCACCTTGAGAAATTAATTTCTGCCAGTCCCTTCCGTTTTCACTGACATAAAGTTTATACCGATAAGCCATTGTCGGCTTTGCTTCTCCATTTAAAGGAGCATAAGTGAACGCCTTCAAACGGATAGGTTTACCCAAATCAAGAACTAAAGGAGAAGAAGATAACTGCTTCCAAGTAGAACGAGGAAGGGTATTCCAGTCCGCAATCCGAGTCTGGCTTGTAAGAGCTGGAGCATAATAAGCAGATACATTCGATATATTCGCACAAAGACGACAAGAATCAATGCGGACACGGATGGAATCGGCCGTCAACTCCGGGAAGCGAAGCATACGCTTATAACCAATTGTAGTACCTTCACTCAATGACTGCCAGCGACCGTCCCGATAAGCCTCAACCGTAAACTTTTCCACACGCTGACCTTTCGAAATATCTTCCTGAATCTGAACCACATTCAGCGGACTATTTAAACGAACTGAATACGAACGACATTCACCCGCACAAGCAGTCCACGAAACATTGCCGTCCTGAACCTTATCATCCGAAAAGACCTGACGACGGTAGACTGCAAACTCCTTTAAACGAGTTACGTCGGCCTCGTTCAACAGCCCCCGACGGTCGGGAGGTACATTCAGCAAAAGGACGGAATTATAGCCTACAGACTGAAAATAAATATCGGATAATTCTTTTAGACTTTTCACCTTCGCATTTTCCTCTTCATGCCAAAACCAACCCGGACGAATCGACACATCAACTTCCGAAGGATACCAGAACAGTTCCGTTGCATCCTTTAACATCTTACGACTACCCAAATCTTTTGCTTTACCATAAACACCTAACCGTTTATTATTTTCTGCAGAACGCGCATAAATTCCCGGAGTAAGTACCGTCGCACTCCATTCAGTTTCACGACCAATACCTTTCTCATTGCCAACCCAACGTACATCATCACCCATGATGGCCATTACAGCCTTGGGTTGCAAACGCTGGATAGTCTTATAAAAAGCATCCCAATCATATACCTGCTTTTTCCCATTCGGTCCTTCACCGTTGGCTCCATCGAACCAAACCTCATTCACTTCACCATAATTTGTCAATAATTCTGTAAGTTGTTCGATAAAGAATTTATTATATTCAGGAGAATTCCCATAACATGGAGCATTACGATCCCAAGGGGATAGATATACACCAAATTTCATGCCGTATTTAGTACAAGCATCCCGAAGCTCACGCACTACATCACCTTTACCATTTCTCCACGGAGAAGAGGCGACTGAATGAGAAGTCGTCTTTGTCGGCCACAGACAGAAGCCATCATGATGCTTGGCAGTAAGCAACACCATCTTAAAGCCACACTTCTTCAACGTACGTACCCATTGATCAGCATCCAATTCCGTCGGATTAAATAAAGAAGGATCTTCTGTTCCATCACCCCATTCCCGACCTGTGAATGTATTGATTCCAAAATGTAAAAAGGCTGTCAGTTCCATCTGTTGCCAAGCCAACTGCTGTGGAGACGGGACCAGCCGGGCTGCCATCGAAGCTTTCTGTTCCAAACTTTCATTTCCAAAAAACTTCAAATGCTTTACAAAATAGGAATCGTTTTGCTGAGCCTGGCCTCCAATAGGGAAGACAAGCCATGCACACGCTATTAGAAACTGATTTATCTTGTTCATTCAGTTTATTTATTTTATCAGAATATCATTCAATTATCACTTCATCAATATAAACTTTAGACGCTTGTCCAGGACGAACATGGTCATCAGGACAATTTCCGGGAGTCTCCAACGTAAATCTCACATAACGTCCAGTAATGCCTACATGCTCAATCGATAAATCCTCAATAAAATTTCCTTCTTTAAAAATTTCACTATCCGTAAAGGTTAAACGTCCGACTTCTGTGAATGTTTTGTTATCATTCGAAACTTCCACTTTCATCATTCGAGGTTTATGCACAGCCATACCATAATTCGTAATACAACCTACAGCAAAATGTTTCATTTTTTCCGGCTTCAACAAATCTACCACAAAAGAAATAGGCTGCGACAGTTCTCCTGTATACCATTCGAAATCAGTTTGCTTCAAACTTCCCCGTAAACCGTTAACTAATATATCCATTCCTTTTTGGGCCCCCACCAAAGGCTTAGCGGTAGCCATATTCCAATGAATAGGCAATATAAGCGTCTTTCCCATCTGCTTACCCTTGGCAAAAGTGGCCGCTTTTACTTCCACATCCTTGTCAACCACAAAAGCAGAATCGTATAAAGCAGAAGTTTCCATTGGTTCAGTACCATCCAATGTATAGTGTATTTCCATATCAGGACGTTCACATTCCAATTTTATCATCAATTTTCCCGATTCCTCCGGTGTGACCTTATGCTGAATATTATACATAGAACGCGCATAAATGATACCCTTTTGTTCCAGATGTTTATTAAAATTATCCACCCCTTTTAAGAACTCATTCCAATCTCTCTTTCCCTTTGGGACCCATGCAATTTCAGCCAAAGCAGCCAACCTTGGAAAAGTCATATAAAATACGTCCTCAGGTACATTACAGAACTCAGTCCACATACAAGCCTGAACCCCCATCAGTAACGGTTCATATGCCGGTTTCCAATCACTCTGAACAGGTTCATAATTAAACAAATCTTTCATTGTATTATTACCAAAATAAGTGACGGGCTCAAACCACTGTGGTCCCTGATATCGAATCAGATAAGCAACACGAGCAGGTGCCATTATAAACCGGTGTCCCTGTTCAGCCGCTTTCAATGCTGCTTTTCCATATCCTTGCCAACCTAAAATAATGGATTCCTCAGGCAGCTTACTATTTGTCAGCTCATCCCATCCCATGACTTGCTTGCCTTTACTACGGACATAATCTCCTATACGCGACATAAAATATCCCTGTAAAGCTTCCTCATCGGGCAAATGTTCCTTTTGAATACGGGCTTGACACAAAGGGCACTTCTTCCAATTAGTCTTAGTGGCTTCGTCTCCTCCCAAATTAATATAACACGATGGGAATAATGCCATGACCTCATCAAGGACATCCTGCAAGAAAGTAAAGGTTTTATCATTTCCAGCACAAAAGATTATCTCGGCATTTTTCCCTCCCAAACCTGGTAAAACTCCAATAAAATCTTTCACCACCGGACATGCATACTCTGGATAAGAGGCCAAAGCTGCATTCGAATGAGCTGGAATATCTATTTCTGGGATGATTTCCACTTGGCGTTCCGCCGCGTATCGGATAATTTCTTTCATATCCTCTTGGGTATAATATCCCCCCACCGTAGCGGGCTCTCCTTTTTTGGGATTTCTTCTATCAGGAAAAGGCAGGTTCTGACGATCGACCTTCCATGCTCCCACTTCTGTTAGACGAGGATATTTTTTAATTTCCAGACGCCATCCGTTATCATCTGTAAGATGCAAGTGCAAACGGTTTATTTTCAACATAGAAATGCAGTCAATCATCCGCATTACATCTTCCTTCGGCAAAAAATAACGAGATACATCCAACATAAATCCCCGATAGTCAAAACGAGGCTCGTCTTTCACAATGACAGCAGGCACTTTCCATACATCCGTTGTCTCCTTCTGACCTTCTATTGCAGGAGGAAGCATCAGACGTATACTCTGCAAGGCATAAAAGAATCCTTTCACATCGGCTGCTTTTATGCTGATTCTATCAGATGTTATCTGCAATTCATACGCGTCTGATTTCATCGAACGATCAATGGAGAAAACGATATCTCCCTCATTAGACTTCACCACTTTAGGAGTAAACCCAGCCGGTTTAGTAAACAACAAAGCAAAATTCTCAGCAACAACACGTTGCTCATCGTCAGCCACCGCAATGACAGTCTTTCCACTAAAAGAGAAAGAACCGTTTCCTTTTTCTACAGACAACGGTTGAGGAACAATTACCACATCCTCCAGTTGTTTTGGAGAATGACATCCACTCATTCCCAGTGCCAGAGCTGCAATACAAGCCATTAGCCATTTCTTCGACTGAAAATACATCTTAACCATACCTTCCTAAGTTTTATTCTTTATCACGATTCGGAGAAAAACGTACAGGATCATTGTATTTTTCCTGCAATTCCAACAATTGTCTTTTTAAGTCTGTCACAATCGAATCATAGTCACTCCGACCATACAAATTATGTAATTCATTAGGATCCTTCTGTAAATCATAAAGTTCCCATTCGTCAATATCATTATAGAAATGAATCAATTTATAACGTTTCGTACGGATTCCATAATGACGTTTCACCATATGCTCTGCCGGATATTCATAAAAATGATAATACAAAGCATTACGCCAGTTGGCAGGATGTTCCCCTTTCAACAAAGGCAATAAAGAAACTCCATGCATATCTTCTGGAACTTTTACTCCTGCAAGTTCCAAAAAGGTAGGAGCATAATCAATATTCTGCACTAATTCTGTAATATCTCCTCTTCGGTCAAATCCTTTGGGTAAACGCATAATCAAAGGAGTATGCATCGACTCCTCATACATGAAACGCTTATCAAACCACCCATGCTCTCCCATATAAAAGCCCTGATCAGAAGTATAAACGACTAATGTATTATCCAACAAACCTTTTTCTTTCAGATAATCCAATATTCGACCCACATTATCATCCAACGATTTCACCGTTTTCATATAATCACGCATATAACGCTGAAACTTCCAATTCGCCAACTCTTTTCCCTGAAGATTTTTCTTGTAGAAATCTTCAATAATAGGACCGTAAAATCTATCCCACGCAGCTCTCTGCTCTTTATCCATACGTCCCAAGAATGATTCATACAACGTCTTCAAACGTGAATTTTTATCTGGACGCAGCATCTTCAGGTCGTAAATCATATCCATGTCTTTCACAATACTCATTTCTTGTGCCGCAGCAGCTGGCCGTCCCTCATAATCATCAAAGAAAGTTTCTGGCAACGGAAACGTTTTATCTTCATACAATGCCAAGTTACATGTATCAGCCATCCAGTTACGATGAATAGCTTTATGATGAATCATCAGACAGAAAGGCTTATTCTTATCACGCTTGTTTTCCATCCAGTCAATCGCATCGTCCGTTATCAAATTGGTGATATAACCATGCTTTTGAATAGTATCATTATTTTGAGTAATAAAATCCGGATTATAATAATCTCCTTGCCCCGGCAATATTTCCCAATAATCAAATCCTGTAGGCAAACTCTCCAGATGCCATTTACCAATTAAAGCTGTTTGATATCCTGCCTTCTGCAACAACTTAGGAAAAGTCTGTTGCGCACCATCAAACACACAAGTTGTATTGTCATAAAACTTATTTCCACACGAATGTTTGCCCGTAATGATGCAAGCACGACTTGGACCACTCAACGAATTAGCCACAAAACTATTCGTAAAACGTACCCCATCAGCAGCAATACGATCCAGATTAGGCGTTGCCATATACCGAGTATCATAGCAACTCATCATCTGAGCAGTATGATCATCCGTCATAATATACACAATATTGTAATTCTTCTTTACATCCGACTTATTCTGCTGGCAAGAAGAAGCGGTTGCAGCTAAAGCACTCAACCCAGCCAAAGAATAAACTAAATTCAAGTTCTTCATATTTTATCTTATTATACAGAATAATATCAGTACAAGACCTACCTCTGTCGTAGTGATAAAATTCATAAAAACAATATAATACAGAAAAGCAGCCTTCACCGATTATCCAAATTTTGCTTGGCAAAAGCCGCAAGTATTCTGCATAATTTATTAAACAAGCCCGCATAATTACAATAAACTCTATAAAAGGATGTAATTATGCGGGCTTTTAAAGTCTGTTTCCCAATTTTTCCTTGCTTTAGAAAACCCTTACAAGGACTTTACTAACAGCAAGCGAGATTTCAACAGACTCTGATTATATAAGCTTTTCAATAACCAAAGTTATTATCCGTGATACCCGGATTTGCATCTCTTTCCGTATCAGGAATCGGTAACAATAAATTCTTCTTCAAATAATCTTCCGTCAAATTACCTTCATTATAAAGACGGTCTGTCCATTTCTGAGCAGAAGTCTTATAATATGCATCTGATGCCTTTGTAAATTCATGATTATTATGATATTGCAAAGCTTTCTTCAAGTATTCAGTACCTTTGACACGAAGTAATTCATACATAGAAGGTTCTCCATCCAATTCAAACAAGAATTCGAAATAAATCTTTTCACTGACTTCATCCTTCGTCAACTGTTTAGACCATGCCTTCGGTTCAACACCATTGCCACCTTTCGACTCACGCGCACGTTTCAGCACCTCTTCTACCAAATCAATAGCCTTTGATGTATCGCCCAATTCATTATACACATCAGCCATAAGCAGCAACATTTCAGCGTAACGATATACCATCAGGTTCTTGTGAGAAGAAGTTCCCTGCTGATTAGGATCGTACAATTTCATGTGAGCAGGCCATGCCATCTGATTACCACTCTCTGCATATTTTTTCTGTATGCCTTTCAAAGCCTTGATATATGCTTTTTCCTGCGGAGTTTTTCCGTCTGCTTCATTCAGATTATTCAGATAATTCAAATCCGGATTAGTCGGATCACTGAATTTCTCATAAGGTAATCTACCTACATATTGCTTCGCAGCCACAGCCTTCCCATTCTTGTAAATAGAATCGTACACAGCTACTTCTTTACCATCTACTGTCTTTGTACCTAACTGGACAGTATATGTAAAATAAGGATAATAATAGACAGAATCGTTTGCCGATGGCTGATCGCCAACTTGAGCTTTAGGCTCTGCTTTATTGTTTCCACCACGATCTCTATGTACTGTCAAGAATGTTGCAGCTATACGAGGATCGCCTGGATAAGTACCCTGGTGCATGTCATAAGCAGCTTTTGTCGCACGGTATGTACTCCAGCATACACCCGGTGTTGAACCAGTCGGTGAGAAACGGTTGCTGGCACGGTTGAAGCAAGAAGGAGAGTTCAAAGCGAAATTCAGCTGGAAAATAGCTTCTTTCGAAGTAGTTACCCAATCTCCGAACAAATCAGAGAAGTTCTTTTCCAATGCAAATACATGGCTGTTGTAAACGGCATCAAACATCTCCTTCGCATTCTGCAGATTATTGTTCGTATCAATACCCAGCTTTGCCATTTTATAATATACCTTCCCTAAGAATGCCTTTACTCCCCAAGAATTAATACGTCCAACCTCAGATGTTTCGCTAATAGTCATAGCATCTTTCAAATCTGTTACAACCTGATTCAAAACTTCCTCTTTCGGGGTGCGAGCCATTGATATACCTTCTGAAGTAGAAGCAACCGTTTTCAAGGGTACGTCTCCCCAAAGAGATACCAAATTATAATAAGCCATGGCACGGAGGAATTTTGCTTCACCACCATACTGATTCTTAATATTATCACTCAATCCACTGGATGCCAGATTTTCCAAGAAGGCGTTGGTCTCGGAAACCACTTTATACATACCATTCCACGTAGTAGAAATCAATCCGTCACTGGACAATGCCTGTAAGGAAACAATACCATCATTTCCACTACGTTGTGACCATGCAAATCCTGCACCACTAATAGGGATTTCCTGATAATGCTGGCCATAAGCTGATGTAGAGGTCATATACGAATAACATCCCAACAGAGCCAACTGCGCGCTCGATTCAGACGAGAAGACTACAGTATTATTCTGTGAATATAGCGGATCTTCATCCAAACAAGACGAAAGACTGGAAGCCGCTACTATAGATAATATCAAATATTTATATAGTTTCATAACGCAATACTTTATTAAATCCAATTTATTAGAATGTTACATTCAGTCCAAATACAAACTGACGAGGAGTAGGATAAGAGCTCATATCTACACCCGGACGTAATCCATCGAAAGCAAAGCTGTTTACTTCAGGATCATATCCACTATAATCCGTAATGATGAATGCATTCTTTACAGAAGCAAAAATAGATGTATTCTGGAAACCGATTTTCTTCATCCATGCTGAAGGGAGTGTGTAATTTAAAGTAATATCTGAACATCTCAAATAGCTGGCATCTTCTACATAACGATCCATTACCATGTTCTGAACAATGAAGTTAGAAGAAGGATACAGATTTGAATGATTTTCAGGAGTCCACATACCTTCAAAAGCTTTTTTCGATACCGTACCGGCTTTCTGTCCCGGAGTATTGATATAACGGTTGTTTACATTGATAACATCACGGTCTTGTACACCATTAAAGGCAGCGCTCAAAGTCAGGCCCTTCCAAGATAAAGAAGTCTGGAAACCATATGTAAATCCTGGATTCGGGTCACCGATAATATCTCGGTCAGAAGTATTTACGGTACCATCACCATTTCTATCTACAAATTTGATATCACCTGCTACTGGAGTACTTCCGTTTACATCTTTATAGTAACCTATTGAACCGTCTTCTTTGATAAATTTCACCCCTTCATCAGTGATATCTTCTGGCTGTACGATACCCTGTGTTACATAACCAAGGAACAATCCCGGAGCCTCACCTTGCAAGAATACATGTCCTACCCCAAAGTGGTCGCCCAGTGAGTTGCCATAGTAACCAACGCGTTCACCTAAACATCCGAAATCAGAAGGCAGCAAACCCAGATTTACAATCTTACTCTTATTTTTTCCAATATTACCAGTAAGACTCCATTTCCAATCCTTCGTATCAATAATCTGAGCTGTCAAAGAAAATTCTATACCCTTATTGTCCAATGAACCCTGGTTATAATAAGTAGAACTAAATCCAGCAGAACCTGGCAGAGAGCGAGATATCAACAGGTCATTTGTACGCTTTACATAAAAATCAAATGTACCACTTAAACGTGAACGGAACAAGCCAAAATCGAAACCTGCATTCCATGAAGAAGTCTTTTCCCAAGTCAAACCATCATTCGGCAAGTTTGTAATCTGCAATACAGATTCCTGGTCACCCGTTCCATTACCATAATGATAGTTACCATCTGAGCCATACATTGAAAACGTTGAATAAGGATCAATACTCTGATTACCTGTTACACCATAGCTTAAACGAACCTTCAACTGGTTCATCCAATCTACATCTTTCAAGAATTCTTCCTGTTCCATACGCCATGCTACAGAAGCTGAAGGGAAATAACCCCAACGGTTTCCTTTACCGAACTTACTGGAACCATCGGCACGTAATGAAGCTGTAATCAAATATTTGTCGAGGAAAGTTAAGTTAAGACGTCCCAAATATGATAACAATTGATAATCCTTCTGAGTCGGAGCCAGATGCTGTACATTACCAGCCATATGAAGTCCGTTTTCTCTCAAATCAAACATCGTAAATTGAGAGCCATTCGTATTTTCACTCAAGAAATTATAATCATCATAAGTAACACCCACCGTAGCGTCCAAATTGGCAATAGAGCCCAATTTTGTATTGTAGTTCAACACATTTTCAATAGTTACATTACTCTTGTTTAAGTCTGTCAGGGCCAGATAACCATTGTTATTCATTCCTTGATACAACTGCAAGCCATACCAACGTTTACGGTCATTCATGTTCAGATTACCACCTACACGCAGATTATAACGTAAACCTTTTACTATATTCCATGACAAATCCATAGAAGCATTGAATGTCTTATCATTAGCCACATCCACGTAATCATTCAGCCAGCTAAATACCGTTGTCTTATTTTCTGAGTTAAAAGAAGGGTCATCTTCCGGCATCTCAAACGGAGCATAATCAAGAGCTGTACGAGAAATAGCTGTTGTGGAACCACCCAATGTACTACCACCGGCCATCATATTGTTTTGACGAAGAGAACCGCTTAATGTCATGTTCAAATGTACAGTTTTCGACAAATCCATGCCAATATTGGCACGCAAGTCACCTTGTTTCAAACCGGTCTGTTTCACAGTACCGTTAATATCCTTAAAGTTCGCAGAAATATAATAAGTTGTTTTATCGCTACCGCCACTCACTGACAAAGAATAGTTCTGAGAAAAAGCAGATGTATAAATTTCCTTCTGCCAGTTACGATAACTAATCAGATGATAAGTATCCGGATTATTAGGATCATAATTAGCCAAAGCATCATTAAATACATATCTCACTTCGTCACCTACTACATAGAAAGGATATTGACCATTTGAGATACGTGAGTTTATGTAAGCAGCATGTTCTGTAAGATTGGTCATTTCCATCAATCTTGAAGGTTCTGCAATAGTAAAGTTAGCAGATACATTTACTTTTGCTTTACCTTGTTTACCTTTCTTGGTAGTAATCAAGATTACACCATTTGCACCACGAGAGCCATAAATAGCGGTAGAAGAAGCATCCTTCAAGATAGTAATATCTTCAATATCTGCAGGATTCAATGAAGCCAAAGGATCCTGGTTAATCTGGAAGTCACCGCTGATACCAGAAGAAGCAAATTCACCTGCAGAAGCCTGCGGTACATTATCAATAACATACAAAGGCTGGTTATCACCACGCAAAGAGCTGGCACCACGAATCGTGATAGAAGAAGCAGAACCTGCCATGGCAGAGGTAGAACTAACCACCAATCCAGCAACCTTACCTGACAAAAGGTTATCAAGTGAAGTTGCCTTCGCTGCATCATTGGCATCGGGTTTCATCGTCGTCAAAGCACCTGTTAAATCTCCTTTACGAGCTGTACCATAACCTACTACAACCACTTCATCAAGTACTTCCGTATCTTCCTTCAATACAACACGAATACCTGTCTGTTTAGTAATTTTCACGTCCTGAGTTGAATAACCTACAAAAGAAACAACCAATGTATTGCCTACCTTAGCCTTTAAAGAAAAATTTCCATCATAATCAGTTATTGTACCATTCGAAGTTCCTTTTACTTGAACGGTAGCTCCAATCACACATTCACCTTTTTCGTCAACGACCTGTCCTGTTATCATTCCGTCTTGAGCCACAGCTACAAAAGGAAGCATCAACAAGAACATCAAGAAAATACAAACCGAATGTAACTTAAATCGTATTTGTTCCATAGTTCTATAAAGTTAATAATGTTTTTTAATACCGCGGTTAATTTTTTGTACGACAAAAGTGAGAAATTTAAATTCTTTTAATGTACTAAAATCAATAATTTATCTCTGAAAATCAATAAAAGACTCTTCCTGTATTAGTTCCAATGGCTAATTAGCTAAAAATGGACTCATTTTAGCTAAAAATGGAGGATATCACACTACATACCACAATTAACCATTCCATTTTAACCCATAGAAAACCATAAAATGATTATCCAATTCCACTAAATTTTGTATTTTTGCTTTCAAAGTTTTGCTATAACCATGAAGAGTCGTATCATTAATAGAATCGTTTCTTTCTTACTATTATTCTTTCTGCCAACACCAGTCAGCATACAGGCAGATGAACTTTTATATAAGCAGTTATCAATATCTGATGGATTTCCTGCATATATTCAACACATCTATGCTGAAGAAAACGGTTTTGTATGGATTAGCAGCAAACAAGGATTGGAAAAATTCAATGGTTATGAACTAAAAACTTATTTTCATGAAGAAGGGAATCCTTTTTCCTTACCGGGAAATAAAATATACCAAATAGAAGAAGACAGTTTACACACTCTTTGGATTCTAACCGACAATGGAACCGTACATTATCAACGAGAAACAGATCGTTTCATTCCAGTATTAGATGAAAATAAAAAAATCATCAAAGCAACAGCACTATGTAAACTAAAAGAAAAAATTTTATTGGCCGACCACAAAACTTTTTATCAATACGACTATCATAAAAAACAAGCAAAAATCTTATTCCATTCAACCACTTTCCCTATTCGTGAAATAATGCCATGGGACGACCACACGCTACTCTGTTCAACCCAATGGCAAGGCACTCTTCTATTTGATATCACAACAGGAAAAAAGAAAAAATCTCCTTTACCCAATGAACAAGAAATCACACATGTCTTGATAGACCATAAAGGTTATGTATGGGTTACCTCCTATAATAAAGGTATTAATTGCTTCGACCGGCAAGGCAACCTCTTGGCAAACTACAATACAGAAAACCAAAAATTAAGTCACAATGTTGTTTTGTGCTTAAGTGAACACAATGGGAAAATATGGGTAGGAACTGATGGAGGAGGAATCAACATCATTGATCCCCACACAAAGTCAGTAACAGTTCTAAAGCACCTGTCAGGGGATAAATATTCATTACCGATAAACTCAATATTAAGTTTGTATCAACGTGAAGGCCAAGAAAGCACATGGGCTGGAAGTGTAAAAGGTGGACTTATCAATATCCGTCGTGCCATTGTGCGTTCATATTCTGATGTTCCACTCGGATACACTAATGGACTGAGCGAAAAGGCAATTCTCAGTTTTTTCCAGGAACCAGAATCAGATGATATATGGATAGGAACAGATGGAGGAGGGGTAAACCGATTCAATCCACATACAAAACAATTCATACATTATCCTGCAACCTATGGAGAGAAAGTAGTTTCATTATGCCGTTACTCTCAACAAGAATTATTGATTTCCCTTTTTTCAAAAGGTGTATTTCTCTTCAACAAAGAAACAGGTAAAATACGTCCACTCAATAAAACGAATGCAGCAATTAACCAAATAGCTTTGTATGGCCGGAAAGGAATCAATCTGTACCAGGATGAGACAGAGTCCGTTCTATTACTTTCGACCAAAATACACAGATATTACTTGAAAAGTGGAAGAATACAGCAATTAAGTGACAGTCAAATTTCCATTGAAGGGCAAGCTATCCCCATTGGATACGATAGCTTAAAAACATATTTGTACGATTTGAAGCATATCTATACCATTAACCATCAAAACAATAAAATAGAAACAATTTATACTTCTACTCAAAAATACCCTATTGAATGTGTTTCCAAAGATACACACGGTATCTTCTGGATTGGATTTCCTGACAAAATCTTCCGTTACGATCCGCGAACCCAATCAGAAACTCAAATAAATACTCCACAACTGAAGAATATCACTACATTAATCTGCGACCACCAACAACGAGTATGGATCGGCACGAATGAAGAATTATTTGTATGGCTCGACGGTGAAAACAAGCTGATATCTTTAGACTCATCCGATGGTGCCGATGACAATGAATTCTTGAAAAAGGCCGTATGGGCTTCTCCACAAGGTGATATCTATATGGGAGGTATCAACGGTATGGTATATATCGACGGGAACAAAAATAAAATCACCATTCCCACCCCTCCTGTATTGAAGCTAACAGATATCATTAGTAATAACAAAAGTTATCTTTCTGATATTAAGCTAGGAAAAAACTCACTGCACTTATCTTTCGACAATAAAACCATTATTATCAAAGTAATGGCCTATGAAAGTAATATTTTCAGGAAAAAAGTATATCGATGGTATATTAACGGGAAAGAAAAATCAGTCACAGATAGTAAGTTTCCAGAACTGACACTGCGTTCACTAACTCCAGGTACCTACCAAATCTCAGTATCTTGCAGCACAAAAGACGGTTCATGGACACCTCCCAAACAAGTCATCGAGTTTCATATTCCACCCGTATGGTATCAAACATGGTGGTTTACTCTCTTATTGGTACTGCTTCTTGCAGTATTACTTATCGCCTTCATTCTTTATCTGTTAAATCGTAAAGAAGAACGAATGAAAGCCGATTTACAAGAACATAAGCAAAAGATTTATGAAGAAAAAGTACGATTCCTAATAAATATCAATCATGAGTTACGTACGCCTTTGACACTGATTTATACCCCATTAAGTCAGCTGGTAAAAACAGTTCCTCAAGATAGCCCTATATATTCCACTCTCAGAAGTATCTTAAAACAATCCAAGCGAATGAAAGAACTGCTGAACATGGTATTGAACCTGAGAAAAATGGAAATGGAACAAATTAAACTAAATATACAATCCTATCCGCTAAATAATTGGATAAAGGAAATAGCAACCGATTTCAAATACGAAGAAGAAGATAAACAGGTCACTATTATTTATGATCTTTCCCCCGAAATCGGAGAAGTCGAATTTGATCAAGAACATCATATCATCATCCTGACAAACCTGATAGTCAATGCATTCAAACATAGCCCTCAGAATAGTTGCATCACACTAAGAACCGAACTGACCAAAGACAAACAGTCTGTACGTATCTCAGTCATCGATCAAGGGGAAGGTCTACAAGGAGTAAACACCCAAAAACTCTTTACACGCTTTTATCAAGGTGAAAACGAAAGGACGGGAAGCGGTATTGGGCTATCCTATGCCAAAATTCTGGTAGAAATGCACAAAGGCCAAATTGGCGCATATAATAATTTTGAAAAAGGAGCATGTTTCTGGTACGAACTCCCCATTCATGCTGAATCGCCCGAAATATGTCCACCCCGTGAATATCTGAATACCATTACCTCTCCAACTACAGAAAACGACCAGGCAATTACTTCAATAGTCAACTCTATAAATACCCAAGATTATTCATGCCTATTTGTCGATGATAATGAGAACATACGTCAAATGGTAGTAGAAAGTCTAAAAGACAGTTTCAAAAATTTATACCTGGCTTCAAATGGGAAACAGGCTTTACAAATTGCACTCAAAGAAATACCTGATATTGTCATCAGTGATATCATGATGCCTGAAATGAACGGATACGAATTATGCCGTAAAATCAAGGAGGACATGAATATCAACCATATTCAGGTAATTCTGCTTACCGCACGCACCGATGAACAAAGCCATTTGGACGGATATAAAATCGGAGCAGATGCCTACATTGAAAAACCATTCGAAATCAGTTCCTTACTGGAATGTGTACAAAACCGGCTCTACTTGCGTAAACAAATCCGATTAAAATATACCCATAACTCCATAATTACTGAAACAGATAAACCGACAACCTCAGCCGATGACGCCTTCTTGTTTAAGTTGAACAAAGTCATCATCGATAACATGGAAAATGAAAATCTGAACATCGAATTTATCAGTCAAAAATTAGGTATCAGTCGAGCATCATTATACAATCGTCTAAAAGCTTTGACTGATATGGGAGCTAATGAATATGTCAATAAACTACGGATAGATAAAGCGATGGAATTACTCCGGAAAAACGAACTCAGTATCACTGAAATAGCCGAATGCACCGGTTTTTCTACCAGCCGATATTTCAGTACCATTTTTAAGAAATATACAGGCATTACCCCTACCAAGTATAAAGAGTCACCCGACAGTCTTAAGAGTTCGTCGGGTAAATAAGACTATTCCGTTTCTGTACCAAAGATATCCTCATGAAAGCTTATCACATTTTTTTCTAAAGGATTTGTATTTAACCGAATAGCCCCAAACAATCACAATCAAGATATTACCGACCAGTTCACATTCTTCTTCCGGAGTTCTTTCAGCTGCTGCCAGACAATTCGGTTCTCCGGTTTCACCCCTTCGGGATCATCCTCTAACAGACGTTCGGCGATACCACGGACATATTGCAGCAACTGACCGTCTTTGGCAATGTCGGCAATCTTCAAGTCGAAGGCGACCCCACTTTGCTGGGTACCTTCCAAATCACCGGGACCGCGCAGTTTCAAATCGGCTTCGGCAATCTCAAAGCCGTCATTGGTCTGCACCATGATTTCGATGCGCTTGCGGGTTTCTTCCGACAACTTATATCCGGTCACCAGAATGCAATACGACTGGTCAGCCCCCCGGCCTACCCGTCCGCGTAGCTGGTGCAGCTGGGAAAGCCCGAAGCGTTCGGCATTTTCAATGACCATCACCGAGGCATTAGGCACATTCACCCCGACCTCAATCACGGTAGTAGCTACCATTATCTGGGTTTCATTGGCCAGGAAGCGTTGCATCTCTTCTTCTTTCTCTGCCGGTTTCATTTTGCCATGTACCTTGCTGACCTTATATTCAGGGAACTCCTCGCAGATGTGCATATAACCTTCTTCCAAGTTCTTGATATCCATCTTCTCGCTTTCCTGAATCAGCGGATACACGATGTACACCTGACGCCCTTCCTGAATCTGTTTCCGAATAAACTCGTACATGCTTTTCCGACGGTTATCAAACTGATGGATGGTCTGGATAGGTTTTCTGCCAGGAGGCAGTTCGTCAATGACCGACACGTCGAGGTCGCCATACAAGGTCATGGCCAGTGTACGAGGAATCGGAGTGGCCGTCATGACCAGCACATGGGGAGGACAGGTATTCTTGCCCCACAGCTTGGCCCGCTGAGCGACACCAAAGCGATGCTGCTCGTCAATGACCACCAGTCCCAACGAAGAGAAGTTGACGGTATCTTCAATCACGGCATGCGTGCCAATCAAGATATGCACATCCCCTGTTAATAAGTCGCGGAGAATCGTTTCACGGCGCTTGCCTTTCACGTTGCCGGTCAGCAGTTCTACCCGCACCGGCATCCCTTCCAAAAAGTGGCGGATGGTTTCATAATGCTGGGTAGCCAAAATCTCAGTAGGAGCCATCATGCAGGCCTGAAAACCGTTGTCCAAGGCTATCAGCATGGTCATCAGGGCCACCAGGGTCTTTCCACTGCCCACGTCACCTTGCAACAGTCGGTTCATCTGCCGACCGCTCCCCATGTCACGACGCATTTCCTTGATGACACGCTTCTGTGCCCCCGTCAGTTGGAAAGGCAGATGATGCGCATAAAAGGTATTGAAAATCTCACCCACATGCTCGAACACCAACCCGCGGAACTTGTTGCGACGCTCCTTCGTGTAACGGAGAATGTTGAGCTGCACATAAAATAGTTCTTCGAATTTCAGACGATACTGTGCCTTGCGGAGAAGTTCTGGATTCTGCGGAAAATGAATGTTATATAATGCATCCGTCAGGGGCATCAGCTGATGGGCCGCAATCAAGTAAGGACTCAGGGTCTCTTCAAAGGTTTCCTTCTGCAAGACCTGAAAAAGATTCTTCATCAGCTTTTCCAGTGCATGTGAGTTCAGACTGGTACGCTTCATCTTTTCCGTGGTATTGTAGTAGGGCTGAAGGCCCATGGTGGAAAGAGTGAGTTCCTGCGCCGGGTCGATGTCAGGATGCGCCACGTTGATGCGCCCGTTGAACACTGTCGGCTTACCGAATATGATGTATTCCTCATTAGCTTTGTACTTTCCGGTGATGTATTTCAACCCCTGAAACCACACCAGGTCCACCACACCCGTACCATCAGTAAAATGTCCCACCAGCCGACGCTGACGGCCTTCACCGAACGTTTCAAAACTCAAAATCCGTCCGCGCAACTGAATATAAGGCATGTTGCCATCAATCTCGTGGATGTAATACAGACGACTTCGATCCACATACTTGTAAGGGAAATAATACAACAGGTCGCGTAAGGAATAGATGTTCAATTCCTTATTCAGTAGAGCCGCCCGCTGCGGTCCTACCCCCGGTAAATATTTCACGTCGCGTGTGGATAAGTCAAACATCAGTCGCCGATAAGAGATTCTGCTACTTTCAAGTCAAAAGGAGTGGTGAGTTTGATATTTTCCCGATTGCCAGGCACTAAGTGTACCGGCTGACCCAATGCTTCCACCACCGAAGCATCGTCGGTAAAGAAGGGCTTGTATTCCTGGGCATAAGCCCGTTTCAGCAGTTCCACCGTAAAGACCTGTGGTGTCTGCACCAGCTTGTATTCATTGCGCGATACGGTCTCACTGCCTCCTTCGGGCAACAGATGACGTACGGTTTCCACCACATCCGTCACAGGCACCACGGCCTGCAGGGTGGCGGCCTTCGCATAACAGTCCGCAATCACTTGGGAAGAGACAAAAGGACGAACTCCGTCGTGCACTCCGACAAATCCGTCTTCCTCTACCAGAGCCAGTCCGTTCTTCACGGAATGAAAACGGGTCTCTCCACCCGCCGCAATCCGGTGAGGCAAGGTAAATCCGTATTCAGCACAAAGGTGCTCCCAGTAGGAACGCTGTTCCACCGGAAGCACCACAATCAGTTCAATCTGCGGGTCACAGGCATGAAAAGCCTCCAGCGTACGCATCAACACCGGCTTTCCTTTTACCGGTATGAACTGTTTGGGAATCTCTCCCCCCATACGCAGGCCTTTTCCTCCCGCTACCACAATGACATATTTCTTCATTATGCCAGCAACATTCCTTTTTTCACTTCAAGGGTCTTTTCTGCACCGGCATATTTTTCCAAAATGGCAAAGCCAAAGGCAGGCGCAGCACCCGGACCTTTACCCAAGATGAAGTTGTCGACGATTTCTACCATGTTGCCTGTATATTCTGCTCCTTCCAGGAACTTGTCAAAGCCCGGATAGCAGGTTGCTTTCTTGCCTTTCAGCAAACCGCGTTTGCCATATACCAGCGGAGCGGCACAAATGGCAGCCAGCGGTTTTCCGGCAGCAGCAAAACTCATGATCAGCTTGTCCAGTCCGGCATGTGCATCCAAGTTGGTGGCACCTGGAAGTCCTCCGGGAAGTACAATCATTTCCACTTCGTCCTCTTTCAGGTCTTCAAACAACATATCGGCTACGATAGGTACCTGATGAGAGCTGGTTACGGTCTTATTGCCGGTTACAGACACGGTTTTCACATTCAATCCGCCTCTACGCATGATATCCAACGGGAACATGGCTTCCATTTCCTCGAAACCTTCAGCCAAAAAGATACAAACTGCTTTCATAAATCTATCTGTTTAGAATTAAAAATTATCTCAATTTAAAATAATAGGTGATGGTACCACTCTGGTTGTTCACCCCATCCACCGCATTGAAGCGGGCTTTCCGGGCCGCCTCCTCCGCCGCTCTCCGCAACGCCGGGTTCACCGTGTTTGTCCGCTTGTTGATACTGGTGCTGATGACCTGCCCTGCAGGGTTCACCACGATGGTTACTACCACACGGCCCTCATCCTGCACGTTGTACACCGGTACCGGAAGTTTTCCGCTGCCCAGTGAACGGCCATTCAGGTCGAATGTACCATAACCGCCTACGCCACTCGTCTTTCCAGTGGAGGAATTCCCGGTAGGACTTCCCTGCAAACCGGCACCGGAAGCATTTCCCTTGCTACCCATCTGAGAGCCTTTTCCGAAGGCACCGGCTATCTTGTTGGCAGCTGCCTGTGCCGCAGCCTTTTCTGCTTCAGCCCGTTTCTCCGCCTCAGTCTTCTCCTTCGGCTTGTTCACGGTCTGCGTTTCGGTCTTCACCGGCGTTTTCTTCGGCTGTTCCTTCTTGGGAGTTTCTTTTTTCGGAGTCTCTTTCTTCACCTGCAAGGAAGGTTCATCCTGCTGCGTAATCATCGGCTGGTCCACGGCAGGTGTCTCCGCCGCTTCCTGCGCAGCAGGAGCTTCCGAAGGCATCATATCCACCTCGGTCAAGGTATAAGGGTCGGCTTCCCCTCCCGCCAGTTCCGTGTTGCCCAGCATCACGGGCACACCGCCTTCCTCCTGTTCTGCCGGTACGGTCAGCTTCAGAAGAAACAGCAGCAGCAACACCAGCAGGTGCAAAACCACCGTACATACAATTCCGATTACCTTATTTTTTTTCAACGTCACTCTGCTTTTTAGTTTTTATCCGGACGGCGAGTTGCCAAGACCATTTTGAAATGGTTCTCGTTTGCAATGTTCAATATCCGGACGATTTCACGATACGGAATGGACTCATCGGCGTACAAGGCCACATACATCTCCGGTTCTTTCCGAGCACATTCCTGAAGAAATGCGGGCACCTCGTCAATGGCCAGTGGCATTTCATCCTCGTTGCCGAAGGCACCGTAATAATTCAAGTCTTTGTCAATAATCACCCGTGCCATAGGCTTGGCCGAAGTCTGCTCCGACCCTTGCGGCAGAAGCACCTTGATGGCATTCGGCGATACCATGGTAGAAGTAATCATAAAAAATATCAGCAGCAGAAAAATCAAGTCGGTCATGGACGACATGCTGAAGCTGGGTGATATTTTCTGTCTTCTCTTTAATGCCATACGCGTTTATTTTTCAGTCGGTTCATTCAACAAATCCATGAAAGCCAGTGTACGTGCTTCCATCTGACTGACCACCTTATCCACACGGTACACCAGATGATTGTAGGCAAACATCGTGGCAATACCGACCACCAATCCACCTACCGTAGTAATCATGGCTTCGTAAATTCCGCTCGACAGCAAAGTGATGTCGATGTTATTGCCCGCGTTGGCCATGTTCCAGAAGGCACGCACCATACCGGTCACCGTACCAAGGAATCCCAGCATCGGGGCCCCACTCGAAATGGTGGCCATGATAGACAAGCCGTTTTCCAGCTTGGCCACTTCAATGTTTCCGGTATTCTCGATGGCTGCCTGCACGTCGGCTACCGGACGGCCCATACGGGTGATTCCTTTCTCAATCATGCGGGCCGAAGGAGTGTTCGTAATACGGCAATAGTTGATGGCCGACTTGATTTCACCCGACTTGATGTAGTCGCGGATACGGTCCATAAACAAAGGGTCATCTTTTCCCGCCTTACGGATGGCTACTGCCCGTTCAAAGAAAATATAGAAAGCAATTACCGACATCACAGCCAGTACAATCATAATCCAGCCTCCCTTGCAGGCCATGTCCCAAAGATTCATCTGTGGCTCACCGGAAGAAACCGGAGTCAACACCGGATTTGCTCCGGCCATTGTGTCGGCTACAGCCTGAGCGGCAGCCAGTAAAGTTAAAGTCATCATAATTTAACGAAGGCAATTTTTATATTCTTCAATAGTTTTCTTCAATCCAAAATACAATGCGTCGCATATCAAGGCATGGCCAATGGATACCTCATCCAGCCAAGGAATATGCTCATGGAAATACTTCAGGTTCACCAGGCTCAAATCATGTCCGGCGTTTAGTCCCATTCCCAGTTTATGTACCCGATCGGCGGCCTCCATAAACGGAGCCACAGCGGCTTCCGGATTTTTGGGATAAAGGGAAGCATAAGGTTCGGTGTACAGTTCCACCCGGTCGGTCCCTGTCTTGGCGGCATATTCAATCAATTCCAGATCTGTCCCCACAAAAATAGACGTACGGATGCCAGCTTCTCCGAAAGTGTCCATCAGTTCCGTCAGGAATACCTGATGTGTTTTGGTATCCCAACCACAGTTGGAGGTAATCTGATCGGGCGCATCCGGAACCAACGTCACCTGAGTAGGTTTTACCCTCAATACCAAATCGACAAACTCTTTGGACGGATAACCTTCAATATTGAATTCCGTTTTCAATACCGGGCGCAAGGCATATACATCCGAGTAGCGGATATGACGTTCATCCGGACGCGGATGAACCGTTATACCCTCCGCCCCAAACGACTCGCAATCCAATGCCACCTTCTCTACATCCGGGTTGTTACCGCCACGTGCATTACGAAGCGTAGCCACCTTATTTATATTCACACTTAATTTAGTCATATTTCCTGAATTTCATTACCTTTTAAGAAGACAGGAGGCGGCTCGGCATAGCCCAATCGAAAAACTTTGTTTTCCGTTTGTCTCTGCGCTCGCCTTTCACTATCTTTGCATCAACAACGTGCAAAGTTAGTAGGTTTTACGAGAAACTTGACATGTTTATTCTTAAAAAGATTGATAAAAAAACACCCTATATGCAGCGGAAGATGAAATTCGTCCTCTTTGGAAATACGTATCAGGAACATAAATCAGCCCATGTAACCCACCTGCTGGAAATTCTCCGGCACAAGGAAGACCATATCTGTATTCACCGGGAATTTTACGAGTTTCTGCGCCTGCACACGAGTGCAGACCTGACAGGACTGGAGATTTTCAACGGTCACGACGACTTTACGGCGGATATGGCACTCAGCATCGGAGGCGACGGCACCTTCCTGAAAACCGCCAGTCTGGTAGGCAACAAGGAGATTCCCATACTGGGCATCAACACCGGGCGCCTAGGGTTTCTAGCCGACATTACGCCAGACCAGATGGAGGAGACCTTCGAAGAGATTCATCAGGGAATGTACCTGGCCGAGCCACGAAGGGTTTTAAAACTGACCAGCCAAGGACAGGTGCTGAAAGGATATCCCTACGGACTGAATGAAATCGCCATTCTGAAACGCGACAGTTCGTCCATGATTTCCATCCGGGCATACGTCAACGGGGAATTATTGAATGTGTACCAAGCCGACGGACTGATTGTGGCCACTCCTACCGGCTCCACAGGTTATTCCCTCAGCGTAGGTGGCCCGATTTTAGTTCCCCAAAGCGGTACCATCAGCCTGACGGCCGTAGCCCCGCACAGCCTCAACGTACGTCCCATCGTGATTCGGGACGACTGGGAAATCACCTTAGAAGTGGAAAGCCGCAGCCACAATTTCCTGATTGCCATTGACGGTCGTAGCGAGACCTTCCGCGAAGGCAGTCGGCTGACCATCCGTCGAGGTGAACATTTCATCCGCATCGTGAAACGCTGCCACCACTCTTTCTTCAACACCTTGCGCGAGAAAATGATGTGGGGAGCCGACTCGCGCATCTGAGCCCCGACAGCAATAAAAAACCGGAACGCTTTCTGAAGGCATCCCGGCTTTCTAGGTATCAATCTATTTACGTATTGTCTTTCTGACGAATTTCCACCCGGCGGATTTTTCCACTGATGGTTTTCGGTAATTCATCCACAAATTCGATGACACGCGGATACTTGTAAGGTGCCGTCACCCGTTTCACGTGGTCTTGCAATTCCTTCACCAGTTCCGGCCCGGCTTTCTGCTTGTAATCCTTTGCTAATACGATAGTAGCTTTCACCACCTGTCCGCGAATTTCGTCGGGCACACCCGTAATGGCACATTCCACCACCGCTGGATGGGTCATCAGGGCACTTTCCACCTCGAACGGGCCGATGCGGTAGCCGGAGCTTTTGATGACATCATCGGCACGGCCCACAAACCAATAGTAACCGTCCTCGTCACGCCATGCCACATCGCCAGTATAATACACCCCGTCATGCCATGCCTCGTGCGTCAAGGCCGGGTCACGATAGTATTCCTTGAACAGTCCCAGCGGTTTGCCCTTGTCGGTACGCACCACAATTTGCCCTTGTTCTCCATCTTCCGCCGAACGGCCGTCCGGCTTCAGCAAATCAATGTCATACTGCGGATTAGGTACGCCCATACTGCCCGGTTTGGGTTCCATCCATGGGAAAGTAGCCAGTGTCAGGGCCGTTTCCGTCTGTCCGAAACCCTCCATCAGACGGATACCCGTGATACGCTTGAAGGTTTCATACACCGAGTAGTTTAACGCTTCGCCTGCTGTGGTACAATATTCCAGCGACGACAAATCATACTTCGACAAATCCTCCCGAATCAGAAAGCGGTAAATGGTAGGAGGCGCACAAAGCGAAGTGATGTGATAGTCGTGAATCTTCTGCAGGATATCGGCCGGCGTAAACTTCTCATGGTCATACACAAAGATATTGGCTCCGGCAATCATCTGTCCGTAAAGTTTTCCCCATACGGCCTTTCCCCATCCCGTATCGGCAATGGTAAAATGCAGGCTGTCTTCATGGAGGTTATGCCAGAAACATCCCGTAGCGATGTGTCCCAATGGATACGTGAAATCATGGGCCACCATCTTCGGCTCACCAGTCGTACCCGAGGTGAAGTACATCAGGGAAATGTCGTCGTTGGTATTCACATGAGCCGGACGCACGAAAGGAGGTGCCGCTTCCATCCCTTTGTGGAAGTCTTCAAAACCTTCCGGATATTCAGGTCCCACACTCACCAGCCGTTCCACCGTCAGCGATTCCGGCATGGCGTCCAGAATATGTTTCGTGATGACCGGTTCACCGGCAGCGACAATTGCCTTGATACCCGCTGCCTGACAACGATACACAATGTCTTTCTTGGTCAGCAAATGCGTAGCCGGAATGGTGATGGCCCCGATTTTGTGCAAGGCAATGATGGAGAACCAGAACTCATACCGACGTTTCAGAATCAGCATCACCTTGTCGCCATGCCCGATACCCAGACTTTGGAAGTAGGAAGCCGTCATATCGGTATATTTCTTCAAATCCGCATACGTAAACTGAATGTGCTCGCCCTTATCATTAGTCCAAAGCAACGCGTTCTTTTCAGGACGTTCTGCCGCCCAGGCATCCACCACATCATAGCCGAAGTTAAAGTTCTCAGGTACCTTTACCTTAAAATGCGCGATAAAATCCTCCTGCGAGGTAAAATGCGTCTGTTCAACAAATCTTTCTAACATATATCTTTTCAATCTTAATTTCTACATTACAATTGCCAGGAATTTCACGGCCTTTCCATCAAGGGCTTTCATACCATGCGGAAGAGAAGAATCAAAATAAAGGCTGTCGCCCTGTTCCAGAATCAGGTCTCTCCCATTAATGCTGAGCAGCATCCGGCCCTCCAACACCATGTTGAACTCCTGCCCGTAGTGGGTATTATAATAAATAGGTGTATCTTCCGGCTTCGGCTCCACGGTTACCAGAAAAGGATCGGCCTTGCGGTTCCGAAAACCAGAAGCCAGTGCCTGATATTTGTAGGCTTTTGTACGCTCTACCGAGATGCCGGTTCCCCAACGGGTCAGAAAATAAGAATTCATCTTGGGCTCTTCCCCGAACATCAGCACATCCAACGGAATGTCAAATTTCCGCGCAATTTGCTGCAAGGTGCTGACGGCAATGTCAAACTCTCCCGACTCAATCTCACGATACTGTTCTACCCGCAGCCCGCAGCGGTCGGCCATTTCTTCCACACTCAGTTCCAAGGCATCGCGCAACCCACGGATGCGTTCCCCTATTTGTCTTATTTGCTCGTCCATAGTTCGATTTTTTAGTTCTTCGCTCAAAATTACGAAAGATTATGAAAAAGCAAGAAAAATATTTCGAACTTTGCAACCGAAAATCTAAAAACCATGATTCGACAAGATTATCTCATACGCATGATTCAGGAAATCTTCGCCGCCATCGCGAACCTGCTGCTCCGCCGGAAACGCATCAGCCAAACGGACTGGGAAGAATATGAAAGCACAGCCCGGCAAATACTGGGAGTGACACCCGAACAATTGGCACAAATGGAATGTGAAGAACTGCTTGACCAATACCACGAAGACAAAGACGGAATCGAAAAAATAGAACTGGCTGCCATGATGATGCTGAAAATGGCGGAAGACACGAAAGACATCGTACCCAAAGCCCGCCTGCAACAAGAAGGAGTGGCCCTGTTGAAATACGTACAAGCGCACGGAAAGACTTACTCCCTGCCTCGCGAACTGCTCATCCAGTTTCTGGAGTCCAGACACTGACCCGTATTCACCCTACCTAACCTTTCAATCGATGGAAACGCTCAAAATCGCTTATATCGGCATGGGATACCGCGGCAAGCAACTGCTGGCTCTCTGCCGTCACATTCCTTATTTCCAGATTACCGCCATTGCCGACCCGGAAGCACGGGAAGAAGTGTATGGCGTGCCTTGCTACCACCGGGGAGGCGACGATTACCAACGGATGATTGCCACGCATGCCCCGCAACTGGTGTTCATTGCCTCGCCCTGGCAACTGCATGTGACGCATGCCTTGTATTGCCTGAAAGCCGGTTGCCATGTAGCGCTTGAAATCAAAGGAGGACTCTACCTGCACGAATACCAGCCTCTCCTGGAGGCTGCCGATGCCTGCGGGAAAAAGGTTTTTCCGCTGGAGAACACACTTTTCCGGCAAGAAGTACTGGCCATGTACAACCTGGTCCGGGAAGGGGCGTTGGGGGAAATCGTACACCTGCGCGGCGGCTACCGTCACGACCTGCGCAACCTCCTGCTGGACGACAAGGGAAATATGGGCAACCGGAAAAAGACGGAGAGCATCTGGCGAAGCAAGTTTTACCTGCAAGAAAATGGGGACCTCTATCCGACCCACGGGCTGGCTCCACTCTGCCTCATCGCCGGCATTCCCCGCAAAGACCGGCTGGTTTGCCTGACTTCCTTTTCTTCTAAAGCAGCCGGACTGCACCAGCGTATCCGGGAACTGGGAGGAGACGAACAGCTGGCGGTTGCTCAAGGAGACATCGTCTTGACACAGCTGGAAACGGCTTCCGGCGTACTCATCTCGCTCACCCACGACACGACCTTGCCGCGTCCACGAAGCCTCGACCTGGAGGTACAAGGCACCAAGGGTATCTGGCAGGGGGAACTGCGACGCATCTACCTGGAAGGCAGGAGTCCACACGAAACCTGGGAGCCGGATACACCTTACCTGCAACAATATGCACATACGTACTGGAAACGCTGGGGAGAAGAAGCGCTCCGTCTGGACACACACCACGAGGGCATGGACTACATCATGCTCAAGGCGCTGGAAGCGGACCTGAAACAGGAACTCGCTTACCCGGCCGACCTGCGCGACCTGGCGCTTTGGACTTCCATCACTCCGTTATCCATCCAGTCCATCGCCGAGCACAGAACCGTTGCCATGGAATGAGGACGATTCAACCTCACTCCAGATAAAGATAGTCATAGTGTACCAGCGGTTTCTGTCCGTGACGGCCAACCAGCAATACGGCCTCGCCAGAATCGGCCGACACACGGCCTACCCCGATTTGCTGTCCCTGTTCGTCCATAATACGCACGATGTCGTCTTTCTCAAAATCACCGGCCACCCGCGTCACCCCTACCGGAAGGATGCTGGTCGCCTTGCTACCCCTGACAGCCTCCACCGCCTGTCGGTTCAGGTGTAGCTCACCTTTGGCAAAACCTTCACTGTGGGCAATCCATTTCTTGACGCTCGACACCTCTGCCGGAGCGGGGAGGAAACGCGTACACACCGTCGTGTCAGGACGGCACAACAAATCGAGCAGGATATTCTCTTTCTTTCCGTTGGCTATAATTACCGTAATGCCTTCATCGGCCACCTTGCGGGCAATGGTACTCTTGGTGAGCATGCCTCCTCTGCCGAAACCGGATTTCTCGGTCTGGATGTAGTCGGAAAGATCTTTCCCCCGCTCCACGGTACGGATGACCGAAGTGCCCGGCTGCGAAGGAGAGCCGTTGTAGATGCCGTCGATGTTACTGAGAATAATCAGTGCCTGCATGTCCATCATCGAGGCAATCATGCCCGAAAGCTCATCGTTGTCGGTAAACATCAGTTCGGTGACGGAAATCGTGTCATTCTCGTTTACAATGGGAATCACCCCGTTCTCCAGCATCACCCGCATGCAGTTGCGCTGGTTCAGGTAGTGGCGACGGGTAGAAAAGCTCTCCTTGGTAGTCAGCACCTGCCCCACGGTAATGCCGTGTTCGCGGAACAGTTCGTAATACCGGTTAATCAGTTTGGCCTGTCCCACGGCAGAAAAGAGTTGCCGCTGGTCCACACTGTCCAGCTTTTTCAACGGTTTCAGCTCGCTTCTTCCGGAAGCCACCGCTCCGGATGACACCAATACCACTTCCACTCCGGCCTTGTGCAGTTCGGCCACCTGGTCGACCAAAGCCGACATACGGGTCACATCCAATGTACCGTCCCGACGGGTCAGCACATTACTACCTATCTTTACGGCAATCCGTTTATATTGATAAGTTCTGTTTTCCATGATTCTTTCTATCTCTACAAAAGTGTTTTTCTGAAATTACTTTCAAACACTCATTATTTTCTTTACTTTGCGCAGCAAATGTAATAAATACATCGGATAAACAAAACAATTTATCACCCTAAAAGGATATTCGTGTGAAAGGTTGTCTCCCCCCCTGCCCACCGGTTGGAAAAAACGCAAGCCCGTAAATACCAATCTTTCTCTGATTCCTTTACGTTTCCGCACCGGGAAACGTAGGTTTTCCAAAGCGGAAACGTAGGGTTTACGGGCGGGAAACATAGGGTTCCGCCACAGGAAACGTAGAAAACGGCCATCCCCTTATGCATTATCGCACCGGAGATTGAAAAAAGAAAATAGGTATCCAGCCTCGATTATAGAACGACCTGTGTACCTTCTCTGTCGTTTATTCCTTATCTTTGCACGGATTTTTAATGCACAAGACTAATGATAAAAGCGATATTCTTTGACATCGACGGCACACTGGTTTCTTTCCAGACCCACACCGTACCTGCCTCCACCCGCAAGGCCTTGCAACATTTAAGAGAAAAAGGCCTCAAGGTATTCATTGCCACCGGACGCCCCAAATCGTTAATGATGGAGGCCGTGGGCGACCTCGACTTCGACGGATACGTCACCCTGAACGGAGCCTACTGTTTCACTGCCGACGGGCAGGACATCTACAAAGGCTGTGTGCCGCAGGAGGACATCGAGCGCCTCATCCGCTACCAGCACACTCATCCGGAAATGCCTTTCGTCTTTGTGCACGACAATACCTGGTTCCTGACCCACGAAAATGAGGCGGTCCGTGAGATTGCCCGACTCATCCACATCGGCATTCCGGAAATCCTCCCCATTGAAACAGCCAGAGACAAGGAAATCCTGCAAATCATGGGCTACTTCCCGGAAGAAAAGGACGAAGAGATTTTCGGCACCGTACTTACGCACTGCGAACCGATGCGCTGGCATCCGCTCTTTGCCGACATCATTGCCCGGGGAAACAGCAAAAGCCACGGCATCGACCAGATGCTGGCTTACTACAACATCGACCTGCAAGACACGATGGCTTTCGGAGACGGGGGTAACGACATCCCGATGCTGAAGCACGTAGGTCTGGGGGTAGCCATGAGGAATGCGGCTCCTCACATTCAGGCGGTAGCCGACTACGTAACTGCCTCTGTTGATGACGACGGCATCCTGAAAGCCTTGCAACATTTCCATATTTTATAAAGTACACACTACTGTAATTCGTTCTGTCACAGGATATGCAAACCTGCAATACCCATAAGTAGGTATTTATACGCTGTCTAAATTACCCACTTTTGGCGATTGCCTTCTCCGCACAACCAAGCTAATTTTGCAGGCAGAAAATTAGTGCGAAACAACAAATACGAATTACAGTAAATGAGAAATTCAGTTTTTTCGCGGGGAAGCGAAAACTTAAAATGGGGTGTATTCTTTGTATTGTGCTGGTGTATCGGCGTGGGAGTCTCTGCCCAAGGCCGTGCCTTGTTGTCGGGGAAAGTACTTTCTTCGGACAAAAGCATTGTCGACTTTGCCACTGTGTACTTGAAAGGTACGCAATACGGTTGTACGACCAATGAAAAAGGCCTGTACCACCTGAAAGCGCCCGCCGGAAAATATACATTAATCGTTTCGGCCATCGGTTTCGAAACGGCAGAGAAAGAAGTGGAAATTCTTGCCGACGGACGCAGCCGACAAAACATAGTGCTGAAGCCTTCCGTCACCGAACTGGACGAAGTAGTGGTGGTTTCCAACGGAGTGGGACGCGTCAAGCGTTCGGCCTTCAATGCAGTGGCCGTAGCTACCAAGGAACTGCAAAACTCAACCAAAAACCTGAGCGAAGCGCTCCAGAAACTTCCAGGAATGAAGCTGCGCGAATCAGGCGGCGTAGGCTCGGACATGCAATTGATGCTCGACGGCTTCAGCGGCAAGCACGTGAAGGTATTCATCGATGGCGTACCCCAGGAGGGAGCCGGAACCGCATTCGACCTGAACAACATTCCGGTAAACTTTGCCGAACGTATCGAGGTGTACAAGGGAGTGGTACCCGTAGGTTTCGGGACCGATGCCTTGGGAGGTGTCATCAACATCGTGACCAACAAACAGAAGCGGAACTGGTTTCTGGATGCCTCGTATTCCTATGGTTCGTTCAATACGCATAAATCGTATGTCAATTTCGGACAGAGTTTCAAGAATGGACTGACGTATGAAATCAACGCATACCAGAACTACTCGGATAACAATTACTACATTGACAACTGGGTGGAAGAGTTCAACCACGAAAACAATACGTCCATCGGCGACGAAAGCCACATCCAGCATGTAAAGCGTTTCAACGATACTTTCCACAACGAGGCGTTCATCGGAAAAATCGGCGTGACAGGCAAGAGCTGGGCCGACCGATTGATGTTCAACGTGGCCTATTCACATTTCTACAAAGAGATACAAAACGGCGTGTACCAGGAAATCGTGTTCGGACAGAAACACCGTCACGGATTCTCGGTCGTACCTTCAGTGGAGTACCGCAAAAGCAACCTTTTCACCAAAGGACTGGATGTGACAGTGACGGCCAACTACAACCACAATCTGACGACCAATGTGGATACGGCCATGTATAAATATAACTGGTTGGGCGACCGCATCCCCCGCTCGACCGCCGGAGAACAGAACCACCAGTTCAGCGAGCAGATAAACACCAACTGGAACGCCACGTTCACGGCCGTGTACCGACTGGGCAAGATACATTCTTTTACGTTCAACAACGTGTTCAGTACCTTCCGCCGTACGGGGCGGAGCCTCATCGAAAAGAACTCGGTGCTGGAGGACTTTGACGACCCTACCAAAAACCGGAAAAACATTGCCGGTCTCTCCTACCGCCTGATGCCTTCCGAAAAGTGGAACCTGTCGGCCTTCGGAAAACATTACAGTTCCTACAGTGAGGGTACGGTACAGATAAGCGACAACAGCGTAGGAAACAACACCCGGGTGTCACAAAGTGTCCGTTCCTTCGGATATGGAGCGGCCGGCACATATTTCCTGGGGAAAGCTATCCAGCTGAAACTGTCGTACGAGAAGGCACTGCGCATGCCCAGCACCCAGGAACTGTTTGGTGACGGAGACCTGGAAGCGGGAAAAGCCAACCTGAAGCCGGAACGCAGTGACAACGTGAATCTCAATGCCAGCTACACCAAGCAATGGGGCAAACACGGACTGTATGCAGAAGGAGGACTGATTTACCGCCACACACAGGATTACATCAAGCGTGACCTTTCTACCGTAGGAGGTACCAGCTACGGCAGCTATACCAACCATGGCCGGGTAGAAACCAAGGGATTCAATGTATCCCTTCGCTACAGCTACAGTAACTGGTTCAGCATGGGCGGCACTTTCAACAACCTGGACATCCGCGACAAGGAAAAGAAACGGGCGGCCAGCAGCGGACAGAATGCCCTGACCTACGGGCAGCGTATTCCGAACCTGCCCTACCGTTATGCCAACCTCGATGCCAATTTCTACTGGCACGACCTGTTTGCCAAGGGAAATACCCTGACATTAGGATGGGATTGCTTCTACCAGCATGAGTTCCCCCTGTACTGGGAAAAGTTCGGTGATCCTTCTACGAAAATCCGGGTACCGGAACAGGTTTCACACAACCTGTCCCTGAGCTACAGCATCCGCAACGGACGCTACAATCTCTCACTGGAATGCCGGAACCTCACGGATGAAAAGCTGTACGACAACTTCAGCCTGCAAAAAGCCGGACGGGCCTTCTACGGAAAATTCCGGGTATATTTTGGGAATTAATTCATCATTTATCACAATAAAAATACAAGTATATGACCACAAAAAACTGGATGCTGGGCCTAGGCATGTTCTGCATGGCAGGCCTGTTCGCAGGGTGTCAAAAAGAAAACAATGACCCCACCTTTCAGAGCCACAACAACTTCAAAGGGAATTATGTCATTCCGGTCACTGCCGGAGGAACTTCCTACCTGCTCACGGCAGAAAGCCTGGATGAAGGAAAAATCTCAGTGCTCAACAACGGAAAAGAGTTTCAGGAACAAATTTCCTACTGGATTTTCTATGACCAGAATTATTTCTTCGGCATCAAATACAACGACGGCTCGCAAGGCACCGGAGGCTGCTATTACCTGGATGCGAACAACGTACCCCAGAAGAAATACAGCTATACCTTCAACCGCTTCACGACTTACGGCACCTGGGGCGACAACGTGATTACCGTATCGACCGGCAATACCAAACAGACCGACAGCAATGGCAATGCAGCCCAAGGCTTCCTGTTCAACTACCTGAATGCCAAGAACGGTACGACCAGCACCAATCAAAAAGACATCCTGGCAGAAAATTATCTGGGCAACGGTGAGAAAGTAACCATGGCCGGATTCGTAGAAGCCAACGGAAAGCTTTACACTTCCATCATTCCGATGGGAATGAGCCACTACGGAGTGAACACCTGGCCCGACAAGGTGCTGAGCCAGGACTATGTGGCCACCGGTGACGGAGGAACCGGCAGCGGTAAATACACCGCCGGACAAATCCCATCGACCCAGTACCCGGACAACGCTTACATTGCCATCTACAGCGGCAGCAGTTTCGACGAAACCCCTGTCATTGCCCAGACGGATAAAATCGGTTTTGCCTGCGGACGCATGCGTTCCCAATATTACCAGACCATCTGGAGCGACGACGACGGCAACCTGTATGTATTTTCCGGGGGATACGGACGCACGGCCACCCAGCCGGCAGCCGACGCCAACCTGAAAGCCAAAGTGCAAGGCAAACTGCCTTCGGGAGTGGTCCGCATCCCGGCCGGAAGCACCCACTTCGACGAGTATTACTGCAATCTGGAAACCATGGAAGGTGCTACCGGACACCCGCTGTTCCGTTGCTGGCATGTCGGCGGTGACTACTTCCTGCTCAACAACTACGGATGCGGTATCGAAGAAGTCACCACCTTGGGGACCAACGCACCCAAAAACGAACTGGTCCTCTTCAAGGCTAGTGAAAAAAAATTAATTAGCATCACAGGACTGCCCGACAAGAGCCTGATTTCTTCTTTCGGCAATTCGCCTTATCTGGAAAATAAGTATTTTTACATCCCAGTACTGACCACTGAAGAAGGTGCCACTCCTACATTCTATAAAATCAACCCGGAAACAGGAGAAGCCGTAAAAGGGCTGGAAGTAGAAGCCGACGAAATCACCACGGTAGGCAAAATCGCATTAACCGCGCAATAACATAAAAAAATGAGAAAATTATTTGGAAAAATACACCGCTGGATTTCCATCCCATTGGGAATCATTCTTTCGGTCATCTGTTTCACGGGGGCCACACTGGTCTTCGAGAAGGAAATCACCCAGTGGTTGAATCCCCATATATATAAGGTAAGCATTCCCGAGAAAAGTGCCGCCCTCCTGACTCCGTCGGAGCTGGTAGCCTGTCTGAAAACACAGGTCGCCGATTCGTTGAGGCTGAGTGCCCTCCAATACGGGGGTACAGCCAACGAACCCGTCATGGTCACCTTCCAGAATGTGAGTCGGAAAAGCCTGAGCGTGAATCCCTATACCGGAGAAGTGAACGGATGGACCAAAAGCTATCCGTTCTTCCAGACCATGCGGAAACTGCACCGCTGGCTGTTGAACCCTCCTTTACAAAAAGGTGCATACTCCACCGGGAAAGTAATCGTTGGCATCTCCACCTTGCTGATGGTCGTGATTCTGGTAAGCGGACTCGTTATCTGGTGGCCACGTAGCCGGAAGGCCCTGCGCAACCGGCTGCAAGTGTCCTGCACCAAAGGCTGGCGCCGTTTCTGGTACGACAGCCACGTAACCCTGGGATTCTACTCCACCCTTTTCCTGCTGGTCATGGCCCTTACCGGTCTCACCTGGTCGTTCGGATGGTACCGCTCATTTGCCTACGGACTTTTCGGCGCCACTCCATCCTCTTCCACCTCCCCCCATTCCCACTCTGCCCCCCAGGAGGCAGACAGCATACGTACGAAAGGAAAGGACAAAACAGAGACTGACTATACGGCATGGGATAAAGCATTCCAGCATGTACAGGTCCAGTATTCCGGTTATGCCTCCCTTCGTATCGAAAAGAACAAGATACAAGTGAACCAAAGCCGCTACCTGCGCCGTACGGATACCGTAGAATTCAACCCGGCAAACGGGGAACCCACACGACTCATTCCCTCTACGGAAACACCCCGTTCGCAAAAGCTGAGAAGCTGGTTTTATGCCTTCCACACCGGAAGCTGGGGAGGATTCTACACCAAGGTACTCTATTTTCTGGCCGCCTTTATAGGAGGCGTACTTCCACTCAGCGGATATTACCTGTGGTGGAAAAAGAAACGAAGACCTACAAGGTAAGCCGGGCCAGGTAGTCGTAATGACTGCCTTCCTTCACAAGCTCGGCCTTGAATCCATATTGGGAAGCATACAAACTCAATGTATTGAAATCCACATACAGCCAGTCGAATGCTTCCCCTTTTATTTGCTTATACTGCATCCGGAAGTCCAACTGTCCGTAATAATCGGCTGCCAAATCCACCACAAAACTCCCGTCCTCTTCCTCAAACAGGTATCTCAAATCACTGGAATCCATCAGGATGGAGCCTCCGGGATTCAGCAGCAACTTTATCCGCTGGAAGAAAGCCCCGAAATTTTCCACCTTCCCAATGATGCCCGAACCGTTCATCAGCATCAGGATGGTATCGAAACGCTCCACAAAATGCGGGTCGAACAAATTCACCAGCCGTGCATCCACTCCACGGGCCTGCATCACCTCCACCGAAAGCGGCGAAATGTCGATGGCCACCGGCTTCTTTCCCATTTCCTGCAAAGCCAGCGAATGACATCCGCTGCCTGCACCTACATCCAGAATCTTTCCTTCCGCCAGTTCCAAAGCCGTCTGCTCCAGCACAGGCATGTGGTCATACGTGCGGAACAATTCCTTCACCGGAATCTCATCCTCCTCAAACTGAGAGGAGAATACCCTCAACTTTCCGGCTTTTCCAGTCTTGAAATACTCGTATATGGCAGCCCCCATCGGGTCTTTCTCTTTTGGCAAAATTGCAGTATCCATTATTGTCTTCTTTTCTATAAACTGCACAAAGATACAAAACAAAATCCATTATGGTTATTTATTCATTATATTCATGCGTTTTTTAGAAAAACCCCCTAAAAAAGTAAGAATTTATGCATGATATTCAAAATATATCCGTATTTTTGCAGCCGTAAAAGAATAATTATACAATGAAGAACAAGAATAGCAGACTTGATTCCATTAAAATGATCATCTCCAGCAAGGAGATTGGAAGTCAGGACGAACTCTTGCAAGAGTTGACGAAAGAAGGATTCCAATTGACACAAGCCACCTTGTCACGCGACTTAAAACAGCTGAAAGTGGCCAAAGCCGCCAGCATGAACGGCAACTATGTGTATGTACTCCCCAACAACACGATGTACAAACGCATGACCGAGCCGCAGAAAGCCAGCGAAATGCTGCGCCACAATGGTTTCATCTCTATCGAGTTCTCCCACAACATCGCCGTAATCAAGACCCGACCCGGTTATGCCAGCAGTCTGGCTTACGACATTGACATGCATAACTTCCACGAAATCATCGGCACCATTGCCGGCGACGACACCATCATGCTCGTGCTCAGCGAAAACAGTACCCGCACGGAAGTCAAGCATGCCCTTTCTACTATCATCCCGAATATAAACCAATAATAACTGATAAGAACAAGAATGGAACCTACTAAACAAATTGATGTAATGGTAGCCGACGCCTCACACGAGGTTTATGTTGACACAATATTGGACACGATCAGAGAAGCAGCCAAAGTCCGTGGTACGGGAATTGCCGAACGTACACATGAATATGTGGCTACCAAGATGAAGGAAGGGAAAGCCATCATTGCATTGTGCGGCGACGACTTTGCCGGATTTACTTACATCGAATCATGGGGTAACAAACAATATGTGGCTACCTCCGGACTGATTGTCCATCCGAAATACAGAGGTCTGGGACTGGCCAAACGTATCAAACACGCTTCGTTCACCCTGGCCCGCCTGCGATGGCCGAAAGCCAAGATTTTCAGCTTGACTTCAGGAGCAGCCGTCATGAAAATGAATACGGAACTGGGATATGTGCCGGTCACTTTCAATGAACTGACAGACGATGAATCGTTCTGGAAAGGATGCGAAGGCTGCATCAACCACGAAATCCTGATGGCCAAGAAGCGTAAGTTCTGTATTTGCACCGCCATGCTGTACGATCCGGCCCTGCATACAGATGACAAAGTGAACAATTTCTAAAATACAAAAATAACTGACGACGAAGCCTTCCCCTCCCGAAACCAGTCTTGGAAGACTTCTCCTTAAAAAGATAAGAACCATGGAAGAAAAGAAAAAAGTTGTCGTTGCTTTCAGCGGCGGATTGGATACATCTTTCACCGTGATGTACCTGGCAAAGGAAAAAGGATATGAAGTATATGCGGCATGTGCCAACACCGGCGGATTCAGTCCCGAACAGTTGAAGAAAAACGAAGAAAACGCATATAAATTAGGAGCCACTAAATATGTCACCATCGACGTAACTCAGGAATACTACGAAAAGAGTCTGAAATACATGGTATTCGGTAACGTACTCCGTAACGGAACCTATCCTATTTCTGTAAGCTCTGAACGTATCTTCCAGGCGCTGGCCATTGCCCGCTATGCCAACGAAATCGGTGCACACGCCATCGCACACGGTTCTACCGGTGCAGGGAACGACCAGGTACGTTTCGATATGACCTTCCTGGTAATGGCTCCGGGCGTAGAAATCATCACCCTGACTCGTGATATGGCATTGAGCCGTGAATATGAAATCAACTACCTGAAAGAACACGGATTTGAAGCCGACTTCACCAAACTGAAATATTCTTACAACGTAGGTATCTGGGGAACTTCTATCTGCGGCGGTGAAATTCTGGACTCTACCCAGGGATTGCCGGAAAGCGCTTACCTGAAACAGGTAAACAAAACAGGCAGCGAGCTGCTGAAACTGGAATTCAAGAAAGGGGAGCTGTATGCAGTCAACGGTGTCATCTTCGACGACAAAATCAAAGCCATCCAGAAAGTGGAGGAAATCGGTGCAGCTTACGGTATCGGACGTGACATGCATGTAGGCGACACCATCATCGGCATCAAGGGACGTGTAGGTTTCGAAGCAGCCGCTCCAATGCTGATTATCGGTGCCCACAAGTTCCTGGAAAAATATACCTTGAGCAAATGGCAGCAGTACTGGAAAGACCAGGTAGCCAACTGGTACGGCATGTTCCTGCATGAAAGCCAGTATCTGGAACCGGTAATGCGTGACATCGAAGCCATGCTGCAGGAATCACAGCGTAACGTCAACGGAACAGCCATTCTGGAACTTCGTCCGTACTGCTTCTCTACCGTAGGTGTAGACTCTAAAGACGACTTGGTAAAGAACAAGTTCGGTGAATATGGTGAAATGCAGAAAGGATGGACGGCTGAAGATGCCAAAGGCTTCATCAAAGTGCTTTCTACTCCGCTTCGTGCATATTATGCAAACCATAAAGACGAGGCCAATATATGATTAAAGTAGGAATTATAGGAGGTGCAGGATATACGGCAGGCGAACTGATTCGCCTGCTCATCAACCACCCGGATGTAGAGATAAAATTCATCAACAGTTCCAGTAACGCCGGCAACAAGATTACCGATGTGCACGAAGGACTGTATGGGGAAACCGATTTGGTATTCACCGACGAACTTCCACTCGACACCATCGACGTGCTTTTCTTCTGCACGGCCCATGGAGATACAAAGAAGTTCATGGAAAGCCACAACGTGCCGGAAGACTTGAAAATCATCGACCTCTCCATGGATTACCGTATCAAGTCGGACGACCACGATTTTGTGTATGGTCTGCCGGAACTGAACCGCCGGACTATCTGCAAGAGCAAACACGTGGCCAACCCGGGATGTTTTGCCACTTGCATCCAGCTCGGACTGCTGCCGTTGGCCAAACACCTGATGCTGAACGACGACATCATGGTCAACGCCATTACAGGAAGTACTGGAGCCGGTGTCAAACCGGGAGCTACCAGCCACTTCAGCTGGCGTAGCAACAACCTCAGCATCTACAAACCGTTTGCCCACCAGCACGTACCGGAAATCAAACAATCCCTGCAACAGTTGCAGAACAGTTTCCATTCTGAAATCGACTTCATCCCTTACCGAGGTGATTTCCCGCGCGGCATCTTCGCCACCATCGTGGTAAAGACGAAAGTAGAACTGGAAGAAATCGTGAAAATGTACGAAGAGTACTATGCAGAAGATTCTTTCACTTTCGTCGTGGACAAGAATATCGACCTGAAGCAGGTGGTCAACACCAACAAATGTTTGATTCACCTGGAGAAGCACGGTGACAAGCTGCTCATCGTTTCCTGCATCGACAACTTGCTGAAAGGGGCCAGCGGCCAGGCCGTACACAACATGAACCTGATGTTCAACCTGGAAGAGACCGTAGGACTGAAACTGAAACCGAGCGCATTCTAACTAACAAGTCCTCTACTCAAAGGAAGAACGAGAGCACATCGCCTTTCTCGCATCTTCCCGCAGGACTATAAAACATAAATTAATGAAGAATAGGTTCTGAAAGAGATTTCATCTTATTCTTCATTCTTAATCTTAACAGAAGTATGAAATTATTCGACGTATATCCCCTCTTCGATGTCAACATCGTCAAAGGAAAAGGCTGTCACGTATGGGACGACAAAGGCCAGGAATACCTCGACCTCTACGGAGGCCATGCCGTAATCTCCATCGGCCACGCACATCCCCACTACGTGGAAGCCATCAGCAAACAAGTAGCCACATTGGGATTCTATTCCAATTCCGTCATCAACAAACTGCAGCAGGAAGTAGCCGACCGCTTAGGAGCCATCAGCGGATACGACGATTACCAGCTTTTCCTGATTAACTCCGGCGCAGAAGCCAACGAAAATGCCTTGAAACTGGCCTCTTTCTATAACGGACGTACCCGCGTCGTCTCTTTCGCCAAAGCGTTCCACGGACGTACTTCACTGGCGGTAGAAGTGACCAACAACCCGAAAATCATTGCTCCTATCAATGACAACGGCCATGTCACCTACCTTCCGCTGAACGATACCGAAGCCCTGAAAGCCGAACTGGCCAAAGGGGATGTCTGTGCCGTGATTATTGAAGGCATCCAGGGCGTAGGCGGCATTCAGGTGCCCGACACCGATTTCCTGAAAGCCATGCGCCAGGCCTGCGACGAAACCAATACCGTGATGATTGTGGATGAAATTCAGTCGGGTTACGGACGAAGCGGTAAATTCTTTGCCCACCAGTACAGCGACGTCCGTCCGGACATGATTACGGTAGCCAAAGGTATCGGCAACGGCTTCCCGATGGCAGCCGTACTGATCAGCCCGAAATTTACCCCGGTGTACGGTCAGTTGGGAACTACCTTCGGAGGCAATCATCTGGCTTGTGCCGCCGCCATCGCCGTTCTTGATGTGATGAAGGAAGAAAACTTAGTTGAAAATGCAGCCAAAGTCGGTGCCCACCTGCTGGAAGAACTGAAACACTTCAAAGGCATCAAGGAAGTACGTGGACGCGGTCTGATGATTGGCCTGGAGTTTGAAGAGCCCATCAAGGAACTCCGCAAGCAACTGCTTTTCGAACAGAAGGTATTTACCGGAGTCAGCGGTACGAACGTCATCCGTCTGCTTCCCCCACTCTGTCTGAGTATGCAAGAAGCCGACGACTTCCTGACTCGTCTGCAACATCTCATCAAATAAGATACGAACAAAAATCTCCTTATTCCGCCGAAAAAGCACGAATAAGGAGATTTTTTATTTAGTTTCTCCGATTTATTCCCAATCATCCGTACGGAACGGATACAACGGCAACTCACGCAAATTGGCCACATTGCCCGGCTGGAAATCGCGGAAACAGTAACGCACGGCTACAGGCTGTGCTACCTTGTCGCAGGTCACCTTTATCTGCCGGTTGTTGAAAACTTCCGCTTTTGCCGGATAGAACACCTTGTCGCTTCCAGCCACTTCAAAACCTTCCATTCCCGACAGACGGTTGAAACCTTCCTCCGCATGGTCGAACGAGAGAATCACTGCTCCGTCTTTCACTTCCATTGACTTATAAACCGGCCCGTATGCCTCAATACCCGACACATGATACGTCTTGCTCAAGGCCATATAAGCCAGACGTTTCCCCACATCGGTCTTATTTTTCGGATGTATGTTCTTGATTTCATAAGGTTCCACCAGGTCATTGGTCGATATCATGCCACTGTTCGGGATGAGCGCCTGTGCCCTGAACTGTGCCTCACGCAGATAGGCACAACCGGTGGTCTCCGTAGAATTAAAAGGCGCAATCTCCACATAATAGAACGGCAGTTCGCCCAGTCCCCATTCCTTGCGCCAAAGCTCTACCATTGTTTTCAGGCGTTCACCATAAGTTTTGTGTTTCCCGACATTCGATTCACCCTGGTACCACAGGAAACCTTTAATCGTATAATTCTGCAACGGCTTGAGCATGCCGTTATACATCAATGTCGGACTCAGGTAATGCCACCAGTCATGTCCGTCTTCCTTACGGATATCCTTCTTCAAATCGATATCAGGGTACTGAGACACAATTTCCCGCGGCAACCAACCTTCTACGGTCGACCCTCCCCAACTGCAATTGATAATACCAATAGGAATATCCAGCACTTGGTTCATCATCATGGCAAAATTAAAAGCCGTGGCACTGAAGGCTGGCGCATTTTCCGGATTGCTTACCTTCCAGCTTCCCTTACACTCGTCAACGGGCTGCAGCTGTCCATTCTTTTCCACGGTGGCTACCCGGATTCCCTTCCACTTCGAGGCAGTGGCAATGGTTTCATTGGCTCCGGCTATCGGACAATTCTCAAAACCCCGCAAAGGCATTTCCATGTTCGACTGCCCTGAGCAGAACCACACTTCCCCTACCAGCACATTGTTCAGTTTCACTTCCTCTCCATCGGAAATGGAAATCGTATAGGTCTGGTAACTGGCCGTCGGTGTCTGGATTTTAGCCACCCACTTTCCTTCGGCATCGGCAGTTACCTTATACACCTCTTGGTTCCACGACGGACGGATGCTCACTTCGGCATTAGCCTTCGCCTTGCCCCACAAACAAGCCTCAGTCTGTTGTTGCAGCACCATGTTGTCACTCACAATGTCGGGCAACGTCACCTTGCCCCAAGCACCAGCCTGCATTAGCAGCAGGCAGGCACTTACCATCCATTTCTTTGTTTTCATGCTATATCTTTCAGGTTGTACGTTCTTCACAGACATTCCTTTCCGCACAAAACGCGAAGCGGAATGCTTTACAAAGATAATGCATCTCTTACGAATTCGCCTGGTACTTTTTTATTCAAGTGTTTCCTAAATCTTTCCAATGACGCTACATTTTCTTCTACACTCCTCTGCATTTTCTATGTTTCCCGAAGCGGAGACGTACGTTTCCCGGTGTAGAAACATACGTTTCGGCCATGGAAAACATACGTTTTCCTCAAGGGAAACATAAAAAACAAACGGGAAATAACGTATAAATGCCCGTATGTTTCACCAAATGGCTACGTTCCTTCCTCCGAACAGCCAAAATAAATTCCATTATATAGCCAGACTCTCATTTTTAATTATAACTTTGCGAATATAGAACTCAAACTTGTAAAATATGAAAGTAGCGATTATCGGAGCCGGAAACATGGGAGGTGCCATTGCCCGTGGACTGGCCAACGGACATTATATCCAGGCACAACAGATAGCGGTATCCAACCCCAGTGCCGGAAAACTGAATGCGCTGAAAGCGGAATTTCCAGCCATCCACGTGACCCATTCCAACAAGGAAGCGGCAGAAGATGCCGACATCGTCATCATCGCCGTAAAGCCTTGGAAAGTGGAAGAAGTGCTGAAACCTTTAAGATTGAGACATCCGCAAATCTTGGTATCAGTGGCTGCTGGACTGACCATTGAAGACCTGGCACATTTCGTAGACCCGGAGATGCCGATTTTCCGTGTCATCCCGAACACCGCCATTTCAGAAGGCGCCAGCATGACCCTGATTGCCGCACGCAACGCTTCGGAAGAGCAGATTGCAGGCATGACTGCCCTATTCAATGAAATGGGGCGCTCCATGCTGATTGACGAAAAACTGTTTGCTGCTGCCACCTCATTGACTTCCTGCGGCATCGCTTACGTGCTGAAATACGTGCAGGCTGCCATGCAGGCAGGAATAGAGCTTGGCATCAAACCTCACGATGCACAGACCATGCTGGCACAGACCCTGGAAGGAGCTGCCCAACTGTTGCTGAACAACGAACACGCCCATCCGGCCACTGAAATTGAAAAGGTCACCACTCCGGGAGGAATCACCATCAAAGGCATCAACTCACTGGAACACGACGGATTCACCTCAGCGGTCATTCGTGCAATTAAGGCCAGCCTCTAAAAACGAGACAGGGAGCTTCAGGCTCCCTTTTTATTTCCTAACCTAAAATCAAATCGACATGAAAAACAATATCCTTATCACGATGGGCATCCTTGTATTGCTGGGCATCGCCATACAAGGTGTTTTCGGAATTATCACGGGAATACTCCTCTCTGCCATCTTAGGAATTATTTACGGGGCCGTCAAGAGGAACAAACAATTCCTGCGTTGGTCGGTCATCGCATTGACCATCGACATACTTTGCATCATTGTTTTCTTCCTCTACCTGACATAACTCCCAACTTTATCTCACAAACCCTTTCTTAGCCCATTTCAGGCTGTTCCAGCGTTTCACGAAGATAAAGGCACGGATGTTCTCATCGAGCAGGAAGGCACACCACATACCCACCAGTCCCCATCCCCAATGGATGCCGAGCAGGTAGCTCAACCCGACGGACACTGTCCACTGTACGACCAACCCTACATAGAAAGGGAAATTCACATCGCCCGCCGAACGCAAGGCATTCGTGGCATAAATGTTCACGGCACGTCCAATCTCCACAATCACATCGACTATCAGAATGGTCACTCCCAACCGGATGATATTCTCGTTCTTGGTCAGCAGACTGAAGATGGTATGCCCGAAAATAGCCCAGATACACGAAAGTATCAAAGAGACCAGGATGGACAGACGCATCACGTATTTTCCCAACAGATAGGCCGCACGTATCTTCTTCTGCCCTACCAGATGCCCGATACTGATGGCTCCACCTTGTGCCATGGCGATGGCAAACAGGTAGACAAACATAGTGGTATTGACCGTATAGGTACGGGTAGCCAGCGAATCATTTCCCAAAATATTGATCAGATAGGTAATCACCACCTGCGAGAAGCTGTACGACATGTTCTCTCCGGCGGAAGGCAATCCCACCTTCAACAAGTTCTTCAGTTCTTTCCAAGGGAAAGGCCGGAAAAGTGCCAACGGGAAAGAAGGAATATGTTTCTTGAAAAGAATGACAAACAACACCACCATGCTGACTCCCCGGGCCACCGAAGTGGAAATGGCCGCTCCTTCCGCTCCCAAGGCCGGAAATCCGAACTTACCAAAAATCAGGGAATAATTGCCGATGATGTTCATCACATTGACCAACACCGTAACCAGCATGGGATAGATAGCCTTGTTCGCACTACGAAGCGAAGCAGAAATGGTCAGTGAGATGGCCTGGAAAAAAGCAAAGGCCCCTACAATTTCCATGTACCCGATACCGTACTTCAACAACTCTGGACGCAATCCCATCCATCCTAACAACGTGGCCGCCCCATAATGCAAAATGGCACTGACCAGTATACCTACCACCAAGTTCAGCAGCAAGGCTACTCCCACCACCTGCACCATTTTATTCTTCAGTCCCGCTCCAAGGTACTGCGAACACAGCACGGAAGTGCCGATATTGATCACCTCGAAGATGAGGAAAGCAAACATCACAATCTGGTTGACCACTCCTACTGCCGCCACACTCTCGTCCGAGTACTGGCTCAGCATGATGGTGTCTACCGCCCCCAACATCATAATCAATAAAGTCTCTATAAAAATAGGAATCACGAGCTTCGTCAAGCCCTTCCGGATGTTTGTTTGTTGAATAGCCTGTTCCACGTGTTTACTCTCTAAAAACATGGCAAAATTACAATATTTACCGCAGAGAGTGGCTTGACATAGGTCAATTTAAAGGAAGAAAAACCACAATGCACTATTTTCCCCCTTTTATTGACTATTTTCCCCCTTATGTTACTTATAAAGTATGATTTTTGTAACACTTAAAAATGAATATTATGAAATCCAAACGATTTTTACTTATCCTTTTAGCATGTGTTTGCATTCCATTCAGCTTATGGAGTAATCCTGTCGACGGACTTTTGGAAAGAATTTGCCCGGGGTCATCCCACAAGTTCATTATACAATTACAAAAAGGAGGAAACGACTTTTTCGAACTTGACCAGAAAGGCAACAAAGTCGTCATCCGCGGTAATAATTATGTAAACATCGCCACCGGCCTCAACTGGTACCTGAAATACTACGCAGGTATTCATCTTTCCTGGAACGGAATGACCGCCCAGTTGCCGGAAAACCTGCCGAAAGTATCCACTCCGGTCCGCAAAGAAACCAACCTCTCCTTGAGATACGATTTCAACTATTGCACCTATTCTTATACTATGGCATTTTGGGACTGGAGCCGTTGGGAAAAAGAAATCGACTGGATGGCGTTGCACGGCATCAATCTTCCACTCGCAGCCGTAGGTCAGGAGTGTGTATGGAAGAACATGCTGGCTAAATTAGGTTATACAAAAGAAGAAATCAATAAATTCATCGCAGGGCCTGCTTTCCTGGCATGGTGGGCCATGAACAACCTGGAAGGATGGGGCGGTCCCAATCCAGACAGCTGGTACACACAGCAGGAAGCCTTACAGAAAAAGATTCTGAAACGCATGCGTGAATACGGTATCGAACCGGTATTCCCGGGCTATTCAGGTATGGTTCCCCACGATGCCAATAAAAAACTGGGATTGAATGTAACGGAACCCGCATTATGGAACGGATTCACCCGTCCGGCTTTCCTGCTTCCTACAGATGCACGCTTTAATGAAATTGCTTCCTTATATTATAAAGAACTGGAAAAATTATTCGGCAAAGCCAACTACTACTCCATGGACCCGTTCCATGAACTTGAAGATGCAGGAAGCGTAGATTTCGACGCTGCCGGAAAAGCCGTACTTAAAGCCATGAAGCAAGCCAATCCGAAGGCCACATGGGTTATTCAGGGATGGACAGAGAATCCGCGTCCGGAAATGATCAAGAACCTGAACAACGGAGACATCCTGATTCTGGACTTGTTCAGCGAATGCCGCCCGATGTGGGGTATCCCTTCTATCTGGAAACGCGAAAAAGGATACGAACAACATGACTGGCTGTTCTGCATGATAGAAAATTTCGGAGGCAACGTAGGCTTGCACGGACGTATGGACCAGTTGCTGAACAATTTCTATCTTACCAAGAACAATCCGCTGGCTGCTCACCTGAAAGGTATCGGCCTGACCATGGAAGGTAGTGAAAACAATCCGGTAATGTTCGAACTGATGTGCGAACTTCCTTGGCGTCCAGAGAAATTCACCAAGGAAGAATGGCTGAAAGGCTACATCAAGGCACGTTACGGCACATACGATGAAACAGTAGCCAAAGCATGGAACATTCTGGCAAACGGTATCTATAACTGTCCGTTCGGTAACAACCAACAGGGAACCCACGAATCCATCTTCTGCGGCCGTCCGAGCCTGAACAACTTCCAGGCTTCCAGTTGGTCAAAAATGGAAAATTACTATGACCCGACTACCACAGAAGCAGCAGCCCGCCTGATGCTGGAAGCAGCCGACAAGTTTAAAGGAAACAACAACTTTGAATATGACCTGATTGACATCGTCCGCCAGTCTTTGTCAGACAGAGGACGTATCGTCTACAACCAGACAGTAGCCGACTTCAAGAGCTTCGACAAGAAAAGCTTCGCGGCTCACTCTCAGGAATTCCTGAACATCCTGCTGGCACAAGATCAACTGCTGGCTACAAGAAGCGAATTCCGCGTAGGACGCTGGATTGAGCAGGCCCGCAATTTAGGAACTACTCCGGAAGAAAAAGACCTGTATGAATGGAATGCCCGCGTACAAATCACCACTTGGGGCGACCGTGTATGTGCCAATGACGGAGGTCTTCGCGACTATGCGCACAAAGAATGGAACGGCATACTGAAAGATTTCTACTACAAACGCTGGGCAGCCTACTGGCAGACCCTCCAGGATGTATTGGATGGAAAACCGATGGTAGAGCTGGATTATTATGCCATGGAAGAACCGTGGACAGTGGCTCACAACCCGTATGCGGCAAAAGGAGAAGGCGATTGCATTACTGTAGCAAAGGAAGTTTTCAACAAGGTATTCAAAGATAAATAAAGAATCGGGAAAAACACATTTAAACAGAAGGTACGATGAAAAGACTTGTGTCACTTGATGTATTACGCGGCATCACGGTATGCGGCATGATTCTGGTAAACAATGCCGGAGGACCTGTTTCGTATGCGCCTTTGCGCCATTCCGCATGGAACGGTCTGACTCCATGTGACCTGGTCTTTCCGTTCTTCCTGTTCATGGTAGGTATTTCCACTTACATTTCTCTTCGGAAGTTCGACTTCAAGCCCTCGCAGGATGTGGTCAAAAAGATTTTCCGTCGGACTTTCCTCATCATCCTTATCGGATTGGGTATCGAATGGTTCGGCTACGCCTGCAAAGGAGAATTTTTCCCGATAGACACGCTGCGTATTCCCGGTGTACTGCAACGCATCGGTTTGTGCTACGGTATTGTATCACTGATGGTCATCTACATCCGCCACAAGTATCTTCCTTGGATTGCCGGCGGTCTGCTGGTCATTTATTCCATTATCCTCCTGACAGGAAATGGCTATGCCTGTGATGACACCAACATCCTGGCCGTCATCGACAGAAGCATTTTCGGAGAAGCCCATCTTTACAAGAAAAGCCCGATTGATCCGGAAGGGCTGGTGGCCACAATTTCCGCAGTAGCCCACACCCTCATCGGATTTTTGTGCGGCAAGCTCCTTTTGGAAAAGATTTCCATCAACCAACGCATTGTCAAACTGATTTCAGTAGCAGTGGTGATGCTGGCTGTCGGTTATATCCTCTCTATCTGGATGCCTCTCAACAAACGAGTATGGTCTACAAGTTTTGTACTTGTGACCTGCGGATGGGGTTCCTTACTTCTCGCTCTGCTCATCTATGTGATAGACGTGAAGGAAGTGAACAAAGGCTGGACCTTCTTCTTGGTCTTCGGCATGAATCCGCTCTTTCTTTATGTGCTTAGCGAAGTAGTAGCCATTGCATTCTCCGAATGGAACATACGGCAACCTATTTACCAAGCTATCAATACCCTATTTACGGACGAATATTTTGCTTCCCTCATTTACTCTCTCCTCTTCTGTGGAGTAATGGGACTGACCGGATATATCCTACATAAGAAGAAGATTTATATCAAAATATGATTTTAAAAACTAACCTTTTAAAAATCTAAGTTTATGTGTAAAGTACAATTGAAAAATGCAAGACTAAGGCCATTTGTTTTATTCATGGCTCTTTTTCTGATGAATGTCTCATGGGCATTCGCGCAACTCACAGTTACAGGAAACGTACAAAGTACGACAGGTGAACCGTTAATCGGTGTAAACGTTGTGGAAAAAGGCACCACCAACGGAACCGTTACCGACTTGGACGGTAACTACACCCTTCGAGTAGCTAAGGGCAAGACCCTTGTATTCTCTTATATCGGCTTCTTGTCACAGGAAGTGGTAGTAAACAATGCCAAAGTAAATGTAACCATGAAAGAAGATACAGAAACTTTGGACGAAGTCGTAGTTATCGGTTACGGTAGCATGGCCCGTAAGGATGTAACCAGTTCCATCACCTCAGTAAAAGCTGACCAGTTGAACGTCGGTGTATACTCTGATGCAGCCAGCATGTTGCAAGGTAAAGTTGCCGGATTGAGCATCACTACTTCAGGTGACCCGAACGGTTCTCCGAGTATCACCTTGCGTGGTTCTTCTTCTTTGCGTACCGGTCAGGCTATGCAGCCTTATTATGTAATCGATGGTATTCCGGGTGTAGATATCTCTTTGGTAGCTCCTGATGATATCGAAAGTATCGATGTACTTCGTGATGCTACTGCAACTGCCATCTACGGTTCAAAAGCTGCCAACGGTGTAATTATCGTCAATACCAAGAAAGGTAAACACGGAGCAGAACGCACTAACGTAAGTTATAGCGGTTATGTAGCATTTGATAAAATCCTCAATACCCTGGATATGGCTACTGCCGATGATTTGCGTGCCTACTATTCCCAGAAGGGTGAAGAACCTAAGAATGACTTGGGCGCCAACACCAACTGGCAGGATGAAGTTCTCCGTACAGCTATCAGCCATAATCACAACCTCTCCATCAACGGTGGTTCTGGTAAGACTACTTACATGGCCAGCCTTAACTATCAAAACCGTGAAGGTGTAATCAAAGGCTCCAGCATGGACCGATTGAATGTCCGTTCTCTTGTCACTACAAAAGTTCTGAAAGACCGTTTGGAACTTTCAGCTGGTGTAAATGCCAGATATGGTAAGGCCATTGGCGTTCCGATGAATAATGAAGGTGCATCTGTATTGGATGCCATGAACTACTTCTCTCCGGGACTTCCGGTTAAAAATGAAGATGGTTCTTGGAGTACAGCTCTTACAGGTTCTAAGAGTTATAACCCATTGTCACTGATTTATGAAGATACATCAGAGACTATCTATAAGAATACACAGTTATTAGGTAAAGCAAGTCTGGAAATTATCGAAGGACTGAAATGGAACGTTAACTACTCATTTACAACTAATCAGAGTACTTACAGTGCATACGACACTCATAAGACACAGCTTGAAGGAGTAAGTGCTTACAACGGTCAGGCAAGACGTAATACTTACTTCGGTCAGGAACATATCTTCGAAACTTACGGTAACTACGACACAACTTTCAATGACATTCACAAACTATCATTGATGGTGGGTTATTCTTGGGAAGAAAAGATGTCTAACGATGGTTTTGGTTTGACTGTACATGATTTCTACGATGATACACTGAAATGGAATCAGCTTACATACGCAAGTACAATTGATGGTATACCTGCTATAGAAAGTGGTACTAAGGAAACTATCCGTAATATTTCATTCTATGGTCGTGCCAGCTACTCTTTCAATAGCCGTTACATGCTGCAGGCTACTGTCCGTCGAGATGGTTCTTCTGTATTCGGTAAAAATAAATGGGGTACCTTCCCTTCTGTCAGCTTGGCTTGGAACATCACTGAAGAAGAATTTATGAAAAACCAGAACTTGTTCGATAACTTGAAGTTCCGTTTGGGATATGGTGTCAGCGGTAATGCCCTGGGATTCGGTGCCTACACTGCTGTAGAAACTTACGGAGCATCTGGTTTCTTTACCTATAATGGAAAACAATGGCGTACACTGGCTGCCACCAAGAATGCCAACCCTGATTTGAAATGGGAAACTACAGGTATGTTCAACGTTGGTTTAGACTACGGATTGTTCAACGGCCGTCTGAACGGATCTATCGAATACTATTATAAGAGAACAAACGATTTGATTTGGAATTATCCGGTATCTACCAATATATATCCATTCGGTGATATCGCAGCCAATGTAGGTGAAATTACCAATAAAGGTGTTGAAGTTTCTATCAATGCTGTTCCTGTTCAGACTAAAGACTTTACATGGAATACTACTGTAACTCTTTCTCATAACAAGAACACTGTAAACAGATTGTCTAATGACAAGTTCAAGGTAGGTGTATTTACCCAAGGTGATCCGATGGTAGCTGGTGTTTCTGCTGAAGGTTATACACAGCGTATTATCGAAGGCCAGCCTCTTGGAACATTCTTCACTTACGAATTCGCTGGCTTCAACGATAATAACGAAGCTACATATTATGTAAGAGATGAAAATACGGGTGAACGCACAGGAGAAACAACCACTACTCCGGCTTATAAAGACCGTACAATTACCGGTTGTGCACAGCCTAAACTGAACTTTGGATGGAACAACACATTCAACTATAAGAACTGGAATGCTACAGTATTCTTTACTGGAGTCTTCGGTAATGACATCTACAACGGAACTCGTGCCAACTATATGAGCCCTGAAATGTTGTCAGGAGGTAAGAATGTATTGAAGGAATTCCTTGAACATCCTACTACTTCTGGTAGTTTGCCATCTGACCGCTTCATTGAAAAAGGTTCTTACCTGCGTCTGAGCACTCTTTCTATTGGTTATACTTTCAAGAACTTTAATGGCTGGTTGCAGAACCTGCAATTGTACGTAACTTGCAATAATCTGTTTACTATTACTGGTTACAAAGGACTTGACCCAGAAGTAAATTTGGGTGGTATCGATCCAGGTGTTGATTATCGTTGGAGTGTATACCCGCATACACGTACTACAATGGTAGGCTTAAAGATTAATTTCTAATTCATCAATACAGATAAAATTATGAAAGCAAATATAAAAACTTTATTAACAATTTGTGCTGCTGGACTAATTACTGGCTGTACAGACTTGGATGTAAAAGTAGAATCACAATATACTGAATATCCGATTGATAATCAAATTGCAGTAGAAGGTAAGCTTGCCGATGTCTACTTCCAATTGCGTGGAACATACGGACGAAGATTCATGGAAGCCATGTCATTGTCAAGTGATGAATACACAGCTGTTTCATACGGTGGTGGTTGGTACGATAGTGGTGCCTACGCACACCCCAGCCTTCATGACTTTACCGCAGAAGATGCGAGCATTGACTGGATGGGAAATCTAACTTCAGGTTGTACCAAAGCCAATACCGTTATCCGTGACCTGGGTGGTGATGAGGCTAATCCGGTGAGCATTGCTCCCGCCCGTGCCATGCGTGCACTTTTCCATTTTTACATGATGGATTGCTGGGGAGATGCTCCGATTTTGGATCATCTACCTGCTGAAGGCGAGTTGATTGACCGCTCACCGCGTGCAGATGTAGCTAAATTTATTGAATCTGAATTAAAGGAGATTATTCCTTTGTTGACAGACGAAGTAAATGACAACACATACGGCAAGCCGACTAAATGGATGGCAGAAGCTCTGTTGATAAAACTTTATATCAACTGGCCTGTCTACACTGCAGCTTCAGTTGACCAATATGATGCAAATGCATATTCTAACGAAAAATTGAACGATTGTATTGCTCTTTGTGATGACATCATCAAGAGTGGCAAATTCAATCTTGGCAGCATGAGCTATCAGATGAAGTTTGGCCCCGATAACGGATCACAGGTTGAAGACTTTATTTATGCAATGCCGTATGATACTTATACAGAAAAAGGTCTACAGTATGGTCGTGCACGTACTTGGAAACAAGCTGGAGACGTTGAGATCAGTTACTATGGTATGAAGCTTAACAGTTCAGCCGGTGGATATATGACTATGACTCCGGAATTTGCCTCATTGTTTGATGATCCGGGGAAAGCAGGCGACCGTGCAAAGAGTATTTTAGGAGGCCCGGTATTTGTGTATAATCCGAAAACATACGAACCAACAAGTGAACCTGCACTGAATCTTGAGGGTAAACAAATTGTACTTACAAAAAGCATTACGCTTGACACGCCTAATGATCCACAATTAGGTGTAGGAGATGATTTGGAGGGATATAATCAGGGATATCGTTCTGTAAAATTCTTCGTTATCGATGATGATTACAGAAATGGTAGAGACCAGTCTAATGATTTGCCTATCTTCCGTTACGCAGATATTCTGTTAACTAAAGCAGAAGCCCTGTTACGTGGTGGAGTATCTACAGAAAGACCTCAGGATACTCCTGTAAGCTTGTTTAATGAAATTCGTAGATATGTACATGCTGATGAGGTAACAAGTGTAAATCTTGATGAACTGTATGACGAACGTGGCCGTGAATTCTTCGATGAAAACTGGCGTAGAAACGACATGATCCGTTTCGGTCACTTTGAAGATGAATTCTTCCCTCATTACAAGGACTTCCCGACTGCAAACTTTGATAAGACACGTCGTATCTTCCCGTTGCATAGAGATATGTTGAATACAAATCCGAACTGGAAACAGAACCCGGGTTATCCTGAATATCACAACTAATCACTTTATAAAATATCGGTGAGGGGACTTCCCTCACCGATATTCGTAAATCATTTTATTCTCAAGTTTTCAAAGGTTAATTCTATATATAGAAACTACAGATTATGAGTTGAATAATCTTAAACCTGCGAAGCATAATAATGACAGTTTCTTATTTTTGTGGGAAATACACATAGCAATCACGTAGATTTAAGATTTATGAAAACACATCTCACTACATTACTCAAATCACTGATTTATGGAACAATGGTTCCATTAATGATTTCGTGTGCAGAAGAACATTCCCACGAAAACTTATTATCATACATTGACACAAGAGTGGGCACTGCCGCCAGCACGACTCACACTGCGGGGATGTTTGGCAAGCATACTGAAGAATACGGACAAACCTTACCTGCCGTATTGGAACCCAACGGTATGAATTTCTGGACACCACAGACACAAGACACCGAACTGAAATGCATCGCACCATATTATTATCGTGATTCCTTATTCCAAGGATTCCGCAATTCCCACTGGATTGTGGGAGGATGTACACAAGACTATGGCTCCATGACACTGACGGCTTCCTTCGATTCCTTACGATGCTTGCCGGAAAAAAGAGCCACCCGATTCTCACACGATCAGGAAACTGCTACCCCTTCTTATTACTCTGTGACTTTGCCTGACGAACATCTTCAAGCTGAAATGACAGGCCGTTCGCGGTCGGCCATTTTCCGTTTTTCCTACCAAAAGGAAGGAAAAGCTTATCTCATCGTCAATCCTAACAGTGACGAAGGAGAAGGATATATCGAAATTGATACCCTTCAGAAACGTATTTACGGCTGCAATCCCGTACATCGCATTTATCAAGGCTGGGGAGAACCGGCCGGATACAGTGGACACTTCATCATAGACTACCAGAAAGATCCCTGTGACTTCGGGACTTTCCATGCAGATAGTCTGTTCCCTGGACAGACCAAAATTGGTCATGAAAAAAACATCGGAATCTATATAGGCTTTCACGTGGAAAGCCACGAACAAATATTAGTCAAAGCGGCTTCTTCCTTCACCGATAGAACAGGAGCCGAACGTAACCTGCAACAGGAAATTCCACATTGGAACTTCGACCAGACACGAAAGGAACTTACCGCTATCTGGGAAAAGCACCTGTCTGCCATCGAAGTGGAAACTCCAGATCAGGAAGCCAAGGAGAAATTCTACGGAGCATTCTACCGAGCCTCTTTCCTGCCCCGCACGTTCAATGACGTAGACGGCAGATACCCGGCCTTTGCACAGCAAGATTCCATCCTCCAGCTGGCAAAAAACGAAACCTACTATGATGACTTCAGCATGTGGGATACCTATCGGGCCCTGCATCCGCTCATCAACTTATTATACCCTACGCAAGGAGGAAACATGATGCAGTCGCTCGTACATAAATATGAACAAGGAGGCTGGCTGCCTATCTTCCCGTGCTGGAACAGCTATACGGCTGCCATGGTGGGCGACCACTGCATTGCTGCATTAGGAGATGCCTACGTGAAAGGTATCCGCAACTTTGACATCGAGACGGCCTACAAGGCCATGCGGCAGAATGCGTTCGAATCACCTGCCAAAGAAGAAGATTACCGGAACGGAATGGGACGCCGGGCTTTACAGTCGTACCTGAAATATGGCTACATCCCATTGGAGGACAGTGTACCCGATGCTTTCCACACCAAAGAGCAGGTGTCACGCACCTTGGAATATGCCTACGATGACTTCGTGCTTTCTCAAGTGGCCAAGTTACTCCAAAAAACTGACGACTATAAACTGCTGGCCGCTCGTGCGCAGAACTACCGTAACATCATCGACCCCGCTACAGGGTATGCACAGGGACGACACGCCGACGGTACTTTCCTGAAAGAAGCAAATGCTTTCCAGTTTGCCAAATTCATCACCGAAGGAGCGCCCTGCCATTACACCTGGTATGTGCCGCAAGACCCGTACGGACTGATGGAATGTATGGGCGGACGTCAGCACTATGTGGAGAAACTGGACTCCATGTTCAGCGAACAGAGATACTGGCACGGCAATGAACCCTGCCATCAGGTAGCTTTTATGTTCAACTATGCGGGCCAGCCATGGAAAACCCAACAGGCTGTACGCCACATCATGGAAACGGAATACTTGAATGCACCTGGAGGCCTGTCGGGTAATGACGATGCCGGACAGATGTCAGCTTGGTATATCTTTGCATCCTTGGGATTCTATCCGGTTTGTCCAGGCTCACCTTATTATGTACTGGCCAGCCCGTCGTTCACCAAAGCCACACTGCACTTGGAAAACGGAAAGACCTTTACCCTACAGGCAGAAAATGCTTCCAAGAAAAACATCTATATACAGGAAGTAACCTTGAACGGAAAACCTTATACGCGAAACTATATTTCGCACAAGGATATCACAGAAGGAGGAAAAATGGTGTTTATCATGGGAAATACCCCAAACAAAACATGGGGAAATGCCCCAGAAGATTGTCCTCCCTCTTTGGTTGAAGTTTCTGAATAAAAACTTAAAGTCCATTATATTATGAAAACAAAAAATATTCTACTTGCACTACTCAGCATCTTCCTTCTCGGAGCATGTCACTCGCAGCAAACGGGGATTTACAACATTATGGACTACGGGGCTACCGGTGACGGGGAAACGGACGATGCCTCAGCCATCCAGAAAGCCATCAATGCCTGCTCGGAAGCCGGAGGCGGTACGGTTCTCGTACCCTCAGGACATACCTTCCTTTGCGGACCGTTCAAACTGGCTTCTTATGTAGAGTTACAGCTGGCCCCTAATTCCCGGCTGCTGGCCAATCCGGACGAGAGTATCTATACTGAAAGTACCTTTGGTGCCAACCGGGGAGAAGGTATGATGTGGATTAGCGGAAAAGACTTGAAAAACGTCTCCATCACCGGTACCGGAAGTATCGACGGCAACGGAGTGGCTTTCATGGGCAAAGAACTGGAAGATTCCTACGAACTGAAACCGGTAACCGACTTTGACCCACGTCCGCACGTGCTTACGCTAACCAACATCGAAAAGCTGGTAATACGCGATGTGAACATCTGCAACAGTGCCTACTGGACAGTGCATCTGATTGGCTGCCGCAACGTCATGATTGACGGCATCAGCATCCTTAACAACCTCAAGATACGAAACGGTGACGGTATCGATGTAGACCACTCCAAGGATGTGCGCATCTCCAACTGTTTCATTGAATCGGGCGATGACTGCATCTGTCTGAAAAACCGAAGAGAATTTGAGGAGTACGGAAGCTGCGAGGATGTGGTAGTAACCAACTGCACGATGACATCCCGCTCCTGCGCCGTGAAAATCGGTTCAGAGAACATGGACAAAATCAACAACGTTTTGTTCACCAACTGCATCATCAAGGACAGCAACCGGGGCATCGGCATACAGAACCGTGACGAAGGTACGGTAACCAACGTGATTTTCTCGAACATGATTGTCGATTGCCGCTTCTTCTCCGACGTATGGTGGGGAAAGGCTGAACCCATCTATGTCACTTCTTATCCGCGTGCCGTGGGCAATCACAAAGATGCAGGCTGGCGCTTCCCGAAAGGAGCCGTGAAAGGTGCCTGTGGAGAAGTAAGCCGTATTTATTTCCATAACATCAAGTGCACAAGTGAAAACGGAGTCTTTGTGGGTGGAGATACCCCCGACAAAATCAACCGGATTTACTTCGACCAGGTAGAAGTGAACCTCCACAAGCGGACTACCTTCGAAGGAGGAATCTACGACAAACGTCCTTGTGACGGAGAAGGTTTCCTGAAAGGCAAGACCTACGGATTCTTTATCCACACGGCTTCTGACATACAGATGGAAGACTGCATGGTAAACTGGGGAGACACACGGCCCGACTATGCAGCAGAAGACGTACACCTGGAGAATGCAGCCAGAATCATACAAAAATGACACTAGCTTAGTGCTCATAAACCACCCGTTGTGAAACGGTACATTTCTAAATTTCTTTTTTTAGGCCGGAACTGCGCAACTCCTTGCGGGTTCCGGCTTTTTCTTCCCGTTTAAGAATGCCCCACTGAACTTGGCAAACAGCCGAAGCGTTGTTTGAAGCATTTCGTAAAGTATTTAGGGTCATTAAAGCCTACCGCATAAGCCACTTCCGATACATTGGCCTCACCTTTTCCCTGTTCCAACAACTGATATCCCATATCCAGACGGAAATTTTTCATAAATTGCCCGATTGGCATTCCGGCCAGATTCTGCATTTTCTGGTTCACCAAGGTCTTGCTGTAACCCATATCCCGGATAAATGCATCCAATCCGTATTCAGAATCCGTGTAATGCTTCTTCATTAGTTCGATGGCCTTATCCATAAAGGTCTTGTCCCTCGATTCTTCAACCAATCCCAGTTCACTCACGTCCGCAAGTGCCACCGGTTTGGAAAGTCTCTCCTGATAGCCACGACGCAATGCTAAAATGTTACGAATGCGATACTTAAGCACCTCCGCATCGAAAGGCTTGCACAAATATTCATCAACCCCCACTGAATAACAAATCTTTTCATTTTCTTCCGAACGAACTGCTGTCAGAATCAGGAAAGGAATGTGGCTGGTTTCCAAGTTCTCTTTCACCCGCTTCGACAATTCCAGTCCATCCATCTCCGGCATGAGCAGGTCGCTGATAATCAAATCGACAGAATACTTCTTGAGTAGTTCCAAAGCTTTCAGCCCATTCTCAGCCTCCAATAATTTATATTCCTTCTTCAACAGCGAACGGATATATCTCCGCATATCACTGTTGTCATCTACCACCAATATGGTAGCCTGTGCCAGTAAAGCCTGTTCATTCTTTGACTTCAGGACATCATTTTCTGAAGAGAACGTTTCAGCAACCGTACGTTCTTCTTCCGCAGGCAAATCTTTCATGGGCAACTGAATACGGAAAGAGGCCCCTCCTGCCCGATTGTTCCGGGCATAGATTACTCCCCCGTGCAAAGCGATAATCCGCTTACAGACATTCAAACCGATACCGGTTCCGCTTTGCCCGAATACAGGATAGACCACCTTATTTCGTGCCTGAAAAAAACTGTCAAAAATCTGAGGCAAATCGTTTTCCGGAATGCCGCATCCCGTATCTGATACGGAAAGATAAAGCTGCACCTGCCCCTCCTCGTCTACCAGCCGGGCCGCATACAGGCGAATAGTACCACCATCGGGCGTAAATTTCACCGCATTGGCCAGCAAGTTCGTCAATACCCGATGAAGATATTGCGGGTCGGCAGTGACAGAAAGTCCCTGCAAGTGATAGTAGGTCTGCAACGAAATGTGACGGTCTTTCGCAAACGTAACAAAAGGCAGAAGCAAATCGTCTATCATGGATACCAAATCGAACGGATGCACATTCAACTTCACTTTCTCCGCATCAAGTTTCCGAAAATCCATCAGTTCATTCACCAAGGAAAGCAAATCCTCCACATTCCGTTCGGCGATTTGAAGCTGCTCTTTCACCTCCTCATCGGAAGTGAGCAACAAAGCCTGCTCGATAGGTCCATGAATAAGCGTGACAGGCGTACGGAATTCATGAGTGATATGCGTAAAGAAACGTATCTTCTCTTCGGCCATTTCTTCCACATGATGCGCCATGACCTCCAGGCTGTGATTTTGCACCTCCAGTTCATGGGTACGCTGGGCCACTAACTGTTCCAGCACTGCCTGCCGGTGTTTCAGCCGACGTACCTTATAACGATAAAAAAGAACATAAAGAGAACCTGTCACCAAAATAATCAATGACCAGAACCACCAGGATTTGTAATAATATGGACGTACCTTCAAGTCTAACCGCCACACCTCTTTCTGCCATTCTCCTTCCTGATTGGTGGTCTGTATTTCCAACCAGCAGTTTCTTGACGGAAGTGAAGACAACGTAATCACCGGATTCTTGGATGGAAGCTCTGTCCATTCCTCTCCATTTCCGACCAACCGGTAACGGATACGGACAGACTCGCTATAACCATATTCATGAGTGGTCAAAGCCAGTTCCAGTTTGTCACCTTCTTCCAACCCAGACAAGTTCTTTCCATTCCCATACATCCACAATCCACCATTCACCCGACAGGCCGAAACAACGACGATACGATTCTCTTCTGATTCCGGTATCTTTTTCAACAGAATCTCACAAACCCCATGATCTTTTCCACAATACAACCGGTTGTATCGCGATGAGAAATACAAGGTATGCATGCTGTACTCCTTATCCAGAATGCCATCTGTCTTTCCGTATGGGATAAAGGTCTCTTCTTCTACCCGTAAACGGTACAATCCACTTTCTGTAGCAAGCCATAAATTTCCCTCTCCATCCTCTGCCAACCCATAGACCGTATTCTCATAAAAGCCCTCTTTGCCACCATAATGCTTGAACTGAAAACGGCTGGCTTCATCCGATACCAAACGATAAAGACCTGTAGCTTTTCCTCCCAGCCAGATATTTCCACGACTGTCCTGAAAAACGACGTTAATGCGTTCCACCTGTGTAGATTTCACATCATCAAGCTTATAACGCAAATAAGTATAATTAAAATGCCGGCGCGAACGGGCAAAAGAGAACAAATCGACAACATACAAACCTTCGGAAGTTCCGAACCACAAACGTCCTTTCCGGTCTACACACAACGAACCGACCGATTCAAACTCACTTACATCCGAATTGAATCTGACCCGCCGGAACTGGCTCTGCTTTTTGTCATAGAATACCAATCCATGTGTGGTGCCAAACCAGATGCCCCGATTAATGGAATCCTCCACTGCACTCATGGTAAATTCATCCTCCAATCCTGGCACTTCCCCGTTGGAATGCTGCCGAAAACCGGATTGTGGATTGTTCAGGTCCAACTCACTGATGCCAGCTCCCCACGTATAAGCCCACAAATGATTGTCTTTGTCTATCAACAAGCCATTCACATTGTTCGAAAGAATGGACGAACGATTCTGTGGTACAAACGAATAATGCCGCACGGCCTCCGTGACAGGATTCAACTGATAAAGTCCACCTTCGATAGTGCCTACCCACAGATTGCCTGCCTTATCTTCCGTAATGGCACTGATTTGAGGAGTACGTCCTTCCGCAAGCTGCCAAGGGATGTCGCCCAATCTGGACACTTCCAGCCTGCGCGGACGATACAATAAGTTTACACCTCCATCCTGCGTGCCAGCCCAAATGTCCTCCCCATCCGTAAACAGACATACAATGGTATTCGAATTCAACCCTCCTTCCTCTGGGATTTCCAGCCGACGAATAAAAGAAAAAGAATCGGAAGCCGGATTATAGACATTCAGTCCGTTAAGTGTGGAAACAATCAGACGCCCGTCGGCAGTCAGTTTCATATCTGTAATATACGCTTGGCTAAGCATCCCTTCCCGGTGCGATGAATAACGATAGCGTTTTAAAGTCCTTGTATCCCGGTAATACCGGAAAAGTCCACGGTTACTTCCTATCCATACACATCCCTTGTCTTCCAACAAACAAGAAATACGCCAGTCAGCACTAAAAGGTACGATGAATTTTGATATCGGCCGCTTGCTAATCGCATGACCTTCATTTTTTACCATCCAATATATCTGGTTACCCATACTGGCACACACTCCTCCTTTCAATTCCGTAATGGCTGTAAGAAGATTCTCCCCATCACCCTGCATACGGTAGAAGGCCGTAACCATACCGGTATCATCCAATTCCAGACACCACAACATCTTGTTGGTCACAATCCAGATATCTCCATCGGAAGACTGCAAGATGGCGCGCACAAACGAAGTGAACAAAGAAGAGAGTTCCGGAATCTTATTCCCGTTCAGCTGTTCAAGAGAAAGCATTCTTCCCGTCTGGAGATCAACCAAGTCCAGCCCTGCATCCGACCCCACCCAAAGCCTTTTGTAACGGTCCTCACACAAGGTGTACACATAACTTCCCTTCAAGCGGTAAAAAGGCTCTTCTACGTCATAACGCAAGAACCGATAACCGTCGTAACGTGCCAGTCCATCCTGGGTGGCAATCCAAATGTAACCGAACGAATCTTTTATCACGGAAGTCACCGAGTTGTTAGGTAAGCCTGACTCTTCAGTTATGTGATAAAAATTATATTTTGAGAAGAATGTATCTTTTGCGTCCAGACGAAAAGAACATCCTCCCAACCATATTATCAAAGTCAACAAAAGCAATCTCATAGTATATTGTTTTATGATACAACCGTATCTGTCGTTTTTCTTTTCAGAAGGCACCTGCGCTCCCGCCTGATATACCAGGTGACGCAAATCCATCCCAAGGCCACCACAAAGACTCCCACCAGTGCCGGATACCGATAACCCAGTCCGGCGTCAATCGGCAGTCCTCCGGCGTATGCTCCTACGGCATTGCCCAGATTGAAGGCAATCTGCACGCAGGCAGCTCCCATCATCTCACTTCCACGCGAATTCTGCAACAGCAACAGCTGCTGGGGAGGTGACACGGCAAACAGGGCAGCCGCACAGACGAACATCAATAAGACGGAAAGCCACGGCACTCCAGCAAAGAGGAAAGTACCCAGCAAAGCCAGCATCATGAACACCTGCGTGAACTGTACTACCGGAGCCAGCCCGTATAAATCACCGCAACGTCCGCCAATCAGGTTGCCGAGCGTCATTCCCAGCCCGGCCAGCATCATAATCCATGTCAGACTTTCCGGCTGGAATCCGGCTTCGTGCAGCATCTGCGGAGTGACATAGCTGAACCAGCAGAACACGCCTCCGTTGCCGAACATCGTGGTCAGGATAATGAGCCACGGAGCCAAGTTACGCAGGAAACGGAACTGTCCCTTCAACCCTGTATCGGGTAAAGCCGGCAGCGAAGGAATCCACTTCCATACCAAATAGAACACCAGCAGTCCCCAGCACGCATTGAACAGAAAGGGGAAACGCCAGGAAAACAACGTGCTCAGCAACGTACCCAAAGGTACGCCAAACAAGTTGGCAATGGTCATACCTGCAATCATCAGTGCTACGGCTTGCGAAGTCTTACCTTTATCGGCCACTTTCTCGGCTACGATGGAACCCACTCCAAAAAAGGCTCCATGGGGAAGTCCCGACACGAAACGCATCAGCAACAGCATCCAATAGCCCGGCGAAAGCGCCGCACAGAGATTTCCTATCACATAGATGGCTGCCAGTCCCAACAATATCTGTTTCAAAGGCCGTGTACGGGCAATCAGCACTGTCAACGGAGCACCTACACACACGCCGATGGCATACGCCGAAATAAAATGTCCCACCTGGGGAATGCTAATACCTAAATCACGAGCTACATGGGGAAGGATTCCCATCATAACAAATTCGGCGATGCCTAGCCCCAACGTACCGGAAGCCAACGCCAACAAACTTTTTTTCATTCAAACAATCTTTTTTACCTCACCTTTTCCGATGCAAATTTACATCAAAAAAGTGTATAAAAGACACAACATCCCTTCTTTTTAAATATCTCAGAAAGAAGGATGAAACCGACGAAGTTCCGCACGCAACCGCAAGGCTTGTCCTGCCGTCATATCGTTCAGCAGTTCCCAAAAACGGGGGCCATGGTTCATCTCCCTCGTATGAGCCAGTTCGTGCAGGATGACATAATCAATCAGGTGGGAAGGTACCAGCATCAGATAGCAGGAAAGACTGATGGTGCGGGCCGACGTGCAACTGCCCCACCGCGAACGGGCACCTGTAATCCGCACCTTCCGATAAGTCAGGCCGAAACGTTCAGCCCATACATTCAGCAAGGGAGGTAAAAATTCCGAGGCCACTTTCTTCAGGGCCCGCACAATGGCTGCCCGCACCAGCTTCTGCACGGCCTCGTCCGAGAAATCGGTGTTCGCCGGACAAAACACGGTCACTTCGCCCGAGGGCCGTAACCGCACGGTAAAACATTTCAGCTGGCTGGGTTCCAACGACAGACGGAAACAATCGGCCTCTATCCGGAAATTAAAGTCCAAGGCCTGCTGGGCCACCTGGCGGAAACGCTCCAGCAAGTCAGCCCGGAACTGTTCCAGCGTAGACAGCACCTTATCAGTCTTGCTGTAGGGCGGCACCGTGAGATACAAGCCATCGGGCTTCACACGCATCGTGATATTTCTTGCCCCGCGGCGGGTGGCAATCACAATACGGCGGAAATCTCTATCTTCTATCACTCGTTTGGTTGACATAGCCCTGCAAAGATAACAAATAAATTATCAACCGAATAAGTACAAGGAAACAATAAAAGCCGTAACTTTGCAACCCGAAAAAAGAAGAATCCGTAAAAACAAATTCAGAATATGGAATTACCCAAAGACCCGATGATGCTGTTCAGCTTCATCAACATGAAATTGAGAGACTATTACCCTTCGCTCGACGCACTTTGTGCCGACCTGAACGTAAGCAAGGAAGATATCGTGAACCGTCTGAAAGCGGTGGGATTTGAATACAACCCCTCGCAGAACAAGTTCTGGTAAAAAAGAACGCAAACAAATAAAAAAGGCAGCCTCCCGAAAGGGAAGCAGCCTTTTTTCATTTTATCAGGTGTGATAAGTATCAAACACGATTAGCACTGAGCCAACTTGTTGTCAGAACCCAATACGTTGATGATTTTGTGCTTGTAAAGTTTTTCCATGTTGTCACGAGCCGGGCCCAGGTATTTACGCGGGTCGAATTCAGCCGGTTTTTCAGCGAATACTTTACGGATAGCAGCAGTCATAGCCAGACGAGAGTCTGAGTCGATGTTGATCTTGCAAACTGCAGATTTAGCAGCCTTACGCAACTGATCTTCAGGAATACCGATAGCAGCTTCCAGCTTGCCACCATATTTGTTGATAGTGTCCACTTCTTCCTGAGGAACTGATGAAGATCCGTGAAGAACGATAGGGAATCCCGGAAGTTTTTCCATTACAGCGTCCAGTACAGCGAATTCCAATGGAGGAGGAACCAGACGACCAGTAGCCGGATCTACGTGGCACTGTTCAGGTTTGAACTTGTAAGCACCGTGAGAAGTACCGATTGAGATAGCCAATGAGTCGCAACCTGTACGAGTAGCGAAGTCGATAACTTCTTCAGGGTTAGTATAAGTGTGGTGTTCTGCAGAAACTTCATCTTCTACACCAGCCAATACACCCAGTTCACCTTCAACAGTTACGTCGAACTGATGTGCATAGTCAACTACTTTCTTAGTCAAAGCTACGTTTTCTTCGTATGGCAGATGAGAACCGTCGATCATTACTGAAGAGAATCCCATGTCGATGCAAGACTTGCACAGTTCGAATGAATCTCCGTGGTCAAGGTGAAGCACGATTTCAGGATGTGCACAACCCAGTTCCTTTGCATATTCTACAGCACCTTCTGCCATGTAACGCAGCAAAGTCTGGTTAGCATAGTTACGAGCACCTTTAGAAACCTGGAGAATTACCGGAGATTTTGTTTCTACAGCAGCCTTAATGATGGCCTGCAACTGTTCCATATTATTGAAATTGAAAGCAGGGATAGCATATCCACCTTTGATTGCTCTGGCAAACATATCTCTTGTGTTCACCAAGCCTAACTCTTTGTAATTAACCATTTTTGTAAGTTTTATAATTGTTAGTAATTAATTCCATCTGCAAAAGTAACAATATAAAAAGAATTAGCAATATCCTGAATCGGAGATTTTCTGTCTTTTCTTGAGACAAATCAATTTTAACCAGAATATTTGCCCGAAGATGTGGCAAGGATGCAAAGTAGATGTGACAAAAATCAAGTCACCTTTATATAAAAGCCTTTGACTGACAGAATATTTTTTTCAGTGATTTCTTTTTAGTTTCAAAGAAATAGCGTATCTTTGCAACCCGAAATAGACCATTACACACTTTATCGGTGTTACCACATATTTATTTGTCAATAATAACAACAAAAAGTATATACTAAAATGAAAAAAGGCATTCATCCTGAAAACTACCGTCCGGTAGTGTTTAAAGACATGTCAAACGGCGACATGTTCCTGTCTCGTTCAACCTGTGCTACTAAAGACACAATTGAATTCGAAGGAGAAACTTATCCGTTGGTTAAGCTAGAAATCTCCAGCTCATCTCACCCGTTCTACACTGGTAAGTCTAAACTGGTGGATACAGCAGGACGTGTGGACAAGTTCATGAGCCGTTATGCAAACCACAAGAAAAAATAATTGATTATTTTTCGGGAAAAATAAAGAAAAGCCTTTCCATCGTGACGATGGGAAGGCTTTTTTTGTGACCTTTCAGAAATCCTCAGAAAACACAAGTGCGTTTCAATCCAAACGCACTTGCGTTTGAGACAAAACGTCCTTGCGTTTGACTTCGAATGCACTTGCGTTTCCATTCAAACGCAAGGACGTTTTTTACCCCCGTTTTTTTACATGTTTAAAGCCCATTTTTTGCCTTTCCGAAATTTTCTTGATAACTTGCGGCTGCTAATTATCTTTATTAACACATACACTATGAAAAGTATTTTTATTCGCAAATGGAAGGGCATTGTGGTAATGGCCTGCACCATTTCATTGCCTACATTCTCACTTTCCGCACAAAACCAGCTGGTGCTGCACTACGACCGGCCTGCGGAATATTTTGAAGAGGCTCTTGTTATCGGAAACGGTACGATGGGAGCCATTCTTTATGGAGGTACGGACAAGGATGTCCTCTCCCTGAACGACTTGACACTATGGACCGGTGAACCTGACCGAAAAGTCACGACGCCCGATGCCTACAAGGCCATTCCAGAAATCCGGGCCTTGCTCGACAAAGAAGACTACCGAGGCGCTGACCTTGCCCAACGGAAGGTGCAAGGACACTACAGTGAAAACTACCAGCCGCTGGGACAGCTCTCCATCACTTACCTGGACACCCCGGCAAAGATAACCGGCTATCAGCGAACACTGGACATCCGGCAGGCGCTCGCCCGAACCAGTTACCAACGGAATGGAAAAGCGTTCTCCTGCGACTACTTCGCTTCGGCTCCCGATTCTGTCCTCGTACTCCGCCTGCAGACAGAAAGTGAAAAGGGACTTCAAGCCACACTTGCCTTCAACTCGCTCCTGCCTCATGCCACTACGGCCACGGGCAATGAAATCTCTGCGGAGGGTTACGCTGCCTATCATTCTTATCCGGTGTATCTCGACGACATGAAAAACAAGCATCTGTACGATCCGGAACGAGGCACGCATTTCCGTACCCTAATCCGAGTGATTGCCCCAGGCAGCCAAGTGAAGAGTTTTCCGTCGGGTGAACTGAAGATAGCCGGCGGAAAAGAAGCGCTGATTTTAGTAGCCAACGTGACCAGCTTCAACGGCTTCGACAAGGACCCGATGAAAGAAGGCCGTGACTACCGAAACCTGGTGGCACAGCGAATGAACCAGGCCGCACAGAAATCATTCGACACACTTGAAAAGGCCCACGTGACCGACTACCAGTCGTTCTTCAACCGCGTAGAACTGAATCTCGGCACAACCGAGAAAGCCATCGCCAGTCTGCCGACTGACGTACAGTTGCTGCAATATACCGACAAAGCCCAGAAGAACCCGGAACTGGAAGCCTTGTATTTCCAGTACGGCCGCTACCTGCTCATTTCCAGTTCGCGTACCCCGGGGGTTCCGGCCAACCTGCAAGGACTGTGGAACGAAAAGCTGCTCCCACCCTGGAGCTGCAACTATACCAGCAACATCAACTTAGAGGAAAACTACTGGGCTGCCGAAACAGCCAACCTGAGTGAGATGCACCGTCCGCTGATGGAATTCATCGCCAACCTGCAACATACAGGGGAAGAGACCGCCAAGGCCTATTATGGCGTAGACAAAGGATGGTGTCTGGGACAGAACACGGATATCTGGGCCATGACCTGCCCGGTAGGCCTGCACGGAGGCGACCCTTCATGGGCCTGCTGGACCATGGGAGGTGCTTGGTTGTCGACCCATATCTGGGAACGCTATGCCTTTACACAAGACAAGACTTTCTTGCAGCAATATTATCCGGTACTGAAAGGAGCTGCCGAATTCTGCCTGAACTGGCTGATTGAAAAGGACGGCAAACTAATCACTTCACCGGGAACTTCTCCGGAGAACAAGTTCGTGACGCCCGACGGGTATGTAGGTGCCACTTCTTACGGCTGTACAGCCGACCTGGCCATGACCCGCGAATGCCTGATTGATGCGTCCAAGGCTGCCGAAGCCCTCGGTACGGACAAAGAATTCCGGAAACAGATTGAAAAGACCCTGAATCGCATATTACCTTATCAGATTGGCCAAAAAGGCAATCTGCAGGAATGGTTCCACGACTGGAGTGATGAAGACCCGCAACACCGCCACCAATCACACCTGTTCGGTTTGTATCCGGGCCACCACCTGTCAGTGGAAAGCACTCCCGACCTGGCCAAGGCCTGTGCCCGTACGCTGGAAATCAAAGGAGACAAAACTACCGGATGGAGCACCGGCTGGCGTGTCAACTTGTATGCCCGCCTGAAAGACAGCAAGAATGCCTACCACATCTATCGCCGTCTGCTGAATTATGTCAGTCCGGACAACTACAAAGGAAAAGATGCCCGTCGCGGAGGAGGTACATATCCGAACCTGCTCGACGCCCACTCTCCGTTCCAGATTGACGGCAACTTCGGAGGTTGTGCCGGCGTGATTGAAATGCTGATGCAATCGTCCGAAAACAGCATCCAGCTACTCCCGGCTCTACCTACAGAATGGAAAGACGGCAGTGTGAAAGGCATCTGTGCACGTGGAGGATTCATCGTCGACATGGAATGGAAAGACGGTAAAGTCACATCCTTGTACATTCAGTCACGCAAAGGCGGAAAGACGAAAGTCTGCTTCAACGGAAAGGTAAAAAACATTACATTAAAAGAAAACAAAGGAATTAAACTTTTATGATACAACGGATTTTATTTGCCGGCCTGATAACCGGTTTTTGCTTTCTAAGCAACACTACTGCTCAAAACACCTCTAATGAATCCAATCCCGTATGGGGAAGCTGGGAAAAATGGGGAGAACAAAATGATGGCACCTATCGCAATCCCATCATTCCGGCCGATTACAGTGACATAGACTGCATTCAGGTGGGAGACGATTACTATGCCATTTCTTCTACTTTCCAATTTTCTCCAGGTATGACCCTGCTACACTCCAAAGACCTCGTAAACTGGGAGTTCTGTGGGAATATTATCAGTGACCTGACACAAATAGGAGACAAATTGAACTGGAACCAGATGGACCGCTATGCACGGGGAGTATGGGCTGGTACCTTGCGTTACCATAATGAACGCTTTTACCTGTTCTTCGGCACACCGGATGAAGGATACTTCATGACTTCCTCTTCCAAACCCGAAGGACCGTGGGAACCACTTACCCCTCTCTTGCTGGAAGCAGGCTGGGATGACTGCACGGCTTTCTGGGACGAAAACGGGAAAGCTTGTTTCGTAGGGACTCATTTCGCGGACGGATACAAGACTTATCTCTTTCCCATGGCAAAAGACGGGAAAAGTATCGACAGAAAATCGGCCAAGCTTATTCATTCAGGAAACGGAAGGGAAGCCAATAAACTGATAAAAGTTGGAGAATGGTATTATCTGGTTTTCAGTGAGCACAAAGCGGGAACAGGACGATACGTGATGGCAAGGCGCTCCAAAAAGCTATTTGGACCTTATAAAGAAGAAAAACAGCTTGCACTAGCCAGCAGAGAAGCCATGGAGCCCAATCAGGGAGGCATCATACAAGGAAAAGACGGGAAATGGTATTTTCTGACTCATCACGGTACAGGCGACTGGAGCGGGCGAATTGTCAGTCTGCTCCCCGTTACATGGATAGACGGCTGGCCACTCATCGGAAAAGTTCTGCCACAGCAAATCGGTACCATGCAATGGGAAGCTCCCATGCCAGCCTTCTCATTACCGAAACTGACACTTTCAAGAAGTGATGACTTTGACAGCGAAATACTAGGTCCACAATGGCAATGGAACTACCAGCCTCGAAAAGAGTTCTTTTCTCTGACAGAACGTCCCGGATGGATGCGTCTGAAAGCTTTCCGCCCGATAGAAAGTAATCAACTCCTAAAAGCGGGAAACACGCTTACACAGCGTACATTCCGGAAACAAGATAACGAGGTGATTGTGAAAATGGACATTTCGCAGATGGCCAACGGACAAAGAAATGGGATTTGCCATTTTTCTTCTCATCATTCGGCTCTTGGTGTAGTAAAAGAAGGAACGCAGTATTTTATCGAATATCGGAATAATGGCCACATCCTAAAAGGAAACGAAATTTCTACTTCGTTTGTCTGGTTCAAAACTTGTTGGGGAATGGATGGGAAATCACAATATTATTACAGCCTGGATGGAGATAATTTCATTCAGTTTGGGGAACCGTATCAAATGGTATGGGGAAACTATCGGGGAGACCGCATCGGCATCTATTGCTTCAACGACAAAAGTGAATCTGGATATGTAGATATAGACTACTTACATTATCGATAAACGACAAAAAGAAAGCCGCACCGGAATCATCCAATGCGGCTTTCTTTTTATCTGAAAATTCAGAATCTGTCAGCATTAAGCTTTTACACGACCTACGTAAGAACCGTCGCGAGTATCTACTTCGATAGTTTCATCCTGGTTGATGAACAACGGAACACGTACAGTAGCTCCAGTTTCTACAGTAGCAGGCTTAGTAGCGTTAGTAGCAGTATCACCTTTCAGACCCGGTTCAGTGTAAGTAACCTTCAGCTGAACTTTTACCGGCAATTCTGCGAACAAGATAGTTTCAGTAGAAGCATCAGAAACAACTTCTACAATCATTTCTTCTTTCAGGAAGTCTACACCTTCAATCAGGTCATGAGCGATAGGCACCTGTTCGAAAGTTTCCTGGTTCATGAAAATATAATCATCACCTTCTTTGTACAAGAACTGATAAGGACGACGTTCTACACGTACATCTTCCAGTTTTTCACCGATGTTGAAACGACGTTCCAATACATATCCGTCTACCACATCTTTCAGTTTAGTACGCATGAAAGTGTTTCCTTTACCCGGTTTTACATGCAGGAAGTCAATGCAGAAATACAATTTGCCATCCATACGGATAGCGGTTCCGATTTTAATGTCTTGAGCATTAATCATAACTTAAATCCTTTATTATTATGTAATAGTTTGATTTATTCTCTGAATACGGTTGCAAAATTAATCTAAATCGCGAAAAAACGCAAAAAGATTTGTCTAAAAATGATTTAGCACTTTGATTATTAAAAAAAAGTCACTAATTTTGCAGCCCGAACGCATGGAATAATAACATAAAATAGTATATACGAAAATGAAAAGAACATTCCAACCCTCTAACAGAAAGAGAAGAAACAAACACGGTTTCCGTGAAAGAATGGCTACCGCAAACGGTCGCCGAGTATTGGCAGCACGTCGCGCTAAAGGCCGCAAAAAATTAACTGTATCTGACGAATACAACGGAGTAAAAGCATAATACACTCTGTTTTGACAGAAAGCCGCAAAGTAATTCCTCTTATTTACTTTGCGGCTTTTTATTTTGTCCAAGACTGCATTGCCAGCGTTTCCTACTATCTGAAGTATCATTGTGCTGGCATAACGCATAAAAAAACCGGAGTCCATTATCTTCCGATAACGAACCCCGGCTCTATATTCTAAATCACTGTGGATTCTTATTTAATCAGGTCGCGACCTGTCATTTCTGCCGGCTGAGCCATACCCAGAATGTGCAGGATAGAAGGAGCTACATCAGCCAATACACCGTTTTCTACCTTGGCATTCTTGTTCTCTGTTACGTATACAAACGGAACCGGATTCAAAGAGTGAGCCGTATTTGGTGTACCGTCAGCATTCAAAGCGTGGTCGGCATTTCCATGGTCGGCAATGATGATCACTTCATAACCGTTTGCCTTGGCAGCTTCTACAGTATCTTTCACACAGTTGTCGATAGCCACTACAGCCTTTTCAATTGCTTCATAGATACCTGTATGACCTACCATGTCACCGTTTGCATAGTTCACTACGATGAAGTCATATTTCTGTGTACCGATAGCTTCTACCAGTTTATCTTTTACTTCGTATGCGCTCATTTCCGGCTTCAAGTCGTAAGTTGCAACCTTCGGTGAAGGAACCAGGATACGGTCTTCGTTGGCATACGGAGTTTCACGTCCACCGTTGAAGAAGAAGGTTACGTGTGCATATTTTTCTGTTTCTGCAATGTGCAGCTGAGTCTTTCCGTTGTTAGCCAGGTATTCGCCCAGTGTGTTCTGTACATTTTCCTTATCGAACAGAATGTGAACACCCTTGAAAGAAGCATCGTACGGAGTCATGCAGTAGTACTGCAATCCCGGGATAGTCTTCATACCTTCTTCCGGCATATCCTGCTGGGTCAATACGATAGTCAGCTCTTTCGCACGGTCGTTACGATAGTTGAAGAAGATTACTACATCGCCTTCCTTGATGGTACCGTCGAAGTTGGCATTGACAATCGGTTTGATGAATTCGTCAGTCACACCTTCGTCGTATGATTCCTGCATAGCCTGTACCATGTCAGTAGCCTTCTTACCGATACCACTTACCAGCAAATCGTATGCTTCTTTTACACGAGCCCAACGTTTGTCACGGTCCATTGCGTAGAAACGTCCTACAATAGACGCAACCTTTCCGGCTGATTTCTCACAATGCGCAGTCAGCTGCTCGATAAATCCTTTACCACTCTTCGGGTCTGTATCACGACCGTCCATGAAGCAGTGGATGAATGTATTTTCCAGTCCGTATTCTTTTGCGATGTCACACAATTTAAACAGGTGATCCAAAGAAGAGTGTACACCACCGTTAGAAGTCAATCCCATGAAGTGCATGTTCTTGCCATGCTCTTTTGCGTATGAGAAAGCAGACACGATTTCTTTGTTCTTCAGGATACTGTTGTCGGCACAAGCACGGTTAATCTTCACCAAGTCCTGATATACGATACGTCCGGCACCGATATTCAGGTGACCTACTTCAGAGTTACCCATCTGTCCGTCGGGAAGACCTACATTTTCACCACTAGCCTGCAGCTGTGAGTGAGGATAGGTAGCCAGCAGGCTGTCCCAGTAAGGAGTCGGAGTATTGAAGATTACATCATCTTTCTGATGGTCGCCACATCCCCAACCATCCAAAATCATTAAAAGCGCTTTCTTTGCCATAATCTATTTTGTTTAAAAGTTAGAATTTCATTCTATGTTTTCCGGCAGCAAAAATACAAAATATCCAGCTTGAAAGATTACTTTTCCTGATAATAATCAATAAAAAACGGCTGCTTGAAACAAACAGCCGTAAAACAAATCGGGCATACCAAATGGCATGCCCGAAAAAGGATATTGAACAATGATTATTCAGCGCGCAAAGTGAAGCGTTTGAACTCAGTGATAGCCAATTCAGGATCAGCTTCTTTCAATACATCAGCAACTGTTTTCTTCGGTTCCATGATGCTTTCCTGGTTCAACAGACAAACTTCTTTCAAGAACTTGCCCAGACGACCCTTCGCAATGTTTTCAATCATAGCCTGCGGCAGGTTGGCAGCCTTTTCAGCAGCTACAGTTTCTTTGATTTCCTTAGCCTTAGCTACATCTTCAGCAGAAATCCAACCCTTTGCCATGTTGCTTTCCATGTGCTCTTCACTGTCTACATGAGCCGGGTTGATACCAGCTTTCTTCAAAGCAGCTTCTACTGCCTTCTGAATCTGTTCAGCTTTCGTCTTTTCAATAGCCACGTTGATTTCTTCCTGTTTTACAGCTTCAGGAACACCTGCTTCATCGATGGCAATCGGGTTCATAGCTGCAATCTGCATACAGATTTCGTGAGCAATCTTTTCGTCACAAACCTTGTTGAAAGCTACAATAGTACAAAGCTGGTTCTTGTTCATGTGGTTGTAAACAGCAGTGCAAGCGCCCGAAACGAAGTTGTAACCATCCAATTCAGTCTTTTCACCTGTGATACCACTACGCTCTACAATTGCATCAGCAATTGTACCGCTACCCATCGGAAGAGCTTTCACTTCATCCAAAGTCTTGCATTTGTTAGCGATAGCCGCATCCAGGATAGCCTGAGTCAGCGCTACGAAGTCAGCATTCTTAGCTACGAAGTCAGTTTCACACTTCAAAGCAATCATTGCTGCATAGTCGCCAGTTGATTTAGCCAGCACACAACCTTCTGAAGTTTCGCGGTCAGAACGTTTTGCAGCTACAGCCTGTCCTTTTTTACGGATAATTTCTACTGCTTTGTCGAAATCGCCTTCAGCTTCTGTCAAAGCATTTTTACAGTCCATCATACCAGCTCCTGTCATTTTACGAAGCTTGGTGATATCAGCCATACTTACAGCCATAATAATATCTTTATTTATTTTGAGTTAATAATATGCATAAAAACAAAGTTGAGAATTGAGAATTGAGAATCGAGAATACAGTCTTCCCAATTTCCAATTTTCAATTCTCAACTTACTTTATTTAGGCTTCTTCTTCGTCCTTGCTCATGTACGCAGCAGCCTTAGATGCATTGATTGCATCTTCTTCAGCCTTGTCCATGCGAGCCTTAGTAGATTTTTTCTTAGCAGCTTTCGGTGCGTTTTCACCAGCAGCTTCCATATCTACCTTCTCAGCTTTTCTTTCTTCCAGACCTTCTGCCATAGCAGCGCAGCAAGCATCCAAGATTACTTCTACAGACTTCGTAGCGTCATCGTTTGCCGGAATTACGAAATCAACATTTGTCGGATCAGAGTTTGTATCTACAATAGCAAATACAGGGATACCCAAACGGTTAGCTTCGCGAACCGCGATGTTTTCTTTCATTACGTCGACTACGAACAAAGCAGACGGCAGACGAGTCAAATCAGCGATAGAACCGAGGTTCTTTTCCAATTTAGCACGCTGACGAGAAATCTGCAGAATTTCTCTCTTTGACAAGTTAGAATAAGTGCCATCGTTAGTCAATTTATCGATAGTAGCCATTTTCTTCACAGCCTTACGGATAGTCGGGAAGTTAGTCAACATACCACCCGGCCAACGTTCGATAACGTACGGCATGTTTACAGAAGCAGCTTTCTCAGCTACTACCTGTTTAGCTTGTTTCTTAGTAGCAACGAACAGGACTTTCTTTCCTGATTTTGCGATTTGTTTCAAAGCTTCAGCAGCTTCATCAACTTTAGCAACAGTCTTGTTCAAATCGATGATATGAATACCGTTGCGTTCCATGAAAATATAAGGAGCCATTGCAGGGTTCCACTTTCTTTTAAGGTGTCCGAAGTGGCAACCAGCCTCCAATAATGTATCAAAATTTACTCTTGACATTGTCTTTAATTTTTAATCGTTTACTTTCTTTTTTGTTTATTGAACCAACTGTCCGGTAGTCTTTCCGACAAATGCTTGCAGGAAGAATCCTGGCAGTTTAGATACTAAACGCTTCTTTAGGTGACGAGGTATCAGTTGACGAGGCAACAAGGAAATAATCCATAAGAGAGTATCCTTGCCAACTTGTCCCTTATCCAACTTGTCCCCTCGTTAACGTTTACTGAACTGGAATCTACGACGTGCTTTCGGACGTCCCGGTTTCTTACGTTCAACAGAACGAGAATCGCGAGTCATGAAGCCTTCTGCACGAAGAGCTTTCTTGTCTTCAGGGTTGATTTTAACCAGTGCACGGGCGATAGCCAGGCGCAAAGCCTGAGACTGACCAGTGAAACCACCACCACACAAGTTTACTTTGATATCATATTTTTCAGCCACTTCCAATTTGTTCAACGGCTGTTTAACTACATACTGCAGAATAGTTGATGGAAAGTACTGTGCAAGGTCTCTCTTGTTAATAGTAATCTTTCCTGTACCTTCGCTTACGAAAACGCGAGCAACTGCGCTTTTACGTCTGCCTAATGCATTTACTACTTCCATTCTTTATTATTTAAGTGAATTAATATCGATTACTTTCGGAGTCTGAGCTTCGTGTTTGTGTTCACTTCCTTCGTAAACATACAAGTTGCCCAGCAACTTAGCTCCCAGACGATTCTTAGGAAGCATACCTTTAACTACTCTCTTCATCAATTTTTCAGCGCCATTCGGTTTTGCCATCAGACGAGCCGGAGTAATTTCACGCTGACCACCAGGATAACCTGTATAGCTCAGGTAAATCTTGTCAGTCATTTTCTTACCTGTAAATTTCACTTTGTCTGCGTTGATAATGATTACGTTATCACCGCAGTCTACATGAGGGGTGAAGTTAGGTTTGTACTTACCTCTCAACAACTTTGCAACTTTCGCACCGAGACGGCCTACAACCTGATCGGTAGCATCCACAACAACCCATTCTTTCGTTGCTGTTTCCTTGTTTGCAGAAATGGTCTTGTAACTTAAAGTATCCACTCTTAAATCTTTTTTAAAATGTTAACTACTAAAAAACAAATTCCTCCCGCCCTACTCTTCCCGGACAAAGAAGAATAAAGCACTCAGAATTAAAAATTTATCACTAGTTGATAATAATCGGCTTGCAAAGGTACGGCTTTTCTTTTAACCGACAAAGATTTTAAGTTTTTTTTTCGCGGGATAAACGATTGATTATGAATAGCGACTCTACGTCCAAAAACAAGAAAGGCGGCATCCGGACCTCATCCCGGAACCACCTTTCTTCTTTATTCTTCATTTTCAGATTTCCTCATCGCAGTTCATCACCCGGGTAAACCGATGACATTTCAACTTTCTTCCAAATTTCATGACACCACGAATCAATTTCATTTCCATTGGCGTCATTTTTCAGAAAATATTTCACATACATCAACGTTCCGTTTTCCTTCAGTTCGAAGTACATTTCATTCTTTCCCCCGTTTAATTGTGGAAGATGTACGTTCTTCTCTACATATTCCGTATAAAGGCCCTCATTGTTGATTTCGTAGGTACCATACCCCAAAATCACAGCCCCCGTCTGCATCATCAGTAGATTCGTAAAGTGTCCGTCATCTGAAAGAATCTTCAATGAATTACTTGTCTTAAGTTCACCGGGAATATCCGGAGAATTAGAACGATAAAAACACATCTGCCATACCCCATGTAAAGTGATTGGAGTCTTCTCCTGCACATCCTGAGCCACCGAATTGCCGACAGCCAAAAGCATTAAAAATGCCATCAGAAAGAAATAACGTATTTTCATAACTTAAAGTATTAGAATTACTCGTTAGGTTACCTACAAAATTATAAAATAATTTGAAGATCACGCATTTTATGCACTTTTTTCTACCAAAAACGCATAAAAAAAAGTCATTCCGCTTGGAATGACTTTTTCTCTCCTTACAAAAATATTATTTACTCTTAGAATTCAGCATTGCGCGGGGTACGCGGGAACGGAATCACATCACGGATATTCGACATACCAGTCACAAACAACAGCAGTCGCTCGAAGCCCAGTCCGAAACCTGAATGAGGACATGAACCGTACTTACGAGTATCCAGATACCACCACATATCTTTCATCGGGATGTGCAATTCCTGAATGCGGGCCAGCAACTTGTCATAATCCGCTTCACGTTCTGAACCACCGATGATTTCTCCGATCTTCGGGAACAAGACATCCATGGCACGTACGGTCTTACCGTCTTCGTTCTGTTTCATGTAGAAGGCCTTGATTTCTTTCGGATAATCAGTCAGAATAACCGGACGTTTGAAGTGTTCTTCTACCAGGAAGCGTTCATGTTCTGAAGCCAAATCTACACCCCAGTAAACCGGAAACTCAAACTTGTGACCGTTGGCTACCGCTTCTTCCAAAATTTTTATACCTTCTGTATAAGGCAGACGCACGAAAGATTCTTTCAATACCCCCTGCAGACGTTCAATCAAGCCCTTGTCAAACATGTCGTTCAAGAACTTCACATCGTCGTAGCAATTATCCAATGCCCACTGCACACAATATTTGATGAACTCTTCAGCCAAGTCCATATTGTCGTTGATATCATTGAAAGCCACTTCCGGTTCAATCATCCAGAATTCAGCCAAGTGACGCGGCGTATTGGAATTTTCCGCACGGAAAGTCGGTCCAAACGTATAGATAGCTCCCAAGGCAGTAGCAGCCAGCTCACCTTCCAGCTGTCCGGAAACCGTCAGACTGGTCTGTCTTCCAAAAAAGTCATTGTCATAAATGATAGACCCGTTCTCATCCTTCTTCAAGTCATAGAGGTTCATGGTCGTTACCTGAAACATCTGTCCTGCTCCTTCGCAGTCGGAAGCGGTGATCAACGGAGTATGGAAATAGAAGAAACCTCTTTCATGGAAGAATTTATGAATGGCGATTGCCATGTTATGACGGATACGGAATACAGCACCAAACGTATTCGTACGCGGGCGCAAATGAGCGATTTCACGCAAGAATTCCATAGAGTGTCCCTTCTTCTGCAACGGATAAGTATTGTCGCAAGTACCCAGCACTTCGATTTCACGTGCCTGGATTTCTGCAGCCTGTCCGGCACCGACTGACTTCACCAGCTCTCCGTTCACGCTCAGACATGCACCGGTAGTAATCAGTTTCAGCAATTCCTCGTCGAAATTAGCCAAGTCGACCACAATCTGCACATTATTTATAGTAGAACCATCATTCAATGCAATAAAGTTTACTTGCTTGCTACCACGGCGAGTACGCACCCAACCTTTCACATTGACCATCGCGCCAAAATCTTCACGCTTCAGCAGGTCAACAATCTTTGTTCTACGAATTGTTTCCATTTTGATTCTATGTTTTATCAATTAATCTAAAAAACACAGAGATATTTGGTATCCGCCTATCCCTGTGTTCAATTTATTTCTCCTTATTCAAAAGACCCCATACGCAACATGGCCACTTCCTGTTCCGTCAGATAACGCCAGTCGCCTCGGCGAAGTCCCTTCTTGGTCAGTCCGGCAAAATAGACACGGTCCAATTTTACTACCCGATATCCCAGTGACTCGAAAATACGACGTACGATACGGTTCTTTCCAGAGTGGATTTCAATCCCTACCTGCGATTTGTCCGTATCCGATGCGTAGCTGACAGCATCGGCATGGATTTCTCCGTCATCCAGTGTAATACCCTGTACAATCTGATCCAAATCTGCTTTCGTCACGTTCTTGTCGCAATATACATGGTAGATTTTCTTCTTCAGGAACTTTGGATGAGTCAGCTTGGAAGCCAAGTCTCCATCATTGGTCAGCAGAAGGACTCCTGTGGTATTGCGGTCCAGACGCCCTACCGGATAAATACGTTCCTTGCAGGCCCCTTTCACGAAATCCATCACGGTCTTACGTTCCTGAGGATCATCGGAAGTCGTCACACAATCTTTCGGCTTGTTAAGCAACACATACACCTTGCGCTCGATGCTCACCGGCTGGTCGTGGAACTTCACTTCATCCGAACGTTTCACCTTTGTACCCAATTCGGTAACAATCTCACCGTTCACTGAAACCACTCCGGCGGTGATGAATTCATCCGCTTCACGGCGAGAGCAGATTCCCGCATTGGCCAGAAACTTGTTCAAACGAATCGGCTCATCCGGATCGGTCAGCACATCCTTGTACTCAATCTGCTTCTTCATGCTGTATTTCGCATTCGGATTGTAGTCGGCGGTACGTGGACGATAACCTCCTTGCGGACGACCATAACCACCTTGCTGTCCACCGTTATTGAAACGCGGACGATACGGGCGCTGTTCACCACCCTGCTGTCCACCATTGTTAAAGCGCGGACGATACGGACGCTGTTCGCCTCCTTCATTGTTATTATTATACGGACGATTGCCATAAGGACGCTGCGGACGTCCTCCGTTGTTGTTATTGAAACGCGGGTTGTAAGAAGAACGCTGTTCGCCTCCTTCATTGTTATTATTATACGGACGATTGCCATAAGGACGCTGCGGACGATTGCCATAGCCACCTCTCTGCGGACGGTCCTCCCCGTTGTTGTTATTGAAACGAGGATTATAGGAAGAGCGATAACCCTCTCCCCCTTCTCTATTATTGTTATACGGACGGCGACCGTAGCTGTTACTTTTCTCGCCTCTACCGTACTTATTATACCCTTCTCTGTTATAAGACTTGTAACCATCGCGGCCAGACTGGCTGTTTTCGCCTTCCTGTCTGAATTCTTTTTCTGCCATAATTTTTCTGTTTAATGCTAATTAATACTCTGTGATACCCTCTCGGGCGATATCTGTTTGTTTTAAATTATACTCCAGTATAGTTGTGCGGAGTAATCGCACGCAATTCTTTCTTGATGTCTTCACTTACGTTCAGTGTCTCGATGAAGTCCTTGATGGAAGCTTCTGTGATAGCCTGGTTCGTACGCGTCAAAGCCTTCAGTGCTTCATACGGATGCGGATAAGCTTCCCGGCGCAGAATCGTCTGAATAGCCTCAGCCACTACGCTCCAGCAGTTATCCAGGTCTTCATAAATCTTATGCTCGTTCAGCAACAGTTTGCCGAGCCCCTTCAAGGAACTCTGGATAGCAATGATGGTATGTCCGAACGGTACGCCAATGTTACGCAACACTGTAGAGTCGGTCAAGTCACGTTGCAGACGAGAAATCGGCAACTTGGCAGACAGATGAGCAAAAATCGCGTTGGCCATTCCCAGGTTACCTTCCGCATTTTCAAAGTCAATCGGGTTCACCTTATGTGGCATAGCACTGGAGCCTACTTCACCTGCTTTGATTTTCTGCTTGAAGTACTCCATAGAGATGTACTGCCAGAAGTCACGGTTCATATCAATCATGATGGTATTGATACGCTTCATGGCATCAAAGATAGCTCCCAATCCGTCGTAGTTGGAAATCTGTGTGGTATATTCTTCCCGTTCCAAGCCCAGTTTCTCCGATACGAACTTGTTGCCGAATGCCTTCCAGTCGAAATCCGGATAAGCTACGTGATGTGCGTTGTAATTACCGGTAGCACCTCCAAATTTCGCAGTCAGCGGACAAGCCTTCAACACCGCCAGCTGACGGTTCAAACGATATACAAACACCATGATTTCTTTACCCAGACGAGTCGGAGAAGCCGGCTGACCGTGTGTTTTTGCCAGCATCGGAATATTCTTCCATTCTTCTGCATAGGTTGTCAGCTGGTCAATCAGCTTCTGAATCTGCGGATAATACACTTCTTCCAGCGCATCCTTAATAGACAAGGGGACTGAAGTGTTGTTGATATCCTGAGAGGTCAGTCCGAAGTGGATAAATTCTTTGTAATGTTCCAGACCACCCAGTTTGTCAAACTGCTCCTTGATGAAATACTCTACCGCTTTCACATCGTGGTTAGTCACGCTTTCAATTTCTTTGATACGTGCGGCATCTGCTTCCGAGAAGTTACGGTAAATATCACGGAGAGACTCAAAACGAGCCGCATCGAATGAACTCAACTGCGGCAACGGCAACTCACACAATGTAATGAAATATTCAATTTCTACCCGCACACGATATTTCATGAGCGCATATTCAGAAAAATAAGCGGCCAAAGCTCCCGCTTTGCTTCTGTATCGGCCGTCAATCGGCGATACAGCTGTGAGTAAATCAAGCTCCATCATTGTCGTAAATTTATTTTTGGTATCTAATTTCTACACTTTCCTTTGAATTCGCGAAATTAATGCTTTTTCCTGAGTTATCAGGAGATACGGCTTAAACTTTAGTATTTATTTTATAATTAGGTTATTCGCTCAATAATTTTATGGCATCTACATACTGCGCAATGCCCACTGCTACACTTTTGGCTGCCTTCATGGCCATCACCACCGTCTGCGGCCGATGCACCACGTCACCTCCGGCAAAAACTCCTTTCCGGCTGGTCATACCAAACGGACGTTCTTTCACCAGTACATAGCCGTTATCATCGGTGTCAATGCCTTCGGTCGTAGATACAATCCGACTGGCCGGACGAGAACCTACTGCCAGACAGATACGGTCGAAGGCATATTCCTTGACGCCCTCCGGAGTATTAGCACGTAAACCGATGACCTTTCCTTCCGCATCGCCCAGAAACTCCGTGGTAGAGGTCTGCCACAAAAACTTCACGCCTTCTTGTACGGCTGCCTGATACTCTGCCTGAATGGCCGGCATGTCAGCTTCCGTACGACGGTACACAATCGTTACACTGGCGGCCCCCATACGCACTGCTGTACGAGCCGCATCCATAGCGACGTTGCCGCAACCCATTACGGCCACATGCTCTCCTGCAATCACCGGCACTTTATCACGCCCAACCGTACCTTCGCTATAAATATTGGCCATGTGCAACAGGTACGTGGCTTGAATAACACCACGCAGTCCAGCCCCCGGAATATCCAGCGATTTCGGCAACGCCGTACCCGAACCGATAAAAATGGCATCATAGCCCTGTGCAAAAAGATCATCGATGTTCAGCTGTTTTCCCACCACACAATTCAACACGAAAGTCACTCCCAGCGCTTCAATCTTCTGGATTTCCTGACGTACCACCTGTTTGGGCAAGCGGTATTCCGGAATACCGTACATCAAGACACCGCCGGCTTCCGCCTGACTTTCAAAAATGGTCACATTGAAACCCTGGCGGGCCAAGTCGCCTGCCACAGTCAGTCCGGCAGGACCCGAACCGATGACGGCCACCTTTCCACGGGTTTTCTGCGGCAGTTTCTCACGAATCAAATTCATCTCCGTATCAAAATCGGCGATGAAGCGTTCCAGCTTTCCGATTTCAATGCCTTTCCCTTTCGGATAGAGCACGCAATGTCCCTGACATTGCTTTTCATGCGGACAAACACGACCGCAGATGGCTGGCAGATTGCTTTTCTCATTAATAATCGCCATAGCGTTCCCCATATTCCCTTTTGATAATTCATGGATAAACCCCGGAATGTCATTCTCTATCGGGCATCCCTTCTTACAAGAAGGATTCTTACAGTTCAGGCAACGCTTGGCTTCCGCAATGGCTTCTTTTAATGTATAACTTTCGTTTATTTCCTTAAATGTCGGTTTTGAATCGTTCATTCTTTCATCTGTTATCCGATGCAAACTCTCCTTGCATACCTAATTTCACATTGGGCGGCAAAGTTCGTAAAAAAAATGTCATAAAGACATGAAACAAAGGGATTTTTCTTCCAGCAAGCAAAAAAAATATCCCGCAGACTTAATAGTTGCGGGATATTTCTCCTGAATTACCTTAAGTTCTATACGAACTGAAAATCAATATGTAAAATCTGATTTCTTTACGTATACCTTATAATCCTTTATCAAACCTGGTGCACCGGCTTCCGCACGTGGCAGCATACGGAAACCTGTCACCTGATATTCTTTTCCTAAATCTATGACAATCTGATGCGGATAAGCGGTATTGTCCACCGTCTGCCAGAAGGTACTTTCCTGTAAATCGAATACCTTGTCGGCTGTACGGTTACCACTGCGGGTTTCTTCGCTGTCGGCATAGACAATCTTCCAGCTTTCGCGGGAAACCGGTTTTCCGTCTGCACCCAACACATCCATTTCAGCCACAGCGGCAATGTTGGTACCGTCATAGTTGGAAACTCCTTCCAGACAGAAATAACGTCCGGTTGCCGGTTTCTCAAAACGTACTTCCTGCCAGCCGTTGCCTGCCTTGAACGTACCTGTCATCACCGGCTTTTCAGCTTTCAGATTCAGGTTCTGACCGTCTTTGCGATGGGTTTCCGGAGCTTTCTCACGCAACATGTCGAGAATCGGTTTTTCCACGCCAACCACTTTGGCTTCGGCCGGGCCCTTCAAATCGAGTACAATAATTTCATTGTCACCTTCCTTCAGCCAGCATCCCGGCATGTACAAGGTCTGCTGAGGACCGATTTCCCAAAAACGTCCCATGGCATGTCCGTTGACCCAAACCATACCTTTACCCCAAGTCTGCATGTCCAAGAATGTATCACCGGTCTTGTCCAGATGGAAAGTCGCTTTATAATAAGCCGGACCATCTACCGGTTTTCCGGCCTGATAGTTTTTCTGACTGACAAATTCATAGAAAGGAGGCAGGTTATATACCATCCAGCCTTTCAGTTCCTGTGCCTGGTCGCCGTTGACCACTTCCACCTTCTGGGTGATACCTTTCCGGTCGTGGATAGATTTGTCAAAATTCACACGCCCCATGGCTTCTACCAAGATGTCCAGCTGAGTGCCTTTCTTCAAGGTTTCCTTCAACGGCAAGGTAAATTCACCGTGACGACGATCCAGACGTCCCAACAGTTTACCGTTGGCAAACACCTGTGCCCAGTCGTGTACTTCGTCAATATGTAACGTACCTTTCACATCCTCTTTCAAGGTAGTGCGATACAGAATCGTTCCCCAGCCCTGGTCGAACATTTCCATCGGCTGGATATCTTCCGACTGTTTAGGTTCTGGCAGATTTTCAAACAACGGAGCCACCTTCCAGTCCGTAATGGCCGGTACAGAAATCACTGGGAAAGCCGCCGGAGGTTCAGGTAAAGTTTCTCCTTCCGGAAGATATTGTTTCAACAGGTCGCGCAACTGGAAATACTTCGGAGTGGTCCATCCGGCCTCACTGATCGGTGCGTCATAATCGTAGGAACTGCACATGGCCGAATAAGCCGGGTTGTTGGCACCGCCCCACCAGCCGAAAGTCGTACCTCCGTGGGTCATATACAAACTGAACGAAATGTTCCGGTCCAGCATATCCTTGATACCGCTCACCATCGTAGCCGCATCGCGGGTTTCATGCTTCCGTCCCCAATGGTCGAACCAGCCGCTCCAGAACTCACTGCACATCATCGGAGTCTCCGGGCGCAAGGACTTCAGTTTCTTGAACTGCTCGTCAATATTGGCACCCGTACCGAAGTTGACTGTCCACAACAAATCCTCCAACGCATTGTTGGTGAAGTTGGAACTCCAGTCACACTGGAAGAGTGGCACGTCGGTGAAGCCCGCTTTTTTCACGATGTCACGGATGGCCGATACGTAAGGCTTGTTGATACCATACGAACCGTATTCATTTTCCACCTGTACCATGATGATGTTTCCCCCACGGGAAAGCTGCAAGTCGGCCAGCTGTTTGCCCACTTCATTCATAAAGATGCCGACCCGTTCCATATAGTAAGGGTCAAGTGTACGCAGCTGCACATCTTTTTTCTTCAGCAACCACCAAGGCAGTCCGCCCATTTCCCATTCTGCACAGACGTATGGTCCCGGACGTACGATGACATACATTCCGTGTTTCTGTGCCAGACGGCAGAACTTGGCAATGTCCTTGTTACCTGAGAAATCGAACTCACCCGGATGCTGTTCGTGTAAGTTCCAAAAGACATACAGACAAAGAGTGTTCATACCCAATGCCTTACAAGAAAGAATACGCTGTTCCCAGTAAGGTTCCGGAATACGCGGATAATGCACCTCGGCAGCCTTTACCACAAAAGGCTTTCCGTTCAACAGAAATGTTCCCTTCCCTACCTCAAAAGTTTCCTTTGCGGTAGTCTCTTCTCCTGCCGGCACAGCCGCCGAAGCAGAAAGCATTCCCCAAGAGAACAATAAAGAAAGGCCTACGCCCCATAATGCGTGTTTATATCTCATACATATTAAAATTATATTGCCCAAAATAGTTTTTTCCCCGTTTTTCAGACCTCAGAAATCTGTCAAAAAAGAAACAAGAATCAATCAGTCTCTTTATTTTGGCAAATGAATCCGGATCACACTCAACGAATAAGCAGGCATCTCATACTGTGATAAGTCCTTCAAGGAGATTCCTTTCTTCACCGGACGCGCCTGTTGATCGGTCGGAGTACCGGAAAGGACTTGTAAAGTCACCTGCCCTTCTTCCTGTGTCAGCCCGTTCAACTGGGTCTTGACCGGAACCGGCAGCAGGTTGACCAGCTTCACAATCACATCGCCCGTTTTGCTGTCGCGCACCACCGACGTACCAATCCGGCGCTGTACATCCTGACGGGAATTATCAATCTTCCGGTCGGCAGGCAGATACGTGTCACCAGAATTCTGTCCGTAAAGCTGTTGGGTATAATAGCCCACAGTAGGTTTCACTTCCTTATTGTTGAAATAAATCAAGTCGGGATTCCACTGGGTATGTCCTTCCTTGGCCAGCAACGGCGCATACGAAGTCATCGATACGATGTCACCGTTCCGCTCTACCGAGGTCAGGTACAACGCTTCTGCCAAGGCCGTCTCAATGTTGTTCGGGCGACCGGGCAGATGAGCCGCATACTCTCCCAAATACACTTTCGGTTTGGAACGGTCGTACCGGTCGTAATAGTCCTGGTTATTGATAAACCATCCCGGCGTATTATAATAATGCTCGTCTACCATCGGTACCTGCAGGCGGGAAGCGAATTTCCATCCCGCCTCATAATCCGTACCTTCATAGAAAGGCCCTACCGTACCGATAACAGTGATTTCCGGATATTTTTCTTTGATGGCCTTGAAAATCATTTCAAAGCGTTCCTCAAAAATCGGCGTAATCAAATCCTCGTTGCCGATGCCGATGTATTTCAGATTAAACGGTTTCGGATGACCGGCTTCCGCCCGCATCTTGGCCCATTTGTTCTTCTTCGGGTCACCGTTGGCATATTCAATCAAGTCCAGAATGTCCTGCACATAGGCATCCATTTCTTCCATGGGTATTCCGCCCTGCTGTCCGCCACTCAAAAGTTTGCCCGGGATGCAGGCAGAGTTCTGGCACGGCACTCCAGCGGCCAGTACTGGCAGCGGTTCCGCTCCTATATCTTCACAGAACTGGAAATATTCAAAATACCCCAGTCCCAGTGTCTGATGGTAGCCCCACAAGTTCCGCATCGGCTTACGAGCTTCCAGCGGACCGACGGAGTTTTTCCAACGGTAAATATTGTCAATTCCGTTTCCATGAGCCACACAACCGCCTGGGAAACGCATAAAACGAGGATGCAAATCAGCCAATGTCTGAGCCAAATCAGTTCTCAACCCGTTCTTATGTCCTTTGAAGGTCTTTTGCGGGAAAAGTGAAATCATGTCCAAGTGTAGTTCTCCAGTAAATTCCGGTTCCAGCGAAAGTACAGCCGCATCTACATCTGCTTGTGCCGTCAGCACCGCAGTCTGCTTCTTCCAGTCACCCGCCTTTACCTTTACAGAAGCCTGTGCCACTTCCTTGCCTTGAGCATCCAACAAGCGTACGACAACCTTGCCGCCTTTGCTGCCTTCGGGCATAGAAGCAAAGAGAGAGAAGTCATATTTTTCACCTTTCTTCAACGTAATACCGTCAAAGCCAGGATTACGGAGAGCGCTTCCCGGCTTAACCTGCCACACCACATAATGCGGGTTATTGGCATGCAAAGGATGCTCCGTGGCTACCTGTACAGCCGACGACTTTCCGTTCTCCCAAATACTCCAGGCATAACCACTGTCAAATCCTTGAGGAGCCCCGTCTTTCGAAGAATATTCAAAGTCACGGTTCTGCACCAGTTCGGCATAAAGCCCGCCGTCGGCTCCGTAGTTGATGTCTTCAAAGAAAATGCCAATCAGTTTGTCACTGATAGGTTTGGCTTCTTCCGGACGGACTGTCAGCCGCAAGGATACAGGAGCCAACCCGGCAAAGCGCTGGCCATCCTGTTCCGTCCGTTCATTGTGCAACTGGTCTCTATAGGCCCGGTAGTCGACAAACTTCAACAGTCGGTCCACCTCCTCCCAGGCCACTTTCTGCATATATCCTTGTTCTACTACACCGTCCACAACCGCTTTCTTGCGGGTTTCACTTCCCCGGATTCCGGTTCCTTCTCCCGGCGTCTGCAGGTAATACGTCTGCGGATTCCATTTCATCAAGTCGGGCGAAGTGGCCTGTCCCCACTCCTTTCCGCTTTCGTTCAACTGCCAGGCGCAATGCCACACGCCTTTTGCATCCCGCGTCAGATGAGGATTCAGCATACGCTTCTCGGCCCCCCAGGTTCCGTAATCGCATCTCACATACCCATATCCATTGCCGATACTGAACCAACGGTCGGCATCCGGGCTCCACGCCAGTTTCAACCCGCTGCGCCCCGCATCTTTCACGGTGGCATACGAAAACAAGTAGACCGAATCCGGTTCATTCATCACTTCCTGCACGTGAGCCGCAACAGGAAGACTGGTAAGGCAAGCACATAAAGCTGCTAAATGTGTCAGGTGTTTCATAAGTAAGCAGATTTAATAAAAATTTTATTTGGAGACTTTCACGCGCTGAATCGTACCGTCGGCGTTGAATTCCATCCGGTCGATACATACCTCACGGTGCACGCCCGGTCCTTTATCTGATTTCAAATAATTTTTGTTGATGCGATGGTATACAATATACCATTCGTCTGTACCCGGTTTCCGAACAACGGAGTTATGAGCTGTACCATAAATTTCCTGTGAAGGATCCTGTATCAGCACCACCGGATCTTTCGCCACCTTAATCGGTCCCAGCGGAGAATCTGACGTACCGTAAGCCACATGATAGTTGGCTGAACCCGTATCGTCGACCGACCACATGAAGTAGTAAGTACCCTGACGATAGAATACATAAGGTGCTTCACGGTACGCATAATCTTTCAGTGTCCCTCCCTTCGGAGTCAGCACCTTCAGGGTTTCCTTCTTGATGGATACCATGTCGTCGTTCAATTCCGCACCGGCCATGTATCCGTTGCCCCAGTACAGATAAGACTTGCCAGATACCGGATCGGTGAATACATCCACATCAATCTGCTGTCCGTAACCTACCGGAGAGTCTGTCACGATAGGTTTGCCCATATCTTTGAAAGGACCTACCGGAGAATCGGCTACAGCCACTCCGATTTTCTTACCGGAGTCATCGTTCGGATTACCACTATAATAGAAGAAGTATTTATATTTTCCGTCAATCAGTTTTTCTTCAATGGCCGGTGCCCACGCATTACCATTGGCCCAAGGTACCTGCGGAGAACGCAAGTCCAACATGACACCTTCATACTTCCACTCCTTCAGGTCGGCAGAAGAGAATACGGTGAAATACCATCCTCCCCATCCGGGCTGTCCGTCAGTCGTAGAATAGATATAATAACGCTGTGTCTGATGCGAATACAGCACTTCCGGATCTGCATGGAATCCCGGCAATGCAGGATTGACCGGCAATTCACCCAGTTCGGCCGGCTTACCCCATTGGTCTGTGATGCGTTTCAATTCGGCACGTGTAATCGGAATGATGGTACCGTGGCGCGGATGGAAGTTCATCTTCACCGCCTGGTCTATTGCCTTGAAATGCTTCAGGTCGGTTGTTTCCGTAAACTGGTAGGCACCTTTCATATACACATCATACATCAGAATATATTTGTCCTGTCCAATTAGTTTGAACGTACCGGCACCTTCCACGGCTTCCTTGGTCTGCTGCTTGTAATCCGGCTGTTCTTCCCACTTTCCGGAAGTCAGCGCACGAGTCGTAGAGACCTTGATACCATTTCCGTTTCCTTCAGTTTTATAGAAAAGGTGATATACTCCGTCTTTATATACAATGTCTCCATCGATACAGGAAGTCTTGTTGCTCGGAATGAAAAGTGGTTTCGGTTCTCCCTCCAGGTCGGTAAAGTCTTCGTTGGCATACGCATAATAAATCACATCCGGACCTCCGGCATATTGCATGGAAAAATAAATCATGTATTTTCCTGCCTCTTTGTCAAAAATGGTCTGTGGAGCCCATACCCGTTTCAGCTTTTCCTGACCCGGATAGCGTTTCTGAATGTTCACTACCGAATGAGACCAGTTGACTAAATCTGTAGATTTCAACAGTACCATGGCCCGGTTAGAGTCCCATCCATTGTCGGAAACCATGTCGGTAACCACCATGTAAAAGGTCTGACCGTCTTCTCCTCTCAGAATATGAGGGTCACGTACACCTCCGGTAGAACTGATGACTTTCGAGTCAATCACCGGCTTATTGTTATTCAGTGCATAGTAAGTATATCCATCCATACTTACTCCATAGCACACGGCTTCTTCACTGATATTGTTTCCCGTAAAATAAGTGAACAAATAAGCCACATAATCTTTTTCATCCACCAATGCGGCAGACAATGATTCCGAAATAAACGGAAGCAAGAATAATAAAGACAGGATTCTGTTTCTCATATACTTTATATGTGTTAACGTTTGGCACAAAGATAGAGAATTAGTGTATCACATACAACTATTAATCATGCAAAAAAGGAGGAGAATCGTGCATTTCTATCCTCAATCCATAAATTTATAATTGAAACGACAAATTTCTGTGTTTCTGTATTCTTGCTTATATTTGCAACCAACAAACGAAAACAAAGAAACGAAACATCTTATGTGGATGAACTTACTTTTATTGATTGTCGGGCTGGCTCTGATTCTGGTAGGGGCCAACGGACTGACAGACGGTGCCGCTTCCGTAGCCAAACGCTTCCATATTTCCGACCTGGTCATCGGATTGACCATCGTAGCCTTCGGTACTTCTGCCCCTGAACTGGTCATCAGTGTACTTTCGGCCTTACAAGGCAGTGCAGAAATGTCTATCGGAAACGTCGTGGGAAGTAACATCTTCAATGTACTGATGATTATCGGCTGTACGGCACTGGTACTGCCCATCCAAGTGGGGAAAGGCACCATGAGCAAGGAAATCCCGCTGGTCATTCTTTCGGCCTTGGTACTGACTTGCTTTGCCAACGATTGCCTGCTGGATGGAGAAAGCCGGAACATCATCAGCCGGATAGACGGACTGGTGTTGCTGGGATTCTTCCTGATTTTCATGCGCTACACCTTTGCCATTGCCCACAACGGAAATGAAGACGGCAGTGAGGAACAGAAGGTCAAGGAACTGCCCGCCTGGAAATCGACTTTATACATTATAGGGGGACTGGCCGGATTGATTTTCGGTGGTCAACTGTTTGTCGACGGTGCCAGCGGCATTGCCCGCTCCCTGGGCGTCAGCGATTCCATCATCGGCCTGACCTTGGTAGCCGGAGGCACTTCCCTACCGGAACTGGCGACTTCCATTACAGCAGCCCTGAAAAAAAATCCGGGTATTGCCATCGGAAACGTCATTGGCAGTAACCTGTTCAACGTGTTCTTCGTACTGGGATGCAGCGCCACTCTCTCTCCACTGCCCATGGGTAACATCAACAACATCGACATGGCCGTACTGGTGAGCTCTTCCATCCTGTTCTGGCTGGTGGGTTGGTTCTTCAAGAAACGGACCATCACCCGTATAGAAGGAGCCTTGCTGGTGGTATGCTATGTGGCTTACACCGCTTTTCTGATTTCACAACAATAACCCTAAAAACCTATTTCACACATGAAAAAAATCATTTTTCTCTTTGCCGGCCTCAGCCTGCTGAGCGCCTGCCACTCAGGCAAGCAGCAGCCTGCCGACAGTTCCGAGACACAGGCCGTGTCGACCGACTCCATTCAAGTACTCCACGGACAACTCATCATGGGACACGAGACCCAGAGCTTTACCGCCGACGGAGATAGCACGGCTTACTGGATTACCGACCCTTCGGGGCAATTGGAAACACAGTACAAAGCAGCCCTTCCGTCGGAGGCTTCGCCCTATACCGCTGTACCGGCCCAATTGAAAGTGCGGCTGAAAGCCCCGGCCACTGAAGGCTTCGCCGCCGAATACGACGGTGTGATGGAAGTGGTGGAAATACTCAGTGTAGGAAAATAAACGAACAGGATGGCTTACTCTATAAGGGAATAATCCTTAAGATAAGCCATCCTGTTCCGTTAAGCTACAATCCGAATAGTCCGGATTGCTCGTTTTTTATTCCAAGAAACGTTCTGCACGCCCCGGAGACAACAACTCCCACAAAGAAGCCACTACCCATCCCGGGGCAAAGATATCATTGTAATACCCTTTGCCATTCTTTCCATAATCCCAATTGGTATGCTGCACCACTTCAGGATAGAATCCCTTCTTGGCGATTCCACACAAATGTCCTTCGTACGGCAACAACTGACGCATGGAAGTGCTGATGACATTCGAGAAGGCGGTAAAACGAGGTTCATTGAATTCTTTCGCCAACCAATGCAACACATCGGCGAAATCGAAAACGAATACATCAATGTGATTGTTTTCCACCGACACGTTTCCCCAGCCACGAGTCTTCAAGCCCAAATCGCCCAACATCTGTCCTTGGGCAAACGGCACATCCCACGTATAATACCACGACAAAGCGAAATAAGCTGCCTTGCGGGATAATTCTGCATAATGTGTTTGTTCCTTTCCTTTGGTCACCAAAGCCAGGTAATAAGCAGCCGTAGAAGCATACAAAGATGCCTCTTTGTCTTCACAATTCGCATCCAGTGTGGAAGAGAAATAGTCAGCCTTTGAAATCAGTTCCTTTTCCAAGTAACCGACCGAACGCTTTGCGGCTTCCAGATAACGTTTGTCTTTAAAATACTTGTACCCCATCACCAACGGAAGAGTAGCCGACGGCGTACTTCCTCCCGATTTGTCTACAAGGGAGAAATCATCCTTGAACTTACGCGGGAAACTGCCATCTTCATTCTGCAAACGCAGGAAGGCATCGAGCATCGTTTTCAAACGTCCTTCCCATTCCGGATGTTTCCGTCCCTGCCGCTTTTCGTAGTCCAAGTAATACAACACCGCATATACCCCCTCCGACTGACGACGGATACTATGATTGTTTTCTACAAAATTACGTTTGAAATGCACCACCTCATTGAAAAAGCCGGCTGCTGAAAAACCATGCTGCAGGTAAGAATCAAAAATCTGATTGGCATGCTCCACCAAATCCTTGCGTTGCTTTTCTTCTCCGTATTCCAGCGCATTAAATGCATTCAATAAGGTACGTCCCACAAAACCGACTTCGGCCACATCCAGTTTATCACAGGTGGCCGTCCATAATTCCACCCCGGAATAATATTTCGTGGGCGCATCGTCCACATAACTTTCCACAAAGAAATTACTCAACACCTCTTTCACAAAATCGGCAGTATAAGGCGTTTCCACTGGAGCCGGCTTATACAAATCATAGCTATATTCCCAAGCCTGTTTCACGCAATCAGAAAAATCCTCAGCGGCTGTTTCGTGAAGTTCCCAAGTCAGTGTCAAAGTCTCTCCTTTCTTGAGAAACTGATACGCTTCTACCGAAGGGGCCAATGTCAATTTGCGGATATAAGTTTTGGGAGCCTCTTTATAAGGATAGCCAAACGACAATGTAGCCGTACCATTCACATTCTCAAATCCCGTATAACCGAGGGACGTTTTACCTGAAAGAATCACCTCTCCCTCCTTATGAGTCGTCAAGGCTTCCTCCCCAAAAGTGGACAGACGGGTTACCGAAATCAACTTTTTATTCTTCTCATCAAAAATAGTCGTCATCGGGGTACTCAAACGGTCTTCCCGCACCACCCAGCTGTCTGACGTATGAAAAGAAGGGGCTTCCTTGGGCGAGCGCAAGTTCCGCCGGTACCAGAAGCCCGGCATGTAGAACAGACAATCGTCATGACGTGCATCCGACTTGAGCTGTTCGCCAAAATTAAAATAGACATCCTCCAGGGCCACAATCCATACCTGCACCTGCTTCGTCTGTCCCTCTCCCGTCACCTTCTGATACATCAGCAACGGTAGTTTGGTATTGCTGACCAACTGATAGTCAAAGTTACTCTCTGATAATTTATTCAATGTCAACGGATAATGTACCGCCATATTACCCGGTACCTTCAACGCAATAGAGGCCGAAACATTCGAGGGGCCATATTCCAAGGCCTGTACGCTCAGTATTCCCATCCCCAACGCCACTACAGATAATAATCGTCTTAGATTCATAGCATTATTTTTTTGTCTTAAAAAATGGTTTTTCCGCAGAGATAGAAGGACTCTGCCCGTCTACCACAGGCCATCCTTCCTTCCAAGAGACTTTATCGAGCATCAAGACACGTCCGTCAGGATGCTTCACACTGACCGCATGATACAAAATCCAGTCGTTTCCGGCCTCATCGGTCACAATCTCTGAATTGTGTCCCGTTCCCACAAAATGTGCATTCTTATGAATAAGCACTTCATGATGATTGTCCAGCATGCGCTCTCCCTTTTTATTCAAATAAGGGCCCAGCAGGTGCTTTGAGCGACCAACCACCGTAGTGTAAGTACTTTTCAAACCTTCACAGCAACTTCCAATCGAAGCAAAAAGATAATAATACCCATCACGTTTGTGAATATAAGTTCCTTCGTAAGCCGTCCCTGCCACTTGCACCGGAGCTGCTCCTTCCTTTACCTTCAATCCGTCTTCACGCAGTTCCACCGCATAAATACCACTGAAACTTCCAAAGAATAAATATTTCTGTCCGTTTTCTTCTATGTAAAACGGATCGATGCAGTTCTGTATCTTGATACCATTGCTGCGAAACATCATGCCGCAATCCTTGAATGGTCCTTCCGGACGGTCGGCCACCGCACATCCTATACCGCAAGTCCACTCTCCTCCCCATACGGACATCGAGTAATACAAGACGTATTGATTGCCTATCTTATTGATGTCGGGTGCCCATATTCCTCCTTCCGGTTCAAAATTCGGACGGGTAGCATCTGTAAAAGCAGTCCCTACAAACTCCCAGTTCACCAAATCTTTGGAACGGTGAATCGGAAGATTACGGATATCTTCCGTGGCATACAGATAAAAATAACCGTCATCCCCCTTTATAATCGAAGGATCAGGTAAACTATAGTCAATCACCGGATTGGAGTACTTATCAGCCGCATACAGACCGGATGACAGAACAAGCCCCCAAAATAAACACTTGATTTTCATTTGTATTTTTAATTTAAAGTATATACGTGTACTCTTTCATTCCACACAAAGGTAATCCCCTTCCTTCTAAATACCCCCAACGATACAGTCAGATTATAGCACAATGCAATCAAAATGCCCAATTTCTTCCCCTATGGCCTTATTTTTCATTCAAAAACTCTTTCGGCAGCATACCAAACTGCTTTTGAAAACATTTGGTAAAATAAGAAGGCGTATTGAAACCGACCCGGTAACACACCTCATTAATCTTGCAATCACCTTCCTTCAAAAGCTGGGCTGCTTTCTTCAAACGTTCAATGCGGATATAATCATTGGGAGTAATATTCAAGATTCCCTTTATCTTACGATTCAGACTCGAACGGCTCATACACAGTTGTTCGGCCATGTCCAACAGATTAAAGTCAGGGTTCTGGATATTGGCTTGTACCACCTCATTCATTTTTTTCAGAAACTCCTCGTCAGCCTTGGTGATGGCCATGCTGTTCGTCTGTACAAAAGGCGCATGCATGAAAGCAGCCTGTAGCTGTTCACGATTCTTCAGCAAGTTCAGAATACACGCCCGAAGGAATTCCATCGAAAAAGGTTTGTCCACGTAAGCATCCGCCCCCATCTGCATACCTTCAATCTTGGATTGCAAAGTGGTCTTGGCTGTCAACAGCACCACCGGGATATGGCTGTAGTCCAAATCCGACTTGATGACGTTGCACAGCTCCATTCCATCCATCTCCGGCATCATCACATCCGAAAGAACCAGATTGACAATAGATTCCTTCAGCACCTTCAACGCTTCCACTCCATTGGCAGCCGTCAGCACTTTATACGTGTCCGAAAGCTGCTTCTGCAAGAAGCGGCGCATCTCTGCATGGTCTTCTACCACCAGCAGGGTATAATGGAAAGTGTCGGGCTGTGAAACCGGCTTTTCTTCTCCCGATACGGGCACAACCACCTTTTCTTCTTCCTCCGTATAAGGTAAAGTCAAGGTCTGCTCATGACACAAGGGAAGCTCAAGAAGAAAACGGTTGCAGTTCAAATCCTTGTCCATCCATAATTTACCTCCATGCAGTTCGGCCAGAGAGCGTGCCAATGCCAGCCCGATTCCCGTACCTTGCACCTGTGCGTTACCTTCGCGATATTGTTTAAACGGTTTGAAGATTTCTTCCCGTTCATTCAAAGGAACCACCGGTCCGTCATTTTCCACTGACAACTGCCACAGACCTTCTTCCTGCTCCACCTGCACTTTCACCAGAATATAAGTAGCACCGTATTTGAGGGCATTGGTAAACAAGTTGCTGACAATTTTCGTAAATCCTTCCTTGTCGACCGAAGCATGCAGACCCTCCGGCATATCAAGCGTAAACTTCAAGTTCTTTTCACGCGCCAAGGGGGTAAAACGTTTATATATTTTCTGCAACAAGCCCGACAAATCATACTCCATGAAGTTCAGCCTGACTTCTTTTGTCTCTGTCTTCCGGAAATCCAGCAACTGATTGACCAAATCCAACAATCGGTTGGTATTCAGGTCCATAATCTCAAGGGCATCTTTCACACTTTCATCCAGGTGCGAAGACGACAACACATTCTCCAATGGACTCTTTATCAAGGTAAGCGGAGTACGTATCTCATGAGCCACATTGGTAAAAAAGTCAATCTTGGCCGCATACAGTTCACGTTCCTTCTCGTACTTCAAGATTTCCATTGCCCGCAAATGCTTGCGGTGGTTCCGTTTGTAGATATAATAGACTCCACACAACACAAGTCCCACACACAATATGCCATAAACGGTATAAGCCATCCAGGATAAATAAAAAGGAGGATGTACCTGTATCTTCAGCATACGTTCTTGCAGATTCCACACACCGTCACTGTTGGCACCTTTCACCCGCAAGGTATAGGTGCCATAAGGCAAGTTCGAATAGGTTATTCTCGAACGGCCTCCCTCCAGTATGTACCATTCCTTGTCAAAGCCCTCCAATTTATACATCACCACATTCGACGAGGGAGCCTGATAGCTCAAGACCGATGCCCTCAGTGAAAATGAATTCTGTCCGGCATTCAGGTCAATCCGGTCCGAATAGGTGATACTTTGGGAAAGAGGAGATGACTTCTCCCCCACCAACGCCCGCTTATTCCACAAGAAAAAGTCGGTCAGTACCACAGGAGACACCTGCTTATTCTCGACGAACGCCGACGGATGGAAAACAATAAATCCATCTACGCTTCCCATATAGATAGCCCCATCCCGAGCTCTTAATCCGGACTGATAATTAAACTGGTTGCTGAGCAATCCGTTTGCCGTGGTATACACATGCTTCTCCCCGGTAGCCGGTTGAAAAGAAACCAACCCCTTATTCGTGGTCAGCCATAGTTTCCCGTCCTTGTCTTCCACCATCCGATAGACGATGTTGCTGGGGAAACCTTGCGACATGTCATAGCAGACAAAGTTGTCCGACTTCGGGCAGAAACGGCAAAAACCGGCTCCCTGTGTCATGAACCATAACTGCTTATGGCTGTCCTCAAAAATGCTGATTACTTTATTGTAAGGCAAAGAAGTACGGTCGCCCGGCACCCACTTGTACTGCTTCCAATGATTGCGGGGCAAATCATAACAAAAGACTCCGTCAGAATAGGTAGCCATCCATAATTTGCCCTGGCTGTCTTCCAGGATGTCGTACACAAACACGTTCTCCAGTTCTTCCATCCGCTGGAAATCATCTGTCGAACGGTTATAACGCAACAAGCCCGAAGTGGTTCCAATCCAGATATCGCCTGTACTTGTCTTGCAAACAGAAAACACATTATCGGAGTTCAACGTATTGGAAGCCTCCCCCTTACTGTAATGTGTCAAAGCCTTTGTCCGCAAGTCGATACGGTTTAACCCGTTGGCAAAAGTACCTACCCACAAACTGTTCCCGTCCAGACACAGGCCATGTATATTATGCCCTAATTCCGGATGAAGAAAAGGTACAATCTCCCCCTTGGCAGGATTGAAATGAAACAAGCCCTTATCTTCTGTACCAATCCACAGGGTACCATCATTCCCTTCGCAGAATTCACGGACGCGCCGGCCCATGTAACGCAGGTTTTCCCGCGGATAATATTTCTCAAAATACGTGTACGGATACGGATAATAATTCACTCCGCCAAAATAGGAGCCGACCCACATTCCCCCTTCACGGTCTTTGTACACACTGTAAATCGCATTGTCGGAAAGTGCATAGCGTTCATCTGTCTCCGGTACGGTCAAATGTACAAATTGACCGGTCACGATATTGTAAATATACAGTCCCTGTTCGGTACCCACCCACAAGTCTGTATCCGAGTAGAAACAAATGCTGCGCACATATTCGTCCAACAGCTTCCGGACCTTACGGGTGGTCAAGTTTATCTCCATCAACCCTTTTGAAGAACCCACATACAGATTGTTATGCAATCCCTTCGTACAGGAGTTAATGACCAACCCCTTGAATGCTTCTTTTCCATCGGCGTCCCGAAAGACTTGAAAAGAAGTGCCATCTTCCGAATAATACAGGTTATCTTCGTAACGGCCCACCCATAATTTCCCGGCATCAAACCAGAAACTCGTCACATTCGAAGTCCCCGGATCGCCACAGGAAATGTAACGTTTCAGGTGTCTTTTCTGCCTCTCATAGCAGAACAGTCCCTGATTATCGGCCGAAATCCAGATATTTCCACGCGAATCGGCTGCAATCCAAGTCACTGAACGCGTAATATTTTCATCCAACGACTCAGCCAACTCATCCAAGCGCAAGAATCTCTCCCGAACCGGCTGGTAAATATAGACTCCCGCATCGGTACCGACCCATATACATCCCTCGCGGTCTTCACACAAGGACGTTATGATATTGTTACCCAACGCAGAGTTCTCTTTCCGAAAGACCCGGAACTCTTGTCCGTCGTACAAATTCAACCCATCCTTTGTACCCAGCCACATAAATCCTTCCTGGTCCTGCAAAATCGCATTCACCGTACTTTGTGAAAGGCCTTCGTTGATATCCAAGGTCCGGAAATAATAGGAAGGAGCAGCCTGTAGCTCTCCGCCTGCAAAGCAGAAGAGCCACAAGACTACCATTATGCCATATAAAACAGATTGCTTCTTCCTCATAGTACAAAGGTACACATATTTTTTTACCTCGCTTATTTCTTACTCAATGACTCGCACAACTTACGGTTGATGGCTTTGACCCGCTTTTCATCTACCTTGATGACTTTGCGGTCGTAGGTCATCAGCCCGTTTACCTCTACCTCCACATCCGTGGTCTGTGTGTATACGGCCGCCGAAAAGCCTCTCGGAATCAGGTTGTACAACTGTTCCGCGTATTTCACATATTCATCGGTCACTTCCTTGGAAGAGTTGAACTGGATATATCCCCAGTTACGGTCGGGTTCCCAGATATGTTCCGGTACCACCCAGCCAATACCTCCGTACTCTCCCAATACCGTAGCCCGCTGTGCATCATACAAGTACAGCTCCGGAGCCGGATAATTGTGCAAGTCCAGCATGTCACCGCAAGTATAGTGATTTCCTCCGCTGGCCGGATCAACCAGACGGGTCGGATCGTATTGTTTGGTCCATTCCACAATCTCAGGAGTCTTGAACTGTCCCCATGCCTCATTAAAAGGAATCCAGGTCGCGATACACGGATAAGAATACAAGGCATCCATGATTTCTTTCCATTCTTTCCGATAGCAGGCTTCCGACTCGGCACTCCGCTTCATTTCCGCGCCTTCAAAATATTTCCGGTTCTGCCATTCAGGATTGCGGTCACCGCTCGGCATATCCTGCCATACGATAATTCCCATCTGGTCGCAATACGTGTACCAGCGGGCAGGTTCTACCTTGATGTGCTTGCGTATCATATTGAAACCGAAATCCTTTGTCTTCTGAATATCGTACCGTAAAGCCTCATCGGTAGGAGCCGTGTACAATCCGTCCGGCCACCAGCCCTGGTCCAACGGACCGAACTGGAACAACGGTTGGTTGTTCAGTTCCAGGCGTACAATTCCGTTCGCATCGCGACGAGAAGAATATTTCCGCATAGCGGCATAGCTGGCCACTTCATCTTTCACCTTTCCATCTTGTTTCAGGGCAATCTTCAACGTATAAAGGAAAGGACTGTCCGGTGACCATAATTTGACGTCTTCCGGCATTTCAATCTGTACGCACTCTCCGTTGATACTCTTCCCTTGTGCCACCAGTTTCTGTCCGTCAAAAACTTTCACTTCTACCAAGTCTTTTGACGTAGCCTCATTTACCACCGCCTGTACGGAGAGTAATGAATGGTCGATATCCGGTGTGATTCGCAGGTCTTGAATATAAGATTCACTGACCGGTTCCAACCAAACTGTCTGCCAAATTCCAGTGACAGGAGTATACCAGATACCTTCGGGACGGGACACCTGCTTTCCTCGCGGCTGATAGCCTTGGTCGGTCGGGTCCCAGACTTTCATCATCAGGGTATTTTCCCTGCCTTGCAAGGCTTCCGTGATGTCGAAAGAAAAAGGAGTAAAACCTCCGGTGTGATTGCCCACTTTCACTCCGTTCACCCACACATCCGTTTTCCAGTCTACTGCCCCAAAATGCAGAAGTACCTTTTTCCCCTTCCACGAAGAAGGAATGTCGAACGAACGGCGGTAAACCAATTCCTTTTCCGCACCGACCGTCTTGCCGACTCCTGACAAAGCAGACTCAGCGGCAAAAGGTACCAAAATTTGTCCATCGAACGTGGCAGGCATGTGCTTGCCTCTCTCTACAATGGCATAATCCCACAGTCCATTCAAGTTTTTCCAATCTTCCCGTTCCATAATCGGACGCGGATATTCAGGCCACACATTTTCAGGCGTCACCTGTTCTGCCCATTGTGTACGGATTTTCCCATCCACCATTTTCCATTGCGCATGCAGTTGCACTGCAAAAGCTCCCCAAAAGGCGAGCAATAACCATACATTTTTCATCGATATTATTTTTAAGATGTACAAAAATAGGATATTACCACCGATTCAAATAGAACAATCCTTCCAAAAAATAGGAAATATGTAGCAAAACGCTCCAGATGAGAAAACCTCCCGACACCTATCCGCTTCCGTCCCGAAGTTTTTTATGTTTCCCTTGTGGAAAACGTACGTTTCTCACGGGGGAAACCTACGTTTCACATAAGGAAAACCTACGTTTCCGCCTCGGAAAACCTAAAACGAGGAAAGGGGTTCTCAGCTCATCCCTCTTGCATTCTCATCTCCCTGCTACAAGGTTGCCCGGGGAAACCTTACAACCTCCTGCTAAAGAGTCCGGACTGCCCCACAAAAAAAGGTGAAAGGACCTCACGGACCTTTCACCCCACCTAACTTTAAGAGAGATTTTCTATGTTTATTTGCTATAAATGTGTTTTCCTTCTTTTGTCACCTGCGAAGGGTTACCGGCATATACCAAGTTGCCACTGCCATAGGATTGTGCCGTAAGTTTCTGGAAAGCCCGGCAAGACAAATCACCGGAACCATGGACGGCTGCATCCACTTCCTCGGCTTTCAGGCTGCCGGCATCCAGATCACCGGAAGCATTGCCACGAAGCACGGCCTTCAGGCAACGGCCCGATACCAACATGTCGCCACTGCCGTTGACCGTACCTTCCAAGGTTTCATGACACTGCAGATTGGAGAAAATCAAATCACCGGACGCATTGACCGCCAAGGCCGCATCGCGGCATACGGCCTTATTGATTTTCATATCGCCGCTGGCATTGATGCGAGTCTGCAACTTCTGACAGTTGACTTCCTGCACTTCCACATCGCCACTGGCATTGGTTTCTGCCTCAAAACTGCCGCACTGCACCGTGGAACATTCAATGTCACCACTGGCATTCGTCTGGAAACGGATACCTCCTTCCGTACGCAGTCCTTTGGGAATGGCGATGTCGCCGGAAGCCATCGTCGTAAAGCGACTGACAGACGGCGCATATACATCCACCCGGCAACGGTTCTCTCCCTGGATACTGGTACCCTCCTGATAATACACGCTCAGCGCCCCTTTCGACTCCTTCAACACCACGTAGGGCATTACATTGTCGGATGCATAGATTTCCGCATACGGCTGTCCGGAAGTCTGGTGATACACCACATCGATGGAAGAGAGCGTAGACACTTCCTGTATATTCCCGAGGGTACGACGTTCCGTCTGATAGTTCTGACTCGGTTGAACGGTATGGGCAGTTCCCATACAGCTGAAGCAGGTCATGGCACATGCCAATGTGAGTATATTCATTCCAATTTTCATAAGTCTTTACCTCCAATTATTTTTTACTTCATCTTATTTTATTCTGTTCTTAAATTCTCCATGGGATTGGCACGGGCAGCTTTCCATACCAGTCCGAAGGCCACCAGCCAAACAATTACGCAAACAATCAGCATACATCCGGCAAACAGGTACCAGGTAAGGTCGATTTTCACCGCAAACAGTTGCAAGAGCTGTTCGCCGACTTTCCAGGCACACAAGGCCCCAATCACTACAGCCGGAAGGGCAATCTTCAGCAAATCGAGCAGGAAGATTTTCTGCACGTCGGCCATGGAAGCCCCGTGGATGATGCGGATGGCGATTTCCGCCCGGCGGCGTGACACTTCGTCGCGCACATAGGCCACCAGTCCTGTCAGGGCAATAATCAGAATACACAAGCCTGCAAAGAGTACGCTGTTGCGTACGTGCAATACGGCATTGTACAGGTTTCCTATCTCCAGCGACAGGCTGTACACCTTCAGCTGCTGGGAAGCAACCGTCCGGTCGACCACCTGCTGCACTTGCTTCATGGCCTCGGGCGACATCCGATTCAACGCTACATATAAATAACCCGAAGGTCTATTTCGATAGAACATCACCGTAGGACGCTCGTCATGCTCTTCCAAAACCTGAGAGCCCAAATGGATTTCTTCGTACACCCCGCAAACAATGGCCACAACTCCGTTATCCGAATGTGAGGTAATATATACCGACTTCCCAATAGGGGAACCTGTCCATCCGGCCAGTGTTTTCATGCGTTCCACGAACTGACGGCTCACCATCACCTGCTGCGACAAGGAATCTGTCAGCGTAGGGGTAAACACATTTCCTTCGATGACCGGAATTTGAAAAGCCTTGTGATAATCGGGACCTACATAATACAGGTCGGCAATGTTCATGTATTCTTCTCCTGTTTCCGGATTGTACACATTGTTTCCACTGCAACGCTCCGACAGAAGCTGGTAGCCCCAGGTAACCGCCTTTACCTCCGGCAGTTTTTTCAGTTCCTGCACACAGCGTTCCCGTTCCACCATCTTGCTGCCCGACAGGTCAGCATACAAGGTGTTCCGGTATTCAAATCCGGGGTTGAAATTCATCAAGGTGTTATACTCCAGGCCGATGACCGTCAGCAGGCAGACAAAGAATGTGGTCAACGCGAACTGCAAGCACAGCAGTCCCAGTTTCCACCTCCGCTTGTTTTCCGTGTAGCGGCGATAAGCGTAGGTCACCGGTATACGGGTATAAAGATAGCCCGGCATCACTCCGCAAAGCAGAATCACTCCGGCCGTTACTGCCAGACAGACCCATACGGTAGACAAGGGGAAAAGCGACTCCAGACTATGTCCGATCTGTTCTTGCAGAAAATCCTGCAAGCCGAAAATAATCAACACAGCCAGAGCCAGACTGATCAGTCCGTGCAGCAACGACTCGGAAAGAATCATCCGGTAAATGTCGCCGCTCCCGGCCCCGTAGCAACGGTAAGTGGCAATGGCCTTGGCACGGCTCACCATGGACGAAACCACCAGCAGGATATAGTTCAGTACAGCCACCAGCAACATGATAATCGCAAAACTCAGAAACACGATGTTCATGATGCGGTTGTAATCGGACGAAGTGAATATTTCGGCTACGGGGCGGAGAGTAAGGTCATACTCATTTCCCGCACGCTCCATTGCCTCCGTCACGTGATTCGCTTCCAACATGCGGTCCATGCCTTCCTTCAAGTCATCCGGAGTACTTTCTTTCCGCAGGCGGACATAGGTCTTGTAGCGATCATTTCCCAGCCAGTTGTTCGTTCCATCGTAAGCCACCTGCCCGATGGTCGGCAGGGCAATGAGCACATCCATCTGTGGCAGATGGGTATTCTCGGGAAAAGCCTCGAACACCCCGACCACGGTCACATGGAACTCGGGATATTGTTTCCACGACAAGGTTTTCCCAATAATCTGTTCGCCTGCCACCTCCAGCAGTTTGGAAGAGATATACGCATTGTTGGCCTTTTCCAACCCCGTATAAGGCTCCTCACCCATCAGCAGTTTCCGCGGGAAGACCCGGAAGAAGGTACTGTCGCAGAAATAAGCCTGCCCATCCAGTTCTTTATGGTCTTCCGTCGTCAGCGTCATCGACCCAATTCCCGTAAAACGGGTGGCCACTTCCACCACCGGACAATAGTGCTGCAACCCCGGTCCGATGGCACCGGGAGTCTGCGCATGCTCCCTCCAGTCAGTTCCTTTCTGTTTGTAGCGTTCTTCCACCCGGTAAGTATCTTTCAACCCCGGCAAGAAATTATCATACGACCGTTCGAAAATGACCTCCGCCAGCATGACCAGGCCGATGGCCAGTCCCACGCTCAGGCAGACAATCTTGACCACATTGGCCTCACCTTTTCGAAACAGTCCTTTCAATGCACGTTTCATAAAGCACCGTTTTTACATTTCCGCAATAGAAGCCACAATCTGGCCATCGAACAGGTTGATGACACGTCCGGCAAAACCCGCATCACGCTGGCTGTGTGTCACCATCACAATGGTGGTTCCTTCCTTATTCAGTTCGGTCAGCAGTTCCATCACTTCCTGTCCGTTCTTGGAGTCCAAGTTACCGGTCGGCTCGTCGGCCAGGATAATCTTCGGTCCGGAAACCACGGCACGGGCAATGGCCACACGCTGTTGCTGACCACCGGACAGCTGTTGCGGATAGTGCTTTGCACGGTGGCTGATGTTCATCCGCTGCATAATTTCATTCACCCGGCGTTTCCGTTCTTCAGAAGGCACCTTCAGGTACGTCAGCGGAAGTTCGATGTTCTCAAACACGTTCAACTCGTCAATCAGGTTGAAGCTCTGGAACACGAAACCGATGTTTCCCTTGCGCACGTTGGTACGGTCTTTTTCTTTCAGGCTGCCCACTTCCTTTCCGTCGAGGAAATAGCTTCCCGAAGTCGGATTGTCCAGCAGCCCCATAATATTCAATAAGGTAGACTTTCCGCATCCGGAAGGTCCCATGATAGCTACAAACTCTTTGTCTCTTACCTCCAAACTTACTTTATTCAGTGCCAGTGTCTCTACTTCCGTGGTACGGAACGTTTTTGTCAGGTTTTCAATCTTAATCATAATTTTATCGTTTTATAGGATTCATATTTTCATTTTGGAACTTTATTTTCCACTAAATCCTATACAAAGTCCGTGCCAATCTTTTAAACAACTGATTATCAACAAAGAATGAAATACCTAAAAAAAGCGGGTGTCTAAAAATTAGACACCCGCTGTATGATTTTTTGACAATTTTCGAGTAGAAGTTATGCCTTGACGCATTTGATGACCACGTGCCGGTCGCCTTCCAAGGTAGTGGCAAACAGATACACGTCGCCGCCTTCCTTCAATTTCCATTTTTTCCGGAGTTCCGCCACCGACGCCGGGAAATTACGTACCGTCAGGTTGGCCTTGTCCACTCCTTGCAGCAACTGTTTCAGTTCCTTCTTCCCAAACCCCGACACTTCCAATACCCGGAAACGACGTCCCGGAAAGTCCACCAACGCCTCCGACGTATATAAATGACTGTTCACATGCAGTTTCTGGAGACCGAAACGCGCTCCCAACAGGCGGTAAGGTCCTGCTTTCAACAAAGCCGCACCCGGTTCATAAAGGTAATTCCCCACTTCTTCCGCCAGCGGACAACCGGCTTCTTTCTCCTGTGCATAAGTGAAAACAAACGGTTCCGTCAAAAAGTTATTAACAGCCTGTTCACAACTTATCCACACCTCTCCGGAGGCTTCTGGAGCGGATTTTTCCGGTTTTTGAAGCACTACGAGCAACTCTTTGCACTCGTTATTCACAGCTACTACGTGAATCTGACGGATGTATTTCAACTCTCGCAGCGAAGAAAAGATATCGAGCATGGGTGAAAGTTTCACCACCACCGTGCGTCCTTTCTCTACCAACAACGGTTCCAGTTTCTGCACATCCGGTTCACAGTCGGCAATGGCCACAGTCTTTCCTCCCTGACTGTCACGACGGGCCGGGTCCAGAAACAGGCAGTCCACCGGTTCCATCTGTCGCAAATAGTCCACGCCATCCGCCTCATGCACCGTGACTTGCGGCAAACCGAGCAACGGAAAATTATGGCGGGCCAGTTCACAGAGCACTTCCTGCCGCTCCACGTAGTCCACTCTTTGGAAGTTCCGTGCCAGGAAAGAACAGTCTACCCCCAGTCCGCCCGTCAAATCGGCCATCGTATCGCCCTTCAGCCACGAAGCCTTGTAGCGGGCCGTGATTTCCGAGGAGCACTGTTCCATGGACAGGTGGGCCGGATACCGGATGCCTTCGGTCTGCGCCCAAAGGGGCACTTTCTTCTCGGCAATCTGCCAGCCGGCAATCTGCACCACAGCCGCCGCCATATCTACCTGCGGATATTTGCGAGCCTGCAAAGCCAACGTACGCACATCCTCTGTACGGTGCGCACGGATAAACTGGAGCGTTTCGGGTGAAAGTTCGGCCATTCTTCTGTTCTTATAAGCGTCTGTACAAGCTGTCGTTTTTCCTTTTGTTCAGATAAAGGCATAAAAAAAGGAGTTCCGCTGAACTCCAACCTTTGTTAACCTTAAATCTAATACTATGAAAAACACGATGCAAAGGTACGGACTTTCTGGAATTATGCAAGTATTGTGCGCGTTTACGCATGTTTTATAACATAGATTAAGAAGTTTACCCTGTGCTTTAAAAGGCATTAAGAAAAAGGTTGCTTCTCTCCACACTTGCTTTCCGTATCTTTCATCGCCTTTCCTTGCACTCTTTCTGCTGCAAGTGCTTGTTTTCATGTTAAAAAGACATAGGTTTCATCCCTAACTCCCCCGTATTCCAACAAAATGTTATATCTTTGCCTCGATTATAGACTTTGACGTAACATGATAACCCTGAAAGAATTCTTTTCCTTTAAGAAGAACCGCTTTTTCTGGCTGAACCTGATAGCCATGATTGTCGTAGTTATCGGTGCATGCTGGGGCACGCTGCTCTGGCTCGACCACTATACACACCACGGAGAAGCCTATGTGGTGCCCAACGTAAAAAACAAGACTTTGGGAGAAGCGCAACTGGCTCTTCACAACCAAAAGTTGGAAGGACTGGTGGTAGACTCCAGTTATGTGAAGGGACTCCCCGACGGAATGATTCTGGATCAGAATCCGGCGGGAGGCGCACGTGTAAAAGAAGGACGTACCATCTATCTGACCATCACCACGTCGAAGGTACCTCTGGTAAAACTGCCCGATTTGATTGACAACAGTTCCCTACGCCAGGCAGAAGCAAAATTAAAAGCCATGGGCTTCCGCTTGACGGAACCGGAATATGTTTCGGGTGAGCAAGACTGGATTTACGGCATCAAATACCGTGGCAGAAGCCTGATGAGCGGAGACAAGGTTCCCCACGAGGCCATGCTAACTTTGTGTGTGGGCAATACAGCCATCCGCGATTCACTGGCCATGGATTCTACACAAGTGATGATAAGTGAAGGAGCATCTGAAAGCAGCGAAGCTGAAGTGGATGACTCTTGGTTCTAACCTCCACAAATCGAAAAAATGGCAGAAGATTTGATTGATTACGAACTGGATGACGAAACGCCAGACGACATTGAACCGATAGGGGGAGAACCGGAACTGTACGAACATTTCCGTACGGTGGTAGACAAGGGACAGGCTCCGGTCCGCATCGACAAGTATTTATTTGAACGCATCGTCAATGCATCGCGCAACCGTATCCAAATGGCGGCCGACAACGGCTTTGTCATGGCTAACGGAAAGCCAGTGAAAAGTAGCTACAAGGTGAAACCGCTGGACGTGCTGACCGTGATGATGGACCGTCCACGCTACGAGAACGATATCATCCCAGAAGACATTCCCCTGAACATTGTATATGAAGACGACGACCTGATGGTAGTGAACAAACCGGCGGGGCTGGTGGTACATCCGGGCTGCGGGAATTACCATGGTACGCTGGTGAATGCCATTGCCTGGCATCTGCGCGACGTGCCGACCTATAATCCGAACGACCCGCAGGTGGGACTGGTGCACCGCATCGATAAGGACACCTCGGGCTTGCTCGTCGTGGCCAAGACACCGGATGCCAAGACCAACCTAGGATTACAATTTTACCATAAGACCACCAAGCGTGAATACAATGCCTTGGTGTGGGGCATCGTGGAACAGGATGAAGGCACCATCGTGGGCAACATCGGACGCAATCCGCGCGACCGGATGCAGATGGCTGTCATGGCCGACCCGACTCAGGGAAAACATGCCGTCACTCACTATCAGGTGCTGGAACGATTAGGCTACGTCACGCTGGTGAAATGTGTGCTTGAGACCGGACGCACCCATCAGATTCGCGTACACATGAAATACATCGGCCACACCTTGTTCAATGACGAACGCTACGGCGGCCATGAAATCTTGAAAGGAACTCATTTCAGCAAATACAAACAATTTGTAAACAACTGTTTCGAAATCTGTCCCCGTCAGGCCTTGCATGCCAAGACACTGGGGTTTGTACATCCCCGCACGGGAGAGGAAATGTTTTTCACTTCCGAACTGCCCGAAGACATGACCTGTCTGCTGGAACGATGGAGAACGTATATCAGTAACAGAGAACAATTATGAAACGTACAATTGCGATTGTAGCAGGAGGAGACTCTTCCGAACACGAAGTCTCCATGAAAAGTGCAGAGGGTATCTACTCTTTTATTGACCAAGAAAAATATACCCTTTATATTGTGGAACTGACCAAAGCGCATTGGGAAGCCATCCTTTCCGATGGAAGCCGCGCAAAGGTAGATAAGAATGATTTCAGTTTCACTGACCACGGAAAGAAAATCATCCCCGACTTTGCCTATATCACCATTCACGGAACTCCGGGAGAAAACGGTATCCTGCAAGGATATTTCGAACTGATCGGTATCCCTTACTCTACTTGCGACGTACTGATATCAGCCATGACGTTCAGCAAATTCACCTTGAACCAGTACCTGAAAGGCTTTGGCATACGGGTAGCTGAATCCATGCTGGTAAATAAACGCCATGGCATCAGCGATGAGGATGTTATCAGCAAAATCGGCTTGCCTTGCTTCATTAAGCCCAATGCCAGCGGTTCCAGCTTTGGTGTAACCAAGGTAAAGACCAAAGAACAGATCCAGCCGGCCCTACAAGAAGCTTTCAAGGAATCGGACGATGTGATGATTGAGGCCTTCATGGACGGTATCGAACTGGCCAACGGATGCTACAAGACTAAAAATAGCGCTGTAGTATTTCCGATTACCGAAGTGGTCAGCAAGAACGAATTCTTCGACTACAACGCCAAATACAAAGGAGAAGTGACAGAAATCACCCCGGCACGCCTCAGCCCGGAACTGACCAATCGCGTACGGCAGCTCACTTCTGCCATCTATGATATTTTGGGCTGCAAGGGAATCGTCCGTGTAGATTACATCATCACGGAAGGCGACAAAATCAACATGCTCGAAATCAATACCACTCCGGGCATGACTGCTACCAGCTTCATCCCGCAACAAGTACGTGCCGCCGGACTGGATATAAAGGATGTGATGACCGATATTATTGAGGACCATTTCAATTAATTTTGTATCTTTGGAGAGAACAAGACATTCAATATCATGAACATACCTGCTGAATTTGACGATATTCGTCCGTACACCCCCGAAGAACTTCCACAAGTCTGCGAGGAACTGTTGGCCGACAAGGACTTTCAGGCTGTCATCCAGTCGGTCATGCCGGGTGTTCCCATGGAGCTAATCGCGGCACAGCTGCGCCACTGCAAGACCAACCTGGACGTACAGAAAACGTTCTTTCACAAGCTGCTCCACGACATCATGCAACAGTATAGTGACGGATTCGATCTAGATGCCTCTTCCTTACCCGACAAACAAAAGAGTTATACGTTTATCTCCAATCACCGGGATATCGTACTCGATCCGGGATTTCTATCTGTCGGCCTCCTGGACAACGGTTTCCCCACTACCGTGGAAATTGCCATTGGCGACAACCTGCTGATTTATCCATGGATAAAGAAGCTGGTCCGGGTGAACAAGTCGTTTATCGTGCAGCGTGCCCTGAGCATGCGGCAGATGCTGGAATCGTCGGCCCGCATGTCGCGCTATATCCATTTTGCCGTGACACAAAAGAAAGAAAATATATGGATTGCCCAGCGTGAAGGAAGAGCCAAGGACTCCAACGACCGTACCCAAGAAAGTGTGTTGAAAATGCTGGCCATGGGAGGAGAAGGCGACACCGTAGACCGGTTAAAGGAACTGAACCTCGTGCCTGTGGCTCTGTCGTACGAGTATGACCCGTGTGACTTCCTGAAAGCAAAGGAGATGCAGCAGAAACGGGATTCGGAGAATTTCAAGAAAAGTCAGGCCGACGACCTGACCAACATGCAGACGGGTATTTTCGGCTACAAAGGCCACGTGCATTTCCAGACGGCACCCTGCCTCAACGAGGAACTGGAAACGCTACGAGAATTGCCTAAGACGGAAATATTCAACCGTCTGGCCACACTGATTGACCGTCACATCCATCGCAGCTACCGGATATATCCGGGAAACTACGTGGCTTGTGATTTACTGAACGGTACCGATACCTTCACCGGTAAATATACACCGGAAGAGAAACAACGCTTCGAAACCTACCTACAGCAGAAACTGGATTTAATTCAGTTGCCCAACAAAGACGAAGATTTCCTCCGTCGGTGTATCCTGCAAATGTATGCCAACCCGGCTATCAACTATCTGAAAGCCACCGAAGCATGAAACGGGTCCATATCCTTTTAAGTACGTTCTTCTGCCTGCTTTTTCTAGGTGCATGCAAAGAGGATGAATACGTCTATCCCAACGTGATAAGTACCTTTATCGACGTAACGACCGACACGAGCGGAACACTTCAGAACCTTATCACCGACAAGGGAGAGACGCTGCAGATTCTCAACCGGGAAGGACTGGACGGACTTACACCCGATTCGACTTACCGGACAGTATCCATCTATGAGTCCAAGGGAACAGACACACAGAGAAATGCAACAGTCCTGCTGTATTCCTGCCAACTGATTATCGCCGTAAAACCAGTGACGATCGACAAGCTGCCGGACGGCATCGCCAAGACCGACCCACTGAACATTCAGAGCGTGTGGAAATCAGGTAACTATCTCAACCTGATTCTGCTACCCATGACCAAAGATAAAAGTCATATTTTCCATTTTATGGAAGAAGGAATCACCGACAACGAGGACGGCAGCCGGACACTTCACCTGACGCTCTATCACAACCAGAACGGCGACTATGAAGCGTTCACCCGCAAGAGTTATCTTTCCATACCCCTATGGGCCTACGAAGGACGACTCACACACGGAGACCGGGTGATTCTCCGCATCAATACGTACGAAAAAGGCTTTGTAAACTACGAATTTACTTATTAACACTCAACTTATGATCAAGACAATTTATTTCATGTTCTTTATATGCATGTTCGCCGTAGCCATGGTGGCATGCAAAGGAAAATCAAGCGACGACTTCAAAAACCTGTCGGCCGACGAGTTTGAACGCTTCATCAGTGATGACCAAGTACAGCTGGTAGACGTACGGACCGTGGCTGAATACAGTGAAGGTCACATTCCGGGCAGTATTAATATCAACGTGCTGGATGAGAAATTCCCGGCCAACGCCGACGAACTGCTGAATCCGGAACAGCCAGTAGCCGTCTATTGCAAGAGCGGCCGCCGCAGCCGGAACGCCGCCAAACTGCTGGTCAAGAAAGGTTTCAAGGTATACAACCTCGACAAGGGTTTTGAGAACTGGAAAGAACTGGGAAAAGACATTGAGCAATAAAACAAGTACCGAACAATTCACACCGATAAAGCAGATAAGATAAAAGAGAATGCCGTGACCGACAAGAGGGAATATCCCTCCACCCGTCACGGCATTTATTTTAGTGCTGATTATTACAAACTCTGAAGCATACGCTTCAATACCACCGTAGCCGAAATCTCCCGGTTGGCAGCTTCCGGAATGACCAGTGAAGTCGGAGCCTCAATCACGTCATCCGACACAATCATGTTACGGCGTACCGGAAGACAATGCATGAAGAATGCATTATTGGTCCACGACATGTGCTCCGTATCTACCGTCCAGCTCATATCCTTACTCAGAATCTTTCCGTAATCTTCCGGACAAGTTACCCCCGGACAAGCCCAGTTCTTCGCATAGATGAATTCCGCTCCTTCAAAAGCCTTCTTCTGGTTGTATTCCACCTTCGCGCCACGCACAAACTTCGGGTCGAGTTCATAACCGTGCGGATGTGTAATTACGAAATCCACATTGGCCTCATTCATAAAGTCGGCAAAAGAATTCGGTACAGCCTGCGGAAGTGCCCGCGGATGCGGTGCCCACGTCAGTACCACCTTCGGACGTTCGGTCCGCTTGTATTCTTCAATCGTAATCAAATCGGCAAAAGCCTGCAAAGGATGTCCTGTAGCCGCTTCCATAGAAAATACCGGTTTACCGGAATATTGGATAAACTGGTTCAGAATCTTCTCGGTATAGTCATCTTCCCGGCTTTCGAAACGGGCAAACGAACGTACGCCGATAATGTCACAATAAGAAGCCATGACCGGAATAGCCTCCAACAGATGCTCACTCTTGTCGCCATCCATCACCACGCCACGCTCGGTTTCCAGCTTCCAGGCACCCTGATTCACATCCAGCACGATGACATCCATGCCCAAGTTGCGGGCAGCCTTTTGCGTACTCAGTCGCGTACGCAAACTGTTATTAAAGAATATAAGCAGACAAGTTTTATGCTTGCCCAACGCTTCGTATTTATAACGGTCCTTTTTTATCTCGAACGCTTCAGCCAAGGCGGTCTTCAAGTCGCCCAAATCGAATACATCGGTATAAGTTTTCATACGTAAGATTGTATATTAATTTATTTTTCACCGCAAATATACTATAAAAATACAACACTGCTCCTTTTTTATTCATTTTTTTCGAATCTGTCCGTCGCCTTCCACTATCCATTTATAAGTGGTCATCTCCCGCAAACCCATCGGACCACGGGCATGCAGTTTTTGGGTACTGATCCCGATTTCGGCTCCCAAACCAAACTGAGCCCCATCGGTAAAGGAAGTCGGTGCATTGACATACACACAAGCCGCATCCACTGCCTTTGTAAAGAAGTTGGCCGTTTCCGCATCTTCCGTTACGATGCATTCGCTATGTCCGGAACCGTATGTATAAATATGCGATACAGCTTCTGTCACATTCTCCACCGTCTTGATGGCCATCTTGTAGTCCAGGAATTCCGTCCCATAACTTTCCGGAGTGGCCGGCCGCAAAAGTTCAACCGGATACTGTCCCGTCAGCGCCTCGTAAGCCGCTTCGTCGGCATACAGTATCACCCGGCTTTCCTGCAACGGTGCACACAAAGCCGGCAGATCAGACAGACGCCCCCGGTGAATGAGCAGACAGTCGAGGGCATTGCAGACACTTACCCGCCGCGTCTTGGCATTGTGGACAATAGCCGTTCCCTTGACTAAGTCGCCCGCCCAATCAAAATAGGTGTGACAGACTCCCGCTCCCGTTTCAATAACCGGCACGGTAGCCTCTTCACGCACATACCGAATCAGGCTGCTGCTTCCGCGAGGGATAATCAAATCTACCCATCCTTCGGCATGCAACAATGCCGCCGTCGCCTCCCGGCTCGAAGGAAGCAGTTCCACCACGTGCGGGTCTACTCCAGATTCTTCCAGCACCTCATGAATCAACTCCACAATGGCCCGGTTGGAAGCATCCGCATCACTTCCTCCTTTCAGGATAGCGGCGTTTCCACTTTTCAGGCACAATGCAAACACATCGAAACTCACATTCGGACGGGCTTCATAAATCACTCCGATTACACCGAAAGGCACACTCACCTTTTTCAGCCGCAGCCCGCTCGGCACCGTATAGCTCTCCAGGACACGCCCCAGCGGAGAAGGAAGCGCCGCCACCTGACGCATGTCGGCCGCAATCCCCGACAACCGTTCCTTCGTCAACTTCAGACGGTCATACTTCGGATTGGAAACTTCCATCCGCAGCAAGTCCTCCCGATTAGCCTCCAGGAGGCTGTCTGTTTTCTCCTCTATCTTGTCGGCCACCGCACGCAAAAGTGTATTCACCGCTTCCACATCCCACATTGCCAGTTTACGGGATGCTGCCCGAACGGATTGAAATATTTCATTCAGATTCATTTTCGCCATTTTCAGATTACAGTTTATCGCAAAATTACAACTTCAAGCAGATATTCAAAATATTCTGAAAGAAATAATCAACCCTGCCAAAGAAATATATGTCCGAAAGCATGTTTATTTCCGAAAGTTTGTTATCTTTGACATAGAATATATGAGAGAAACAAACTTCTAATTATTAACCCTTAAAACAAAAGACTATGGAAGCGAAAGATTACGATTCATTGATTGAAGTTTTCAGAGGAGACCTCTGGGAAGCTGAATTGGTAAAAGGCTTGTTGAGATCAGCCGGTGTGGACGCCATGCTAAAAGACGAGACATTGTCAGCTGTCACTTCTCCTTATGCCAATATGGGAGGACACGTCTGTGTATTGGTTAATAAGGAAGAAGAAGTTTACGCACGAAAAGTAGTAACAGAACGAAAAGCATGAAACAGTTATTCTTTATCCTGATTACATTCTTTACCGTAGCCGTTCCGGCAGTCGCACAACAGTTGAAAACCACCCGATGGGATTCGTATGGAGTATCCTTCAAAGCTCCATCCGACCTCACCGTGGAAGATGATTCCTCCGAAGGCTATACTGCCGGAAACAACACTTACTACCTCACCATCCAGCTGCTGGAAGGGGAAGGCATGAAAAAAGAAGAATTGGGACAAGAACTGAAAGCCATCGCCACAGACGATGAAGTGACCTCACAGAGCGAAGTGCAACCTTTTGAGCTGCCACAGTTTCACGGCGTGCAGCTCAAAGGGAATTGCGAAGAAGAAAAATGCGTCTATTGCTACCTGCTGGCCAAAGACGGAAGCTGCGGCTTCTACATCTCCATTATCTTTAAACAGGCCAACGACAAAGTGCCGGAAACCATCCTGCACAGCTTTCATTTGGACGATTAAACCAATCGCGCCGTATCATTTTGTGAAATAATTTAAAAAGACAACATACCACCTTTGTTTATTTCGTATTTTAGGGCAAAATTTTAGGCATCAAGATATTGACAAAACTTTATTACAAAGAAAAACAAGCATTTTAGAAGAGGTCCTTAAATATGAAATTGACAAAATATGTATATATCCTGCCCCTTACAGCGGCACTTTCTCTGACCGGATTAGTACTGTCTGGATTTTCCGTTTCCTGCGCCGGTCCGGAAACCGAACCTTCCCCTACTTACAGTTGCATTGAAGTCCCCAAAAGCATCAGTTTCTGCGGCATCGACATTGACCTGACGCGCTACGACCGGCGCGAACGCATGGACCGGGAGCTGATGGCTTTCACTTACATGCACAGCACTTCGCTGCAAATCATCAAGCGGGCCAACCGCTATTTTCCTATCGTTGAGTCCATTCTGAAGGAACAAGGAGTTCCCGACGACTTCAAATACCTGATGGTCATTGAAAGCAACGTCAATCCGTTAGCCCGATCCGTAGCCGGTGCCGCCGGACTGTGGCAGTTCATGAGCGGTACGGCCCGCGACTTTGACCTGGAGGTCAACCACCACGTAGACGAACGTTACGATGTGGAAAAATCGACCGTAGCCGCCTGCAAATACCTGAAACAGGCTTACCGTAAGTTTGGCAACTGGGAAACCGTTGCCGCTTCCTATAACGCCGGACAAGGAAGAATCAGTCAGCAACAGGACAGACAATATGTGGACAATGCCCTCGACCTTTACCTGGTAGAAGAAACCTCGCGCTATGTCTACCGTATTCTGGCTGCCAAGATGCTGCTGACCAACCCGAAGCAGTTTGGTTTCCACCTGCGTTCCAGCGATTTGTATCCCCCTATACCGTATCGGACCATCAAAGTGACCGAAGATATTGACGACCTTGCCCGCTTCGCCAAAGGCCAAGGTATCAATTTCAGCCTGCTAAAAAGTATGAACCCCTGGCTCAGAGGAACTTCCCTCCCCAACCACAGCGGAAAAGAATACCTCATCCGCATTCCCGACCCTACAGAAATGTATTACAATCCCAGGGTGACTCGTCCTCATAACCCATCTTGGGTGAGCGAATAAAGACACATAGTTATCATTTTTATTATAATCATCATCCATGAAAAAACAATTAGTGTTAGGAATTTTAGGTGCTTGTGTGCTTTCGGCCAGCGCACAGACGTTTAAAGAATGGCAGGACCCGGAAGTCAATGCCATCAACCGGGCACCGATGCACGCAAACTTCTTTGCGTATGAAAATGCTGAAATGGCTGCCAAGGCAGTCAAGGAAGACTCCAAAAACTTTATGAGCCTGAACGGCACCTGGAAATTCTTCTGGGTACGGAACGCCGACGCCCGTCCTACGGACTTCTGGAAAACCAGCTTCAATGACAAGGGCTGGGACAACCTGCAGGTACCGGGCGTATGGGAAACGCAAGGATACGGTGACCCGATTTACGTCAACACCGGCTATCCCTGGCGCAGCCGTTTTGAAAACAATCCTCCCTATGTGCCAACCGAACAAAATCATGTAGGCTCCTACCGCCGGGAAATTATGGTACCGGCCGATTGGAGCGGCAAAGACATCATCGCCCACTTCGGAGCTGTCAGCTCCAACATGTATCTGTGGGTGAACGGCAAGTTCGTAGGCTACAGTGAAGACAGCAAGTTGGAAGCGGAATTCAATCTGACTCCGTATCTGAAAACGGGCCAGAAAAACCTGATTGCCTTCCAAGTGTTCCGCTGGTGCGACGGTTCTTATCTGGAAGACCAGGATTTCTTCCGCTACACTGGTGTGGCACGCGACTGCTACCTCTATACCCGCAACAAGAAACGCATCGACGACATCCGCGTCACTCCCGACCTGGACAGCGAATACAAGAACGGCTCATTGGCCATTACCCTGAACCTGAAAGGTAGCGGCAATGTCAGTCTGGAACTGCTGGATACCCAAAACCAGACCGTGGCCTCTACTGAAGTGAAAGGTTCCGGCAAGGTATCGACTACGATGCAGGTGAACAATCCGCAGAAATGGAGTGCAGAAACTCCTTACCTGTACACCCTGCGTGCTACGCTGAAAGACGGCAGCAAGACCACTGAAGTGGTACCGGTGAAAGTCGGTTTCCGCAAGATTGAGCTCAAGAACGCACAGATTCTGGTCAACGGACAGCCGGTACTCTTCAAAGGAGCCGACCGTCACGAAATGGACCCCGACGGCGGATACGTGGTTTCACGGGCCCGCATGATTCAGGACATCCAGATTATGAAGCAGCTCAACATCAACGCCGTAAGAACCTGCCACTATCCGGACGACAATTTCTGGTACGACCTCTGCGACAAATACGGTATTTATGTGGTAGCCGAAGCCAACGTCGAATCTCACGGAATGGGCTACGGCGACAAGACACTGGCAAAAGAACCGACTTACAAGAAAGCCCACATGGAGCGCAACCAGCGCAACGTACAGCGTGGATTCAACCACCCGAGCATCATCTTCTGGTCATTGGGTAACGAAGCCGGCTACGGTCCGAATTTCGAAGCTGCTTACGACTGGATCAAAGCAGAAGACCCAAGCCGTGCCGTACAGTACGAACAGGCCCGTCTGGAAGGAAAGACGGATATCTACTGCCCGATGTATGCCGACTACAAACGGTGTGAAGAATACTGCAAAGATGACAAATACCAGAAACCGCTGATTCAGTGTGAATATGCACACGCCATGGGTAACTCCGAAGGTGGCTTCAAGGAATATTGGGATCTGGTCCGCAAATATCCGAAATTCCAGGGAGGATTCATCTGGGACTTTGTTGACCAGTCTATCCGCTGGACCGGCAAGAAAGGCAAGATGATTTATGCCTATGCCGGCGACTTCAACCGCATGGATGATTCTGAAGACAAGAACTTCTGCGACAACGGACTCATCAGCCCGGACCGCATACCGAACCCGCACGCTTACGAAGTGCAGTACTTCTACCAGAACATCTGGACCACTGCGGGCGATCTGTCCAAAGGTGAAATCAAGGTGTACAATGAGAACTTCTTCCGCGACCTGTCGGCCTACGCACTGGAATGGGAAGTACTGAAAGACGGAAAAGCTCTCCGCAGCGGACACATAGATAACTTGAACGTGGCTCCTCAGCAGACTGCCACCCTCAAGCTCGACCTGGGCAAGACTTGCCAGTGCGGTGAATGGCTGCTCAACGTGAAATACATCCAGAAGAACCGCGAAGGCTTGCTCCCGGCAGGTTCCGTAGTAGCCAAAGACCAGTTGGTACTCAACCCGTACAAAGCTCCGGCCATGGATTTGAAGAATGTAGCAGAAACTAACCAGCAGGTGGTTGAACCGCAAATCAATCCGAACTATCCGGACTACATTGCCGTAGAAGGCAACGGATTCTATCTGGAATTCAGCAAGCGCAACGGTTATCTGGACAGATACGATGTGAACGGAGTGAGTATGCTCAAAGAAGGTGAAGCCCTGACGCCGAACTTCTGGCGTGCCCCGACCGACAACGACTTCGGTGCCGGCTTGCAGAACAAGTATGCCGCATGGAAGAACCCGGGCATCAAGCTGACCGACTTCCAATATAAAGTAGAAAACGGACTGGCTGTCGTTACTTCAACTTACGATCTGAAAGAGGTATCTGCCAAACTGTATCTCACTTACCAGATCAACAACCAAGGCGCTGTGAAAGTAACCCAAAAGATGGTAGCCGACAAGAGTGCCAAGGTATCTCCGATGTTCCGCTTCGGTATGCAGATGGTCATGCCGAAATCCTTTGAAAAGATTTCCTACTATGGCCGCGGCCCGATAGAAAACTACATCGACCGTAACCACTGCACCGACTTAGGTATCTACAACCAGAACGTAAGCGACCAGTTCTATCCGTACATCCGTCCGCAGGAAACCGGTACGAAGACCGACATCCGCTGGTGGAGACAGCTGAACGTGGCCGGCAACGGATTGATGTTCGTGGCTGAAGCACCATTCTCTGCTTCTGCCCTCCACTACACCATCGCTTCACTGGACGACGGCACAGAAAAGAAACAGAGCCACTCCTTCGAAGTAGAAGAAGCCAACCTGACCAACCTGTTGATTGACAAGGCACAGATGGGCTTAGGATGTGTCAACAGCTGGGGTGCCCTGCCGGAAGACAAATACATGCTTCCTTACGGAGACTATGAATTTACCTTCATCATGACTCCGGTGAAAGGCTACATTCCTTGTGAATAATCCGAGAGACATATATTAAATGTCTGTAACGCCCCGGCTTCTCCAAGTCGGGGCGTTCTTTTTACCCCTTCACGCCCGTATTCCACAAAGTCACCCCCACGGGCAGGCAAATCTGAAAACACCTCAGAAAATTCACTGAAATCTCCCGCCACATTCTACGTTTCCCTTAAGGAAAACGTACGTTTTCCATGGCGGAAACATACGTTTCGCGTGAGGGAAACATACGTTTCTGCACCGGAAAACATAAAACATAACCCTGAGATTCTGAGAAAACAAAAGGAGAATAATCCATTTACTCCGGAACCTCCCAAAAATGATTCCCAGTTTCCACAAAAAAATGGTCCATAAAGGATTGCTCCTCCATGAACCATTTTCTTCATTTATACACAATCAGTTGTCAGCTAAATAATCAGTTCTGTTCTTCCATTGATTTGGCGATACCCATTTCCAGTCCTCTCAGTTCGGCCAGTCCTCTCAGACGGCCCAGACAAGAGTAACCCGGATTGGTTTTCTTCTTCAAGTCGTCAATCATCTGATGGCCGTGGTCCGGACGCATCGGGATGGAGACTTTACGACGCTGCTGCATGAGCAGGAAGTTCTTCATCACGTGATACATGTCCACATCGCCTTCCAGGTGGTTGGCCTCAAAGAAGTTGCCTTCTGCGTCACGCTGGGTACTGCGCAAGTGTACGAAATTGATGCGGTCGCCCCAGCGTTCCATCATGCCAGCCAGGTCGTTCTTGGCACTGACGCCCAGCGAACCCGTGCAAAGACACAAACCATTGGACTCGTTCGGCACGGCTTCCACCAGCTTGCGGAAATCCTCTTCCGTACTCATGATACGCGGCAAGCCCAAGATTGTCTGTGGTGGGTCGTCCGGATGGATAACCAGTTTCACACCTACCTCATCGGCTACCGGACAAATCTGTTTCAAGAAGAAAATCAGGTTGGAGCGCAGTTTCTCGGCATCGATGTCCTTGTAACGGTCCAGTTCATGCTGGAACTGTTCCAGCGTGAAGCTCTCTTCCGAACCCGGCAGTCCGGCAATCATGTTGCGGGTCAGGCGGTGGATTTCTTCTTCGTCCATCTGTTCGTAGCGAGCTTTGGCCTTGGCTTTTTCTTCCTCGGTATAATCCTTTTCAGCTCCCGGACGTTTCAGAATGAAGAGGTCGAAAGCCACGAAGGCAGCCCGTTCAAAGCGCAAAGCCTTGGAACCGTCAGGCATCGTATAAGCCAAATCCGTACGGGTCCAGTCGAGCACCGGCATGAAGTTATAGGTTACAATGTAAATACCGCATTTGGCCAGGTTGCGCAGGCTTTCCTTGTAGTTCTCGATATATTTCATGAAATCGCCAGTCTGCGTCTTGATATGTTCGTGTACCGGCACACTTTCTACCACACTCCACTTCAAGCCAACTTCCTCAATCATCTTCTTGCGTTTCATGATTTCCTCTACCGTCCAGACTTCGCCGTTCGGAATGTGATGCAAGGCATTGACGATACCTGTGGCACCGGCCTGCTTGATGTCCCACAAAGACACCGGGTCGTTCGGACCATACCAGCGCCAAGTTTGTTCACATAAATACATAATGTTTCTTTTTTTAAGGTTCGTACTCGATTAAATAGAGAAAGCATCAAAGCCACCGTCGATAACGGCTACTGTACCGGTTACGAAGCTGGACGCATCGCTGATGAGGTAGTGAATGGTACCATACAAGTCTTCCGGCTCACCGAAACGGCCGAACGGAGTGTGAGCGATAATCTTTCTGGCACGATCTGTCAGTGAACCATCAGGATTCGTCAACAAAGTACGGTTCTGTTCTGTCAGGAAGAAGCCCGGAGCGATGGCGTTCACACGCAGGCCGTCGCCGAACTTGATAGCCAGTTCACCGGCCATGTATTTGGTAAAGTTGGCAATGGCAGCCTTGGCAGCTCCATAACCTACCACACGGGTCAACGGACGGAGGGCAGATTCAGAACAGAAGTTCACGATGGCTCCTTTTTTCTGTTTTACCATGACATCGGCAAAGACCATGGTCGGCAATACCGTACCGAAGAGGTTCAGGTCGACCACCTTCTTGAACGCATCAATCTGCAAATCGAAGAAAGTCTTGTCCGGAGCGATGGTAGCACCTGCCATGTTTCCGCCTGCAGCGTTCAACAACACGTCAATACGGCCATATTTCTCCAGAATATCCTTCTTGTTCTGTTCCAGCACTTCCTTCTGCATGACATCAGTGTACAAGAAAGTAGCTTCGTGACCCTGTGCCACGATTTCAGCGACCAATGCTTTTCCTGCTTCTTCACTACGGTCAAGAATGACCATCTTTGCACCTTGTGCAGCCAAATACTTGGAAATACCTTTTCCCAACACACCGGCTCCCCCGGTCATGACGACAACTTTGCCGTCTACGTTAAATAATTCGTTTGCCATAATAATTAGATTAGCAATAAATTGGATACTTTATTATAAAATTGATAATTCTCTTTCAACAAAATGTCTATCGGCAACAGGTTCACCACGGGCGGGCGTTCATCGAAAAGGAGTAGCCGGCTCAGCGCCTTCACCCCGTTGTAACCCTGCAATTCCGGACGTTGGGCAATCAACGCCTGCACATATCCTTCGTTCAGCAGCCTCACGTTCGGGTCAATCAAATCATATCCCACCAGCCGGATGTCTTTCCGGCCCTGTTTTTCCAGGTATTCACCGAGAATGTAGCAGGAAGAATTGAAAGTCACCGCTCCACGGATGTCCGGATAATGCCGGAAAGCCTCGTCGAGCACCTGCCTGTTGTGTGCCTCATCCCCTATCCACAGTTCCACTTCCACCAGTTGCATGGTGCAACGCTGCTGTGCCAGGTAACGCCGGAAACCAAGATAACGTTTCTCTCCCTGTGTGGAAAGTCCGCCTTTCCCGTGCTGAATCCGGGCCACCAGGATATCGCCCTGAAAGGACATGGAAGCCAACAGCATCCGGGCTCCGATCTCACCGCCAGCCACGGAATCCGTTCCGTAATATGCCAGCCGGTGCTGTTCCTCGATGTCCGAATCCACATATACATACGGGACTTCACGCGCATCGAGCAAAGTCGACAGACGGATGACCGCCTCCTTGAACAGGGTTCCCACCACCACGCCGTCCACCGCCTCCGGCAGGTTCAGCAAACGGGAAGCCGTCTCCTCGAAGCTGCCTTCACCATACTGGTCGAAAGTCAGTACCGTGACCTTCACCCCATAACTCTCCAGCTCTTCCTCCGCCCGGCGGATACCATATTCCATGGCACTCCAATAATCTCCCGCACGAAAGTTCGGAATCAACGCTACCAGATGACAGGGCTTCTTGACGGCCAGCGAGCGGGCAATCAGATTAGGCTTGTAACCCACCTGCTCCATAATCTCCTTCACCCGGCGGATATTCTCTTCCGAAACCCTCCCCCGGTTGTGAATCACTCGGTCGACCGTACCTACCGACACATTGGCCAGACGCGCAATATCCGTCAGTCGTATGTTCTTGTTCTTCTGCATAGACAGGCTTTTTTCAAAAGTGTGTGCGAACACGCATTAAGTGAAAAAGAAAACGCGTTACCGCGCACACTTTTTATAAATACATTTTGATTTTCTTGCAAAGAAGACATTTATTCATGAAAAACACAAACAGATTCAACCTTTTAACAGATTTTTCAGCCAGTGATGTACACTTTTTCGTTCCTTTGCACCATCTACACAAATACAGACGTATGAACCCCAAAAACTACTACACCGAAAGACTGGCTCTGGCAGAAGGCCAGCTGCACAAAGTCAAACAACAAATCGCACGCATCAGTACCCTGCGCGTGGCCTTATTCGTAGCCGGACTGGCCGGCATCTACTTTTTCTTCCATCAGCACGCCTTGCTGACGGGCAGTATCTGTCTTACCTTTCTGCCGTTTTTCATCCTTGTGAAAGTACACAGCCGATTGTTCCGCCGAAAGAAATGGCTGGAAACCCAAGTACGTGTCCAACAAGAAGAACTGCAAGCCCTCACCGGTGATTACAGCTGTTTTGACGACGGCCAGACTTACGTCCAACCGGAACATCCTTATACCTTCGACCTCGATGTATTCGGGAAGCGGTCTCTGTTTCAGGCGATGAACCGTACCTGTACCTCCTTCGGAAAAGACTGCCTGGCCCAATGGCTGCAACATCACCTCTGTGAACCTTCTGCCATCCGTACCCGCCAGCAAATGGTGAAAGACATGAGCCAGCGTCCACTGTTCCGGGAACAATTCCGAATCACCGGACTCGTACACCAAGGTACAGCCTCCGACGGAGAAAAACTGCGTGCCTGGAGCCAAAGTCCGGCACAATACCTGCACAGCGCCTGGGTAAAAGCTTTTACATGGGGAGTCCCTCTCCTCAACGGCCTATTGTTACTCACTTCCCTCGTGGGATGGACTTCCTTCACTTGGTTGGGACTCTCGTTCGGACTCTTCCTGATTCTCAGCTTCGGTATTGTCAAACGGGCCACTTACGTACAGGAAACCTATGGCACGCAGCTGAAAAGCCTCCACGGTTATGCACAGCTCATCGCGCTGGCAAAGAAAGAGCAGTGGGAAGCGCCCGGTATGCAACAACTGATGAACCGGTTGGATATGGACGGGACCTCTCCCATCGAAGCCTTGCAACAACTCTCCCGCGAACTCGACCGACTGGATTTGCGCAACAACCAGTTTTTATACGTACTGTTAGAGGGTAGCATCTTCTTCCAATTGCAGGAAATTGTCCGCATCGAACGCTGGAAAGCCCGCTACGGACAGCACATCACCGGCTGGCTGGAAACCATCGGGGAACTGGATGCCCTCTGCTCGCTGGGTACCTTTGCCTACAATCATCCCGACTACACTTATCCTGAAGTGGCCGAGAAACCGTTCTGTTTCCTGGCTACCCGGATGGGACATCCGCTCATGCCCCCTGCCCAATGTGTGAAAAACGATGCCACTCTCCCGTCGCGCCCCTTCTTCCTCATCATCACCGGTGCCAACATGGCCGGAAAGAGTACCTACCTGCGTACCATCGGGGTGAACTACCTGCTGGCCTGTATCGGCGCTCCCGTGTGTTGCGACAAGCTGGTGCTCTATCCCCATCAGCTGATTACCAGCCTCCGCACATCCGACTCACTGTCCGACAACGAGTCGTATTTCTTCGCCGAGCTGAAACGGCTGAAACGCATCATCGACCTGCTGAACCAAGGCCAACAGCTCTTCATCATTCTGGACGAGATTCTGAAAGGCACCAATTCGCTGGACAAACAGAAAGGCTCCTTCGAGCTGATTCGCCAGTTCATGCGCCTGAAAGCCAACGGCATCATCGCCACCCACGACCTCCTGCTGGGCAGACTCATCGAACAGTTCCCCGATGAAATCCGGAATTACTGCTTCGAAGCCGACATCAAGGACAACGAGCTGACCTTCTCTTACCAACTGCGGGAAGGAGTGGCACAAAACATGAATGCCTGTTTCCTGATGCGGAAAATGGGCATTACCCTGCCGGAATAAGGCAAAAAGAAAACGGCCTTCCAAAAGTATATGGCATACTTTTTAGAAGGCCGCTCTTATCAAGAAAAGTGTATTAATCTTCTACTACCTGGAAATCTTCTTTTCCGACTCCACAAACCGGGCAAACCCAGTCTTCTGGAAGATCTTCAAAAGCCGTACCCGGAGCAATACCTCCGTCTGGATCACCCACTTCTGGATCGTAAACCCAATCACATACTGTGCAAATGTACTTTTTCATAATCAGTCAATTCTTAATTAGTTAGTATTTGTTCTTAGTTTAAAATGATAACAAATATAGAAAGAATTTGTTTACTTTGCTTCATTCAATAACATTTTTTTTAATTCTTCCATTCCTTCGGAAGCTCCCTTACGGATGACGTGTACCGGACGCCCGGAAACGATACGTACTTCTTTCGGGTCAATCAGATAAACCGGCACCCCGTCGCGCACGTAATTCAGCAGGCCTGCCGCCGGATAGACGTTCAGGGAGGTCCCGATAATGACAAAGATATCGGCCTTCTCCACATACTCCACGGCTGTCTCAATCATGGGCACCGCCTCACCGAACCAGACGATGAACGGACGCAGCTGGGAACCGTCGCCCGCCTTGTCGCCCATCTTCACTTCATATTCATCCGGACGGAGTTCCTTGATATAACGCGGGTCATTGGGATTGTAACTGGAAGTCACCTTGGTCAGCTCACCGTGCAGATGAATCACCTCATGGCTTCCGGCACGCTCATGCAGGTTGTCCACATTCTGTGTGATGACAGTAACATGGAAATTCTTTTCCAGTTCCGCCAATAACTCATGACCGCGGTTCGGTTTCACCTCCAGCAACTGCTTGCGGCGTTCGTTATAAAAATTAATCACCAACTCCGGATTCGCCGCATATCCTTCGGGGGTAGCTACCTGTTCCACCGGATATTGATCCCACAATCCTCCTGCATCGCGGAACGTACTGATACCGCTCTCCGCACTCATGCCTGCTCCTGTCAATACAACCAGATTTTTCATATTCTTTTCCTCCTTTATGTTATATACATGATTCTTAATCTCGTTCACCCGCCAAAAATAAGAAAATTTATCAATCAAAATTCCTCATATTCACAGAAAAAAGATACCTTTGCTCCCCGTTAATTCACATTTTAATACAAGATTTATTTATGGATAAATTTAGTTACGCCATTGGTCTGGGGATTGGCCAAAACCTGTTCAGTATGGGCGCACGCTCCATCGATGTAAATGACTTCGCACAGGCTATCAAAGACGTATTGGAAGGAAATCAGACTGCTATTTCTCATACAGAAGCACGTGAAATCGTGAACAAGTTCTTCATGGAACTGGAAGAGAAAACCAACGCAGAAAACATAGCAAAAGGAAAAGCATTCCTGGAAGAAAACAAGAAAAACCCGCACGTAGTAACCCTGCCTAGCGGATTGCAGTATGAAGTAATCAAGGAAGGCAACGGCAAGAAGCCGAAAGCTACCGACCGCGTACGCTGCCACTACGAAGGTACGCTGATTGACGGAACGCTGTTCGATAGTTCCATCAAGCGTGGCGAACCGGCTGTATTCGGTGTAAACCAGGTCATCAAAGGTTGGGTAGAAGCACTGCAGCTGATGTCGGAAGGTGCCAAGTGGAAACTCTACATCCCGTCGGAACTGGCTTACGGCGCACAAGGAGCCGGCGAAATGATTCCGCCCCACAGTACCCTGATTTTTGAAGTAGAATTAATTGAAGTATTATAAATAACGAAGCAAATGAAAAAAGGTACATTTTTTATGATGCTTGCCGCTGCAGCCAGCCTGGCATCATGTACAGCACAAGGTCCGAAAGCCAACCTGAAAAGCGACGTAGACTCTTTGTCTTATATGATGGGTGTAACCAACACTCAAGGTTTAATGGAATATGTACAAGGCCGTCTGGGCGTTGATTCAGCATACGTAGCCGACTTCATCAAAGGTCTGGAACAAGGCTGCAAGGAAACCGATGCCAAACAGAAAGCCTATCTGGCAGGTATGCAGATTGGCCAGCAAATCAGCGGTGACATGTTCGACTACAACAACCGTCAGATTTTCGGACAAGACTCTACTCAGTCACTGAGCAAGGAAAACTTCCTGGCTGGATTCATCGCTACCGTAAAGAAACAGGGCTTTGTTTCAGTAGACTCAGCAGCTGTGTATGTACGTTCAAAAGCAGAATTGATCAAATCAAAAGCTTTGGAAGCCAAATATGCGGACTACAAGAAGCAGAACGAAGAATTCCTGGTTAAGAACAAAACAAAAGAAGGTGTTCAGACTACAGCCAGCGGATTGCAATATAAAATCATCACCAAAGGTACAGGTGCCATTCCGGCCGATACTTCACGCGTGAAAGTGAACTACAAAGGTACCATGATTGACGGTACAGAATTCGACAGCTCTAAAGAACCCATCACATTGGCTGTCAGCCGTGTGATTCCAGGATGGACAGAAGCCCTGAAGATGATGCCAGTAGGCTCTAAATGGGAATTGTACATTCCGCAGGAACTGGGATACGGTGCACAGGAAGCCGGCAAGATCAAACCGTTCTCTACTTTGATTTTCGAAGTAGAATTGGTAGATATCGAGAAATAATCTCAAGCCATACACTGAATTTGAATCCCTCGCTTCATCCCGTTATAGGACAAAGCGAGGGATTTTTCATAAAAATAGCTGTAAAAACAGACCTTACCTTAAAAACATTACGACTATGAGAATAAAACTAGGATATCTGCTGCTGGCCACGGCCCTCTGCCTGCCCCTATCTGCCCAGCAAGTATATAACATGGCCCGGTTCGGCATTACCCCCGGGAAGAAAAGCAACATGTCGGCCCGCATGGAAAGAGCGCTGGCCAAAATCAGAAAAGAAGCCAAGAAAGGCGAGACACTGATATTACGCTTCCAAAGTGGAACGTATCACTTCTATCCGGAAGAAGCGGCAGAACGCACATATTATATTTCCAACCACGACCAAGCCAACCCCAAGAAGGTAGGTCTGGCACTGGAAGACCTGCAATCCGTCACACTGGAAGGAAACGGAGCGAAATTCATCTTCCACGGACAGATGATTCCGCTTTCCTTGCTGCGCAGCACAAACTGTACGCTGAAAGACTTCAGCATCGATTTTGAAAACCCGCACATTGCCCAAGTGCAGATTATGAAGAATGAAGGCGACAAAGGTATCACTTTCCGCCCCGCTCCGTGGGTGAAATACCGCTTGACCAAGGACTCCATCTTTGAAACTTACGGTGACGGATGGACCTTACACCCGATGTCGGGCATCGCCTTCGAAGAGAAAAGCCACCACATTGTATATAATACCAGCGACATAGGCTGCCCCACCAAAGGCTGCGTCAAGGCGGGCGAGGGACTGGTATATGCGCCCCGATGGAAGGATAAACGACTTCCCGAAGGTACGGTGGTAGCCATGCGTTCCTGGGACCGCCCTACTCCGGGCATCTTCTTGTCGCATAACACGCATACCACCCTGAAAAATATCCAAGTGCACTACGCACAGGGTATGGGACTGCTGGCACAGCTTTGCGACAGCATCTACATGGACGGTTTCAGTGTCTGCCTGAAAGGAGAAAATGACCCGCGCTACTTTACAACACAGGCCGATGCCACTCACTTTTCTCAATGCAAAGGCGAAATTGTATCGGTGAACGGAGTTTACGAAGGAATGATGGACGATGCCATCAACGTACACGGCACCTACCTGAAGGTGACGAAACGGGTGGACGACCATACCCTCTTAGCACGCTACATGCACGAACAGGCCTGGGGATTCGACTGGGGATTTGCCGGCGACGAAGTACAGTTCATCCGCTCACAAACCATGGAACTGCTGGACGGGACCAATCGCATTGAAAGCATCACGGCGCAGGACCAGCCGGCCGCTCACGGAGCCAAGGAGTTCTGTATACGTTTCCAGCAACCGTTGCCCGAGGAACTGAACGACCAGGAAGCCTTCGGCATTGAGAATCTGACCTGGACCCCCGAAGTGTATTTTGCCCACAACACCATCCGGAACAACCGCGCCAGAGGCTCTCTCTTCAGTACGCCAAGAAAAACCGTAGTGGAACACAACCTGTTTGACCATACTTCCGGAACTGCTATCCTGCTGTGCGGCGACTGCAACGGCTGGTATGAGACAGGAGCCTGCCGCGAAGTAATTATCCGTCATAACCGGTTTGTAAACGCCCTGACCAACATGTTCCAGTTTACCAATGCCGTGATTTCCATTTATCCGGAAATCCCCGATTTGGAGCATCAGGTGAAGTATTTCCACGGAGGAAAGCCGGGCGCCATCCAGATTACGGACAACGAGTTTGAAACCTTCGATCTGCCCATCCTCTATGCCAAGTCGGTAGACGGACTGGTCTTCAAACGCAACCGTATCCACACCAATACCGACTACAAGCCCTTCCACTGGAACCAGAACCGCTTCCTGCTGGAAAAAGTCAACCGGGTGGAAATTGCAGAATAATATCCAAAACAGTAATCCCCGCCACAGACGTACACCGTCCGTAGCGGGGATTACTGTTTATTTGATTGGACCTCTTTTTCAGGCTTTCTTCTCTTTCACGTCCCGATGGGCCTCTACCACATTCACCACATAGTCGCCCAGCTTCTCACACTCGGCAATGATATCCATGTAATGTACCCCCATCTGATAATCGTATTTCTTTTCGTTGACATCAATCACATTCTGGTTCTTCAGCTGGTTCCGATAGTTGTTGATCTCCGTCTCAATGTTGAACGACTTGTTCACATCCACCTGCTGATGCGTATCTCTCACCAAATCCAACATCTGCGTCAAGGCATTGTCTGTCAGCTGGAACATCTGGGCAATATGCTCATACTGCGCTTTCGTGAAATCTTCGTTCCCCCGGCGCTTCCGGTTAATTGTACGGGCCAGGTTGTAACAGCTGTCGCCGATACTTTCGATTTCTGTCACCTCACGAAGCATTCCCCGGATTTGCAACTTACTTTCCGAACTCAAACGGCCTTCGGACACCTGCGTCAGGTAGTTGGCAATCTCCAGCTCCATATTGTCACTGATGTTCTCATACTTCTCCACCCGACTGAACAGCTTGTTGAAATCATTCTCATTCTCGGTATGAAGCAAATCGCGCACCATACGGAACATACGTTGGATACGTTCGGCAAACAAGTTGATTTCTTTCCGGGCCTGCAGGATGGACAATTCCGCCGTAGAAAGCATACCACCGGTAATGAACTGCAAGCGATATTCTTCTTCCTGTTCCTTCTGCGGAATAATCTTGCACACCGTCTTCTCGATGAAATGCACGAACCATATCAGGATTAAGACATTGCACACATTGAAACAAGTATGGAAAGCCGAGAGTTTGAAGGAAACGGCTACTCCGTCCGCCTCACTCACGTGCATAAAGTCTGTAATAATCCAATCTACCATCGCCAGGAAAGGTTTGAACAGAATCAATACCCAGATTACACCAAACACGTTGAACATCAAGTGTGCCATGGCCGCCCGCCGCGCCTGTGTATTGGCTGTCAAAGCCGCCAGGTTGGCCGTAATCGTGGTCCCGATATTTTCACCTAACACCAAGGCCGCTCCCAATTCAAAACTGATCCAGCCGTTGGCACACATAATCAAGGTAATTGCCATGGTGGCCGCCGAAGCCTGTACAATCATGGTCAATATTGTACCGATGAAAACAAACAACAGCACGGAGATGAATCCCATATCCGTATAGTTCTGCACAAAGGCCAACATGTCCGGATTCTGGCTCAAGTCGGGCGCATTGGTCTTCAGCAAGTTCAAGCCCATGAACAAGAAAGCAAAACCGAAAATAAATTCACCGATGGATTTGCGGGTACTTTTTTGCGAAAACAATAAAGGAATACCAAAAGCCAAAAGCGGCAGAGAAAAGGCGGAAATGTCTACCTTGAAACCGAGAGCTGAAATAATCCACGCTGTCACGGTGGTTCCGATATTGGCTCCCATAATCACTCCGATAGACTGTGAGAGTGTCAACAAACCGGCGTTTACGAAGCTGACCACCATCACGGTAGTGGCAGACGACGACTGAATCAAGGCAGTGATCAGCATTCCGGTCAGAACTCCAGTGACACGGTTCGTAGTCATTGCAGTTAAGATACTGCGAAGTCGGTCGCCCGCAAACTTCTGAAGTCCCTCACTCATGATTTTCATTCCATAAAGGAAGAGCGCCAACGAGCCGAGAAGCGCTAAAAAATCATAAAAAGAATATTCCATTTGTAATTAGTTAAATAGGAAAGAGGCTTTTAATTGTTTAATGAGTAAATTAACTGCCTATTCACACGGTTAGTAACACATATTACATTTATGCTACAAATATATTGCAAAAATAATAATTTAACAAAAGATTTCCCTGAGGGATGCTCACTTTTGGATATTTATAACGGTTTTAATCTGTCCATGCCCTACGGCCCAGTCAGTGCCAAAGTAAACAATAAGGTAGAAAGTCTCGACTTCCGAGTGTACTACAACAAAGACGTAGAATTTCTGGACATTACCAATCCGTCGGGTATGCGGACCTATGTCCGTTCGCTGTTCTTCATCTTGGTCAAAGCGGTGGAAGAACTTTATCCACAAGGAAGCATTTCCCTGGAACACCCCATCTCAAAAGGCTATTTCTGTAAACTACATATTGACCGCACCATCGGACTGGACGACGTGCAGCGCATCAAGCAAAAGATGCAGGAAATCATTGCAGCCGACATACCTTATGTGCGTACCGAAAGCCATACCGACGAAGTAGTCCGCCTGTTTGAAGAACGAGGCATGGAAGACAAGGCCCGCCTGCTTGATACTTACGGACAACTCTACTCTTACTACTACCGTTTGGGTGATACCGTGGACTGTTACTACAGCAGCTTGGTTCCCAGCACCGGATATATCCGTCTGTTCGACATCGTGAAATACTACGACGGACTGTTACTGCAGATTCCCAACCGTGCCAACCCGACCAAACTGGAAGAAGTGGTGAAACAAGAAAAGATGCTGGAAGTATTTCAGGAATACCACCGCTGGAACCAGATTTTAGGTATCAGTACGGTGGGTGACCTGAATGTGGCCTGCAACGAGGGGCATGCCACCGACCTGATCAACGTGTCGGAAGCCTTGCAGGAAAAGAAAATCGCACAAATAGCCGATGAAATCACCCATCGCAACCAAGACGGCAAACGGGTGAAGCTGGTACTGATATCCGGACCATCCTCTTCCGGAAAGACCACCTTCAGCAAGCGGTTGAGCATCCAGCTCATGACCAACGGGCTCAAACCCTACCCCATCTCTTTGGACGATTATTTCGTAAACCGTGAAGATACTCCGCTGGACGAGAACGGGAAACACGACTTTGAATCCCTCTATGCCGTAGACTTGCCTTTCTTTGAGAAACAGCTCACCGCCTTACTCAATGAAGAGGAAGTGGAATTGCCTCGTTACAACTTCACCACCGGCAAACGGGAGATGAGTGGCAAAAAGCTTCGGATAGACGAGCACATGATTCTGGTGATTGAAGGCATCCATGCTTTAAACCCTGCCCTGACCTCGCACATCCCGGCAGAGAATAAATACAAAATCTACGTGTCGGCTCTGACCACCATCCTACTCGACAACCACAACTATATCCCAACCACCGACAACCGGTTGCTGCGGCGCATCATCCGCGACTACAAGTACCGCAACTACTCGGCGGAAGAGACCATCGCCCGCTGGCCAAGCGTAAGAGCCGGAGAAGAGAAATGGATATTCCCTTATCAGGAGAATGCCGACGCCATGTTCAACTCAGCCCTGCTTTTCGAACTGGCCGTACTGAAAGACTATGTGGAGCCCGTCTTGCGAAAGGTGCCCAACCGTTGTCCGGAATACTCTGAGGCTTATCGCCTGCTACGGTTCCTGAACTATTTTGTATCGGTACAAGACAAGGAACTTCCGCCCACTTCCTTGTTGAGAGAGTTCTTAGGAGGCAGCAGCTTCCAGTATTAAAAAATTTGCCTTTTGCTGTGTTGTTCATTTAAATTATTATTTTTGCACGCAGTTCATCAGATTTAAGTAGAAAAATGGTACAAGGTTCACGTCAAGTACAGACACAGGCACAACAACAGGTGCAGACATTATCTCCACAACAGATACTGGCTGTCAAGCTGTTGGAGCTCCCTACGCTGGAGTTGGAAGAACGGATTCACGCAGAATTGTTGGACAATCCGGCACTGGAAGAAGGAAAAGAAACACCCGATACTTCCGATGACCTCAACGAGGACTACAACACCACCGACGAGGACGGAGAACCGAATACCGACACGGGAGAGGACATCTCGCTGGGCGATTACCGCACGGAAGACGACATCCCGGATTATAAACTGCAGGAAAACAACCGTTCGAAAGAGGACCAGGCAGAAGACATCCCGTTCTCCGACAACGTGTCTTTCTACGAAACCTTGAAAGAACAGCTCGACATGCAGCATCTCACACCGGAAGAGAAACAACTAGGAGAATATCTTATCGGCTCACTCGATGACGACGGTCTGCTACGGAAATCGACCGACACTTTACTGGACGAACTGGCCATCTACCAGGGTATCTACACCACCGCCGAGCAACTGGAGCATGTGCTTTCCATCATTCAGGACTTTGACCCCGCCGGCATCGGTGCCAGAAGCCTGCAGGAATGCCTCCTCATCCAAATCCGACGGAAAGAAGATTCACCTCTGAAGCAGATTGAGCTGGACATCATCGGAAAATGCTGTGACGACTTCACACGCAAGAACAAGGAAAAAATCATTCAGAAACTGAATATTACTGAAGAACAATATAATGCGGCTACGGCCGAACTGACCAAACTGAACCCGCGTCCGGGCAGTTCCATGGGAGAAGCCATCGGGAAAAACCTGCAACAGATTATCCCCGACTTCCTGGTGGAGACGGAAGACGACGGTACCATCCACCTGAGTCTTAACAACCGGAACGTGCCGGAACTGCGGCTGAGCCGGGAATTTACGGAACTGCTCGACGAGCATACCCGCAACAAGCAGAACCAGAGCAAGGAATCGAAAGATGCCCTGATGTTCCTCAAGCAGAAAGTAGACGCCGCACAGGGATTCATCAACGCGGTAAAACAACGCCAGCAGACCTTACTGAGCACCATGCAAGCCATCATCGACCTGCAACGTCCGTTCTTTGAGGAAGGCGACGAATCCTTACTCCGCCCGATGATTCTGAAAGATGTGGCCGAACGTACCAAACTGGACATCTCCACCATTTCACGTGTGAGCAACAGCAAGTACGTGCAGACCAACTACGGCATCTATCCGCTGAAATTCTTCTTCAGCGACGGCTATACCACCGAGAACGGGGAAGAGCTTTCCGTCCGCGAAATCAAGCGTATCCTGAAAGAATGTGTGGACAGCGAGAACAAGGAAAAGCCCTACACCGACGACGAACTGGCCGACATGCTGAAAGAGAAAGGCTACCCTATTGCCCGACGTACCGTAGCCAAGTACCGTCAGCAGCTGAACATTCCCGTTGCACGATTAAGAAGATAACTTATTTGATATGGAAGAAACCAGTATCCCTGATGAACTGACTTATCACGATCCGGTCTCCCGCGACCCGGAAAAGCCGAAGGATGCCTTGTTCACAGCAGCGCGCATCATCTCAATGATTTTTACCCCGTTCATGGTACCTTTCGTGGCATTCTGCCTGCTCTTTTTCTTTACCTATCTGAGCATCATGCCACTCCAGTACAAGCTGACCATACTGGCACTTGTGTACTGCTTCACCATCCTGATGCCGATGCTGGGTATCTACCTGTTTCAGAAAATCAACGGATGGACACTCCGTGAACTGGGACACCGCGAAAAACGCTTCATCCCCTATGGCATGACCATCCTAAGTTACATGGCCTGCCTGCTCACCATGTACCATATCCATCTGCCCCGCTACATGAGCGGCATCATCGTGGCTACCCTGATTTGCATGGTCATCTGTACCCTGATCAATACCCGGGTAAAAATCAGCACTCACATGGCCAGCGGAGGACTGATGATAGGCGGACTGCTGTCCTACAGCTTCATCTTCCAGTTCAATCCAGTGGAATGGCTCTGTGTGTTCATCCTGCTGTCCGGCATGCTCGGTTCGGCACGGATTATCGTCAAACAACATACTTTAAAAGAAGTGGGCGGCGGGTTTTTGGTCGGTTTATTTTGTGGTATCATCGGAATTTTGTTTATTTGAAGACTGATTATCTTAAACTTTAAATTTATTCAATATGGAATTCCCAACTAACATCAAGTACACCAACGAACACGAATGGATTCGATTGGAAGGCGACACCGCCTACGTAGGTATCACAGACTATGCACAGCAGCAGCTGGGCGACATCGTATTCATCGACGTGACCACCGAAGGTGAGACTTTGGACAAAGGCGAAGTGTTCGGTACGGTAGAAGTGGTAAAGACTGTTTCCGATTTGTTCCTCCCCATCGGAGGCGAGATTCTGGAAGTCAACCCACAGCTGGAAGGACACCCGGAACTGGTGAATCAGGATCCCTACGGCGAAGGATGGATTATCAAACTGAAACCAACGGATGCCGGCGAAATGGACGAACTGCTGGATGCCGCAGCCTACAAAGAGATTATTAACGAATAACTAAAATAAAAACAACGAATGAAACCAATTGTAAGTATCATTATGGGCAGTACTTCCGACCTTCCCGTCATGGAAAAGGCCGCCAAACTGCTCGATGAAATGCAAGTCCCGTTTGAAATGAACGCCCTGTCGGCTCACCGCACTCCGGCTGAAGTGGAGAAATTTGCGAAGGAAGCTGCCGGACGCGGCCTCAAAGTCATCATCGCAGCTGCCGGAATGGCTGCCGCACTGCCGGGAGTCATTGCAGCCAACACCACCCTTCCGGTCATCGGAGTTCCTGTAAAAGGTTCTGTACTCGACGGCGTAGACGCACTCTACTCCATCATCCAGATGCCTCCCGGAATCCCCGTGGCTACAGTCGCCATCAACGGTGCCATGAATGCGGCTATCCTGGCCGTACAGATGCTGGCCCTGAGCGATGCGGAACTGGCCCAGAAGTTTGCAGCTTACAAGGAAGGTTTGAAAAACAAAATCGTAAAAGCCAACGAAGAGCTGAAAGAAGTCAAATACGCTTATAAGACCAACTAACTGAATGAATTACTTCAACTATTCTCGCCGACAGGCGAACGAGGTATATGTGGGCGCCACTCCTATGGGTGGCGCTTATCCTATCCGTATACAGAGTATGACGAACACCGTCACCATGGATACCGAGGCATGCGTGGAACAGGCCAAGCGTATCATCGAGGCGGGAGGTGAATACGTGCGGCTCACCACACAAGGCGTGCGTGAAGCGGAAAACCTGAAGAACATCAACGCCGCCCTACGTGCTCAGGGATATCAGACCCCACTGATTGCCGACGTACATTTCAACCCGAAAGTGGCTGAAGTAGCCGCCCTGTATGCCGAAAAGGTACGCATCAATCCGGGCAACTACGTAGATGCCGCCCGCACCTTCAAGCAACTGGAGTATACGGACGAAGAGTATGCAAAAGAAATCCAGAAGATACGCGACCGCTTCATTCCCTTCCTGAACATCTGTAAGGAGAACCACACAGCCATCCGTATCGGTGTGAACCATGGTTCGTTGTCCGACCGCATCATGTCGCGCTACGGAGACACCCCGGAAGGCATGGTAGAATCGTGCATGGAATTCCTGCGTATCTGCGTGGAACAGAATTTCACGAACGTGGTCATCTCCATCAAGGCCTCGAACACGGTCATCATGGTACGTACCGTCCGCCTGCTGGTGGAACAGATGGAAAAAGAAGGCATGGCCTTCCCGCTCCACCTGGGAGTAACGGAAGCCGGTGACGGAGAAGACGGACGTATCAAATCGGCCCTGGGCATCGGTGCCCTGCTGTGCGACGGACTGGGCGATACCATCCGCGTATCCCTGAGCGAAGCGCCCGAAGCTGAAATCCCGGTTGCCCGCAAGCTGGTGGATTACGTGCTGAAACGCGAAGGACACCCTTACATTCCGGCCACCGAAGCTCCGGAGTTCAACTACACGCATCCCAGCCGCAGACAAACCGTAGCGGTGGGTAACATCGGAGGCGACCAGCTTCCCGTGGTCATCTCCGCCCGTCTGAACAACGACCTGGAAGTGAGTGAACAGTTCAAACCCGACTACCTGTACTGCGGACAGCGCTTGCCGGAAAAACGGAGAGCCGACATTGGCTACATCGTGGATGCCTGTGCCTGGGACGGCAGCGAGCATACCTATCCGGCTTTCAACTACCAGCAGCTCATCGAACTGCATCACCATCCAGCCAAGATGAAATTCCTCTTCACTTCCTACCTTGGATTGAACGAAGAGGCGATGGCGTGTCTACGCTTGCATCCGGAAGTGGTCATCGTGGCCCAAAGCAACCATTACAACCGTCTCGGTGAGTTCCGCGCACTGGCCCATCAACTGATGAACCAGGGACTGAAAAACCCGCTGGTCTTCTTCCAGCTTTATCAGGAAAGTGAAACAGAAGACCTGCAAATCAAATCGGCCGCCGACATGGGCGCCCTGATTATCGACGGGCTGTGCGACGGTATCCTGCTCTACAACCACGGCAACCAAATCAGCAACCTGAAAGTGGACGAAACCGCCTTCGGTATCCTACAGGCAGGACGTATCCGTACCTCAAAGACCGAATACATCTCCTGCCCGGGATGCGGACGTACCCTGTACGACTTGGAATCGACCATCGCCCGCATCAAGGCAGCCACTTCCCATCTCAAGGGACTGAAAATCGGTATCATGGGCTGTATCGTCAACGGCCCGGGAGAAATGGCCGATGCCGACTATGGCTATGTAGGTGCCGGAAGGGGCAAAATCAGCCTGTACAAAAAGAAAGAATGTATTGAAAAGAACATTCCGGAAGAACAGGCCGTGGAAAAACTGATTGAACTGATTAAGGCAAACGGAGATTATAGAGACTGATTCTCCCTAGCCTACACATCACAACCGTCTGCATGCATCGTGAAGATTTTCTTCAAGGCATGGAGACGGTTTTGTTTTATGCAGAAAAAATTTTCCACTCTCTCAGAATATCTTTTCTGTCTATAAAATTCGCGAATTCCATACTGCCGTAAATCTCCGAGGCGTCTGGTTGAAAACGCACTTACGTTTCAAGTCAAACGTACTTGCGTTTTATCTTAAACGCACTTGTGTTTGACTTCAAATGCACTTGCGTTTTTAAAAAACGCAAAGACGTTTTTTCACAGAGAAAGGGGGACTTTGCAACAAGCTGATATACAGTATTCTAATATTCCACAAAAAAACAGAAATCTGTACCCTCCCAGACAAAGACCTAAAGTGAGAACATAAAAGGATGCATTCCAGTCAGAGCTTTCAGAAAATCTATTTCTCCACAAAAATGGATAAATACCTCTCCTTATTCCAGAAAATCCATTAACTTAGGCCACTCTATCAAATGAAACAAACTTATGGCACTGATAAAATCTGTCAGAGGATTTACTCCTCAAATCGGCGAGAACTGTTATCTGGCCGACAACGCCACCATTATCGGTGATGTAGTAATGGGAAAAGACTGTAGCGTATGGTTCAATGCCGTACTCCGGGGGGATGTGAACTCCATCCGCATCGGCGACCGGGTGAACATCCAAGACGGCACCGTACTCCACACCTTATATGAAAAATCGACTGTGGAAATCGGCAACGACGTATCCATCGGCCACAACGTGACACTTCACGGAGCCTGCGTACACGACAATGCCCTGATTGGCATGGGGTCTACCCTACTCGACCACGCCGTAGTGGGAGAAGGAGCCATCGTGGCTGCCGGTGCCCTGGTATTGGCGAACACCGTCATCGAGCCCCACACCCTCTGGGGAGGCGTTCCGGCCAAGTTCATCAAAAAAGTCGACCCGGCACAAAGTAAGGAACTCAACCAGAAAATTGCCAACGGCTACTTGATGTATGCCTCTTGGTTCAAGGAAGAAGAAGCGAAATAAAACAGCCGGCCCCGCAAAAGTCCAAGGTCATAAACCGATGGCTTTGCGGGGCCGACTGCCTAATTCCACTATTTATCAGCGGTTATTTCTTTTTCAACTCTTCCAGCAATTCGGCCACATCTTCTTCCCGAGTAGCCCAGCTGGTAGCAATACGTACCACCGTCGTTCCATCGGCACGTTTTTCCCAGACTTCAAACCCCACGCGCTGCACCAGTTTCTCAAACAAACTGTTTTCGAGCGTAACAAACAGCTGGTTACTCTGCGGACGAATGAAAAACGTATAACCGTATGCCTTCAATCCTTCCACAATCCGCTCTGCCATGTCGATGGCATGACGGGCAATCTTCACATACAACCCGTCGGTAAACAAGGTATCGAACTGCAATCCTAACAAACGTCCTTTGGCCAGCAATACACCCCGCTGCTTGATAATGGTATCAAACTGACGAATCATCCCGGGCTGCGGAATCACCACGGCTTCTCCAAACAACGCTCCAACCTTGGTTCCTCCGATATAGAAAATATCACACAAGGCAGCGATGTCCTTCAGGGTCACATCCGTATCCCGTGCTGCCAGTCCGTAACCCAGACGGGCTCCATCCAAGAACAACGGAATCTTATGCTTGCGACATACGGCAGACAAGGCCTTCAGTTCTTCCAAGGTATACAGCGTACCGTACTCCGTAGGATGCGAAATGTACACCATTCCCGGTGCCACCATGTGGTCCCAACTCGGGTCCTGATAAAAGGCTGTCACATAACGGTCTACCTCCACTGCATCCAGTTTCCCTTCGTGGTGAGGCAAAGCCAGCACCTTATGGCCTCCCGCTTCCACCGCTCCGGCTTCATGCTGGTTGATGTGACCGGTTACAGCCGCAATCACACCCTCATACGGACGCAGCACTGCCGTAATGACCGTGGCATTGGTCTGCGTACCTCCTACCATGAAATGCACTTCTGCCTGCGGACAGCCGCATGCCTCCGCGATTTTCCGACGGGCCGAAGCACAATACTCATCCGTGCCGTAACCCGAGGTCTTTTCCATATTCGTCTGACTCAAGCGCTCCAGAATCAGCGGATGCGCTCCTTCCATGTAATCACTCTTAAAATATTGCATATTCGTTTTGTATTTAAATTAGACTTTTCTTTCTTCCAAAATCAGCCCCACGCCCTTCACGGTCTTCAGCTCCACCGTCTCATCGGCTGCCAGCAACTTCCGCAGACGCGACACAAAGACATCCAGGCTGCGCGAAGCGAAATAATCCTCCTCCGTATTCCACAGGCGCGACAAGATAACCTCCCGCCGCACTACCTGCCCCTTGTGCTCACACAACATACAGAACAAATCGGCCTCCCGCACCGTCAGCATACGTTCTTCTCCACTTTTCTGCTTCAAGACTCCGCGTGTGATATCAAACACGAACAATTGTCCGATGGGTACCTCCGGCCCCTCCTTCTGCACTTGCAGACCCCGGGTCAGTTTCAACAAAGCCGTGACATGTGCATGCAGTTCTTCGGCCAGAAACGGTTTCTTGACATAGTTGTTCACACCCAGTTCATAACCTTTCACCACGTCTTTCGGCGAAACCCGTCCGGAAGTAAACAAGATGGGAATATGCTCATCCTCTTCCCGGATACGTTTCACCATCTCATACCCGTCCATCACCGGCATCTCGATGTCGGCCACGATGACGTCCGGATGCTCTGCCTTCCACACCGCCAGTCCTTCCTCGCCATTGGATGCCGTCAGCACTTTATACCCGCCAATCATATCCTCCAAGCCTCCCTGAATGATATAACACAGGTTCGCATCGTCTTCCACCAACAGCAGTTTGATTATCTGTCCTTCCATATTATTGTTCCTCTTTTTTATCGTCCATGGCACTCTCCGGAGGGAAAACCAACGTAAACCGACTGTATTCGCCCTCCATGCTTTCCAGTGTGACCCGACCACCGTGTGCCTCCATAATCCGGAGCACATAATTCAGTCCCAGTCCGAAGCCGGGAGCGCCTCCGGAACGACTGCGCGTACTGGCTTCCGCCCGTTCATATTTCTCAAAAATCTTCCGCTGGTCTTTCAAAGGAATACCGAAGCCATTGTCGGCCACCGTCACACAGACGATTCCATCCGCTTTCCGTTCCGAAAGAAAGGTAATCTCCACCGATTCACCCGAATACTTCAAAGCATTGTCTATCAGGTTACTGAGCGCTTCTTTCAGAAATTCCTCGTCTGCCCAGACCGTCTCCTCCTGCAAATGCCAGACAAAGGTCACCGGCTTGGTTGCCTTCGCCTTGTACTTCTCCGCCAAATCCTCCAGAATCGGTCGGAGCAAACAATCCGTCTGCTCTAATTTCAGTGCATGGTTCTCCAATTTGGAAAGCGTCAGCACCTTGTTGGTCAGAGCCAGCAAATGTTCTCCTTCCTCCTTCACTATCCGGAAATACCGTTCCTTCTTTTCCGGCTGTCCGTCCAAACGCCCGCTTTCCAGAATCTCCGTTCCCATCAGGATGGAACTCAGTGGTGTCTTCATGTCGTGAATCATAGCATACGAGAAATCCTCCCTTACCTTGGCAATCTTGTCCTGACGGATAATGACCCGTATCTGATACACAATGCAAATAATGACCAACGCCATAATCAGCACCGTGGCAATCAGCAACAGCGTCATGCGCTGGAATATCACCCAATAAGGATTCAGAATCACCCCTTGCAGATAGCGAGTATGCGCCATGTCGAGAGCTATCGGTTGCGTCTTCAAATATTTCTGTCCTTCCAGCTTTGCCTGAGGAGAAGAGGCCCGTAACACATTCCCTAACGAATCCGTCATACAAGTCGACACCTTGGCCGAGATACCGACCGAGTCCAGCAGGTGGGTATAAATAGAATCCAAACGATGCAAAGACACATCCATCTTGAACGTATTCAACACCCCTTCCTGCAAGGCGATAAAGACTGCTGATTCGATGAACTGGCGCGTTTCCGGAGTGGAAGACTGCAGCGTATCGCTGTCCTCCACCTCTTCTTCCAGTTTAAATTGATAAGTATACGTGGAATCCTTCTTCCCATACAGTTGTTTCCAGAGGCTCATCCGACAGAAAGTTTCCTGAAGCGCCGCATCCTTGAAGAGCTCATGACTTTGCCGCATGACATTCTCCCGTGTCAGCTTGTAAGTATTGACCAGCCAGACATACTGCAGTTCGACAATCGCAATCAGTCCCACTACCGCAATCCAGCGAATGTGTTTCATCTTCATAACCGTATATTCTTCACGTAAACGAAAGCCGTTAACGTAGCGTTAACCTTGCCTTAACCCAAAAAGCGAAACGGGCTTTTTAGTTTTGCAGTGTCAAAGATAATGAAAGATAAAGACACGAACGATATGAAAAAGTATTTTTTAGTGAGCATCTTGTTACTGCTCGGTACGCTGCTCGGCACAGCCACTGCACAAACCATCACCGGGAAAGTCACCGACCCGTCTGATCAGCCCATTGACGGAGCCACGATCGTACTCCAAACAATTGATTCTGTATTTGTAGAAGCCACCATCACGAATACCGACGGCACCTTTCTGCTGAATCACCAGCCGACACGCTACCGTCTGCTCTTCCAGCACCTGCTGTATGAAACCCTGGAAAAGGAGGGAAGCGGAAGAGATGCCGGTACATTTGTATTGCAGCCGAAAGACTATGCCCTTCAAGAGGTCGTGGTAGAAGGCGAACGTCCGCTGGTCACCGTGGAAGGCAGCCGTCTGAGCTACGACATGCCGCAGCTGATTTCCCAGCGGCTGGTCACCAACGCCTACGAAGCTCTCAAACAGCTTCCGGGCGTGATTGAACAGAACGACGTACTGACCTTGGCCGGGGCAGGCGGAGTCAGTCTGCTGCTGAACGGCCGTCCCTCGTCCATGACCTATGAACAACTCATCACGCTCTTGAAAGGGATGCCGGCCTCGCGTGTGGAAAAAGCGGAAGTGATGTACAGCGCTCCTCCACAATATCACATACGCGGGGCCGCCATCAACCTTGTACTGAAAGGATACAAACCCGGGGAAGGAGGACTGCAAGGAGAAATCCGCGGTGAATACAAACAACAGAAGGAAGCTGGGGGCAACGGAGGCGTCACACTGGCCTATACCTCTCCCAAAGTCGACCTGGATTTCATGTACAACCTTCAAAGCAGCTACACCCGCGGTTACATCGACTTCCTCGCTCATCATACGGTGAAGAAGCAAGTGTATGATGTGAACCAGGTGACCGATAATCAAGGACGCAGCCTGACGCACACCCTGCGGGCCGGAGGCACCTACAAGTTCGATGCCGACAACTCCCTTGAATTGTCGTACACCACCCAGTTCAGTCCTAACAGTCAGCACCACAGCCATTCCAGCGGCAGCATCTCCGAATCGTTCAATGATTCCCGCACACACCATCAGATGCACAATGCGGCCTTGAACTACACCTCCGGATTCGGTTTCCGGGCCGGTGCCGACTATACCAATTTCACCTCAACCGATACCCAGGATTTCTTCGACCGAAATCCGGAAGAAGTGGAAACCCGTTTCGTCAGCCGTTCCGACCAGCACATCGACCGCTGGAAAATCTATGCCGACCAAAGCCATTCACTGCCGCACGACTGGACACTGAACTATGGGACCTCCTTTTCCTACGTGTACAACCGGAACATACAGGACTATGACTTGCCGGAAATGCAAGGACAGAACCTGTACAACCGCATCCGTGAATATACCTACAACGTCTACGCTGGATTCGACAAGCCGTTCAATTCCCAATGGACCCTGAGTGCTTCTGCCACGTTGGAATACTATCAGATGCAGGATTACCGGAAATGGGCCGTCTATCCCACCCTCCAGTTGAATTACATGCCGTCTGCCTCCCACATCCTCCAGCTGTCCTTCAGTTCCGACAAGACCTACCCCGACTACTGGACACTGAGCGGAGCCACCAGCTACCTGAACGGTTACAACGAGAGTATCGGGAATCCCTTCCTCCGCCCTTACACTGAATATGATGTCGACCTGACTTACATTCTGAAAAGCAAGTACATCTTTCAGGCCAGCTACAGCTATACACCCGACTATTTCATGCAGACCGTCTACCTGGATTCCGACCGCTTGAAAGCCATCTACAACTGGCAAAACTGGGATTACACCCAAGACCTCTCTTTTACTGCCATCCTTCCTTTCAAGGTGGGCCACTGGTGGGACAGCCGCCTCACCCTACAAGCGACCTTGAAACACGACAAAGCCAGTGCATACTACGATGCGCCTTTCAACCAACAGCAATGGGTGGGAGTAGGGCACTGGACACATACCTTCCAGCTCTGCCGCCAACCCAACCTGAAAATGGAAGTCACCGCTTTCGGGCAGACTAAATCCATACAGGGAAGTTACTACATCCAACCGGTAGCCTTCGTGGATGCAGCCCTGCGCTATACGTTTGCCAAGGACAGAGCCATGCTCCAACTGAAAGGCCGCGACATTTTTAACACGATGAATCCCAAAACCAGGGTCCGGAACGGGGCACAGTATCTCGACATGAATACCAAAAGCTACCTGCAGAGTGTTACCCTTTCGTTCAGCTATCGTTTTGGCGGATACAAGAAAAAAGAAGTGAAAGAAGTGGATACTTCACGGTTCGGAAATTAAGGCATCCAACAGATCAAAGCCTGCCATCCTAATAAGACAACGGATGGCAGGCTTTTTCAAACTATGTCACTTTTGTTCCCAATCAATCATTTTCAAAAACCATTTACAATTTTCCTCAGACAATCCTTGTCTTTCCAATATAGAAGGAAGGATATTGTATTTTTCCCAAAAAGATGTCAATAACCTGTTTGCTTCCTCCGGATGATAAGAAATTGATTCGCAAACACTTGCCATAGAACCTAGTTCATCCTTCAATACGATGCCCGCATCTCTGTATTTCAAAGCTTCCACTGCCTTCAACAATCTCTTAGAAGCCACCATAAATCCCTCTGTACAAGGACGTACAGTAGGATATCCAATCCTGACCTCCCGCTCTTTTGTCAAATCGCACTTTCCAAGATCTATCATCACTGCAGCTTCTGAAGGAAGATAAGAAAATACAGTTTGTTTCCCATCCACTGTAACCCAGTCCGGCATACACGAAGCACACAACTTCACTTTAAAATGACGAGTAGAAGGCATACCCTCATACGCTCCTTTACGACTTTCTATCTTCACTCGTGTCTCATGCGTAGTAGTGGTAACCCCAATAGAAGTAACTGCATAATGGTCTCCATAATCACAACTATTTCCGCTATCTTCATACATGGCAAAAGAAGACTCCCCTTCGCCAGGAAAAACATTCAACACAATATCCTCATCATTATTATCCAGCCGACGTACATTCTTATCATACATCGGTATTACCGATGCAGCTTTGACATATACGGGATATTCATCAATGGAGAAGGTACGTTCATACACATGCCCCCCTTGTACACATTTACCTGTGCACAACTCATACCATTTTCCTTCAGGTAACCACATATTAACCTTGGCATATCCATCCTCACCTGGAGCCGTAATCGGACAAACAATCATGTTATCTCCAAACATGTATTCATTTCTAAAATCATAAGCTTCCTGACACTCCGGATACTCATAATAGAGGGGCCTGCACAAAGACAATCCTTCATCATAAGCTTTACGGGCCATGGTATAAATGTACGGAACCATCTCATAACGCTGGATGATAATATTCCGGATTACTTCCATATATTCTTCCCCAAACGCCCACGGTTCTTTCCGCAAGGAAGCACTTTTGGAAGAATGAGTACGCATTATCGGACTCATCGCTCCGAACTGAAGCCAACGGACATACAGTTCAGGCGTAATGCTGTTCCCCAAATGTCCGCCAATATCATGACTCCAGTACCCATAAAGTACATTAGAAGCCGTAGAATTAAAATAAGGCTGAAAGTTTAATGAATTCCAAGAAACAAACGTATCTCCAGAAAATCCTATCTGATACCGATGATTTCCCAGTCCTCCCCAACGATGGTAAAGCAATGGCCTTCCTTGAGCCCTACGTTCCATATCACTAAAGAAAATGTAATTAAGCCACCAAGTGTTCGAAAGATTTGTAATCTTCGTATCATATAGATTCTGCTGCCAATCCAGCCACCAGAAACTTACCCCTGCATCTTGCATAGGATGAAGCACATGCTTAAACATACTGTTAATAAAACGTTTATCAGAAGAAACCCAGTCAATCTTCTTCCCCGATAATGAATCAATTCCCATATCGTTTGCTATCAACTTATATTTTTCCTCATACGGGGCGACTCCATCCGCCGGATGAAGATTCAATGTAATTTTCAAATGATTATTCTGCAAATACGAAAGGAATCTTCCTGGTTCAGGAAACAAGTTCCGGTTCCATGTCCACCCGGTCCATCCTCCTCTTCCTGGTTCAGTATAATGCCAGTCCATATCCACGACCAAAACATCAAGCGGAATCTGATACAAATCAAACTTATTCACCAAATGACGTAACTCATTGTCTGAATAAGCCCAATAACGTGACCACCAATACCCAAACGCATAGCGAGGAGGTAAAGGTATTTTTCCGGAAAACCGCGTAAAGTCTTTTAACGCAGCTTTATAATCATGACCATAAGCCATAAAATACCAGTCCTGCCCGTTACAGTCCGTACGAGTTTTCACCCAGTTCCAGTCTTGACTACCATCAAAAAGAAGGCCTCGTGAATCGTCAATCAATGTCCATCCATCTTTAGCCAGAAGTCCATCCTCCAAGTTTATCTTTTGTCCTGATTGCGTATCTTTCACCCAATCCATCCTTTGATATTCACCGTCAAGTCCGTCCAATGTCCGATAAGTTCCCTTCAGGTTATCCTGCTGTACCATTCCAGGCCGCCATTCAAAAACAGGATATAATGCCTTCGAAGATTTTATCTGAAGATTCCCTTCAGAAAACGCTCCACTTTCCTTCTTGTATGAAATAATCATTTTAGAGGTCATTATTTCAATCCAGTCTTTTTTACTAACTACCTTATACTCTACTTCCGGATATGTACGGTTTACACAAATAAAGGACGCATCATTCACAAAATTACCGTCGGGCATATATTCCAAACGTACTACTCCATCTGAAATCAGCGTTATCCGCACATGTGAATCTACATAAGCCACATTATTCTTTTGATTCATTTCACCCCCCACAACATACAAGGGCCAATTCAAAAACAACAAAAGACTAAATACACTAAGAACAAACCTACTACAGATGCCTGAATTCTGCAAGAAAGACGAAGTGTCAATTAAATGCTTTTTCATACAATCAGATTTATAATATTCATTTTTAACAATAGCAAAATTACAAATTCTTATTAATTAAAGACGACAATACATTTACAAATATTTCTCACTTGGTTTTTATCTTTACAAAAGACCGGCTTTTGTCATTTAATCAATATTCAAGAAGAAAATACAGATTTCTTTTACCTCCTTCTTTGTAATTTCCAATTTATGTCTAACTTTGTAAAAACCTCTAAACGAAGAAAATTATGAAGAAATTATTATCTACACTGATGGTGATGGCCTGTCTGGCCCTTACCATTCCGGCGCAAGCCCAAATACATTTTGGAGTAAAAGCAGGTCTGAATGTTTCCAAACTGCATCTCTCTAAAGATATCGTCAGCAAAGACAACAGAGCGGGATTCTTTGTCGGTCCGACTGCCGAATTTACCTTGCCTATTTTAGGACTGGGCATCGACGGATCTCTATTGTACAACCAGTTTGGTGTGGATTCAGAAGAAGGCACTTCTACTAAAAAAAGTATTGAAATCCCAATCAACCTGAAATGGAACATCGGCTTCAGCAGTCTGGTAGGCGCATACGTAGCCGTAGGTCCACAATTCGGATTTAACGTGGGCGACCGCTGGTTTAACAACATCTGCGAATTCAAGAAAAACACCACCAGCTTCAATGTGGGAGTAGGTTTGAAGATGTTCAGCCACCTGCAGGTAGGCGCAAACTACAACTTTGCCTTGAAAGATAATGGTAAGATACACATAGAAAACTTAGAAGATCTTACAACCATCGGCTTCAAGCAGAACACGTGGCAAGTGTCAGTAGCTTATCTTTTCTAAGTCGTTAAACAATAATTTTAAAACCTCCTTTAAAGCCTATTCAGAACCGCTTTAAAGGAGGTTTTATTTTGTGAATGCACACGCTTATTCGTTATCACAAGGATATGTCACTCCCCATTCTTTACGGAGGGCATCCATCTGCTGCATGATACGAAGCGTTTCAACATGCGGCATATAGGGTGACTCCAGCCAGCCTTTCTCGATGGCTTCCAAAGAAGCATATACCTGGTACTCATAACCTGTAATCTGCTGCGGGGCTTCATACACCGCTACAGTCTGATAGTTCGCATCCAAGATTCGAACCGACTGTGGGTTGTTAATGTTCTCTACAATCAGATGACCTTTATCGCCCGAAATCACTCCCATACGGTCAATCACAGCATGGATACTGGCCTGCAAAGCTGCCATCTTTCCATCTTGGAACAACAGAGTGATGTTTTCCTGGGCATCGACCCCCGTATCGGTTTTCTGACAAACAGAATGTACGGAAGCGACTTCCTTACCGAAATACATGGCGGCAAAGTTAAGTAGATACACTCCCAAATCCAACAATGCACCTCCTGCCAACTCCGGACGCAGGATGCGTTCTTTCCGGTCAATCACATACCCCAAATTAGCTGAAAGCGTATAAGGCGTACCTATGACGCCTTCTTCCAGCAATTCCCGAATCTTCAGTGAAAGCGGCATGTAACGGGTCCAGATGGCTTCAGTCAGGAAAACCTTCTTTTCCTCGGCCAACTTCAGCAGCTCGGCAGCCTGACGGGCATTAGCAGTGAACGCCTTTTCGCACAACACAGGCTTTCCCTTCTCGATGCACATGCGGGCATTGTCGTAATGCATGGCATGAGGAGTTGCGATATAAATCAAGTCGACTTCCGGGTCAGAGGCCAGTTCTTCATAACTTCCGTAGGCCTTCTCAAACTCCCACTTGTCGGCAAAAGTCTGCGCCTTCTCTAACGTACGCGAAGCCACAGCATACCGTCTCACTCCTTTCATTCCTCCAAGGGTAGCCGCCATTTTACTGGCAATCCCACCACATCCGATAATTCCAATATTGTAAATCTTCATCTTTCATTAAATATTAAAACCAGGACACAAAGCTATAAAAGTTTCAGATGGGAACCAGCTATGTGAGGGGCTTTTTATACCTTTGCAGTATGAAAAAGTTCGTAGATGTCATCGTTCCGCTGCCCATTGCCAGCCAATATACTTACTCCCTTCCGGAAAACCTGGAAGAGGGCATACAACCGGGCTGTCGAGTCATCGTGCCCTTCGGACCGAAGAAGTTCTATACCGCCATCGTGACAAAAGTACACGAAACAGCTCCCGAGGCATACGAAACCAAGGACATCTCCGAAATTCTCGATTCACGTCCCGTCTTGTTGGGACGGCAATTCTCATTCTGGAAATGGCTGGCCGATTATTATCTCTGTACGCTGGGCGATGTGTACAAGGCGGCTCTGCCTTCGGGCATGAAACTCGAAAGTGAAACGCTGGTGGAATACAATCCGGAATTTGTAGCTTCGGAACCGCTTCCTCCCCGCGAACAGCGTATTCTGGATTTGCTCAGTGCTGACCCAGAACAATGTGTCACGCAGTTGGAGAAGGGCAGCGGAATGAAGAATCTGTTACCGGTCATTAAGTCGCTGCTGGAAAAACAAGCCATCTGCATCAAGGAAGAAATCAAGCGGAACTACAAACCGCGTACAGAAACGCGAGTCTGCCTGACAGAGGCCCTACAGAACGAACATCGTTTACACATCCAGTTTGATTTGTTGGCACGGGCTCCTAAACAGCAAGCCATTCTGATGAAATACCTGGAACTGTCGGGATGGAACGCCGAAGGAAAAAATATCCGGGAAGTCAGCAAGAAACAATTGCTGGAAGCATCCGGGCAAGCTCCATCCGTTTTCAAGAATTTAGTGGACAAGCAAATTCTGGAAACTTACCTCTGCGAAATCGGCCGCCTGACCGACAAAGAGACTGAGACCGTCCCCGTACATACCCTCAGTTCCGCCCAGCAACGAGCTTTTTATGAGATTCTGACTTGTTTTCAAACAAAGAATGTCTGCCTGCTACATGGAGTGACCGCCAGTGGCAAGACTGAAATCTATATCCACCTGATAGAGGAAGTGCTGAAAGCCGGCAAGCAGGTACTCTACCTCCTCCCGGAAATTGCCCTCACCACCCAAATCACCGAACGGTTGCGACGGGTGTTCGGGACACGGCTCGGAGTGTATCATTCCAAGTTTCCCGATGCAGAACGGGTGGAAATCTGGCAGAAACAACTCACCGAGCAAGATTACGACGTGATACTGGGAGTCCGTTCGTCCGTGTTCCTCCCGTTCCGGCGACTGGGACTGATCATCGTGGATGAGGAACATGAAACAAGTTACAAGCAGCAGGACCCTGCCCCGCGGTATCATGCCCGGAACGCAGCCATTATGCTGGCTTCCATGTACGGAGCCAAGACGTTGCTGGGCACCGCAACTCCCAGCCTGGAAAGTTACTTCCATGCCCGGAGCGGGAAATACGGACTCGTGGAACTAACGGAACGTCACCAGCAAATCCAGTTACCGCACATCGAATTGGTGGACATCAAGGAACTGGCCCGGAAGAAACGGATGACGGCACAATTCTCTCCCCTGCTGTTGCAGAAGATACGGGAAGCCTTGGAACAAAAGGAGCAGGTCATTCTATTCCAGAACCGACGGGGCTTCGCGCCGATGATTGAATGTCGCACTTGCGGATGGGTGCCCCGTTGCAAGAACTGTGACGTGAGTCTGACCTACCACAAGGTGCTTCACCAGCTGACGTGCCACTATTGCGGTTATACCTATGCCGTACCCACGGCCTGTCCGGCTTGTGGCGGAGTGGAACTGGTGAACCGGGGCTTCGGTACAGAAAAGATAGAGGACGACATCAAACAGATTTTCCCGGAGGCCCGGGTGGCCCGGATGGACCTGGACACCACCCGTACCCGTACGGCTTATGAACGCATCATCAGTGACTTTGAGGAAGGGAAAACAGATATTCTGATTGGCACACAGATGATTTCCAAAGGACTCGACTTCGACCGGGTAAGCGTGGTGGGCATCCTGAATGCCGACTCCATGATGAACTATCCCGACTTCCGTTCGTATGAACGGGCCTTCCAGCTCATGGCACAGGTGGCCGGACGAGCCGGACGAAAGAACAAACAGGGTCTGGTAATACTCCAGACCAAATCGCCGGAGAACCCGCTCATCCACCAGATTATGGCCAATGACTATGCGAGCCTGTACCAGGAGCAGATGGAAGAACGGAGGCTGTTCAAATATCCTCCTTTCTATCGCCTGATTTATGTGTACCTGAAGCATCGCAAAGAAGACATTCTGACGCAGGCAGCAGAACTTATGGCCGCCCGTCTGCGCCAAGGCATGGGCGAACGGATACTGGGACCTGACAAACCGCCGGTAGCTCGGATACAATCACTTTTTATCCGGAAGATTGTTATCAAGATAGAACAGGAAGCCTCGCTGAGCAAAGTGCGCCGTTACCTGACACAGGTACAACGGAGCCTGATAGAAGACGAGCGTTTCCGTTCGCTCATGGTATATTATGATGTAGACCCTACTTAAACCATATCACAATGAAGATAGAATTAGATGTACATACGCACACCATCGCCAGCGGACATGCGTTCAGCAGTCTGCAGGAAATGGCACGGGCAGCCGCCGACAAGGGATTGAAGCTGCTCGGCATCACGGAACATACACCGGGCATCCCCGGAAGCTGCCACTTGATTTACTTCCGTAACCTGCACGTGGTGCCACGGCAGATGTACGGCATCGAACTCCTGCTCGGAGCGGAAATCAACATCCTCGACACGGAAGGCACCCTCGACCTGGACGAGTTTCACATGAACCTGCTGGACTTGCGGATTGCGGGGATTCACTCTTTATGCTACACACCGGGCACTCCCGAAGAGAACACCCACGGCATGATCAAGGCCATTGAAAATCCGTACACGCACATCATCAGCCACCCGGGTGATGGAACAGCCAAACTGCTTTTCGAACCGATTGTACAGGCAGCCAAAGCGAATCACACCCTACTGGAAATCAACAACAGCTCCCTGAAGCCCTGCCGCAAGAAAATGGAAGCACGCCCCAACAACCTGGAGATACTCCGCCTCTGCAAGCAATACGAAGTACCGGTCATCCTGGGAAGCGACGCCCACATCTCGTTCGACATCGCTACCTACGACCATGCCCTGGAGCTGGTCAAGGAAACCGAATTTCCGGAGAGCCTCATCCTGAACACCGATGTAGCCCGTTTTAAACAGTATTTACACCTCGACAAATGAAAAAACAACGCATACTTTTTGTCTGCCTCGGCAACATCTGCCGTTCCTCTTCCGCCGAAGAAATCATGCGTACCCTGGTACGTCGGGCGGGAAGAGAAAAAGAGTTTGAAATTGATTCCGCAGGCATCATCGGCTTTCACGAAGGAGAATTGCCGGATGCCCGCATGCGGGCACACGCCCTCCGCAGAGGCTATGAGCTGACGCACCGTTCACGCCCGGTCCGTACGGAGGATTTCTATCACTTCGACTGGATTTTAGGGATGGACGACCGCAACATCGATGCCCTCCACGAGAAAGCACCCGATTTGGAGAGCGAACAGAAAATTCATCGCATGACGGAATTCTGCCGCACGAAGGTCATCGACCACGTACCCGATCCTTACTACGGAGGGGCACAGGGCTTTGAGAATGTACTCGACATCTTGGAAGATGCCTGCCAAGGATTGCTGGAACACTTAACGGAGACTCCCGAGCACAAAGAAACCGCTGAAAAATAACTTGAATCACTTACCTAAATAAGAAATACCATGAACCAAACCATTGCGCCTTTCGCCCGCCCACTGTATGTGATGACCAAACCGGTCGGAGCGGTCTGCAACCTGGCATGCGACTATTGTTACTACCTGGAAAAGGCGAACTTGTATAAAGATATCTCCAAACACGTGATGAGCGATGAACTGCTGGAAAAGTTCATCCGTGAATACATCGGTTCCCAAACCATGCCACAGGTACTCTTCACCTGGCACGGGGGAGAAACCCTGATGCGCCCGCTCAGTTTCTACAAACGAGTGATGGAACTGCAACAGAAGTATGCAGGCGGACACACCATCGACAACTGCATCCAGACCAACGGTACGTTACTGACCGACGAATGGTGCGAATTCTTCCGCAAGAACAACTGGCTGGTAGGCGTATCGATTGACGGTCCACAGGAGTTCCACGATGAATACCGCAAGAACCGACAGGGACGCCCGTCATTCGTCAAGGTAATGCAAGGTATCCAGCTGCTAAAAAAACATGGAGTGGAATGGAATGCCCTGGCTGTGGTCAACGACTTCAATGCCGACTATCCGCTGGATTTCTATCATTTCTTCAAGGAGATTGACTGTCGTTACATTCAGTTTACTCCGATTGTGGAACGTATCAGTCCCCAGGCCGACGGACGCCACCTGGCCAGTCCGCTACAAGATGGAGAGAAACTGGCCGATTTCTCCGTATCACCGGAACAATGGGGAAACTTCCTCTGCACCCTGTTCGATGAATGGGTACGTGAAGACGTGGGCAAATTCTTCATCCAACTGTTTGACTCTACCCTGGCCAACTGGGTCGGCGTGCAACCGGGCATCTGCACGATGGCCAAGACCTGCGGACATGCCGGTGTCATGGAATTCAACGGCGATGTATATTCCTGCGACCACTTTGTCTTTCCAGAATACAAGCTGGGCAACATAAACGAAAAGACACTGGTCGAAATGATGTACAGCGACCGTCAGCTCCAGTTCGGACAGATGAAACAGGATGCCCTGCCCCGCCAGTGCAAGGAATGTGACTTCCTTTTTGCCTGCAACGGCGAGTGCCCCAAGAACCGTTTCACCCATACCGCCGACGGCGAACCAGGATTGAATTATCTGTGCAAGGGATACCATCAGTTCTTCCAGCACGTGGCTCCCTACATGGACTATATGAAAAAAGAACTGCTGGCCGAACGCCCGCCAGCCAATATCATGGAAGCCATCAAAAAGGGAGAGCTGTAACAGCCCTCCCTTTTTTCATATACCACCTGACAAATTGTGTCACTCGTTCTTCAACAACACATTCTGAATGGCATCCTTCAGGTTTTTCTTTGGCAATGCCCCCTGCGCCATCTGCGGAGTACCCGTCATCGGCACAAACAGCAATGAAGGTACGCTCCGGATACCGAACAAGGCCGCCAGTTCTTCCTCTTCGTCTACATTTACTTTATAGATATCCACCTGTCCGGCATATTCATCAGCCAGCTCGTCAAGTACCGGGGCCAGCATCTTGCAAGGACCGCACCAAGTGGCATAAAAATCAATCAATGCCGGGCGTTCCCCCAAGAACTTCCATTCGTTCGGATTCGTTTCATAGTTGGCAACTTTCGCCAAAAAATCTGCTTTGTTCAAATGTACTGCACTCATATTCTTCTGTTTTTTAGATTTTACACTTTTATATTTATCTCTATTATTTATTCTCTGCCCGATAAGGTTTCACGAAGTCCTTATACAAAGCCTTGTTTCCGGTAGAAGTGCCGCATCCTCCCGCCCCACAGCAGGACCAGTTCACTACGGCCATCAGCATCAACAACCCGCCCAATATGATCATCAGGGAATCTGAGGCATAGATGCCATACCCTGCAAACACCGCTCCGGCCAGAAGGCGTATCACCCGAAGCACATCCCAATTGCGAAATAATCTTTTCATTGTCAACACTTTTTTCTTGGTTTCTGAGACAAAAGTACGAGGAAACCGCTAACCCCACAACAGATTTTTCCTATCTTTGTATTGATAAAATCTATTGAACCATGACTCTACAACAGATGGAATATATCGTGGCCCTCGACAAATACCGCCACTTTGTCCTCGCCGCCGAAGCCTGCGGGGTGACACAACCCACCCTCAGTGCCATGATTCAAAAGCTGGAAGAAGAACTCGACGTCAAGATTTTCAACCGGGACCGGAAAAACATCTCCCCCACCCGTATCGGGGAAAAGATTATCCGGCAGGCACAGATGGCCTTGAACGAGACCCAGCGTATCAAGGAGGTGGTGGCCGATGAAACCGACCGCATGAACGGCAGCCTGCGCATCGGCGTATTGCCCACGGTAGCCCCTTATCTGGTGCCCGATTTCATCTATCATTTCCGGAAAGCCTATCCCCACGTCAACCTCTTCATCGATGAAAGAGAAAAGAAAGCCCTGCTGCAGGAACTCAAGTACGGCAACCTGGACATGGCCCTCAGTACCTCTCCGGAAGAAGCGGACGCCCGCATCCTGGAAATACCGGTCTATACCGAAAAGTTCGTGGCCTATCTTTCCGAGCAATGCGACCAGACCAAAAACTGTCTTAGCCACGGTGTCCTGCCACCGGAACAGATGTGGGTGTTGAAAGAAGGACACTGCATGCCCCAAAACGGCTTGAACTTCTGCCAGAACAAGGACATCGGCAACCACATCTACGAGGCCGGCAGTATTGAGACGCTGATTAAAATCGTGGACCGCAACGGAGGATATACCATCATTCCTGAGCTGCATATCCAGTCGCTCACGGAGAAACAGCGGGCACACATCCTGCCGCTGCCCTTCAATCCGCCGGCCCAACGCTGCATTTCCATCCTGATAAAAGACGACTTTATCCGCGAGCGGATGGTCAATGCCGTACTGGATACCTTGAAAATCCTCATTCCTCCCGCCATGCTGGAAAAGCGACTGGCCACCCATGCCATCAAGTTGCGGCATACACCCAGTCCCTCTCAACCGAAATAGCGGATAAAAAAGAACTGCAAGCCCCAGATTGCTCCAAAGGCCTGCAGTCACCTACCAAGAAAAAGTGTTATTTATAGAACTTCCGCATAGGATAAATCCCTATCGGATAGTCTGTCTTGTTTTCAATCTTCCGCACCAGCGAAGGAACACTTCCGCTACAATCATATACCAGCAAATAGTTCTTATCAGGCCTTACATTCTCCTGATACACGTTGGATACTGCCACATATACATACTGGTTGGTCGGATCAGCAATCACGTTGCAGTTCAAATGCTTTCCGTCGGGCGCATCTTTCAGTACATCGAACATGCTGCAATTCTTTTTCGGGAAACACAGGTAGCCGGGACTGTAAATAAATGGAACCTGCCGAACCGAAATCCTTGGCCGGCTGGGAAATGGTACCCTTCTGTCCGTTGTACAAGGACAGACTCCATGTTGTCGAGCGAGAAACGCCCCTAATCGACCGTCCTGTTCTGGGCATTCCCCAGCTCCACACCGTCGTAGAACACCTCCACATGGTTCGTACCCATACTCCGGATATTGACCGTCTTCAAACCGCCCACACCGCCATAATCCTTTATCTGCAAACCCGAGAAATACCTCAGGGCATCTGCCACGCTGTGCGACGACAACCGACTGAGCTGTTCACCCGTCAGCTGCCACACGAGTATCATTTCCTCGGGCAACGCACGTACCGTGACCACCACTTCGTCCAGATGCTGCAAGTTGTCGAGCCTGCTCTGCGAACGAAGGGGCACAGTATTCCCAAGGCATAGAATACCCCCCAGCATGACAGACAGAAACTTCCGTCTACCCATACTTTTTCCGTACTAATTGAAAATCCAAATCGTTTTAACCACCTAATCCCACGAGCGTGGTTAACATGTATGATGGCCGGTCTTCTGACTTACTCCCCTCCTGGAGCCTTCCCGATTGTGTTCAGTCATCAGTGGCATGAGCTTTTTCCAGCAGGTTGAATGGAGCTTACAGCAGCGGGACTGTTCAGGACTTGCACCTGATTCCCTTTTTCATCCGAGGGCCTGAACAGACACTCGGAACTATTCGGGGATAAACATAGTATAATCATACAAATTTTTCTTATAAAACGGACAAAATATTTTACCCGATGGCAAACCTCTCTTCCTTATCGGGCAACCTTGGGCATGCAACATCGTGGTTTCACCTCCTCCTAAAAGAGAAAACCTCCTGCCAAAGAAAGGATACTTTCACCGCATTTTCTACGTTTCCCTATAGAGAAACGTACGTTTTCCATAAGGGAAACCTATGTTTCCGCCACGGGAAACGTACGTTTTCGGGCAGGGAAACGTAAAAATAAAACTGACATTTCCTCAAAAACATCCTGACATCCTCAAAAACAATCCATACCCCTATCTTTTACCCGACTTTTTCTTAGAAAAAGCAAGATTCCGTGACAATATGTCAACAAAATGGACTTTTTGTCGGAATCCATCTATAACTAAATGACAATTTGTTACCATTTCCCACATGGCATGCAGAAGCTATTATTTTAGGATAAAGAAAATAAATGTGTAATACGTTCATAATAAGTCAATTATGACAAAACCCTCATAAAAAAGGCAACTATGGCACCTGTTTGTGGCACAGCCTTTGCAAATAGAGAAGTGAACTTGAACTTCAAGAAGTTGAAAGACCTCAAGGAGCTCGGGTTCAGAAACAAATTGATAATAAAAAAATAAAATATAGGAGATTACAACTATGATGCCGACTAGAAAATATTACAATCAGAACTGGTTACCAAGTATCTTTAATGATTTCTTTGATAACGATTGGATGGTGAAAGCTAACGCTACTGCCCCTGCAATCAATGTAGTGGAGAGCGACAAAGACTACAAGGTAGAAGTTGCAGTTCCGGGAATGACCAAAGACGATTTCAACATTCATTTGGGTGAAGAAAACGAACTCGTCATTTCAATGGAAAAGAAAACCGAAAACGAGAACAAAGAAAACAAGAAATACTTGAGACGCGAGTTCTCTTACTCGAAATTCCAACAGTCACTCTATTTGCCTGACAATGTCGATAAAGAAAAAATCAGTGCAAACGTGGCCAATGGAGTGTTGACAATTGAATTGCCGAAGTATTCTCAGGAAGAAAAAGCAAAGGTCAACCGTGTGATTGAAATACATTAATCATAACAATTAACCGAAAAGCTCTCGTCTGCACTTACCTGCGGGCGAGAGTTTTTTATTCTGGAACCCACTAAAAACGATTGATATATGGCATTTATTGATTACTATAAAATATTGGGTGTTGACCGTAATGCCACACAGGATGAAATCAAGCAAGCCTACCGGAAGCTGGCAAAGAAATACCATCCTGACCTGAACAAGGATGACCCATCGGCGGAAGGAAAGTTCCAGCAGGTGAATGAAGCCCATGAAGTATTGAGCGATCCGGAAAAGCGAAAGAAATACGATGAATATGGGGAACACTGGAAACACGCTGATGAATTCAAGCAGGAACGTGAAGCATACAGTCGGGCCCAACAGGAGAACGGTGGTTCAGGCTACTGGTACTCCATGAATGGCGACGAGTTCAGCGGAGGATTCGGAGGAGCTGGCGCAAGCGGTTTCTCAGACTTCTTCGAACAACTCTTCGGACACAGAAGCGGTGGCCGTGGAGGATACAGCATGCGGGCCAAGGGTGGCGACATAGAGGCCCAGATGCATCTGTCACTCAGTGAAGCATACGTCACCCACAAGCAGACGTTCAGCGTCAACGGTGAGAACATCCGTATCACCGTCCCGGCGGGAGTTGCCGACGGGCAGACCATCCGGCTGAAAGGCTATGGAGAGAAGGGCATGAACGGAGCTGAAAACGGCGACTTGTACATCACCTTCGTGATTGACAAAGATGCCACTTTCGAACGGGAAGGTAACGACCTTTATACCCACGTGGATGTCGACTTGTACACTGCCGTACTGGGTGGAGAAGTACAGGTAAGAACCATGGACGGTATGGTTCGGTTGAAAGTAAAACCGGGCACGCAGAACGGTACGCAGGTACGTTTGAGGGGCAAAGGATTCCCGGTCTACAAACAACCCGGTCAGTTTGGCGACATGATTGTCACGTACAACGTAAAGATACCGACTTCATTGACCGAAAAACAGAAAGATTTGTTCAACCAGCTGCGCGCTGCCAGCTGATAAGATATAAGCAACCCCGTAGGAGGTTTCCGCAAATGCGGAGGCCTCCTACGGGGTTTTTGTGTTTATACATAAGGGGAAATTTTTTACTATCAAAAACTTAAGCTATATTTGTAGTGATTTAGCAGATTTATTGCTATTTCAAGACATACTATTAAACTTTAGCGTTTGCTATTGTTTTGGGCTGATAAAATCGCCAATTTAATCAATGCCCCAAATAACAATAAGTGAACGCTCACGATATGCGTGGGCGTACTTGTTATGGGGCAAGGTGTTTGGCGATACCTATCAGCGTAGCAGAGTATTTGCTCACGCTTTATTATTCACCAAAAACCTATACAACAATGAAAACAAAAAAAATGTTTTACTTATCAATCCTTGTTTTACTTGTATATTCATGTTCTACAGGTGATAAATATCAATCAGGGAAACCGTATGATGTTTTAGATAAAGAAACCTACAACAAGATACAGCAAAAATATAAGTTCATAAGTGACTTTCAAGAAGGGACTTCTGTTGTTTTTGATTCATGTTATGGCTTAATTAATATCAAAGGGAAAGAAATTCTTCCATGTATATATGACACTATATTGGGATTGACAAATAAATATCGAATTATATGCAAGAACAACAAATATGGCTCTGTTGATATTGATGGTAATTTTTTTATAGAATGTGATTATGAAGACTATAAATTAAATACCAATGATTATCTACCATTTAAGCGTAATAATAAATGGGGGTTCTTGGATAAAGAAGGAAATGTAAAAATACAATTTAAATATGAAAATGTCTGTCCTCTGAATGATAGTGTTTTCATGGGAATGATTGGTAATAAATGGGGAGTATTGAGATATAACGAAAAACCTATTTTTGAAATAAAATATGACACTATAATATATAAATTGTCCCAAAATGAAACTGACCCATCTTTTCTATATTTAAATGACAAACTCGCGATTGCCAATTCTAAAAATCAAATAGTTACAGATTTTATATTTAATGGTTCCACTATTCATGGCATTAAATATTTTGAATTTCCACAATTAGGAAAATATTTAGAGTTAGAAAAAGCTGGCAGTAAATATGGATTGATTAATTACGAAACAGGAGAAACAATCATTCCATTTAAATATGACAAATTAGGTAAGATTTCAGAAAATATATTATATGCAAAATTAGATGATAAATATGGATATATAGATTTAAATAATCAAATAATAATACCTTTTAAATTTGAGGACGCAGAGAACTTCTCAGAAGGTCTTGCAAGAGTTGGTGTACATAAAGGATATTACAATTCTATGTTTGGAACCCTTCCATATAATTTATATGGATTTATTGATAAAACAGGAAAATTTGTAATTGAGCCAACGTTCCCAGACCCAATACTAAACCCAATATATGAAAATGAAAAAAATGAATTTCATGAGGGTTTAGCTGTAATGGGGAAACGCATTGGGAATAACATGTTAGCTCAAAAGTTTGGTTATATTAACAGTAATGGGAATTGGGTAATAGAACCAATATATGATGGAGGTACAAGTTTTAAAAATAATAGAGCCATAGTAAAGAAAGAAGAAAAATATGGCTGTATAAATAACAAAGGAGAAGTTATTATTGATATTGAATATGACGATTATATAGGAAGATACCAAAATGATTCAATAATAATATTAGAAAAAGACAATACTGAATACCACTTCAGATTAGACGGAACAATTATTAACGACATTACAAGGTAATTAATTCCAATTTTACTATCTGATTTTTCAGAAGACTTTTCTCAAAAAAGGGAATAAGGACACACCCCACCCCATTAAAATCGAAAAGTTCTATTTACCATATAGCAAAAACATCCTATGATAATAATTAGCCATCTTCATTGCAAGGTGGCTTTTTTATTGCTACATAAACAACTCAAAGCAACTTTATTTATACAATGTGTATGCAGATAAAAAGAAATCCCTCATAGGTATTGACCTACAAGGGATTATCTGTGTATTATCGTACTCGAAGCGGGACTTGAACCCGCACAGCCATTACTGGCCAAGGGATTTTAAGTCCCTCGTGTCTACCGATTCCACCATTCGAGCATCCTTTCAAAGAAAGAGCGGAAAACGAGACTCGAACTCGCGACCCTAACCTTGGCAAGGTTATGCTCTACCAACTGAGCTATTTCCGCGTTTACGGGTGCAAATGTAGGGAGTTTTACAATACACTCCAAACATTTCACCCGTTTTCTTCTTAATTTTTATGCGTTTATCGGCCTAAAAGAGCTTTTTCAGCCGCTTCCACTTTGTCAAAGCTGAATCCGCTCACGGCCTGTTTCATCAGTTCCTCAATCTTGTCGTTACACAAGTTGCCGATGCTTCCGGCATGGGTGTGATGCACGGTCTTTTCGTGAGTAAACTTACCGGCTTCGATGTCCAGACCCACTTTCTTGTAGGCGTCACGGAACGGCATGCCTTCGGCTGCCAAACGGTTCACCTCTTCCACACTGAACATATACAGGTATTTGTCGTCGTCCAGAATATGCTCGTTGATTTTAATCTTGTCCATGATGTAAGTAGCCATCTGCAAGCAGTCTTCCAGTTCTCCAAATGCCGGAAGGAACACTTCCTTGATAATCTGAAGGTCACGGAAATAGCCGGAAGGCAGGTTGTTCATAATCATCATGATCTGCTGCGGAAGTGCCTGGATTTTGTTGCATTTGGCACGGGTCAGTTCGAACACATCCGGATTTTTCTTGTGAGGCATGATACTGGAACCGGTGGTACATTCATCGGGCAGTTTCACGAATCCGAAGTTCTGACAGCTGAACATGCAGGCATCAAAGGCCATCTTCGACAAGGTGCCGGCGATGGAAGCCAGTGCAAACGATACGTTGCGTTCCACTTTACCACGTCCCATCTGGGCATATACCACATTGTAGTTCATGGAATCAAATCCCAGCAGACGGGTGGTCATCTCCCGATCCAACGGGAAAGAAGAGCCATAACCTGCCGCAGAACCCAACGGGTTACGGTTGCACACCTTATAAGCGGCCTGCAGGAACACCATGTCGTCTACCAGACTCTCGGCGTAAGCACCAAACCACAAGCCGAAAGAAGAAGGCATGGCAATCTGCAAATGGGTGTAACCCGGCATCAGCACGTCTTTATAGCGGTTACTCTGGGAAATCAGTACATGGAACAGACGTTCCACTGCCTCTGCCACCGACTTCAACTGGGCGCGAATGAACAGCTTCAAATCCACCAGCACCTGGTCATTGCGCGAACGGCCGCTGTGTATTTTCTTTCCCACATCTCCCAGACGACGTGTCAGCATCAGTTCCACCTGTGAATGTACGTCTTCCACCCCGTCTTCGATGACAAATTCTCCGCGTTCTACGGAAGCATATATTTTTTTCAGTTCTTCCAGCAAAATCTTCAGCTCGTCGGCCGTCAGCAGTCCGATACTTTCCAGCATCGTGATGTGTGCCATCGAGCCCAATACGTCATACTTTGCCAGATACATGTCCATTTCACGGTCACGTCCCACGGTAAAGCGGTCAATCTCCGCATTTACCTGTACATTTTTCTCCCAAAGTTTTTGAGCCATAATCACAATTTTTATTCACCGGAGATGTTCCGGTCGTTTCATTTAATAAGGAAGCATGGCCAGCATGTCTGCCAGTTTCTCTACCCCTTCCTGCAACGGTTTTGACACCATGGCCTTCATAAACATATTCACTTCGGCACGGATGGTGACTTTCATTTTGGCCTCTCCCTCGGTTACAGGAAGAATCTGAATCCACAGGTTCAAAGGTATAGGCGATTTGTCACCTTCAAACTTGATGCACTTCAGGGGTTCACGCTCAATGATGCGCAATGTGAGGTTGATGCCCTGCACCTTCAGGGTGATGGAATCACGGTCGAACGACATGTCTTCCAGCTTTCCATCCAGCTTGTCCTTCACCTCATTCAGACGCTCCCGAACCCCTTCCAGGTTGTTCAGATCGGACAGTTTGTTATACACTCGTTCCTGACTATAAGGAACATGCTTCACATTACTTTCAAATTGTACAGCCATGTTGTTTTTAATCTTCGAGGAAAACCGTTCGCGGCATCGCAAAAAAAATGTCATCTTGAGCAGAGTGGACTCGCTCAGGATGACATCTCCTATTTACAATCCGAGACTGCTTTCCTAATTACAGAATCTTTTATTTTCCAGTCCAGTGAGAAGGATCTTCTCTCCATGCCTGCAGCACGGGGATGTCTTCTTCATTGATGTAATCAGTTTTCAAGGCAGCATCCAACACGGCATTGTAGTTGGTCAAAGTAACCAGTTCTACTTTTGCTTTCTTGAATGCTTCTACCGATACATCGAAACCATAAGTGAAGGAAGCTACCATACCGATTACTTCGCAACCGTCACGACGGATGGCATCGACTGCCTTCAAGCTGCTTCCACCGGTTGAAATCAGGTCTTCTACTACAACCACTTTCATACCCGGACGCAACTCACCTTCAATCAAATTTTCCAAGCCATGATCTTTCGGGCTTGAACGAACATATACAAACGGCAAGTTCAACTCCTCTGCCACCAAAGCACCTTGTGCGATAGCACCCGTAGCGACCCCGGCAATGGCGTCAACTTCACCGAACTTTTCCAGAATAACACGACAAATCTCCAACTTAACGAAGTTACGAAGTGCAGGATATGACAAGGTCTTACGATTGTCACAATAAATCGGTGATTTCCAACCTGAAGCCCAAGTAAACGGGTTAGCCGGCTGAATCTTCACAGCCTTCACCTTCAGCAACTTTTCTGCAAATAATCTTTCCAAAGCTTTCATAACTTTTTTAATTCTCTGATAAATGTTTTTGCAAAATTATGGAAATACATCGGGAATAGAAAATTTAAGGGTATTAAAATTTTTAAAAGGTGTCAGAATGTGCTATTTCGTCCACGCCAATGTAACAATACTGAGATGAATTTCTTGTATTTCTGACAAAACCTCCGCACAAGAGGTGAGTGTGGCACCAGTTGTCAATACGTCATCCACCAGCATCACATGTTTTCCTTCCAGCAGGCGGGTGTCGCCAGTCAGCTGAAACAGATGGGAGGCGTTTTCCTGCCGTTCCCAGGCCGATTTATGAGTCTGTGTCTGGTTGTTACGCACCCGCCGAAGGACGCCATCACACACTGGAATGCCAGTTACCCGGGAAATGCCCTCCGCCAGCAACAGACTTTGGTTATACCCTCGGGTACGCAGGCGGTCCGGATGCAAAGGTACCGGCAACAGATAATCCACGCCTGCAAAGAATCCGGAAGACTGTAGTTCGAGAGCCAGTACCTCTCCCATGTGTCGGCACACCTGCCGACGCCCGTAGTATTTCATGCCTGCCAGAATATGTGCCACTTTTCCTCCACGGGAGTACCACAACAAGGAAGAAGCCCGCACAATGGGGAAACGTCCCCAGAAAATCTTTTCCATTTCATTGCCGGGTGTATTCCCCAAATGGGTGAAAGGCAGCTGCGACAAGCAGTCACAACAAAGCACTTGCTCCGAAACCAGCAACTTTTTCCCGCAGGCCATGCACAACCTGGGAAAGAAGAAATCGCGTATGTCAGTCAAAATCCTCATCCGGGTCCAGTTGGTTGACGTAACGGCGTATCTCTTCCAGCGTAAAGCCCCGCCCCATGGCAAAACGAATCAACTTCATGCTCCGCTCATAGTCGTTGGCGGCCTTGATGCTTTTCATCTTCTGCTTCAAGAGCTTTTTCAGGATGCCGTCGTACTCTTCGGTATCGATTTCTTCCAGGCCGCTCTGTATGTCTCCATCCGACAAACCTTTCATGCGGAGCATTTGGGCAATCTTCATACGCCCCCACTGATTGAAACGATACTTGTCGCGCACATAGAAACGGCAGAAACGGGCCGCATCCAAGTAACGTTCCCGATGCAGATGGGCCATTATCTGGGCCGTGACCTCCTCCGAAGCCCCCCATTTACGGATTTTTTCTTCCACTTCCGACGGACAGCGTTCCACTGCCGAACAATAGGCCTCAGCCTTGCTTTTTATCTCTGCTTCACTTAATTCTCTCATGGTCTCACCGCTTTTATCATCCGGTCGTTTCCTGACAAATCTTTCCGCAACGTAATGTCGCGATACCCACACGCTTCCAGCATCCGGACAGTTTCTGCCCCGTAGGCCCTGTTGATTTCAAAATACAATGCCCCGCCTTCCGTCAGCCAGTCGAGTCCTTTTTGAGCAATCCGCCGGTAAAAACGCAACGGGTCCGTATCGGGTACAAACAACGCCAGCTCCGGTTCCCAGTCGAGCACATTCGCCTCCATGTCTTTCCGCTCGCTGTCGGTAATATAAGGTGGATTGCTCACCAGCACGTCTACTTGGCAATCGGGCAATTCATCTTGCAGGATGTCGGCCTGAAACAAGGTCACTTTGTCGCCATACCGCTTTACATTGACGGCGGCCACCTTCAAGGCCTCAGCCGACACGTCACACGAAGCCACCTCGGCCTCCGGCAGTCTTTCTGCCAGTGCCACCGGAATACAACCGCTCCCCGTTCCGATGTCAAGGATACGTACCTTTCCGGCTTTCTGATAATCAGAGACCATCCATTCCACCAGTTCCTCGGTCTCAGGACGCGGAATAAGCACACCTTTTTCCACATGAAAAGACAAGCCGCAGAAAGGTGCTTCCTGCAGAATATATTGAAGAGGTTCCCGTTGTTTCAGGCGGCCAAGAATATCCTCCACCTCCTTCCACGCTTTCGTGGAAAAATTCATATCTTTGCCTGTATAAAGTTCCATCGTGGAAAGATGCAGGATGTCCGACGAAATCCATTTCGCCATGGCCGATGCCTCCCCTTCTCCGTAAAAGGGACTCAATTCTTTTTTGATATGTAGATAAACCGGATGCATGATTGCAAAAGTAACGATAAAAAACGAAGATTATGACGATAGATGAAAAATATATGCAGCGCTGCATACAGCTGGCCAGAAACGGCATTTGCCACACAGCCCCCAACCCGATGGTGGGAGCGGTGATTGTACGTGACGGAAAAATCATCGGTGAAGGGTATCACGTGTGCTGCGGACACGGACATGCCGAAGTGAATGCCATTGCTTCGGTGAAGGATGAAAGCCTGCTCAAAGAGGCCACCATTTATGTCAGTCTAGAACCGTGTTCCCACTATGGGAAGACTCCTCCCTGTGCCGACCTTATCATCCGGAAAGATATTCCCCGGGTGGTAGTGGGCTGTGTAGACCCGTTCTCTTTGGTGGCCGGAAGAGGTATCCAGAAACTGCGGGACGCCGGCATTGAGGTCACGGTGGGCGTACTGGAAAAAGAATGCCGGGAACTGATTCGTGCCTTTATCACGTTCAACGTGAAGAAACGTCCCTACATCACCCTGAAATGGGCACAGTCGGCCGACGGATTCATCGACGTCCGCCGCGACGAGGGAACTCCCGTACGCCTTTCTACTCCATTATCTATTTTGGCTGTACACAAGATGCGGGCGGAACAGAAGGCCATCCTAGTGGGACGACGCACCGCCCTGCTCGACAATCCATCGCTGACGGTACGCGAATGGTACGGACAGAACCCGCTCCGACTGGTCATCGACCGACAGCTGACCTTGCCGCCTCATCTGCACCTGTTCGACGGCAGTACCCCTACCCTGGTCTTTACGGAAAAAGAAAAGGCCGATACCCAGAACCTCACTTATGTGACACTGGATTTCGGCCAGAATATCCTCCCGCAAATCATGCAGGTGCTCTATGAGCGTAAAATTCAGACGTTATTGGTAGAAGGAGGAAGCCAGACGCTTCAGTCTTTCCTGGAACAAGGACTATGGGATGAAGCCTTCATCGAACATGCGCAAGTATCCTTGCACGACGGGATCCCGGCTCCTACCCTTCCCTGCGGCTCGGAAAACCGTTTCTTCTTCCGTGACGGCGCACTGGTGCAGCACTGCCGCCACGCAGAATAAATTTAGAAACGGCAGCTGATACCCGCCATGAAATGAAAGCCTTCCACCGGATAACCTGCTTCTGTGGCATACGTCTTGTTAAGCAGGTTGTTCAGGCGGGCAAACACGTTGAAACGATTCAACAATTCATATTCCGCTCCCACTGACAAGTTATTCACATCGTTGGCACGCCCCAGTTCACCCATCTTCTGACGACGTTCATAATTATAACTCAGCAGGGCATGGCAGTCCTTGACTACTTTCGCACGGATACCGAAATCCACTTTCACCTGCGGTTTGAGCTGTAACAAGCCTTCATTGCCTTCTGTCACAGTCCAGTTATAATAGGTTCCTCCCAACGAGAAATCCACCCAGTCACGATAAGCATAGCTCACGGAAGCACCTCCGTAACCCACTTTTCCTTTATCCTGCCAGATTCCTGTATAGAACACATTCTGCTTGTCCGTTTTAAATCCACCCGGTACGGCAAACAGTTCATTCTTGGTGATGCGATAGCCTCCATAAAGCTCGAAGCCCAAGCCTGTCACCGGAGAAGCTTTCAGTCCCAGTTTGGCATCCAGCGGTGTATAGGAAGTTTTCATCTGCTGTGCCACCACCCAGTAAGGAGAGAAATCATTCAGCCGACGGAAGTCATTCAGGCGACTCCCTCCCAGCAGGTTCACATACACTACATAAGAATCGGCAAAAGTATACTCCAGTTTTACATCGGGAGCCGCTTTCAGTCCGCTGCCATTAGCCGTCTGGAAATCCACATGTGCACCCAGACGTAACCTCAGGGCTTCATTCTGAAGGGTATAATACGGATTCAACTGCACCAGCGTATAGTCCTGCTGCGATACGTCGTGAATCAAATTGTCCATCTCCAATCCCACACCTACTTGTTGCTCGTCGTTGATGTTGCCAGCCATGAATCCCTCGGTATGCACGATGTTTTCCGACCCGTGCCGCATGTAATAGGTATCATAACGGGTACTGAAACTCCGCAAGCCCGTCTGCAAACCAAACTGAATGGGCAAATCCTTGTCGCGGGATACCACCCCCACATATCCTTCTCCCAGCGTATAACGCTGCGTAGTAGGCCAAGTCTCGACATTCTCATTCAAAGACGGCATGTAATTGAACACCTGCGAAGCAAAAGCCCCTCCCAGTTTCAAGGCCACTCTCCGGAAATCGTGCCGGTAATCCAACGACACATCCGTCCGGTAGAAACGGGATTTCCAGTCATCCGGGCTCAGGAAATGCGGAATCTCTCCGTTCCGTCCATACAAGGAAGCCATCACGCCCAATTGGTCCTTGGAAGATATATCCCACAGATAGCTTCCCTTCAAATCCACATTATTCAGGTTGCCATACGCCAGACGGACATAACCGCGGTCGGCTCCCTTCTGTGCCCATTCTCTCGACATAGCCTCCATCGGCGTTACCTTCCAGGCTCCTAACGGATGCCGGTCTGTAGCATACTGGATGGCCTGTTTCGGAGCGGCAGGCTCCTCCACTTCGGGCATGACATTCACCTTGAACGCATCCATCACTTCAGGATTGTACTGATTCTCCACCACCACCGTCCGGTTCAAAGTGGAATCTTTTTCCGCTCCCTTCTGCGCACAGATTGTGGATACAGGCCACAAACCGGCGCAAATCAATATCGTACTTATGTATTTCATCTTACTTTACACTTTTAAGTTTGGCCAGACGGCTTTCAATCATTCCGGCAATGTCATCGTCCGCCTGATAATTCTGTTGCAAGGACAGCAGGTACTGCTTGGCCTCCATCTTGCGGCCCAGTTTTACATACACATCCGACAGGAGGACAAAACTTCTCGCCAGCCAGTAAGCATGCGGGGTGCTGACTTCGATATAGTCAAGCACTTCCTTCTCAGCCTTGGCCGTTTCTCCCTCGTCGAAATAAATCTGTGCCACCAAGTACTTGGCCTCTGCCCCATACACGGTACGGGTATCCTTGGCCAGTTCCATGAAATCGGCCAGCGCTTGCTGTTTCTGTCCTTCTGCCTGCAAAGCCTTAGCCCGGAAATACAACGCTTCGTTCCGCACCTCCGGCGTCAGCTTAGTCTGCTTGAGCAAGGCCGAAGCCGTGGTCACGATCTCAGCCCGGTCACCCAGCGCATGAGCACTTCGCAAAGCCCCCAGTTCTGCCTGCAAGCGGTCTTCCTGTACCGAAGAGCGATCGGCCAGACGCTTGTACAGGTTCAGCGCCTTGGCATATTCTTTCTGGTTGTAGGCCATCTCGGCACAAAGTGCCAGTGCCTCTCCCTCGTACTTGCTGCCTGAATAACGGAGTACTTCTTCCAGACGGGTAGCAGCCGATGCATAATCTTTCTGGTTGTAATCAATCAAGCCCAGATAATACGCGGCATCCACGCTGAAAGCTCCCTGCGGGAACGACTGCAAGTAACGTGTCAGGCTGGTCTTGGCTCCGGCAATATCACCGCGCATATAGGCCCGTTCAGCCGCCGTATAGGTCAGCGAATCCCGTTCGCTCACATCGAACTTGGCCCCACCGGGGATGGCAGAAGCAAACGCCATGTAATCGTCCACCTTGTTCAAGTCTACATAAATCGATTTCAAGTCGCGCTGTGCCAACCGCGCTTCTGAACTGCCCGGGTAGTTTGTAATCACCTTCTTGTAAGCGGCAATCGCCTCTTCGTAGCGGTCGTTCTGGTAATACAGCAGACCGATTTCGTTGGCGGCCCGACGGGACAGTTCACTTTCTGGATAGCGCTGTACCAGCAACGAATACCGCTTGATGGCATTCTCGCTGTCCTCCATCTGCACGAACGCACGTCCCTGTTCATACAAGGCGTCGTCCAGATATGCCGACGAAGGATAATCCGTAATCAGCTTGTTAAGCGCCTGAATCTTTCCGGCGTAATCCCGCTGCAACCCCTTCACGATACCTTCCTGAAACAAGGAATAGTCGCCCAGCGAAGGAGCGATGGCCACTGCCTGTGCATATTGCTGACGGGCCTCTTCAAAGCGGCGTTCGTAGAAATAACAGTCGCCGATACGATTGTAGGCATCGCCCGTCACCGAAGGCTCCTGTGCCCGTCCGTTCTGTACGCAGCGGACAAACCAGTCGCGTGCGGAGTTATATTGTTTCTGCTTGAACAAACTGTATCCTAAACAGTAAAGTGCCAGTCCGTATTCCTGTGAACTCTTGTCGGTAGCAAACTCCAGGTAAAGCCGCAGGTCGTTGGCAGCCTCCGGATAGCGTGCCAGCCGGTACTTCGATTCACCGCGCCAATAGTACGCATCCGCCTTGGTCTTCTGGTTGTATTGTCCCAGCTGCAAGGAACGGGTAAAATAATCCAGCGCCCCCGTATAATCCGCTTGTGCAAACAACTGCGTACCCATGCGGAACAACAGTTTCTGCTTGGCCTCCAGGATACGGGCACTCGGATGGGTAATCTTGTCGATGGACTGCAAAGCCACCTCATAACTGCGGGTATTCATGTACACCTCTACCAGGTAGTCGTTCACCTTCTCGGCATAGACCGACGACGGGTATTCGTTCAGGAAACGTTCAAAGACCGTCACTGATTCGGCAAACGGAGAATACGACGTTTCGTGAATGCACAGGGCATAGTTGAACAACGCCTGTTCCTGAATGCTGCGGTCGAAGTCCATGCGCGACGCCTGTTCGAAGGCCATACGCGCCTGGTTACGTTCCTTCAACTGCAAAGCAGCCAACCCCATGTGCAGGTAGGCATTCTGCGCCAAGGCATCCGGAGCCCCCGTGGCCTCTCCCAAGCGAGACAACGCCTTGGAATAGACTCCCGTATTGAAATAGCTCATGCCCAGCTTGTACATGGCCAGCCGCGACGGCAACTCTTCTGCCGCACGATAACGCTCCAGCGACTGGATAGCGTCCGCATACGCTTTCTGCCCGTACGCAGCCTCTCCGGCAATACGGTTCATCTGTCCTGCATTCAACTCATTCGGATACAAGGCCAGATAGGCTTCCGACACCTTGCGGGCCTGAGCATAATTATTCTGAATCAAGTAAATATCGGCTATATAATAAGGTGCCAGTTTCTGAAACTTCCGGTCGTCCTGCACCTCACGGAATCCCTGCAAGGCCGAATCGTACTTTTGCTGCACATAATCAATGTACGCCAGGTTGTACACCGCATCGTTGCGATACTCCTTGCTTGAATCCTTCAGCACCGAAAACCAGAAGGCGGCATCCTGCCACTTGTCCATTTTCAGATACGACGTACCCATTCGCAGGGCACTGGCATCGCGTTCTTCATCCGACAAGAGGGAAATATCGCATCCCTTCAGCGTGGCGATGGTTTCCAGGTACTTGTCCTCCGAGAAATAACTGGCGGCAATCAATGCCTGCACCCGGTTACGGTAACGCGATTCCGGATGCGCTTCCAAATAATCAGACAAGACATCCCGGCACCCCGGCAGACGCAGTTCATACGCCGTACAAGCCAGCATGTAATCCACCTCATCGGCCCAGGCCTTTTCCCCCGCCTGACGGGTATAACGGACAAGGGTCTGTCGGGCAGCGGCGTAATCCTGACGGAGAAACAGCTCCCTTCCCTCGTTGAACAAACGGTCGGCCCCGGTCAGCGGTTCTACCTGCTGTCCCGACACAGCCAGCGGCAAGGCGCAACAAAGGCCTGCCGTCCAGATATATTTTTTATACTTACCCATAATTCCTTATTTTATGTTCCGATGTGCTTCTAAAAAGCGTGCCACTCCTTTACGCACCGACTCCAGTCCGAAGTCCTCCGGATGAATTTCCTCCAACGGCATCCACCACGCATCGGCCACATCATCCATTGCCTTGACCAGATGGTCGTCGGCCACCTTGCACAAGAAGAACTGGTCGAGCGTATGTACCAGGAAACCTGAGTACAGGTACGTATTCGGTAAAGAAAATAGATATTTCGCTTCTGTCACCACCAGTCCCGTTTCTTCCTTTACCTCACGGGCTACTCCTTCTTCGCCGGTTTCATACATATCGATAAAGCCACCCGACAAATCCAGCGTACCCTTGGCCGGTTCTTTTCCACGACGGCAAACCAGCAGTTCACCTTTTCCGTTCAGAATAAAAGCCACCGTAGCCGCACTCGAATTAAAATAATACACAAAGCCACAGTCCGCACATTTCTTGGACTTTTCATTGTGCACCTCAAAATGAGGAGAACCGCACACCGGACAAAACTTAAACAATTCCAATGGATGCATAGTTTTTCAATTTAATAAATAATAAGCCTCACAAAGATAAGCAAATAGGGCATATTGCTTACATTATTCACCGATAATTTGTTATTTCCCCTAAAATAATCACGTTTTTTCGTTCAAAATAGCGTATAGATAAAAAAGTTTTTCTACATTTGCTTACAATATGATAAAACAAGAACCATTTAGAGTATGGAGAAAATTGATAAACTTGACAAACAGATTCTGGAAATCATTTCACAGAATGCCAGAATCCCGTTTAAAGATGTAGCTGCAGAATGCGGTGTGTCACGTGCAGCCATTCATCAGCGTGTGCAGCGCCTGATTGACCTTGGCGTAATCATTGGGTCAGGCTACCATGTAAATCCGAAGAGCCTGGGTTACAGCACTTGTACCTATGTGGGAATCAAGCTGGAAAAAGGTTCCATGTATAAAAGCGTAGTGGCAGAACTGAAGAAAATCCCCGAAATCGTGGAATGCCATTTCACTACGGGTCCTTACACCATGCTGACCAAACTGTATTCAACCGATAATGAGCACTTGATGGATTTGCTGAACTCCAAGATTCAGGAAATTCCGGGAGTCACTGCTACAGAGACACTGATTTCACTGGAACAAAGCATCAAGAAAGAAATTCCTATCCGTAAAGAAATTGAAGATTGATGGAGGGACTGGACGGTCTTCATTGGGAAGGCATACTCATTGGAATCTGTACGTTTTTGATTATCGGACTGTTTCATCCGATAGTGGTCAAAGCGGAATATTACTGGGGAACACGCTGCTGGTGGCTTTTTCTGGTGCTGGGCATCGCGGGCCTCATCGGTTCCATTCTGGTGAGCCAGATTTTCGTGTCTTCCCTGTTGGGAGTCTTTTCGTTCTCCTCCTTCTGGACCATCAAGGAAATCTTTGAACAGCGCGAACGCGTACTGAAAGGTTGGTTTCCGATGAATCCGAAACGGAAAAAGGAATACGAACAGTAAAATCATACATACTTGAATAAGGAAAAGGGATACCTCAAACGAGGGTCCCTTTTTTATTTTATCGTCTCAAAATCACGACGTCCATTTTATCGCAAATCCAAGTCGCAAAGTGCAAACGCAAGGACAAAGTTTCTTCAGACGCCGTACGTTTTTTACGTTTCCCTCATGCGAAACGTACATTTTCCTATAGGGAAACATAGGTTTTCGCCACGAGAAACGTACGTTTTCGGGCAGGGAAACGTAGAAAAGTGACGGATGTTTGACTAAACAAACAAGAGGATTTTCTGATATTCCTTGTTTGGATTCCTCGGGAAACAATGACTATATGATTTTAAAATAACATTGCAACTTCATTGCCAATTTCTTGCAGCTATCATAGCCTATTATCTTGAGAAAGCCCCACCATTAATCTTACTTTTATCAATAACGGGCAATTTACTATTATTACTTATATCAATCTCATATCACTTTAAATTGGTAATTACAGATTTTTATCACAATTACAAATTGTTTTTAACTTCTTCTAAACCTCTTAGTTACAAATTCCAAAACAGAAGGTAAGGCCGTTCTCCAGTAAGTCCATGTATGTCCACCATCTCTGACCCGGAATTCATGTGCAATATTCTTTTCTTGCAATAATTCATGAGCTACATTATTTCCATGTAGAAGCGTATCGTCATCCCCACAATCAATATAATACAAAACATTTAAGGAAGTTCCTTCCTTCATTTTACTCAAAAGATGCAGTACACTATTCTCATACCAATAGGATGTAAGATTTCCTTCACCATATAACTTATCAAACAACTTTCCTCTATCAGAATCAAGTGCTTTCTTCATTTGTTCCTCTGTATAAATTGCAGCACTCAACGGTGCACATGCCGTAAAGTATTCAGGATGATGCAAGGTATATAGAAAAGCACCATATCCCCCCATTGATAAACCTGCAATTGCCCGAAACTGTTTTTCCGTTCGCGCTTTATATGTTCGTTGAATGTAAGGTATTAACTCTTCAAAAAACATATCTTCATACGGAAACTTTCCGTCATAAGAATTCACATACCACGTATCCCAAGCATTTGGCATTACGACAATCATTTTGGCTGCTAAGCCTTGCATTATTGTCCGGTCTGTGATTGCCTGCATATCACCCATCTGTATCCATGAAGTCTCATCATCAGTCCACCCATGCAGCAAGTACAAAACCGGATATGTACGTTCAGACAGCCCATAACCATCAGGTAAATAAATAGAATATGAAACATCCTTATTCAGGAGATTACTATAAAACTTTTGTGATTCCTTAATCACACTTTGCCCCAACACGCTCAAGAAAGAAGCAAAAAAAACACACCAGCTTAAAATAAAACGTCTACTCATACTATTAGTTTTTATATGGTTATTCTCTAAATTCTTCAGGCAACAATGGCCAGTTTATATCATACACATGGGCTTTACCCATCAAGCTCTTAAGTTCTTCAAACTTTTCAGGATACCGTTCAATCACATTATACAGTTCCGACGGATCAGAAGCAATATTATATAATTCATAATATCCCTTTTTTTGTATATCCAAATGAAGCAATTTCCAATTCTCTTTCAGAATGGCCTGGCGTCCTCCTTCTTCATGAAACTCAAAATACAAATACTCATGTACTTCCTGCTTCCCTTTTCCTTTCAGCGTTGGCAAAATGCTTACCCCGTCAGTTGGCACATGTTTGCCTTTAAGAATTTCATTAAAGGTCGGCAGCATGTCCCAAAAAGCACAAGGCTGATGGGATACAGAACTTGCTTCAACCATATTCGGCCATACTGCAATAAACGGGACACGAATCCCTCCCTCATACAAATCACGCTTAATGCCCCTATATATACCGTTGCTGTTAAAAAATTCCGGATCTGCACCTCCTTCCCGATGAGGTCCATTATCACTTGTAAAAATAATTATTGTATTATCATAGAGTCCAAGCGCTTTCAACTTTGCAACAATTTGTCCAACATATACGTCATAGCGATAAACCATTGCAGCAAACGTAGCGCGAGGATAAACCTGAGAACAATATCCTCCTCTACGAAACATCCGTCCGGAATCTACGCCATGATAAGGTTTCTCAGAATACATTCCACGAATTTTTTTTATGATACTGTCTTCTGGAACCAATAATTCTGCATGAGGCAATACATAAGGAATAAACAAGAAAAAAGGGTTATCACAATTATCTTCAATAAACTGCAATGCCTTCTTATGAATCAAATCTTGAGAGTAAGTTCCAAATTTCCCATCATAATTCTCAGGAAAGTCCACTCTCTTATTATTATCCCACATATATTCCGGGTAATAATTATGCGCCAGTAACTGGCTATTATACCCATAGAAGACATCTACATTCTGCCTATTAGGATCCCCCGTACTCCCAATTTCTCCTAATCCCCATTTTCCAAATGCACCCGTTACATATCCGGCATCCTTAAAAAGCTTAAAGATAGTTGTAGCATTCTGAGGCAATGCAACCTCGTATTGCGGATTGACACTACTATTTCCACGCACACAAGCATGCCCCGTATGCCTTCCCGTTATCAAGCTGCAACGGGAAGGAGCACTTACGGAAGTCCCAGAATAACACTGCGTAAAGCGCATCCCTTCATGAGCCAATGCATCAATGTTTGGAGTTTGAAATCGTTCTTGTCCATAACAACTCAAATCGCCATAACCCAAATCATCTGCTAAAATAAACACTACATTTACTTTTTCCCTAACACCTGCCAATACAGACTGAGAGGTCACAAGAGGTAAAAAGCATAAACCATATTTTATAAAGAATTCTAATTGCTCCATATAGCCAAAACAACATTATATTTTATAGATAAGAGCATTGTCTGAACAATAACTCTTATCCAAAACTTTTATTACTTATCTGCATTTGTCGTAGGATAACCCGGATTTTGTTCCAGATTCTTATTTAACAAAAGTTCGTTGCTTGGAAGAGGGTGTAAATAATAATGCTCTAACCAACCCTTACCTGCAGCAACAGGATCTGAAAAAAACACTATCCGCCCACTGTCGCCTACACGATCTAACTGTAGTTTAAAATTTGCCACATTCGCCTCGTCCCCACGATGACGTTCATCCTCCAGATCAGACTTGTTCAAATAAACGCCAAGTTGCTGTTTGTTCATATACTCTCCTTTTTTCCAACGTCTTAAATCATCATTGCGAAAACCCTCAAACATCAATTCCACCCGACGTTCACGACGAATTTCCCATAAAACAGGATCTACCGTCTGGTCACGCTTGGGATCAAAATTAGCATCAATCTGGGCTACATTCATGTGTGCCACATGAGCACGGTCACGCAACACATTAATTGTCGCATCAGCAATCTGTTGTGAGAACTTTCCCAACTCAAAGGCAGCCTCTGCATAATTGACCATCACTTCCCCCATACGGAAAAGTGGAAAATCCGTAGAATTCAATGAGCCGGCTGAATTCACAGGGGTGGTCGTATTATAATATTTCCACACATAGTATCCTCCATATGATGTCATAAAACCTTGTCCCATACCATATACATTCTCACGGAAATGTGGTATTTCACGTAAAATCTGTCCAGCCCATTGTAACATCGGCAATGTTTTTGTAGAGGAAGTTCCAGTACAAAGATTGTCCATTAAATCTATATATTCGCGATCTACTGGATTTTCTGTATCGGTCACTAAAGAAAAATCTACATTTGTTGCTGAAGGACTATTCACCTTATAAGGTGGACAAACATTAAAATATAACCTATAATCACGATTACGGAATTCCGTATATACATCTGCATCTCCCGTATTCTTATCACCTCCAAACAAATTACTTGTATAAATAGGCTTGCCGTCTTGACAAAGATAAGCAGATATTGCATCGGCACAAACTTCACCATAATGAGAAGAGGTACGAACATAGCGGGTCATATTATGCCCCTTCCCGTCAGAAAGAAAGTTTTTATACAACAAAATACCATCTTTCCCAGCCAAACTTTCAGAATTAAATAACTCATCATAATTGGGATGAACTGTCGGATGTTTCATTACAAGTTCGGCAGAAGCCTCAAAACATGCCTGCAAATAATTCGTTCCTTCCGAAATAGAATGATATTTCTCCCATGTCCCCTCAAACAACCCAAACCGTGAAATCAATGCCAACACTACATCCCTGTTAATCGTATTTTCTCCATCTCCTTCTGCTTTGATATTATCCCTAGCATAAAGCAACATATCCAATACTTTCTGAGCAAGCTCGCCCCTAGGCATACGCTTTGCATAAAGAATATCATCATCATCGTCCTTTAAAGTATTTTCTACCCATATCGCACTCCCAAAAAAGGATATCAACCTATAATATTCATTTGCCTTAAAGAAATATCCTACGCTACGCCAATGTTTTTTCTCATCCTCATCCAAATCAGATCCATCAATGTGATCCAACATTATGTTGATAGCCCTAATACGTGCATATGGAACATCCCACTCGTCTGTTGTACTAGGAACTGTTACAGTTTGCCAAACCCAAGGATTTTCTTCATTCGGACTTCCATAAAAACCATTATCAGAATAACAGTCAAAAATACTCGTAGAAACAGGTCCACTGTCCAATGAAGTAGGACCTGCATCAGCCTCCAAATAAGAATAGAAGTTCCAAGCATAGGTCTGAAAATTCTCATACGAAAAGAATGCAGTTTCTTCTGTCTGTTGATCCAACGGGTATTTCTCTAGAAACTCATTATTCAAACATGACTGCATGCAGCATGTACCTATCAATAATACTAAAATATAAATCTTTTTCATAGAATACTCCTCCTTTAATTAGAAAGTTAAATTAATACCAAAAGAATATTGACGCATCAATGGATAAGCCCATCCATTAGCACTTGAATCTCCCTCGATACTTGCATTAATCTTATTGCTTCCCGGGGACATATCATATGTATCAGGATAATAACCTTCAGGTAGATGATGAGTTGTGAATAGATTTTCTCCACTTACAAATATTCTAAATTTCTGAATATGCAACCGACTACAAACTTTTTTAGGCAAATTATATCCTAGTGTCACATTTTTCAAGCGGATGTATGCTCCATTATATAAATACTTAGACTGTCGTTGATGATTATATGAATCATTTCCTCCTTCTCCATACAAACGTGGATAGAATGCATTCGGATTATCTTCTGTCCAATAATCAATCTGGTAGTTTTCTATACTTTTAGGAAATTGTCCTGTAGGAATCCACAATTCATTAATCCACAAATCGCGCTTTCCCACACCAGAAAATAAAAATGACAAATCAAAATCCGCATAGGAAACTCCTCCCATGATACTATATTGAAAGCGTGGAGTACTATTACCTATCACACATAAATCTCCCGGATTGTTCAATGAATTATCACCATTACTAATCTCACCATCTCCATCTAAATCTCTATATAATATATCTCCAGGCTGCACATTATCTCTATTCTGCCCCCTAAATGCAGGAATCTCATCTTTTAGCTTTCCATTTATAAAATCATTTTCAGTATAAAACCGGTCTGTCTGATACCCCCAGATTTCTCCAAATTCCATATCTTTACGATAATACATTTTTTCAACACCATCATCCGAATCTACATACATCAGAATCTGGTCATCGTTACTATACTCTGTAATCCTAGATTTAGAGTCATAAATATTAAAACCAATATTATACTTAACCTTTCCAATCCGATCGTTCCAATTCAAGGATAACTCCCAACCTTTACTCGTCATATTCGCTGCATTTACTTTTGGAGCCGTGGTCCCCAATACAGAAGGAAGTGGTTTTGCCGTAGTCAACATATCTTTTGTATCACGTTTATACCAATCAAAGACAATACCCAAACGATTAAACAAATTAATATCCACTCCTACATCCAGAGTATTCACCGTTTCCCATGTGAACGACGAACTGACTAGCCCCGGTACATCCAAAGTTGTTACATATTTATCAGATCCTGGCAAAATCCATTGTAAATCATTCTTCGCAGCCATCGTTGCCAAATAAGCATAATAATCTACATTCTGATTACCTATACTTCCCCATGAAGCTCGTATCTTTAAATTATTGACATAGGATCTAATCCCTTCCATGAAAGGTTCTTCTGAAACACGCCAACCTGCAGAAAAAGAAGGGAAAAAGCCAAAACGATCCTTTTTGGGGAATCGGGAAGAACCGTCGTAGCGCCCATTTGCTTCAACAAGATATTTACCTTTATAAGAATAATTTAAACGATAAAAGAGACTTCTTAATGCATACTCATAGAAATGATCCTCAGATTCTATCACACCAGTAGATTGTGAAATAGACGGGAGTCTCTGGTCAATAGGATCTTGTCTAGATGATTGCAAAGACTCTCTATACCAACTTTCCTGATTATATCCTCCCATAATAGAAAAAGAATGAGCTCCAATCTCTTTATTATAAGTAGCATATATATTAATTGCATTAGTTATCTCAAAAGCTTGATACATTTTATAAGTTGACGTATTATACGCATCCTTTTTCTCACCGGTAACCGTTTCTATAAACTTAAACTTATCATTAAACGTACGTTCTGACTCCCAACCACGGTTAAAACTATATTCACCTATGATTTCTAAATCTTTAATTGGCTTCAATAGGATACGCCCCAAAATTCGAATATTATTATTCCGATTGATTTTGGGAGTTGAAAAGGCTAAAATATTTGCAGGTGTACCAAACGGGAGCAACTCAGTGTCATTCTCCGTAGCATACCCGTAACCCAAGGGAGCCATAGTCGGCAATCCTTTTGCAAAAGACCAAATGCCAGTATCACCATACTCTGAAGTTCCCCCCATAGCCGTTGATGTTTTTGCATCCGTATACCGAATATCTGCTTGAGCTGTCAACCATTTATTTGCTTCCATACTTACAAATGCAGAGGTATTATACCTCTTATAAGTATCTTTATCTCCAATCAGTATACCATTCTCATCAATCATACCAAAAGAAACACGATATGTTGTTTTATCCGTTCCTCCAGTTAGAGAGATATTATGTTGATGTTGAAAACCTGCTTTTGCCATCATATCATCTATTACATCTGTCGGAGCAAGAGAATACCTTACACCATCAGACCACAAGTAACCTTCCTGATGCTGACCGTTATGATACTCATTAATATATTGTAGCCACTGCTTGGTATCCTGACCACCATAATAACGATCTAATCCCATATCTGAATAAGTTCTAACAGTCCTATAAGGATCGACTTTATCCAATAAAGAAGCTGGCTTTGAGAATGAAAAATTATTATTATAAGACACGCGCATGGGAGAATCCTTCTTTCCCTGTTTCGTAGTAATCAATATTACGCCAAAAGCTGCACGTGCTCCATAAATAGCTGAAGCAGCCGCATCTTTCAATGTCGTAACACTTTCTATATCATTTGGATCAAGCAGGTCAATATCCATTGGAACGTTATCTACCAATACCAAAGGAGCTCCATTACTATTATCATTAATAGAAGTTGCACCACGTACATTCATATTGATTGTTGTTCCGGGCTTACCATTATTATGGCTAATCTGTAAACCTGGAATCGCCCCAGCTAACGCTTGAGCTGTATTGCCAACAGGCCTGTTCCCTATTACATCATCCATCTTTACTGTTGTAATAGCACCGGTCAAATTAACCTTCTTTTGAGACCCATAACCAACAACCACTACTTCATCCAAATTTTGCGTATCTTCAGCCATTACCACATTCACCACATCCTTCTTACCAACTTTCACATCCTGAGAATTATAACCTATAAATGAGAATTGTAAAACAGAACCATCAAGAACATCAATAGAATAATTTCCATTAATATCTGTTATGGTCCCAACAGAAGTTCCCTTCACAAGAACATTCGCACCAATAATAGGTTCTCCCGATTTATCTTTCACTGATCCTGTAATAAATTTGGAAGACAAAACGTTTTCTTTAGATACAAGATTATTATCTGTAAGAATCACTAAATTATTCTCCTCTTTTCGATAAGATATATTCGTACCATAGAATAACTCAGACAAAATAAAATCTATGTCCTTGTTTTGTACGGATAAAAATACTTTCTTATCAAGTTCTTTCATATCATCATTATAAAAAAACTGATAAGTACTGTTTTTTTCAATTGTTTTAAGTGCCTGTCTAATTGTCAATTCCTTCAAATTCACAGAAATCTGTGAAAAAGCATCCATAAACACAAACAAAGAAAACAAAGTGAACGCCCCTAACTTAAACAATCTCTGTCGAAGATGTTTAAAGCAAAAAATTCCAATCTTTTTCATACGCATCAGATTTAGTTTATACTAAAATTAGCAATAATGATTACATCATTTCTTTTCCTTAATAGTAATTATGTCATTATCAATAGTATATATAATAGGAAATGTCAATGACAAAACTTCTAACGTACTTTCCAAACTGGAGTTAACCAAAGGACCAGTCATGCGAAATCGCTTTACCTTTTCCGATTCTAGAACAATTGTCACATTATAATAGCGTTCAAGTGTTTCTGCCACATTTTCAAATGTTTCCGAATTAAACCGCAATATATTATTTCTCCAGCATGAGCATTCCACTGCATCCATTTCATCCAACACTGTAATTTCCTGATTGTTTCTATTATAAACAGCTTTCTGATTAGGATATAATATTGTCTTTTGATGATTAGTTTCAATCTCTACTTTTCCAGTAACCAATGTCGTAATAAATTCATCATCTGTTGTATATGATTTTATATTAAAGCTAGTTCCTAAAACCTTAATAGACATATCAGGAATATGTACAACAAAAGGTTTTTCCAGATTTTTCGAGACCTCAAAATAAGCCTCTCCTTCCAATTTCACAATCCGATCTTTACTATTAAACGCTGTGTTATAAGACAATTTAGAATCGGAATTCATCCATACATTTGTCCCATCCGGCAACTGAATTTTAGCTTTTTGCCCTTTCTCTACAGAAATAATTGCTTCTGTCAAAGAAGAATTATCTAATTGAGATAAATAAAAAATTCCTATTCCTCCCAGAAATAACAATAAAATTGAACAAGCAATTTTCAATATGACATAGCGAATTGAAAAATTAAATTGTTTTTTACGTTGACCTATACATTGTTTTGATATACAAGAATAGATATTCCTCAATATTCTATCTTTTACTATAGGATTAATCGCTTCAGAGGCCACATTCCACTCTTGCTGTAACCACTCTTCACAATCAGTTGACTTCCACCACTTCAAAAGTGAAGAGACTTCTTTTACAGAAGTACGTTTCTGAAGGAACTTATAAAATAAATGTATATAATTATGTTTTTCCATATAGCTGTTTATATAATATACAGCTAACAGGCATTTTCTCCGTTATCGCATTAACGTAATTTAGCATTCACTGGCAACTAAATATAAATACAGTAAAAAAATAGTCAAATCATAATGCTTTTGAAGCTGTTCTTTAATAAACCTATTGGCTTTTAATAATTGAGATTCTATCGTATTCTCTGATAGATGTAACCTTCTTGCTATTTCCTTATTGGGCAAAAGATGACGTTTACTCATAATATAAATATTACGTCGCATAGGAGGCAACAATTCTATAAGTCTATCAATATAATCATCTAAAAAGTGAAAATCAATATCTTTCTCCGTACTATTTTCATATGATTTTTTATTCTGATTATTTTCCTCAGACTCGTTGTATAGGAACTCAACCATGCGATGCTCATAAATATTAAATAATTGATTTTTAGCTATCGTATATAAATAAGAAGAAAAAGACTTTTCAGAATCAACCTTGTCTTTATTTTCCCAAACTTTAATAAATACAGATTGTACTATTTCTTCTGCAAGATACTTATCCCCATTAGATATTCGCAGAATAAAATTATACAGTTTTCCACTCCATTTATTATAAAGATATTCAAAAGCCATAGTATCTCCAGCTTTTAAACGCACAATATTTATTCGATCTAAATCCATAACACTGAGCATCTCTAATATTTCAACCCTTATCTAAATTCATGTCCTAGGCGCATACTCCTGCAAGGTCAGCTCTCCGCGCAGCACACCCAGGGCATTCATGGCCAACGCTCCCATCTCGTCCTCACCGGGAATCACTACGATGGGCGCTAAGCCTTCCAGCCATTCGCGCAACCCCTGAATACAATAGTCATTGTAGGCAATACCTCCCGTCAGAATCACGGCATCGGTCTGTCCGTGCAGGGCAATGTGCATGGCCCCTACCTGCTTGGCCACCGTGTAAAGCATGGCATCGAGCACCAGTTTGTGCTTTTCGGCTCCAGCATGGGCCCAACGGATAATACTCTGCACATCAGTAGTGCCCAAATGCGCCATCAGGCCTCCCCGACCGTTAATCAGCTTGCGGATTTCCGCGTAAGTATATTTCCCGCTGAAACACAAATCCACTAATTGTCGGGCCGGCAAGGTACCCGCCCGTTCGGGACTGAAAGGGCCTTCCCCATTCAGGGCATTGTTCACATCGACCACCTTTCCATAATGATGGGCGCTGACCGAGATACCTCCCCCTAAATGGGCTACAATCAGGTTCAGCTCTTCATATTTCCGTCCGATACGGGCCGCATACCGCCGGGATACCGCCCGACTGTTCAGGGCATGAAAAATGGAGATACGGGGAAGTTCCGGAATACCGGAAATACGGGCCAGGTCGCGCAACTCATCCGTCACCACCGGGTCGGCCAGGTACGACGGACAACCGGCACAATGCGCTATTTCGTCGGCAATCCAAGCCGCCAGATTCGACGCATGTTCCATGCTGGCATGCCATAAATCATGCTTGATACGCTCATTGATTTGATACACCCCTCCGGGAGTGGGCTTCAACAAGCCTCCACGAGCAATCACGGCATCAAAAACCAATGGGATACCGGCCTTCTCCAACGTATCGTGCACATGTGCACGGCGGTATTCATACTGCTCGTTGATGTGGTGAAAGTCTGCCAGTTCCTTAGACGGATGCGCAATGCTTTCACGCCACACGGGGTTCTCATTCTCGTAGACTGCCAGCTTCGTGGAAGTGGAGCCCGGGTTAATGACAAGTATTCTCATAAGGTTGGATTTTATTCTTTTTTGCATCCTGCCAGGCAAGCCAGTACCAGACTGTAGTATTTGGAGTTACCGGAGTCACTCCGCGAAGGCACCACTACCGGCGCAGTAGTACCGGTGAGCATGCCCGCCATGTTCGCATCGCCAAACAGGGACAAGGTTTTATAAAACGTATTGCCCGATTCGATATTAGGAAAAATCAAAATATCCGCATTGCCGACCACGGGGGAAGAAAGTCCTTTTATCTCCCCACTATGCTTGTCGCAGGCGGTCTTGGCATCCATCGGTCCGTCGATGAAGACGTGTCCGAAACGACCTTCCTGCGCCTCTTTCTTGAGTTCCACATAACTCAGGGTGTGGGGAAACTTCTCGTTGATTTTTTCTGTACAGTGAATGAGGGCCACCCGGGGCTCTTCACATCCCAACTTGCGACACAAATCCAAATCGCAGGAAATCATTGCCCGGAATTGTGCCAGTGTGGGCCGTGGAATCACCGCCGCATCCGAAAAGAACAACAGTTTATGATACAAGGGTACCTGCGCCACTGCGACATGGCTCAGCACGCCTCCTTCGGGCAACAGTCCTTCTCCTTTCTTCAACACCGCCCGCAGCAGGTTGTCCGTGTTGATAAGCCCTTTCATCAACACTTCTGCTTCTCCTACACGTACCAGCTGTACGGCCAGTGCTGCTGCTTCGTCGGGCGTACCCGCCTCGTAAATGTGCACGAAATCGGGAGAAGCCGCCCGTAAGTCGAGCGCTTCTTTCAAGTGGGCTGAATCTGTCACCAAAAGATATTCGGCAATTTCCTCCCTCAGGCTTCGGATAATCACATATTCCGTGTGCGGATCATTCGGGCAGACTACCGCCACTTTCCGACGTATGCCGCGCGAACGCAGACAGTTCACCATTTGAGAAAGGCTTCGAATCAATTCCATATCATTAGATTTTAAACAAATATGAGAAAATAATTTGAATAACCTTCTATCTGAGATGCTAATTAATGCTATACACACTGGAAGGGCAGTCTGCAATGAGTAACAAAATAACGACTTTATCTCCCTAATTGTGCCATTAATTCACAAGTTCTCTCTATATTTGCGTCACTTGCTAAAAAAGAATACACGCATGAAAACAGATTTTTCTTTCGATATTCAAGCCCTCGACAAGGAGATTCACAACCGTTTTCCGAATCATAAAAAAGCACCACTTATCGGACTGACGGGGAACTTCAACGACGGCAACCTGACCCTGGCACCGGGCTACTACCAGTCCATCATTCAGGCAGGAGGGGTACCGGTAGTGATTCCTCCTTATGAGGATGTCAACTTACTGATCAACACACTGGAACATTTGGACGGACTGCTGCTCACGGGCGGAGGTGACCTGAATCCGCTGTTCCTGCACGAAGATCCTATCCGCGAACTACACAGCATCAATCCTTACCGCGACCGACAGGAACTGTTGCTGACACGCCTGGCCGCCAACCGACAGATTCCGATACTGGGTATTTGCCGAGGCATACAGGTGCTCAATGCAGCCTTAGGAGGTACGCTTTATCAAGATATCTATGCGCAGAAAGATACACCGTCTATCAAGCACAGCCAGGATCTGGAACGGAGCTTTCCCTCACACCGGGTAGAACTGGCGGAGGGCAGTCTGCTGGCCCGTATAATGAATGCGAAGGAAATAGCGGTCAATTCGTTCCATCACCAGGCTGTGAAAGAACCGGCCCCGGGATTCCGGGTATCGGCCACGGCTCCCGACGGAGTGATAGAGGCCATCGAAAGTACGGAATACAAATCCATGCTGGGCGTACAATGGCATCCGGAATGCTTCATCCTGAATCAGGACAAGTGCATGATGCCACTCTTCGGATGGCTCATCCGCGAAGCTCGTTCGTTCCGGAAAGCGAAGGAACTGCACCAGCGTCTGCTGATCCTGGATACGCACTGCGATACGCCGATGTTCTTCGACCAGCATATCCGCTTTGATACGCGTGACCCGAAAATCAAAGTCGACCTGCACAAAATGACGGAAGGACGACAGGATGCCACCATCATGGTGGCTTATCTGGCGCAGAAAGAACGGACGGATGAAGCGTTACTGGCCGCTACGGCCAAAGCCGACCAGCTGCTGAACGAAATTGAAGAAATGGTGGCCAAGAACTGTACGGCAGTAGATATCGCTTATACACCGGCCGATCTGTATCGTCTGAAACGGGAAGGCAAGAAGGCCATTATGCTGGGCATTGAAAACGGCTATGCCATCGGAAAAGACCTGAGCCGGGTGGAACATTTCCGCAAACGAGGGGTGGTGTACATGACGCTCTGTCACAATGGGAACAACGACCTCTGCGGTTCAGCCCGCCACAACGAGGAGAACTTAGGGGTTACTCCTTTCGGCGAACAGGTAATCCGGGAAATGAACCGATTGGGAATGATGGTGGACTTGTCGCACAGTGGGGAACGTACGTTCTATGAGACACTGGACATCAGCAGCCAACCGGTGGTCTGCTCGCATTCTTCCAGCCGGATCCTCTGTGACCATCCGCGCAACCTGACCGACGACCAGCTCCGCGCCATTGCCCGAAAAGGAGGTGTGGTACAGGTTTGCCTTTACAGCGGATTCCTCCGCACCGACCGTCCGGCACACATTCTGGATGCCATCGAACACCTGAACCATATGGTGAACGTGATGGGCATCGAGCATGTGGGTATCGGCAGTGACTTCGACGGCGACGGAGGCATCATCGGATGCAACGATTCTTCGGAGATGATCAACTTCACCCGCCAGTTGCTCCACGAACGTTACAGTGAGGAAGACATCCAGCGGATCTGGGGAGGCAACTTCCTGCGCGTCATGCAGCAAGTGCAGGAAAGTGGCTCCTACAAATAAAGTTTAAAACGTATTTACGGCTGCAAGGGGTGTACAAAAATAAGCTTACCTTTGCAGCGCAAACTAAATGAAGGTATTATGATTTCAATAAAAAATCTGCTGATTGTAAGTGCTTTGATAACGGGAGGAACTTTCATCTCCTGTGGAAGCAGTTCGAAAAACAGTCAGCAAACTGAAGAAACGGAAGCCACAATTGTGCAGGCCCCAACTTTCAATGCCGACAGTGCGTACGCGTATGTAGCGGCACAAGTGGCTTTCGGACCGCGCGTACCCAACACGGAAGCGCACCGCAAATGTGGGGATTACCTTGCTGCCCAGTTGAAGAAATTCGGGGCTACCGTCTACAACCAACAGGCCGACCTAATCGCTTACGACGGTACGATTCTGAAAGCACGCAACATCATCGGGGCTTACCAGCCGGAGAACAAGAAACGGGTGATGCTTTGTGCGCACTGGGACTGCCGACCGTATGCCGACCAGGATGAAGAGGCCAATCATCGGAAAGCAATTGACGGAGCCAACGACGGGGCCAGCGGAGTAGGCGTCTTGCTTGAAATTGCTCGACAGATTCAACAGCAGGCTCCGCAAGTAGGCATCGACCTCGTATTCTTCGATGCAGAAGACTACGGAACACCGGACTTCTACAAAGGGACTTACAAACCGGATACCTGGTGCCTGGGTTCCCAATATTGGGGCCGTATCCCTCACGTACCTGACTACAAGGCGCGTTTCGGTATCTTACTGGATATGGTAGGCGGAAAGAATGCCACATTCTACTACGAAGCCTTCTCCAAGCAGACGGCGAACAATGCCATGAAGAAAATCTGGAAAATGGCCGAACACTTAGGTTACGACAACTATTTCATCAAGGAAGACGGAGGCCAGATTACGGATGACCATCTTTATGTGAACCAGTACCGACAGATTCCATGTGTAGATATCATCCACTACGATATGCAGAGTGACACGGGTTTCAACCCAACCTGGCACACGCTGGATGACACGCTTGAAAATATTGACAAAGCCACGCTTCAGGCCGTAGGACAAACGGTGATGGGCGTGATTTATAACGAAAAATAATTAAACCATATCACAATGAAAACAATCAATGAACTCCAGGACGAAGTAATCGAAGAATTCAGTGACTTCGACGATTGGATGGACAAATACCAACTGCTGATTGACCTGGGCAACGACCAGCAACCGCTTGACCCGAAATACAAAACAGAACAGAATTTGATTGACGGCTGCCAGAGCCGGGTATGGCTGCAGGCTGACCTGGTGGACGGAAAAGTGGTATTCCAAGCTGAAAGCGACGCCCTGATAGTAAAAGGTATCATCTCTCTACTGATTCAGGTTGTATCAGGTCACACACCCGATGAAATCCTGAATGCCGACCTTTATTTCATCGACAAAATCGGTTTGAAGGAACACCTTTCACCGACCCGTAGCAACGGTCTGCTGGCCATGGTAAAACAGATGCGCATGTATGCTTTGGCCTTCAAGGCTAAGATGGAGGAAGAGAAGTAAGCATAAATAAGTTATTAAAAAACGAACAAAGGCTTGTGAGGCAATATTACCGCATCTCACAAGCCTTTGTCGTATTCATTCCTATCATTCATTAGAAGGGCTGAAAAACGATAGAATCCTATCATCCAATTCAGCGGACAGTCTCAAACTCACAGGGTATAATAATTGATTACAAGTTTATCAACAAAACAATAGAAACCAGCATAAACCCATCTACCAAATTAGAGAAGCTGCTACACGACAGATACAAAAAAGGCTATGCGCATTGCATAGCCTTTCAAATATATAGCATATACAGAATTATTCAGCTTTAGGGGCTTCCTCTGTAGTAGCAGGAGCTTCAGTTGCAGCTTCAGCAGCCGGTGCTTCAGTAGTAGTTGCAGCTGATTTCTTAGAACGACGTGTACGAGTAGTTTTCTTAGCAGCTGTCTTAGCCATGTTCTCGTTGTAGTCTACCAATTCGATGAAACACATTTCTGCGTTATCACCCAAACGGTGACCAGTCTTGATAATACGAGTGTAACCACCCGGACGATCTGCAACCTTTACAGAGATTTCTTTGAACAGTTCAGTTACAGCATATTTGTCTTGCAGGTTACTGAACACAACACGACGTGAGTTAGTTGTGTCATCTTTAGATCTAGTAATCAGCGGCTCAACGAACTTCTTCAAAGCTTTAGCCTTCGCAACAGTCGTAGTGATTCTTTTGTGCTTGATCAAAGAACATGCCATGTTTGACAGCATTGCATTTCTGTGAGAAGCAGTACGACCTAAATGGTTGAATTTTTTATTATGTCTCATTGTTTATTCTTTGTCTAATTTATACTTAGAAATATCTGTTCCAAACGAAAGATTCAGACTCTCGAGCAAATCATCAAGCTCAGTGAGCGATTTCTTACCGAAGTTACGGAACTTCAGCAAATCGGTCTTGTTGAACTGAACCAAGTCGCCCAATGTTTCAACATCGGCAGCTTTCAAGCAGTTCAAAGCACGAACTGACAAGTCCATATCCACCAATTTGGTCTTCAGCAACTGACGCATGTGCAATACTTCTTCATCGAATTCTTCGTTACCTTCTGCATCTGATGTTTCAAGCGTAATCTTTTCATCAGAGAACAGCATGAAGTGATGAATCAAAATCTTTGCAGCTTCCTTCAGCGCTTCCTTCGGGTGAATGGAACCATCCGTCGTAATTTCCAGCACTAACTTTTCATAGTCAGTTTTCTGTTCTACACGGTAATTTTCTACCGCATATTTCACATTACGAATCGGAGTGTAAATAGAATCGATAGGAATTACATTCACATCGGTGCAGAATTCGCGGTTTTCATCAGCCGGCACATATCCACGACCTTTGTTGATTGTAATGTCTATCTGCATAGTTGCTTTTGAATCTAAATGGCAAATAACCAATTCAGGATTTAACACTTCAAATC
>URYL01000001.1 GCA_900552075.1 uncultured Bacteroides sp. | reverse complement strand
ATTCCTTTATCTATTCTTAGGAATGAATGAAAAGACTGGATAAAGTTCAGGTTCAATTCGCGTAGGTATAAATCTTCTCTTTTGTATTTCTGCTGAACAAATTCTTTGAGTAATCTTACTGTATAGACAGAAATCCAATAAGTAGCCTTAGAAACTCCATTGCCTACCAGCTTTTCCTGTTCTTGGTTATGCTCTTCAAAAACTTCAAACAGCGTTTTTTCTTTGAGTGATTCTACCTTATCAAAGTAAGCGTCACGTAATAGTTCTGCTGTGATGATAAAACCTCTGTCTAACAATTCTGCTTCTTTCTGATAAAGTTTGGCTTTGATTGCTTTTAGATAATTGTTGAGGCTTTGAGCTTCTTCGTCTTTACCTTTTACTTGTTGCTTGGTTTTGTCCCATTTGTCGATAGGAACTTGTTTGCCAGTTGATAGAGTGCATCTTTCTCCATTTATTGTAATTGTAATTTCGATAGGAGCTTTACCACTCTTTCTTGCTTTACTTTCTCTTATGGCAAAGAGAATAGAAAAAGAACTTCTTACCATAGTTTAATCATTTAAAATTAGACATTAGGAAGTCCTTTTAAATATGATATATCTTTCTGTGTATTAGATAAATGAATCGAATTTTGCGACCACTTTTGAAAAAATGGGAAAATGGTCGCAAATTGGTCGCAAATTGGTCACAAAATATCCTCTTTTCAGCCCATTTTCAAGGATAATCAGCCACTTATTACCCTTAGAAAAACAAGCCTGATTCAAGCGATATTCCGCTTCAATTTCAGCATCCATTCACAACAATTTATAGGAAGTACAACAGATGAAAAGTGATGGGATTTTATCATTTCTCCATGCAGTACGGATAAAATAAAAATCCCCATAACTCAGAGAGTTACAGGGATTTATATATTGAATCAAGTATAAATTACTTATTCAAAGCCAAAGCTACGTTTACAGCGCAAGCTACTGTGCATCCTACCATCGGGTTGTTACCGATACCCAGGAATCCCATCATTTCTACGTGAGCAGGAACTGATGAAGAACCAGCGAACTGTGCGTCTGAGTGCATACGGCCCATAGTATCTGTCATACCGTAAGAAGCAGGACCTGCAGCCATGTTATCCGGGTGAAGTGTACGACCTGTACCACCACCTGAAGCTACTGAGAAGTAAGGTTTACCAGCAAGAACACGTTCTTTCTTGTAAGTACCTGCAACCGGGTGCTGGAAACGAGTCGGGTTAGTAGAGTTACCTGTGATAGATACATCTACATTTTCGTGCCACATGATAGCTACACCTTCACGTACATCGTCTGCACCGTAGCATTTTACTTTTGCACGAGGACCGTCTGAATACGGAGTTTCTTTTACGATGTTCAAATCACCTGTGAAGTAATCGAACTTAGTCTGAACGTAAGTAAATCCGTTGATACGAGAGATAATCATCGCAGCGTCTTTACCCAGACCGTTCAAGATGCAACGCAACGGGTTCTTACGAACTTTGTTGGCCATTTCTGCAATCTTGATAGCACCTTCTGCAGCAGCGAATGATTCGTGGCCTGCCAAGAAAGCGAAGCACTGAGTTTCTTCACGGAGCAGACGAGCTGCCAGGTTACCATGACCCAAACCTACTTTACGGTCATCAGCTACTGAACCCGGAATACAGAAAGCCTGCAAACCGATACCGATTGCTTCTGCAGCGTCAGCAGCGTTCTTGCAACCTTTTTTCAGTGCGATGGCACAACCTACTACGTATGCCCATTTAGCATTCTCGAAGCAGATACCCTGAGTTTCCTGACAAGTCAGATACGGATCAAGGCCGGCTGCGTCACAGATTGCGTTAGCTTCTTCAATGTCTTTGATACCGTTTTCATTCAAAGCAGCCAAAATCTGCTTGATACGACGGTCCTGACTTTCAAACTGTACTGGTCTAATCATAATCTGTATCCTCCTTATTATTCTTTACGTGGGTCAATATATTTAACTGCGCCTTGTTCGGGTTTGAAGCGTCCGTAAGTTCCGGTAACAGCTTTCAATGCTTCGTTAGCATCTACACCCTTCTTGATCTGTTCCATGAATTTACCCATGTGAACAAATTCGTAACCGATTACCTGGTTGTCTTTGTCCAAAGCCATACGAGTGATGTAACCCTCAGTCAATTCCAAGTAACGAGTACCTTTTGCTTTTGTACCATACAGAGTACCAGTCTGGCTGCGGAGTCCTTTACCCAAGTCTTCCAAGCCTGCACCAATCATCAAACCGCCTTCAGAGAAAGCTGACTGAGTACGACCGTAAACAATCTGCAGGAACAATTCACGCATTGCGGTGTTGATGGCATCGCAAACCAAGTCTGTATTCAGTGCTTCCAGAATTGTCTTACCCGGCAGAATTTCAGAAGCCATAGCGGCTGAGTGAGTCATACCTGAGCAACCGATTGTTTCTACCAGACATTCTTCGATTACACCTTCTTTGACGTTCAAAGTCAGTTTACAAGCACCCTGCTGTGGAGCACACCATCCCACACCATGAGTTAAACCTGAAATGTCTTTGATTTCTTTTGCTTGAATCCATTTTCCTTCTTCAGGAATTGGGGCCGGACCGTGGTTAGGTCCTTTAGCAACACAACACATGTGTTCAACTTCATGTGAATAAATCATATTCTTTACGTTTTATTGGTAATAAAAAATAAGTATTTCGTAAACCACGAATTATGGAATTTCTTCCTTAATCCGAACGCAAAGTTAGTCGTTTTATTTCTTTCTGCAACGTAGGAAACCAAACTTTTTCCAACATTTTAATGATATTTTTTCCAGTTTGGCCTGTTTTGTAAACTCTGCTTGCCAAAATGTTTTTCCTCTTCTGAAAGAATCTTGTATCTTTGCCGCAGATACGATATGCAAGCCCTGTCGTAGTATATAAATAAAGATAGGTAACAATTATTAGGTATATAAATGGAAGCGAATCAGATTACGGTGTCCGATGCGGATTTGCGCAAAGGAGCGGAAGAGGGAATGGATGCATTCTTGAAAGTGTTTATCGATAAATACCTGGAGGTGACGGGTGGGGTGATTAATGAGAAGACCATGCCGTTGCTGAACGGTTATCAGCATACGTTGCTGGGATATCACTTTTTCCGGGAGGAAGTGATGGAAGGTGGCTTTGTACAGCTCATCCAGAATGGATACGGACCGTATATCTTTGACAATCCGTTTGCCAAGGCGATGCGTCTGTTTGGGGCAAAGGATTTCTCGAAGCTGATTTATGAAGCCAAGAAGATTTACGATGCGCACCGTACTGATTTGGAGAAAGATTGTACGGAAGACGAGTTCATGGCCATGTATGAACAGTATGAGGCATTCGATGATTTGGAAGAAAAATTTATGGAAGAGGAAGAGCTGATTACGGCGCAGATTGCGGCTTATGTTGACGAACATTTGGATTCATTTGCAACCATTGTATAGTGAATGGTTTATTTATGTTAAAAATTAATGGCTTGTGTGCAGTATTTTTCTCTTTTTTGCATTTATCGGGCAAATTTTACCTTTGAGAATATTTATAAACTAAAGATAAGAAGAAAATAAAGAAAGTATGAAAAAACAGAAATTGGCAGTAGTTTTTGCCGCATTATTGGCAATGGTAGGGTTTAGTTCTTGTTTGAATGGGGAAACAGATCCTACGGTTTCTCCGCAGGAGATAATGAAAGTGAATGGTTTTGGAGGGTATTACACTTTTACAAGTGCGTATGGCTATACCGTAACTCCTGTAAATATGAGCGATTTGAGTGACGTTACGTTGGATTCTTATGCAATTGTTCAATATTCTTATGACTCTTCATTGGTAGAATGGAATGCAAATAAGGATGTCACTATTACAAATTTAGTGAACATTAAGGATGGTACGGTTATGCCTAAGGCTCCGGATGCTGATTCAGGAAATGCTCCTGTTTATACAATATCCAGTTCAATGGTTCAACCGACTTATTTTGACCGTTATAATTTGTTTGTTCCGGTAACTTATTATTATAAAAGCTCATCGGATAAGGATGATTTGCAGTCTGAGTTGAGCTCTCATTCTTTTGTTTTGTATTATGATCCAAGTGAAGTGAGTACAGATGGCACATTGTTGCTCCATTTGCGTCATAAGGTGACAGATGCAAGTGTACAGAGAAATGAATACGGTACGGAATATCGTCATTTTAATCTGACTCCAGTCTTGACTTCTTATACAAGTCTGCATAATGTGGCAATGCCTGACAAGATTGTGATTGAGTATGAAAAATCATCATCTTCAAGCTATGAAAATGCGAGTTCAGATAAAGTAGAAATTCAATACAAATCTTTGTTTGGAGAAACATCGACAAACAACCAATAAAAGCAAATTATAAAAGAGCCTTTTTCAAGGTTATGTAGGCTTTTTATATTCAGAAAAAACGCCCTTACGTTCTTTTCAAAACGTCCTTGCGTTTGATTTAAAACGCCAAAGAGTTTTGATCAAAACGTAAGGGCGTTTTGTGTGAAATGTACTTGTGTTTTTTTTGAACGCAAAGGTGTTTTTAGGGATACCTTTAAAAGGCTTGTTTTTAAGGCCTCGGACGTTTAAATAGCTTGAAAAGATAGTCACCTCTTTCCTTTATCTCATACTTTTTTGTAAATTTGCAATTCGTTTCATCACATAATGAAAAGAATTGGGAATGAATTATAAAGAATTGTTCAATAAAATGGCATTTTTGCTTTCCTCCCCCGGTCGTTTCTGGGAGAAAGAGGCTTCCGAAGGGCAAGGAAACCGGATGATGTCGGAATATGTCTATCCGCTGATTGGATTGTGTGGATTGGCCGAGTTTATCGGGACATTCATCGGCCGGGATGTCAGCTCGGAGTTCTTTCAATGGGCGCTGACACGTTGCTGTGCCGTGGCCGTGGCTTTGTTTGGCGGATTTTTCCTAGCTGCTTATCTGCTGGATAAAATGACCTGGAGATGGTTCGACAAGTATGTCCCTAAGGAGAAAATGCAGGTGTTTGTGGGATATTCCATGACGGTCTTGTTTGTGCTTGATGTGGTCAACGGATTGATTTCTATTGAGATTCTACATTGGATTCTGCAGTTGTACACTGTGGTGGTAGTGTTTGAAGGGGCACGGCGTTTTCTGGATATACCGGAGAGCAGGTTGACTTCTTATACTGTGGTAGCTTCCATTTTGGTATTACTTTCTCCGGTGATGATTGAATTTGTATTTAATAAATTGTCTGTAATTTTGAATTGATGAGACCAGTTGCGAATAATATTAATATCAAGAACAAGCGGGCATCGTTCGATTATGAATTTATCGATACGTACACCGCAGGAATCGTGCTGACCGGTACGGAAATCAAGTCCATCCGTCAGGGAAAAGCGAGCTTGGTAGATACGTTCTGCTTTTTCTCCCGTGGGGAACTGTGGGTGAAGAACATGCACATTGCTGAGTATTTTTACGGTTCGTATAACAACCATACGGCGCGGCGCGACCGCAAGCTGCTGCTGACCAAGAAGGAACTGCGCAAACTGCAGCGTACCTCCGAGGAGCCGGGTTTTACCATTGTGCCTACCCGCATGTATATTAACGAGCGTGGACTGGCCAAGGTGGTTATTGCGCTGGCCAAGGGTAAGAAACAGTATGACAAGCGTCAGACATTGAAAGAAAAAGAAGACCGGCGGATGATGGACCGCATGTTCAAACGCTAAATTAAAAGATTAAAGGGTAGGCATGCCTATGCAGACAAAGACAATACAACAACTGATACGGGAACGTATCCTGGTGCTCGACGGGGCGATGGGTACGATGATACAGCAATATAATCTCTCGGAAGCGGATTTCCGGGGGGAACGTTTTGAGGAGGCAAAGGGACAGCTGAAAGGAAACAACGACCTGCTGTGCCTCACGCGTCCGGAGGTGATAGAAGATATTCACCGGAAATACTTGGAAGCGGGAGCTGACATAATCGAAACCAATACGTTTAATGCCACTTCGGTGTCGATGGCCGATTATCACGTGGAGGCCTATTGCCGGGAAATTAATCTGGCAGCCGCCCGTCTGGCCCGTCGGATAGCCGATGAGTTTACGGCGATGAATCCAGAGAAGCCTCGTTTTGTGGCAGGTTCCGTAGGGCCGACCAACAAGACGTGCTCCATGAGTCCGGACGTGAACAATCCGGCTTTCCGGGCATTGACCTTCGACGAATTGCAGGCGGCTTATTGCGAGCAGATGGAAGCCTTGCTGGAAGGCGGGGTGGATGCTTTGCTCATTGAAACCATTTTCGATACGCTGAATGCCAAGGCGGCGATTCGGGCAGCGGAACTTTCGATGGAGAAAACGGGTCGGAAGGTGCCTTTGATGCTCTCGGTTACCGTATCGGATGTGGGTGGACGTACGTTGTCGGGACAGACACTGGATGCGTTTCTGGCTTCAGTGGAACATGCGGATATTTTCTCTGTCGGACTGAACTGTTCGTTCGGGGCCCGTCAGTTGAAGCCTTTTCTGGAAAGACTGGCTGCCCGTGCACCTTATTATATTAGTGCGTATCCAAATGCCGGACTGCCGAACACGTTGGGACAGTATGACCAGACGCCGGAAGATATGGCGGCCGAAGTGAAGGAATATATCGACGAAGGGCTGGTCAACATCATCGGTGGATGTTGTGGTACCACGGAAAAATATATTGCCAAATACCAAGATTTGATTCGGAGGGGGCGGCCTCGCGTGCCGGTGCAGCCGCACAAGTATATGTGGCTGTCGGGACTGGAACTGCTGGAAGTGTCACCCGAAATCAATTTCGTGAATGTGGGGGAACGCTGCAACGTGGCAGGTTCGCGGAAGTTCCTCCGGCTCATCAACGAGAAGAAATACGAGGAGGCTTTGTCCATCGCCCGCAAGCAGGTGGAAGATGGGGCATTGATTCTTGATGTCAATATGGACGACGGACTGTTGGATGCGGTAGAAGAGATGACCACCTTCCTGAATCTGGTGGCTTCGGAACCGGAAATCGCCCGTGTGCCCCTCATGATTGACTCTTCCAAGTGGGACGTGATTCGTGCCGGACTGAAATGTGTGCAGGGAAAATGCATTGTCAACTCCATTTCTTTGAAGGAAGGGGAGGACGTGTTTGTGACACATGCACGTGAGGTGAAAGAGCTCGGGGCAGCCGTCATTGTCATGGCTTTCGACGAGAAGGGACAGGCCGATACGTTCAGCCGTAAGATTGAGGTGTGTGAACGGGCTTATCATATTTTGGTAGACAAAGTCGGATTTAATCCACACGATATTATCTTCGATCCCAATGTGCTGGCCGTGGCCACGGGTATCGAAGAACACAACAATTACGCGGTCGATTTCATTCAGGCTACCGGATGGATACGCAAGCATCTGCCGGGAGCACATGTGAGCGGGGGAGTGAGCAACTTGTCGTTCTCTTTCCGTGGCAACAATTATATCCGTGAGGCCATGCATGCGGTGTTCCTCTATCATGCCATTCAGCAGGGTATGGACATGGGAATCGTCAATCCGGCTACTTCCGTGCTTTATACGGATATTCCGCAGGATATCCTGGGGCGGATAGAGGATGTGGTATTGAACCGTCGGCCGGATGCGGCAGAACGGCTGATTGAGGCGGCGGAACAATTGAAACGGGAAAAGGAAGGAACGGCTTCGCAGGAAGGACATGAGGCTCAGCTGCTGTGGCGTAAAGATACCACGGTGGAAGAACGGTTGCAGTATGCACTGGTGAAAGGGCTTTCGGACTATCTGGAAGAGGATTTGCAGGAAGCGCTTTCCCGTTATCCGAATGCGGTGAGCATCATTGAAGGTCCGCTGATGGCAGGCATGAACCATGTGGGCGATTTGTTCGGCTCGGGTAAGATGTTCTTGCCGCAGGTGGTCAAGACGGCGCGGACTATGAAGAAGGCCGTAGCCATTCTCCAGCCTTACATCGAGGCGGAAAAGGAAGAAGGGGCCCGAAGCGCCGGAAAGGTACTGGTGGCCACGGTGAAGGGCGACGTGCACGATATTGGGAAGAACATCGTGTCGGTGGTCATGGCGTGCAACAACTATGAGATTATCGACTTGGGCGTGATGGTACCGGCAGAAAAAATCGTGGAAACGGCCATCCGGGAAAAAGTGGATATTGTAGGATTGAGCGGACTGATTACGCCTTCATTGGAGGAAATGGTGCATGTGGTGACGGAACTGCAGCGTGCGGGAGTGGATGTGCCGGTGATGATTGGAGGAGCAACCACTTCGAAGTTGCATACGGCCTTGAAGATTGCGCCCGTATATCATGCGCCGGTGGTGTACATGAAGGATGCTTCGCAGAATGCGCTGGTGGCTGCCAAACTGCTGAATCCGGAACAGCGTCCGGCTTTTGTGGAGACGTTGAACGAGGAGTATCAGGCCTTGCGCGACAAGAACAAGCAAAAAGTGGTGAAGACGGTGTCACTGGAAGAAGCGAAGAAAAATAAGTTGAATCTTTGGGATTGATCATTTAATCAGGATATTATGAACGTACAGATAGAAGAAGGATGGAAAAAGGCGTTGGCCCCGGAGTTTGAAAAGGATTATTTTGTCCGGCTGACGGATTTTGTCCGTCAGGAGTACAAGCAGACCACGGTATATCCTCCCGGACGGTTGATTTTCAATGCGTTCAATCTTTGCCCTTTTGATAAGGTGAAGGTGGTGATTATCGGGCAGGACCCATATCACGGACCGGGACAGGCGCATGGATTATGCTTTTCAGTCAACGATGGCGTACCGTTCCCACCTTCTTTGCAGAATATATTCAAGGAGATTCATGACGATTTGGGTACTCCCATGCCTGCGAGCGGGAATCTGACCCGGTGGGCGGAGCAGGGGGTGCTGCTGTTGAACGCGACTTTGACGGTACGGGCGCATCAGGCAGGTTCTCATCAGCGGAAAGGATGGGAGGAATTTACGGATGCGGCCATTCGAGTATTGGCCGAGCAGAAAGAGCATCTGGTGTTTATCTTATGGGGTTCTTATGCCCAGAAGAAAGGAGCTTTTATTGACCGTAACAAGCATCTGGTGCTGACTTCCGTACATCCTTCGCCTTTGTCGGCCTACAATGGTTTTTTTGGCAACAAGCATTTCAGCCGTACCAATGAGTATCTGGTAGCTCATGGCGAGACACCCATCAACTGGTAGAAACTGTCCGTACGACTGTTTCAGAAAAATAAATCCCCTTGCTTCTGCTCTCCGTGGAGTGGAAACAAGGGGATGGTTATAATAGTGTGTGTTTGTTTCAGATGAGCTGCATGCCCAGTTCCGCGCATTCTTTGCGCATCTCTTCCGGCCAGATGCTGGCTTGGATTTCTCCGATGTGGGCCTTTTTCAGGTAAAGCATGCATAGACGTGACTGGCCGATACCCCCACCGATGGTGAGCGGCAATGTATCGTTCAGCAGGCGCTGGTGGAAATAAAGTTTGGTGCGTTCCTCTTTTCCGGCCAGTTCCAGCTGCTTGAGCATGGCGGCTTTGTCCACACGGATACCCATGGAAGAAATTTCGAAAGCGCGCTGTAGTACGTCATTCCAGACTAGCAAGTCTCCGTTCAGTCCCGGCAGTCCGGTCTTCGGGTCGATGGTGGTGTAGTCATCGTAGTCGGGGGCACGCAAGTCGTGCGGTTGTCCGTTGCTCAGCTTGTTGCCGATGCCGATGATGAATACGGCCCCGAAACGTTCTGTAATCAGGTTCTCACGTTCCTTGGCGGTCTTGTCAGGATACATCTGCAGCAAATCTTCCGAGTGGATGAAATGCACGTCGTGTGGCAGGAAGGATTTGATTTGCGGATACATCTCACAAATCATGTATTCTGTGCGTCGCATGGCCGCATAGATGCGGGTCACGATGCTTTTCAGGAAATCTACCGTTCGCTGTTCCGGCGTGATGACCCGTTCCCAGTCCCACTGGTCTACATACAGGGAGTGGATGTTACCCAGTTCTTCGTCGGCACGAATCGCGTTCATGTCGGTATAGATACCGTAACCTGGTTCAATCTGGTAGTCGGCCAAAGTCAGTCGTTTCCATTTGGCCAGTGAGTGAACCACTTCCGCCTGTTGGTCGCCCAAGTCTTTTATCGGGAAGGTGACCGGACGTTCCGTACCGCTCAAGTCGTCGTTGATACCCATTCCTTTCAAGACGAACAAAGGAGCAGTTACACGCCGCAAGCGAAGTTCGGAGGAAAGGTTCTGCTGGAAGAATTCTTTAATCTGCTTGATACCCAGTTCAGTTTGTTTCATGTCAAGCAACGGCTTGTAGCCGACAGGTTTTATAAGGTAACTCATTTGTTTATTTCTTTAATTGTTTGTTTTGCTTGCAAAGATAGATGTATTTTGTAAATATGCAAGCGAAATATGAAATAACTTATCAAAATGATTTCGTTTTATTTGTATGAATGGATAAAATGAAAATAAATAAAGGGAAATAAAAAATGTCATTCTGGAAACTGCTTTCCGGAATGACATTCTATGGAGTGATAAAGAAATTGCTTTTTAGCGATTCTTGTACATGCTGTCGTAGTAATTCTGGTACTCCCCGCTGGTGACGTTCTTTACCCATGCCTGGTGGTCTAGATACCATTTGATGGTTTTGATGATACCATCCTCAAACTTGGTTTCAGGGGTCCATCCCAATTCACGGGTAATCTTGGTGGGGTCGATGGCGTAACGCTGGTCGTGTCCCAACCGGTCCTTGACAAAGGTAATCAGTGAATCGTTGATCCAGTCGATACTGATTTGTCCGTCGGAGGTCATTTCTTTCTTTTTGAGTATGTTCCGGTATTCCGGCTGTTCGGTCATGATTTGACGGATGGTAGCGATGGTCAGTTTGACAATTTCTATGTTCTGTTTCTCGTTGTGTCCGCCTACATTATAAATTTCACCGTCCTTCCCCTTATTGATAATCATGTCGATGGCTTTACAGTGGTCTTCCACGTAGAGCCAGTCACGTACGTTGGTACCATTTCCATATACAGGAAGTTTTTTCCCTTCCAGAATGTTCTTGATGATAAGCGGAATCAGCTTTTCCGGGAAGTGGTAAGGACCGTAGTTGTTGGAGCAGCGGCTGATGGTTACCGGCATCTTGTAAGTATCCCGATAGGCCATGACAATCAGGTCGGCACTGGTCTTGGAGGCACTGTACGGGCTGTGCGGGCAAAGCGGCGTTTCTTCTGTGAAATAGCCTTCCGGGCCCAGTGAGCCGTAGACTTCGTCGGTAGAAACTTGATGGAAACGAACTCCTTTTCGCCAGGTAGGATAGCCGTTTTCGTCTTTTCCGGTCACCCAGGCACGTCGTGCGGCATCCAGCAGGTTTTGTGTGCCCAGTATGTTGGTCTGTAAGAATAATTGTGGATTTTCAATACTGCGGTCCACGTGGCTTTCGGCAGCAAAATTGACGATGTAATCAAATTTGTAATCTGCAAACAACCGGTCGGCCAAGTCATAGTCGCAGATATTTCCTTTGATGAAGAAACAGCGTTCGTTGTCGATGTCGGATGAAATGGTTTCCAAATTTCCAGCGTATGTCAAAGCGTCCAGAATGACAACCTTGATGTCATCATGCTTGGCCAGGATATATTTGATATAATTGGCACCGATGAATCCGGCAGCTCCAGTAACTAGATAAGTTTTCATATAATTTTTTTATTTTGTGTGCAAATTTCGGAAAGATTTTTGAATGCAACAAGACTTTTCAGGCTTAATCATTCAGTTCGATGACTTCCAAGTCGGAGAAGTTTCCGTCGGTTATGGAGAAACGTATCAAGGTACGTACTTTATGAAAACCATACTTTCCGGCTGCTCCCGGGTTGATATGCAGCAAATGCAGTTTGGGGTCGTATTTGACCTTCAGGATATGGGAATGGCCGCTGATGAACAACTGCGGAGGCTGTGTGTGGAGAATCTGCCGGACGGAAGGGTCGTATTTGCCGGGGTATCCTCCGATGTGTTTCATCAGTACGTCGGCTCCTTCCAGCTGGAAACGGTTGATTTCCGGAAAGCGGAGGCGTATGTCTTGACCGTCAATATTTCCATATACTGCCCGGAGGGGGTGGAAGGCAGCCAGTCGGTCGGCCACTTCCTGTGAGCCGATGTCTCCGGCATGCCATATCTCGTCACAGCTTTCAAAATATTTCAGGTAGCGTTCGTCCCAATAGCCATGGGTGTCGGACAAGAGTCCTATTCTTTTCATTTTTCTGTTGTTTTTGTCCGACAAAGATACTACATTTGACCAAACCTTGAAGGATTCTATGTATGGAAAGCCACTATAAATATTTCAACCGCGACATCAGCTGGCTCGCGTTCAACTATCGTGTATTGCTGGAAGCTGACGATGACAGCCTCCCTTTGTATGAAAGAATTAATTTTATTTCGATTTATTCGTCCAATCTGGAAGAGTTTTACCAGGTACGTGTGGCGGAACACAAGGCGGTAGCTTCCGGGGGAAAGAGTGAGGACATGACGGTAGAGGAGGCGCATGACCTGATTCGGCGCATTACGGAGGTGGTGAACCGCCAGCTGGAAGACCGTGTACGCATTTATGAGCAGAAGATACTTCCTGAGTTGCGGAGGAACCATGTTGTCTTTTATCAGAGCAAGAGTGAGGTAGAGGACTTCCACAAGGAGTTTGTGCACCGTTTTTTCATGGAAGAAGTTTTCCCTTACCTCCAGCCGATGAAGATGGAACCGGAGAACGTACGTTTCTTTTTGCGCGACAAACGGTTGTATCTGGCGGTGAAAGTTCGGAAACCCGGAGCGGACAAGTCGGAATATTATCTCATCAAGATGCCGTATAGCAAAGTGCCTCGTTTTGTGGAATTGCCTTTCCATGACGGAAATTACTATCTGATGTTTCTGGAGGATATCATCAAAGCGAATTTGCAGGAAATGTTTGTGGGGTATGAGGTGGAATGCAGTTATTGCTGTAAGATTTCGCGCGATGCCGACGTGTTTGTGGATGATGTGCCGGCAGAGAGTATGGTGGAGAAGCTGAAGGAAAAAGTGAAGAAGCGCAAGATCGGGGCTATCTGCCGTTTTGTGTACGATCGGAAAATGCCGGCGGAGTTTCTGGATGCGCTGGTGGAAGCGCTGGGTATCAACCGGGAAGAATTGGTGCCGGGCGACAAGCATCTGAACCTGGAGAACCTGTCCTTCCTGCCGAACCCGAATCCGAATATTCCTCAGATAGTCAAGCCACAGCCGATGTTCCTGCCGGGAATCAATGAAAAGCATTTCATGTATCGTCGGATAGCCAAACGTGACATGTTGCTTTATTATCCTTATCATAGTTTCGAGCATTTCATCCGTTTCTTGTACGAGGCGGTGCACGATCCGCTCTGTCGGGAAATTATGATTACACAGTATCGGGTGGCGGAACATTCGGAAGTAATCAATGCGTTGATTGCGGCTGCCCGGAACGGGAAGCATGTCACGGTGTTCGTGGAACTAAAAGCTCGTTTCGATGAGGAAAACAACTTGGCCACAGCGGAGCTGATGCGGAAGGCGGGAATTGACATCATCTTCAGTATTCCGGGGTTGAAGGTTCACGCGAAGGTGGCGTTGGTACTTCGGAAGAACGATAAAGGGGAGCGGTTGCGAAGTTACGCGTATGTCAGTACAGGAAATTTCAACGAGAAGACCGCGAAAATTTATGCGGATATTGCCTTGTATACGTGCAACAAGCAAATTGTGGAGGATATGTGTACCCTGTTTCAGGTGTTGAGGCGAGAAGTGAAGGAGCCTCATTTCAAGCGGTTGCTGATTGCCCGCTTCAACTTGTTGCCGGAGCTTAAACAGTTGATTCAAAAAGAAATCGACTTGGTACGTAAAGGAAAGCCGGGACGAATCATCCTGAAGATGAACGCCCTGCAGGATACGGCCATGATTGATGAACTGTATCGGGCCAGTGAAGCCGGGGTACAGATTGACCTGATTGTGCGGGGTATCTGTTGTCTGGTGCCGGGAGAATCTTTCAGCCGGAACATTCGGATAACCCGCATTGTGGATACGTTTCTGGAGCATGCCCGGGTATGGTATTTCGGCAACGGGGGTAACCCGAAGGTGTTTATCGGTTCCCCTGACTGGATGCGCCGCAACCTGTATCGCCGCATAGAGGCGGTGACGCCTATCCTGGACGGAAGGCTTCGGCAGGAACTGACCGACATGTTGCACTTGCAGTTGTCGGCCAACCGGAAGGCCTGCTGGGTGGACAATCATTTGCAGAATGTCTTTAAGCGGAAGCCGGGGAATGATGATGTGCGGGCACAATATGACTTTTATGAATACCTGAAACGCAAGCTGGCTGACGATTAATCAGCCGGCTTGTGCTTGTTTTCGGAGATGAGCAGCAGTTTGTCTCCCGGTTTCAGTTCCATTTGTCCGTTGGGGATGAGGAACTCACTGCCGCGTTTTACCAGCATGACCAGTGTGCCTTTCGGAATCTGCATGTCGGCCAGCTTGTTTTGCGTGGCCAGCATTTCCGCTGTCAGAGTGAGGTCAGTCAGTCGGGTGTCGATTTCGTCCGGAAGTTCCACTCCAAATTCATTGCCTTCCTTGTGAGCCGGCAAGTCCAAGTGCAGCAGTTTGGCCGCTTTGGTGATGGTCATCCCTTGAACCACCAGTGACAGGAGGGTGATGAAAAAGACAATGTTGAACAGCTGCTGAGAGCCTTCAATCTGGGCCAGTACGGGGTAGGTGGCAAAGATGATGGGGGTAGCTCCTCTCAGCCCGACCCATGACACAAACAGTTTGCCTTTGGCGGTGATATTCCGGAACGGAAGCAGGCAGAGGAACACGCTGAGCGGGCGTGCCACGATAATCATGAAGGCACCAATTAGCAAGGCCACCGCAGCTAAGTCGAGCATTTCGTGTGGGTTGACCAGCAGTCCCAAGGTGAGGAACATGATAATCTGGAAGAGCCAGGTCAGTCCGCTCATGAACGTGTTGATTTCTTTTCGGAAAGCCAGTTTGGTGTTTCCCAGAATCACGCCCATGATGTACACGGCCAGGTAGGCATTTCCCTTCAGCTGGTCGGTAATGGTAAAGGTGATGAATACCAGACTGAGCAACAGAATGGAGTAGAGGGAGCTGTTCGACAGGTTGATACGGTTGATGAGCCATACGCTGAAGCGTCCCATGGCATAGCCGATAACCCCTCCGAAAAAGAACTGTACCAGCAAATCTTTCGTGATAAGCAGAAAATCCGGATGGCTTCCACTGGAAATCACTTGTATCAGGACGATGGTCAGCATATAGGCCATCGGGTCGTTACTTCCACTTTCCAATTCCAGCATCGGGCGAAGATGCTGCTTCAGGTTCATGCGCTGTGAGCGGAGTAGGTTGAATACCGAGGCCGAGTCGGTAGACGACATGGTGGCAGCCAGCAGCAGAGAAGTCATCAGGGTCAGTTCGATGTTGGTCCGGTTCCAGTCGGAAATATAAAAGATGAATACACCGGTCAGCAGGGTGGTAAGCAGGACGCCGGCAGTCGACAGAACAATACCGGGAGTGAGTACCGGTTTGATGTCGGTGTATTTGGTGTCCATACCGCCGGAGAACAGAATGATACTCAATGCTATCATGCCGATGAACTGTGCATCCGAAGCGCTGTTGAACTGCAAGCCCAGTCCGTCGCTTCCAAAGAGCATACCCACAACAAGAAAGAGCAAGAGGGTAGGAATTCCGAACCGGTATCCGGTTTTGCTGATGAGGATACTGGAAAAGATAAGAATCGATCCGATCATCAAAATGTTTTCTGCCGTAAAAATCATAATGCCTTAGTGATTAATAAATGAATAAAAGAGAATGTTTGTGTAAATATTAAATGCTCGAAGGTAAGAAAATGTTTTGTGGATAAGGGCTTTTCATGGAAAAATTTGTGGATTTTTTGATGAACTTTCCTCCGGGGTATTTTTTGAGATGGCCTTGTATAAAGTGGAGAACTTCCTTGTCTATTCTCTGTCCCACACTGTGAAATACAAAAACCACAGTGTGGGATATATATTTCACAGTGTGGGATACAAAAACCAAACTGTGGAACAGAGAATCTGCAAGGGGATTTCAAGGAATAGGCCGAGAGGTTTAAAGGTATGCATGAGGGGGAGTTTTCAATTGGTGAAGGTAGGTATGTTCTGTGTGGAGAATGACAGGGGTATTCAGGATGCTTGTTTATAGGCTTGTGTGATAATTTTGTAGAAATTTATCCTTGTTTTTCAAGAAAACCGTATATTTGCAATGTTTTGTTCCGTTTGGATTTCCGTTCGGCGAAATCACGGATGAAAAGGGAATCGGGTGAAAGTCCCGGACAGTCCCGCTGCTGTGAGCTCCTTATAGTGACGTTTGTCTATCCACTACTCAGCCACTGTCTTTCAATGAAAGATGGGAAGGCAAGACAAACGGGAGTAAGTCAGAAGACCTGCAAAACAAAGTCATGCTTGCATTCTCGAGGAAAGGATGGCAAGAACGTGCGTAATGTAGAATTACAATTAAAAACTTGCATGAAAAGATGGAATGAACCGGCTGTTATAGTCGGGTGTCGCTTTTTTATAGCCGTGTGTCTGTGTGTCCTTACAGGCGTGGGGAGTGTTTTTGCACAGCAGGCCGATTCGGACAGCATTACGGGAAAGGTGCATCAGATTCCGGATGTGACGGTGAGCGGTGTGCGGAGGTCGACAAATAAAATATCCTCTACGGTTCCAGTACAACGTTTGGGAAAAGACATGATAGATGATTTGGGAATCCAGAATATGGCCGATGCCGTCCGTCGTTTTGCAGGTACGGATGTACGTGATTATGGCGGTACAGGAGGACTGAAAACGGTTTCTGTCCGTAACATGGGGGCTGCTCATACGGCTATCAGTTACGATGGAGTGGCTGTCAGCAATTGTCAGGCAGGTCAGATTGATATCGGCCGTTTTTCATTGGATAATGTACAGTCTTTGTCGTTGAGCGTAGGGCAGAATGAAGATATGCTTCAATCAGCCCGGTTGTATGCTTCGGCCGGCGTGTTGAATATTGAGACTTCCCGTCCTGAGTTTCTGAGAGACTGGAAATGGCAATTCTTGTTTCAGGTAAAAGGAGGGTCTTTTGGAATGGTCAATCCTTATTTTCGTTATGGACAGCAGTTGGGTGAACGGACGGTGTTGTCGGTCGACGGGGATTACTTGCGGTCGGACGGTCAGTATCCTTTCCTGTTGAAGAATGGAAAATATACGCAGACAGAGAAGAGAAACAATTCGGAAGTGAATTCCTGGCATACGGAGTGGAATCTGTTTCATGACTTCCAGGAGAATAAGAAGTTGAGCGTAAAGGCTTACTATTATCAGTCGGAACGAGGACTCCCAGGAGCTGTAATCTTATATAATCCGGTTTCGAGAGAACGTTTGTGGGATAAGAATGCGTTTGTGCAAGCCAAATACCATGATCGGATTTCTGAGAAATGGTCGTTGCAAGTACAGGCGAAATACAATTATGCGTGGAACAAATACCAAGATAAGGGAGCCCAGTATGAAGGAGGGGTGTCTACCGACCATTATACCCAGCATGAATATTATGCTTCAGGAGCGGCTTTGTACCACCCGTTCAAAGGCTTTTCTTTGTCTTTCGCTCAAGATTTGGCCGTGAATACGCTTGACAGCAACTTGCCGGATTGTCCGTTTCCGACGCGTTTGACTTCGTTAACCGCTTTGCATGCCCGTTATGAATGGGGACGGTGGCAGGTGGATGCTTCTTTGATTAATACTTATATTACTGAGCATGTAGAGAGTGGAGAAAAACCAGCGGATTTGAAGAAATTGTCTCCATCTTTTTCTGTGAATTGGAAGCCTTTCAGCGAGCAGGATTTCTTTTTGCGTGCGATGTATAAAAGTACATTCCGTACGCCAACCTTCAATGATTTGTATTATTATCGCATGGGGAATCGTTCGCTTCGGCCGGAAAAAGCTAAGGAATATAATGTCGGCGTGACATGGGGGGCGAAAAAGAATGTAATTTGGGATTACCTGACGTTTACGGGCGATGTGTATTTCAATCAGGTGACAGACAAGATTGTGGCTTTTCCTTCCACTTATGTATGGAAGATGGTTAATTATGGGAAAGCTCATGTCTGGGGGGCAGATGTCACGCTTTCTATGGGAATCCCATTGGGAAGTACATTCAAAGCCTATGTGTCGGGTAGTTATACCTGGCAGAAAGCCATCGATTTGACCGATCCGAATGGTAAGAATTATAAAGATCAGTTGCCTTACACACCGGAACATAATGGAAACGGTTCTGTGATTTTAGAGACTCCTTGGGTAAAACTGGGTTATAGCTTGATAGGAGTAGGGAAAAGATATTATTTCTCACAGAATATTCCGGAGAATGAAATAGAAGCCTATGTGGAGCAGACGTTGACGCTTTCCCGGCAATTTTCATTTTCAAAATGTAGGCTGAGATTGCAGGCCGATTTGATTAATTTCATGAATGAGCAATACGAGGTGATAAAGTATTATCCGATGCCGGGACGTTCATGGAAACTGACAGCTACTATTCATTTTTAATTTTAAATAGTTATGCAATTTAGAAAGTTATTTTTCAGTTTATGCTGCATGGTGGCATTAGGAGTGTCATTGGTGGCTTGTAGTGAAGATGAGGAGTTATTCGATGAAAGTGGTTCCAAAGTGACCCTTCCTGCACATCGGGCATTTATTTTGAATGAGGGAACCATGGGAGCGAACAATGCGACTTTGTCTTTCTATGCACCTGACAAGGATGCGGAATTTATTAGTGATATTTTTTATACTCAGAATCAGGCTAAATTGGGTGATACTGGGCAGTCATTGATTGAGTATAATAATGATCTTTATGCTATCGTTGCAGGATCAAGATATCTGGTTCGGATGAATACGGCTGGAGTGGAAAAGCAGCGTTATGCGATTCCGGAATCGGAAGGAGATCCTCGTTACATGACGGCTGAAGATGGCTATATCTATTTGACACAATATGGTGGACAGGTTACGAAGCTGGACGCAAATACTTTACAGGTTGTGGCTACCTTTAAAGGAGGAGCTAATTTGGAAGGTATTGCAGAATGTGATGGTAAGTTGTATGTAGCTAATTCATATACTAAAAATGATGCGGGGTATCAGTACCATACTGATTTGTTCGTCATCAATGCAGCTACTATGAAGTTGGAGACTACATTGACGGTAGATTTAAATCCGAATCAGGTATTGGAAGAAGATGGAAAGATTTTCCTGATTTCTTGGGGGAATTATGCCGACAAGGGTTATTCTGCACAGATGATAGACCCGAAAGACAATTATAAATCTACCTCATTGGGAGTGGCTACTAATATGACTGTAGGCGATGATATGGTCTATTTTGTAAATTCAAAAACTGATTGGAATACTTTTATAACCACTAATTCTTTCTTTTCTTATAATGTGAAGACAGCTACCGTTAATCAGTCTTCTTTCTTGAAAAATGCTCCGGAAGAACTGGCTTCTTCAAGTATCTATATGATGAGTGTGGATGACAAGAATGGAGATATTTATATCGGAGTGACCTTCTATTCAAATTCGAATGGTACAATGTATCGTTTTGACCGTAATGGAAACTTTATCGAAAAGTTTGACTGCGGTGGTCAGAATCCTAAAACAATGGTTTTCATTGACTGATTTTTATGAAACAAATTTTACTATCTGCCCATATAGTAATCATGGTCTTGCTTCTCTCTGCCTGTGGCGGAGGAGGCAAGACTTCTTCCGTTCAAGAGGGAGGGGATACGCTGAAAATGAAATATGCCACCAACTTGTCGGTGGTGAAGTTTCCGGATTATACGCTGGTGGTTGTACGTAACCCATGGGATACGCTGAAAACACTGCATACTTATTTGTTGACGGATAAGACCCGACCCGTGCCGGAGCATCTGCCGGAAGGCACTGTGGTACGTGTTCCTTTGGAACGGGCGATGGTTTATTCGGTGGTACATGGAAGCGTGCTGAAAGAACTGGGCTGTGCAAAAAGTATCAAGGGAGTCTGCAACTTGGAATATTTCAAGATGCCGGAAATACAGGACGGATGCCGGAAGGGTACGGTGGTGGACTGTGGAAACAGTATGAATCCGGATATCGAGAAAATCATTGACCTGCATCCGGATGCCATCCTGCTTTCTCCGTTTGAGAACAGTGGCGGTTACGGACGGGTAGGGAAACTGGGCGTGCCTGTGATAGAATGTGCGGACTATATGGAGACTTCTCCATTGGGCCGTGCCGAATGGTTGCGCTTCTACGGCCTGCTGGTGGGGAAGGCGCAGAAAGGTGATTCGCTATTTGCACAGATAGAAAAGGAATACTTGGCGGTGAAGGCTTTGGCATCCAAAGCAACCTCTCATCCTACGGTATTGAGTGACTTGAAATACGGTTCCGCTTGGTACATTGCCGGAGGGAAGAGTACGACGGGGCGGCTGTATGCGGATGCTGGGGCAAACTATGTTTTTGCCGAATTACCGAACAGCGGTTCGGTGCCGATGGCTTTTGAAACGGTGTTCGACAAAGGAGAAAATGCCGATTTTTGGCTGATAAAGTACAACCAGCCGCACGACAAAACTTATCGGGAATTGCAGAAAGACTATTCGTTGTATGCCCGCTTCAAGGCATTTCGTGAACGTCGGATTTACGGATGCAACACTCATCGGATTCTGTTCTACGAAGAATCGCCTTTTCATCCCGAGGTCTTGTTGAAAGATATGGTAAAAATCTTCCATCCGGAATTGCTGGAGGGATATGAACCGAAATATTTTAGTAAATTAGCAGAATGATTTTCACAGGCAAAAAGAATGATGTGGTGTTTGTCGGTCTGATCTTCCTGATTCTACTTCTGGTGGCGGCCAATCTGCTTCTCGGTTCGGTGGATATACCGGCACGGGAAGTAGTGCGCATTTTGGGAGGCGAAGAGGCGGCAAAAGCCAGCTGGACCTACATTGTCTGGGAGTCACGTTTTCCGCAGTGTGTGACTGCCTTGCTCTGCGGGGCGGCTCTTTCGGCTTCCGGACTGATGTTGCAGACGGTGTTCAGCAATCCGCTGGCCGATTCTTCCATTTTGGGAATCAGTTCAGGTGCCAGTCTGGGAGTGGCCCTGGTGATGCTGGCCGGAGGAGGTACCATTGCAACGGGTGTGTTTACATTGTCCGGTTTCTTCTCAGTCATTCTGGGGGCTTTCTTAGGGGCTGTGGCTGTGTTGGCCCTGATTCTTTTTCTGTCGTCTTTAATCAAAAGTAATGTCATGTTGCTCATTGCCGGTATCATGATTGGGTATATCGCTTCCTCACTGATTTCGCTGTTGAATTTCTTTGCGACGGCAGAGGGAGTGCAATCGTACATGGTGTGGGGAATGGGAAATTTCGGGGGCGTTTCTTTGGAACAGCTTCCGGCTTTTTCCTTGCTGACTTTGGCGGGGCTGGTAGTGGCTGTGCTGTTAATCAAACCGTTGAACGCTTTGCTCTTGGGACCGCGTTATGCGGAGAATTTGGGCATCAATATCCGTCGGGTACGCAATTACCTGCTGCTGGCTACGGGACTGCTGACGGCCGTGACCACTTCTTTCTGTGGCCCGGTCGCTTTTATCGGTTTGGCGGTTCCTCACTTGGCTCGTCTGATGTTAGGTACTTCCAATCATAACTCCTTGATGCCGGTCACCTTGCTTTCCGGCGGGGCTTTGGCCTTGCTGTGCAATTTGCTTTGTGTGCTTCCAGGCGAATCGGGAGTCATTCCTTTGAATGCGGTCACTCCGATTCTGGGGGCTCCGGTCATTATTTATGTCATTATAAACCAACGTCGAATCCAATATTTTAACTGATGAGGCAATCGGAAATTGTAGTAGAGGGAGAAAACCTGACCATCGGGTATCAGGTAGGAAAGAAGCGGACAGAAGTGCATGCCGGGTTGAACTTTCAGCTTTTCCGTGGAGAATTGACCTGTCTGTTAGGGGCCAACGGGGCTGGAAAATCAACCCTGCTCCGCACATTGGCTGCTGCCCAGCCTTCCTTGTCGGGTGGGTTGAGGTTGTTGGGGCGTGATTTGTCGGCGTATTCCGAACGGGAACTGTCGAGAACCATCGGAGTGGTATTGACCGACCGCACACAGGCGGGGGGGCTTACAGTTTATGAACTGGTGGCCTTGGGGCGTCAGCCTTATACGGGATTTTTCGGGCGATTGGATAAAAAGGACAAACAGCTGGTGGAACACGCGCTTCAGGCAGTGGAGATTGCGCATAAGGTCCGGTGTTACATGGCGGAGCTTTCGGATGGAGAACGGCAGAAAGTGATGATAGCCAAAGCGCTGGTACAGGAATGTCCGTTGATTCTGTTGGATGAGCCGACGGCTTTTCTGGATGTGGTAAGCCGGATTGAAATCATGAACCTGCTGCATCGGCTGGCGGTGGAAGAAAACAGGGCCATTCTTTTGTCCACGCACGATATTGAACAGGCATTGGTATTGGCCGACCGTCTCTGGCTGCTTTCTTCGCAGGGAGGATTGGAGTGCGGTGTGACAGAAGACCTGATATTAGGCAACCGGATGGATACGTTGTTCTGTGATCGTCCGCATATCAAGTTCGACTTGATGCATGGAGGCTTTTCACCCGAAGTGTCGGGGGAGAAACTTATCATACTGAGAGCGGCAGATGAAATACTGAGGCATTGGGCACAGAATGCTTTGAACCGTCATCATTATTTTTGCTTGGATGCCTCTCCGGTGGGACAAGAACTTCCCCTGTTGGAAGTCTTTGCTCCCAATCAACTTTCTTACACAGAAGTCAATGGACAAACTGTTTGTTATACTTCCTTTAAGGATTTGTTGGAAAATATATAATTGTCCGGAAGAGGATTTCTGGAAGAATTTTCTATTTTTGCTAGGATTTATTTTTTAACTAGGCATCTATGTTGAATGTGATAAAAATGGCTGGTACATCTCAGGAATTATATAAATGTGTCGCTCCATTGGTGATGAATCCGGAGGTCATAAAATACAATCATAATTATCCGTTTAAAACCAGTGAGTCATTTGTTTGGTTTGTAGCCTTCGTTCAGAAAAAAGTGGTTGGTTTTTTCCCATTGGAGATACGGAAAAAATCGGTTGTCATTAATAATTATTATGTGGCAGGCGATGAAGAGGAAATCTTTATGGGGTTGCTGGAAGCCGTGATAAATGATTTATGGGATGTAGATAAAACGTTGGAGGCTGTGGTACAGAAAGGACATGAACCGTATTTCTTTGCGCAGGGGTTTGAAGTGGAACGTATGTGGAGTACATATCTAAAACTGAGGAGAAAGAATGAAAAAGGATGATAGAAATGTGTATGAACTGACCCAGGAACGTCTGTCGGTTTTATTTAAGGAATTTGATAATGTATATGTCTCATTTTCTGGAGGGAAAGACAGTGGAGTATTGCTCAATTTATGCATAGATTACATTCGTCGGAATAAGCTGGATAGAAAATTAGGAGTGTTTTTTATGGATTATGAGGTGCAGTACATCCATACGATAGAGTTTGTCAACCGTATTCTTGAACAGAATAAAGACATATTGGAGGTATATCGTATTTGTGTACCTTTTAAAGTGAGAACCTGTACTTCCATGTTTCAACATTATTGGCGTCCGTGGGATGAAAGATATCGGGCACTTTGGGTACGTGATATGACGGAAGGAGTGATGAAGGCCAGTGATTTTTCTTTCTTTCATGACAATATGTGGGATTATGAATTCCAGCTGCGTTTTGCGGCCTGGTTACATGAAAAGAAACATGCAGTACGTACGGCCTGTTTGGTAGGCATTCGTACGCAGGAAAGCTATAATCGTTGGCGTACAATTTATGGTGGATTGAAGCAGCAGCTTTATCATAAATTTATTTGGAGTTCCAAAATTGCCAATGATGTGTATAATCTTTATCCTATTTATGATTGGAAGACAACGGATGTGTGGACCGCGAACGGAAAGTTTGGATGGGATTACAATCGTTTGTATGATCTTTATTATTATGCAGGAGTGAATTTGGAACGCCAGCGGGTAGCCAGTCCGTTTATCAGTGAGGCGATTGAAAGTCTGCATTTGTATAAGGTCATAGAGCCTGATATGTGGGGAAAGATGATAGGTCGTGTGAATGGAGTCAATTTCTCTGCTCTTTATGGAGGAACACGTGCTATGGGGCATGGAGGTATTAAGTTGCCGGAGGGACATACGTGGAAATCGTTTATGGAATTTTTGCTTTCTACGCTTCCGGAAGAAACCAAGAGGGGATATTTGAGTAAGTTGCATACCAGCATTAAGTTCTGGAGAACGAAGGGAGGATGTCTGAGTAACGAAACTATAGCCAAGTTGGAAGCGATGAATATTCCGATAACAGTGCGGAATAAGAGCAACTATAAAACGACGAAACATCCGGTCATGATGGAATACCTTGATGATATTGATATTGCAGAGTTCCGGGAAATTCCTACTTACAAACGCATGTGTCTGTGTATTCTGCGTAATGATTATGCCTGCAAATACATGGGATTTGCGGTGAGCAAGGAAGAAAAGAAAATGAAAGATTATATTTTACAACAATATAAGAAAATATGGAACTGAAAGATGAAAAAAGTCCAGTGTACAATGTGAAAGCAGTACCGGTTGAAAAAGTATACGCCAATGACTATAATCCGAACGTGGTGGCCCCTCCCGAGATGAAATTGCTGGAATTATCCATTTGGGAGGATGGATTTACCATGCCTTGTGTGTGTTATTATGACAAGGAGAATGATAAATATATTATTGTGGACGGGTTTCACCGTTATCAGGTGTTGAAAACGTCCAAACGGATTTATGAACGGGAAAAAGGAATGTTGCCGGTGGTAGTAATCGATAAGGATTTATCCAATCGGATAGGGTCTACTATTCGCCATAATCGGGCTAGGGGTGCACATGACATTGGATTGATGACGCATATCGTGGCAGAACTGACGAAAGCTGGCATGTCGGATACATGGATAATGAAGAATATCGGAATGGATAAGGATGAACTCCTTCGCTTAAAACAGATTTCCGGACTGGCTTCCCTGTTTGCTGACCGTGATTTTTCCATTCCAATTTCTCAGTCTATGGTTCCAGAAGACGAAGATGATTAGGCACTCAGTACAGGAAATAGCCCAGTATACCGCTGCAAACAATCAGCAGTATGGGGTTTATTTTATATCGGTGTGAAGCTACAAAACAGGCAAGGAAGAGCAGGATACTTACCACAATCTGGTAGGTATTTGTTCCGAAGTTTTCCCCGTTCATCAGTACCAGTGCGGCGGCGGCCAGCAAACCCACTACTCCTGGACGGAGTCCTTTGAATACGGCTTCTACTGCCGGATGTCGCTGGTATTTCAAGAAAAATCGGCTGATAAAGACCATTAGGATAAAAGACGGAAGCACAACGGAAAGAGTGGCTACGGTTGACCCTAGGATGCCAATGCTATGTGAATAACCGGCATTGACCATGGCCGTATAGCCCACGTAGGTGGCAGAGTTGATTCCGATGGGGCCAGGGGTCATCTGACTTATGGCGATAATGTCGGTGAAATCGGAAGAGCTGAGCCAGCCGTAGCGTGTCACTACCTCTCCCTGAATCATGGAAATCATAGCATAACCGCCACCGAATCCGAATAAACCTATCTTGAAGAATGTATAGAATAGTTTTAGTAATAATAGAGCCATAATGTGTTGATCTTTTTATTGTTAGTTAGATTTCTTTTGATAACGTCCGTAGAGATAACCTCCCAGTCCGCTGAGAATAATGACATAGATGGGGGAGAAACCGATGAGCCATATCAGCAGTGCGGAGACAACCGGAATCCAGATGTTGTACCGGTTGATACGGGCCGATTTGGCCATCTTGAAAGTTGGGGCGGCAATCAGGGCTACTACAGCCGGGCGGATTCCCTTGAATACATGTTCCACGGCTTCTACATGCTGGAATTGCCGGAAGAAAAGGGCAATGGCCAGGATAATGAGAAACGAGGGAAGGATAGTTCCCAATGCCATCCAAAAAGCTCCCCAAAATCCTTTGAGCTTATAGCCGATGAATATGGCTATGTTGACGGCAAAGATGCCAGGTACCGTCTGTGCCAGGGCCATCAAATCCAGAAAGTCTTCTTTGCCAATCCATTTCCGTTTGTCTACTAGGTCGGCCTCAATCAATGGCACCATGGCGTAGCCTCCACCGACAGTGAAGACACCGATGCGGAAAAAGATTAGAAATGATCTTAAATAGAAATTCATATTGTTCGTTTTTTAATTTTTCTTCATGTAAGTACTAGGCGGTACACCGTAGAATTTCTTGAAGGTGTCTGTAAAGTATTTCGGGTCTGCAAATCCCATCTTGTCAGAGACTTCTGCTACGGTATAACGCTGGCTTTTCAGCATCAGGGCCGCTTCCTGCATCCGGATATTCCGGATAAATTCTGCCGGAGCAATGCCGGTCAGGGCTTTGATTTTGTTGTAGAAACTGGTGCGGCTCATGTTGACGGAGGCGCATAGCGTATCTACATTGAAGTTTTTACCCAGTCCTTCTTTTACCAGTTCTGTCACCTTCTGAATGAATTCATCGTCCAGGCTGGTAGGCAGTTCAATGGGAGAGCCGCTTTCTTCCGGTAGGGCTGCGACAGCTGACCGGAAACGATTGCGAATCATTTTCCGGTTCTCAAGCAGTGTATGGATAGTAGCTTTTAAGATGTGGATGTCAAAGGGTTTTACCAGATACTGGTCGGCCTTGATTTCCAGTCCTTCCAGGATATGTTCCTTGTCTCCCAAGGCGGTGAGCAGGATGATGGGGATGTGACTGGTTTCCATATTTCCTTTCAACCGTTGGCACATTTCTTTCCCATTCATGACTGGCATCATGATATCCGACAGAATCAGGTCGGGTTGCTTCTCTCGTACAAATTCGATAGCTTCTTTACCGTTTTCCACTCCTTCTGTCTGATACGTATCCGACAGGCTTTGCTGGATAAAGGCGCGTAAGGAGGTATTGTCTTCCACTACCAGTATCAGCGGTTTTTTTTCGTCTGTCTGCATAGGCTGTGGCGTGTCTTGTGGCAAGATTACCTTGTTTGTCACCTGAAGAGAGCTGGTGGGGAAGGTATTTGTCTCCACTTCTTGGTCTGTATCCTTGTACTGGTAGTTTTTACTTCGTATGGGGAAGGTTAACTGGAAGCTGGTTCCCAGGTTTTCCGTACTGCTGAAAGTAATTTTCCCTTCGTGGTTTTCAATCAGGCGATAGGTCAGCAGCATACCGATTCCGCATCCCGTATTAGTCTGATTGGCCGCATTATGTCCCCGGAACAGGTACTTGAAAAGTTTTTTCTGTTCTTCTTTATTCATACCGATGCCTGTATCCGAAATGGTAAGCATCCAGTTGTTTTTGTTGGCATCTGCTTTCACGGAAACATTTCCTCCTGAAGGAGTGTATTTCAAGGCATTCGATAACAGGTTACGCAGAATGGAGTTCATTTTGCTTACGTCTATCCAGACAGAAAGATTTTCAAATGAGCTCTCATATGAGAGTTTGATGTTTTTTTGTTGGGCGAAACTCTCAAACTGGTGCAGATAGTTGCTCAGATAATGGTTCAGTTCATGTTTCGTGACGATGGTTTGTGAAGAATATAATTCTTCTTTCTGGAAATTAATCAGGTTGTTGGCCAGTTCCGCCAGATTTTCCGTGTTTTCCATGGCCAGCCGGATATTTTTCTGTCCGTTTTCGCTCAGTTTTTCTTTTTCCATGATTTCGCCCAATGGGCCTTTAATCATGGTCAAGGGAGTACGGATATCGTGTGCGGCATGCGTAAAGAAATTGATTTTCTCTTCGGAGGTTTTCCGCTCACGTTTGATAATCTGGTATCGGAGGAAGGTATAGGCCGCTCCAGCAATCAGCAGTGCATAAAGTAAAAAGGCCCAAAAGGTCAACCAGAAGGGGCGTTCTACTAAAATCTCTATTTCTCTTTCTTCCAGAATCTGCTGGTTGTCCAACAAGATGGAACGTACTTTCAGAGTATAGTTCCCTGGCGAGAGATTGGTGTAGCGTATGGTTCCGTTGCTAGTAGGAGGAGTCCACTGGTCATAAAATCCTTCCAGTTTCCAGCTATATAGGATGCTCGACGGATTGTCGAAGTTGATGGAAGATACTTCCATTGAAAATGTATTCTGGTTGTATTTCAGCTGGATGAAGTTGGTCTCGTCCAGAATCTTTTTCAGTGGTGAATTGGGTTCCATAGGGTGTACAGGGTGGTACATGATGTTCAGGTTGGAAAACACCATGTGGCTGGAGAAGCTGGAGGGAAGTTCCAAGCTGTCAGGCAGGATGATTACGCCTTCATTGCTTCCAAAGATAAGACGGCCGTCGCGTGTGTGAAGGCCGGCTGTGGAATTGAAGTTGGAAGCCTGAAGTCCTTGTTCATGGTTCCAATTGGTAAATGTATGGTCTTCCTGATTGTAGAAAGACAAACCATTTTCGGTACCCAAAAACAAGTTCCCTTTTTTGTCGGGTACAATGCTGTAAATGTTATTGGTTTGCAGTCCACTGTTATCGGCTACACAATGAGTGATTTCTTTTGTTTGGTTGTCAATAATGAACAAGCCGTTTCCGTAAGTGGCCACATAGGTTTTTTTCAGGTCGGGAGTATTGTATATGGCATTCACGCAGCCAATCTCTTCTTTTTCCTTATAAGGTAGGAGTTGTTTTTGCTTTTTGTCGAATACATATAGTCCATGAATGGTCCCTACCCATAATGAATTTTCGCTTTTATCCAGCAGAAAAGTGATGGGATAGGACGAGCTATATTCTTGTTTTTCAAATGTTTTAGTGTTGAATCCCTTTAGGCTGTAGAAACCACCACTCCAGATAACTCCCTGTTGGTCTACCATGATTCCACGGATATATTTGTCGGGTGTTTCTCTTATCTGTGATTCTTCTTGTTGATGGAAGGTGATTTTTCCTGTTTTCTTTTCTATACGGAAAATACCGGACATATAACCTCCTGCCAGAATGATTCCCGGCTTGATTTCGCAAATTGATAAGAATATATGGTTTTCATAGTTGGGTAGCTCATCTGCCGTGCAATAGTTTTTCCATTTTTTTTCACGGGAATTGAAGCAGCTCACTCCGTTACACGTGGCATACCAGATATCTCCGTCAGAGTCTTCCATGATTCCATTGACACAGTCGTTGGACAAGGTGTTGGGATTATTGGGAGCATGCTTGTACCATTGGTATTGGGGGTATCTTTCCGAATAGACAGTAATCCCGATAGGATAAATTACGTTCCATATCCGGTTGGTCCGGTCTATGTAGATATCCTTGATGATGTTGCCATTCATTTTGTTCAGGCTTTCGTTGTCCTCCTGAAGGAAATGAGAAAGACGCTTCTGGACAATATTGAGCTTGTATACACCGTCTCCATCGGTCGCAATGAATACTTCCTCCAGATTCTCTCTGTTGGGTATAATGGTGTTCACGCCGATGTCTTTCAGGTGCTCTCCTAAGTCAGTCAGTTCCCCGGTTGTGGGAGTATAAATGAACAGTTTGTCAAGTAGCGCATTGATGATGAGTTTTTTTGTCGGCTTGTGGTAGTAAATATAGTCAATGATATGGATGGGGGCTATGTTTACTTTTTGAATGTTTTCCAGCAATCCCTTGTGGAAGGTTGCAGAATAAAGGTATTCTTCGTTAGAAATAAAATATTTGTTCCCGTGAGCCTGGATGATGCAGGTTATTTTTCCCGGAATTTTTTGATTTATTTTTTGACTTTTTTGGTTGTTCCCGTTGTAGACATATAAATTGTTTTCTGTGCAGAACCAGATGTTTTTGTCTTCATCCATATAGGTACAGGTGACAGGAGTGTTTTGTGTCTCTGCATATTGTTTGTGGAGGTCAAACATCAGCTGGAAGGAATCTTGCGCTTCGTTCAGACCAAAGACGAGCCCGTCTTTTCCTATTTCCCACACTTTCTGTTCTTTGTCGGTTTTAAGTGTGTTCAGGTTGGGGAAACAGCTGACAGTCAGCCCATCTTTGATAAGTGGGTAGTGGGTGAATTGTTTGCCGTTGTAACGGTCTATGCCTTTATGGGTGAGAATCCAGATGTAATCGTGCTCTCCTTGTACGAGAGACAGCACTCTTCGGCTGCTAAGCCCGTCCTCTATGCCAATGTATTGGAAAATCTGCGCGTTTACCTGTGTGAATGCGACAGATAACAGCAGGCAGACAATATATAGGAATTTATGCATAATATTTTTGTTGGGTGTGGGGGCAAATTTCGTAAAAAACAATTTCTTATCAAAATAATACAGGGGCTTTCATTGAGGGAAAATAAAAAAGGCATGGCTTGTACAGCCATGCCTTTTTGGTATTTATTGTTTATAAGAAACAATCTTATTTGTCACCGCGGATTGCAGCGATACCCGGAAGAACTTTACCTTCGATAGCTTCCAGCAAAGCACCACCACCAGTTGAGATGTAAGATACTTGGTCAGCCATACCGAACTTGTTGATGCAAGCTACAGAGTCACCACCACCAATCAGTGAGAAGGCACCTTCTTTAGTTGCTTCAGCGATTGCTTCAGCGATAGCCTTAGAACCACCGGCGAAGTTGTCGAATTCGAATACACCGGCAGGACCGTTCCACAGGATAGTCTTAGCACCCTTGATGGCCTGTTTGAATTCTTCGCGAGTCTTAGGACCTGCATCCAGACCCATCCATCCGTCAGGAATGTTCTTGTCGTCGCAAACCTGAGTGTTGGCGTCGTTAGCGAACTTGTCGGCAGCGATGCAGTCGCAACCTAATACCAAGTTTACACCTTTAGCTTTAGCTTTAGCGATGATGTCCAAAGCCAGATCCAGTTTGTCATCTTCTACCAGTGAGTTACCGATGTGACCACCCTGAGCTTTAGCGAAAGTGAATGCCATACCACCGCACAGAATCAGGTTGTCTACCTTGTCCATCAAGTTTTCGATGATACCGATCTTAGTAGAAACTTTAGAACCACCCATGATGGCAGTGAACGGACGTTTGATGTCTTTCAATACGTTGTCAACAGCTTTTACTTCTTTTTCCATCAGATAGCCCAGCATCTTGTGGTCTGCATCGAAGTAGTCAGCGATTACAGCTGTAGAAGCGTGTTTACGGTGAGCAGTACCGAATGCATCCATTACGTAGCAGTCAGCGTAAGAAGCCAAAGTCTTGGCGAATTCTTTCTGACGAGCTTTCATTTCTTTCTTTGCATCTTCGTATGCAGGATCTTCTTTTTCGATACCTACCGGTTTGCCTTCTTCTTCAGGATAGAAACGCAGGTTTTCCAGCAACAATACTTCACCCGGTTTCAAGGCAGCAGCAGCGTCCTGAGCTTTTGCGCAGTCCGGAGCAAATTTTACCGGAGTACCCAGTGCAGCAGCTACAGCGTCTACAATCTGGCTCAAAGAATATTTAGCGTTTACTTTGCCTTTGGGTTTACCCATGTGTGACATGATAATCAAAGCACCACCGTCTGCCAAGATTTTTTTCAAAGTAGGCAGTGCACCACGGATACGAGTATCGTCAGTAATTTTACCTTCTTCGTTCAAAGGTACATTGAAGTCCACACGAACGATTGCCTTTTTGCCGGCAAAGTTGAATTTGTCAATAGTCATCATAATCTCTAATATTTTTATGTTTAAAGTGTTTCTGTTGCTACAGACATCCCTCGGAAGGATGCACCGCAAAGGTAAGAAAAAAAATAAAAAAGAAAGAATAAGGGGTAGATTTTTGCATACTTAAAGGCTGTTTTGAAGGTCGTTAAAAAACGCAAGTGCGTTTGGACTGAAACACAAGTACGTTTGAACCAAAACGCAAGTGCGTTTCAGGTAAAACGTCCTTGCGTTTTGTCTCAAACGTCAAAGCGTTTTCCTTGAAACGCACTTGCGTTTTTGGGGAACTTTCAACATGTTGATAAACAGTGATTTATTTAATTTGTGGAAAATCCTCCTCGCCTTCGAACCGGAGGGAGTCTCCCAAAGCCATGTAGATGGAATCGCTGTCACTGTAATGCGGATAATAATCGTTGCAGTCCCATGAGCGGTCCAGTTTTTCCTTTGGTTGCGGGAACTTCGCCACATAGAGCGGAGCCAGCTTGGGGTCGGCCAGTACTTTTTCCATGAAATAGCCGAACACCGGAAGGGCTGTACGGCTGCCTTGCCCCAGTTCGCCTGTGCGGAAATGGATGCTGCGGTATTCTCCGCCTACCCAGGCGCCTCCCACCAGATTGGGGCTGACACCCACGAACCAGGCATCGGAGTGGTTGGACGAAGTTCCGGTCTTTCCGCCGAATTCGGTACCTTTGTCAAAGATGCGGAAGCGCCAGAGTGCCTGTGAGGTACCTCTCGGACAAGTCAGTCCCCCTCTCAGCATCTGTTGCATGAGGTAGGCGCTGGCATAGGGGATGGCCTGTGTCTTTTCTGGTTCTTCTTCATAAATGACGTGTCCGTCTTTGTCCTCCACCCGGGTGATGAGTATGGGGCGGATGGCTTCTCCGTCATTGACCACTGTGCCGTAAGCCGAAACGAGTTCCAGCAAGGAAACATCGGAAGCGCCCAGACTCAGAGCCGGTGTTTCTTCCAGTGGGGTACGGATACCCATTTTATGGGCAGTGGTGGCTATTTGATGGATACCTACCTCATGGGCCACGTTGGCTGCAATGGTGTTGACCGATTGGGCAAAGGCCATTTTCAGGGACATGGTGTCGAGTGTGGCCCCTCCGTTGGCATTGTGCGGCATCCAAAGTTTCTTTTCACCATTCTCTTCCACTTCCCAAGGAATATTTTCATCCACCCGCAAATCACAGGGGGATAATCCCTGGTTCATGGCTTCCGCGTAGACAAAGAGTTTGAAGGTAGAGCCCGGCTGGCGTTTGGACAATACCTTGTCGTATTTCCATGACTGGAAGTTGATGTCGCCCACCCAGGCCTTTACCTCTCCGGTGTGGGGAGCAATGGCCACGAAACCGCAGTGCATGAAGCGTTCCATATAGCGGATAGAGTCCATGGTGCTGAAGGTGGTATCCTTTTGCCCCAGTTGGTAGTCGAACACCTTGCAGCGATGAGGCTGGTTCAGGTAATAAGTGATGGAGTCGGTCTGACTGCCGTATTTGTGCGACAGATACTGGTAGACTGGCGTCTTTTCGACCAAATCTTCGATGAAGTGAGGAATTTCTTCTCCGTTTCGGTCTCTCCAGGGAGCCTGTGTGCCCCAGTGGGCATCGAATTTTTTTTGTACTTCCTGCATCTGCCGGTCGACGGCCCCTTCTGCATAGCGTTGCATCCGGCTGTCGATGGTGGTATAGATTTTCAATCCGTCTCCATACAAGTCAATGTGGTTTTCTTTACACCAGTCTTTCAGGTTGTTGGCCACGGCTTCGCGGAAGTAGAGAGCCAGTCCGGTATTGTAGCTCTCCTGTCGGAATTTCAGAATTGTAGGAAGCTTTCGGATAGAATCTAACTGATGTTTGTTCAGGAAATGGTGCTCGTACAGTTTTCCTAACACCACATTCCGGCGTGAAAGACTGTTTTTCGGGTTTATGCGCGGATTGTAGTAGGTAGTGGCTTTCAGCAATCCAATCAGGGTGGCTGCCTGTTCTACGGTCACCTTGTCGGGAGTCGTATTAAAATAGGTATGGCAGGCCGTTTTGATGCCGAATGCATTGCTCCCGAAGTCCACGGTATTGAAGTACATGGTCAGAATGTCTTCCTTGCTGTACAGCATCTCAATCTTGACGGCAGTCACCCATTCCTTTGCCTTCATGATAAGCAGTTTTACTCCGGGAATATAGCCTAACACCCCGGTGGAGTACTGTGAACGGACTTTAAACAAGTTTTTCACCAGCTGTTGGGTGATGGTGCTGGCTCCCCGGGCATCTCCGTGTGCCACGTAGTCTTTTGCAGCAGCGAAAACACCTTCAAAGTCAATACCGAAATGCTTGTAGAAACGTTCGTCTTCCGTATAGACCAATGTCTTGATGAGGATGGGAGAAATGTCCTTATATTCCACCGGCGTACGGTTTTCGGAATAGAACTTTCCAATCAGTTTCCCGTCGGCACTGTAAATTTCGGAAGCGATGTGTTGTATCGGTTCCTTGATGTTGAACATGCTCGGTGATTTTCCGAACAGCCACAGGAAGTTGAGGTCAATCATAATCAGCAGCACAATCAGCGAGCAGATACCTGTCAGGATGGCCATGCCGGTACGTCCATACCACGGCAATTTACGGAAAGTACGTACATACCATTGGATGGCTTGTTTTCCCGCCTTGAGCAGACGGCGGAACGTTTTTCGTAAGAATTGAGTAAGGTAAAGGATGTATCTTTTCATATTTCGTTGTTTAACCATGCGTCAATCAGTTTTCGGGCAATGCTCAGTTTTTTAGGTATTTCCGGCAGGTAGTCACGACTGTAAAAGTCGCCTGCGCTTAATTCTTCGTCCTGCAGCTTTATGGTGCCGCTTTCATATTCTGCATAATAGCCCACCATGATGCCGCTGGGGTAAGGCCAGGGCTGGCTGCCGAAATAGGTCAGTTTTTTGATGCGGATACCGGTTTCTTCCATCACTTCGCGGCGAACGCATTCCTCCAAGGTTTCCCCGGGTTCCAGGAAACCGGCTACCAGCCCTTTGAAGGTTCCCCGGAAATTGCGGGCGTGCACCAGCAGGATGCTGTCGCCTTTTTTGATGAGTACGATGACAGCCGGAGAGATACGTGGATAAATCTCCAGTCCGCAGTGAGGGCAGCGTTTGGTGATGGGACCTGTCTGTTCGGTGGGGGTACCACAGGCCGGACAGAAACGGCTTTGCTTGTCCCATGTCAGTATTTGGGAAGCTTTTCCGGCACACTGGTATTCTTTCAGCGGGAGAATATCGTAAGAAGCCCGCAAATCGGTTGGGATGAAAGCATCCTCCTTTCCGCTCAGCTCCTCAAGGCGGAGGGCGTAGGCTTTGGCCGGGTGTCCCTGGATTTGTCCGATGGTATGTATCGTTGCATCGGCAGGAACTTTTACCGGTGGCTCTGTGGCATAGGGTATGTGAAATTGGTCACCTTCCTTTACAACCAAGAGTTGCTGGCCTTGGCAGAAGATGAACCAGCCGCACAGTTCTTTTGTATCTTGTTTCATGTTGGTGTGTACTTATTGGTTTAATCCTTTCATGGTGAGCTGGATGCGTTTCCGTTCGTGGTCGATGCTCAGCACTTTTACCCGTACGTGCTGGTGGATACGTACCACTTCGGTCGGATCGCTGACAAAGCGGTCGGCCAGTTGGGAAATGTGTACCAACCCGTTTTCCTTGATGCCGATGTCCACAAAACAGCCGAAGTTGGTGATGTTGGTCACGATGCCAGGCAGTTCCATGCCTTCCTGCAAATCGTCCAGCGTACGTACATTCTTGTCGAATTCAAATACTTGGATTTTCTGGCGCGGGTCTCTTCCGGGTTTGTCCAGTTCCTGAAGAATGTCGGTCAGGGTAGGAAGTCCCACGGTATCGGTAATGTATTTTTTCAAGTCAATCTTGCTGCGCAGTTCCTTGTCTTTAATCAAGTCGTTTACGCTGCAATGCAAATCCTTGGCCATCTGTTCCACGATGGGGTAGCTTTCGGGATGTACCGCCGAATTGTCTAAAGGGTTCTTGGCCTGTGGAATACGGAGAAATCCGGCGCACTGTTCGTAGGCTTTGGCTCCCATTCTTGGTACCTTGAGCAGTTGTCGGCGGGATTCGAACGGACCGTTCTCCGTACGGTAGTCTACGATGTTCTGTGCCAGGGTCGGACCCAGGCCAGATACGTACGTCAGCAGGTGCTTGCTGGCCGTATTGACATTCACCCCCACCAGGTTGACGCAGCTTTCCACCGTCTGGTCGAGGGCCGCTTTCAGCTTGGTCTGGTCTACATCGTGCTGATATTGGCCTACCCCGATGGACTTGGCATCAATCTTGACCAGTTCGGCCAGCGGGTCCATCAGACGGCGGCCGATGGAAACGGCGCCACGGACTGTGACATCGTAGTCCGGAAATTCTTCGCGGGCCGTTTTGGAAGCGGAATAAATGGAGGCTCCGTCTTCGCTGACCACGAATACCTGTACTTCCCGGTCGTAGCGCTGGCTGGTAACGAATTGTTCCGTTTCGCGACTGGCTGTACCGTTTCCGATGGCGATAGCCTCAATTTTATATTGTTCCACCAGCTTCACGAGTTTGCGTGCAGCCTGGGCATATTCTGATTTCGGGGGATGAGGATAAATGGCCTCGTTGTGCAGAAGAGTGCCTTGTGCATCCAGACAGACCACTTTGCACCCCGTACGGAATCCAGGGTCGATGCCCATGACCCGTTTTTGTCCCAACGGGGGAGCGAGCAGCAACTGACGGAGATTTTCGGTAAATACGCGAATGGCTTCTTCGTCGGCTTTTTCCTTGCTGAGTGCCGCAAATTCCGTTTCAATGGAAGGTTTCAACAAGCGCTTATAGGCATCGGACACCGCTTCTTCTACTTGACGTCCACACTCATTGTTTGCTCGGACGAACAGTCTTTGCAAGCGATCGTTACAGCTTTCTTCGTCTTCCGGAAAAATGGAAACTTTCAACACGCCTTCCGCTTCTCCTCGGCGGAGCGCCAGCAGGCGGTGGGAAGAGCATTTCTTGAGTGGTTCGCTGAAATCAAAATAGTCACGGTATTTGGCAGAGGCTTCCTCCGATTCTTTTCCTTTTACTACTTTGGCTTGGATAAGGGCCTGCCGTTGGAATTGGTTGCGCATCAGGTGGCGTGAACGTTCGTCTTCGCTGACTTGTTCGGCCAGAATGTCGCGGGCCCCTTTCAGGGCGTCTTCTTCATCTTTTACGTCACCTTTCACAAAAGCACGCACTTTGGTGCTGAGGTTGTTTTCTTTCTGCGTCATCAGCAGCAGAGCCAGCGGTTCCAGCCCTTTGGCACGTGCGGCCTCGGCTCTGGTCTTTCGTTTGGGTTTGAAGGGTAGGTAGATGTCCTCCAGTTCAGTGGTATTCCAGCAGGCGGTGATGCGGGCTTTCAGTTCCGGTGTCAGTTTGCCCTGTTCTTCGATGGTGGAAAGGATAGTCTCTTTTCGCTTGGACAGTTCGCACAGCTTTTCATACCGTGTCTGAATGTCTCCTATCTGTACTTCATCCAGTCCGCCGGTCGCTTCTTTGCGGTAGCGGCTGATGAAAGGAATAGTGGCTCCCCCTTGGAGCAGTTTGAGTGTGTTGGCAATGCGATGTTCCGGCAGTTTTAATTCGGCGGCAATCATCCGGCTGAAATCTTCCATGTAAAATGTGGTTGAGTTATATTGGTTGCAAAAGTAGTGAAAAAATAGGAAAAATAGTAGTGCGGAATAGGCTTTCGTTTTTAGTATTTTAGGAAGTATTCTGGTGGAATATCGGGAACTTCTTGTATCTTTGCCACAATTATGACCAATGTCAGATAAAATGAAGACTAGACCAATCTATTTTATTATTAGCCTGATCACTTTGTGGGGCATGAGTCACATGCAGTTACGTGCAGCCGACAGTGAGACTGTGACACTGAAGTTTATGGAAACCAGCGATGTGCATGGTTGTTATTTCCCGTATAATTTTATCCAGAATAAGCAGATGAAAGGCAGCCTGGCCCGTGTTTCTTCGTATGTGAAGGAACAACGGGAGAAATATGGGCAGAATGTTATCTTGATGGACAATGGAGACATCCTTCAGGGGCAGCCGGTGGCTTATTACTATAATTATATGGATACTACCTCGGTGCATGTATGTGCTGCCATGTTGAACTATATGCGTTACGATGTGGGCAACATGGGTAACCACGATGTGGAAACCGGGCATGCAGTGTACGACCGTTGGGTGAGGCAGTGTGAGTTTCCGGTGTTGGGAGCCAACATTATCGATGTCAAGACGGAACGTCCGTACCTGAAACCATACGAGGTGATGGAACGTGACGGGGTGAAGATTGCTATTCTCGGCATGATTACTCCGGCCATACCCTCCTGGCTGCCCGAACAGCTGTGGAGCGGGTTGCGTTTTGAAAGCATGAGGGCTTGTGCGGAAAAATGGGTAAAGGAAATCCAGGAAAAGGAACATCCGGACATTTTGATTGGTTTGTTCCATGCAGGGCCGGAAGGAAACCGCTTGGACAATGCCATTGAAAACGAATCGGCTGAAGTGGCTAAAAACGTGCCGGGATTTGATGTGATATTTATGGGACACGACCATACGCGCTGGAATGAAAGAGTGGCCAATGTGAAAGGTGATTCTGTGCTGTTGGTAGACCCGGCCAATACCGCCAAAGTGGTTTCGGAGGTTACTTTTACGGTAAAGAAACAGAATGGGAAAGTGGTTTCCAAGCAGGTAGAGGGCAAGCTGGTCCATATGGATGACTATGCCGTAGACTCGGATTTCATGAATACATTCCAGAAGCAGTATGAGACTACCTTGAATTTTGTTTCACGGAAAATCGGACGGATGGAACATACCATTTCTTCGAAGGAGGCCTTTTTTGGTCCTTCTGCCTTTATCGACCTGATTCATCAGTTGCAGCTGGATATTACCGGGGCCGATATTTCTTTCTGTGCTCCGCTGTCGGCTTATGCGGAAATCAAGGAAGGTGATATTTGTGTGAGCGATATGTTCAACTTGTACAAGTTTGAAAATATGCTTTATACTATGCTGCTTTCTGGAAAAGAGGTGAAGAACTTTTTGGAAATGTCGTACGACCTCTGGGTGAACCAGATGAAATCGGCCGATGACCATTTGTTGCTGTTAAACGAGAAAGACAATGGCTTCGGACGTTTCCGTAACCCCAGCTTCAACTTTGATTCTGCGGCAGGCATTATTTATACGGTGGATGTGACCAAACCCCGTGGCGAAAGAATTACCATTGAACGTATGGCCGACGGAAAACCCTTTGAATTGGATAAACAATACAAGGTGGCAGTCAATTCTTACCGTGGAAACGGAGGAGGTGATTTGCTGACTAAAGGTGCAGGTATTCCCAAGGCAGAACTTTCCCAGCGCATTATTTTCTCTACCGACAAGGATTTGCGCTATTACTTGATGAAACGGATTGAGGAAGTCAAGGTGCTGGATCCGAAGCCGTTGAACCAGTGGAAGTTCATTCCGGAAGAGTGGACCGTTCCGGCGGCACAGCGTGATTATAAACTTTTGTTTGGAACAGACAAAGACTAATATTCATAATTAATCCATAGGGATATGTATAAAGGCCTTCGCAGGTATCTACGGACAGTGGCATGTGGACTGGCAATCTTGTTTGCCTCCTATTATGCCACCACGGCCCTGTTTGCCCATGTGCATGTGGTGAACGGGGTGATGCTTGTGCACTCGCATCCTTTTACAAAATCTCACTCTCATAACGACGGCCAGGCGCTGGCCCTTCATTTTCTTTCCAGTTTTTATTCCTTGGAAGCAGGACAGACGGATATTGCACTTCCGAATCTGCATCTGCTTTGTTCATTGGATGAAAAACTGGAAATCTCGCCTGTCGTATCTTTTTATGCGGCAGGAATCTATCTCCGTGCTCCTCCCATACAATAGTTCTATTGGAGATTTGAAGAACTTAGTATGAATATTTTAGGAGCAAATTATGAAAAAATATATCAATTTGTGGATGGGAGTGGTATGCACTCTCGTCAGCTATGCGTATGCTTACGCAGAAGGTCCCGTAAAGGAAGGAAATGCCATTGTGGGGCATGTCATTGAAAAAGGTTCGGAGGCTGGTTTGCCTTATGCGGCCGTGTTGGTAGTGGAAACTGGTGAAGGTACCGTGACAGACGGGGAAGGTTATTTCCGTTTCAAGAAAGTTCCGGAAGGAGAATATTCCGTGAAGGTACAGATAATGGGTTATGCCACGCAGATAAAAAAGGTGACGGTCAGCAAGGATTTCGTGGTTGACATGCATTTTGTCATGGAAGAGGAATCCATTATGACGGATGAGGTGGTGGTATCGGCCAACCGGAATGAAACCAGCCGGAAAGTGGCTCCGGTGGTAGTCAATGTGATGAACAACAAACTGTTTGAGATTGTCAACTCGACCAATCTGGCTAAATCATTGAGCTATCAGTCGGGCTTGCGGGTGGAAAACAACTGTCAGAATTGCGGTTTCCCTCAGGTTCGTATCAATGGGCTGGAAGGACCTTATTCACAGATTCTGATTAACAGCCGTCCGGTGATGAGTGCGTTGTCGGGGGTGTATGGACTGGAACAGATACCGACCAACATGATTGAGCGGGTGGAAGTGGTACGTGGTGGAGGTTCTGCCTTGTTCGGGGCCAATGCCGTGGGAGGTACCATCAATATCATTACCAAAGACCCAGTACGCAATTCGTTTCAGGTGGCTTCTACGATGTCGAACCTGAACGGAAAGGTGTGGGAGCAGTATATGGGGGCCAATGCCTCACTCGTTTCGTCCGATAATTCGTACGGTATTGCGCTGTATCAGTCCTACCGTAACCGTAATCCGTATGATGCGGATGGAGACGGGTTCTCTGAATTGGGAAAACTTAATATGAATACTTTCGGGTTGCGGGCTTATTATCGTCCTACTCAGTTCAGCCGCATTAGTCTGGAATACCACACTACAAATGAATTTCGTCGTGGCGGCAATAAGTTTGACTTGCAGCCGCACGAAACGGACATCACGGAGCAGACCAAACATATCATCAACAGTGGAGGCTTGACGTATGATGTGTTTTTCAACGAGTACAAGCATAAGCTTTCGGTCTATGGTTCGGCTCAGCACATCGACCGCAACAGCTATTATGGCGCAGGTGGTGACCCGAATGCTTACGGAAGGACGAAGGATTTGACTGCCGTGGGAGGAGCCATGTATGTGGGCAATATGGATAACTGTCTGTTTTCGCCGGCTACCTTTACGGGAGGAGTGGAATACCAGTATAATTCCTTGCACGATGTGATGACGGGTTATCAGCGTGACTTGCAACAGAATGTGAAGATTGCCAGTGGATTTGTGCAGAATGAATGGAAGCTGGACCATTTCACGATTCTGGCCGGATTCCGCTTGGACAAGCACAACTTGGTGGACAAGGTGATTTTCAGTCCGCGTGTCAATGCGCTTTGGAAACCTTCCGACAAGCTTCAGGGACGTTTGACATGGTCAACAGGGTTCCGTGCCCCTCAGGCTTATGATGAGGATTTGCATGTAGCGGCCGTGGGAGGTGAAGCGATGGAAGTCCGGCTGGCCAAAGGCTTGAAACCTGAACATTCCAACAGCTTCAGCGGCTCGATTGACTGGACGGTAAATTTCGGACATTTTCAGTCGAACTTGTTGGTGGAAGGATTCTATACGGCGTTGAACGATGTGTTTTATCTGGAAAGCATCGGAAAAGATCCGGTTTCGGGTACCTCTGTGCAGGAACGTCGGAACGGTAATGGAGCCCGGGTGTATGGAGCCAATATTGACTATAAGATTGCACATGGAAAGGAAGCCCAGTTGCAGTTGGGCTTTACTGTACAGCGTAGCCGTTATACGGAGGCTGTGAGATGGAGTGAGGATGAAGATGTGGCAGCCATCAAGCGTATGCCGCGTACACCGGACTATTACGGGTACTTTACCTTCAGTTCTGCGCCTTTGAAGAATTTTGATTTCTCTCTTTCAGGCGTCTATACAGGTCGGATGATTGTGCCTCACTTTGCAGGGTATATTGAAAAGGACCGCTTGGAGCACACGCCTGATTTTATGGACTTCAATCTGAAGTTGAATTATACGTTTGTGTTGAACGACCATCTGAAGTTGCAGTTGAACGGAGGAGTACAGAACATATTCAATGCGTTCCAGAAAGATTTGGACAAGGGAGGAAAGCGTGATTCGAAGTATTTCTATGGTCCCACGCAGCCTCGTACCTACTTTATTGGCATCAAGTTCTTCAATTGATGCACGGATAAAATAAATAAGAGTGTCTTTTTAGCGGTGTCTTCTGTCAAGGCACCGCTTTTTTGTATAGGACCTCGCTTTCTTGTTACAAAAATTGTGTGAAATAAGTCAAATCGCTATTTTTGTGGGAAAAATTAAAGATATATGAAAAAGACAGTATGGATTCTTACACTTGGTTTGTCGCTTTGCGGGCATGCTTTCGCGCAAAACTTTGACGATTATTTTGTAGACAAGACACTTCGTTTGGATTATATATTCACGGGAAATGCCGACAAGCAGGATATTTGTTTGGATGAGTTGTCATCGCTTCCCCAATGGGCAGGCCGGCATACGCATTTGTCGGAACTGCCTTTGGCGGGAAATGGTGAAATCACCATGAAGGACAAGGCTACAGGAAAAATCATTTACCGGACTTCTTTCTCGAGCCTGTTTCAGGAATGGCTGGGTGAGAAGGAAGCCAAAGTGCTGACCCGTGGATTCGAAAATACATTCTTAGTACCTTATCCCAAACAGCCGGCAGAGATTACCGTGACGTTGAAAGATGCCTATCAGAAACCCAGTGCTACACTGACGCACGAAGTCAATCCCAAGGATATATTGATTCACCAGCGAGGTACGGGCAATCTGACTCCTCACCGTTATTTATGGAAGGGTGGCTCATCGGAGAAGTGCATTGACGTAGCTATTATGGCAGAGGGCTACTCGGCAAAGGATGAAGAGCTGTTCTATAAGGATGCGGAAATTGCCTGTGAGTCTTTGTTTGAGCATGAACCGTTCAAGAAACTGAAAGACCGTTTTAATATTGTCGCTGTATTCAGTGAATCAAAAGACAGCGGGGTTAGTATTCCGCGGAACAACGAATGGAAGACCACGGCGGTCAGTTCACATTTTGATACGTTTTATTCCGACCGCTACCTGACTACCCGGAGTGTAAAAGCCATTCACAACTGGTTGGCAGGTATTCCGTATGAACACATTATCATCTTGGCTAATACGGATACGTATGGGGGAGGAGGCATCTATAATTCCTATACATTGACTACAGCCCATCACTCTATGTTCCGCCCGGTAGTGGTGCATGAGTTTGGACACAGCTTTGGAGGCTTGGCAGATGAATATGCATACGATGAGGCACCGAGTCCGTTGTATCCTTACAGCGTAGAACCGTGGGAACCGAATATCACCACACTGGTACACTTTGAAGACAAGTGGAAAGATATGGTGGAACCCGGAACTCCCATTCCGACGAAACCTCAGACTGACGAGAAGTTGATTTATACCAAAATTGGAGTATATGAAGGAGGCGGTTATACGAAAAAAGGTATTTATCGTCCTACTACAGAATGTCGGATGAAAATTAATGAAGCTCCAGTGTTCTGTCCGGTATGCCAGCGTTCCTTGGAACGAACCATTCGTTTTTATACAGAATAGTCATCTTTAAATTTATAGGTATGCTTCAATTTATCCCCCTGCATACGAAGGACCAGGCGTATGCGTTTGTAGAGAATCTGTGGCATGAGTCTTTCCCGGAATCGGAACGGAGAGAGGATGGATTCCAGCGTCACAATGTAGACCACAATGCGGCTTTTAGTTGTTATTTGATTGCAGAGGATATGCTTCAGATAGGATTGATTACCGTATGGACATTGGAAGGCTTCTCTTATGTGGAGCATCTGGCCACATCTCCTTTGGTACGTAACAAGGGATATGGGCAGAGAATCATGGAAGAACTCCGGAATCAGTTTCAGGGACTCTTGATTTTAGAGGTAGAGAAGCCGGTAGACGAAATGAGTCGTCGGCGAATCGGTTTTTACGAACGTTGTGGTTTTCGGCTGTGTGAAAAAGATTATGTACAGCCTGCATACAGAAAAGGTGGTGAAAGTCTGCCCATGTTTCTAATGTATGCGGGCACAGATGATATTACAGCCGGTTTTGCATCTATTCGGGATGAGATATACGAGAAAGTATATGGTGTGAAATCCGTATGAGGCAAAATAAAAACGCGGAAACTGAAATTCTATACAATTCGGTTTCCGCGTTTTATTTATTATAATAAGGTTATTCTTTCCAGCCGCCTCCCAAGGCTTTGTAGAGGTTGACCAGCGTAATCTGTTTGTCACGTACGGCGTTGCTGAGGCTGATTTGTGCATCCAGGTATCCACGCTGTGCATCCAGCAAATCCATGTAGCCGATTACTCCATTGATATATTGCAGCTGGGCCAGGTCCAGTGTGATTTTGGATGACTGTTCCAAGCGCAGACGGGTTTCATAGATTTCTTTCACCTTATTATATTCTGCAATGGCATTATAAGCATCCTTGAAAGCATTCAATACGGCTTTTTCGTATGCGTATGCAGCCTGTTCGCACGCTGCTTTCTTGGCTTTCAATATCGCACGGTTCTTGCCCATGGCAAACAGCGGTTGGAGGATAGTTCCTGCCAACAGATAGTGAGGTGACTTGAAGATGTGTGAAAGTTCTTCGTTTTCTGAACCATGAGTGGCAGTCAAAGTCAGCTTGGGGAACATGTTGGTAAAGGCGATTCCCACTGCAGCATTGGCCGCAATGACGGCCTGCTCAGCCTGGCGTACATCTGGTCGGCGTTCCAGCAAGGAGGACGGAAGGCCTACGGGAAGTGAAGCGGAATGAACGACATCTTCCGGCAGAGTAGCCCGTTTGATTTCATGAGGATATTCTCCAGCCAGGAATGTAATCTCATTTTGTTTCAACGTGATTTTCCGTTCCAGGTCGGGGACGAGGGTGGCCGTACGGGCTAATTCCACTTGGGCCTGCCGATAAGCTGTTTCGGAAGTCAATCCGCCTTCGTAGCGGATACGTGCCAAGTGCAAGCTTTCCCGACGGGCATCTACGGTCTTTCTCACAATAGAAAGTTCGTTGTCGAGGGCTACCAATTCGAAATAAGACTGTGCTACCTGTGCGACTAGGCTCATTCGGAGAGCCCGTTGGTTTTCGATGGAGCCCATAAATTCGGCCATACTCTTGTCTTTTGCCCAACGCAGGTTACCCCACAGGTCGATTTCCCAGGTGATTCCTAACTTGATATCGTACTGGTTATCTTTTTTATAGTTGTCTCCGCCATAATCTTCTCCTTCTTCTTCCGCATAGAGTTTCAACCCTAACTGTGGGAAGAGGTTGGCATAATCAATCCGTTTCATGGCAGCCAGTTCCTTGACTCTGGCAGCTGCAATCAGCATATCCTTGTTGTAATCCAGTGTTTTCTGGATGAGTTGCTGGAGGATGGTGTCGGTATACATCTGTTCCCACGGATAGTCACCAATGGAAGTGGAGTCTACACTGGTACTGTCAAGGGTAGCAGGCAGCTCCATTTTGGGGCGGGTATATTGTTTCCCGATTTTGCAGCCCCCCATCAGAAGGGCTGCTACGGAAATGAGTAAAAGGCGATATAATTTGTTAGTCGGTTTCATAAGCTACATCTGTAAGTTTACTTTTTCGCTTTCATTTTATGAGTGGCTTTGTAAATCATTACAAAGAAGAACGGCACGAGCAAAATACCTACGGTAACTGCCACAATCATTCCAAAGAAGACACCTGTACCGATGGCTTGTCGGCTGGCAGAGCCCGGACCGGTGGCAAGCACCATCGGAAGCATACCGAGGATAAAGGCCAGTGAGGTCATCAAGATGGGGCGGAAACGCAGACTGGCTGCATGGAGGGCCGATTCTACGATGTCGCGTCCCTTGTCCACCTCGTCTTTGGCGAATTCCACAATCAGGATGGCATTTTTGGCGGCCAGACCAATCAGCATAACCAGACCAATCTGGAAGTAGGTATCGTTTTCGAGTCCACAGAGGGTAATACCTGCATAGGCTCCCAACACGGCTACCGGAAGTGAAATCAATACGGCGATGGGTACGGTCCAGCTTTCATAAAGGGCAGCCAGGAACAGGAATACGAACAGGAACACCAGTGCCAGGATAAGTCCGGTTTGTCCGCCAGCCTGTTTTTCCTGATAGGAAAGACCACTCCATTCCACTCCGATGTTCTCGGGGAGCTTTTCGCGGGCAATCTGTTCCAACAATTCCATCACCTGTCCGGAACTGGCTCCGTTGGCAGTAGTACCTCGGATGACGGAAGTATTGAACATGTTGAAACGTTTGATACTTCCCGGACCGGTAGTATAATCCGTATTACCCAAAGCTGTCAGCGGAATCATGTTGCCGTCTGACCCGCGGACGAAGAACAGGCCGATGTTGTCGCGTTCGCGTCGGTAAGGGGCTTCTGCCTGAATGTACACACGGTAGATACGGTTGAACATGTTGAAGTCGTTCACATATACGGAACCGGTGTATGCCTTCATCGTTGAGAACACATCCGCCATTGGCACTCCGGAGAGTTTCACTTTATCCCGGTCTACATCGAAGTAGAGTTGAGGAATCTCAGCTTGCAGAGAGGAAGAAAGTCCTGCAATTTCTTTCCGTTGTGATGCGTAATACATCAGGGTATCAGTAGCCCGTACAAGGTCATCGTAGGTGGCGTCACCACGGGCTTCCAGCTGCATTTCGAAACCGCCGGCTGTACCCAGACCCGGAATGACCGGAGGCGTGGAAAGATAGACCTTACTTTCCGGATAAGTTTCCAGCTCTTTCTGTATTCTGTCCATCACTTCCTCGATGGTCGTGTTGTCGCGTTCCTTCCATTCCTTCAGAATGACGGTCAGCTGGCTTCTGGCCTGACTGGTTCCTACACGCGGGCTGCTACCGGTGACGTTCTGTACGTATTCCACTGCCGGATCCTTCATGATGAAGTCTACGGCCCGGTCGGTTACGGTACGGGTTCTTTCAAGGGTGGCGGTTTCAGGAAGTTCCAGTTCCACGGTGAAATAGCCTTGGTCTTCAACCGGAAGGAAGCTGGTAGGCACTAACCGATGGAACATATAGATGAATATCAATACCATTCCGAAGCCGACCATCACACGGCGCGGATTCTTGATGACACGTTTGATATAAATAATGTATTTGTTGTTTCCGATGGCCAGCCATTTGTTGATGAAGCGGAACACTCGGTTCTTGGGCTTGTTTGGGTCAACCGGGCGCAAGATGAGTGAACACATCACCGGACTCAACGTCAAGGCTACTACCGTAGAAAGAAGCACTGAAACCACAATGGTGACCGTAAACTGGCGATACAGCTGTCCGGTGATACCGGAAAGGAAGCTAACCGGGACGAATACGGCAGCCAGTACCAGTGAAGTGGCGATGATGGCACCTACCAATCCTTCCATGGCTTTCTTGGTAGCCTCATACGGACTGAGCTTTTCTTCGTCCATGATACGTTCCACGTTTTCCACCACGACGATGGCATCGTCCACCACAATACCGATGGCCAGTACCAATCCCAACAAGGTCAAGATGTTGAGCGAGAAACCGAATATTAACATGAATCCGAAGGTACCAATCAAAGAAATCGGCACGGCTACGACCGGAATCAGTGTGGCACGCCAGTTCTGTAAAGAAAGGAATACCACTATAATCACCAGAAACAATGCCTCGAACAGCGTCTTGTACACTTCGTGAATAGACTCCGAAATGTAGTTGGTCATATCGAACGGGAAGTTGTACTCCATCCCTTCTGGAAAACTCTTGCTGATTTCTTTCATGGCCTCTTTTACATTCTGGGCCACTTCCATGGCATTGGCTCCCGGAAGCATGTAAATAGCCAGAATAGCTGCATTTCCTCCATTGATACCACTTTCCGTACTATAAGAAGAAGCTTCCAAGGATACACGGGCCACGTCGCGCATACGGATAAGCGAACCGTCCGGATTGGCACGCAACACGATTTCTTCGAACTGGGAAGCCGACGACAGACGTCCTTGTGCCGTGATGGGAACGGTAATGTCCACTCCGTCCACAGGCTGCTGTCCGAGTACACCGGCGGCCGACTCACGGTTTTGGTCTTTCAGGGCATTCTGTACATCCTGCACGGTAAGTCCGAAGTTGGCCAGTTTGGCGGGGTCTACCCAGATTTGCATGGCATAGTAACGGCTACCAATATTGGAGATACGTCCTACTCCCGGGATACGCCGAAGCAAGTCCTGTACGTTCAAGGTGGCGAAGTTACTCAGGTAGATTTCGTCAAATTTCGGGTCGTTGGAAGTCAAGCAGAGGGTCATCAGCTGGCTTGGAGCCTGCTTTTCAACCGAAATACCGTTCTGAATCACTTCGGCCGGTAGTCTGGATTCCGCCAGTTTGATACGGTTCTGGATTTCCACGGCTGCCAAGTCCGGGTCGGCGGAGATGTCGAAAGTAACCGTGGCAGAGAAACCTCCGGAATTGGAACTGCTGGATTCCATGTAAAGCATACCTGGTGTTCCGTTGAGTTCCTGTTCGATAGGGGTAGCTACTGCCTGTGATACGGTCACGGCACTGGCTCCCGGATAGGAAGCACTGATTTTGACTACTGGGGGAGTAATCTGTGGGTACTGGTCGATAGGCAGCATCATCAGACCGATGATACCTACGATTACAATCAATATGGAGATGACGGCCGAGAATACGGGCCTGTCAATGAAAAAGCTGACTTTCATGCGTAATTTCGTTTAGGTGGATTATTCTTCCTCTTTTTTCGCTTCGTTTTCAAGTTGGGCAGGGTCTTGTACACAGACCTTCATTCCCGGAGCCAGTTTGTGGAAGCCTTCGTACACAATCATTTCTCCGGCAGCCAATCCACGTTCTACTACCACATCATTACCGAATTCAGGACCGAGTTCGATGAAACGTCTTTCTACGGTCGAATCCTTTCTCATGACAAATATATGTGCTCCTCCCTTTTCGATAATCAGGGCTTTTTGGGGAACTACTGTCGCATTTTCACGTACGTCGAGCAACACTTTCACTTTGGTGAACTGTCCCGGGAGCAATACATGATCCGGATTGGCCAGTTCGGCACGTACGGAGAAAGTACCCGTTTTCGGGTTTACCTGAGGAGCGGCAAAGTCTACCAGACCCTTGTGCTCATAGACGCTGTTGTCCGGCAAAGTGATGGTGACAGTAGGCTGCCAAGAGCGGGTAGAATCTTTCTGTCCGAAGGTGACATTTCTTTCCTTGCTTTTCAGGTAGTCAAGTGCGGTCATACTGAAATCTACAAGGATAGTATCACTCTTTACGATGGTAGCTAACAGGGATTTTCCGCTGCTGCCGACCAAGGTTCCCAAATCGACGTGACGTTCACTGATTTCTCCTGAAATCGGGGAGCGTACTACAGTATAGCCCAGTTCCTGTTCTGCCTGCTCCAAGTCGGCTTTACTCATTCCCACACTGGCAACGGCTGTCTCATACGCCGCTACTGCGTTGTCCAAGTCCAGCTGGCTGGCTGCATTCTGTTCATAAAGCGGGCGGATACGTTCCAGGTCACGTTTGGCTTTCTGGGCCTGTGCTTCATCCTTCTTTAATTGCGCACGCACTTTGTCGGCTTTGGCGCGATACTGGTCTTGATTGATGATGAACAATACTTGATTCCGCTTGACTGAGGTACCTTCTTCAAATAGCATTTGTTCCAGAAAACCTTCTACACGGGCACGTACTTCTACAAACTGTTGCGCGCGGACACGGCCTACGTATTCGCCGAATATTTGTACATTTTGCCGGCTGGCAGGCATGACGGAAACAACTGGGATTTCAGGGGCGGGTTTCTTTTCACGGGTAAAAATAAAATAGAGAGATAAAATGACTGCGATGCCGATAACCATGTAAATCATTTCTTTTCTTTTTACCTTTAATTCTTTCCTAGTCAAAAAGCGTTTCATAAGTTCAATTTTTTTTATAGTTTTAGATGCCATTATCTCTAAAATGGCCAACAAGATTTGTGCCAAAGGTACAAATTTATTTTATATGCTGAAAATCAGATTACTTTCACTTGTGTCCAGTAAGGAAGTATTGGGGAATTTTACAGATTATTGTGGAAAAAATCCACAATTTATGTGTGGGACCGTTCTCTCCACAGATGCTTGAGGGTCCAAAGTGGGTAATGCCATAGCATGCGTGGACCTGCATATCGCATGACTTCTTTTATCCTCTGTTTCATCTCCGGGCGATAGCAGTGAACCGGACATTGGCGACAGGTTTTCTTCTGTTCTCCAAAAGGACAATGCGACAAACGTTGATGTGCATAATCCAACAATTCTTTGCAGTTCTTGCAAAGAGTGGGGTTTCCTTCTTTGTGCCGGCAATAAAACCGAATCATCTGTTCTACGGTTTGTTTTTCTTCTTCTCGTCGTGAAAGTTTATTCATATAATATATGTAACTTCGGTTTACAAAGGTACGAATAGAATTGATATTTTTCGTAACTTTGCGCCCGAAATAATCTGTAAACAAAATGATATTAGAGGAACATTTAGAGACGACTGTAAAGGCTCACGATCAGTTGCTGCATCGTAGAGTGGATTTATTGTTGCGTACGGGGAAATTATTGGTAGAGAGTCTGGCCGATACGAACCGTATTGTAAGAAACATGAAACGTACGGCTGCTTACCTTGGCATCCCTGAAGAGAAGCTCCATATCAATGTCAGTTTTACGATGCTGATGGTGAATGTGAGTGACGGAGATTATTCTTTCACTAAATTTCAGCGAATTGAGGGTCACGGTGTGAATATGACGGCCATTTCGGAGGTGAGTAAACTTTCCTGGCGTGCCATTGAGCAGGATTATACTTTGGACCAGTATGAGGAAGAACTGGAAAAAATCCGTAAGAAAAAGCGTAACTACACTCCTTGGCAGGTGGCAATTGGGGCCGGATTTGCGTGTGGAGGATTCTGTATTCAGTTCGGCTGCGACTGGATGGCGTTTCTGTATGCTTCCATTGCAGCTATATTGGGTATGCGTCTTCGTCAGGTTTGCAATGAATCTGGCTTGAATCATTACATGGGCATTGCTATTTCTGCTTTTGTAGCTACTATCATTGCCTGGGCTTCTACTTTGTTGCCGGCTGAATGGACATCGACTCCCTGGCACCCGCTGCTGGCTTGTGCTTTGTTTATCGTGCCGGGTGTACCTTTGATTAATTTTGTAGATGATATGCTCGACAATTACATTCAGGTAGGTATTGTACGGGCAGTCAATACATTATTGATGGTTGCAGCCATGGCTTTTGGTATTGCGTTTGCAGTGAAACTCTGTCACATCGATAATTTCTTCCCGACTATCAGTATGGTTCCTCATCATAAATATTGGGAATATGCCATTGCAGCTGCCATATCGGCTATGGGTTTCTCGATGATATTCAACATCCAGCGTCGTCTGCTGTGGGTGGTAGCTATTGGGGGTATCATTGCGGTTTGTACGCGTAACTTTGTCAATTTAGGACCGAGTACCAATAATATTGGTTTAGACATGGGACTTGTAATCGGTTCTTTCTCTGGTTCTGTATTGGTCAGTCTGATTGCCATAAAGGCGGTGCACTGGTTCCATGTACCTAATCACGTGCTGACTATTCCATCGGTTATTCCGATGATTCCAGGAGTTTTGATGTATCGTATGTTGTTTGGATTGATCAATATGAATGTGCAGACCATTGACCAGGTTACTCCTTTGATGAAGGCCATAGAGAGTGGTGTAAATTCCGGACTGGTCATTATGTGCATTGCTTTGGGTGTTGCCATTCCTAATATTTTTGGTCGTCGTTTCATTGCGTCATCCAAGAACAAACGTTTGGCTGCAATCTTGAAAGAACGTCGTGCACGTGGTAAGTTCGTGGAATGGTAATTGGAAAATTCGTTCATCTTATTCTATAGAAGCGATATGCTTCTACAACAAATCCCACCTGATTCTTGCTGAATTGGGTGGGATTTATTTTTGTTATGAAGTTCAGAGTACTGTTGCTCAGAATTCAAACTTTTCCAGTTTCATGGCAGCCAGTCCTTGGATTTTAGGAACCAGAGTAGTGAAGTGAGCGCTCTGCTCGTGAGCGGTCAGTGAAGCTGTATCTTTCCATGTTTCGCAAATCATCAGAACATCCTTGCGGGTGCTGCTCTGAAACAAATCGTATGCTACACAGCCGTTGTCTTTCAGGGATGCGGCTACCAGTTCTTTTGCTGCAGTGACTACTTGGTCGTAGTTTTTTTCTTCTACTTGAATAAATACGTTTAGTCTGATCATTGTTTCTTGTTTTTAAGTTTAAGAATTACGGCGTAAAGATACCATAAAAAAAGGGATTACACATACGTGTAATCCCTTTTTGAATATTATTTTCAGAAAGATTATTTCTTACCTTCCAGCTGTTCCTTCAATGCAGCCAATGCATCGATGTCACCCAAAGTGGTAGAAGCAGCCTGGTTCTGAATCATCGGAGTTTCTTCCTTCTTAGAAGTTTTCTTTGCTTTCTTTTCAGCCTTTTCTTCAGCTTTTGCAGCGTCTTCGAAAATACGGCTGTGAGAAACGATGATACGTTTAGCGTCCTTGTTGAATTCGATTACTTTGAACGGCAATTTTTCATCCAACTGAGCCTGAGAACCATCTTCTTTTACCAAGTGTTTCGGAGTTGCGAAACCTTCTACACCGTAAGGCAATGCTACGACAGCACCCTTATCCAGCATTTCAACGATAGTTCCTTCGTGGATAGAACCTACTGTGAATACTGTTTCGAATACATCCCAAGGATTGTCTTCCAATTGCTTGTGACCCAAGCTCAGACGACGGTTTTCCTTGTCGATTTCCAAAACTACTACGTCGATGTCTGCACCAATCTGAGTGAATTCAGAAGGATGTTTGATCTTCTTAGTCCAAGACAGGTCAGAGATATGGATCAATCCATCAACACCTTCTTCGATTTCTACGAATACACCGAAGTTAGTGAAGTTGCGAACCTTAGCCACGTGCTTAGAACCTACAGGATATTTTTCTTCGATAGTTTCCCATGGATCCGGTTTCAGCTGTTTGATACCCAAAGACATCTTGCGTTCTTCGCGGTCCAGAGTCAGGATAACAGCTTCTACTTCGTCGCCCACTTTCATGAAGTCCTGAGCAGAACGCAGGTGCTGTGACCAAGACATTTCTGATACGTGAATCAGACCTTCAACGCCCGGAGCGATTTCGATGAATGCACCGTAGTCAGCCATAACGACTACTTTACCTTTCACGTGGTCGCCTACCTTCAAGTTAGGATCCAGTGCATCCCATGGGTGCGGAGTCAACTGCTTCAAGCCAAGAGCGATACGTTTCTTTTCGTCGTCGAAGTCCAAGATAACTACGTTCAGTTTCTGATCCAGCTGAACCACTTCGCGAGGATCGCTTACACGGCCCCAAGACAAGTCGGTGATGTGAATCAAACCGTCTACGCCGCCCAAGTCGATGAATACACCGTAAGATGTGATATTCTTGACAGTACCTTCCAGTACCTGACCTTTTTCCAGTTTGCTGATAATTTCTTTCTTCTGCTGTTCCAGTTCAGCCTCGATAAGAGCCTTGTGAGAAACAACCACGTTCTTGAATTCTTGGTTGATTTTAACCACCTTGAATTCCATAGTTTTGCCTACGAATACATCGTAGTCACGGATAGGTTTCACATCAATCTGAGAACCCGGCAAGAATGCTTCAATACCGAATACGTCAACAATCATACCACCCTTCGTGCGGCACTTGATGTAACCCTTGATAATTTCTTCGTTTTCAAGCGCAGCGTTTACGCGATCCCAAGAACGAGTAGCGCGAGCTTTCTTGTGAGACAAGATCAACTGACCTTTTTTGTCTTCCTGGTTTTCGATGTACACTTCTACAGTGTCACCTACTTTCAAATCCGGATTGTAACGGAATTCGCTCAACGGAATGATACCGTCTGATTTGTAACCGATGTTTACAACCACTTCACGTTTGTTCATCGCGATGACAGTACCGTCTACAACCTCACGGTCGTTTACTTTGTTCAAAGTGCTGTCGTAAGCTTTTTCAAGTTCTTCCTTGCTTACATTGGTTGTTGCATCACCGTTTTCATACGCATCCCAGTTGAAATCTTCAAGAGGAGCAATGTTCTTTAAGTTTTCCATTAAATAAAAAAATTGTTTTTAAATAACTAATTGTGTTAGACTTTATATTGTTTATATAAATCGGCTGCAAAGGTATAATAAAATACTGAATATTAAAATACTTCGTTCTTTTTTTTCGAGGGAAAGGAAAAACGGAAAATCCGGGAAACGGCTTTGTGGAAGCTTCGTTTCCCGGATTTTGGATTTTTTTAGTTTTCAAGGGAGTAGTCGATGGTCGTGACTACACGTATTTTCTTGATGTATGGCGTATTAGGGTCACGGTCGGTGATGCTGAACTGTCCCTGGTTGGCCTGGCGGATTTTTCCGAGGCTGCTGCCGGAATCTTTGGCAAACTTTTCAGCCGCTTCGCGGGCGTTCTTGGTGGCTTCTTCAATCATCTGGGGCTTTACTTTGTTCAGGTCGGTATATTCATACTGTACCCGGTACTGGTATTCGCCCGAGGTGATGGCGATGCCCCGTTTCAGCAACTCTCCTTGTTCGCTGATGAGCCCGCGGATGAGGTCGACCTTGTCGGAGGTGACTGTGATGACGGTGGTCACGTTGTAGCGGTTGGTCGGATTCTGGTTGTTCCCGTAACGTTCGGCTGCCAGGTCGATGATTTCCGGCGCGTTGATGCTGATTTCCTGTTCTGTCAACCCTTTTTCTTTCAGGAATCCCGTGATGGTCTGGTTGGAACGTTTGATGTCGTCATACAGTCTGCCCAAATCATTTCCCAGGCTTTTATACACCAAAGGCCAGGTTACCTTGTTGGCCGGAACTTCCATTTCTGCCAATCCTTTTACGGTAACGCAACGGTCTTTCTCTGCAAACTTGCTGAATCCTTTTTCGATGAAGACTCCGAGCAGAAGGAGTCCGACAGCCAGGATGATGGCTTCAATTCTGAAATTTTTCATGATGATTCTGACGATTAAAGGTGAAATATGGACTGGCAAGGTATTGAAAATAAATGGATTTTCCAAGCTTTTTAAAACGTACTTGCGTTTGAACCAAAACGTCCTTGCGTTTTAGGTGAAACGCACTTGCGTTTAGATTAAAACGTACTTGCGTTTTATATGAAACGTCAAAGCGTTCTTTCGGGCAGGTGAAAATGCTTCAATTCCTGTATGGGCGCTTGGACGAAAATCCCTGTATGAAGGTTCAGTTTCCGGGCTGTTTCCTCGATTTCCGAGCGGAAGTACCACGCTACGGAACCGGTGAAAGATACCAGGAGTTGGTGGCAGCCGGGATAGGAGAGTACATTGCGCTGAAAGAAGTCGGCGAAGCAGTCAGTCAGGAAGTGATGTACCTCCGGTTGTGATTTATACCTATATATATAAGGTGTAAGACTGGCTAGAAAACGGTTGGCCAAGGGTTGCCTGTAAACTCTTTCCAGTATGTCCGGCAAGGTCAGCTGGTATTCTTTCAACAGTCCCTCCAGCAAATGGGCAGGTAGCTGCTGTTTGAGGCAGTCGCTTAGGAAACGTTTTCCCAGATACGCCCCGCTGCCTTCATCTCCTAAAATGTATCCTAACGGGGGAATGTTTTGTATGATTTCTTTTCCGTCGTACAGGCAGGAGTTGGCTCCCGTGCCCAAAATGCAGGCGATTCCAGGCCGATGTTGGCACAAAGCCCGTGCGGCTCCCAGCAGGTCACTGTGTACTTCCACCGCGGCATGAGGAAACAGCTGGTTAAAAATGGATGCTAATTTCTCTATTTTCTCGGGTGTACATCCAGCTCCGTAGAAGAAAACGCCTTGAATGTCGGACGAAGGGCAAGTGAGCTGTGGCAATAATCCGTTATGGAGTATTTGATTTATTTTGTCTGCATCTTGATGAAATGGGTTGATGCCTTCTGTCTGGACTATTTGGCTATGGTGAAGAGTAGTACCAAAGCACCAGTCAGTTTTTGTAGCTCCACTGTCGGCAATAAGAATCATGGGGAAATAAGATTAAAAACAGGTAGAAAAGAAAAAGAAGACGGCGTGTTCCGTCTTCTTCTTTATGTAATTGGTTTGTCTTTGAGATTAGTGGCAATGTCCGCAACCTCCGCCGCAGCATCCGTCATCTTCATGTTCGTGGTCGCCGCATCCGCCACCACAACCTTCACATCCGCCGCCGCAGCCTTCGCCGCTCATCAGCTTGATGATGCTTTCCATTTCCTTGTTGGTAGCATCGCGCATTTCCATCACCGTACCTTCAAAGTACAGGTCTTTTCCAGCATGCGGGTGGTTCAGGTCGAGCACCACTTTGTCGTCTGTAATTTCACCCACGTTGGCATAAAACTGGTGTCCTTCCGCGTCGTTCAGCATGATGATGTTTCCTTCGAAAATGTTGTCGCTGTCAAATTTTCCATCCGGTCCGCAGAACATAGACTTAGGCACCTGACGTACGTTGTCTTCATCTCTTTCGCCGTATGCTTCCGCACAAGGGATGGTGAAGCTGAAATTGTCGCCTTTCTGCAGGGCCAGGATTTCTTTTTCAAAGCGGTCCAGCGTATAACCTATTCCAGAAATGAACTGAAACGGATGGGCTGCCGGAGCTTCTTCACGCAATTCTTTTTTCCCGTTTTCCACTGCATACAGTTTATATGCTACCGTAATGTATTTATTTTCCATGTTAAAAAATTAAATGTGCATTAATAAATAATCGGTCGCAAAGATAGAAAATATCGCGGTAATAAGCGAATAAAAATAAAAGAATGAATTCTATTGCAATTTTTTGTCGGAATGCATCTTATCTTTGCAGCCGGATAACCGGAAGGACAGGCAGAAAACGCCTGTTGTTAAGCTAGGAAGTTATGAAAGGAAAAGTGATTTTTATTACAGGTGCCACAAGTGGTATCGGTGAAGGTTGCGCACGGAAATTTGCAGCCATGGGAAGTGACCTGATTTTGAACGGAAGAAATGTGAAGAAGTTGGAAAGCCTGAAACAGGAACTGACTGCCCAGGGCGTCGACGTGCTGATTCTTCCGTTCGATGTGCGTGACCGTCAGGCAATGCGTCAGGCAGTAGACTCCTTACAGGAAAAATGGAAAAATGTGGATGTATTGGTCAACAATGCCGGACTGGTCATCGGACTGGATAAAGAATATGAAGGTTCGCTGGAAGAATGGGACGTAGTGATTGATACGAATATCAAAGCCCTGCTGGCCATGACACGGATGATTGTGCCGGGCATGGTGGAACGCGGATGCGGACACATCATTAACATCGGTTCCGTGGCTGGCGACGCAGCTTATGCAGGCGGCAGTGTGTATTGTGCCACGAAAGCAGCAGTAAAAGCATTGTCCGACGGATTGCGTATCGACCTGGTGGATACCCCGTTGCGGGTGACCAATGTGAAACCGGGCTTGGTGGAGACAAACTTCTCCGTTGTCCGTTTCCGGGGTGATAAAGGAAAGGCCGATGCAGTGTATGAAGGCATTCGTCCGCTTACGGGCGATGACATTGCCGAGGTGGTTTATTATGCCGCTTCCGCTCCGGCACACATTCAGATTGCCGAAGTGCTGGTGATGCCTACAAATCAGGCTACAGGAACAATCTGTTATCGGAAAAAATAATTCGTTCAAAAATGTTAGTTTCCCGTTTTTTTTGTGAAAAAAATAGAAAACGAATAAATATTGAGCTAATATGTTGAACAATAGCACTTGTTTATGTGTAAATCTTAAGAACATAGAAACGAACTTGAACTGATGAGGCAACTGAATAAACTGTGGACTGTACTTTTAGGAAGTATGTGGTTCCTGATTTCATGCGACCGTACGGAGGATATTTCTTTTTCGGATAATGAGGATTTTACCTTGGAGTGTGCCAAGTCTGCTTGGTCACAAGAAAGTCGTACGGTAATCGATGACGAAGGTAGCGGCTATTTTGAGGATGGCAATCGTATCGATGTGTGGATGAAAGCAGGAGAAGAGACCTCCAACGTTGGATTGCAGTATGAAAGCGGAAAATGGATACCTTCCTTGAAGCAGGTGAATAACGGACAGGAAGCGTGGACTTTGTCGGCCTTGTATCCTGTGTTGTCAAAACCTGTGGGGGATGAGACCCGTCGCATTCTTAATTTGCCGCTGAATCAGAGTACTATAGCTAATCAGCAGGAAGCGGATATTCTTTTTGCTCAAACCACTGTAGGGGCAGGAGATACTTCTGCCAAATTGTGGTTCAAGCATGCTTTGCATCGGATTAATATTCATCTGAAAGGGACTGTTCCGGAGGATTTGGAATTGAAGATACGAAGCTGTACAAACGGTGAGATTTCTTTGGTGGATGGACGTGTATATTTGTCCAATAAAAGTTATTATTGGATTACGCCACGGCAGACGGCAGAGCATACGTACTCAGCCATCATCCTTCCGCAAGAAGCCTCCGATTATCAGAAAGGAGACGGATTGCTTCGGCTGACTTTTGGCGGGAAAGAAATTTCTTATTCGCTTACTACCGAGGTGCAGTCGTTCCAACCGGGGATGCAGACCACATTGAATCTGACCCTGAAGTCTGCGGATGAAGATGTAGATGATGAAGTGGTAGATACGGAATTTGCCAATCAGACTCGCTGGGTATACGGCATCACTTCACCGGCCTGTCCGGAGAGAGATAAACTGCAGACGATATCGAATGCTTGGATGACTGGCTATCCTGTAGGAGAATGGTTTCGCAATGGGTATGCGCCAGGGGTATTGGACGAAGTGGAGTATCTTACTTGGAAAGAAGGATGTGGCTGGTATGACTGCAACAAGACTTTCGGATATAAAGGAGGAGATGGCAACATGTGTTGGGCTGCCACGGCTTCCAATCTGCTTCATTGGTGGTTGAATCATAATAGTAAGTATGTACAGGCATACGAGAGCGCACATCCGGGAAACTCTTGTCCCAAGGAATATCGTCAGATGACAGAAGCAGACCAGAACCATAGTGATATATTTAACTTCTTCAAAAAAAATTTCCCCAATTTAGGAAGTTGGGAAACAGGAGGAGTCAATTGGTTCATTAATGGTGACGGTCAGAAATTAAATGCGAATAGTAACACGGATTTTAAAGGCTTTTTCAATGAGGTGTTTTCGAAAAGCAATGCTGTGGCTACTGAAACCCGCGATATGTCGAAAGAAAACTTTAACCGTTGGATGAAAGAGGCCTTCCGCATGAATAAAGCAATCGGATTCTCTGTATTCGGCTTTGCCAATGCAGGTAGCGGTATGCATGCCATGACAATCTGGGGAGCTGAATTTGATGCGAATGGGAATGTGGCGTATTTATATTTCTGTGATAATAACCAGTCAGATCAGGATCCTAACTATGGGGCTATCAAACGGTATAAGGTGGTATACAAATTAGGAGAAACATCTTATGATAAGACGCGTGAAACCTTCTTGGCTCCGTTGGATAATATAGAAGGAACACCTTCCAAATGGACATCAATGATATGTTCGTTGACTTTAGTAGACCTGCGTCGAGATATTTGGCAGACAGCTTTTCCTGATATAAAATGATAAATAATAGAAACTGAACTATAAAATGAAAAAGAATTGTTTTTATGTGCTTGTAGCTGCCGCATGGATGGCAGCATCTTGTACCAACAATGAGATTCCAACCCGGTCTTCTTCCGATCAGGCTATTACGATTGTGGCCAGTGTTTCTCCCCAATCGCGTACACCACAGTTGAATCCAGATGGTAGCGGTGGGTTTACTAAAGGCGATGTGATGACTTTGTGCATTGCAAAAACTGAGTCAGATAATGTTTCCATGGATTATGCGTATCAGAAAGATGTTGTTACGTGGGGAGGATTGAACTTATTGGAAAGTGCAAGTCAGGTAAAAATCGCAGCCTCTTACCCCAAGCAGACAGTAGCGCAGGATGGTACCTTTACTTTTGATGTATTGACTGCATCGGAGGAAGATCTTCTGCTTGCTCCGGCTCAGACCGTACAAGTAGGAACTGGCAATGCTGTAAATTTGAACTTTAGACATGCATTGCATCGTTTGGATTTGACTTTTACTCCAGGAAACGGTTATTCGGCTGAGGATTTGCAGAATCTTTCGTGTGCATTGACTGCAAAGAACCAGTGTGTAGTGGATGCTTTTAAAGGAGAAATTAAAGAAGTGAAAACGGCTAATGGAAAGAATACTGTAACAGGCAGCACTGCTTCATTTTATGTGATTCCGCAAGCTACATCTGGAATAACCTTGGATATTGCGGTAGGTGGACAGAACAGAACATTGGCTCTGAGCGATTTGTTGCAACAGTTGAGCAATCCTCAGGAGGAACTGAAAGGTGGAGCCAAATGTGAAATCACATTGAAGGTAAATCGTGATGGTATTGTGGTAGAAGGCGGCTCCATCGGTGCGTGGGAAGACCAAGTAACAGTGGAAGGTGACTTGACAATCGGTTAATCCGTTTTTTGAACCGTGAAGATAAATCCCCTTATTTAGCTTGTTTTTTGTAAGCTGAATAAGGGGATATTTTGTGGCCTTATAGAACTATTGGAAGGTATTTCTCTCTATTTCAGGGGTCTGCATCTGATGCTTGGAGGTGCCGAAGCGCTTTCCGTAGCGAGTCCAGTAAATCTCGGCTGCCATGCGGAACAGGGTCTTGGACAAAGGCATTGTGCCGGTCAGGGTGCAGTAGTTACCTGAGGCAATGGACTGGGCCAGTTGGCGGATTTTGCGGGTGGCAATGTACTTGAAAGGTGTGTCCAGCAGGGCTTCTCCACTTCCCAGCATGAGAATAGACCCCATGGAGTATCCGTTTCGTCGGCAGAACAGCTGTATCATGCGGATGGCCACTTCGTTCTGTTCATGTTCCAAAAAGCCACAGTTTATCAGGATAGAGATAAGGGGTTTACGGGCTGGCGGATGAGCCTCCAAGGTCTTGAGAAATTGAAGAAAACCGCTTGGAAGGGCATCGGCATACAGCGGGAAGACGAACAAGATCTGTGTATAGTCGTCTATCGCCTTACAAAGGCTGAGGTGATTTCTGGGAGTAACAGAGCGGTAAACCGCTTTGTGCGGATAATGCTTCATAAAAATCTCCGCATAACGCTTTGAATTTGATTTAGGAGCTCGTGGGCTGCCGTTCAGTATCAGTATTTTTTCCATTTTTCCAGTGTCTTTTTTACCGTGTCGTTTACCATGGCTTCGGTGGTGAATATAATCTCGTGCTGGGCAAAATTCATGTTGCAGGCATTGCGGGCCACTAACTGCCTGAAAATGTCACGTTCTTCTTCGTCCGTATCGCCGTAAGCAATAATGGTGGCCCGTTTGAGTTTCACGTCGCGTTGCACATGGTGTGTTTCGCCTTGATGGATGCGTATGAAGGCCTGTTGCACAGGGATGGCTCGTTCGAGCATGGTTTTCATGGGAATGTCGTAGCCTCCATAGGCCAGACGGCTCACATACAGTACGGCATCACTTTGGGCAATGCAGGGATAAATTTGAGTGGCTTCGTCGCGGATGACACATCGTCCCGGAGTTTTCGTCCAACATCCGAAACATCCCATGCAATTCGCAATTTTCAAAGAAGACAAATCGAAATAGCGGATGTCTTCCTTGGGCTGGAGAATAATGTCCAGTGGTCTGTCGCTCATTATCAGTTTCATGTAATCATTTCATTTTTAGGAACAGAACATTTTTCGGACAGGAAATGTTTGATGAAATTTCTTACTTTTGCAGAGTGTAACAAAATTTGGGGATTATACGAAGTTTATCAAAATCAAAAGATTATACGTTTTATGAATCGAGTCATAGTAGTGACAGGTGGTGCTAGTGGCATCGGCCGTTGTATTGTGGAATATTTTGCAGCCCAAGGCGATAAGGTGTATTTTGTGGATTGTGACCGGGAAGCGATGCTGGCTGAAGTGGAAAAAATGCGTAGGATAGGAAGAAGTGTGGCGGGTTTTGCCGGTGACGTTGCCGAGAAGGGAGTGTTGGAAGAATTTGCGGGTTGGGTACTTCGGGAACAGCCGGAAGGTATCCATTGCTTGATTAACAATGCGTGTCTGATGCATGGAGGAATTCTGGAAGGATGCGATTATGAGGATTTTCTATATGTGCAGCGTGTGGGGGTAGCCGCTCCTTACATGCTGTCCAAATTGTTTAAGGAGCATTTTCAAGGACTGGGTTCCATCGTGAACCTTTCCTCTACCCGTGCTTTTCAGTCGCAGCCGAATACCGAGAGTTATACGGCAGCCAAAGGAGGCATTACGGCATTGACACATGCTTTGGCTGTCAGTCTGGCGGGAGTGGCACGTGTGAATTCAATCGCTCCCGGATGGATTGATACGGGGGCTTATCATAAAGAGGAGGCGTATCAGCCGGTGTATAGTCAAGGTGACTTGAAACAGCATCCTTCGGGTAGAGTGGGAGAGCCTATGGACATTGTGCGGGTGGTGGCTTTCCTTTGCGACGAACGTAACTCCTTTATCAACGGAGAGAATATTACGGTGGATGGAGGGATGAGCCGGCTGATGATATACCACAATGATTGTGGCTGGAGTTACAATCCTTGAGATGTTTGAATTCCGCTTTTGTCTTCTTTGCCTTTTCTTTCTTTCCGCATCCGGAACTTCAGCGGGGAGAGTCCGGTTCTCCGGATGAAGAATTTGCCGAATACCGACTGGTCGGAGAATCCCAGATAGTCGGCAATTTCCTTAATATCCATGTCGGTACATTCCAGTAGTTTCCGGGCGTCTGCACACAGGAGTTCCGACACATGGAAGCAGACGGTATGCCCTGTCAGCTCTTTGACGATACGGGAAAGATAGGTGGTTGAGATATGGAGCTGGTCGGCATAGAACTGGATGCTGTGTTCCTCCTGGTAATGGTGTACCAGCAGTTTCTTGAAATTGCGGAAAATCTCGTTGGAACGTTTTACACAGACCGGAGTATTCCGGTTTTCCTGGCAGAGGGCATCCGTGATTTGCAGGAGGAGGAAGCTGCACAGATGGCGGATGATTCCGTCCTGATACAGCTGCATGGTTTTCAGGTGCTCGGAAAAGAGTGACATCGTTTTTTGCATGTATTCAGCAGGGGCATCTTGCAGTCGGAAAATGGGAAGCTGGTAGTTGCCCAAGTAGCGAGCCACCTGATTGTACACGGGTTGTCCGTCGGGCAGGCTGTCAAAATAATCGGGATTGATGTAAAGGGCCGACATGGAGAAATCGGGGCTGGCATCGGACAACACACTCTCGGTACTGGGGGTAAGTACCAGCAGCTGGTTGGCGGAAAGCGTATAGCGATGGAAGGCATCGGTGATGGCCGTTGTTCCGTTTGTGACGAGTAGGAAGAAGAATCCTTGTTTTATGACGATGGAGTTTGTCCGAAAATGAGGATACTTTATTGGGGTAAACAAGGTGTTTCCAGCCTTTTGGCCTGATTCTTTCATAATATCTGTCAGCAGCCTGTTCATCTTACGTATTTTTTCTACAAAAGTAAGTTTTGTTTCGTTTTCGACCAAAATTGGTTGCTCTTTTATGATTGAGAAGCGGAAAAATAGACAGAAATTTGCGGCGTTTATAAAAGCAGATGATATATGAATGTATTTCTTTTTAGACGCTACCTGTTGTTTTGCGTTTCTTTGTTTGTGAACGCGCTTGGAATCGCCTTCATTACCAAGGCTTTGCTGGGTACGTCTCCGATTACGAGTGTGACGTACGTATTGAGTATGTTTACTCCTTTGACCATCGGACAGTGGACCATCCTGTTGAACCTTCTGTTTGTGGTGCTGGAGCCGTTTCTGATGTCACGCCAGGAATTGAAAGCTGATTTGCGGATGTACCTTCTGCAGATTCCCATTTCTTTCTGTTTCGGTACGTTTATTGATATTTGTATGCACTATGTGTTGTTCTGGCTTCACCCGGAAACCTATGTATATATGATTATTGCCCTGCTGATAGGTTGTGTGATTCTGGCCGTAGGTATTGCACTCGAGGTAAAGGCAAATGCAGCCATGATGGCCGGGGAATATTTTGTGAACGTCATCACAAAGAGGTTCCGTGGAGAGTTTGGCTATGTGAAGCTGGGATTTGATGTGACACTGGTCGTCTTGGCCTGCTTGTTGTCCTTGATTTTCATGTCGGGAATTTATGGGGTACGTGAAGGAACTGTGGTATCTGCCTTGATTGTCGGTCCGATTGTACATTTTGTGAGTCCGTATTACCGTCGTCTGGACAAATGGATTACAGACCCTGCTGTACAGAAAGAAGCCGCTATGGCTCAGGGGCAGCATATTGTAATTACCATTGCGCGTGAGTATGGAAGTGGGGGACATCTGCTGGGTGAGATGCTTTCGAAGGAACTCGGTCTTAAGCTGTATGACAAGGAGTTTATCCAGCTGGCTGCCCAGCGTAGTGGAATGGATGAGCAGTACATTGTGAAGAATGAACAGTCTATCCCTTCTTTCTGGTTGAAATGCATTCTGTCAAAGAACAGTGAACGGCCGCTGGAGTCCAGCCTTTCATCGGATGATGTGTTGTTTGTGTCCGAGAGCAAGATTATTCAGGAGCTGGCCGCCAAAGAATCCTGTATTATCGTGGGCCGTTGTGCAGATTTCGTATTGAAGGATTATCCGAAAGTGCTGAAGGTGTTCTGTTATTCAGACCTGCCGAGTGCAGTGAACCGTTGTGTGGAAGAATATGGTATTGCCCGGGAAAATGCAGAAGCAGAAATCAAACGAGTGAACCGTAACCGAGTGCATCACTACGAATATTATACGGGTATGAAATGGGGTGAACCGCATCATTACAACTTGATGCTGAATACAGGTACTATCGACTTGAGAACGGCCTGTCAGCTGGTGAAAGGAGTTTATCAGGGCTTGGAGAAGGCCTGATAAACCATTCCAGAAATGTACGAGATGATTGCTTCGGTATGCTCAGGATTTTCCTGGGAATTTTTGACGAATACTACCAACGTATAGCGACGTCCGTCTGGAAACAGTACAAATCCGGCATCATTGATTGCAATGAGTTGATCGGATTTGTTATAGTCACCGGTACCGGTTTTGTGTCCTACGGTCACATTTTTATCTTGTAAAGGACGGACTATTCTATTTTCTCCGGTCTGACAGGTGATAAGGGATTTTTTTATGAATTCCTGATGTTCCTTGTCAAAGAGGGAGCGGGTGAGTAAGGCTTCAATGACTTCTGCGGTGGCGAGAGGCGTACTCCAGTTCTGGTAGCAAAGATTCAGGTCGCGGTGCATATCTTCTTCCGTATGCTGAATGAAGAAATCTTTGATACCCAAACTTCGGATGTAACGGTCGGTCACATCGGGGCCTCCAATAAATCTAAATAAAATGTCGCATGCATTGTTGTCACTCAAATGAAGAGTATATTGCATCAATTGTTTGAGCGAGAATTTCCCTCCATTGGGATATTGGTCTCTTAGCGGGCTATATGTATCGCGTTTGAGGTCCGTTTTGTTTACAGTGAGCAGGGTGTCAAAGGATATCCGATGTTTTTCACAATAGTTTCCAACAGCTAGTGCTTGATGCAATTTGAACACACTCATCAGGGGATAGTGGTGATTATTTCCTATGGTGAGAGTATCTTTTCCCTCTGCGATAATTGCCACTCCTATTTCTGCCTTTTGCTGTGCGATAAAATGATTGATATTTGAATGTAGTTCTTGAAGACGATTGCTAGCCAAGGAATGGATAGGGAGTAGGAGTAATAAAAGAATCAGGTAGCTTGTTTTCATATTTGTACAGTTAAGATTGATTTGCACAAAGGTAGCCTTTTTTTGCATTGATGAAAACATGTAGAAACAAAAAAAGACTCTTCCGCACTGCGGAAAAGTCTTTTTTTAATTTCGTTTTCAGTAGATTATGCTTCAGCACAAGGAATTACAGAAACATAGCTTCTGTCTTCGCGACCTTTCTTGAAACATACAGTACCGTCTACCAATGCGTAAAGAGTGTGGTCACTACCCATACCTACGTTTTCACCCGGGTTGTGAACTGTTCCTCTTTGACGAACAATGATGTTACCAGCTTTGCAAGCTGAACCACCGAATATCTTTACGCCTAATCTCTTACTAGCTGACTCACGGCCGTTCTTAGAACTACCTACACCTTTCTTATGTGCCATTTTCTTCTACGTTTTAAATGATTAAGCAATAACTTGTTTGATTGTCAATTCAGTAAACTGCTGGCGATGACCGTTCAGTTTTCTGTAACCTTTTCTTCTCTTTTTGTGGAATACCAATACCTTGTCACCTTTTACCAAGTGAGAAGCTACTTCGCAAACCACTTTTGCACCGTCTACAGTAGGAGCACCTACAGTTACAGTACCGTTGTTGTCAACCAACAAGACTTTGTCAAATTCAACAGTTGCACCGTTTTCAGCGTTCTGGATGTGCTGAACAAACAGTTTCTTGCCTTCTTCTGCTTTGAACTGCTGACCGTTAATTTCTACGATTACGTACATTTTTAATAAATATTAAACGGGTTTCCTCCGCAAGGTGAACCGTTCTCTCCGGCTACTTTTTTACCTCCACGGACTAAAATCGGCTGCAAATTTACGGTTTTAAATTTACATAACCAACTATTTATCTGAAAAAAAGACTGATAAGTCTGTTTTTTTTATTTAAGTAGAGTCAGGTCGGGCAGGATGGCTACATGCGGATAGGCTGCCAGCTCCTCGCGGGTGGTCATGCCGTGCAAGACGCCGGCAAAGTCGACTCCGGCATTTTGGGCTGTTTCCGCATCCACTGTGCTGTCGCCCAGATAGAGTACTTGCTCTTTGGGACATTCCAAGCGAGAAATGGCCAACAGCAATCCTTCGGGAGAGGGCTTGGCTTCTTTCACGTCTTCACCTCCTATGATGATGTCAATGAATCCTTCCGGAAATTTCTTTCCCAGCAGTTCTAGGATGCGGTAGCGGTATTTGGTAGAGATGATACCGATGCGGGCACCGCGTGCTTTCAGTGCGTGCAGCACCTCTTCCGTCTCGGGGAAAAGCCGGGTGTTGGCTGTCATGTGCTGGTCGGCTTCTTTCACGTATTCTTTCCGATAGGTTTCCAGCGTATCGACATCCGTCACTCCGCTCAGGATAGAAAAGGAGTCGACCAGTGTTTTTCCGATGGTGCGTTTGATGGCGTGATCGTCCACCTCGTGAAATCCATGACGTTCGAGCACGTTACGGTAGCACATCACGATGCCGCGGGAAGAGTCGGCCAGGGTATAGTCAAAATCGAATAAATAAACTGCGTACGGTTTCATGTAATTACTTTATATAATAAGGTATATGTTCAATCTGTAGCAAGGCAAGTTTGCGGTCTGTTCCTCCGGCATATCCGGTCAGGCTGCCGTTGGTTCCTACCACCCGATGGCAGGGGATGAGGATACTGATGGGGTTGTGTCCGATGGCATTTCCTACCGCCTGGGCGGCCATGTGAGGGCGTCCGAGCCGACGAGCGGTTTCAGCGGCAACCTCTTTGTAAGTTCGGGTTTCTCCGCAGGGGATGTTACGCAAAATGTTCCAGACGGTTTGCTGGAAAGGGGTACCTATGAGTTGCATGGAAGGGAAAAAGTCGGGCTGTCCTTCCGCAAAATAAATGTCGAGCCACTGTCGGGTCTGACAGAGGACAGGAGTTTCCGCTTCTTTAGTCTCTCCCTGAAGGGTGCTGCCGAAATATTTTTGTCCGTCAAACCAAAGTCCGCAGAGTCTGTCGTTTGTGGCAGCAAGGGTGATACCGCCAAGAGGGGAATCGTAGTGGCTGATGAAAGTCATGTAAAAACGGCTTTTTAGGGGGATAAATACGGGTAAAAGGCGGGTTTTGAGGACTTGCAGAAAACGCCTTTGCGTTTTGTCTAAAACGTAAGTACGTTTTGTTCAAAACGCAAGGACGTTTTATCTTAAACGCAAGTGCGTTTTGATCCAAACGCTTAGGCGTTTTAAATGAAACGCAAAGGCGTTTTTCGGGAAACGTCCTTGTGATTTCTTAAGTCCTTAATCCATAGGTTGATAGTTCTTGGCGAGGCCTCCTTCGCTGGTCTCTTTATACAAAGACGGAAGGTCGTGGCCTGTCTGTTTCATGACCTCGACGACCTTGTCGAAGGATACCCGATGGTGTCCGTCGGTAAAGGCCGAATAGATGTTGGCATCAAGGGCGCGGGCAGCTGCATACGCGTTACGTTCGATACAAGGAATCTGTACCAGTCCGCACACCGGGTCGCAGGTCATGCCCAAGTGATGTTCCAGTCCCATTTCTGCCGCATATTCAATCTGTGCCGGACTGCCGCCAAACAACTGGCTGGCTGCGGCGGAAGCCATGGAACAAGCTACTCCCACTTCGGCCTGACATCCGGCTTCGGCACCGGAAATGGAAGCGTTGTGTTTTACGATGTTACCTACCAGGCCGGCAGTGGCTAGTGCCCGGAGGATACGTGCGTCACTGAATTCACGGCTTTTTTGCAGGTGATACAAAACGGCCGGAACCACTCCACAGGCACCGCAAGTAGGTGCTGTCACGATTTTTCCTCCCGAAGCGTTCTCTTCGCTGACGGCCAGGGCGTAGGCAAAGACCAGTCCTCGGGAACGGAGAGAATCCTTGTATCCTTTCGACCGGATGTAATAAGAAGAAGCTTTGCGGCGCAGGTTCAGTGGACCGGGCAGTACCCCTTCGGCATCCAGTCCACGATGGATGGCTGCCTTCATGGTTTCCCATACCTCTGCCAGAAAATCCCAGATTTCCTTGCCTTCGCACTGTTCCACGTATTCCCAGTAACTTCTTCCGGTGTGTTCGCACCAGTAGAGTATCTGGCTCATGGTGTTCATGCTGTAGATGTCGTCGGTGGCCGTGCGGTCGTGTCCTTCTTCCGCCAGTGCGCCTCCTCCCACGCTGAACACCGTCCATTCGTCCAGTTTCTTCTTTTGGGCGTCGAATGCCTTGAAGGTCATTCCGTTGGGGTGGAAAGGAAAGAATACATGAGGCTTCCAGATGATTTCCACGGGAGCGTGAGGTTGCAGGGTGTCCAGAATGGCCACGTCGGTCATGTGACCGCGTCCGGTGGCTGCCAGACTTCCGTACAGCGTGACTTCAAAAGAAGCAGCCTGTGGATTGCGTGCAAGGAACTGTTCAGCTGCCTTGCGGGGGCCCATGGTGTGACTGCTGGACGGGCCCGTTCCGATGCGATATAGTTCTCTGATTGATTTCATCTCAAAATAGGTGTGAGTTTTCTGCAAAGATACGCAATAATCGTATATGCTTGTCGTATCTGTTTGTAAAATCCCTTCGGGTTATTTTAAATCGACCACGGTGATGCCGGCCCCTCCGAATTGTACGTGCTCGTCCTGGAAATGAGCGACTCCCGGGACGGTGGCCAGATACTGGCGGATAAGGGTGCGCAGGATACCGCTACCCGTACCGTGCAGGATGCGTACGCGGCTGACTCCCACTAAGATGGCATCATCAATGAAATAAGTGACGGCCTGGATGGCTTCATCGCCTCTCATTCCTCTGACATCCAAATCTTGCTTGAAATTCAGTTTCTTTTCGTACATCCGGTCTTGCGTCTCGCTGCTCACAAAGGTCGTCTTGTTGGAAAGAGGAGCGGCTTTCGGGGCATCGGTCCGTTCCAGCCGTTCGGTTTTCACGTTGGTTTTCATCAGGCCGAACATGACTACGGCGTTCTTGCCGTTGATGTCCATCACTTGTCCCACGCTGGTCTGTCCCTTTATTCGGACATAGTCGCCGGCTTCTATCGGACGGACTTTAGGTACGGGCTGAGGTTCGGAGGCCTTCTGCTGCTGTTTGGCCTTCTTGTCTTTTTTCCGTTCCTGTTTTTCACGGAGCTGCTCCATCTTGCGGGCAATTTTTTCTTCCAGTGCCGCCTTGTCGAGTTTCTCCACCTGCTCCTTGAAGTCTGTCAGCTCTTGTCGGGCAGTGCGGGTGCGCTCTTTCTCAGCCTGTGCCTCTTTGATGGTGCGGATGGTATTTTCAATCTTGGCGTTCGATTCCTGGAGCAGGTGTTCGGCTTCTTCCTTGGCTTTTTTCAGGATTTCTTTTCGGCTGCGCTCCAATTCTTCTATTTCTTTCTCATAGCGGGCAATGGTGTCTTCCATCTGTTTTTCCCGCTTGCGGATGTTTTGGCGTTTGGTTTCCCAGTAACGCTTGTCGCGTACGATGTCTTGCAGGTATTTGTCGCTCTGGATGTATTCGCTTCCCACAATTTCCGAGGCATCGGCGATGACTTCTTCCGGAAGTCCGATTTTCCGGGCAATTTCTACGGCAAACGAACTTCCCGGATTGCCAATCTGCAACTGGAAGAGGGCGCGCATTTCGTGACGGTCGTAGAGCATGGCGCCGTTCACCACGCCTTCGTGGTCTTCGGCAAAATGCTTCAGGTTCTGGTAATGGGTGGTGATGACCCCAAAGGTACCTTTCAGGTTGAAACGCTTCAAGACGGCTTCGGCAATGGCCCCGCCAATCTGCGGTTCCGTGCCTCCTCCGAACTCATCAATCAGGATGAGGCTCTGGCCGTTGCATGATTTCAGCATTACCTTCATGTTGGTCAGGTGGGAAGAGTAGGTACTCAGGTCGTCCTCGATGCTCTGCTCGTCGCCGATGTCAATGAAGATGTGGCTGAAGATGCCGGCATGGCTCCGCTCGTGCATGGACACCAGCATGCCGCACTGAAGCATGTATTGCAACAGTCCGACGGTTTTCAGGCAGACGGACTTACCTCCGGCATTCGGACCGGAAATCAACAGGATGCGTTTCTCACGGGTAAGGGTGATGTCCAAGGGAACCACTTTCTTGCCGTGTTTGGCCAGCGACATTTGCAACAGGGGATGTACCGCCTGGAACCAGTCGACAATCTGCTGGTTTTCGAACGAGGGCTTCAGGCCTTTTATTTCGATGCCGAACAGTGCTTTGGCGCGGATGAAGTCAATTTCAGCTAAGAACTCGTAAGATTGCAGGATGGCCGGTATCTGCGGACGGACCGTCGCCGAGAAATCGGTCAGGATACGGATAATCTCCCGCCGCTCTTCTCCCTCCAGTTCCCGGATGCGGTTGTTGGCTTCCACCACTTCCGCCGGTTCGATGAACACCGTCTTTCCGGTGGCCGACTCGTCGTGCACGATACCTTTGATTTTCCGTTTCATGCCCGGAGCGACCGGAATGACCAGACGGCCGTCGCGCATGGTGGGGGTCACGTCTTTGTCGACATATCCTTCCGACTGGGCCGCCCGGAGGATGCTGTTCAGGCTGCGCGAGATACTTCCGGTGGTAGCTGAAAGTTCGCGTCGGATGCGCAACAGTTCCGTAGAAGCATTATCTTTTATTTTTCCGAACTTGTCGAGAATGCTGTCAATGCGGGCAATCAGTTGTGGAAAGGTCAGGATATCTCCCGCCAGTTCATGTAGTGCCGGATAAGGGGAAGTGGCCGTATCGTCTGCTTCGTCTCCATCAGTCTGCTGGAGAAAGCGTACGATGTCGCGGATGGTTTCCAGCGAGCGGCGCAGGTCGAAGAGTTCCTGCTCGTCCATGTACATGCCCTCCACACGGATACGTTTCAGCGAAGGGCGTACATCGAAGAAATATTGTGCCGGGAAATCCTCCTCTTCCTGGGTGATTCGTACGAATTCCACCACCTGTTCCAGTCGGCGGTTGATTTCCTGATAGTCGTCCGAAAAGGCCATTTCGTCTACGCGTTCTTCTCCTAAGGTACTTAAACAGCGGGCTTTCAGCAATTGTCGGATTTGGTCGAATCCAATCTTTTGTTCGAAATTATGCGGATATATCATGGGTTGTAGGTTCATTTTACTGGGATGCAAAGGTACGACAATGGGAAAAAATAATCAAAAAAGGCGGCAAATATTTGTGGATTCCAAAATAATGCCTACCTTTGCATCGCCTTTGAAAAACAAGGCAACTCTCAATCGGAGTTTTGGAGAGGTGGCAGAGTGGTCGATTGCGGCGGTCTTGAAAACCGTTGTACTGCGAGGTACCCGGGGTTCGAATCCCTGTCTCTCCGCAAAGTTTTACTAGTCCTCGTAAAATCAAGGTTTTACGAGGATTTTTTTTGCCCGTTGAAAGCATCGGCTGGAGAAATGTTTTTTCTTATTTGCTTTTTAATGTGGAAATGGTTAACTTTAAAAACATTTGAAAATCCTTATAAATAATCAACAGATGAAATCCTTGTTATTCCTTTATTTCTTTGTAGCGATGGCATTTTCGGCCGTGGCTACTTCTGTATCGGAGAGTTATGTCATTCCTTACCCTCAACAGATGGTGGTGGGTGAAGGTCATTTTGTTTTTCAGAAAAATGCTTCTTTTTCATGTAACCTGAAAGGGGCGGATAAGGAAGATTTTGTAAAATATGTCGGTCAGTCTCCTTTTGCATGGACTTATAAAAAAAGGGGGAAGACGGATATTGTGTTTAAATTGCTCAGCCCGAAACAGTCGCAGATGAAGGAGGAAGCCTATCGGTTGGAAGTGACGAAAAAGGGGATTCAAGTGGAGGCTACTTCTACTTCCGGTTTGTTCTATGCTTTTCAGTCAATAAATCAGTTGATACAGCCGGCAGGAAATAATACCTTCCTGTTGCCGGAAGTGACCATTGAGGATGCACCGCGTTTCGCATACCGAGGCATGCACTTGGACGTGTCACGTCATTTTTATACCAAAGAATTTGTCAAGAAACAGCTGGATGCATTGGCTCGTTACAAGCTGAACCGCTTCCACTGGCATCTGACCGATGGGGCCGGATGGCGGATTGAAATCAAGAAATATCCGGAACTGACGCGTGAAACAGCCTATCGTCCTTTCCCGGACTGGAAAAGCTGGTGGAACGGCGGACGGACGTATTGCCGGCAGGATGCTCCGGGGGCTTCTGGAGGATACTATACGCAGGAAGATGTGAAAGAGATTGTGGAATATGCCCGTCAGCTTCATATTACGGTGATTCCGGAGATTGAGATGCCGGCTCACTCGGAGGAAGTCTTGGCTGCCCTTCCGCAGCTGGCCTGCGGGGGTGATTTAAAGCCCGGGGGCGAGTTCTGCCCTGGAAAAGAATTGACTTACACTTTCCTGACCGATGTGTTGAAGGAAGTGATGGCGCTTTTCCCGTCGGAATACATTCATATTGGAGGGGATGAGGCCAGCACGAACCACTGGAAACAATGTCCCGACTGTCAGGCATGGATGAAGGAAGAAGGAATGAAAGAAGAAGGCGAGCTGCAGGAGTATCTTGTTTCAAGAATTGAAAAGTTCTTGCGGGAGAACGGCCGTAAGATGATTGGTTGGGACGAAATACTGACTGGCGAGTTGGATGAAACCTCGGCTGTGACCGTGTGGCGTGGAGAAGACAAAGGAGCCGAGTCAGTGAAAAGAGGGCTGCGCACGATTCTGTCGCCGGGTGCCTATTGCTATTTCGACAGTTATCAGGATGCACCGCGCACACAGCCTGAAGCCATTGGAGGGTATCTTCCGTTGGAAAAGGTATATTCTTATGAGCCTGTAACCCCGGCTTTCCCGGCAGATAAGCTGGATTGTGTGTGGGGAGTTCAAGGAAATGTATGGACGGAATATTTGTCTACACCAGAACATACGGAATACATGATTTATCCTCGTTTGCTGGCCTTGGCCGAGGTGGCTTGGACCAACCCGGAACGGAAGGACTGGAAGCGTTTCCATGCGGAGGCTTTGCAGGAAGTGGAAGTGTTGGATTCATTGGGATACCATACTTTTGACTTGAAGAATGAAGTGGGTAACCGTCTGGAGGCACTGAGTGTCGACAACCATCTGGCAAAAGGCAAGAAGGTAGAGTATCTGCGGCCTTATGCGGCGGATTACTATCCGGCAGGAGGAGACGGAGCTTTGACCAACGGCATCCATGGGGGATGGGTCTATACCGATTTACGCTGGCAGGGATTCCTTGGAAAGGGAATGGACGCGGTGGTGGATCTGGAGAAATCACAGCCTATCCGCCAGCTTTCCATCGACTTCATGCAGTTGATAGGTCCGGGTGTCTTCCTGCCGCAGAAGGTCAGTTTCCTGGTTTCGGACGACGGAAAGGAATATACGCTGTTGAAGACGATTACGACGACGCTGCCTATTACGGATGAAAAGCTGACTATCCAGAATTATGCATGGGAGGGCACTTGCGAGGCTCGTTACGTGCGGGTACAGGCTGACATCAATCCTGAAGCCGGTGGATTCTTGTTTACCGATGAGATTGTAGTGAAATAATTCTATATCAGAGGGCCGGAAGCACGTATCCGAAGCGCAACAGGCCAATCAGGTACTGTGCTTCCGGCTGATGGATCAGATGCAAGGTGGGCTGTATGAACCCTTTGCCCAGGCAGGGAATCTTCCAAGTGAATTCACTGGCCCATTCGTGTGAATGGGAGAAACGGGCGTAATCGGTGAATAGTCCGCCTTCTGTTTTTCCACATTGCCATACAAGGCCTGCTCCGGAATAGTGTTTGCATCCTTGGCTGGCGTGCCATTGAGCAGAAAACTGTAAGAGCACTTGCAGGCGAGGAGTGATTAACTGTTCTGCATATCCCCAGATTATTTTCCGGATTTCTTTCTTTTCTTTTTCTGATGCTTGTTCCGTATCTCCTTTTGCATAATTCCGATACATCCCGCTATGTAAAGCAAAGCCCATGTGATAATTGCTGTCATGATACTGATAGTTGAATGAGGTGAGACAGAGTATCCCGTCGTGCTTCGGGCAGAAACGGAATACATTTTCTTTTCCTGTAAAGCGATAGGAGGCTTTTCCGTTATACAAAGAAGCTTGCAGGGTCCATTGAGCATGTTGTAACTCGTAGTGTACCCCCATGGAAGAAACCGGATAGTTGGCTATGGGATAATCGGCCGACAAGGTGGGAAAGATGCCGCATGAACTGTTGGTGAACAGGCTGGTGGCTGGCGAAGTGAAATAGTCCTCGTTCAGGTTGCGGATGCCGATGAACAGGCTGGAGTTTCCCATTGGCTGCCGGATACCCAGTATGGCCACGGCCAGCGGATGATTGTCTTCTTCGATGTTGGAAAAGGTTTGCCAATCATGGGCCAACGACTCGGTGCGGGTCTTTGCCGTGCTGAGGGTGGCTGCTTCAAGGGTGGCAGACTGGCCTAGCGGGGCGGAAAAATCCAACCGTAACAAATTCACCCAGTTGGTTCCTTTCTTGAAATCGCTCTGCAGTTCGGTGGTATAATTGATCAGGAGTTTCTGGGCAAAGCAACGGCAGGGGGATACCGTTGCAATGACCAGTATGTATTTGATAAGTTTTGTCATAACCATTTGGTGAAACGATGGATGTACCAGTTCTTAATCAGTTGTGTCAGTACGCAGTAGGAGAGCAGGATGCCGAACAGCCAGGGGAAATAGCTCGCAGGCAAGGCTTCCAGACCGATGGAGGTCCCAAACGGGGTGAAGGGAATCAGGATACCGGTAGCCATGATGAGCAGGGTCAGTCCGGTTACCTGCCAGGAGGCACGGCTTTGTATGAACGGCACTTTCCGCGTACGTATCATGTGTACAATCAGGGTTTGCGACAGCAGGCCTTCGATGAACCATCCGGACTGGAAGAGGGTCTGATGCTCCATGCTCTGGCAGCCGAAGGCGAACCACATCACCAGATAAGTGACGATGTCGAAGATGGAACTGATGGGACCGATGAAAATCATGAAGCGGCTCAGGTCGGAGGCATCCCATTTCCGGGGTTTCCGGAGGTATTCCGCATCCATCCGGTCGAAGGGGATGGTGGTCTGCGAAATATCATACAGCAGGTTCTGAATCAGCAGATGAATGGGAAGCATGGGCAGGAAGGGCAGGAAAGCACTGGCTGCCATGACACTGAACATGTTGCCGAAATTGGAACTGGCGGTCATCTTGATGTATTTAATGATGTTGCCGAAGGTCTTTCTTCCTTCCAGTACCCCGTCTTCCAATACCATCAGGCTCTTCTCCAGCAGGATGATGTCGGCACTTTCCTTGGCGATGTCTACGGCTGAGTCGACCGAGATTCCGATGTCCGACTGGCGGAGGGCTGCCGCATCGTTGATACCATCACCTAAGAAGCCGACGGTATTTTGCTGAGTTTGGAGGAGAGTGATGATTTCCGTTTTCTGTACGGGAGTCAGTTTGGAGAAGACGGTCGTCTCGCGTACTGCTTTCATCTTTTCCTCCTCATTCAAGTCGGCCAGTTGAGGGCCGCTAAGCGCGTTGGTAGTGTTGATACCTACTTGCCGGGCGATGGTGCGTACCACGGCATCGTTGTCTCCAGACAAGATTTTGACCTCAATGCCGTGTTCATGCAATTGCTGTATAGCCTTGGCTGCCGATGGCTTGGGTGGGTCCAGAAAGGCCAGATAGCCAATCAGCACCATCTCTTTTTCATCTTCCACACAGAAGTCGCACGCTTTGTCGAGGTAGCTTTTCTGTGCTACGGCAATGACCCGCATACCTTGCTTGTTCATCTGCTCAATGATACGATGTGCCTTATGTTTCAGGGCTTCCGTCATGGGATGTACCTCTCCGTCGAATTCGGCATGTGAGCAGATGGCCAGCATCTCTTCTACGGCGCCTTTGGTGATAATCTGTCGTTTTCCTTGTCGGTCTTCTACTACGACCGACATTCTCCGCCGGGTGAAATCGAACGGTATTTCGTCCACCTTGACATAGTTGTCTTTCAAGTATTCCAATGACAGTTCCTTGACGTGCGACAGGATGGCCTTGTCCATCAGGTTTTTCAATCCGGTCTGGAAGAAGCTGTTGAAATAGGCATGACGCAGAATACGGCGGCTTTCATCGCTGCTCCCGTCGGCATTGATGTATTTTTCCAATACAATCTGGTCACAGGTGAGGGTACCGGTTTTGTCGGTACAGAGAATGTTCATAGCCCCGAAGTTTTGAATGGCATTCAAGTCTTTTACGATGGTTTTCTTCTTGGACATGGCTACGGCTCCTTTGGCAAGGTTGGCCGTCACAATCATCGGAAGCATCTCCGGTGTGAGGCCCACGGCTACCGAAACGGCAAAGATAAAAGCTTCCAGCCAGTCGCCTTTGGTCACTCCGTTGACCAGAAACACGAAGGGAATCATGATGAGCATGAAGCGTATGAGCAGGAAGCTGACTTTGCTGATTCCTTTGTCGAAGGCGGTGGCGGCACGGTGTCCGGCAATGCTCCGGGCAATGGTGCCCAGGTAAGTGTTGTTTCCGGTGGCAATGACAATGCCGGTGGCCGAACCGCTGACTACGTTGGAGCCCATGAAACAGATGTTTTCCAGTTCTATGACACTGCCTTTGCGGTGTTTGTTCGTATTGGTTTCCGGACGCTTTTCAATCGGGTCCGATTCTCCTGTCAAGGAGGACTGGCTGACAAACAGGTCTTTCGCTTCGATGATGCGGAGGTCGGCGGGTATCATGTCGCCGGCAGCAATCATGACAATATCCCCCGGCACCAGTTCTGTGATGTTGATTTCTTCATCGTGCTGGCCGGCACGTTTCACATAGCAGGTGTTCGTGACCATCTTGAGCAAAGCCTCGCTCGAAGCGTTGGCTTTCCATTCCTGGCAGAAACGGAGGATGGTGCTGGCAATTACCATCGTCAGAATAATGAAAATAGCTGTCCAGTCCTGTTCGCCAGGGTTGGCCAGCAAGACGTCAAGTACGAAAGAAATGACCACCAGCACGGTCAGTACGCCAATGAAGGGGTTGATGAAGGCCTTGATGAAGGTGGAAACCGGATTCTTCTTCTGTTCGTGTGCTACTTCATTCGTTCCATAGATGGACTGCCGGTTCTCGATTTCTTCGGAGGTCAGTCCGTTTTTGCTGGTCTGGAAATAATTGCATACGGTGTTGAGGGGCTGGGTGGCTGCCAAAAATACCTTTTCCGCATTGAATGTGCTTGTTTCCTTACTTTTTCTTCTTTTCCACATAATACCTGAATTCGTAGGGGTGATTACTCTATTTCCTTTTCGCACGGCAAAAGTAAGCGATACTCTTGGCAGGGCCTGTTAGAGGATAATTAGAGTGGTATTAGAAAACTATTAGAATTCTGCCGGTTGTTTCCGGCCATTGTTCTGATAGTGTGGTGTGGAAGCTGAAAAAGGAACTTTTAGATATGAGGCAGTTCAATGGTGAAGGTCGTGCCTTCTCCTTGCTTGGAATGTACGGCAAGATGTCCTTGGTGAAGTCCGATAATCTTTTGGGCAAGTGCCATGCCGATGCCGTGTCCTTCTGTCTGTTTGTCTTGTTCCCCTCGGTAGAATAAGGTGAAAATCTGCTCTTTTTCCTTGTCCGATATGCCAATTCCATTGTCGGACAAGCGGACAATCGCCCATTTGTCCCAATAGGAGATTTGGACGAAGGAGGATTTGTTTTCCGAATACTTGCAGTTGTTTTCAATCAGATTGGCAAAGGCGATGTTCAGCAGGTAGGAGTTGCCCATGACGGTAATCATCCGGTCGTCTTCGGCATCTTCCTGTTCGAAAATCAGTTCGATGTGGTATTCCGGGTGGGCCCGCAGAATCAGTTCCCGGGTATCCAGCAGCAGTTCGTCGAGCCGGATTTCGTGCATCTTGATTTGCTCTTTCTGGTAATCTGCCTTGGCCAGATTGAGGAGTCCGTCAATCAGTTTGGTCATGCGTCGTGCATCCTGTAATACGTTTTGCATGGCTTGGCGGTATTGAGCTTCGGTCCGTTCCTTTTGCAAGGCCAAATCCAGTTCCGCCATCAGGGCAGCTAACGGCGTTCTCATCTCGTGGGATACGTTGCTGACAAACATCTTCTGTGCATTGAATGAAATTTCCAGTCGTTCCAGCAGGTCATTAAAAGCCAGGCTCAGTTCTCCGAGTTCGTCTTTCTCGTTTCTCACCGGTAATCGGCGGTCGATATGGGAAGCCGTGATATTCTCTACTTCCCTTACGATTTCCCGAATAGGCTTTAAAGAAGCTCGTACAAGGAAATAACAGGTCACGAACAATAGCAGCAGTCCGAAGAAAAACAGAATAATCAAGGTCTTTTGGAGTTCCAGCAGGTTGGTGTGGCCGTAACCGTCGTAAGCAGCGGCAGTCACGATATAGTCCTTGCCTTGAAAAGGATAGACCATCCCGATGGCCTGATACTTCCCGATGTGGAATTCTATTTCTTTTTCGTGAAGAATGTGACGGATCATTTCCGGACTTTCCTTGATGATGTCATTCTCGACGGCATCGTGGTAAAGCATACGGAAATCGGGGGTATAGACCGCCACTTCCACTTCATTGATAAACTCTTTGTTGTTTAGATAGATGGACTGCATGATGCGGGCATCTACCTGGTCTTGCAGGAAAAGGTGTGCTTTGGTCACAGCCTCACTTTTCAGGTTGTGGAAGAACGTGTTGCTCCGGATGTGTTCGCTGAACAAGTAAATCAGGCTCATGCACAACAGAAATACCACGGCTATGACTCCGGTATTTTTGAGTGTCAGGGTGGTCTTTATTTTCATGGCTTTTCGTCGGTAAGAATAAATCCGATTCCGGGTTTGGTGTGAATCAGTTTGGTGTCGAAGTCTTTGTCTATTTTCTTACGCAGGTAATTGATATATACATCGATGAAATTGGTACCGGTATCAAAGTGGGTATTCCATACCTTTTCGGCTATTTCCACCCGGCTGATGACCCTTTCCGGATGCTGTACCATGTAGGTCAGCAGGTTGTATTCTTTGGGGGAGAGACGGATCGGAATACCTTGCCGGGTAACTTCCCTGCGGTTGGTGTCTACTTGCAGATCCTTGTAATTCAGTTTATCGGGAGGAGAAGCCGGACTCTCCGCTTCGTTTTTCCGCTTCAGCAGTACTTTTATACGGGCATTCAGTTCCCTGAAATCGAATGGTTTCACCATATAATCGTCTGCTCCGGCATCGAATCCGTCCAGCTTGTCATCCGTGGAACCGAGGGCCGTCAGCATGAGGATAGGAATCTGTACATTGAGTTTGCGTATTTCCTTGCAAAGCTCGAATCCGTCCAGTTTGGGGAGGATGATATCCGAAATGACCAATTGGAAAGTATGCGACTGAAAAAGTCGGAGTCCCATGGCACCGTCGTATGCCACGAAAACGTTATAACCATTTTCTTCCAATCCGGTTTTCAAGAGGTCGGCCACTCTTTTATCGTCTTCTATGATTAAAATGCTGTACATAATAATGAGTGGGTGGTAAGATGGACAGGGTTTGTTTGTGGGTTATCAAGGGAAAATTTCCACGGTGTGGGAAAGGAAATGTGGAGCATACAGGACTCGAACCTGCCACCTTTTGACTGCCAGTCAAACGCTCTAGCCAGATGAGCTAATGCCCCATTGTTGCTTGGAAGCGTGACAAAGGTACAATAATATTTTAAAAAACCAAGCATATTCGCCCGGAAAACGAAAGAAAACATTAGTTTTGTGTCGATTTTCGTAAAAAGGAGATTTATGGATTTACAGATACGCAAGGCCTCATTGGCAGATTTGGATCGATTGATGGAAATATTTGAAGAAGCCCGTCATTTTATGGTCCGTACAGGAAATCCGAATCAGTGGATTAACGGCTATCCACAACGGGAATTGATACAGAGAGAAATAGAGGCTTCCCATTGTTATGTGTGTGTGACTGAAGAAGGAAAGGCAGTGGCCACCTTCTGTTTCATTCAAGGTCCAGACCCCACGTATGCCTATATCGAGGACGGGGAGTGGAAGGATGATTCTCCTTATTATGTGATTCATCGTCTGGCTTCTGACGGTTCTTGCCATGGAATCGGGAAACTGTGTATCGATTGGTGTTTCCGTCAATGGCCCTGTTTGCGGATTGATACGCATGCTGATAACAAGGTGATGCAGAACTTGGTGCAATCCATGGGCTTTGTATATTGTGGTATTATTTATATCAGCAACGGTACCCCTCGCTTGGCTTACCAGAAACTGGCGTAAGAATTTCTCGCTGACTTCTTAATAATCCTTAATTGCAGAATATTTTCCACTGGAAATTTATTCTTTTCTTGATTATTCCTTTTCTTTGCAAATAGTTTCCAATAGAAAATAATAACAAAGAAAATAGATTAATATGAAGTATGTCATTGTAGGTGGGGTAGCAGGTGGAGCCACTGCGGCTGCCCGTATTCGGAGAAACACGGAAAAGGCCGAAATCATTTTGTTTGAACGCGGGGAATACATCTCTTATGCCAATTGTGGTTTGCCTTATTATATAGGTGGAGTGATTCAAGACCGTAACCGTTTGTTTGTGCAGACTCCTGAAGCCTTTTCCGCACGTTTTCATATCGATGTGCGGGTACGTTCGGAAGTGATGGCTATCGATACGGCCCGCAAGGAAGTGAAAGTGCGCACTTCGGAAGGGAAGGAGTACACAGAAACCTATGATAAACTGTTGCTTTCTCCGGGGGCTTCTCCGGTTCGTCCTCCTTTGCCCGGAATTGATAGTGAAGGAATCTTTACTCTGCGGAATGTGGCAGATACCGACCGTATCAAGAACTACATGCAGGGCCATGAGGTGAAGAAAGCCGTCATCGTAGGAGGTGGTTTCATCGGACTGGAGATGGCCGAGAACTTGCATCATGCAGGGATAGAGGTAGCCGTGGTGGAGATGGCCGACCAGGTGATGGGACCGGTGGATTTCTCCATGGCGGCTTTGGTACACACTCATCTGCAGCAGAAAGGTGTCAAACTGTACTTGAAGCAGGCGGTAGAAGCCTTTGAAAAAACAGCGTCCGGGTTGAAGGTGAAGTTCCAGTCGGGTTTGCAGGCTGAGGCACAGCTGGTGATTCTTTCCATCGGTGTACGGGCAGAGACTCGTCTGGCCGTGGAAGCCGGATTGAAGTTGGGCGAAATGAAGGGTATCTACGTGAATGAATACTTGCAGACTTCCGATGAGTCTGTCTATGCCGTAGGCGATGCCATTGAATATCCGCATCCGATTACGGGCAAGCCTTGGCTGAATTTTCTGGCAGGGCCGGCCAACCGTCAGGCACGTATCGTAGCCGATAACATGACGTTTGGCAATAAAGTGAAATACGAGGGCTCCATTGGTACGGCCATTGCCAAGGTGTTCGATTTGACCGTGGCTTCTACCGGACTTCCCGCCAAACGTTTGAAGGCGTTCGGTATTCCGTACTTGTCGGCTACCATCCACTCCGGTTCCCATGCCGGATACTATCCGGGAGCTTTGCAGATGGATATCAAGATAACCTTCTCTCCGGAAGACGGACGGTTGTACGGGGCACAGATTGTGGGATACAATGGGGTGGACAAACGCATTGATGAATATGCGCTGGTCATCAAGCAGAAAGGTACGGTTTATGATTTGATGCAGCTGGAACATGCCTATGCACCTCCTTTCTCTTCTGCCAAAGATCCGGTAGCCGTGTCGGGCTATGTAGCTGGAAACATCTTGAGCGGCAAGATGACTCCGCTTTACTGGAGAGAATTGCAGCAGGCCGATTTGACGAAGGTGACCTTGGTCGATGTCCGTACGAAAGACGAATATGAATTGGGACACATTGCCGGAGCGGTCAATGTACCTTTGGATGAGATGCGTCAGCGGATGAAGGAGATTCCGTCGGATAAGCCGGTGTTCCTGTATTGTGGAGTCGGATTGCGCGGATATCTGGCATCCAATATTCTGAAAGACAATGGCTACAAGGATGTGCGTAACCTGATTGGCGGTATCAAGACCTACAATGCGGCAGTTACTCCGGTTTGTCAGCCGGATGAGGCATGCGAGGTGGTTTGCACTTGTGACACGGCTGAAGGAACCGCGGACTGCAAGAAGGTACACGTGGTCGATGCTTGCGGCATCCAGTGCCCGGGCCCGATTTTGCGGTTGAAAAAAGGAATGGAGGAACTGGAAGCCGGGGAACAGATGGAAATCCATGCCACGGATGCGGGTTTTCCGCGTGATGCAGAAGCGTGGTGCCGTACTACCGGAAATCGTTTCCTGTCTTCGAAGTCGGAAGGGGGAATCTATAAAGTGTTGGTAGAGAAGGCTACGGCCTGTGCCATGGAGGCTGTCCGTCGGGCACCGAAAGAGAAGGGGAAAACTTTCATTCTTTTCAGCGATGACCTTGACAAAACTTTGGCTACCTTTGTGCTGGCTAACGGCGCGGCGGCTACCGGAAAGAAAGTGACTATTTTCTTTACCTTCTGGGGGCTGAATGCCATCAAGAAGGAACGGAAACCGGCGGTGCAGAAAGACCTCTTCGGAAAGATGTTCGGCATGATGCTTCCCTCCAGTTCACGGAAACTGAAGCTCTCGAAGATGAACATGGGCGGTATGGGCTCAAAGATGATGCGTTATATCATGCAGAAGAAAGGCATCGATTCGTTGGAGTCACTCCGTCAGCAGGCTATTGACAACGGAGTAGAGTTTATTGCCTGCCAGATGTCGATGGACGTGATGGGCATCAAGAAAGAAGAACTGCTGGACAACGTGACCATTGGTGGGGTAGCCACTTATATGGACCGTGCCGAGGAAGCCAATGTCAATCTGTTTATTTAACGTATGGAAAAAATAAAATGTATCTGTGTGATGAGAGAGCTCTTCCGGGCTCTCTCTGATCTTGAATCGCACCTGCTGCAGGCGCATGGGGTGTCTTTGAACGAGGCCATGGTGCTGTGTGCCATCGGCAAGGAGCAAGTGGCAGCCCGCACGATTGTGGAGCGTACCGGACTGACTCCTTCGCATGCTTCGAAGGTAATACGGGCGGTGGAGGAACGCAACCTGCTGGTGCGTACCTTAGGAGAAAAGGACAAGCGGGAGATGTATTTTTCGTTGACCGACGAGGCGTACCGTTGCCTGAAAGGTATACGCGATGAAGGAGTGGAGGTACCGGAAATCTTGCAGCCGTTGTTTGCGGCCTATACGGATGAATCGTCTGAATCGTGTGCATAAAAAGGGAGGAAGCGATGAAAAAGAAAAAATTTGAACTGGAAGTACCCGGTGGGGCAGACAAAGTGTTGCTGCATACCTGCTGTGCGCCTTGCTCATCGGCCATTATTGAATGTCTGATGCAGCATGGGGTGCGTCCTACCATTTATTATTGCAATCCGAACATCTATCCGCTGGAGGAATACAACATCCGCAAGGACGAATGTACCCGTTATGCCCAGTCGCTGGGGCTGGAGATTGTGGATGCGGATTATGACCACGAAGCCTGGCGCTGCACGGTAGCCGGACTGGAAAATGAACCGGAGCGGGGAGGGCGTTGCCTGAAATGTTTCAAGATGCGTTTGGCCGATACGGCCCGTTATGCCCATGAACACGGCTTTTCGGTGATAACCACTACTTTGGCTTCCTCGCGCTGGAAGAGTTTGGACCAGATTAATGAAGCCGGACGTTGGGCGGTAGAGGCCTATCCGGATGTGACCTGGTGGGAGCAGAACTGGCGCAAGGGAGGGCTCAGCGAGCGTCGCATTGCCATTATCAAGGAATATAATTTCTACAACCAGCAGTACTGCGGCTGTGAGTTCAGTATGCGCAAGTCCGGTGACGAGGCGGCTACTCCTTCTTGTCCGCTTCCTTCTTCGGCTCAATAGGCATGGTGTTTTCCTTGTAGGCGGAGAAGCCTTTTACTTTTACGCGCTCTTTCTTTTCTTCTTCATTGATGGCAGCCTGTCCCAGTTGGTTCATGTTGTCCTTGATGACATTATGCATGTCGAAGAAATAGTCGAGCAGCATTTTCATGTGTTCTTCCAGTTCTCCTTCGTTGGGCGAGAAAAACGTGTGGCAACGGGAATGCAGTCCGATAGTCTTTTCATCCTCATCGGCCATATATACCGTAGTGACCAGTGAGTTCACATTGGCCAGGTTGATGATTTCTTTCAGATAAGGTAAAGCTTCGTTGTCGGCATTGATGGAGCCCCACCAGGGATTCCATATCATAATGAAGCGGTTTTCCTCTTCGGCCGCGATGTAGAAATCGTCTCCCTGGTATTGGAAGGTGATGTGATTTTCCTCATTTACTTTCGGCTGGCAGCCAATTTTCTTCAGCACACTGATGACGAGGTCTTGCGTGGTGATTTCGTCCAGTTCGTCCTTTGTCATTCTCTCAATATGTTCCAGCTGTTTGCGGCGTTCATGCCAGAAGCGTAATATGAATAGCACGATGGGCCAGAGGGCCAGTGCAATGACGGCAATCAATAGGGTAATTTCGCTGAGGTGTGTCATAGTTCGTTTTTTTAAGGTTGGCTGATATATTATTTCTTTATATATTCTAAAGATAATAATTTTATTTGAAAATAGGAGTATATATTATACTTTTTTAAATAGGCTTCATGCAGCAAAAGAACGATATGTTTGTTTATTAGGTGTAAACTTTTAAAGTAGCAGACTTATGAAAAAAATGGTATCTATTTTGATATGTGCTCTGGCCTTAATGGCTGGACATATCCAGGCTCAGGAAGTGGAATTGACAAAAGCAGAAAAGAAAGCGCTCCAGGAGAAAATAGACAGTATCCAGCATGCGGAAGCTGTGGAAGCTATCAATGCAAAGAAATTTACGCTGGAAGCCGATCGGGTAGTATTCAAGTACGGACAGACAGCTTATGTGACTTCGAACACCAATTTTGTATCGGTGAACGGAGAAGATGCTGTGGTACAAGTGGCTTTCAATATCCCGGCAGCAGGTCCTAATGGATTGGGAGGTGTGACGGTAGATGGCACTGTGTCTTCCTATGAGGTGAAAACCGATAAGAAAGGCACTACTTATCTGTCCATGAATGTGATGGGAATAGGCATCTCCGCCCGTCTGGATATCAGCATGCCGAAAGGGACAAACAGTGCCACTGTGACTATTTCACCGAATTTCAATTCTAATCGTCTGACATTGAACGGAGTGATATTACCTGCTTTCAAGAGCTCTGTATTCAAGGGCCGTTCACTTTAATAAATTGGAATGTAGTATGAGAAAAATTTTATTTTTTGCGTGTCTGTTGTTAGGGTTGTCGGCTTGTGAGAAAGACCCTGACATGAATAAACTGGATGCGGATTTGGTAGTATATACCGATTATGACAAGGATGCCGACTTTGGTAGCTATAAAACTTATTTTCTGCCCGACAGTATTCTGGAAGCAGGGGGACATCGTGCCACTTACTGGAAAGATGAGAATGCGAAAGCGATTCTGAATGAAGTGGCCGAAGAAATGAACAACCGTGGATATACCCGTATCCTTGATCCGGAGAAAAAGGATGAGGCCAGCGTGGGAGTACAGCTTTCTTACGTGGCTCAGACTACTCAGGTGACCACTGGAGGCTACTGGGGTGGCTGGTGGGACTATGGTTTCTGGGGCCCTTGGTCCGGATGGTATTATCCATACCCTGTCACCTATTCTTATAATACAAATACACTGGTAATGGAGATGGTGGATCTTTCAGCAGGAACAGACAGTTCATCAAAGAATCTTCCGGTAGTCTGGTATGCCAGTGCGTCCGGATTCCAGTATAGCGGACGGTTCAATCAAAGCTTGTTGCAGAATGCCGTAGTCCAGGCCTTTGAACAGTCGCCTTATATCAAATCGGTCAATTAAACTACTAGAGGAGGAATTTCAAATGAAGATAAATGTATTGAAAAGAATAGCGATAGTGACCTTTATGTGCCTTGGAGTAGCTGTAAAAGGGTTTTCGCAATATGATGTCAGCAAGACAACCTTGAAGGTTGACTGGCAGATGAATGCTCCTTTCTCCACCAACTTTGCAGACAAGCTGAGCGGATGGGGAATGAACTTTGAATTGGGATATGAATTGACCCCTCGTTGGGAAATGGGAGTGTTTGCTTCCTATCATACCAATCATCAGTATGTGGGGCGGCAGACCCTGTCATTGTCTCCTACGGAATCTTTGACTACCGACCAGCAGCGTTCGGCTTTTCAGGTTCCGTTTGGTGTGATGGGAGCTTATAATCTTTCTACCAACCGTTATGTGAAGCCGTATATCGGGGTAAAAGCGGGTACCATGTTTGCCCGCAATACCACTTATTTCGGCAGTGGAGGGGTGTACGACAAGTCTTGGGGTTTCTATGTGTCTCCAGAAATCGGTGTGAAGATTTATCCTACAGGAAAGAAGTGGGGATTCCACGTAGCCGGTTATTACAGCTATGCTACGAACAAGACACAGACGCTGACTTTCGATGTGGAAGGACAGAATCAGGCAGGTTTCCGCTTGGGTGTCATCTTCTAAAGGGGAACTGCACGGCTGAGTATAAATAATTGTCATATTTATTGATTCACAAGAGAGGTGCTTGAAGGTGGTAGCCTTCGGCACCTTTTTTATTGCCGGCATCATTCTTATGGACATGAAAAAAGCCGCCTCAAGAATTGAGACAGCTTTTCAGTAGCCCGTGGGGGAATCGAACCCCCCTTTCAAGAATGAAAATCTTGCGTCCTAACCGATAGACGAACGGGCCATCCTTTTGCATCGGAATACCGTATGCGTTGTTTCTTTTTCAGTAGCCCGTGGGGGAATCGAACCCCCCTTTCAAGAATGAAAATCTTGCGTCCTAACCGATAGACGAACGGGCCATCCTGACTTGTGTTGAAGCGTTTTTCAATCACGGGTGCAAAGGTACGCATTATTTTTGAATATGCAAGCGTTTTGCGAAAAAAAAGATGCATAATGATGCAAAAAAGTGAAATTGAGGCTTTGTATAGGGGGGCAGTAGGGGCGTAAAAAAACGCACTTGTGTTTTAGGGAAAACACAAGTACGTTTGAATCAAAACGTAAGTACGTTTTAGGAAAAACGCAAGTACGTTTTATTGTAAACGTCCTTGCGTTTTCTTGAGGGAAATTCTTTTGTGTGGAATATGCTGTAAATCAGCTGAAATCAGCTTCCTTTTTCCTTGATGATACCGTTTTGGTAGGCTACCAGCAGTTTCTTTAAATCTTCAATCTGAACCATCAGTTCACGTCCCTTATCTGTATCTTTTACCATCATTCGTTTGCTGCTCAACTCTACAATCTGTGTTGTTGATTTGATGTCCAGTCCCTCTTCGATGGCTCTTTGGGTAGACGTGAACGGCTCATGCTGTACAAGCTGGAACCCACGTGAATGGTATACCAGCGTGTAGCCGGCAATACCCGTTTCCGGTTGATAGGCTTTGGAGAAACCGCCGTCAATAACCATCAGTTTACCGTTGGCTTTAATCGGTTTCTCTCCTTTCACGGCTTTCACGGGTACGTGTCCGTTGATGATGTGGCGGTGCTCGCCTTCCACTCCAAACTCATCCAGAATCATGTCGCAAATATCTTCCCGGTCGCGTAGGGTGTAATAGTATCCTTTCACCTCCTTGTGTGTCTCCTTATCGGTCAGGAAATAACGTTCAAAGGTAGCCATTTTGCTCTTGTCGAAAGCCGGGGAATCTTTTCCGCACCACAGGTACCAGATGAAATCCTTGGCAAAAGCTTTTTCCGGATGGTCGTCTTCAGCAAAATAAGCCGTACGAATCAGTTGTCCTACTCGCTTCAGCAGGGCTTCACCCTTGTATTTGTTGCCCAGTATTTCCACTTCTTTCAAAGTTCCGTCGGCGTTCATCGGCATGGAAGCATGGAAAAGTAGGTTGGAGTTGCAGACATTGTACATGCATCCGTAGCGGAAGATGCATTTCATGTGCTTGCGCAGTTTCTCACTGCCCGTAAAGGAATTGTGCAGTTTCAGTACGATTTCTTGTTCCTCTTCTGTCAGCTGGTATGGGTTTTTCGGGTCGACGGTGGGGAACAGGCAGTCGCGCATTTCGTAGTCTTTCCCGTCGAGTTGGAATACTTTCCGCTTGAAGTCGATGTGGTGCAGGAGCAGTCGGCTGTTCATGTCAAACTCCGGGTGGCGGAGAATGGCGGCAGCTTCCAGTTTGAACTGTATGATGGTGATGGCCTTGTGCATCTGTGAGATAAGGCGCAAGGTCTTGTCATTGTAGGTGCTGTTTTCAGGTGCAATTTTGGGAGCAAAGTATTGGCATGGATCTTTGGCGTATACTTCCATGGCAAAGGTAGCCAGCGGGAGCAGGTTGATGCCATAGCCGTCTTCCAGCGCTGAGAGATTGCCGTAGCGCATGGCCAGGCGGAGTACGTTGGCAATGCAGCAGTCGTTGCCGGATGCGGCGCCCATCCAAAGAATGTCGTGATTACCCCATTGAATGTCGAAGTTATGGTAGTCGCAAAGCGTATCCATAATGATATGGGGGCCGGGACCACGATCGAAGATATCTCCCAAAATGTGCAGGGAGTCGATGGTAAGCCGTTGGATGAGGTTGCACAGGGCGATGATAAAATCGTCGGCACGCCGTGTGTCAATGATGGTACGGATGATGACATTGATGTAGGCCTGCTTGTTGGGGTCCATCGTACTTTCGTGGAGCAGCTCTTGAATGATATAGGAGAATTCCTCGGGTAGTGCCTTGCGTACTTTTGAACGTGTGTATTTGGAAGATACGTTCTGGCATACTTTTACCAGTTGGTTCAGTGTAATGACATACCAGTCTTCCAGATCTTTTTCTACTTCCTTTACCAGTTGCAGCTTTTGTTCGGGATAGTAAATCAGTGTGCAAAGTTCCTTTTTCTCCATTTCGCGGAGATTATTTCCGAAAATCTCGTTGACTTTCCGCTTTATAGCTCCAGAAGCGTTGCGGAGTACATGTTGGAAGGCTTCATATTCCCCGTGTAAGTCAGCCAGAAAATGTTCTGTACCTTTGGGCAGATTAAGAATGGCTTCCAGATTGATGATTTCCGTACTGGCTGCTGCCAGGCTGGGAAAATCATGTGAAAGAAGCTCCAGGTAGCGGAGGTCTTCCTGTATCATCTCCGGGGTGATTTGTTTGTAAGTTTTCATGATATCGGGTGATTTTTAAGTTTTATAAGAATAGCATCAGTACCAGTTGTGCGATGATGACGCGGGTAAACATGCCGAGCGGATAGACAGTGGCATAACTTACGGATGGCTCGTCGCCGGGGATGATATCGTTGGCATAGTTCAGGGCCATAGGGTTTGCCATGCTGCCACACAGCATGCCGCAGGTGTTCCCGAAGTCCATTTTGCACAGGCGGAGGGCTATCAGTGCCATGATAACTACCGGAATAAAGGTAATCAGGAATCCGATACCTACCCATAAGGCGCCTTCCGGCCGCATGACAGTTTCAAAGAAATGGGCACCGGCATCCAGTCCGAGGCAGGCCAGATAGAGTGAGAGTCCAATACCTCTTAGCATGAGGTTGGCGCTGCGGGTGGTATAGGTCACCAGGTGCAGGCGAGGACCGTAGGCTCCAATCAGGATTCCCATGACGATAGGTCCTCCTGCCAGTCCCAGTTTCACCGGTGAACTGATACCTGGAATGGCAATGGGAATAGCTCCGACTACCAGTCCTAGTACGATACCGATAAAGATGGAGGCCAGGTTAGGGTCTTTCAGGGTCTTGACTGTATTTCCCAGTACCTTTTCTACGTTCTGAATGGCAGCTGCTTCGCCGACTACGGTCAGGCGGTCGCCCAGTTGCAGTACCAGTCCTGGGGTAGCCAGCAGTTGCACGCCGCTTCGTAGCACCCGGCTGATGTTGATGCCGTATGTGTTTCGTAAGCGGAGTGAGCCCAGTTTTTTTCCGTTGATTTCAGGACGTGACACAACTATGTGTTTGGAAATCAGTTTGCTGTCGATGGCATTCCAGTCGATGTCCTCTTTATTCCAGTCACGTTTTTCCTGCTCTCCGAACAGAATCGTCAAAGTGGGGGCATCCTTTTCGGTTGTAATGACCAAGATACGGTCGTTTTCTTTCAGAATCTTTTCGGAGGTAGGGATACTGACTGTACCTTCTCGCCAGAGGCGGGAGATAACGAATTTGGGATAACCGGCTTGTGCGATGTCCTGTATGCTTTTATTGAAAATGGCGGGATTATGCACTTGGAAAGTGGCTATATAGGTATGGTTTGGGTCATCATGTTCTCTTTCGCTCATGTCCGAGGGGCGTACGAAGAATTTCTTGACGGCCAGAATTGCAAAAATCACACCTACTACTCCCAGCGGATAGGTCACCGCACAGCTGAGGGCGGCTCCACTGGTGGGTTCTCCCAGTTGCTTTAAAGTCTGCTGGGCGGCACCAAGGGCGGGTGTATTGGTGGTAGCACCGCACAGGATACCTACCATGTCGGGAAGTCCTATGTCTGTAGTAAAGCTTAGGACGATAGCCATGAGTGTACCCAGGAAGATGACTCCCAGTCCCAGCATATTCAGGCGGAATCCTCCCCGTTGAAAGGAACTGAAGAAACCGGGACCGACTTGAAGTCCCAAAGCATAGACAAACAGGACCAGCCCGAAACTTTCGGCATAGCTCAGCATTTGTGGGTCGATGGAAAAGCCTAGATGCCCTGCCAGAATGCCAGTGAAAAAAACAAATGTTACTCCGAGAGAAATTCCGAAAACATGAATCTTTCCCAGTCCCAACCCGATGGCTGTAATGAGGGAAAGTATGATGACCGCCTGCAGAGCGGATTGTTCCACAAATAAATTAATTAACCATTCCATGCTGCAAAGATATATACTTTGTGGAAAATAAATCTTTTGTGCCAGACAAAATGTTAGAAAAGTGCTTTAATAAATAAATCCCCGAAGGGGGTCTCAGGCTAAAAATAGCCTTTAAGAAGCCTTCGGGGATGATAAAATAGTCGTGAGGGGGCGAATTCTGTTTATCGTACGAACAGCAGTTCGCGGTATTTAGGAAGTGTCCACATTTGGTCGTCTACAATCAGTTCCAGCTTGTCGATGTGATAGCGGATTTGTTCCAGCATCGGAGCTACCGTATCATGGTAGGCAATGGCTTTTTCACGCTCACTGGCAATGCGGTTGGCCACTTTGCGTGCTTCCACCATTTCATCCACATGTTTCTTGATGAAGGAGGTATGTTCGGAAATTGCCTTGATGATGGCCAGATTTTCGGCTGACAGTGTATGGGCTTCGTCTTCCGGGAACAATGATTTCATTTTGTAGGCATTGTCAATCAGTTTGGTCTGGTATTCAATGGCTACCGGAACTACGTGGTTCATCACTAGGTCGCCCAATACCCGGGCTTCAATCTGGATTTTTTTGGTATACATTTCCCATTTCACTTCGTTGCGGGCTTCCAGCTCTTTCCGGTTCATCACACCGGTGGATTCGAACATGCGGATACTTTCCGGTTTCAGGTAGTTGTCGAAGATGACCGGGCAGCTGGTTTCGCAGTCAAGACCCCGACGGGCAGCTTCTTCTTTCCATTCATCGCTGTAACCGTTGCCGTCGAAGCGGATTGGTTTGCATTCTTTGATGCATTTGCGGATAATCTGGATAATGGCCGAAATTTTCGGTTCGCCTTTCTCAATCAGTTCGTCTACTTCTTTTTTGAATTCAATGAGCTGCTCTGCAACGGCTGCATTCAGGGCAATCATGGCACTGGCACAGTTGGCTTCAGAACCTGGAGCACGGAACTCGAAACGGTTACCGGTAAAGGCGAAAGGAGAAGTACGGTTACGGTCGGTGTTGTCAATCAACAGTTCCGGAATCTGCGGAATGTCGAGTTTCATGCCTTGTTTTCCACCTAAGGAAACCAAGTCATCGTTGGTACTTTCTTCCAGATGGTCGAGCACCTTGCTGAGCTGGGTGCCTAGGAAAGAAGAGATGATGGCGGGAGGTGCTTCGTTGGCTCCCAGACGGTGTGCGTTGGTGGCACTCATGATAGAGGCTTTCAGCAGTCCGTTGTGGCGGTACACAGCCATCAGTGTATTGACCACGAACGTGATGAAGCGCAGGTTGTCTTCAGAGGTTTTGCCGGGAGCCATCAATAAGGTACCGGCATCTGTACCCAGTGACCAGTTGTTGTGCTTACCGGAACCGTTGACACCTTTGAACGGTTTTTCGTGCAACAGTACGCGGAATCCGTGGTTGCGTGCCACTTTGCGCATCAGTGACATGATCAGCATGTTGTGGTCTACGGCCAGGTTGCACTCTTCGTAAATCGGGGCCAGCTCAAACTGGTTCGGAGCTACCTCATTGTGGCGTGTCTTGACCGGAATGCCCAGCTCGAGCGCTTGGATTTCGAGGTCTTTCATGAATGCAGCCACACGGGTAGGGATGGCACCGAAGTAATGGTCTTCCAGCTGTTGGTTCTTGGAAGCTTCGTGCCCCATCAGCGTACGTCCTGTCAGCAACAGGTCCGGACGTGCGGCATACAGCCCTTCGTCTACCAGGAAATATTCCTGTTCCCAACCCAGATAAGATATAATTTTCTTTACAGAGGGGTCGAAATAGTGCATCACGTCGAGTGCCGCCTTGTTGACAGCACGCAAAGCTTTCAACAGAGGAGCCTTGTAGTCGAGTGATTCGCCAGTATAGGCAATGAAGACTGTCGGGATGCACAGCGTGTCATCTACCACGAATACGGGTGATGAAGGGTCCCATGCACTATAACCGCGTGCTTCAAATGTATTGCGGATACCTCCGTTCGGGAAAGAAGAGCCGTCTGATTCCTGCTGTACCAGCAGTTTGCCGGAGAATTCTTCCAGCATACCACCTTTTCCGTCGTGTTCCACGAATGCATCATGCTTTTCGGCGGTACCTTCCGTCAAAGGCTGGAACCAGTGGGTATAGTGAGTCACTCCCAGTTCAATGGCCCATTTTTTCATACCTTCGGCTACGGCATTGGCGATGCTGCGGTCGAGGGAAGCTCCATTGTCAATTACGTCAATCAGTTTGGCATAGACATTGCTCGGCAGATATTTAAACATTTTTTCGCGGTTGAACACGTATTTCGCAAAATATTCACTTGGGCGTTCAGCCGGAGACGGTACTTCTACCGGTTTCTTGTGGAATGCCTTTTCCACAACTCTGAATCTTAATTTAGACATACTGCTTATTTCTTATTTAAGTTGTTTGGTTTTATATTTGATGTATTGGCTGTTTCGGTTATTTTGGAGTCGTTCGCTGGTTCTTCATTTACAGGCACTGGCAGATTCTTCGGATGCCTTCTTCGCATTGGTGGCGGTCTCCGAATGAAGTCAGTCGCACATACCCTTCACCACTGGGGCCGAATCCAACGCCGGGAGTACTTACCACATGGGCTTCATACAACAGCTTGTCGAAAAACTTCCATGCCGTCTGGTTACCCGGTGCTTTCACCCATAAGTAGGGCGCATTGTCTCCTCCAAAGAATTGGATTCCGGTTTTTGCCAACATTTTTTTCATGATTTTGGCATTGTCCATGTAATATTTTACCATGGCTTTCACTTGTTCTTTCCCTTCCGGGGTATAGATAGCTTCAGCTCCTCGCTGGGTGATATAAGATACTCCGTTGAACTTGGTTGATTGCCTTCTGAGCCATAGTTTGTTCAGTTGTATGCGTTCGCCTTCCAGGGTTGCTGCTGTCACTTCCTTGGGTATGACCATGTAGCCACAGCGCACACCAGTAAATCCGGCTGTTTTTGAGAAGCTGCGGAACTCGATGGCTACTTTTTTAGCTCCTTTTATTTCATAAATGGAATGAGGAATGTCTGGATCTTGAATATACGCCTCGTAGGCTGCATCGAAAATGATGAGGGCATCATTCTCAATGGCATAGTTTACCCACTTTTTGAGTTCGCTTTTCGTCAAGACAGCTCCCGTGGGGTTGTTGGGATAACATAAATAAATAATGTCGATACGCTGTTTCGGGATTTCAGGGATAAAATTGTTTTCGATACGGCAGGGCATGTAGACTACGTTGCTCCATTTCCCGTCTTTCTCCAGCACTCCCGCCCTTCCGCAGGAGACATTTGAGTCAATGTAAGCCGGATAAATAGGGTCAGTCACTCCGATGCTGTTGTCGTGTCGCAGGATGTCGCCGATGTTGCCTGTGTCCGATTTGGAGCCATCGCTGATGAATATTTCATTGCTGTCAAAATAAATTCCATGGGCAGCATAATCATGTTTTAAAATGGCTTCAATTAAAAAATCGTAACCTTGTTCCGGACCGTATCCTCTGAACGTTTCTGCAATGCCTAATTCTCCAGCGGCTTTTTGCATGGCTTCCACACATGCTTTGGGGATAGGTAGGGTCACATCGCCGATTCCCAGATGGATGATGCGGGCCTGGGGATGTGTCACTTTAAAAGAATTTACTCTTTTCACGATATCGGTAAACAAGTAGTTTTCCGGTAATTTGAGCAGGTGTTCGTTGACTAATGCCATTTATTCTCCTATTTGCCGGCAAAATTACGAAAATCATGTCATTTTTAAAAATATGCCCTTGCTTTATTTTCTTATTTTTTGAAATTGATATAAGTCAATTGTGTGGATTTTTTTTTACTTTTGCATCCGAAATTTTTAAAGAAAATCAAAGAGATGAATCCAGCTTTGCCTGCAACTAGAAAGCAGAAACTATTGAGAGAAACCAAGGATTATTTAATGATTGCTTTGGGGATGATTATGTATGGTATCGGATGGACCGTGTTCTTGTTGCCTAGCGACATTCCTTCGGGGGCGGTGCCTGGTATTGCTTCCATCGTTTATTGGGGAACGGGTTTTCCGGTGCAATATACCTATCTGATAATCAATTTCCTGTTACTTTTGCTTGCCCTCAAGATTTTGGGGCTTAGGTTTTGTTTGAAAACTATTTTTGCCGTTTTTACATTGACTTTTATATTAAGTGTCATTCAAAAGTTCGTGTCAGGTCCGTTGATTCATGACCAGCCTTTCATGTCGTGTGTGCTGGGGGCTTCTTTTTGTGGAGCAGGCATCGGAGTGGCATTTTCGGCCAATGGAAGTACAGGAGGAACGGATATCATTGCGGCTATCGTAAACAAATACCGTGATATTACTTTGGGAAGGGTTATTTTGATTTGTGATATAATCATTATCTCTTCCAGTTATCTGGTTTTGCATAACTGGGAAAAAGTCGTATACGGATATGTCGTATTGTTTATTTCAAGTTTTGTGCTTGACCAAGTGGTAAACAGTTCGCGTCAGTCGGTACAGTTCTTCATTATTTCCAATAAGTACGAGGAAATTGGAGCCCGTATCAACAAGGATTTGCACCGTGGAGTAACCTTTATTGACGGGGTGGGATGTTACACCCACAATGGAGTGAAAATGATGTTTGTGTTGGCCAAGAAAAGTGAGTCCAGCACAATTTTTCGTCTGATTAAGGATATAGACCCTAAGGCATTTGTGTCACAGAGTGCGGTAATCGGTGTGTTTGGGGAAGGTTTCGATCGTATCAAAGTCAAATAAAGTTAGAAGAAAAGTGAATAGTATGATGACAAATGTAGAAGCAGCCAGACTGATGGTGTCCGGAATGAGATGTCTGCTTAACCGGGAACAGCTTCATGAACTGGCTGAGATACTGACTTGTAAAAAATACAAGAAGGGCGAGAGGATATTGGATGAAGGTGATGTTTGCCGTTCCATGCTTTATATCGAAAAAGGACTGACTCGTCAGTTTTACTTTAAATATGACAAAGATTTGACGGAACACATAGCCTATGAAGGGGGGGTGGTAATCTGTCTGGAAAGTTATCTGAAGGAAGAACCTACGCGATTGATGATTGAAACTCTGGAACCTACCGTAGTGTGGGAGATTCCCAAAGATAGATTGGAAATGTTGGCTCAGGAAGATGCGTCAATAGGAGCATGGTATCGCCGGATTTTTGAACTTTCTTTGATTGAATCACAGGTGAAGGCGGATACCTTGAGATTTGAACCGGCCCATGAACGTTATAACAAGCTGCTTCAGTTGCATCCGGAAATCTTGAAACGTGCTCCGTTGGTTTACATCGCTTCTTTGCTGCAGATGACTCCTGAAACGTTGAGCCGGGTACGTTCTGCCAGTCTGAACAGCTGATTCTGAAAAAATGAGGAATGGTCTGTTTAGAACAGTACCATTCCTGCTTCGATTACCATTTTCTTATTGAAGTCTTGATTACCCTTATAGGTGCGTGTCCATCCGTATCCGCCGGATACGAAAAGGCCGAATTTTTTTGTCAGACTGTATTCCAGGCTGATGCGAGGTTCCAAGGCATACAGGCGGGCCGGAAATCCTTGGTTCTTATTGTCGAGTGATTCAATGTGGTAATATCCGATGTCGGCACTGAGGTCGAGTTTCTTTGTCAGGCTGTGATATACACCTGCACGGTAAAATCCACTCACGGAAAGTCTGTTGTCTGTACCCAGGTAATAGGCGCCCGCACCAATCTGTGTATAGGTAAATTTGTTCTTGAAGCGAATAGATACACTTCCTTTGTTGGCATTACCTCCTGATACAATCATTTGTACTCTCGTTGCTGGTTTCAGGTTGATACATCCTATCTGATGCGCTGTACTGTCTGTACTTATGTTGATCAGTCCAATCTGATATCCTCGTGAGTTACTCTTTGTATTGACGTTTCCTATACCTAGTTGTACACCTTTATTTTCTACACTATAGTTCAGCAGGGCACTTTGTACACCTTTGTTTTCCACGCTGACATTTCCCAAAGCGGCCAGTTGCCATCCTTCGTTGGATTTTCCGGCCACATTCAGTAAGGAGGTCAGCTGTACCCCTCTGGAAGAATTGCCAGACACATTCATCAGTCCGCCGACAATCAATCCGGCTTGTACATCTTTGCTGACATTGGCCAATCCGGAGATAGCCATTCCCCGCACATCCTCACTGACGTTGACCAGTCCGGCTATAGCCAGACCTTTTATGTCCCCTCCAGAGATATTTCCCAATCCGGCAATTGATAGTCCGTAGGCTGAAGTTCCCGTGACGTTGGTCAGACCGGAAAAGATGAAGCCGCAGGCCCTTTTTCCCGTGACATTGGCAATTCCGGAAATCTGGACACCCGTAGATTTCAATCCGGCCACATTGACCAGTCCGGATACCTGCATACCATATGAATTATAATGCTGTAAGCTTGAAATTACGTTGATACCCAATCCATTCAGACATGGATAATTGCTGAATAATCCCAAATTGAGATAAGTTCTTTGAGGAAATTTCTTTTTATTGGTAATATTCAGTGAAACATTGGGCCCTTTTTTCAGTACGCTTTTTTGTTCCTTCTGTTGGGCGGATACAAGTGTTCCAGCCAGGAGGCTTCCCAGCAGGAACACGGATATGAACTTTAATTTCATTGTAGTTATTTAACTTCTTGGTAAAGGAAACGTTTGATACTCTTCTTCGGCGTTTTTTCAAACTCTTCAGGATAAATCTTGACACGTGCAATCTGTGAATAGGCCGGAAGTTCTGTATTGACAGCCACCCGGTTTTCTTCCATGATTTTTTCGATGTCTTCTTTTGTCAGTCCTTGTTTAAATGCCTCGTCGAAGTCCGGATAAATCAGAGCAGCCAGCTTGTTGTCGCTTTGCTGGATGACAATGTTTTCGCATACATAAGGAAGATTGCTTATCTTTTCTTCGATTTCTTCCGGATAGATGTTCTGACCGGAAGGTCCGAGCAGCATGTTTTTGCTTCGTCCTTTGATGGTGAGATTGCCCTCCTTGTCCATCACTCCCAAGTCTCCCGTATGCAGCCAGCCTTCGGCATCAATGGCTTGGGCGGTTGATTCCGGGTTCTTGTAGTATCCCAGCATGACATTTTCTCCTCTTGTGAGAATTTCTCCTACCACGTTTTGTGGGTCGGGACTGTCAATCTTGATTTCCATACGGGGGGCCGCTTTTCCACATGAACCGGGTTTGTAGCGACGCCAGTCTTCATAACTGATAATCGGGCCACATTCCGTCATTCCGTAGCCTACCGTATAAGGGAAATCCAGGCTTCTCAACAGACGTTCCACATCTTGGTTGAAGGCCGCCCCTCCGATGATGACCTCATAGAAGTTGCCGCCAAATGCCTGTACCATGTGTTCGCGTACGGCTTCCTTGATTTTATCATTGATGAGCGGAACCCTTAACAGGATTTTCATTTTTAGTGTTTCCAGTTTGGGCAATACGTTCTTCTTGATAATCTTCTCGATAATAAGCGGAACAGAAATCACAATATGGGGTTTGACTTCCGTAAAGGCTTGGAATATGATTTTTGGACTGGGCATACGGGTGAGGAAGTAGACGTGACATCCTGCACAGACTTCATAGATGAATTCAAAAGCCAGTCCGTACATGTGGGCCATGGGAAGGATGGAGATTACTTTGTTTCCCGGCTGCAAATGCAAAACCTCGAATGCAAACTGGGTATTGGACCACAGGCTGCGATAGGGGAGCATAACACCTTTCGAGAAACTGGTTGTCCCGGAAGTGTAGTTAATCAAGGCCAGTTCTTCAGGGGTGTCTCTCCGGTAACTGACATGCTCTTTCCGGAAATTGCGGGGGAACTTCTTTCCGAACATCTCATTCAAGTGTTCCCGGGCATATTCCAGCTGCTTGCTGCGGCAAACCAGCAGGGTAAAGTCCGTCATCAGAATGATACCTTCCAGATTGGGCATTTCGCTTTCGTTCAATGACTCCCATACCACGTCGCCCACAAAAAGCAGACGGGCATCGGAATGGTTCACGATATTGTGAATGTTGTCTGCCTTGAATTCATGCAGAATCGGAACGGCTACAGCTCCGTAGGTCAGAATGGCCAGAAAGGCGACTCCCCAGTGCGAACTGTTACGTCCGCACAAGGCTACTTTGTCGCCCGGCTTGATACCGCTTTCTTCCAGCAGGATATGTAGTTTTTCTATTTTACGTGCTACGTCCTTGTATTGCAGGGTGGCGCCTTTATAATCGGTCAAGGCGTCCATGTCCCAATTTGTTTTGATACTGTCCTCAATAAAGGCCAGAAAACTTTTTTCCATATACTCGTATTTATTGTTTGCACAAAGTTAGCTCATTTGTGCAAAGATACCTTTTTGTTTCAAGTTTCCAAACAAAATAACTCAAAACTATGCGGTTGGGTATGCATTTAGCAAGGAAATGAGTTATTTTACTTTTAATTTCAGAATCTTTCCTCCGTAGGCCGGAAGTTCCGTGCAGACCGGACTGTCCGGAGAGAAGCAGATGGTTTCCTCTTTCCCTGAGAGCAGATCCTTGCATTTGTATTTCGGGGAGGGAGTCATTTTCAGGTAATCAAAAGCATGCGGAGGGATGTTGACCCCAATCTGTGCGGGAGCATCTCCAAAGTTTACCATAACCAGCAATACTTCGTTGGCAAATTTTCGTAAGAAGGCATACTGTTTGTGTTCGTTCATCTGCCATCCGTTCAGGTTGACATACATCAAATCGAAAAAGTCGCCGTCACTGATGGCCGGTTCGGTCTGACAGATATGCAGAATGGTTTCATAAATATGGCGTAATTCTTTTTCTCTGTCATTCAGCAGATGCGTATTCCAGCGTCCGTGGTTGTTCCAGCGGAAAATGCTGTCCACACACCAGTAGTCGAAGATGGTGGTTCGTCCGTCACGTCCGCTGAATCCTTCACTGTCCATGCCTTTTTCGCCCAGTTCCTGACCGAAATAGACCATGACCGGATTTTTCCGCAGACAAGCCGAAACGATGAAGGCCGGGATAGCCTTGAACGGGTCTTCGGCAAAGAAGCCGGAAGCGATACGTTGTTCATCGTGGTTTTCCAAGAAGTTCAGCATGTGGTCCTGAATGTCGTCCACACTTTGCCAACAATGCGTAATGCCGGTAGCTGAGGCATAGCCACAGGTGATGTTTCTCAGTGTGTCGTAAAGACCCACTTTGTCATACAAGTAATCGAAATGTCCGTTGTAAATGTAGTTCCGGTATTCGTTGGGATTATATACCTCGGCAATAAAGATGATATGCGGATAAGTGGCTTTAATGCGCGGAATCACCCATCCCCAGAATTCGCAGGGAACCATTTCCGCCATGTCGCAACGGAAACCGTCAATTCCTTTTTCGGCCCAGTAGTTTAGTATCTGTTCCATTTTATGCCAGGTATCGGGAATCGGGTCGAAATGTCCTCCCGTATGGTTGATGTAATCCACGCCATAGTTCAGTTTGACTGTTTCATACCAGTCGTTCCGGTTGGGCCATGGGTCAAAGCGGTCGTTCCCGGTAGCCTTGGCTGGCATTTCCTCGTAGGTTCCCATTTCCGGATTGTAGAAATCAATTTCTCCTCCCAGTTTCTGGTCTGGTATGTAGTAGAAGTTGTTTTGTGGATTGAATGCCTGTGTGCAGTCATCATCTTCTCCCAAGTCTTTTACTCCTTGCGGTTTGGCAATGGAATGATACTGACGTGCTACATGGTTCGGTACAAAGTCGATGATCATTTTCAGCCCACATTCATGGGTACGTTTCACCAAATCATCGAATTCTTCCATTCGTTTGTCTACGTGTTCGGCCAAATCAGGGTCTACATCATAGTAATCGCGGATGGCATAAGGAGAACCCGCTTTTCCTTTCACGATGGAAGGATGATTTTTCGGAATTCCGTATGCGGTATAATCTGTTTGAGAGGCATGGGCCAGCAGGCCGGTGTACCAGATGTGGGTGGCTCCCAGTTTCTTGATTTCGTGCAAGGCTTGTTTGGTGAAATCTTTCATTTTTCCGCATCCGTTGGTGGCCAAGTCCCCATCGGACTGGCAAGTCTTGTTCTGGTTACCGAACAGTCGGGTAAATACCTGATAGATAATGATCTTTTTTGTCGTTTCCATAATGAGTCCTTTTTTGTGGTTGATAAAAAGAAAAAGCACGAATTATACGGTTTAGCACGGATGTATGAAAGGTATCCGCCAGTTTCGTATAATTCGTGCCTGAGTCAGACTGATTGTCTGATTATGCAATTCCGTGTGCGTTGACTTCTTTGTTGATTTTCTTGATCAGTCCTTGCAGTACGGCGCCCGGACCACATTCAGTGAAGTCGTCGGCTCCGTCGGCAATCATGTGCTGTACGGTCTGTGTCCAACGAACAGAAGCAGTGAGCTGTGCCACCAGGTTCTTCTTGATTTCAGCCGGGTCTGTATGAGGAAGAGCGTCTACATTTTGGTAGATCGGACATTTCGGGGTGTGGAACTCCGTAGCGTTGATAGCTGCTTCCAGTTCAACCTTGGCAGGGTCCATGAGCGGAGAGTGGAAAGCGCCACCCACTTTCAACGGGAGGGCACGCTTGGCACCGGCCGCTTTCATCAGCTCACAAGCCTTGTTGATACCTTCAATGCTTCCTGAAATCACAATCTGTCCCGGGCAGTTGTAGTTGGCTGCCACACAGACTTCTCCTTCTGCAGCAACCGAAGCGCAGATTTCTTCTACTTTTTCATCCGGCAGGGCAATGATGGCCGCCATGGTAGACGGATGGGCTTCGCAAGCTTTCTGCATGGCCATGGCACGTGCATACACCAGTTTCAGTCCGTCTTCGAATGACAAGGCTCCGGCTGCTACCAAGGCAGAGAATTCACCCAAAGAGTGTCCGGCAGTCATTTCCGGCTGGAAGGCATCTCCCATGCACAAGGCAGAGATGACAGAGTGAAGGAATACAGCAGGTTGAGTTACCTTTGTCTGACGCAAATCCTCGTCTGTACCTTCGAACATGATGTCGGTGATACGGTAACCCAAAATATCATTGGCTTTCTCAAATAATTCTTTGGCAAGTGGAGACGTTTCGTACAGGTCTTTTCCCATTCCTACAAACTGAGCTCCTTGTCCAGGAAATACAAATGCTTTCATATTTTCTTTATGGTTTAAGTTATTGGTTGCAAAGGTAATGATTCTTTTGACATATTACCCGTTTTTGTCGAAAATGTGCATTGGTACAGGCGAATAGAAGTGATTCAGCGGACCGTGGCCATGGCCGATGCATACGTCTTTTCCTGCTTCAATGCCTTTGTAAACATATTGTTTGGCTTTTTCCACAGCATCGGTAATTGTCTCTCCTAAAGCCAGATACGTGGCAATGGCCGAGGAAAGCGTACAACCCGTACCGTGGGTGTTCCGGCTGTCTACCTTTGGGGCGGCAAACAGATGAGGCGCTTCCTCGCCGACGGTTTGAAGTACATCGCACATACGTCCGCCTTCCAGGTGTCCGCCTTTGATGAGTACCCCCCGGCATCCCAGTTTCAACATTTCTTTTGCCTGTCGTTGCATTTCCTCCACGGTACGGATTTTTTGTCCTGCTAAAATTTCTGCTTCGCTCAAGTTGGGGGTAATCAGGGTAGCCAGTGGAATCAGTCGGGTAGTGATGGCTTCAATGGCTTCGTCTTCCATCAGTTTGCAGCCGCTGGTCGATACCATGACGGGGTCGAACACCACAAACTGAGGTTGGTATTTCTGAAGCATTTCAGCAATGACTTCCACTATTTTTGTGTCATTGATCATGCCAATCTTGAGGGCCTGCGGGCAGATGTCATCCATGACGGCTTCAATTTGTCCCTTCACGTAGGAAGGTGGAACCGGGTGGATGCCGGTAACGCCGCAGGTGTTTTGTACGGTGATGGCAGTGATGGCGCTGGCCGCATAGGCACCCAGTGCAGAGATGGTTTTGATATCAGCTTGAATGCCTGCCCCGCCGCTGCAGTCAGATCCGGCGATGGTCAGTACGCATGGGTAAGTTCTCATTTCCAGTAGATAATTTTTTACAAAGATAGGAAATATTCAAATTAAACATTTAACTTTGCGAAGTTACCAAGAAAAGTTTGTTATGAATCCGACGAATAATCACGTGGTCATTATGGCTGGAGGCATAGGCAGTCGCTTTTGGCCGATGAGCAGTCCGGAAATGCCCAAACAGTTTATTGATGTATTGGGTTGTGGACGTACGCTCATCCAACTGACCGTAGATCGTTTTAAAGATGTATGTCTGCCTGAAAATATATGGGTTGTTACCTCTGCAAAATATGCGGATATCGTAAAAGAGCAATTGCCGGAAATATCTTCCGATCATATCCTGCTTGAGCCTTGCCGACGGAACACAGCCCCTTGCATTGCTTATGTGAGTTGGAAAATCAAGGCCCGCAACCCCAAAGCCAATATCGTAGTGACTCCCAGTGACCATATCGTGATGAATGTGCGCGAATTTGACCGTGTGGTGACTTCTGCCATGAAGTTTACGGCCGATTCAGACGCCATTGTGACGTTGGGAATGAAAGCAACCCGTCCGGAAACAGGCTACGGATACATTGAAGCCGATTTGTCGATGGCCTGCCCTTCGAACAAGGAAATCTATCGGGTAGATGCTTTTCGTGAAAAACCGGATTTGGCTACGGCAGAACGTTATCTGCAGCGGAAAAATTATTTTTGGAATGCAGGTATTTTTGTATGGAATGTCAATACAATCGTCAATGCCATCCGTGTGTATCAGCCGGTCATGGCGAAGATCTTTGAACGTCTTTTCCCTTATTTCTATACCGACAAGGAGCAGGAAATGGTGAATGAACTGTTTCCTACCTGTGAGAATATCTCGGTGGACTATGCCATTATGGAGAAGGCGGATGAGATTTATGTCTTCCCGGCTTCTTTCGGCTGGAGTGATTTAGGTACGTGGGGGTCGCTCCACGAAAACTCCAAGCGTGATGCCCATAATAACGTGTGCATTGGTCCTGACATCCGGATGTACGAATCACGCAACTGCGTGGTACATACCACTCAGGAAAAAAGAGTAGTGGTGCAAGGACTCGACGGATATATCGTGGCCGAAAAGAACAACACGTTGCTGGTCTGCCGTTTGTCGGAAGAACAGCGCATCAAGGAATTCTCTGCAGAATAAACATATACGGTCATAATACAAGGAAAGGGACCATTCGTAATGAAACGAGTGGTCCCTTTCTTTATTGTGGGTGCTTTCTTTTTTTTATTTGAGGGCAGCCAGTGCAGCTTCGTAATCAGGTTCTTCCACGATTTCCGGAACCAGCTGCGTGTAGATTACCTTTCCTTCCGGATTCAGGATAACCACGGCGCGAGCCAGCAGTCCGCACAGAGGTCCATCGGTCATCAGTACACCGTAATCTTTAGCGAAAGTAGAAGTGTAACGGTAATCTGACAATGGAATGACACGTTCGATGCCTTCAGCTGTGCAGAAACGTCCTTGTGCAAATGGCAAATCCTTGGAGATGGCCAGCACCAGTGTATTTTCCATGCCTGCAGCCAGCTGGTTGAACTTGCGGACAGAAGCGGCACATACACCCGTATCCATGCTCGGGAAGATGTTCAATACCACATATTTGCCTTTAGCATCAGCCAGGGTGAATGAACTCAGGTCGCCTTTGACCAGTGAAAAATCTGGAGCCTGTGCTCCTTTCTGTATAAACTCTCCGGCCAGTGTGACAGGAGTTCCTTGAAATAAAGTTGTAGCCATAATCAATCTATTTTTTAATAATCGCTATAAAAGTAACAATAAAAACCGTAAAATGTTTCCGGGGGATGGTAGTATAGCAGTTTTTTTCGTTTACTTTGCATCCGCTAACTTTTTACAGATAAATTGATGAAACGAAAACTGAAAGACTATGTGGTTCTGATGTTAAAAGGTATGGGGATGGGAGCTGCAGATGTGGTTCCCGGCGTATCGGGAGGAACCATTGCCTTCATTGTAGGTATTTATGATGAGTTGATTAATTCAATTAAGAGCATCAACTTGGAAAGCTTGAAATTGTTCTTTACTGGAAAATGGGGGGCTTTCTGGGAAAAAATCAATGGCAACTTCTTGTTTTTTCTGTTGGCAGGAATCGGTATCAGTGTGTTTTCACTGGCCAAGCTGATTACTTGGCTGCTGGTAGACCATCCGATATTGGTGTGGTCGTTCTTTTTCGGGCTGGTGCTGGCTTCCACTTGGTTTGTATCGAAAGACATCAAGGAGTGGAAAAGCTGGAAAACTTGGATTGCCTTTGTAATAGGGGTGGTGATAGCGTTTTATATCACGGTGGCCACTCCGGCCGAGACACCGTCGAACTTGTTGTTTATTTTCCTGTGTGGGGCCATCGCCATTTGTGCGATGATTCTTCCGGGCATTTCCGGTAGTTTTATCTTGGTTCTCTTAGGAAAGTATTTCTTCATCATGGATGCGGTGAAGACGCTGGACGTGGTGGTGATGGTGGTCTTTGCGGCAGGTGCCTGTATTGGAATCACTTCCTTTTCACGAATCTTGTCGTATGCCTTGGCCCATTTCCGTAATATCACGCTGGCAGTGCTGACCGGTTTCATGCTGGGGTCATTGAACAAAGTATGGCCTTGGAAAGAAGTGGTGGAAACATTTGTGGACAGTCATGGAGAAGTGAAGCCGCTGGTAGAACATAACATTCTTCCGAATGCCTATGTGACTGAAGCGGTAGTACTGATGGTGGTTGGATTTTTCTTGGTATATTTCCTGGAGAAACTTTCGGCCAAGACTTCGGAACATTAACTCGATATTTTCACAATGCTTTTACCGTCGGATGAATGTCCGGCGGTTTTTTTATGGCTGATTTTAGGGCTTTGCAGGGGATTTTCTGGCCTGAAAAAAAGACACCTTTGCGTTTCAAAAAAACGCTTTGGCGTTTGGACTAAAACGCACTTGCGTTTTCCTTTAAACGCACTTACGTTTGAAATAAAACGCCCTTGCGTTTTAATCCAAACACAAGGGCGTTTTTTCGAGGGGGGAAATACCCCACAAAAATCGTCAGAAATCTTCCAGAAAATCGGCTTTATCCCGTACTCTGAAAGGGATTTTTATTTGTTGATCTTGCTCCATGTATCTTTTAATGATACGGTACGGTTGAACACCAGGTGTTCCGGAGTAGAATCCTTATCTACGTTGAAGTAACCGATACGCTGGAACTGCAGGTAGTCGAGCGGTTTGGCATCGGCCAGGAATTTCTCGACGTAACATTCGTGCAGAACCTTCAATGAATCCGGATTGATCATTTCCTGCATTGCTTCCAGTGCGGAGCAACCTTTGGCTTCGCGGATGGCAGCCATCTCGTCGCGCGGATTTTCTACCTTCCACAGGCGGTCGTACAAACGTACTTCTGCTTTCAGGCAGTGGTTGCAGCTTACCCAGTGGAGGGTACCTTTCACCTTGCGGTTGGCTTCCGGCATACCGCTCTTCGTGTTCGGGTCGTATTCTGCATAGACTTCGACTACGTTTCCGTTTTCGTCTTTCTTGCAGCCCGTACATTTCACGATGTAGGCGTTTTTCAGGCGGACTTCCTGTCCCGGAGTCATGCGGAAGTATTTCTTCGGCGCATTTTCCATGAAGTCATCGCGTTCCATCCAGAGTTCACGACTGAATTCAATGGTATGTGTGCCGGCGCTCAAGTCTTCCGGATTGTTGATGGCTTCCATTTCTTCCACTTTTCCTTCCGGATAGTTGGTCAGAATCAGTTTCACCGGATTCAGCACGGCAGACACACGGGTGGAACGTACGTTCAGGTCTTCACGTACGGCACTTTCCAGCAAAGCAAAATCGTTCAGCGCGTCGTAAGTGGTATAACCGATTTTGTCGATGAACTTGCGGATGGATTCCGGAGAGTAACCGCGGCGGCGGAATGCGCAGATGGTCGGCATTCGGGGGTCATCCCATCCGTCTACCAAACCTTCCTTGACCAGCGTCAGCAGGTTACGTTTACTCATCAGGGTGTAGCTCAGGTTCAGCTTGTTGAACTCATACTGGTGCGGACGGTTGTCGTTCAGGTCCTTGCCTCCTTTTACCCAGTCGACAAACAAGTCGTACAGCGGGCGGTGTACCACGAATTCCAGTGTACACAGTGAGTGGGTTACTCCTTCAAAATAGTCGCTCTGTCCGTGTGCAAAGTCATACATCGGATAAGCCTTCCATTTGTCACCTGTACGGTGGTGAGGAGTTTTCACGACACGATAGATGATCGGGTCGCGGAAATGCATGTTCGGGTTGGCCATATCGATTTTGGCACGCAACACCATCTTTCCTTCTTCAATTTCTCCCGCATTCATTTTCTGGAACAGTTCCAGGCTTTCTTCAATCGGACGGTTGCGGTAAGGACTTTCCGTTCCGGGTTGGGTCGGTGTACCTTTCTGGGCAGCGATTTCTTCCGAAGTCTGCTCGTCTACATACGCCTTTCCTTCTTTAATCAGACGGATGGCGAAGTCCCAAAGCTGCTGGAAATAGTCGGAAGCATAATATTCGTGTCCCCACTGGAATCCCAGCCACTGGATGTCTTCCTTGATGGCTTCCACGTATTCCACGTCTTCTTTGGTGGGGTTTGTATCATCAAAACGCAGGTTGCAGACACCGCCATAGCGCTGGGCAATTCCAAAGTCCAGACAGATGGCCTTTGCATGTCCGATGTGCAGGTATCCGTTGGGTTCAGGCGGAAAACGGGTCTGTATTCTTCCGCCGTTTTTACCTTCCTGTAAGTCTTTCTCTACAATTTGTTCAATGAAATTCAGACTCTTCTTTTCTGAATTTTCAGTCGTATTTATCTCTGTCATACGGAAACGTTTTATGTTTTCTTTATATGGTTGCAAAATTAGTAAAAATAATCACCGTGTGAATAAATGCGGAAAATATTTCTGCAAATGGATGCGTTTTACTTAATTTTGCTTATCTTTGTAAGAGTACACGGATGTATGTTGTTAATAATGGCAAACGAAAGAAAATGAAAAAAAACGCAGAATGTGTTTTATGACATGTTTTTTTATTTGGTTACCTGAAAAAAACGCCGCATCTTTGTGCCGTTATCCTGAAAACAATCTTTTTACCTTAAGAAAAAAAACTAATACCTATTGAAAACTTAAAAAGGCCCTTTGTGAAAAGCGCCTTTTTTTTTGTCTTTACATTTCTGTTTCATTTTTATTTCTTCACTTCTTTTTTCAAGGTGTGGGAGTAGATTGCTGTATCACCTTGAGAGAAAGTTTCACTATCTTTACAGGCGCTTAGGATGCGCTTCGGCATAGCCAAAATTAGAAAACTACGTTTTCTTTTTGCCTCTGCGCTCAGCTTTCACTATCTTTGAAACGGTATTTAAATTGATAGTGTATGTCACAACCATTGGCTGAAAGGATGCGTCCGAAGACGCTGGATGAATATATTGGTCAGAAACACCTGGTAGGCGAGGGAGCCGTGTTGCGAAAAATGATTGAATCGGGACGGATTTCTTCGTTTATTTTGTGGGGACCTCCGGGAGTGGGAAAAACTACGCTGGCACAGATTATCGCCAACCGGCTGGAAGTTCCTTTTTATACGCTGAGTGCGGTCACTTCGGGAGTGAAGGAAGTGCGTGAGGTGATTGAAAAGGCCAAGACCAACCGCTTCTTCTCGCAGCAGAGTCCTATTTTGTTTATTGACGAAATCCATCGGTTCAGTAAATCGCAGCAGGATTCACTGTTGGGAGCCGTAGAAACGGGGACGGTGACCCTGATAGGAGCCACCACTGAAAATCCTTCATTCGAAGTCATCCGGCCGTTGCTGTCGCGTTGCCAGCTCTATGTGCTGAAACCGCTGGAAAAGGACGATTTGCTGGAGCTGGTACACCATGCTTTGGAAAAAGACGCGGTGTTGAAGGAACGGAAGGTGGAACTGAAGGAAACGGATGCCATGCTCCGTTATTCGGGAGGAGATGCCCGCAAGCTGTTGAACATCCTGGAACTGGTGATTGAATCGGAAGCAGAGGATCCGGTGGTCATTACAGACGAGAAGGTGGTGGCCAACCTGCAACAGAATCCGCTGGCGTATGATAAGGAGGGAGAAATGCATTATGACATTATATCTGCCTTTATCAAATCTATCCGAGGCAGTGATCCGGATGGTGCCTTGTACTGGCTGGCCCGGATGGTGGAAGGAGGCGAAGATCCTGCCTTCATAGCCCGACGGCTAGTGATTTCGGCTTCGGAAGATATCGGTCTGGCTAATCCCAACGCGCTGCTGCTGGCTAATGCGGCTTTCGACGCGGTGATGAAAATCGGGTGGCCCGAGGGGCGGATTCCTTTGGCGGAGGCGACGGTGTATCTGGCTACCAGTCCGAAAAGCAATTCGGCATACGAAGGCATCAATTCGGCATTGCAACTGGTGCGTGATACCGGTAATCTGCCGGTTCCGCTGCATTTGCGCAATGCTCCTACCAAGTTGATGAAACAGCTGGGGTATGGAAAAGACTACAAGTATGCGCATGCATATAAAGGAAACTTCGTGCAACAGGATTTCCTGCCGGAAGAAATCCGGACACAGCGTCTGTGGCATGCCCAGGAAAATCCGTCGGAGCAGAAAATGAAAGACCGTATGGTCGGACTGTGGGGTGAACGTTTTAAAGAATAACATATAATTTAAGGAGAATAAAACATGAAGATTGTCGTATTAGACGGATATACATTGAACCCAGGAGATTTGTCTTGGGAGGATTTGAAGGCGTTGGGTGAACTGACCGTATATGAACGGACAGCCCCCAAAGAAGTGTTGAAACGTGCGGCTGGGGCAGAGGTGTTGTTTACCAATAAGGTCGTATTGGATGCCGCTACAATTGAAAAATTGCCCGACTTGAAATATATCGGCGTATTGGCTACAGGCTATAACATTGTGGACATCGAAGCAGCTTCCTGTCGGGGAATAGTCGTGACCAATATTCCGTCGTATAGCACGAAGTCGGTGGCACAGATGGCTTTTGCCCATATTCTGAACATCGTGCAACGCACAGGACATTATGCCGAGGAAGTACGGAACGGCAAGTGGAACGGACAGGCTGATTTCTGCTTTTGGGATACACCCTTGCATGAGCTGGATGGAAAGAAAATGGGAATCATCGGTTTTGGACACACCGGAAGTGCTACGGCCCGCATTGCGGTCAGTTTCGGACTGGAGGTATATGCTTATACCAGTAAGTCGGCCATGGAACTTCCTTCGGATGTGCATAAATGTCCTTCATTGGATGAACTGTTCCGGAAATGTGATATTGTGAGCCTGCATTGTCCGTTGGCAGAAGACACCCGTGAACTGGTGGATGCCCGCAAGCTGAGCCTGATGAAGCCGACCGCCATTTTGATTAATACGGGACGCGGCGGACTGGTCAACGAGCAGGATTTGGCTGATGCCTTGAATGGGAGTAAGATTGCGGCAGCTGGTTTGGACGTCCTTTCTTCCGAACCGCCCCGTGCTGATAATCCGTTGCTCAAGGCACGTAATTGTTATATCACCCCTCATCAGGCTTGGGCTACGAGTGAGGCGCGTGTACGTTTGATGAACTTGGCAGTAAATAACCTGAAGGCTTTCATAGAAGGTCGTCCGGTCAATGTGGTATCTAAATAAAATAAGTGAGTATGACGAAAGAAAAACGTGTTGAGAAGGCGGTCAGCCTGTTTAAAGAAGGATATAACTGTTCGCAGTCGGTAGTCGGTGCCTATGCCGATTTGTATGGATTTACATTTGAGCAGGCGATGCACATGGCGGCTTCCTTTGGAGGGGGTATCGGTCGTATGCGTGAAACTTGTGGAGCGGCCTGCGGTATGTTTTTGTTGGCTGGGTTGGAGCGATGTGCCAAGGATGGAGCCGACCGCGAAGGGAAAGCGGCCAACTACAAGTTGGTGCAGGAACTGGCCGGAAAGTTTAAGGAAGAATGTGGGGCACTTCGTTGCGCTGATTTGTTGGGACTTTCTAAAAAAGACCCTATAGTTTCTACTCCTGAAGCCCGTACTCCGCAGTATTATGCCAAGCGTCCATGTCCTCGTATGGTGGAAACTGCGGCGAAAATTTGGGGTGATTTCTTGGAAAATGAAGGAAAATTGTAATAAACGGTTGTTTTCTCAAATCTAAAATGAAAGTTTCTAGTTTTTCTTTATGCATTTATCTTGTTTTTTGTTAAATTTGCCAGCGAATAAGAAACGTCAATGTTAGATGTTTAATTATAAAAGCAAAAAAGATTATGTTAAAAGAAAAAGCAGGTGTCATTGCCGGACAAATCTGGGAGGCACTGAATGAAACAGAAGGCAAAACTCAGAAGCAACTGAAAAAGGAAGCAAAATTGAAGGCTGATAAGGATTTGTTCCTTGGATTAGGCTGGTTGCTGAGAGAAGATAAAATTGAAACCAGTGAAGTAGATGGGGAATTGTTTGTAAAGCTGAAATAATTCTTTCGAAAATAAAAAATGCGCTGAGAGGATTTTCCTTTCAGCGCATTTTTTTGTTTTATCGGCTGGCCTGTTTGTAGCATTCCCCAGAGTTGTCACAGCAGGGGCTGTCAGAGGTCTCGAATTCAATGGTGGAATGGGAGATTCCATAAGTGGCAAGCAGTTGCTTTAACCGATACTTGGTGTCTTCCATATCTGTCAGACTGTGGATCACGATGTGAAGGGTGGCCGCGTTTTCGGTAGTGCTGACTGCCCAAACATGCAGATGATGCCAGCTTGCTACGCCGGGAGTCTGTCCGATGGCTGTCTCCAACTTTTCCAGCTGGACATGTTCAGGGACGGCATCCAGGCATAAATAAAGACTTTCTTTCAGCAGTTTCCAAGTAGAAACCAATATGATGAGGGCGATGGCCATGCCAATGAAGGCATCGAGGATATAACATTGTGTGAAATTGATGAGGATACCCGACAGGACGACGCCTACAGAAACCAGCGTGTCCATGGCCATGTGCAGGAAGGCTCCCTTGATATTCAGATCGTTTTTCTGACCTTTCATCAGAAGAAGAGCGGTGGCTCCATTTATTAAGATACCGGCACCAGCTGTCCAGGAAATCGCTTCACCGGAAATAGGAGTTGCACTTCGCAGTTTATAGATACTTTCAATTAGAATGCCTCCCACCGCAATCAGTAAGATGACGGCGTTGATCAGCGAAACCAGTACCGTACTTTTTTTGTAACCGTAAGTGAAATGTCTGTTTCCTTTTCGGGTGGCCATACGGATGGCAAAAAGGGAAAGCAGCAGACTGAAGACATCGCTTAGGTTGTGTCCGGCATCAGAAAGCAGTCCCAGTGAATGATAGGCAAATCCGATGCCTGCTTCTACGATGACGAACAGCAGGTTCAGCAGGATACAGACAATCAATGTGGTGCTCACGGATTCTATGACGTGATGATGTTCGTGGGCGTGTGAATGAACATGTGACATAAGTTTTTTGTTTTTTCGTTATCGGTTGCGAAGTTAAGGGCTTTTGTCCGATGTTGTACACGGTAGATGATAATAACAACCGGGTTGCGGGATGAGGTAGGTTATGTGGCAGGTTTCAGGCGTTTTTGCTGGAAACCTTTATCTTTGCAGTAAATTAATTTATAGAAAAGAATATGAAGAAAATGGTATGTCCGCAATGTAAGATTGCGGCAATGTATGTGAAAAATGAAGTCGGAGAGCGAAGGCTGGTATATGTGACTGCTGAAGGGGAGGTGGTGCCTAAAAAGGAGGAGGAGTCACTGGATGGCTTTAATTTGGAAGAAGTATTCTGCTTGGGATGTTCGTGGCATGGTTCTCCCAAACGTCTGGTCAAATTCTGATTTTCGACGTCCAGGACTATCTGGAGGCTAGTAAAATCAGAGAAATAATCTATTTATCGTGAATTATAGTCTAGTTTATTTTGGTAAGAAAACAGAAGAAATAAGAAAATATACTTATCTTTGTCTATATTTTATGCAATTTAAAGAATAACGATAAGTATGGAAAAAGTAATTATTAACTCTTATGAAGAGTTTGAAAAGTTGGTAGGTCAGCAGATTGGGGTATCCGACTGGCTGGAAATTCCGCAAGAACGTATCAATCAGTTTGCTGATGCTACATTGGACCATCAGTGGATTCATGTAGATACCGAACGTGCCAAGGTGGAAAGCCCTTATAAGAGTACCATTGTACACGGCTACCTGACATTGTCACTGCTCCCTTATTTATGGAACCAGATTATTGAGGTGAACAACCTGAAGATGATGGTGAATTATGGAATGGACAAAATGAAATTCGGACAGGCGGTATTGTCTGGACAGAGCGTACGTCTGGTGGCTAATCTGTATTCTTTGGTCAATCTGCGTGGAGTGGCAAAAGCCGAAATCAAGTTTTCTATCGAAATCAAGGACCAGAAGAAGAAGGCCCTGGAAGGTATTGCTACTTTCTTGTACTATTTCAATTGATCGATTGACATTGGAAAGAACAAACATAGAAAAGGCTGTCTCAAATAAATTTGAGATGGCCTTTATCATTATATAAGCAAAGTATTTTTCTTCTGAATTTTTTAGAAGATGGAATAGGAAGTTTTTAGAATTTCAGTGAGGCATATAGTCCGCAGTAGCCGTCGCCTGCTACCGGGCTGAGAGTCAGATCATGCTTTTGCGCAAATGGTCGGGTAAAGATGTAGGAACTTCCTGCACCGATAACTGCCCCTGCAGCTACATCCCACCAGTCGTGTTTTTTCCCGTATACGCGGCTCCATCCCACATAGGTAGACACCACGTAGGCAGGTAATCCCCATTTCCATCCGTAACGTCGCTGGATGAAGGAAGCGGCGGCAAAAGAAACAGACGTATGCATGGAAGGGAACGAATGGTTGTCACTGTGGTCGGGACGCTCTTTCTTGACCGCGTACTTCAGAGCGTAGGTCACTCCCAAGGTGGTGATTCCGGCCAAGGCCCCTTGCTGCAATCCTTTCCAGTCTTTTTGGATGAGGATGGCTGTCAGTCCGGCTACTGGAAGCAAAACGGCACCGACATCGCCGGATGTACGGACTGCCTTCCGTGGACCGCTGATTTCAAGTTCTTGTGCCGTAAGGGATACCGCGAGGCAGAGGGTTGTCAGGAAAAGTATAAGCTGTTTCATCACAAAGCGAGAATTTTAGGTACGAAGATAATAAGTCCGACAATGGCCGCCCCGATAGCCAGAATCAATACGGCTCCGGCTGCCAGGTCTTTGGTGCGTTTGATGGCTTCGTTGTAGTCGGGAGAAACCAGGTCGGCCAGTGCTTCAATGGAAGAGTTGACCGCTTCTGCTGCCAGTACCATGGCGATGGCAAAAACTACGGCAATCCATTCGGTTGTCGAGAGTCCCAGCCAGCATCCGGCTATCGTGACGCAAACGGCGGCAAAGCAATGAATCCACGCATTGTGTTCGTGGACAATGAGCAGACGGATGCCGTTGCCGGCAAACTTGAAGCTTCGCAACCGCTTTTGTAAGGTAAATCCTTCGTTCTTCATATATATTTAAATATCGAGCGTTACTTCCACCGGACAATGGTCGGAACCATAGATTTCAGTATGTATCTTTGCCCCTTTCAGTTTGTTGGAAAGGCTGGCTGAGGCCAGGAAATAATCGATACGCCACCCCGCGTTCTTTTCACGCGCCTTGAAGCGGTAAGACCACCATGAATAGATGTTTGTCTGTTCGGGATAGAAGAAGCGGAACGTGTCGATGAATCCGGCATCCAGCAGCTGTTGGAATTTCTCTCGTTCTTGGTCCGTGAAACCTGCATTCATCCGGTTGGTTTTGGGGTTCTTCAAGTCGATTTCTTTATGAGCCACATTCAGGTCACCGCACACCAGTACTGGCTTGGTCTGGTCAAGTTTTTTCAGGTAGGACCGGAAATCGTCGTCCCAAGTCATGCGGTAGTCCAGGCGTTTCAGGCCGTCCTGCGAATTGGGGGTATAAACCGTCACCAGGAAGAATTTCTCCATTTCCAGGGTGATGACACGCCCTTCATGGTCGTGGTCTTCCATACCAAGTCCATAAGTCACTTGCAGGGGCTGGTGACGGGTAAAAATAGCCGTGCCTGAATATCCTTTTTTTTCGGCATAGTTCCAGTAGGAGTTATAGCCTTCAAAAGAGAGGTCAAGTTGTCCTTCCTGCATTTTTGTTTCCTGCAGGCAGAAAAAATCGGCATCAAGCTGGTTGAATACTTCACGGAAACCTTTGTCGCAGCAGGCACGTAGCCCGTTCACGTTCCAAGATATCAGTTTGATCATACGGATTATTTTTTCAAGTCAAATAAATAGGTGAGACGTCCGCCGATATAAGAATGTGCGGAACGTGAAAAATAGTCTTTTTTACTGTTGTTATAAAAGTCGCTCAGTCCGAAATAATAGCGGGCTTCCAGCAGGAAATGGCCGATATCGGTACGTATTTCCACGCCTCCGCCTCCTACAATACCATAATCGAATTTTTTGTCGGCGAATTTCCCATATTGTGCGACGGTTCCCTGCGGGCGGTTGGAAGTATCCCAAGTGGAAAGGTCGCTGTAGAATTCTTTTTCACTTATCAGAAAACCGATTTGCGGGCCCAGGTTGATAATGAACCGGGCGCCATTACCTTGGTCTTTTCCGAAGGCAAGATGGGCCAACAGAGGAACCTCCACATAATTCATGGCACGGTGGTAAGTGTTATTACTTCCGTCTTCAATGACTTCTTTCCATCCTCGTTGGGAAAAATTGATTTCGCCTTGTATGCCACAAATCATCTTAAAGTATTTTTCAGAAATGTAACGGACGGTAAGTCCGAATTCCGGGGCTATGAAACTTGTCTGTTTGATGCTGGGAGAGAAGCTGACAGAATTCAGGTTTACTCCTCCGTTGATTCCTACCGCAAGATTGTGTCGCTCGTCTTGTAACTGGGCATGAATGAGTTGCGGAAGCAGGCAGAGCAGACTGCATATAAATAGGATTTGTCGGTATCTTTTCATCTTATTCAAAATCAAGTTTGATCAGTTCGTAGTTTTTGGTCAGGTGCACAAAAAAAACTTTCTGGTTGATGAATCCTCCCCAGTTGTTGACCCTTTCAAACTTGAATCCGGTCTGAATAGGAGTGACATGGACCTTATCCAGATTCTCTTCCAGTTTGTTACCCAGTTGTGAAAGGCCTTTCAGGAAGAAATATCCAGTATCAAAGCCCAGCATGCCATATTTTGGGAAAATATTGGCCATATCTTTGCTATACCAGCGACGGTAGTTTTGGGTAAAGCGTACAGATTCTGGAAACAGGTTGTTGGTATAGAAAGACGAATAGAAATAGGTATCCAGTTCATAGAAGCTGGCCAGATGTTCCTGTGTGTAAGTTTGCCATTCCGGATAGCCGAACAGATGCATGTTGAAAGCAGGGTGTGCACGCAACACATTGCTCAGTTGGGGAATAATCCTGGTCAGGGCGCTGCTGCGTCCGGATGTCGGAATGAAAATATTTTCCTGGAGTGTATCCATGGCTGCAATTACTTTTTCGGGTGTGAGGGTAGCCCCCAGTTGTATTTGTTTAAACTTCATTCGGTTGTCTTTCAATTCATTTTTCAGTCCGTTAATGAATTCTGTCTTTTCTTTATCTCCGTTAGTTATGTCAATGAAGATAATGTTCGATTGACTGAATTTTCGCAAGAAGTGTTCATAGACTTCTGAATAGAAATAAGACTGAGGAGTGTTTATCTGATAAATCATCGGGTTATTGAAGACCTGATCCACTTTCGGAGCAAAAGGAACTACCAGACGTATTTTGTGCCGTTTGGCAAAATCGGATAATTGTCCGATTTGGGCTGTATGAACAGGCCCGAAAATAATATCCATGTCTTTCATCTCCGGTTTGTTCAGGATACCGGAAATAGTGTTTTCGCTTCCTTTGGTGTCGTACGTGTATAAATTGATGGATACTCCCTGTCGTTTCAGACTGTCTACAGCCAGCAGAAATCCTTCGTAATATTCTATCATCCGGCTCTGTTCCTCAGCTTTGGTATTGTTGGCGGCTGTAAACGGAAGCATGACAGCTGCCTGGATGGTTTTTAGGTTTTTATGTGCCGTTTTACTTTGGCTGAAAAGTTCTTCGTTAGACGGGGTGGCAACAGGCGTGGTAACTGTTTGTTTGTTTGTCTGGCTACCTTTAGGATAAGGGATAAAGAGGAACATTCCTTTTTTCAGTTTTCCGTTTTTCAATTCTGGATTCAGTGCCAGCAGGTCTTCTTGGGTTATTCCATACTCTTGGCAGATGCTGAAGATAGTCTCTTTGCGTTCCACCTTATGCATTTCTTTCCAGTCTTTCTGGGAAGTGGCTGGAGTAGCAGTAGGATGAGGTGTTGCTGTCGGTTGGGAAACAGGGGCTTCCGGGTTTCCTGTTGGAATGGAAATAACTTGGCCGATTCGGAAATTGCTGGCGCTTAGTCCTGGATTGGCATCGCAGATGGCTTGTGCGCTGACATTGTATTTCACAGTCAGCTGATACAGTGTCTCGCCTGCTTGTATGGTATGGAAGGTTCCGTTTTCGCTGGAAGAAGTGTGGTTTGCCTGTGGTATCTTCAGAGACTCACCCGCCCGGATTTGTTTGTCACTTCCCGGGTTCAGGCGGACAATGTCATCCACGGTGACATGGTACATGTTGGCAATGGAGTAGAGGCTCTGGCCTTTGCTTACTGTATGTAGAAAATAATTGTTTCCGTTTTGTGCATGAAGAAGTTTTCCGGCATTTCCCAATGTCAAAGCCAGTGAAAGACAAACTATCTGAAAGAATCTCATGGTCATTTATCTGATTTGTTGAGTGGCAAAAGTACAAAAAAAATTGCATTGTAGGATGAAAATGGAAAAGTAAATATCTCTATCTTTGCAAAGATATCATTGAAGGACAATATGACTGAAGGAACTGAAACTATTTGTGTACAAGGAGCCCGGGTGCACAACCTGAAAAATATAGATGTGGAAATACCCCGTGACAGCCTGACGGTGATTACCGGATTGAGCGGAAGTGGAAAGTCTTCCTTAGCTTTCGATACACTGTTCGTGGAGGGGCAGCGGCGTTACATTGAGACCTTTTCAGCGTATGCCCGTAATTTCTTAGGAGGAATGGAACGTCCGGATGTGGACAAGATTACGGGACTGAGTCCGGTGATTTCCATCGAGCAGAAAACCACCAACAAGAATCCTCGTTCTACGGTAGGAACGACCACCGAAATATATGATTATCTGCGTCTGTTGTTTGCGCGGGCAGGTACGGCCTATTCGTATTTGTCGGGTGAGAAAATGGTGAAGTACACCGAAGAGCAGATTTTGGATTTGATACACCGGGACTACAAGGGCAAACGTATCTTTATCTTAGCTCCTTTGGTACGGACACGTAAAGGACATTACAAAGAACTGTTCGAGCAGGTACGCAAGAAAGGGTATCTTTATGTCCGGGTAGACGGGGAAATCAAGGAGATTGTACACGGCATGAAGCTGGACCGCTATAAAAACCACGACATTGAAGTGGTGATTGACAAAATGGTGGTGGCCGACAAAGAAGACAGCCGGCTGAAGCAGAGCGTGTCGACGGCCATGCAACAGGGAGATGGCCTTTTGATGATACTGGATGCGCAGACGGAGAGTGTACGCCATTACAGCAAGCGTTTAATGTGTCCGGTGACGGGACTTTCCTACAAGGAACCTGCTCCGCATAATTTTTCTTTCAACTCACCGCAAGGAGCTTGTCCGCGTTGCAAAGGATTGGGCTATGTCAATCTGATTGATGAAGACAAGGTGATTCCCGACCGTTCGTTGTCCGTGTATGAGGGAGCGGTGGCCCCTTTGGGAAAATACAAGAACGTGATGATATTCTGGCAGCTGGAAGCTTTGCTGGAACGTTATGAAGCGACCCTGAAAACGCCGGTGAGCGAATTACCGCAAGATGCCATCAATGAGATTCTGTACGGATGCGACGAGCGGCTGAAAATCAAGAGTTCGCTGATTCATACCACTTCCGATTATTTCGTGGTGTATGAAGGTATTGTCAAGTATATCCAGATGATGCAGGAAAAGGAGGCTTCGGCTACCGCACAGAAATGGGCGGAACAGTTTGCCAAGACAGATGTGTGTCCGGAATGTAAAGGGGCACGTCTGAACAAGGAAGCCTTGCATTTCCGCATTCATGACAAGAATATTTACGAACTGGCCACCATGGACATCAGTGAGCTGTATGACTGGGTGTGCCATGTAGAGGATTTCCTGGAAGAAAAGCAACGGCTGATTGCCACGGAAATTCTGAAAGAAATACGTACCCGTCTGAAGTTTCTGTTGGATGTGGGTTTGGACTATTTGTCCTTGAACCGTTCGTCCGTGACCTTGTCGGGAGGAGAAAGCCAGCGTATCCGTCTGGCTACTCAGATTGGGTCTCAGTTAGTGAATGTGCTGTACATCTTGGACGAACCTAGTATCGGATTGCATCAGCGTGACAATATCCGGTTGATCAATTCTTTGAAAGAGTTGCGTGACTTGGGCAATACCGTGATTGTGGTGGAGCATGACAAGGATATGATGCTGGCAGCCGATTACATCGTAGACATGGGGCCGAAAGCCGGTCGGTTAGGAGGAGAAGTTGTCTTTTCCGGTACTCCGGCGGAAATGTTGAAAACCAATACCCTGACTTCGCAATACCTGAACGGGAAGATGTGCATCGAAGTGCCCGCAGAACGTCGGAAAGGCAACGGGTATTCTTTGATTCTGCGGGGAGCCCGTGGCAACAACCTGAAAGGCGATGATGTGGAGTTTCCGTTGGGCAAGCTGATTTGCGTGACGGGTGTTTCCGGTAGTGGAAAGTCTACGTTGGTCAACGATACGTTGCAGCCGATTCTCTCCCAGCATTTCTACCGTTCGTTGCAAGACCCCTTGCCGTATGACAGTGTGGAAGGGTTGGAGTACATTGATAAGGTAGTGAATGTAGACCAGTCTCCGCTGGGCCGTACGCCTCGTTCCAATCCGGCGACGTATACGGGCGTGTTTTCCGATATCCGTAACTTGTTTGTCGGCCTTCCGGAAGCAAAAATCCGAGGTTATAAGGCCGGACGCTTCTCGTTCAATGTGTCCGGCGGACGCTGTGAGGCTTGTGGTGGAAACGGGTATAAGACCATCGAGATGAATTTCCTGCCGGATGTGCTGGTTCCGTGTGAGGTGTGTCACGGCAAGCGTTACAACCGCGAAACACTGGAAGTGCGTTACAAGGGAAAATCCATCGCCGACGTGCTGGATATGACCATCAACCGTGCGGTAGAATTCTTTGAGAATGTACCGCAGATTCTGAATAAAATCAAGGTGCTGCAGGAGGTAGGACTCGGTTATATCAAGTTGGGGCAACCTTCCACCACTTTGTCGGGAGGCGAAAGTCAGCGCGTGAAACTGGCTACGGAGTTGTCGAAGAGAGATACGGGAAAGACCGTATATATTTTGGACGAACCGACCACCGGATTGCACTTTGAGGATATCCGGGTATTGATGAACGTATTGAACCGTTTGGTAGACAAGGGAAATACCGTCATCGTGATAGAACACAATCTGGATGTCATCAAGATGGCAGATTATATTATTGATATGGGTCCCGAAGGTGGAAAAGGAGGAGGCCAGTTGCTGGTCTGCGGAACTCCGGAAGAAGTAGCCGCTTCGGGAAAAGGATATACATCAGGATTTTTAAAAGAAGAACTGAAAGGAGCGATAAAAAATGGCAAAAGATAAGATTGCAAAAACCAATGCAGCCCGCCTGCTGGATCGGGATAAGGTGAAATACGAACTGGTTCCCTATGAGGTGGATGAAAACGACTTGAGTTGCGTGCATGTGGCTGCCACATTGGGTGAGAATATTGAACAAGTATTCAAGACGCTGGTGCTGCATGGAGACAAGTCGGGCTATTTTGTCTGCGTGGTTCCGGGAGAACACGAGATTGACCTGAAGCTGGCGGCCAAGGTTTCCGGCAACAAGAAATGTGACTTGATTCCGGTAAAGGAGTTGCTTCCGTTGACCGGATACATTCGGGGAGGATGTTCTCCGATAGGGATGAAGAAACATTTCCCGACGTATATCCACCACACTTGCACGGACTTTCCTTATATTTATGTCAGTGCAGGAGTGAGAGGGCTGCAGGTGAAACTGGCTCCGGCCGATTTGATCAAAGTGAGTCAGGCCGAGGTTTGTACATTGTTTTAAGAAGATAGAATAATAGCATTCGTTTATGGGATACGGAAAATGGATTGGGGGAATCATGGGATTCATGGCCATGGGCCCCTTGGGAGCTTTGGCAGGATTTGCCATCGGCTCCTTGTTTGACAAGAGTGTGACTGCACAGAATGAAATGGGGGAAACTGCTGGAACTTATACGCAGGAGGATATTTATGCCGGTCAGCGCAATAGCTTTTTGTTTTCTATGCTGGTCATGGCCTCGTATATCATCCGTGCGGACGGTCGTATCATGCACAGTGAAATGGAATTCGTCCGTCAGTTCCTACGAGTTAATTTTGGCGCCAATGCGGTGGAAGAAGGTGAACGTATCTTGCTGAACCTGTTTGAACAGCGCAAGCAGATGGAACGGAATGACCCTTCTGCGTTTCGTCGTACCATCCGGGAATGTGGGGCACAGATTGCGGCCAACCTGGCTTACGAACAGCGTTTGCAGTTACTCGATTTCTTGGTGAAGATTGCCCAGAGTGACGGCAATGTGTGTCAGGCCGAAGTGGATGCATTGAAAGAAGTGGCACAGTCCATGCAGCTTTCCATACAGGAAGTAGACTCCATGCTGAACCTGAAAGGCGATTCACTGGAAGATGCCTACAAGGTGCTGGAAATCGAACCTACGGCTTCGGATGAGGAAGTGCGCAAGGCTTATCGTAGTCTCGTGCTGAAACACCATCCCGACCGGGTAGCCACATTGGGAGAAGATATCCGAAAGGCTGCAGAAGAAAAGCTCCAGCGTATCAATGATGCCAAGGAGCGGATTTTCAAGGCACGTGGCATGAAATAAATTACCAAAGAGGCCTGTTTCGTTTTTTTACGTTGGCAGGTCTTTTTTTTTGTATTTTTTATTCGGTTGATAAATAGATTGTTATGCTTTGCGAGTACTGTCTAAGAAGTACCGCAGTACTTCCTTGGCAGTACTGTAGTACTCCTTAGGCAGTACTGCAGTACTTTCGGGGAAGTACTGGCTAGTCGTACCAGTTGAATCCGGTTTCTTGCTGGTCAAATTCCAGGTTGTTTGTCACTCCAGCCTGCTTCAGGGCCTTGCGGATGATTTCCTGTTCTTGGAGATTTAGTTTTCTTTCCCCTCTTCTTCTTTCAAAATAAGGATTTCGTCCGAAGTGGGCAATCAGGATATTCATGAATTTCTGATATTGGTCGGGATACATCCGCTTTTTCATGTGGGTAAAACCGCGCATGTAGGTCACCGGAGTGGCATCGCGGTAATACGGGCAGGAAGTGTCTTTGGTGCATCGTGCGGGATTGGCCAGGTGCAGGAATGCCTCCCGTTCCAGCAGTACCGGATAGGCCAGCTGGCGCAGGCAATTGGAAGCGCAGGGACAGTCAGTATGTAAGCAGATGGAAAAACTGGCCGGAGCTTCTTTGTAAGGATTTCTTTTCATAAGTATGTTTTTTAGCTTGAGCGGATAACAAACTTACGGAAAATTATGTTATGATAAATAAATCTTGTCGTTTTTTTCGGTTCTTGATCTGATATTTGTTGTATCCCAATTGTACAATGTCAAATATTCGGTATATTTGGCATCGTGGTAAGTCACATAAATTGAAACTTCATGTAATGAAGCATGATATGATTAGAGAGGTCAAAAAACGGATTGTCTGAACCTTGTGGATATTGGGGAAAGTGATGTGTCGGGCACATACGATTTTCTGGCGCAAGAAGATTTTTTGTACTGCAGAGAGCATCTTCCTGTCTATTTTCAGCATGTTTTCTTATATGGACTTGAACAAGATGGTCGTTGGGTCGGATTTATAAAGCGGGTTTAATGAAAGAAATGTCAGATAATATATTCTTTAATGTAAAAGAAATTGAAGCGCTATCCATTCCGTCTAAAACGGTATTATTGGAAGAGGGTAAGATTGCGGATGAGATATACTTTATCCGTAAAGGATGTCTAAGATTATTTTTCTACAATGAAGGAAAGGATATAACCTTTCAATTTTTTTTCGAAGGTGATTTTGTAGCCTCATTTGATAGTCTGTATAAAGGTACCCCCAGCTTGTTTTCATTAGAAAGCATTGAGCCGTCTGAAGTCGTGTCAATTAAAAAAGAAGATTTCTATCACAAAATAGAAAGTAATCCTGCCTTGAGACTGCTATATGAAGAGAAAATTATAGAACGGTTCAGCTTTTACCAGCACCTGTTTTTGTCCCGTATCAAGAATACGCCACAACAGAGATACGAAGAATTGTTGAAGGAGTATCCTAATATTGTCCAACGGGTACCATTACATTATATAGCTTCTTATCTTGGTATTACATCTGTTTCACTGTCTCGTATTAGAAATCGTCGTTAAACTCCATTTCTTTACAATTGTTATCGTTCATTTCCAGTAAAGTAGTGATCTTTGTCACGTAATAAAAACGGAAATGTATGAAAAGAATTTTTGTAATTGACTGGATATTGATAGTTGTATTTATCGTGTCTGCCATTTCAGGATTTGGTCTGCATGTGGCCGGACATGGTGGCAGTCATGAAATCTGGCATAACTGGGCTGTGTTTCATGTCTTGGGAAGTATCTTGTTTCTTGTTACCATCATATTCCACGTGTCCACGCATCGGGGATGGTATAAAAGAGTTATAAAAAAGGGAATAGATAGAAAGAGTAAAGTTACAGCTTTCCTGTCTGTCATATTTTTATTGCTATCCGTTACAGGTCTTGCACTATTGGGTATAAATGGGGCAAACTCTCCACTTGGATTATGGCATTATAAAATCGGAATTATAACCACAGTTATAGCTTTGGGTCATGTGATAAAGCGACTACCTGTTCTTCGTAAGTCGCTAATTTGTAGAACGTAGCCTTACGTTCAGTCTTGATGAGATGTACTAGACGTATTCGTCGTTGAATTCCCGAACCACTTGTCGATAAGAAGAGCCAAGGCTCCGTCGCCCGTTACGTTGCAGGCCGTACCAAAACTGTCCATGGCGATATAGAGGGCAATCATCAGAGCTTGTGCATTCTCATCAAATCCCAGCATGGACGACAAGATGCCGAGCGAGGCCATAATGGCTCCTCCCGGTACACCCGGAGCGGCTACCATGGTGATTCCTAACATAAAGATAAATCCGGCAAACATTTGGAAGTCGTAAGGAATACCCTGCATCATCATCAGGGCCAAGGCACAAGCCACAATCTTCATGGTACTTCCCGAAAGGTGGATGGTGGCACACAACGGAATGACAAAACCGGCAATTCCTTCGTGCACGCCATTCAGTATCGTCTGTTTTAGGGTCACAGGAATGGTGGCTGCCGATGACTGGGTACCCAGTGCGGTGAAATAGGCCGGCATCATCCTTGCTAACAGGCGGAACGGATTCTTGCGTACAAACAGTCCCGCGATGCAGTATTGGAAAATCAGCAGGAAAATGTGCAGCAGGAAGATGATGCCGATAATCTTGATAAACACTGCCAGTACGTGGAACACTTGTCCGGAGTGAGTCATGTTGAAGAAAATGCCGAAGATATAAATCGGCAACAGGGGCAGTATCACGGCTTGTATGGTCTTGACGATGATTTTCTTGAAATCGTTACAGACATTTTTCAGGTAGGTCGTATCCAGGTGGGCCAGTCCGAGTCCGAGGGTAAAGGCCATCACCAAGGCCGTCATGACATTGAGCGGTTCCGGTATGGCCACGGTAAAGAAAGGAGTGACGCCGTGTGCCTCACTGATTTCGGACAAAGGTATGTTCCGGGTGATGAGGCTGGGGAAAAAGGTTTCCCCTACGCCGAACGAGAGAAATCCGGAAAACAGGGTGGCTCCGTAAGCCAGCAACACGGTGGCTACCAGCATTTTCCCGGCTCCTTTCCCGATGTCGGCAATGGCCGGAGTAACCAGTCCTACAATAATCAGAGGAATGATGAAGTTCAGAAACTGGCTGAAAAGCGCATTGAATGTCACAAAAATGCGTACCGGAAGTGCCGGTGAAACTGTTCCAGCACCAATACCCAGAGCGATAGCTAGGATGATGCGGGCAAGGAGTCCTAGTTTAATTTTTTTCATGAGGCTTGGTTTTTGTCACAAAGATAGTATAATAATCCTGAATAAGCGATACACCCTACCTGAGGAAATGATTACTTTTGTGCCCGAGAAAAATAACGGACAAAATTAGTTAAATTATGGAACCGACTCAAAAGAAGATTAACAAGGTAGAGCTTCGAAATTTGCAGATTGAAGACTATGCCCAGCTGGCCCAGTCTTTTACTCGCGTTTATGCAGACAAAGATGTGTTCTGGACACATGCACAAATAGAAAAACTGATTCGTATTTTCCCGGAAGGGCAGATTGTAACCGTCGTAGATGACAAGATTGTGGGATGTGCACTTTCCATCATCGTGGATTATGATTTGGTCAAGGGAGACCACACGTATGCGAAGGTGACAGGAGATGAGACTTTCAGCACACACAACCCGAAAGGAAATATCCTTTATGGTATTGAAGTGTTTATCCATCCGGAATACCGGGGTCTGCGTCTGGCCCGCCGAATGTATGAATATCGCAAGGAGTTGTGCGAAAAGTTGAACCTGAAAGCCATCATGTTCGGTGGACGTATTCCGAACTACTACAAGTACGCTGATCAGATGCGTCCGAAGGAATACATCGAGAAGGTCCGTTCGCGCGAAATTTACGATCCGGTGCTGACCTTCCAGCTTTCTAATGATTTCCACGTACGTCGTGTGATGCGTAATTACCTGCCGAACGATGAGGAATCCAAGCACTGCGCTACGTTGTTGCAGTGGGATAACATCTATTATCAGCCGCCTACAGATTCTTACATTGACAAGAAGACCACAGTGCGGGTGGGTCTGGTACAGTGGCAGATGCGTTCCTATCAGACATTGGACGATGTGTTTGAACAGGTAGAGTTCTTCATCGATGCAGTGGCCGGATATAAGAGCGACTTCGTCCTGTTCCCGGAATATTTCAATGCCCCGTTGATGGCCAAATTCAACAATATGGGAGAGGCCCAGTCTATCCGTGCTTTGGCTCAATATACGGAAGATATCAGAGACCGTTTCATTAACCTGGCCATCAAGCACAACATCAATATCATCACAGGTAGTATGCCTTACGTGAAGGACGACGGTGGACTCTATAATGTGGGATTCCTTTGCCGTCGTGACGGAACTTACGAAATGTATGAGAAGATTCACGTAACTCCCGATGAAGTGAAGAGCTGGGGATTGAGTGGCGGTAAGAAAGTGCAGACCTTTGACACCGACTGTGCCAAAATCGGTGTGCTGATTTGTTACGATGTGGAATTCCCGGAACTTTCCCGACTGATGGCCGATCAGGGCATGCAGATTCTGTTTGTGCCGTTCCTGACCGATACACAGAACGGTTATTCACGTGTACGGGTCTGCGCACAGGCACGTGCCATTGAAAATGAATGTTTCGTGGTGATTGCCGGTAGTGTGGGCAACCTGCCTCGTGTACACAACATGGATATCCAGTATGCACAGTCAGGCGTCTTTACGCCGTGCGACTTTGCTTTCCCGACCGACGGAAAACGTGCGGAAGCTACTCCGAATACGGAAATGATTTTGGTTTCCGATGTGGATTTGGACTTATTGAATGAACTTCACACCTATGGTAGTGTGCGTAACCTGCGTGACCGCCGGAATGATTTGTATGAATTGCGTATGAAAAAGAACGCACAAGATAATAATTGATAAAAAATCCCCGGATGGCAATCTCGTTATCCGGGGATTTTTGTGTCTTATTCTTTGTAAAGGTCTTCGTGGTAGTCGAACAACCAGTCGGCTTCTGCCAGCAACGGATGGTGCTTGTCTTTCTCCGAAAGGATGACTTTTTCGGTGGGTATCTTCCAGTCAATCTTTAAAGCCGGGTCATTCCAGGCAATGGCCCCTTCACTCTGGGGGGCATAGAAATTGTCGCACTTGTATTGGAAGATGACTTCGTCGCTCAGTACGCTGAATCCGTGGGCAAAGCCGCGGGGAATGAAAAACTGCCGGTGATTGTCTTCGGTCAGTTCTACAGCCACATGCTGCCCGAAAGTGGGAGAACCTTTGCGTATGTCCACCGCCACGTCGAGTACAGAACCTTTGATGACGCGTACCAGCTTGCTTTGTGCAAACGGTGGTTTCTGAAAATGCAGTCCGCGCAGCACTCCGTAGCTCGATTTGCTTTCATTGTCTTGTACGAAATGGATGGGGCGTACCTGCCTGTCAAAATCTCTTTGGGAGAATGACTCAAAAAAATATCCTCTTTCATCTTTAAACAGACGGGGTTCGATGATGACTACCCCGTCGATTGCCGTATGTATTACTTCCATGTTTGAATGATTAATATCATTTATCGATTGTTCTTTTGCAGTTCGTCGATGACTTTCAGTAAGTATTGCCCGTATTGGTTTTTCAGCATGGGTTGAGCCAGTTCACGCATCTTTTCGGGAGTAATCCATCCCTGACGCAGGGCAATGCCTTCCAGGCAGGCCACTTTCAGTCCCTGACGTTTTTCAATCACTTCGATATAGGTGGAAGCTTCTGCCAGCGAGTCGTGCGTGCCGGTATCCAGCCAGGCAAATCCTCTTCCAAGGGTTTGTACCTTCAGTTCTCCGTCGGACAGGAAACGCTGGTTCACCGAAGTGATTTCCAATTCACCGCGGGCGGAAGGCTTGATTTGTTTGGCCACTTCCACCACTTTGTTCGGATAGAAATAGAGTCCAGTCACCGCATAGTTGGATTTGGGATACTGAGGCTTTTCCTCAATGGAGAGGCAATTGCCTTCCTTGTCGAATTCTGCCACTCCATAGCGTTCCGGGTCACTGACCCAATAGCCGAAGACGGTGGCTTTTCCTTCTTGTTCGGCCGTACGGACAGCCTCTTTCAGCATGACCGTGAAACTGTTTCCATGGAAAATGTTATCGCCCAAGACCAGGCAGACCGCCTCCTTTCCAATAAATTTTTCTCCAATCAGAAAAGCCTGTGCCAGTCCGTCGGGTGAAGGTTGTTCGGCATATTCAAAGTGAACTCCGAAATCGCTTCCATCGCCCAGTAGCCGGCGAAAGCTTGGAAGGTCGTTTGGAGTAGAAATAATCAGAATGTCGCGGATTCCCGCCAGCATCAGGACCGATATCGGATAATAAATCATGGGTTTGTCGAAAACTGGAAGAAGTTGTTTGGAAACTCCTTTGGTGATAGGGTAGAGTCGGGTGCCCGATCCTCCTGCAAGAACAATACCTTTCATGGTTGCATGTTTTATAGTTAGTTGTCTGCAAAGAAAAAAGTTTTTTGTGAGAACTCAAAGTTTCTGCTTATTATCATTAAGGTGAAAGAGAGGGTTGGGGTGCTTTTTGTAAAGAAAAATACAAATTCCTTTCTTCAGGTATTGTAAGTTTGAAAAATAGTTGTACCTTTGCAACGCATTTGAGAAAAACAGGTGCAGCGAACATCTTGGTTCCTTGGATGAGTGGCTTAGTCAGCGGTCTGCAAAACCGTGTACGGCGGTTCGAATCCGCCAGGAACCTCGCAAATTAGCAAAAAAGAGAGCACATTCGGTTCCTTGGATGAGTGGCTTAGTCAGCGGTCTGCAAAACCGTGCACGGCGGTTCGAATCCGCCAGGAACCTCTAGAAAGTTTGAATGCACTCTTAGCTCAGTTGGTAGAGCAACTGACTCTTAATCAGTGGGTCCAGGGTTCGAATCCCTGAGGGTGTACAAAGGATGGTTTCAAGAAAATTTCTTGAAACCATTTTTTTTGTTGCTTTTTTTCTTCAATCTGTTTTTAAACATAAAGCATTCTTTGGCGGTCTTCTACAAAATCTTTTTCTTTGTATCAGTATGGTTCAGCACAGATAATACATTGATATGGAAAAGAATGTAAAATTCGGACAGCAGTCTACCAAGGTAAAACAACTATCAGATATGATTGAGCAAGATATTCTGGTAGGGAAATATCGTACGGATACAAGTCTGCCTTCTATCAATGCGTTAAGCAGAACTTATCATGTATCGCGTGACACCGTTTTCAAGGCCTTTGCGGCTTTGCGTGAGCGGAGGTTGATCGATTCCACTCCGGGAAAAGGATATTATGTCATTAACCGGCAAGAGAAAATCTTTCTGCTGTTGGATGAATATTCTCCTTTTAAGAATACCTTATATAATAGTTTTACCAAGAAACTTTCTGTGTCTTATAAGGTAGATCTCTGGTTTCATCAGTATAATGAGCATATATTCAATACCATTTTGCAGGAGGCTATCGGGAGATACAACTATTATGTCGTCATGAATTTTGATAATGAGACATTTTCTCCCTTGTTTGACAAAATCCCGTCTTCACGGCTTCTGTTACTCGATTTTGGCAAGTTTGAGAAAGGAAACCGTTCTTACATCTGCCAGGATTTTGATGAGGCATTTTATAGGTCTTTGTCTGAATTGACGGAACGTTTGAAGCGTTATCGCAAGATGGTGTTTCAGTTGCCTCAGGAGTCTAAGCATCCTCAGACTTCTGTGTGGAGTTTTGAGGCCTATTGCCGTGACAACCATATGGTGGCGGAGGTGGTGAATGACGAAGAGATTCAGCAGATAGAAAAAGGTGTGGTGTATATCGTCATCCGGCAGACAGATGTGGTAAACGTCATCAAGGGGAGCAGGGAGGAAGGGTTGAAATGTGGAGTCGATTTTGGATTGATTGCCTATAATGACACGCCAGCCTATGAGGTAATTGATGACGGAATCACGGCGCTTAGTATTGACTGGGAAGAAATGGGTCGGAAGGCTGCCCGTTTTATTTTGACAGGTGAGCCGGTGCAGGAGTTCCTCCCTACGGAAGTGCATCTTCGGCACTCTGTTTGAAATGGAGGAGGAACAGCGTTTTTTGCACGGCTGTTTCAGCACAGTTCAGTATGGATAATTGAAAGAGACAGATATAAATAGAAGTTTAACTTTGTAAAGAATCTAAACAATGAAAAAGTACCCCAAAATTGGGATTCGTCCCACAATTGACGGACGTCAGGGTGGTGTTCGTGAAAGCCTTGAAGAAAAAACGATGAATCTGGCGAAAGCTGTAGCCGAACTGATATCTTCTAATTTGAAAAACGGTGACGGAAGTCCGGTGGAATGCGTGATTGCCGATTCTACCATCGGTCGTGTGGCTGAAAGTGCGGCTTGTGCCGAGAAGTTTGAACGGGAAGGTGTAGGAGCTACCATTACAGTGACTTCCTGCTGGTGTTATGGAGCTGAAACGATGGATATGAATCCTTACTATCCGAAGGCTGTGTGGGGCTTCAACGGTACGGAGAGACCGGGAGCTGTGTATCTGGCTGCGGTATTGGCTGGGCATGCACAGAAAGGACTGCCGGCGTTCGGTATTTACGGGCATGACGTACAGGATATTGAAGACAATACCATTCCGGCCGATGTGGCAGAAAAGATTTTGCGTTTTGCCCGTGCGGCTCAGGCAGTAGCAACTATGAGAGGCAAATCTTATCTTTCCATGGGTAGCGTATCCATGGGTATTGCCGGTTCAATTGTCAATCCGGATTTCTTCCAGGAATACTTAGGCATGCGTTGTGAGTCGGTCGATTTGACCGAGATAATCCGCCGTATGACCGAAGGAATTTACGATAAGGAAGAATATGCCAAGGCAATGGCATGGACCGAGAAATACTGCAAGAAGAATGAAGGGAAAGACTTTAATGTAGAAGCCAAGGTCAAGACACGTGCAGAGAAGGATGCCGACTGGGAATTCATTGTGAAGATGACCCTTATTATGCGTGATTTGATGACCGGTAATCCGAAGTTGAGGGAAATGGGATTCAAGGAAGAGGCACTGGGACACAATGCCATTGCAGCTGGTTTCCAGGGACAGCGTCAGTGGACCGATTTCTATCCGAATGGGGATTTCTCGGAAGCTTTGTTGAATACGTCCTTTGACTGGAACGGTATCCGTGAGGCCTACGTGGTGGCCACTGAAAATGATGCCTGCAACGGAGTAGCCATGCTTTTCGGTCATTTGTTGACTAATCGTGCACAGATTTTCTCTGACGTGCGTACTTATTGGAGTCCGGAAGCCGTGAAACGGGTTACAGGAAAGGAACTGACCGGATTGGCAAAGAATGGTATCATCCATTTGATTAATTCCGGAGCGACTACCTTGGATGGAACAGGACAGCAGACCGACTCCGATGGTCATCCGGCGATGAAACCATCTTGGGAAATCACGGAAGGCGAAGTGGAGAAATGTCTGGAAGCAACCACTTGGTATCCGGCCAACAGAGATTATTTCCGTGGAGGTGGTTTCTCTTCCAATTTCTTATCTAAGGGAGGTATGCCTGTTACCATGAGCCGTTTGAACTTGGTTAAAGGACTGGGTCCGGTGCTTCAGATCGCTGAAGGATGGACGGTGGAAATCGATCCGGAAATCCACAAGTTACTGGATGAACGAACTGACCGTACATGGCCGACCACTTGGTTTGTGCCTCGCCTGTGCGACAAACCAGCTTTCAAGGATGTATACTCTGTCATGAACAATTGGGGTGCCAATCATGGAGCCATCAGCTACGGACACATTGGTCAGGATTTGATTACGCTGGCCTCTATCCTGCGTATTCCGGTCTGCATGCACAATGTGGAAGACGATAAGATTTTCCGTCCGGCGGCATGGAATGCGTTCGGTATGGATAAGGAAGGAGCCGACTACCGGGCTTGCCAGAATTACGGTCCTATTTATAAATAACTCATATTTTAATTACCTTGCCGGAACGGATGGGAAAACCCGTTGGTTCCGGCTTTATTTCCATTCTTGAGAAAATTATGATTACAAACGAACATATTGAAGAATTTTTGAAACAGGCGCATCGGGTAGGTGATGCCGGATTGACGGTGTGCAGCAGTGGTAACCTTTCATGGCGCGTAGGCGAAGAAGTGCTGGTGTCTGGCACAGGCTCGTGGGTTCCGTCCTTGACAAAGGATAAGGTGGCTGTGTGCCGTTTGGATACAGGCGAAGTGTTGAATGGCGTGAAACCTTCCATGGAAAGTGTGTTCCATTTGGGAGTGTTGAGAGAACGTCCGGAGGTAAATGTGGTACTTCATTTTCAGTCTCCCTATGCCACGGTGGTGTCATGCATGGAAGACACCCCGAAAGATTTCAATGTGACGGCAGAAGTGCCGTGCCATGTCGGTGCGGAAATTCCAGTCATTCCGTATTTTCGTCCGGGTTCCAAAGAACTGGCTGAGGCGGTGATTGCAGCCATGAAGTCGCATAATTCGGTGTTGTTGCAGAAACATGGACAAGTGGTCTGCGGAAAAGACTTTGACCAGGCTTTTGAGAGAGCGATGTTCTTTGAAATGGCATGCCGTATCATCGTGCTTTCCGGGGGAAAGTACAAGACGTTGACACCGGAAGAGATTGATGACCTTGATACCTATATTTTAGGAAAGAAGACCAAATGAAAGAAGCATATTTAGCGATTGATTTCGGAGGAGGTAGCGGCAGAGTAATCGCCGGCTACCTTTCCGGTGAGGAACTCCAGCTGGATACGGTGTATCGTTTTCCCAATCGTCAGGTGCGGATGGGGGGCCATATTTACTGGGATTTCCTTTCCTTGTTTGAGGAGATGAAGACGGGCATCCGCAAGGCAGTGGAGAAAGGGTATGTCCTGAAGAGTATCGGTATTGATACCTGGGGAGTGGATTTCGGATTGATAGACCAGCAGGGAAATCTGTTAGGAAATCCGGTCTGCTACCGTGACAACCGTACAGATGGTATGCCTGAGGAGTTCTTTTCGAAAGTGGATGTAGCGGCACATTATGCGGAATCGGGTACACAGGTAATGGCTATCAACACCTTATTCCAGCTGTATGCCCTACAGAAGGAAGATAATGTCCAGCTGAAAGTGGCCGATAAGTTGTTGTTCATGCCTGATTTGTTCAGCTATTATCTCACAGGGGTAGCCAACAATGAATATAGCATTGCCTCTACCTCGGAACTGCTGGACGCCAAGGCACGTACGTGGAATTTCAAGCTGATTCGTGGACTGGGGCTTCCAGAGCATCTTTTCGGCGAAGTGGTTATGCCAGGTACCTCACGGGGTTTTCTGAAACAGGAAATCAAGGAACAGATAGGAATAGATTATGAGGTGGAAGTAATAGCCGTGGCTTCACACGACACGGCCAGTGCAGCCAGTGTGGTTCCTTCGTCTGTGGATGGAAAGAAAGTGGCATTCCTGAGCTCGGGTACCTGGTCTTTGCTGGGAGTCATGAACAATGAACCGATTCTGACGGAAGCCGCCCGGCTGGCAGGATTTACCAATGAGGGGGGAAGAGACGGACAGATTTGTTTCTTGCAGAACATCACTGGGCTGTGGATACTTCAGAAGCTGATGCAGGAATGGAAGGATGAAGGGAGAGATGTAGCCTATACCACCTTGTTGCCGGCTGCGGAAGGTGCGGAAACGGAGGCGTTGATTGATGTGGATGCAGCAGCTTTCCAGTGTCCGGTAAGTATGGCAGATGCCATTACCACTTATTGCGTGGCTCAGGGTCAGAAGCCCCCTGTCACCCAGGGAGAGTTTGTGAAATGTGTGCTTCGTTCGCTGGCTTTACGCTATAAGGTGGGGGTGGAAGCTTTGAACCGGCTTTTGCCGGAGCCGGTCACAAAACTGTATGTCATAGGTGGAGGAAGTCAGAACAAATACCTGAACTGGTTGACGGAAGAGGCCATTGGCATTCCCGTAGTAGAAGGACCGGTGGAAGCGACTGCCATCGGAAATATCATGCAACAAATCAAGTAACCGAATGGTCACCTGCTGACTTTATTAAAATCTGATACCATGAGTAATACATCGAATAACCAATCTATATTAAAGAAGGATGGGGTGAATTTCCTGATTCCCTTCATTCTGATTACCTTTTGTTTTGCCTTGTGGGGCTTTGCCAATGACATTACCAATCCTATGGTCAAGGCTTTTTCCAAAATATTCAGGATGAGCGTGACCGACGGAACCTTGGTGCAAGTCGCTTTTTACGGCGGATATTTTGCCATGGCTTTCCCGGCGGCGATGTTTATCCGCAAGTATTCCTACAAGGCGGGAGTCATGCTGGGTCTGGGGCTGTATGCCTTGGGTGCCTTGTCTTTTTTCCCAGCCAAACTGACCGGCAACTATTATCCTTTTTTGCTGGCTTATTTCATTATGACATGCGGACTGTCTTTCTTGGAAACCAGTTGCAATCCTTATATTCTGTCGATGGGAACGGAGGAAACCGCTACCCGCCGCTTGAATCTGGCACAGGCCTTCAATCCCATAGGCTCTTTGATGGGGATGTTTGTGGCCATGAACTTTATCCAGAACCAGCTTCATCCGCTGGACACCGCCGGGCGTGCCCGGCTTAGTCAGGCAGAATTTGAGGCGATTCGCGATTCAGACCTGACTATACTCATCACCCCTTATTTGTCTATTGGAGTGGTGATACTGATTATGCTTCTTGTCATTCGCCTGACCCGTATGCCCAAGAATGCCGACCAGTCTCATTCCATTGATTTTGTGCCTACCTTGAAGCGTCTGTATGCCGTCAAACGCTATCGTTATGGGGTAGTGACACAGTTCTTCTATGTAGGAGCGCAGATTATGTGCTGGACTTTTATCATTCAGTATGGTACCCGTTTGTTTATGTCGCAAGGTATGGAAGAACAGGCAGCTGAGGTTTTGTCGCAGAAATACAATATTATCGCTATGGTGATTTTTTGTATCAGTCGTTTTGTTTGTACCTTGATGCTGAAATATGTCAATCCGGGTAAGTTGCTGAAGGTGCTTGCCATTGGGGCTTCCTTGTGCATTTTAGGAGTGATTTTCTTGCAGAATATCTATGGCATGTATTGCCTGGTAGGAGTTTCTGCCTGTATGTCCCTGATGTTTCCCACTATCTACGGTATTGCTCTGAAGGGTATGGGTGATGATGCGAAGTTCGGGGCTGCCGGATTGATTATGGCTATTCTGGGAGGATCGGTTTTGCCTCCCTTACAGGCTTCTTTGATAGACTGCAAGACCTTGCTGGGGCTGCCGGCAGTGAATGTATCTTTCGTACTCCCTCTGATTTGTTTTCTGGTCATTGTGGTGTACGGTCATCAGATGCGTCGGGAAAAATAAGGAATTGGCAAACCTGTTTCTTTTTTTAAGAGGAAATAGGTTTGTTATATTTACAATTTTGTTGTAATATTCAATTAAGTTCTTATCTTTGCAATAGTTTCATGAATCATGGATGTATGAACTTAAAGACTGACTTACTATTCGTTTTATTATTACTGTTTTCAGTGGTGGTTCAATGTGCTTTTGGCAATTTCCCGTTTGCCTTTTTTACCTTTCCACTGGATCTCCTTTTGGCCTTACTTTGGATAGGAGGGATATGGTATGCATATAAGGAGAAGCGTTCTTCCGAGGCCGTCAGACTATGGCTTTCCCCGCGGTGTACTTGCTGGACATTGGGCTGGTTTTTGGCCGGTTGTCTGGTAATCGGATTGTTTCCTCAACTTTCTGCACAGGAAATGGCGGAAAAATCGGGCGTGCTTTCCCGTTTGGGATGTTACCATTTTACCTCTTCCTGGATTTTTGTGATGAGTCTGTTCGTGTTGCTCACTCATTTGGGAATGGTTACCTTGAGGAGATGCTTCCTTCCGGGGCGGAACCGGTGGCGTTTTGTGCTCAATCATGCGGGATTGTGGCTGGCTCTTTTCGCTGGATTCATTGGCAGTGCCGAAGAACAGACCTTGCGTATTCCCGTATTCCGGACTTCGCCTACCAATGAAGCCTTTACGGAGCAGGGGGCTAAGGTTTATCTGCCTCAAAAATTGCAATTGACAGATTTTACGGTAGAGCATTATCCTAATGGAGCTCCTCGTCATTTCTTTGCCGAGGTCACGATAGATGGGAAACAGGCTCATTTGGAAGTGAATCATCCTTATGCGGCCAATTGGATGGATGATTATTATCTGACTTCCTACGATGTACGGTCACCCGAACCGCAGTATTGTGTGGTTCAGATTGTGCGTGAGCCTTTGAAATATCTTATGTGGCTGGGCATTGTAATGATGTTGTGCGGGAGTTGCCTGTTGTTCTTGGCTGGGCCTGGCAGGCAAAGAAGGGCTTCATACTAAGAAATTCGATGACTAGACTTAAAAAACTAATGCTTTGCTTAAATGATTACGTGGAATAATTTTGAATGGTTTGCCCTGTCGGCGATTGTTTTGTGGGCAAGCGGTGCGGCATTTGCTTTGTTCTCCAGGGAACGGAGCCGTTGGGCCATCTTGCTGACATTGTTGGGCATTCTGGTCTTTGGAGTGTTTATTGCCGGATTCTGGATATACTTGCAGCGTCCTCCTTTGCGCACCATGGGTGAGACCCGTTTGTGGTATTCCTTTTTTATGGGCGTATCCGGCTTGTTGACCTATATTCGTTGGAAATATCCTTGGATTTTGTGCTTCTCCACGGTGGTGGGGGCAGTCTTTGCCCTTGTCAATATCCTGAAACCGGAGATTCATGACCAGTCGCTCATGCCTGCCTTGCAGAGTCCGTGGTTTATTCCCCATGTCACCATCTATATGTTTTCTTATTCTGTGCTGGGATGCGCCTTCATCCTGTCGTGTATGGGACTTTTCAAGCATCGGTCCAATTATTTGGAAGCGGCCGATAAGCTGGTGTATACCGGACTGGCTTTTCTGACGGTGGGGATGCTTACCGGGGCCATTTGGGCAAAGGCGGCCTGGGGGCATTACTGGAGCTGGGACCCGAAAGAAACTTGGGCGGCAGTGACTTGGACCGGTTACCTGCTGTATGTACACCTGCGTTTGTTCAGAAGTGCTTCTGCCCGTACGCTTTACTGGATACTGATTGTTTCTTTCCTGTCACTCCAGATGTGCTGGTACGGGGTGAATTACCTTCCGGCAGCCCGGCAAAGTGTACACTTGTATTCCCGTTCATAGTCTTATTTGTGATAATATATTTGGTTGTTTAATTTTAAAATTTATTCTTTTATGAAAAAAAGTTCGAAGATTATTCTTTCCGTACTGGTGGTAGTCATCGTACTATGCGTAGTGTACCGGTTGGTGAATAGAGCACCTTCAGCCAACCTGGAAAGTAATGCGCAAATGGAAGAAATCATTGAAAGTAGCGGCTGTATGGCTTGCCATTCAGCCAATCCGAAGTTGCCTTTCTATGCGGGCTTCCCGATAGCAGGCAAACTGGTGAAAGAAGATGTCCGCCTGGGCTATCGTTCTTTTGACATGACTCCGATGGTAGAGGCATTGAAGAAGGGCGAAAAAATCAATGAAGTGGATCTGGCCAAGGTGGAAAAAGTGATTGCCGATGGTACGATGCCGTTGGCCAAGTATTATCTTGTTCACTGGGGTTCTTCGCTGACTGATACGGAGACACAGATGGTACTTGCTTGGGTGAAATCTCAACGTGCGGCTTCCTATCCGAATCTGTTGGCCGATAAGCAGTGGGCGAACGAGGCTGTTCGTCCGGTACAGGATTCCGTGCCGGTGGATATGCGTAAGGTGATATTGGGTAAGATGTTGTTCCATGACGTACGTCTGTCGGCCGATAACACTGTGTCTTGTTCTTCTTGCCACGGATTGAATACCGGTGGTGTGGACAACAAAGCTTTCTCAGAAGGTGTCGGTGGACAGCACGGAGGGGTAAATGCTCCGACTGTTTACAATGCATTGTATAACTTTGTGCAGTTCTGGGACGGACGTGCGGCTACGTTGGCCGACCAGGCAGCCGGACCTCCTTTGAATCCGGTAGAAATGGCTTGCAAGTCGTTCGATGAAATCTGTGATAAGTTGAAAGCAGACGCCGCATTCAGCAAGGCATTTACGGAAGTATATCCTGACGGTATTAACGAGGCCAACATTACGAATGCCATTCAGGAGTTTGAAAGAACCTTGCTGACTCCGAATTCTCGTTTCGACAAGTATCTGAAAGGCGATAAGACAGCCATGAATGCCGAAGAAGTGGCTGGATACGATTTGTTCAAGAAATACAACTGTGCTACTTGCCATGTTGGCGAAAACATGGGTGGACAGTCGTATGAACTGATGGGAATCAAAGCTGACTACTTTGCTGACCGTGGTACAGAACTGACCGTAGAAGACAACGGCCGTTACAAGGAAACCAAGAACGAAAGAGACCGTCACCGCTTTAAAGTGCCCGGTTTGCGTAACGTGGCATTGACTGCGCCTTATTTCCATGATGCTACTCAGGCTACACTGGAAGATGCGGTGGTAGCTATGGCTAAATATGAAGTCGGTGTGAACCTGTCACAGCAGGAAGTGAAACAGATTGTGGCATTCCTGAAGACCTTGACCGGAGAATATCAGGGCAAGTTGTTGACGAATGCGAATGACTTGAAGAAATAAGACTATACCTTTATAATCTACCTGAAGGCCGTTTCAGTCGAGAAGACTGGAGCGGCTTTTTTTTATCTATTTTTTTCTTGATTTGTTTGGTTTATAAAATAAACTTATTTATCTTTGTGGTGAAAGCAAGAGAGAAGCGCGCCTCCTTGCTTTTATTTATCAGTTTATGGTTTATAAAATAAACTATATTTAGTTTGAAACCTCTAAAATGAGTGCCTTATGGAAGAAAAGAAATTATCGGAACGGGAAAGTCTGGAACTGATTTCGCAGATGATTCATTCCACACGGAAAAATCTGGAGGTGGGCAGTGGTAACCAGTTTCTTTACTGGGGCTATTTCACTACCGCCCTTTCAGTCTTGTTGTTCTTGTTGGTGTACTACACGGGTGATGCTCGCTGGAACTTTGGTTGGTTCACTATGTTTTTGTTCTGGGGCTTCATGCTTTGGGAACAGCGTCGGCAGGTCGCAGAGGTGATTACTTATACGGACCGTGCCATTATGCAGGTCTGGAAAGTGATAGGCAGTCTGTTTGTGCTGACGGTGTTTATCATGTGCCTGCTGACCTTTTATTATGGAAGGGTGGATTTTTCACTGATGCTTCCTCTGTCCCTGCTTTATTGCGGTATTGGGGTTTCCATTACCGGTGTGGTTATCCGTAGCCGCTTGGTGACGTGGTGTCCGCTGGTGGCTTTCTGTTTTGCCATCTATATGCTGATGGCCTATACCATCCACCAGTCTTCTACGGTCGACTGGAATCTGTATTTCGGATTGTCGTTTCTGGTGATGATGGTTTTGCCCGGCCATTATCTGAACCGTAAAGCGCGTCAGGTATGTTGAAGGAGTTGAACCCATTGCTCCATTCCCAGTTGCGTCTGGCGGTGATGTCGATTCTTTTGTCGGTGGAGGAAGCTGAGTTCGTATATCTGAAAGAGCAGACCCAGGCCACAGCTGGCAACCTCAGTGTACAGCTCGACAAACTGAGTGAGGTCGGTTACATCGAAGTAGAGAAAAGCTTTGTGGGCAAGAAGCCTCGTACCGTTTGCCGGATGACTCCGAAAGGCAGGGAGGCCATGGCGGAATATGTGGAGGCATTGAAAGAATACCTTCCGGGATTTTGAGGATTTTTGAGGGCTTTTAGGGGCATATAATGTCTCGTGAAAAAACGCAAGTACGTTTGGCATCAAATGTACTTGCGTTTTGTTTTAAACGCACTTGCGTTTCAAGTAAAACGTCCTTGCGTTTCAGATGAAACGTAAAGGCGTTTTTTATGGTCTTGAAAAGGCCTTTTTTATGTTTTATAGCCTAAATGTATCATGACATAAAGAAAATGTTACATGCGTGAGTAGGATGTAACATATAATATGCGTGTTTGTAATATGGTATAATTTCTTTCATTTATTAAGGATTACATTTGCAACATGTTAAATGATTTGTAATTGTGTAATCTTAAATGAAATGCGTATGGACACAACAAGGAATAATGGAGGATGAAGTAATAATAATGGAAGATTTATTACTTGGTAAGTAAGAAAGAAATTTATTAACTTTTAAACATACAACTATAATGAAAAACTCTTTTAATTTACGCCTGACATGGCTATTCATATTGTTTTGTATGATTCCTTTATGGGCTTTGTCTCAAAATATTACCGTAAAAGGAGTCGTTAAAGATGGAACTGGGGAGTCGGTTATTGGAGCGAGTGTGCTTCAGAAAGGTACGACTAATGGTACAATTACAGATTTTGAAGGGGGATTTACATTGAATGTACCTTCTAATTCAGTGATTGTGGTATCTTTTGTAGGATATAAAAGTCAGGAAATTTCGGTTGCTGGCAGAACAGACCTGACTGTTACATTGAAAGAAGACACCCAATTACTGGATGATGTCGTAGTAGTAGGATATGGTACTCAGAAAAAAGAAGATTTGACTTCAGCAATTGCCACTTTAAGCCCAAAGGAAGTTTTGAAGTCTCCGGGTGGAATTACAGATGCTTTGCAGGGAAGTACGGCAGGTGTGAATGTATCAGGTGGTAAGATTCGTATTCGTGGTACTTCTTCTATTACAGGTAGTACAGACCCGTTGTGGGTAGTAGATGGTATCATTGACGCCTCTGGTAATATTCCGAATGATAATGAAATTGAGTCTATTCAGGTGTTGAAGGATGCGGCTTCGTGTGCTATCTACGGTGTGCGTGGTGCAAATGGTGTAATTGTGGTCACTACGAAAAAGGGAGCTGAAGGAAAACCGAAAGTAAGTTTTAATGCATATGCCGGTTTTGGTTCAAATACAAGTAAGGTAGACATGTTGAATCCTTATGACTATGCCGTTTATGTAAATGAACTTTATTATAATTCCTCCGATGTGAATGCAATTGCCAATGGCACATGGAATAAAACAGTTCCGACAGGTGTAGCAAATCCAAGTAGTCCGCTTGGTAGCACAGACTGGTGGGATGAATATTTTAGCAATACAAACTATCAGAAATATGACTTGTCAGTAAGTGGAGGTAGTAAATATGCCAGCTATCGTATTGGTGCCACACATGCAGACAATGATGATAAGATGCATACGGAAGATGTGAAAGTGGATAACATCTATGCCAATGTAGAAGGAACTGTGGGACGTTTTACTTACGGTGGTCGTATATTTGCCAATTATAGCAGAACAAATGGATTTACGGGTGCCTCTTTGATGAATACTTTACAGACTCCTTCCAACCTTCCAGTGTATAATGAAGATGGTAGTTTCTTCTTGACTGGTAACAATGGACGTGATGGAAATGACTTGGTCAACCAGATCTGGTTCTTAAGAAATGAAAAGCTTCGCAATCGATCCATCAGTGCATTGGGAAGTATTTTTGGAGAAATAAAGATTTTTGACTGGTTGAAATACCGTTTGACTTATACCTATTCATTTGCCAGAAACAATGATGCCACTCTCATTCCGGAACATGATCTTGGAACCGCTAATGGAAGACAGGCATATAATTCACAAAGTACAACAAAAGGAGGAAGTGGACATGAGATTATTGAAAACTTGTTGACTTTCGATAAGACCTTTAATGACGTACACACTTTGTCGGGCGTTTTAGGTGTGGTATCAGAAAAATTTGACGGATGGTCTACGGGTATTTCTGGTCGTAGCAATGAATATGCAGATTTCGGTCCGGAAAGTCGTTTCCCAGATAGTCAGAACATCACGAGTTCACAGTATAACGAAGCTTATTTTTCTTATCTGGCCAGAGTGATGTATTCATACAACAGCAAATATATGATTACCGCCAATTTCCGTGCAGATGAATCTTCTAAATTCAAGAAAGGCAATCGTTGGGGATATTTCCCATCATTCTCTGTAGGTTGGAGAGTAAGCGAGGAATCTTGGATGAAAGATGCCACTTCCAGTTGGTTGAACAACTTGAAACTTCGTGCCACATTGGGTTGGATTGGTAGTGCCAATGCGGTTGGACGGTATGATTATCAGTCAGTAGTGGTAACCGACAACAGATATTATACTTTTGGTCCTAACCAGATTAATCCTGAGGGAACTGCTTCTAATGCATCTGCCCCATTGATTGAAAATTTTGCTAATCCAGATTTATCATGGGAAACAACCAGAGATGCAGGTGTAGGTTTCGACCTTGATATGTTTAATAATAAATTCAGCTTGGTATTCGATTATTATAATCGTAAGACAACCGATATGTTGCTTGCCGTACAGTTGCCTAAATCAACAGGTAATATCAATACCATGTATTCTAATGTGGGTAGCATGAAGAACTGGGGTATCGAACTTTCAGCTACTTATCGTGAGCAGATTGGGGATGTGAAATTGACTATTTCTCCTAATTTCTCTCTTTATCGGAATGAAGTAACAAGTTTGGGTGACAATGCTTCACTTGCCGGTGGTGCTTGTAGTACGGGTAATGTAACAATGACGGTAGTTGGACAGCCGGTAGCTCAATTCTGGGGATATAAGACAGATGGTTTGTTCCGTACAGATGAAGAGGCTGCTAACTATGTAAATAGCAAGGGAGAACGTCTTCAACCTTCTGCTGCAGCCGGAGATTTGAAATACGTGGATTTGAATGGCGACGGACAAATTACAGATGACGATAAGACATTTATCGGTTCTTCTTTACCGAATTGCTCTTTTGGTTTGAATATTACGGCAGAATATAAAGGATTTGATTTTTCAATGTTGTGGCAAGGTGACTTTGGAAACCAGATTTATAATAACTGGAAGACAGAATTGATGGGTGGTTATGCTGCAAAGAATCAGATGGCAGATATGAACAATCGTTTCCGTGCGGAAGATGTGACCTTTACAACTGCAGGTGGTGAGACTATTACATTGCCGGCCAATGTGAATACTGATGTTCCCCGTGCCGTACTGAATGACCCGAATGGTAATCACACAATGGCATCCGACTATTTTATTGAAAATGGTTCTTACTTCCGTTGTAACCGTATTACATTGGGTTATACTTTTGACAAAGCTCTGATATCGAAAGCTCACATTGAATCTTTACGTTTGTATTTAGGTGTAAAGAATCCGTTCACTATTACAGGATATTCAATGTTTGACCCGCAGGTACCTAACAATGGTTCAACTTTGAATCGTGGTGTAGATGGAGCCTATTACTACTCTGGAGATACCTATTGGGCTAACCGTGAATTCTTTGCTGGTTTACAGTTGACATTTTAAATAACAATGAAATATCGGAAAATTATGAAACATCTTAAAACATATATGGGTATTTGTTTAGGCTCATTATTAATGACAATGAGTTCATGTGAGCCTGACATGGATTTTAATAATCCTTCCGCAGAAAACGAAGCTACATATTATAATACAAAAGAGCATTTGACTTATGCGGTAAATGGAGCGTATAACATTCTTCAAAGAGCTGGTGGATGGGCTCGTTGGATGCCATTCATGCTGAATGCACGTAGTGATGAATATGTGTTTACAAGTGGAGCGGCTGCTGGTGAACCTGAAACAGCGAGATTGTCTCAGTATAACGTGAACGCAGACCTGGGTAGTGTATCAACTTGTTACCAGGATTTGTATGTATTGCAGTATGCGGCTAATTTAGCGCTTGAAAAACTGGAAGCAAATCAGGATGGAGCTTTTGATTTGAACAATGAAGATGACAAGAAGTTATATAACCGGTTAAAAGGAGAAGCCATCTTTTTGCGTGGATTGAGCCGGTTCTATCTGGTGTATTTCTGGGGAGATGAAATTCCTGACCGTGATTATGTGACTACCGGTGAAGGGGATTATATGTTGGCTCCTGCTGAACCAGGTGCTATTTATCAGCGTATGATAAAAGACTTCCAAGATGCATCAGAGTTGCTTACCGACTGGTCATACGAAGGAACAGAGAATGAAGGTCGTGCTACCAAAGGTTCTGCACTTGCCTTTTTGGCAAAGACGTATATGGCTCGTCCGATATTGGATGGCACAGCAAAGGCGGGAGATGCAGAATGGGCTTTGGCTAAAGACGTGTTGTGGCAGATTATTAATTCCGGTAAATATTCATTGGTGGATAATTATCGTGACAATGCCACAGAAGATAATGAAAACAATTCGGAATCGTTGTTTGAGGTACAATTCTGTCAGAGTGTAGAAACAGACGGTTTTAACCCTGCAGCCAATGGTGACTTAAATGACTGGGTTGTAACCGGACAAAATACAATCCGTGAATTGGAAATGAGTGCACCTAACTCTACTGAGTCTGCCAGATGGTGGAATGGACAGCCTTCTTTGGCCCTGTACAATGAGTTTGAGCGTGATGAGAATGACAATATTATTGATCCTCGTGCTTATCTGGGTATGTATATTCCAGGTGGTTGTAATTTCTTAGGTAAGTCTGGTAACTGGATTCCTTATGAGGTTTTGTTCTCAGGCGATACATTTGATGAATGGAAAGGAAAATGGTTTGGTTGCCGTAAGTATAGCCTTGACCAGGTGAGAAGTAAAGAACAGAGTGGTATTAATGACCGTCTTATTCGTTATTCAGATATTCTGTTGATGTATGCAGAGTGCTGTCTGGAGGCTGACAACGATGAGGCAACAGCTAAAAAATACATTCAGATGGTGCGTGATCGTGCGAATAACAATACCGAAGCGTTCAATACGACTGAGGCTGATGCAGGTAAAGATTATTTGAAAGGTGGTACATTGCCTACTGTCGATGAATTGTTGCAGGATCCTCCGGTTGTAGGTAGAGTGGTTGGAACAAATGGTAATGTCATTTGTGAAGGTATGGAACTGAATACCGTACGCCGAATTCTGAAACATGAATATTCTGTAGAGTTGTATTGGGAAGGCTGGAGATTCTTCAACTTGATGAGATGGTACAATAATCCGAATGATCCGGATCAGAGTATCATGTTGAATAACTTGAAGAATAAAAATGCTCTTCAGGTTGAACAGACTAACTTGACTGGTACTCAGACGTTTGATTATTCTCGTCATTTACGTGTGCCAATACCTTCAACAGAACTTTCTACCAATACGAATATGCATGGTAATTCTGCTAACTAATTTCATTTTTTGTTGAATATGAGAAGCTGCTCCATGTAGTTTGGGGCAGCTTTTTTTATCTTTTTGTTATATCTAATACTGATATTTATGAGGCATCTATATTTCTGTGTACTTGTTTTGTTTGCGTCTGCATTGGCAGTCTACTCGCAAAATCCGATCATTAATCATTCATTCTCAGCCGATCCGACTGCGCGGGTTTTTGACGGGAAAATATATTTGTATCCGTCACATGATATAGAAAGTCCGGTAGCCCGTCTTAAAGATTGGTTTTGTATGGAAGACTATCATGTATATTCGTCAGAAGATTTAGTAAACTGGATGGACCATGGGGTGATTCTATCGCAGGATAATGTGCCTTGGGTGGAACGTGAATCTTATTCCATGTGGGCACCTGATTGTGCCTTTAAAGGAGGAAAGTATTATTTTTATTTTCCGGCTAAGGCGAAAAATGCAAAAGGATTTTCTGTGGGAGTGGCAGTAGCCGATAATCCGTCGGGACCATTTATGCCTGATTGGAAGCCGATAAGTGGAATTCAAGGTATCGATCCTTGTGTGATGGTGGATAAGGATGGAAGTGCCTATATTTATTGGGCTGGAAATGGGTTGCGTATGGCAAAACTGAAAGATAATATGCGGGAGCTGGCTTCCGAACCGGTCTTGATAGAAGGCCTTCCAGAGGGCTTTAAGGAAGGACCATTTGTTTTTGAAAGAAATGGCAAGTATTATCTGACTTTCCCGTGGGTAAAGGATAAGACGGAAACTTTGGCCTATGCAATGGGAGATTCACCTATGGGGCCGTTTGATTTCAAAGGAATCATGATGGATGAATCTCCTACGGGATGCTGGACCAATCATCATTCAGTGGTGGAATACAAAGGCCAGTGGTACCTTTTTTATCATCATAACGATTTCTCGCCGGAAGCAGACAAACGCCGTTCGGTCCGGATTGATACTTTGTGCTTTAATGCAGATGGGACCATCCGGAAGGTGAAGCCTACATTAAGAGGAGTAGGCGTGACAAATGCACGTATGAAAATACAGATAGACCGGTATAGTGAAGCCAGTAAGAAAGGAGTGGGGATTTCATTTGTGGATGAAAAGAATAGATTTGAAGGATGGAAATGTGAACTGGCAAAAGTGAAATCTTGGGTCCGTTATAATCAGGTGGATTTCGGAACCCAGCCAGTACAGGAAGTGAAGATGCGGGTAAAGTCTCTCTATGGCGGAACGCTGACAGTGGAGGTCGCAGATAAGGAAGTGGCGCAAATCAAAGTTCCGACATGTAAGGATTGGTGTATTATAAGGGAATCTGTGCGTGATGTACCAAAGGGAATACAGGACGTACGGCTTATGCTCCAGCAGGGAGGGGCTGTGGAGATTGATTGGTTAGGCTTTGATGCGGTCCCATGGTCTGCCGGAGCTTTTGAAACTCATCAATATCGGAATTTCTTTGCGGAGATGGGATATTCTCAGACTGAAATAGATGCAAAACTGAATGAGGTTTTCAATGAGGTATTTTATGGGGAAAACAAGGTCTATTTTGAGGTAGGCGACTCTATGGCGTATATTAGTGATATTAAAAATCATGATGTGCGTACGGAAGGGATGTCCTATGGTATGATGATAGCTGTCCAGTTTGACCGGAAAGACATATTTGACCGTTTGTGGCGTTGGTGTAAAAAATATATGCAGCATCAGGATGGGAGGTTGAAAGGTTATTTTGCGTGGAGTTGTCAGACGGATGGAACTCGTAACTCTGAGGGTCCGGCATCCGACGGGGAGTTATATTATGTGACATCCTTGATCTTTGCTTCTAACAGATGGGGAAACAGTTCGGGTATCAATTATCTGGCGGAAGCACAGAATATCTTGGATTGTTCCATGCAAAAGACCGGAATGGACGCAGTGACTCCTTTTATCAATGTGGAGCAAAAGCTGATTACTTTTACTCCTACAGGTTTTGGAGCGAGATTTACAGACCCGTCTTATCATTTGCCAGCCTTTTATGAAGTGTGGGCCAGATGGGCTAATGATGGGAGAAGTCGCTTTTGGAGAGAATGTGCCCAGAAAAGCCGTGAGTATTTGCATAAAAGCATTCATCCGGTGACAGGATTGAATCCTGATTATAATAACTATGACGGCTCTTTGCTCAATTCAGGTGGAATCATTGGGGATGCGTTTCGTTTTGATTCATGGCGTGTGCCTATGAACATTGCCCTGGATTATTCATGGGCATGTGCCGACAAAGAATGGCAGCAGGAATATGGCAATAAAATACAGAACTTTCTGTATAGTCAGGGGCTTTATGATTTTAAAGATCAGTATAATGTAGATGGAAGTCCGGTAAAAGAGGTCTTGCAGGCTGGTGAATATAAACAGCTTCGTCATTCTTTAGGACTTGTGGCTACTTCTGCTGCTGTATCATTGGTGTGTACAGATGTAAAATGTTATGAATTTGTAAAGCAACTATGGGAGGCAAAGCATGAGCCTTATGAAGATGGTTACTTGGATAAATATTATGATGGTTTGTTGCGCTTGTTTGCCTTTATGCATCTGAGCGGACGTTACCGGATAATCTTTCCACAGTGATTGAGCCGTGTTTTGTATTTGATTAAAAAAATCAGCCCACCAACCTTTGTCGGTCAGTGGGCTGATTTTTTTTGATTGGAAAAGTAAAATGAATACATATTATAGCGCTTCCGCATCATTGGATGTGGTGGCATATAATCCGATTATGGCACCCGTAAATCCTCCGGCTACGTTGGTCGAGAGGATATCTCCGGAAACGGTTCCTCCTACGGTCTGATAGTTGTCGTCTTTTACGGAATAGCTGAATGTATAGTTGTCGCCTTCAGCATTTACCCGCAAGTTGACAGGAGTATCCTTTTCAATTTTTTCACTGGCAAGCGTGGAAGAGTTTCCGTTCTCAGTCCGTTGCAGGACGATATAGTTTTCTTCCCCTTTCTTGGTCAGTCCGAATACGTAGTTGAACTTTTCACTTTGGTAACAGGTGATTCCGGCAAGGTCTTTTTCTGTGCGAGGAACATATTTCAGGGTCGTAGTGACGGTGAAATTGATGTGCTGCTGACGATAGAAAAGAGTGGAAGTAGGAGCTACAGCCTTGATATTGGTTTCGTAAGGTGTTATTTTCAGTCCGTCTTCTGTGGTAGAGATGAATCCTTCTTTGGCTCCTCTGACTCCTACCCAGCGGTAATCCAGCGGGCTTTGCGTAAAGGTTTCTGTATAAGTGAAGTTTCCGTTGGGGAAATAACCGTTCTTTCCTGTTTCATTCTTCACGCCTTCTGGCATGGTCAGTTTGGGTTGGATAGGTTCCAGGCCGCCTTTAAATACAGGGAAAGTACCACTCCAGTCAACAGGCAGCATGAAGGTTTCCCGTCCGGTATTTACTCGGTTGGCTTCATTGGGACGGATAGCCAAGAAAACACCGTAATATTGTCCGTCAGGACCTTCTACCAAATCGGCATGACCGGCCCAGTCTACTTTGAACGGGCGTTCTGCCGGAAGATGTCTTTGTGAAAGAATCGGATTCTCCGGAGCTGGTTTGAACGGTCCTTGCGGATTATTGCTGATGAAGATCACTTCACTGTGCCAGCCGCCTGTACCTCCTTCTGCACACATGAGGTAGTATTTCCCGCCTTTTTTATAGAGATGAGGAGCTTCTATCCAGATGGGTTTCTTTGACAAATCTACTCCTCCGTTGACTACAACCTTATCTGTTCCAGGGATTATCTGGTCTTTTTCCAGGTCATATTCCCACACTTTGATGACTCTGTGTCCTTCGTATAACGGCTTTTCAGGAGCATCGTTGTGGGTGACGTAGGCTTTTCCATTGTCGTCGAAGAATATATCCGGGTCAATACCTTCGAAATTCAGTTTGATTGGGTCACTCCATCCTTTCATGGGGTCTTTGGTCTTTACCACCATATTTCCCATACCTCCTGAGAACTGGGTGGTAATCATATAGAAGGTATCATTGTACGGATTGTATCGTATGGTCGGTGCATATATGCCGGCACTGATACCAGAATCTTCCACTTTGAGTTGTGAGGGACGGTCGAGCACATGACCTATCTGTTTCCAGTTTACCAGGTCAGTAGAATGGAAAATGGGCACTCCTGGGTTGATGGCAAAAGAAGAGCATACCAAGTAGTAGTCGGTACCTTTTTTACAGATACTGGGGTCAGGGTAGCAGCCCTGCAGTATTGGATTGTAGAACTCGCCTTCATTGAGCGGATTTTTTTCGTATACCGCATCTTTTCCTGTGTAGGTGAATTGACTGAAAATGGGTACTCCAGACTCTGGCATGGTCACCTTACTGCTACAGGAGGTAGCTAGGAGACCTAATGTCCCTAGTGTAAGTAGTTTAAATTGATTTTTCATGATAAAAAATTAAACTTGTAATTAAATGAATGATTTTGTGGTTAAATGAAGTGTAATCTCTAAATGCAAATGTACGTGTTTTGTATGGGGAGGATGTGACGGTATGTTGCAGATTTCTTATTGTATGTTACGATGTGGTATTTTTTGTGTAATTTGAATGTAATCTCTATAAAATCTTGTCATTCAGCGGTGTATCGAAAAAAATGTAATGTGAGCATAGGTAAAATGTACGCTTTGTAAATACAATATGTAGGGTGTGTAACATAGACAAAAGGACTGGTAACGTAAATTCTTGTAATTTATCTATATGTGAGTTATTTTTGTGTAGATTAAATTTTATGTCTATGGATAAACATTCTTTTATTATTTTTTTATTGGTTTTAGCCTTGATTCCTGTCTCATTGTTTTCGCGTAGCAGGGTAGTAAATGATACGATTTTTAGTAAAAAGTTGAATACAGAAAGGGTATGCTCTATTTATCTTCCTCCTTCTTATGGGGAAATACCTGGTAAGAAATATCCGGTACTTTATCTGTTTCATGGCATGTCTCAGACCAATCAGGATTGGGTATGGCGCGGACATGTACAGGAAGTGGCCGACCGTTTGATTTATGCACAGGAGGCCAGTGAGATGATTATTGTCATGCCCAATGCGGGAGGGGATATCTACAAAGAAGTATGGAATGGTTTTTTCAACATGCCGGGATGGCTTTATGAAGATTTCTTTTTTGAAGAATTCTTGCCTTATGTGGAAAGTAAATACAATATTATCGGGAATAAGGAAAATCGTGCGGTAGCCGGATTGTCTATGGGAGGCGGCGGGGCCACTGGTTATGGCTTGTGGCATGCTGATAAGTTTGCCTCTGTCTATGCCATGAGCGCGCTGATGTCTATTCCGGAAGAAGGAGCGGCTCGCTTTGAGAATCCTGACAGCAAGCTGGCCATTCTGACACGGGCTGTGATAGACCGCAGCTGCATCAAGCGCGTGTCTGAGGCAGATGCGAATACAATTCAGGCATTAAAGTCAGTGAGATGGTTTGTCGATTGTGGAGATGATGATTTCCTGCTCGACCGGAACATTGAGTTCTTTCAGGCGATGCGCAAGGCAGGCATTTCCTGTCAGTTCAGGGTAAGAGACGGTGGACATGATTGGGAATACTGGCATTCTGCTTTGTATATGTGTCTGCCGTTTGTGTCAAGGACTTTCGATAAATAATGGGTTAAGAATAGGCATCTATGAGAAAAGTTCTGTGCATATGTCTGCTTCTGATAGCTTCTGTCGTTGGATTGATGGCGGCGGAGGCAGAGAATTTGAAATTGTGGTATTCGGCTCCGGCACGTAACTGGTGGGAAGCATTGCCTGTAGGTAATTCTCATATCGGAGGAATGGTGTTTGGAGGAGTTGCACACGAGGAAATCCAATTGAATGAAGAAACTTTCTGGGCCGGTGGACCGTATAGTAATAACCGGGAAGGGGCATCAGCCTATCTGAATGAGGTGAGAAGACTGATTTTTGAAGGGAAAAACTCAGAGGCCAGAAGTCTGTTGGATGCAAAGTTCATGACTTCCCAGCATGGCATGCGTTACCTGACCTTGGGTAGTTTGCGGATGGATTTTAATTGCGAGGGAGAGGTGGATTCTTATTCTCGTGACTTGAATTTAGAGGATGCGACGGCTTCTGTACGTTTCCGTTGTGGGGGAGTGGAATATACCCGTCGGGTGTTTACTTCCTTTGCCGACAATGTCATGGTGATAGAACTGGCTGCGGGGGAGGATACCCAAAAATTGGGAGTTGACTTGAGATATGCTTGTCCGTTGGCTTCAGAGGTGAAAAGTGAAGGGGAATACCTTGTCATGTACTGTAATGGTGAGGAGCATGAAGGCATTCCAGCCGCACTTCATGCAGTAGTGATGATGCGGGTAAAGTCGGATGGAAAGGTGGAATGCAAGGATGGACATCTTTCGGTAAAGAATGCATCGTCGGCTACCATCTTCCTGAGTGCGGCAACCAATTTTGTCAATTATCGGGATGTGTCGGGAGATGCATACGCCAAAGTGCGTCGTGCCATCGAAGGTGCTTGGTCCAAACCGAATAAAGTATTGTATAAGGAACATAAGGAAGCCTATTCCAAGCAGTTTGGAAGGGTGTGCCTGAGTTTGCCTTCTTCAGAATTTTCGAAGAGAGAAACAGACATACGTATCAACGAATTCAATAAGGTAGAAGATTGTTCGCTGGCTGCATTGATGTTCCAGTATGGGCGTTATCTGTTGATATCGTCCTCGCAGCCAGGTAGCCAGCCGACGAATTTACAGGGTATATGGAACAAGGATTTATATGCACCTTGGGACAGCAAGTACACCATCAACATCAATGCGGAGATGAATTACTGGCCGGCAGAAGTGACAAACCTGACGGAAACGCATCGTCCGTTCTTCGAGATGGCACGTGATCTTTCTGTGACTGGTAAGGAAACGGCTCGTGTGTTGTATGGGGCCAAAGGATGGGTGGCCCACCATAATACGGATCTTTGGCGGGCGGCCGGACCGGTAGATTTCGCAGATGCAGGTATGTGGCCCAATGGAGGAGCATGGGTGGCCCAGCATCTTTGGCAGCATTATCTGTATTCCGGAGATAAGGATTTTCTTCGGGAGTATTATCCGGTGTTGAAAGGTACGGCCGATTTTCTTTTGTCATTCATGACCAGGCATCCCCGCTATGGTTGGATGGTGACAGCTCCTTCTGTTTCTCCAGAGCATGGACCGAACGGGGTATCCATTGTAGCTGGATGTACGATGGACAACCAGATTGCTTTTGATGCATTGAGCAATACGCTGCGTGCGGCACAGATATTGGGAGAAAGCAAGGCCTATTGTGACTCTCTTCAGCACTTGATAAGCCAGTTACCTCCGATGCAGATTGGACAGTACAATCAGTTGCAGGAGTGGCTGGAGGATGTGGATGATCCGAAAGACCAGCATCGGCATATCTCTCATCTGTATGGTTTGTATCCAAGCAATCAGGTATCTCCTTATCGGAGTCCGGAATTGTTTCAGGCTGCAAAGAATACCTTGATACAGAGAGGCGATATGGCAACCGGATGGAGTATTGGCTGGAAAATCAATTTCTGGGCACGTATGTTGGATGGCAATCATGCGTATCGCATCATCCGGAATATGCTTTCTTTGTTACCCTGTGACAGTCTGGCCGGTCAATATCCTTTAGGACGTACATATCCGAATATGCTGGATGCGCATCCACCTTTTCAGATAGACGGGAACTTCGGTTTTACGGCTGGAGTGGCTGAAATGCTGTTGCAAAGTCATGATGGGGCTGTACATCTGTTGCCCGCCATACCTGATGAATGGCAGGAGGGAAGTGTAAAAGGTCTGGTGGCCCGTGGAGGCTTCGTGGTGGATATGGACTGGAAGAATACGAATCTTACTCAGGCGGTAGTCTATTCCCGGATTGGGGGAGTGATTCGTTTACGGTCTTATGTTCCTCTGAAAGGAAAAGGTTTGAAGAAGGCTTCGGATGATTGTCCGAATGACTTGTTGAGGCAGGCAGAAATAGCTGCACCGTTGATTTCAAAGAAATTGACGCATCCGGAACAACCTGAATTGAAGAAGGTATATGAATACGATTTGAAAACCATTCCGGGAAAGCGGTATATGGTTTACGCAAAATAAATATAGGCGAATCATTTGTAATAACTTAATAATCATGAAAAAACACTTTTTGTTAGCTTGTCTGTTAATGGCTGTGGGAGGTATGTGGTCCGGTCCGGTCAATGCCCAGTGTGGAGATAATGGAGATGGAACCTTTTCTAATCCGGTATTTTGGGCGGATGTGCCCGATCCGGACGTCATACGTGTGGGCGACGACTTCTACATGGTGAGTACAACCATGCATCTGGTTCCTGGAGCACCCATCATGCACTCTAAAGATTTGGTGAACTGGAAAATTGTCAGCTATCTGTATGACCGGTTGGACGAAAAACCTGCTTATGATTTGAAGGATGGAACGGTATATGGCCGTGGACAGTGGGCTACTTCCTTACGCTATCATAACGGAATGTATTATGCGTATTTTTCTCCGAATGATACTTCTTATAAAGGATATGTATATACTACCTCCGATCCGAAAAAAGGATGGAAACTTTTGTCACGTATTCCTCATTTCCATGATGCCTCTTTGTTCTTTGACGACGACGGAAAGGCTTATATCTTTTATGGAACCGGACAATTGCGTGAGTTGAAGCCGGATTTGAGCGGTGTCATGCCGGGTGGGGTCGATATGAAGATATTCGAAAGAGATAAAGAGGAAAATGCCTTGCTGGAAGGCAGTAGGGTGATTAAACACGATGGAAAGTATTATTTGCTGATGATTTCATGGCCTCAGGGAGGTAACCGTCGGCAAGTATGCTATCGGGCGGATAAGATAACCGGGCCTTATGAGAAAAAAGTGATATTGGAAGATGCGTTTGCCGGATTCCCGTATGTGGCACAAGGTACGATTGTGGATGATGGAAAAGGAAACTGGTATGGGGTCATTTTCCAAGACCGTAATGGAGTAGGTCGCGTATTGACCGTAATGCCTTGCCGCTGGGTGGACGGTTGGCCGATGCTGGGTGACGAAAACGGACATGTGCCGGCTACGATGACCAAACCAGTACAGGGATATGCTGCCGAAGAGCTGGTAGTCAGTGATGATTTTAGTGGAGATAAATTGAAGTTGAATTGGCAGTGGAATCACAATCCGATGAATGACTGCTGGTCATTGACTGAACGCAAGGGATATTTGCGGTTGAAAACCGGACGGGTGGTTGATAATTTGTTTTTGGCTCCCAATACGTTGACACAGCGTATGGAAGGGCCGAAATGTTCCGGAGTGGTTTGTATGGATCTTTCAGGTATGAAGGAAGGAGATGTAGCCGGACTGAGTGCCTTTAATGGAGATGCGGGCATCTTGGCCGTGACTTGTGAAGGAAACCGGAAGTATCTGACCATGAAAATGGAAAGTGTTCAACTGGATGAAACGAGCAAGGCAGTGACAAGTATTGACCGGAAGGAAATTCAGAAAGTAGAGTTGACATCGGATGTGATATATCTTCGTCTGGATGGAGATTTCCGGTTGAATAAAGACATGGCTTGTTTTTATTATAGTTACGATAATAAGAACTGGAAGAAAATCGGTACTGACTTTAAAATGATTTTTGACTATCGTCGTTTCTTTATGGGAACCAAATTTGCCTTGTTTAATTATGCCACGAAGAGTTTGGGAGGTTTTGTAGATGTAGACTTCTTCGATTATAAGCACATAAAGAAATGATGGTAGACTTTAAACTTAAATAAAGACTTGGATGATGAAACTGAATTTGATTGCAGGATGTGTAGGTCTGATGATGCTGAATGGCATCGTTCAAGATATTCAGGCTCAAGATAGACTATACAAGAATACTTTCCCGTTAGGAGATGTGGAATTACTCGACGGACCGTTTAAGCATGCCCAGGAATTAAACCTCAAGGTTTTGATGGAATATGATGTAGACCGCCTCCTGGCTCCTTTCTTGAAAGAAGCCGGGCTGCCCGTAAAAGCAGAGCCATTTCCTAACTGGGCTGGTTTGGACGGACATGTAGGAGGGCATTATTTGTCGGCTATGGCAATGAATTATGCAGCGACTGGCAACGAAGAGTGCAAAAAGCGGATGGAGTACATGCTGAGTGAGTTGAAGCGTTGTCAGGACAGTAATGGAGGCGGCTATATCGGGGGTGTTCCTAATGGAAAAGCACTGTGGACGGATATTAAAAACGGAAAAGTAGAGTCTATCTGGAAATATTGGGCCCCATGGTATAATGTACATAAGATTTTTGCCGGATTGAGAGATGCCTGGATGTATACGGGAAATCAAGAAGCATTGGATATGTTCTTGAAACTGTGTGACTGGGGAATTTCCGTTACGGAAGGACTTTCAGATGATCAGATGGAACAGATGTTGGGCAATGAGTTTGGAGGAATGGATGAAATTTTTGCCGATGCCTACCAGATTACCGGAAATAAGAAATATTTGACTACGGCCAAACGTTTCTCTCATCGCTGGTTGTTCGACAGCATGGCGGCGCACAAGGATAATCTGGACAATATACATGCAAATACACAAATTCCGAAAGTCATCGGCTATCAGCGCATTGCAGAAGTGTGTGGAGATAATCAATACTTGGATGCAGCCGGTTTCTTCTGGAACATTGTAGCCTGCAAGCGTTCGCTGGCGTTGGGCGGGAATAGTCGTCGGGAGTATTTTTCGGCCATGGACGATTTCAGAAGTCATGTAGAAGTGCGGGAAGGTCCGGAATCATGTAACACCTATAACATGTTGAAACTAACGGAAGGTTTGTTCCGAATGACAGGAAATGCGGCTTATGCAGATTTTTATGAGAGAGCACTATACAATCATATTTTGTCTACCCAGCATCCGGAGCATGGCGGTTATGTGTACTTTACTTCAGCTCGTCCGGCACATTATCGGGTGTATTCAAAGCCCAACAGTGCCATGTGGTGTTGCGTAGGAACCGGAATGGAGAATCATGGTAAGTATGGGGAGTTTATCTATACGCATGCTTCTGATTCGTTGTTTGTCAATCTTTTCATTCCTTCACGGTTGAACTGGGAGCAGGAGAAGGTTACTATTACGCAGGAAACCCAATTCCCCGATGCGGAAACTTCTCAATTTACAATTGGATTGAAGGGCGGAAAGTCTCGTCATTTCAAGTTGTTGGTAAGACGTCCGGCATGGGTGACAGAAGGATATGAAGTGAAATGCAATGGAAAGGTAGTGGAAGCTTCGGAGAAGACAGACGGTTCTTCTTATATCTGTATCGACCGTAAATGGAAGGATGGGGATAAGGTAGAAGTGTCCTTGCCTATGAAAATGCGTTTGGAAACGCTTCAAGGAGAAAATGATTTTGTAGCCATCATGCGTGGTCCTATTTTGATGGGAGCCTCAGTGGGTACTGATAATCTGGATGGATTGATTGCAGATGATGGCCGTTGGGGACACATTGCTTCCGGGAAACTGGTGCCGCTGAGCGAGACTCCGGTTCTGATTGGAAGTAAAGAAGAGGTGACCGATTATCTGAATGGGCTGAAACCCATCGAAGGTCAGACTTTACGTTATAAGTTGTCGGGCATATTCAATGATTCGAAGTTTGATGGTTTGGTGTTGGAACCCTTCTCTCGCATCCATGACTGCCGATACATGATGTACTGGCTATGCATGACAGCGGATGGATATGCGGCATATACGAAACGTACACAAGAAGAGGAAAAACGGTTGATGGCTCTGGATGCTCGTACGGTAGATGCGGTAAGTGTTGGTGAGCAGCAGCCTGAAGTGGACCATAAGATGGTGAAGGAAAATTCTGAGACCGGATTGTTGAAAGGTAAGAAGTGGAGAGATGCCCGCAATGGAGGGTATTTTAAATACACACTTTCTACCAACGGCAAACAGCCTCTTTCACTCATGGCTACTTATTGGGGTAACGAACAAGGTAACCGGAAATTTGAAATTGTGGTCGATGGTACGGTTGTGGCAACTGAGAATATCGTGGGCAAATGGAACAAGGAAGAGTTTGTGGATGTGGAATACAAATTGCCCGAAGCTCTGGTAAAAGGAAAGAGTCAGATTGAAGTCATGTTTAAGTGTGAGAAAAACAGTGTGGCAGGTGGTATCTTTATGCTTCGTCTGCTAACGGAATAATATGTGCTATAAAAACGAATATCTATGATAAAACGTGTATTGTTATCGTCTTTTGCGGCAATAATTTGTATCACAGGGCTATATGCGAGTGAAAAGGATGTGTTAAGTCCTGATGGACGTATGAAGGTGGTTGTATCGGATGAAGGTGGAATGCCTTCTTATCAGGTATTCTATGATGGAGTGGCTTTTATCAAGAAGTCTCCGCTGGGAATGAAAACGACAATTGGTGATTTCACGTCTTCTTTGTCATTGGGAAAGGAGATAAAGGAAGCTTCTATCCGGAAAAATTATCGCTTGCCGAATATCAAGAAAAGTAAAGTTGACTATTCTGCTGAATCGGCTGTCATTCCATTTACCAAAGAAGGACAGAAGGTTTTTGATGTGGAATTTCGAGTAAGTAACAATGACGTGGCTTTCAGATATACTGTGTATCCTAAGAAGGATATCTTGTGTTGTGTCGTGCAGCAGGAAGCTACGGGTTTTGTGTTGCCGGAAGGAACGACTACCTTCTTGTGTCCGCAAAGTGGGCCGATGGGTGGTTTTGCCCGAACTTCTCCCAGTTATGAGACACCCTATACAGTAGATGATGCGATGGGGAAGAATGGTTGGGGAGAAGGATATACTTTTCCTTGCTTGTTTAAGAATTCAGACAAAGGATGGATTTTAATCTCGGAAACTGGAGTAAGCAGCTATTATTGTGGCAGTCGCCTGATAGGGCACGAAGGGGGATTATATACCATTGGTTTTCCACAGGAAGGTGAATTTAATGGTAATGGTACTACCTCTCCAGGAATCGCTCTTCCGGGCAAGACTCCTTGGCGTACTATTACGTTGGGTTCCACTTTGGCTCCAATTGTAGAAACGACCGTGCCGTTTGATGTAGTAGAACCGTTGTATGAACCGTCGAAAGACTATGCGGCTGAATATGGTTGCGGCACCTGGAGCTGGATTATTGCGGGCGATGCCAGTATGAACATGGACGACCAAAAGCGTTACGTAGATTTCTGTGCCGCGATGGGGTACCGTACAGTGCTGGTCGATGCGCTTTGGGATACGCAGGTGGGCTATGACAAAATAGAAGAGCTGGCAGCTTATGCCAAACAGAAGAATGTAGGACTGTATTTGTGGTATAACTCCAACGGATACTGGAATGATGCGCCTCAAGGTCCTCGTGGAAAGATGAATAACATTATCGCCCGTCGGAAAGAGATGAAGTGGATGCAGCGTATTGGTATCAAGGGAATCAAGGTTGACTTTGTGGGTAGTGACAAGCAGGTTACCATGCAGCTTTACGAAGATATTTTGGCCGATGCAAACGATAATGGACTCTTGGTCATTTTCCATGGATGTACCATTCCGCGTGGATGGGAACGTATGTATCCTAATTATGCGGCCAGTGAAGCCGTATTGGCCAGTGAGAACATGAATTTCTCTCAGGGAAGCTGCGATGCAGAAGCATTCAATGCATGTATCCATCCGTTTGTGCGCAACACGATTGGAAGCATGGACTTTGGAGGAAGTACACTGAACAAGTATTATAATGCGAAAAATGAGCCGGGTGGACGGATGAGAGTGACCTCCGATGTATTTGCGCTGGCTACGGCAGTATTGTTCCAGAGTCCGGTACAGCACTTTGCATTGGCACCGAATAACCTGACGGATGCGCCGGCTTGGGCCATTGATTTCATGAAGAAAGTACCGACCACATGGGATGAAGTGAAATTTATAGACGGCTATCCAGGCAAGTATATTGTGATGGCACGTAAACATGCCGGTAAATGGTATGTAGCCGGTATCAATGCACAGGATAAAACCATTAAGTTGAAACTTGATGTGTCTACCTTGTTTGCGGCAGGAGAGGTTGTCAATTTGTATGAAGATAATGATAAACTGGCTGGCTCAGTCAAGGAGCAGGTTATCAGCAAGAAACAGATTGTCAATCTTTCTATTCCTAAAAACGGAGGGGTGGTGATTATTCGGAAATAATAGTAGATAAGGAAGTCATGATAATGATGAATCTATGAAAACGTATATACAAAATATTGTAGGAGGGCTATGTATCACCCTGTGTCCTCTGACTGCCTTAGGAGTGAATGAGGGCTATAAACAGCTTTCATACTGGAGTTTTGAATTGGGAACAGAATTACATCCTGATTCCATTGCCCCTGCATTTGTGGTGGATAATTCTCAAAATGGAAATGCGCTTCAGCTGAGGCCGGGAGCAAAGGTGTCGGAACTTTTCAGCAAAGACGTACCTTTTCAAGAACGAGGAGGGAAGGCTAACAGTACTTCGCTTAAACTGAACAACAGTGAATTCAAGGTTCCGTTTAATGCATTTTTACCTTTTTCTGACCTTCAATACGGGTGGAATATCAGTTTGAGCCTTAAATGTAATCAACTTGGGACGGAACAGGTTTTTCTTTGTAAAGAAGGGAAAAAGGGTACTTTGACAGGGGATATATCTATCGGTTTTGATTCCATGGAAAAGAAGTTCTTTGTGGAGGTAGCTACAGACAAGGGAGAAACGGTCCGTATGACCGCAGGTGATGATGTCAAGGCGGGAATATGGTATGATTTGTATGCTTCTGCGGAGTATGAAAAGACAAGTGACGCTACCGTTTTGACGTTGGGAGTAAAGTCATCTGTAGAGGAGGGCTATAAAACTGCGAACACTTCCTATAAAGGATTAGCTGTACGGCATAATGCCGGCATGTGGATTGTAGGACGTGGATTCCCCGGAGGGTATCCCAATAGTTTGCAGGTATTAGACGGGTATATTGATGAGGTATCCATAAAAGGGATGGAGCGTCCGTATGAGCCCGGTCAGAATCCTTTGTTCCGGGATGAGTTTACTGCCGATCCGGCTGTGACGGTCTACAAGAATAAGGCGTATGCATATGTGGGAGTAGATAAAGCAGGTGTCGGCGGCTGGTTCAATATGCCGGGATGGATGTGCTATTCCAGTAAAGACATGAAACATTGGACGCCTCATGGAATGGTATTGCGTGCGGATGATTTCCCTGATTCCAATCCGAACGGAGCGTGGGCAGCCCAGGTGGTGGAGCATCACGGAAAGTTTTATTTTTATGTGACGCTTGATCAGAAAGAAAATGGCGCACATAAAATTGATGTGGCAGTGGGAGATAGCCCCTTGGGGCCTTTTAAACCTGCACGTACTGACGGAACGCCCCTCATTACAGATTCCATGACGTGTGACTCGCATCGTGCGAATGCGGACATTGATCCTACGGTGTGGATAGACGAGGATGGAACTCCTTGGATGGCCTGGGGAAACGGAGACTGTTACATGGTGAAGTTGAAGAAGAATATGATTGAGCTGGACGGTGAAATCCGAAAGGTACCTTATCGGAATTATTCGGAGGGACCTTGGCTTTTCAAGCGGAAGAACTTGTATTATAATATTTATGCGGCAGATGCCCCGGGTACACAGCCTGAACAAATTTGTTATTCTACAGCTGAGGATATAAAGGGGCCATGGACTTATCGTGGTTTCATTACTGGGCCGGCGAATTTTGGTTTTACCATCCATCCGTCGGTAGTGGAATTGAACGGACAATGGTATTTTTTCTATCATGACGGTTCTTATTCTTTGGATGGCCAGCCGGGAGGAGATTGTCGTCGCCATGTATGTGTAGAATATCTTTATTTTAACGAGGATGGCACAATTCAACCGATTGAATTGACGTCTTCTGGTGTAAGCGGGGTACCTCGCAAGTAAAATAAAGGTGAATTTGTTGGAACTTAAATTTTGAATATTATGAATATTGGTAAGATTTTATTGTTATGTGGAAGTTATGGGCTATTGAATTGCTTGAATGTCAATGCCCAACGACCAATTATTCAGACAAAGTATACGGCCGACCCAGCACCGATGGTATACAATGATACGGTGTTTCTTTATACAACTCATGATGAGAATGATGCGGAAGGATTTAAGATGCAGGACTGGTTGTTGTATACCTCTACAGATATGGTTAACTGGACCGACCATGGAGCAGTGGCTTCGCTCAAAGATTTCGGCTGGACAAAACGTGACAACGGGGCTTGGGCAGAACAGGTAGTGGAGCGTAACGGAAAATTCTATATGTATTGTCCGATTCATGGGAATGGCATTGGTGTACTGGTGGCCGATAGTCCTTACGGACCGTTCAAGGATCCGTTGGGCAAGCCTTTGGTCTGGCAGAAGGAACATTGGGATGACATTGATCCGACAGTGTTTATTGACGATGACGGACAGGCTTATATGTATTGGGGAAATCCGAACTGTTATTATGTGAAATTGAATGAGGATATGATTTCGTATTCCGGAGATATTGTGAAATTGAAGGAAACTCCGGAGCATTATCAGGAAGGTCCTTGGTTTTATAAACGCAACGGGCACTATTATTTGGCTTTTGCTTCTACTTGCTGTCCGGAAGGTATTGGATATGCTATGAGCGACAGTCCTACAGGTCCGTGGAAAACCAGGGGATACATCATGCGTCCTACGGATAGGACCCGTGGAAATCATCCAGGTATTATGGATTATAAAGGAAAGTCGTATGTCTTTGGCTTGAATTATGATTTATTGAAGCTGGAAACCGACACCCACTATGAACGTCGTTCGGTGGCAGTGGCTGAGATGCATTATAACACGGATGGAACCATTCAGGAAGTACCATATTGGGCGGATACCAAACTGGAACAGATAGTCACTTTCAATCCGTTCCGTAGAGTGGAAGCCGAAACAATGGGATGGGGGTATGGATTGCAAACAGCTCCTAATGGGATGCAGGGCCTTTCTGTGGTGAATGTCAATAATGGCGAATATATTTGTGTACGTGGAGTCGATTTCGGCAAGAATAAGGCCCGCCGCTTTGAGATTTCTGCATTGCCTCTTGTGGGAGGAAATCTGAAGATTCGTTTGGATGCTCCGGATGGAAAAATTGTGGGAAACGTGACTATCCCACAGGGAAATGGGACTTCCAATTATCAACTTTATTCTTGTGAGGTCAATGCGGTCAGTGGAGTACATGATTTGTACCTTAGCTTTGAAGGAGAGAACAAGAAGGACTTATTTGAGTTGGATTATTGGAGATTTAGAAACTAATCGTGAAAAATATAAACAAACTTTTAAATGGATATTTCTATGGAAACAATCAGTTGTAAGAATCAATGGCGTAATATCATGACTGGAATCGCTTTTTTGTCCGGTTTGACATTGAATGCGCAAAATCCTATTATTCAGACCTCGTATACAGCCGATCCGGCCCCTCTGGTATATAATGACCGGTTGTATCTTTATACCAGTCACGATGAAGGCGGGTCTACTTGGTTTACCATGAATGACTGGAAACTCTATTCTACAGACGACATGGTGAACTGGACAGAACATCCTATGCCTTTGTCATTTAAAACATTTGAGTGGGCCGGAGGAGATGCTTGGGCAGCTCAGTGTATGGAACGGAATGGCAAATTTTACATGTATGTGCCGGTGACAGACCATAAAGGAGAAACTGCCATTGGAGTAGCAGTGGCTGATAGTCCTTATGGACCCTTCTATGATCCGTTGGGAGCTCCGCTCGTGCGGGCTGAATATGGTAATATCGATCCTACTGTCTTTATCGATGATGACGGACAGGCTTATTTGTATTGGGGAAATCCCAATTGTTATTATGTGAAGTTGAATGAGGACATGATTTCTTATGAAGGAGGAATACATGCGGTTCCGATGAAGCCGGAGGCGTTTGGACTCAGGGAGGGCGATCCGCAGCGTCCTACCTTGTATGAGGAAGCTCCGTGGTTGTATAAGCGGAAGGGTTTGTATTATCTTTTCTATGCGGGAGGACCTCTGCCTGAGCATTTGGCTTATGCTACGTCGAAAAGTCCGGAAGGACCATGGAAGTACGGAGGTACGTTGATGGCTACCGAAGGGGGAAGTTTTACGAACCATCCGGGTATTGCTGACTTCAGAGGAAAAACGTATTTATTCTATCATAATGCTGCTCTTCCGGGAGGAAGTGGCTTTACCCGTTCTGTGTGTGTCAGAGAACTGGATTTCCAGGCAGATGGAAAGATTCCGTGTGTAAAAATGGTGAAAGAGGGTGTGACAAACAGTTTGAAGCCTCTTTGTCCATACCGGAAGGTGGAAGCCGAAACCATTGCGTGGTCGGAAAAAATGAAGAGTTCCTATAATCCTCAAGTGGGAGTGTTTATTACAGCTTTGGCCGATGGAGCTTATACAAAAGTTCGTTCTGTTGATTTTGGTGAAAAGGCTCCTTCTCGTTTTACTGCCCGTTTGTCTACTACTCACAATGCGGAGATTACGATGGAAGTACATCTTGACGGATTGGACGGACAGGTGTTGGTAAAGATAAAGGTGCCGCGGACGGGGGGAAGCGACCGTTGGCGGATGGTGGAAGCACAAATTCCGCAAGTGACAGGAGTGCATGATCTTTATTTTGTCTTTAGAGGAGATGCTCCCAAAGATCTGGCGTATTTCGATTATTGGAAGCTGAATTACTAACTATGCAGCAACGACTTATTATGAGGAGGTTTTATTGGCTTTTATTATTCTTTTTTGTTTGTATAGGATGGAAAGGACAAAGTTTGGCCGGGAATGTTCCCGGCCTCTTGTCTGTCCGTCAGGCATCCGAATGGACCTTAGAAGAAGAAAAGGTAGGGCAGGTAGTGTTCCGTTCTGCGGATACAAGTTTAAAGCTCATTCCACTGAATGACGGAGCAGTCAGAGTGATTCGAAGCAAGGGAATCGCTCACCAGGTGCCAGAGCTGGTTTATCTGCAGACTGAAGCCCCGTCTTATACGCTCAAAAAGGGAAAAGATACTTATCTTCTGTCGCTTAAAGGATTGAAGGTGCAAGTGGCTGTATCCGACGGACGGGTTTCTTTCCTCTCAGCCGATGGAAAAGAAATCTTGGGAGAAGAAGGTAGCCAGATTCAGCCGTCCACTGTGCAAGGAGAAAAAACGTATGTTTCCACACAGATTTTTCATTCTCCTTCCGATGAATATCTTTATGGATTGGGGCAGTTTCAGGACGGGTATCTGAACGTACGCGGGCTGACCCGCAGACTGACTCAGGTCAATACGCAGATTGCCATTCCGTTTGTGATGTCGAACAGAGGGTATGGACTTTTGTGGAACAATTACGGCCTGACAGACTTTAACCCGGCTTCTTCTGTGGTTGCATTCCAAAAGACGGGTGTGTTGGGAGATAAGGTGACCGTGAATGTGACTTCCACCGAAGGAGGGAAGGAAGAAGTACGTGAAAGTAATGTCTTTGCAGGTAGTCTGAAAGTGGCATCCGACGGGCAATATGCTTTGATGCTGGACGTAGGAAGTACCATGGCCCGCAAGCATAATCTGGTCATTGACGGTCGTACGGTGATAGATCAGAATAACCTGTGGCTTCCGCCTACAGCCTCTGTATTGGTTGACTTGAAAGCAGGAGAGCATAGTTTACGGGCGGAACTGACCAAAGAAGATACGCCTAAATTGTTTTTCCGGAAGGTGGATGCTACCACGACGTTCCGTTCTCCGGTTTCCAATGGAATTGATTATACGTTTTTTGCCGGGACGGCCGACGAAGTGATTGCCTCTTATCGGGAAGTCACGGGAAAGGTACCCATGTTGCCCGTATGGGCCTTGGGATACATTCATTGCCGGGAACGCTTCCATTCTCAAAAAGAACTGCTGGAAACAGCTTCCCGGTTTCGGAAAGAAAAGTTACCGGTCGATTTGATGGTACAGGACTGGCAGTATTGGGGAAAATACGGCTGGAATGCCATGCGTTTTGACGAGACGGATTATCCTTCTCCCCGAGAAATGGTGGATAGTCTTCATCGGATGGATATGAGACTGATGCTTTCAGTCTGGTCGAAGGTGGATCAGAATTCCGTGTTGGGAAAAAGAATGGCTGAGAAAGACTATTATATTCCGGGCACTCCCTGGATTGATTTCTTTAATCCGGAGGCTGCTTCTTTCTATTGGCAGAATTTCCGGGATAGTCTGGTTCTTCCGATAGGGATAGATGCTTGGTGGCTGGATGCCACGGAACCGGAGAACGATGATTTGGTAGGACGTCGGGTAAATCATTCCAGTTATCCTGGTGAAGTATTTCGGAATGTTTATCCTCTGGTTGTCAATAAAACGGTATATGAAGGTCTGCGAAACCTTTCTACCAGTCGAGGGAAACAGGGTGACTTCAGTTCCCGAACGGTTTTGCTTACCCGTAGCGGCTTCCCGGGAATTCAGCGATATGGAGTGGCCACTTGGTCGGGAGATGTCGGAAACGATTGGGATACATTCCGTCGTCAGATTGTGGCTGGTTTAGGGATTTCAGTCTGCGGTTTGCCTTGGTGGACGTACGATGCCGGAGGATTCTTCCGTCCGGGCGAGGCACAGTATACGGATGTGCATTTTCACGAACGTTTCTCCCGGTGGCTTCAGACCTCGGTCTTTCTACCTTTGATGCGTGTACATGGGTATATGACCGATACGGAGTTCTGGAACTACGGAGAGAAAGTGACAGAAATGGCGCGTAAGTCTTTGACCTTGCGTTATCGCCTTCTGCCCTATATTTATTCAGAATCTGCATGGGTTTCGCGGGAAAATGGTACGATGCTGCGTCCCTTGGTAATGGATTTTCCGAAGGATACGCAGGCCTTATCCTTGAAATATCAATATATGTTCGGTCGTTCCTTGCTGGTTTCTCCAATAGTGGAAGAGGGACCTGTTACTTGGAAGACGTACTTGCCTGCCGTTCAAGGGGGATGGTATGATTTCTATGACAACCGACATTTATCCTCAGGATGGGTTCAGACTCAGATCTCTCCAGACTATATTCCTGTATTTGTGAAGGCGGGTACCATTCTGCCTTTGGCTTCAGGATACGCAGACGATGCGAAGACCGCCTTGAAATCGGAACTGGAGATACGGGCGTATGCAGGTAAAGACGGTACGTACCAATTGTATGAAGATGAAGGGACGAATTACGCGTACGAAAAAGGCGAATATTCTTGTATCCGATTGGATTGGGATGAAAGTCGTTCCACTTTAGTGATTGGAAAACGGACCGGCAAGTATGAAGGGATGGATACGGCCCGGAAGATGAAGATTGTGAAAGTCACTCCATCAGCAAACGGAAGGGTTGAAGTGGCTGAAAAGTCTGTCGTTTATAAGGGGCAAGAGTTGAAGGTCGTGTTCTGAGAAAGTAAGATATGGAATTGAAAGTTGAATCTAATTTTTTGAATGATGGAAATGAAAAGAATGTTTGCGACGGTTACGTCGTGGATGCTTCTGTCTTTGGGGGCAGTAGTGGCTCAGGAACCAGCGGAAGGAAGTAAGGTGAATGAAAACTTCTATATTTATTTGTGTCTGGGGCAGTCCAATATGGAAGGGAATGCCAAAATAGAAGCTTGTGATACGGTAAATGTGAATCCTCGTTTTAAAGTGCTTCAGGCCGTAGATTGTCCGGATTTGGGACGAAAAAAAGGAGAGTGGTATACGGCAGTTCCGCCTTTGGCCAGATGCAGTACCGGCCTGACGCCAGCCGATTATTTCGGTCGTACGTTGGTCGACAGTCTTCCTTCCAACGTAGAAGTAGGGGTAATCAATGTGGCTGTAGGAGGTTGCAAAATTGAATTGTTCGATAAAGACAATTATACTTCATATGTGGAGACTTCTCCAGACTGGCTGAAGAACATGGTGGCCGAATATGATGGCAATCCTTATGCCAGGTTAATTGAACTGGCCAGGCAGGCTTCCCGCTGTGGGGTGATAAAAGGGATTCTCCTCCATCAGGGAGAGTCCAATACCGGAGATCCGGAGTGGCCGTTAAAAATCAAGAAAGTGTATGACAGTATTCTTTCAGACCTTAATCTGAAACCCGATTCGCTGCCTCTGTTGGTGGGTGAGCTTGTGTCGGAAGGGCAGGGAGGAGCTTGTGCCTCAATGAATCCGGTGATTCAGAAATTGCCGGAAACGATTCCCTCTGCGCATGTCATTTCATCTGAAGGATGTGAGGCGGTATCCGACCGATTGCATTTCAGTGCGGCCGGTTATCGGGAACTGGGCAAGAGATATGGGCAGGCCATGCTTCAAATTCTGAAAGCCGAGAAATAAAAGTTATCTGTTGCCGGGGAGAGGACGCAAAATGGCGTGTGTCTCTGGAAGCAGTTGTTCCATGTTGTTTTATGTAGTTTGATTGCAACCAGATAGACCTCTCGGTGAGAGAGGCTATCTGGCTGTCGGTTATTCTGATTCCTGTGTGGCATTCTCTTCGGTCTCGTTTTGCTTGCAGTGTTCCATGTATTTGCTTGGAGAAACACCATATAATTCTTTGAATGCGTTTGAGAAATAAGTGGTGTTGTTGAATCCTACCAGCTGGGATATTTCAGAGATGCTGTAATTCTTTTCTGATTTGAGCAGAATCTCCGCCTGTTTCAATCGGATATTCCGGATGAAATCTCGTGTGGACTGGTTTGTAATTTCTTTCAATTTTCTGTATAAGTGCACACGGCTAATTCCAACTTCTGCAGCAATCATTTCTGCATTCAGGTCTGGATTGTTCAGGTTGTCGTTGATGGCCTTCATCACTTTTTTCATCAGTTTTTCATCTGCCGATTGTGGCTGAATGACTTCAATCTGTCCATCTTGTTCTTGTTTTCCGCTGAAGTTATTGCGTAAGACCTCCCGGTTTTTGATTAGATTTTCGATGGTCATAATCAGAATTTCCAGGTTGAACGGTTTGGCAATATAAGCATCAGCTCCCAATGAGAGCCCTTCAATGTAATCTTTTTCACTGTTCTTGGCCGTTAGAAGAATAACCGGGATATGATTGGTCTTGATGTTCTGTTTCAGCTTTTTGAGCAGAGTGATTCCGTTTATTTCCGGCATCATGATATCGCTGAGCACCAGGTTAGGCATGTGTGACATAATGAGTTCCAATGCTTCTTTCCCATTACTGCAACTTAGCACTCGGAAATAATTGCTCAATTCAGTAATCAAATAATTGCGAATATCGTCTTCATCTTCCACAATGAGGACAGAGTGTTTTTTTCGTGGTAGTTTTTTGCCATTATCCTCTCCGTTTTCGTTTTCTTCAAAGTGTAATGGAATATGTTGGAATGCATTATTGTCCGATGGAGTGAAAGCTGCATTCTCTGGAGTCTCGGGAGCAATGTCTTCCGGTGAGAGATGTGCACATCCTAATGGAATATGTATGATAAAGCTGCATCCCGGCTGGTTGTCATTATTCTTGACTGTAATGGTGCCATGATGCATTTTTACGAGCGACATGGACAGATGCAAGCCGATGCCGGTTCCTTTGCTGCGCGACCGGTCATCACTGATTTGGTAGAAGCGTTCAAAAATGCGGGACATTTCGCTTTCCTTGATGCCCGTACCATTATCTTCAATGATAATTTCAGCGCAGTTGTTTAATGGAGCCTCCTCCTTGTCGTTGTGGACTGCATTGATGTAGATATTGATTTTCCCTTCATTCTGAATATGTTTAAGTGCATTGGATAGCAGGTTAAAAATGACTTTATCAAAGTTATTCGGGTCAATCCACACCTTCAGGTCATCCAGTTGGGTAATCAGATTCAACTGTGCGTGCTTGCTGGCAGCTTGATAGTCGAATGTGTCTTTTATATTATGGATGAAGCCTATGAGATCCACTTCCGTAAAGCTGAGCTTCATCTGGTTCTTGTCTATCTTCCGGATGTCCATCAGCTGGTTAATCAGATTCAATATGCGTTGCGCGTTTCGTTCAATCAGTGAGTAGCTTTTTTGTCTTTCGGTATCGTTGTCGGTAGAGATTAATTTTTGCAGCGGACTTATAATCAGCGACATCGGAGTCCTGATTTCGTGTGAGATGTTGATGAAGAACTGGAGCTTCGCCTCGTTTATTTCTTCCAAGTGCTTGTGCTTCAGCATCTCTTGTCTTACTCTGTATTTTTCTTTCGCCTGGTGTATGAAAACGGTCGCTATACCGCCTGCCACAATGATATAAATTATCCATGCTATGCCAGAATTATACCAAGCCGGATGGATATTAATAAGTATGGTTTTTACTTCAGATTCGGTAGTGCCGTTGATTGCCTTAATCTTGAACTCATATTTTCCTGCCGGAAGATTGCTGAATGAGACACGGGACGTGCCTTTGGGCAGGGAGTTCCAGGTGCCATTGTTCATGGAATACATGAAGCTTTGGGGAGCCATAAAATTATCGGTGGCAAATTCAATGTAGAAAGAATTGTCGTAATGTGCCAAGTTGATTTCTTTTGCATTTAATATGTCATTGTCAATCACATGGTAATTTCCAGATTTCGTAAGTTCATTTATAGGCTTATCGTGTAGATAGAATCCGGTAATTCGGATTTTCCCTTGGAATTTCTGAATCTTGATATCGTCCGGATTGAAGAAAATGATTCCGTTGGTTCCTCCAAACAGGATTTTACCGTCGGGGTATTGGCAGAACGCATTTCTGGAGAATTCATTGTTGTATAAGCCGTCGGAAGCATAAAACGGGATGAAAGATTTCTTTTGTGGGTTGTATTTGGCAAGACCTTGATTGGTGCTGACCCAAATGTCGTTGTTTTTATCAACTACGATGGATGAGATATGGTTGTTGGGCAAGCCGTTTTGGATGGTGAATTGTTCGAGGATATTCAAATCTTTGTCCATGACCGTAATTCCATCAGATGTACCGGCCCAGATACGATGTTCGTGATCTTCTATAATGGAATAGACTACCAGTCCAATCAATGCCTTCTCTTGGCCTACAACTTTCAAGTTTTGAGTATCTATGCATTTTATTCCATCATAAGTGCCAATGTATAACCTCCCATTCTGGGCATAATAAAGTGCATCAATCCATTGATTGATATCTTGCATGTCCTGAGTATTATACACGTTGATGTTTTTCTGAATGGGAGCATGTAAATCAGTGAAATAGAGTCCTGTTCCCATTGTGCCAATCCATAATCTTTTATGTTCGTCTTCAGCTAGGCAATATACGCGTTTGATTTCATTTCCGTTTTTGTCTTTCAAAGACACTTTGGTAAATTTGTCCCCTTTGGGGTCCATGAAAGAAAGTCCGCTCAGATAAGAACCTATCCATACATTCTTGTGGGAATCTTTGAACAGGCACATCACCGTGGGAGGTATGTCAGGATTTGATTCAGGAGTCAGGTGTCGGATAAAATTATATTGGTTATTCAGCTGGTAGATTCCGTCGTTATCTGTTCCCACAACGAGTTTCCCCTCATCATAGTCGCATAAAGCCGTGATGCAGTTGTTTCCGATGTAATTCCGAAGAGATGAATAACTTCCGATATACCCGAACATATTGGCTTGTAAAGGAATAAAAGCTACGCCTTTCTGGTAAATGCCTACCCAGAGATTAGTACTGTTGTCTATCAGGAGGGAGTGTACTTTACTTCTTTTTAGGTTTACATTGTCTATATAAAAATCTGTATCCGCAATGTTTTTTCCTAAAATGTCATAAGAAACAATTCCCTCTCCGTCAATGCCAATCAGCATGAGGCTTCCCTTTTGTTTCAGGTCTTTGATGGGAAACTTGGATTTGAAGATTTGCTGGAACGTATCGTCCGCCTTTCGATAGACGAATGCGCCGCGTCCGGTGGTACCTATATAGACATTGCCGTAGGAGTCTTCTGCACAGCAATTAATAAACTGGTTGCCGTTGTGTGTACCAAGCGAATAATCGTATCTCTTTCCGTTTTTATCAATCCGAATGACACCATGGTATTCTGTGCAAATCCAGATATTTCCATTCTTGTCCTCTTTGATTTCATTGATGGTATATCCGGGCAGAGGAATATTCCAGTCTTTAATCTGAAAGTTTCCTTTTGAGTCAGTCGACAAGTTTTTTATTCCATATCCGCTGGTTCCAATCAGAATATTTCCGTTGCGAAGTTCTGTGATACTTTTGTTATTATAGGACGAACTTGATTTCTTGATGGTTTTGAACGTGTCCGACCGGTAGTCATAGATTTGCAGTCCTTTGGTCGAAAGAATGTACAGATTCCCTTTGGAATCCTGGAACACTTTATATACGTGGTTCCCTAATAAGGACGTGGAGTCTTTTCTATGAGAGCGGTAGTTGGTAAATTTGGCTCCGTCAAATTTATTCAATCCATCCTCTGTTGTTACCCATATATATCCTTTTTGATCCTGATATATATTGTTGATCATACTGCTGGAGATTTCCCCATGAGTAGTATACAGCTTACAGAATTGCCCTTTACAGAGGAGGGGCAATAGGCTGCAAATAATAGCTATAATGAATGTCTTGTTTCTCATTATGAGTGTGGTTTGTAGGACTGAAATTGAATTAAAATACCTTTATTTGATACAAAGTAAGTTCTTTTTTCTTAGTTGTCAATAAAAAAAACGGGGATTTTTCAGGCTTTTGAAAATAGATTCTAAGGGGTCGAAGTGAGTTCTTGTAAAAGATGCCTGGAAAATTATAGAAAAGCTTCTGGGGAGGAATTTCCTTTTGTGATGTAACATTTCCTAAAGTTTTTGTTACAGCAGATAAGGATGGTGTAACAATAGATAAGAGGTTGGTATCCTGTGTGAGAGCCAATTCTATAGGCTTTTGTTACTTTTGTAATGGTAGAGATCAATGAAAAATACAAAATATAATATATGAAAACACAGACTTATTTTGGTAGGGTATTGGGAGCTCTTCTCTTGTATGCTTGTTGTAGTTTTAGCTTATCGGCCAAAGTTACTTTGCCTGCGTTGGTTTCCGATGGAATGGTGTTGCAACGGGAAGTCCCTTTGAAAATATGGGGCACAGCCTGTCCGGGAGAAAAGGTGAATCTGACTTTCATGAAAAAGCAATATCACACGGTAGCGGATGAGACCGGAAATTGGACGATTGGGTTGACAGCCTTGAAAGCGGGAGGACCTTATTCGATGTCGATTAATGACATTACGTTGAAAGAGATTCTGGTAGGAGACGTTTTCTTGTGTTCCGGACAGTCGAATATGGAATTGACAGTGAATCGGGTGATGGATAAATATGCGCAAGAAATTACACAATATGAGAATTCTTCCATTCGATATGTAAAGGTCCCGTATGCGTATGACTTTTCCCATCCGCTGAACGATTTGCAAGCGGTGAAATGGCAACCGATGACTCAGGAATATGTACAGAGTTTCTCTGCCCTTTGTTATTTCTTTTCTAAACTCCTGGAGGAAAAGACGGGAGTGCCGGTAGGTATTATTAATTCCAGTTGGGGAGGTACACCCATTGAAGCATGGATCAGTGAGAATGGATTAAAGGACTTTCCAGCGTATGTCAATCAGAAAACCTTATATGAAGATGTCGCCCTGGTAGATCAAATAAAGAAAACCGAACAGCTGCATCAGTCGGCATGGAACAAGCAATTGTATCGGTCGGATGCCGGACTGCATGGGGAGATTCCTTGGTATGCCGAGTCATACAATGATACGGATTGGGAATGGGTAGATATGTTTTCAGATAACTGGGCACTTCGTAACGGTCGTCCATTGAATGGGACCCATTGGTTCCGAAAAGAGTTTGTAGTGCCCGATGGATGGGCAGGAAAAGACGTAGTATTGCGGTTAGGTTGTATGGTGGATGCTGACTCTGTGTATGTGAACGGACATTTTGTGGGGGCTGTTTCCTATCAGTATCCGCCGAGGATTTATCAGGTACCGGCCAAGTTCCTGAAAAAGGGGAAAAACCAGCTGACCGTACGTTTGTTCAGCTACGGTTCCTGTCCTTCCTTTGTCAAAGAAAAACCCTATAAATTGCTTTGCGGCAATCAGGAAATAAATCTGGAGGGTAGATGGAAACATAAAATTGGTACGGTGATGCCTCCGTCTCCTTCTTCTATTGCCTTCCATTATGCACCGGTGGGCTTGTACAACGGTATGATTCATCCGTTGCAGCATTATGTGTTTAAAGGGGTGGTATGGTATCAGGGCGAATCGAACGTGGACCGCTGGAGGGAATATTCTTCCTTGCTTACGGCAATGATTGCAGACTGGAGAACCCTTTTTCAAGATGAAAACTTACCTTTCTATGTGGTGGAATTGGCCGATTTTCTGGCACCGAACGATCCTGGACGCGCAGCTTGGGCAGAATTGAGAAAGCAGCAGGCAAAAGCGGCACAGGAAAGTCCCTATGTAACCTTAATTAAAAATAGTGATACGGGTGAATGGAATGACATTCATCCGCTGGATAAGAAAACGCCGGCTACTCGCTTGGTGGAAGCAGTAATACAGAATGAAAAACAAAATAAGTAAAAATGAGTAATATTCTAAGTCAGAAAGTGTCCATGGCTGAGAAAGTAGGCTATGGACTGGGCGATTGCTCTGCGAATCTGGTGTTCCAGATGATGATGATTTATCAGACCAAATTCTATACGGATGTGTTTGGGCTGGAAGGAGCAATTGCGGGTACCGTAATGTTGGTGGCACGTATCGTAGATGCTTTTGTAGACCCTACCGTGGGAATTTTATCCGACCGTACCCAAACCCGATGGGGAAAGTATCGTCCTTGGGTGTTGTGGACAGCTCTTCCGTTCATGGTATTTTATGTGTTGGCCTTTTATAATCCAGGGATTGAGGAAAAAGGATTGGTGGCGCTGTATGCGACTATCTCTTATACTCTGTTGATGACAATGTATTCTTTTAACAATACGCCTTATTCTTCTTTGGGCGGAGTGATGTCGTCGGACATTAAGGAACGTACCAGCATTACTTCCGTGCGTTTTGTCTTTTCTACTATTGCCCAGTTTGTGGTACAGGGACTTACTTTGCCGTTGGTGAGCAAGTTTTCCGATGGGGGAGACAAGGCGCATGGGTGGCTTTGCACGATTTCCCTGTTTGCGGCAGTCGGTTTTATTTTCCTTTTGATTGTATTCTTCTCGGCAAGGGAACGTATCACTCCACCGGCCAACCAAAAGAATGATACCCGTCAGGATATCAAAGACGTGTTGAGCAGTGTGCCTTGGCGTGCCATGTTTATCCTGACGTTGTTCGTCTTCATCACACTGGCTATGTGGGGAAGTGCCATGAACTATTATTTTGAGAACTATGTAGACAAGGCAGCGCTGTTTGCTTTCCTGGATAATATCGGGCTGGTGGCAGCAGAACCTGGAAACTCTGTCGGCTATCATGTGCTCAATGCCTTTGGATTGATTGTGACCTCACCGGATAAGGCATACGAAGTAGGCTTTGGCGTCTTCAATATGGTAGGGGCACTGGTTCAGTTCTTTGGAGTGATTTTCTTATCCGAATTTTTAGCTAACAAATACGGTAAGAAGCGTACGTTTATTGTGTGCCTTTCGCTGACAGCTATTTTTACAGCCATGTTCTATCTCCCTGCTAAAGACAATGTGGGTATGATGTTCGTGCTGAACTTCCTGAAGAGTCTGGCTTATGCGCCTACGGTACCTTTGCTTTGGGCCATGATTGCCGATGTGGCCGACCACTCTGAGTATATCCATTATCGTCGTGCCACGGGATTTATTTTTTCGGGTGTGGTATTTGCCTTGAAAGCGGGACTGGGCATCGGAGGGGCCGTACTGGGGTTCTTATTGTCCGGATTTGGGTACATTTCCGGTTCAGGTGTCGCACAGAGTGATACGGCTGTGCAGGGTATCATCCTGTCTTCCAGTCTGATTCCTGCCGCTTTCTTCCTGGTGGGAGTGGTGGCGTTGTTTTTCTATCCTATCAGTAAGGAATACAATGAGAAAATGCAGGCAGAACTGAGCGAACGCAGAAGTAAAAATGATTATTAATTAGGAAATACAAAGGAAATGAAGAGCAAACACATTGTATCTGCGCTATTATGCAGTCTTTTTTTGATGGCATGTGGAGGAAATGCTTCCCAGATGGCCGTTTCGGAAAAATCATTGAAAGAGGTGGTTGGGGATAAATTCTTGGTGGGGGTAGCCCTTAATGTACGTCAGTCTTCAGGGATGGATACTTCTGCCTTGAAGATTGTGAAACAGCATTTCAATGCCATCGTAGCAGAGAATTGCATGAAATGTGAGGAAGTCCAGCCGAAGGAAGGGGAGTTTCATTTTGAGGATGCCGACCGTCTGGTACAGTTGGGACTCGACAACGGACTGACGGTGACGGGACATTGCCTGATATGGCACTCACAGCTCCCCGAATGGTTTTGTGTGGACGACAAAGGAAAGAATGTTTCTCCTGAAGTGCTGAAACAGCGTATGAAAACCCATATCCAGACGGTGGTCGGACGCTACAAGGGAAAGATTAAAGGATGGGATGTGGTGAACGAGGCCATCGTGGAAGACGGTTCTTACCGCAAAAGCAAGTTCTATGAGATTTTGGGAGAAGAGTTCATTCCCTTGGCTTTTCAGTATGCACACGAAGCCGATCCGGACGCAGAGCTGTATTACAATGACTACGGGATGGATGTGCCGGGACGTCGTGACGGAGTGGTGAAACTGGTTCGTTCGCTGAAAGAAAAAGGTTTGCGTATCGATGCGGTAGGCATGCAGGGACACATGGGGATGGATTATCCGGACATCCGTCAGTTTGAGAAAAGCATGCTGGCCTTTGCCGCTACTGGTGTCAAGGTGATGATTACGGAATGGGATATGAGCGCGTTGCCTACGGCTATGCGAAGTGCCAATGTATCGGATACGGTAGCTTTCAAGAAGGCACTGAACCCTTATCCGGAAGCTTTGCCAGATTCTGTCAGTCAGGTTTGGAATGAAAGAATGCAACAGTTCTTCCAGCTGTTTGAAAAGCATGCCGACATCGTGGAACGGGTGACTGCTTGGGGAGTGACGGACGGAGATTCCTGGAAAAATGATTTTCCTATCCGGGGCAGAAAAGACTATCCGCTGCTGTTCGACCGGAATTACCAGCCGAAAGATTTTGTACGGAAAATGATAGAAGAGACTCCGGATACGGCAGCGCTCGCAAAAAAGTAAATGTTTAACCGGAGACTGCTTTCGGGCGGTCTCACAAACCATCATAAAATGAAAAAAGAAGAAAGATATCTGTTTCCTGCCGATTATATGGCAGACCCTTCAGTACATGTATTCAATGGCCGTTTGTATATATATCCTTCACATGACCGTGAATCCGGCATTCCGGAAAATGACAACGGCGACCATTTTGACATGAATGATTATCATGTGCTTTCTACCGACGATGTGATGCATGGCGAAATCGTGGACCACGGAGTAGCTTTGAAGGTAGCTGATATACCTTGGGCCGGACGCCAGCTTTGGGATTGTGACATTGCCTGCAAGAATGGAAAGTATTACTTGTATTTCCCGTTGAAGGACCGGAACGATATCTTCCGGATGGGAGTAGCCATCGGTGACAAGCCGGAAGGTCCGTTCATTCCTCAGCCCGACCCGATTCGGGGTAGTTACAGCATTGATGCCGCAGTGCTTCAGGATGAGGATGGCAGTTATTACATGTATTTTGGCGGTATCTGGGGCGGACAACTGCAACGCTATCGGGACAATAAGGCCATTGAGCACCCGTTCCTTCCGGAAGCCGATGAACCGGCTTTGCCGAGCCGGGTGGTAAAATTGTCGGATGATATGCTCGGTTTTGCAGAAGAACCGCGTCCGGTGATTGTGTTGGGGGAAGACGGCAAACCGCTGACCGCAGGCGACCCGCACCGCTTCTTTGAGGCTTCCTGGGTACACAAGTACAATGGGAAATATTATTTCTCTTATTCTACCGGTGACACACACTTGCTGTGTTACGCCGTAGGTGACAGTCCTTATGGTCCGTTTGTGTATCAAGGAGTGATTCTGACACCCGTGGTGGGATGGACTACGCATCATTCCATTGCGGAATATAAGGGAAAATGGTATCTGTTCCATCACGACTGTGTGCCTTCTGGTGGAAAGACCTGGCTTCGCAGCCTGAAGGTGGTCGAACTGGAATATGACGAGAACGGTAAGATTCAAACCGTAAAAGGCAGTGCGGATGAATAAACGATTTTGGAGTGGTATCTGTTTCCTGTCTTTGGCCCTGACGTTGTGGGCCGAAGACGGGAGCAGACTTTGGTTACGACAGACGCCTGTGAATCAAGCGTCTGTCTGTTGTTTAGTGACTTCCCCTACGCTTACGGTGGCGCGTGAGGAACTGGCCGCCTTGTGGCAGGGAGGAGAAGTGGATTTGCAGCTCTGTGCCGATGAGACACATCGTCGGCTGGGCAAAGAGGGATATACCATACGTACTTCCGAGGGAAAGACGGTGTTGGGAGCCGCTACGGAACAGGGATTGCTGTACGCGACCTACCATCTGTTGCGCTTACAGGCTGAGGGAGCGGATTGTACCCAGTTGGATATTCAGGAAAAGCCGGCCTTTGACATCCGTGTGCTGAACCATTGGGACAATCTGGACGGCACGATTGAGCGTGGTTATGCGGGACGTTCTTTGTGGAAATGGGAGGAACTGACTGATTCCGTGTCGGCCCGTTATCGGGAATATGCCCGTGCCAATGCTTCGGTGGGTATCAACGGGACTGTGCTGAACAATGTGAATGCTTCGCCCGAGATTCTCTCCGCAGATTACCTGCAAAAGGTGCGGAAGTTGGCCGATGTGTTCCGTCCTTATGGCATCAAAGTGTACCTTTCGGTCAATTTTGCTTCTCCGATGAAGTTGGGAGGCTTGTCTACGGCCGACCCGCTGGACGAGGAGGTAGCCCGTTGGTGGAAAGAGAAGGTACGTGAAATTTATGGGTTGATTCCTGACTTTGGCGGTTTTCTGGTAAAGGCCAATTCGGAAGGACAGCCCGGTCCGTGTGATTACGGGCGTACGCATGCCGAGGGGGCGAACATGCTGGCGGAGGCTTTGAAGCCCTACGGGGGAATCGTGATGTGGCGGGCTTTTGTCTACAGCCCGTCAGATGCCGATCGGGCCAAACAGGCTTACCTGGAATTTCAGCCGCTGGACGGCCGGTTCCGGGATAATGTGATGGTGCAGGTGAAAAACGGACCGATTGACTTTCAGCCGCGGGAACCTTACAGTCCGCTCTTCGGGGCCATGCCGCATACGCCCTTGATGGTGGAGTTTCAGATTACCCAGGAGTACTTGGGACATTCCAACCACTTGGCTTATCTGGGCACGATGTGGAAAGAGTTTTACCGCTATGTGCAGCCTTCTTCCCTGAAGGGGGTAGCGGGTGTGGTGAATGTGGGCGATGATGTAAACTGGTGCGGACATGATTTCGCGCAGGCCAACTGGTATGCTTACGGGCGGTTGGCTTGGAATCCGGACCTGTCGGCGGAAGAGATTGCCCGTGAATGGCTGGCACAGACTTTCACGACCGACCGGCGGTTTGTGGACCCCATGACGCAGGTCATGATGGAGAGCCGGGAGGCAGTGGTCGATTACATGATGCCGCTGGGCTTGCACCACATTTTTGCCTGGGGACATCATTACGGTCCGGAACCTTGGTGTGAGGTGCCTGGGGCACGTGCTGATTGGCTGCCTTCGTATTACCATCAGGCGGACAAGGAGGGATTGGGTTTCGACCGGAGCCGTACGGGAAGTAATGCCGTGTCACAGTATCCGGATTCGTTGGCCCGGGTGTTCGATTCGCTGGAGCAATGTCCGGAGGAATATCTGCTTTGGTTCCATCATGTAAAGTGGAATCAAAAACTTCGTTCAGGACGTTCCTTGTGGGATGAACTCTGTTACAAGTACCAGAAAGGGGTAGACGATGTGCGTGCGTTCCAGCGGGTGTGGAAGGAGATGCAGCCGTATGTGGATGCGGAACGCTATCAGGCAGTAGCTGAACGGCTGGACATTCAGGCACACGATGCCGTGTGGTGGAAAGATGCTTGTCTGGAGTATTTCCGTACCTTCTCCAAGCGACCCTATCCCAAAGGGGTGGAGTCTCCGGTATTTACCTTGAAGGAATTGAAAAAGGTGAAGTTGCCCATCAGTAATTATGAACCTCCTACGATTGAGATGCTTCCGCGGAAAAAATAAGGGATATTGGAAGTGAATTCGGAGGATTTTAGAGGACTTTTAGGGACCTGAAATGTCTCGTGAAAAAACGCAAGTACGTTTGGAGTCAAATGTACTTGCGTTTTGTTTTAAACGCACTTGCGTTTCAAGTAAAACGCCCTTACGTTTCAGATGAAACGCAAAGGCGTTTTTTTATATGTGGTTGTGTAATTTTTTAATAGTTATAAATCAGTCGATTATGATTTTGTGTCAGAATCGGCACCGTATGTCGATGCCCACTTGTACGGGGCGTCCCTTTTGGGCAAAGCCTCGGCTCATGGTTTCGAAGTAGAACGCCTGGTAATCCTTGTTCAGGGCGTTGTTCACCCAGATACCGATTTGCCCGTTTCCTTTGTTCAGGCTGAGGCGTCCGTTCAGTGTGCCGTAGAGGGCCTGGCTGGCGTTGTTCTGCTCTGTCCAGTAGATGCGGCCTGCCGCCCGGTAGTTGGCATCGAGGGTGATGTTGTCCAGAATGGCATTCTTACGGAACGGGAAGATGTACTGTCCGCCTACGGTAAAGGTATGCTTGGGCACGAACGGTACATAATTGCCGTTGTAGTTTTCCGTTTCGCTCACCACATAGTCGGTGAAAGTGGCATAAGTATAACCGTAGTTTCCGTTCAGGCTGAACTTGTCGGTGAGCTGGGCACGCAGGCTGGCTTCGGCTCCCAGGCTCCGGCTCTTACCGGCATTGACCGTGATGCGTCCCAAGCCGCTTTCGGCGAAGCGCGACAATTGCTGGTCGCGGGTATCCATGTAGAAGGCAGAAAGGTCGGCTTGCAGTTTGCCGTTCAGCAGGGTGAGGTGCGAACCGATTTCGTAGTTCCATGAATATTCTGGCTTGTAGAGAGTGGCTGCTTTCACATCGGTTTGAGAAGTCTGGGCCATACCGTTCAGCATGTTTGCAATCATCTGCTTCTTGTCGTCGCTCAGCATGGGCACGTTATTGACGATAGGAATCGTTACATTGGCCACATCTTTCATCATGCTTGCCTGCATGTCGTTTTGCAGCAGGTCGGAGAACATCTGGATGTTGTATCCTCCCGAGCGGTAACCTTTGCTTACGCTGGCATAAATGTTGTTGCGTGAATCAAAGTTGTATTGCAGGGCAAACTTGGGCAACAGCTGGATGTAGTCGTGCGACAGCTTTCCGTTGTAACTGTTGTTCACGTTGAAATCTTGTGCCGGTACCATCGGAATGACTTTGTTGCCAGGAGTCAGTGTGCCGCTCAGTGAGTAGGTATGGGTAAACTGGCAACCGCTGTAATAATTTAGCTTCAGGCTTTCATAGTCCATACGGAGACCGGCGGTCAGTGAAAGTCCTTCCAGACCGAAGAGGTCGTTGAAAGTGGACTGATGGAAAACGGCTGCATTCAGGATAGGCGTGCCGAACTGTCCCGGAATAACCAGCTGTTCGCCGTTGATGATGTCATTGAAAGTCATTTTCATGGTCATCGGACCGGCCGATATGGTCGGCATGTATTTGTTGGCATTGGTGTTGATGGTGTTGTTCAGCCAATTGACTCCGTCCTTCTGGAAAGTGACAGGCGCTTCCGTATCCAGCCATTGGTAGAAACCGCTCACTCCGGTGGTCCACTGCCAGCGGCGTCCAGGCTTGGACTTCAGGACAATTTCCTCGCTCAGCGTCTTGGAGTTCTGTTTCTGCATCATGGTATAGATGTTCTGTTCCGTGAAGTCCTGGTCCAGGTCCATGTGGTCGCGCAGGTATTGGAATCCCGTCACACTGCTCAGAATGAAGTTGTCGGCCTGATATTCTAAGTTTAATCCACTGTTCAGCAGGTTGCGCTTGTAGCCGCAGGCATTGTCGTAGGAGATGCGTCCGATGTATTGCGCACGGTCTTCTTCGCCGCTTACCTTTCCGGTGTATTCATACGGATAGCCGCCCTGGTTGGTGTATTCGTAGTTCACGGTGAAGTCGAGTTTCAGATTATCGGTGGGCAGGTAGATGGCACGGATACGTCCGCCGAATTCATTGTCCGTATCAATGCGTTTGCCGTTGAAGTCATTCTTGAAGAATCCGCCTTTGTGGTCGTAGAACATCCCTACACTGAAAGCAAACTGGCTGGAGATGCGGTGGTAGTGGGTGAGCGACGCGTTGTAGTTGTTGTAAGTGGCCGCGCCCAGACGAAGGTCTGTGCCCTGATAGGTGAAAGGCGATTTGGTGAACACACGGATGAGTCCGCCCATGGTGTTTCGTCCGTAGAGGGTACCCTGCGGTCCGCGCATGACGTCGATACGCTCGATGTCCGAGTAGTTGAAGTCGAAAGCCGACTTGTCGATGAAAGGAATGTTGTCGACGTAGAGACCTACCGCCGGCGTATTGATACGAGAACCGATACCGCGGATATAGACGGAAGTGGTCAGTTTGGAACCGTAGTCAGGAATGAACAGATTCGGAACCAGAGCCGACAGGGATTTTACGGAAGTGACCGAGTTGTTGCGCAAGGCACTTTGTGAAAACGAGGTAGACGAAGCGGCCTGCTGGCGCAGACGGTTGTTTTCCTTCGGTGTGGCAATGATGACTACTTCTTCAATGTCGATGACCTTGGTCGTATCTTTGGGCAAGGCATCCACAGGAGAAGTTCCGGCCCATACACAGGGTGCTGAGACGGCCCATAGAAAAGCGATAGCGGTATTTTTTTTCATTCTGCTGTAATATAGTTTAGTTAACGGGTGCAAAGTAACGCCAATTTGTCGGGACGGTCAATCCTAATAAATGAGGATTTTGCTAATTTTGTGTTTCGTAAAGAAGCTATATATAATAAGGTAAAAGGTATGAGAAGATTTTTGAGTTTGGCGGCGATGTGTGTATTCACACTTGGCGTTTGGGCACAGGAAACTGTGGCTGTCAATACGGGTAATTTGGTTTCGCCCGAAGTAAAGAACCAGACCGTGACTTTCCGTTTGTGGGCCCCGAATGCGAAAGAAGTCTGTGTGGAGGCCGATTTCTTTGAAAAGCAACGTCAGCAGACTCCGTTGGGCGAAATGGAAGTAGCCGGCAGAATCCCGATGCAGAAGGATGCGAACGGGGTATGGTCGTATACCACTTCGATGCCGAATCCCGAGCTGCATACTTATTGTTACTATGTAGACGGAATGCGTATGCTGGATCCCAATAACGTATACATGTTACGTGACATTGCCACCTATACCAACTATTTCTTGGTTGACGGGGATTTGTCACAGAATTACCTGGTGCGCGAAGTGCCTCATGGAACCGTAGCAAAGGTGTGGTATCCGAGTCCCACGCTGGGGATGGAACGTCGCCGGATGACGGTCTATACTCCGGCAGGCTATGAAGACAGTAAGGAAAGTTATCCGGTGCTGTATCTGTTGCACGGAGCCGGTGGTGATGAGAATGCATGGAGTGAGCTGGGACGTGCCGTGCAGATTCTGGACAACCTGATTGCACAGGGAAAGGCTCAGCCGATGATTGTGGTGATGCCGAATGGAAACGGCGCTCAGGAAGCTGTGCCCGGAGAATATCCGAACAGCATGTACAAGCCTTCGTTCATGAATTCAAAGACCATGGAGGGTTCGTTTGAAAAAGCCTTCCCGGATATCATGAACTATGTGGAAAGTCATTACCGTACGGTGAACGACAAGGCACACCGGGCCATTGCCGGATTGTCAATGGGAGGATTCCATTCGTTGTATATCTCAGCCAATTATCCGGATAAGTTCGGTTATGTGGGATTGTTCTCTGCGGCCATCAACCGGCAGGCAAAGGGTGAAAACGCATCTATTTATGAGAATCTGGAAGATAAACTGGCCGCTCAGTTTACCGAGGCTCCCAATTTGTATTTCATTGCCATCGGCAACGGAGATTTCCTGTATCAGGATAATGTGAAATACCGTCAGTTGCTCGACAAGCACGGATACAAGTACGAGTATATGGAAACCGACGGCGGTCATGAATGGCGTAACTGGCGGAAATACCTGAACCACCTGCTTCCGGAACTGTTCAAGTGATTCACACCTGATCGGCTTCCACGTATCCGTGCATGACCGCATAGATGGTCAGGCCGGATACGGATTTGATGCCTAATTTTTCGGTGATGTTTTTCCGGTGAGAAATCACCGTAGTCAGACTGATGTGCAGCTTGTCGGCAATTTCCTTGTTGATGAGTCCCTTGGTCACCAGTCGGAGCACCTCTATCTCACGGGCTGTCAGCTCATGCTCCGTATCGGCCGGTGTGGCAGGTACGGGATGATGCGTCAGCTCGTGTCCTTTTTTCCGGGTCATCATGATGGTTTTCACCAGCTGCTCCTGTGGCAGGAGAATGTTGAGACTGGGAATTCCCGTCAGCAGGGTCGGTTCTCCGGCAGAAAGGACGATGCATTTGGGCCTCCGTTCCAAAAAGAAGGCCGTATGCTCAAAATAGACTTGAGCCGACACGAAATAATGGGCATACATATCCGGCGTGTCGTCGATGAGTTGTTCGAAAGACGAGAACGTGCGGATGATTGCTTCGGGAATCAGCTCTTCTAAAATGGTGCGCAGGCCGAGAGCGGTCAGCGTATTGGGTTCGATAATGGCTATTTCCGGTTGGTGCATAATGGGGAAAGTTAACGATTCAGGTAATGGGCCACAGCTTCCGCGCAACGTTCTCCATCAATGCCGGCCGAAACGATTCCTCCGGCATAGCCGGCTCCTTCTCCGCAAGGGAACAATCCTTCCACAGTGAGGTGTTGCAGGGTATCCTTGTCACGTACGATGCGTACGGGCGAAGAGGTGCGGGTTTCTATGGCAATCATGACGGCCTCGTTCGTGAGGAAACCGCGGGAACTTTTGCCGAAAAGCTGGAAGCCTTTGCTCAGGCGTTCGCTTAGGAAAGGCGGCATCCAGAAATGGAGGGGAGAGGATACCAGTCCCGGGCTGTAAGAGGTTACAGGCAAGTCATAACTCAGTTTTTTCTGGGTAAAGTCGGCCATACGCTGTGCGGGAGCCGTCTGTCGCATGTTGCCTTGTTGCCAGCAGATTTGTTCCAGTTTTTCCTGGAAACGCATCATGGCCAGCGTATGTACGGTTCCTTCCGGCAGTTTTCCGTCGCGGAGTATCAGTTCTTCGGTGAGCGATTCATTGGAGTGGGGAAGAGGGTCTGCCTGCAATTGCATCTCGGGTCGTAATAAGTCTTCTGGATGGGTTTCGACCACCATGCCCGAGTTGCTCCATTTGGTGCCGCGGTTGCTTGGGCTCATCCCGTTCACCACTAACTGGTGGGGGCCACTGGCTGCCGGGACTACGAAACCTCCCGGGCACATGCAGAAGCTGTATACTCCTCGTCCGTCTACCTGTTGTACGAAGCTGTATTCGGCAGCGGGCAGGTATTTTCCCCGTCCGTTCTTGTTATGATATTGTATCTGGTCAATCAGCATGGAGGGATGTTCCAGTCGCACGCCGATGGCAATCCCTTTGGTTTCCAGCTGTACACCGTGGGCATACAGCCAGCGGTACACATCTCTGGCAGAATGTCCCGTAGCCAAAATCACCGGTCCTAAGAAAGTCTTTCCATCGTGAGTTTCAATGCCTTTCACTTTCTGCCCTTCAATCAGCAGCGCGTCCATGCGGGTCTGGAAGTGGACTTCTCCGCCACAGGCCAGAATGGTGTTTCGCATGTTTTCAATGACTCTGGGCAGTTTGTCGGTTCCGATGTGCGGATGCGCATCCGACAGGATGGTCGAACTGGCTCCGTGCTGGCAGAACACATTCAAGATTTTCTCTACACTTCCCCGTTTCTTGCTGCGGGTATAAAGTTTTCCGTCGGAGTAGGCTCCTGCCCCTCCTTCTCCAAAACTGTAGTTGGATTCAGCGTCTACTTTGTGTTCCCGGCTGATACGGGCCAAGTCTTCTTTTCGCTCACGCACATTCTTTCCGCGTTCCACCACGATGGGGCGTAGTCCCAGTTCTATCAGTTTCAGGGCGGCGAACAAACCTCCGGGGCCTGCCCCTACCACAATGACAGCCGGACGTCCTTCTACATTAGGATAATTCGTACGTTCAAATTCTTCTTCCGAAGGAGTTTCGTTGACGAAAACGCGGACGGTCAGATTGATGTAAATGGTACGCTGGCGGGCATCGATGCTACGTTTCAGTGTACGGATGGCATTGATGGTACGGAGATCCAGCCCTTTTTCCCGGCTGATATATTGTTTGAGCGACTGTTCGCTGGCTGCCTGTTCGGGCAGAATGCGGAGTTGATATTCGTGCGTCATATTACTTGTAACTTTTTTGCAAAGATAGAGCTTCTGTTTGGTTTCTCCAATCGCTTTAGAGGCCTGAATCTTATATAGATTTAAAAATTGTGATAAAACGTATTGTAAAATTTTCTATATTTGTGGTCGATTTCTCTCAACTTTTGTAAGTGATAAAGTGTTAATATGTACGACTGTTGAATTTTATTAAATAACATTATGATGAAATGTAAGGTAAAAAGAATTTACCCATTATGGGGATTTTTGTTGTCATTCTCGTTATGGAATGTATCGTGTGTAGATAACAAGTATGATCTCGACAAGGACATTGACCTGACAATTAATGTGGGGGGAGAGCATCTTGCAGTTCCTGTAGGAAGTACAGATACGGCTTTCCTGAGTAAAATCATTGAAGTGGAAGAAGGGGATATCTTGCAGCCGGATGTGGCTACGCATATATACCATCTGACAAAGCAGGATGTTATTAAAGTCAATCCTACTACAGTAAATAAGGTGATGATTACGGGGGCCGAAACGGATTTGTCGCAGCCAATTGTAGAGAATTTTGTGGTAGGTCAGTCTTCCTCTGTTACCGCAAATATAAAAACCTCTAATACATTAACGGCTACTGCGGATGACATTGATGAAGCATTGAAAGAATTAGGTTCACTGAGTACCAACACTCCAGCCATTCTGAATTTGACTTTTGATTTGGAAGGAAACGGATTGACTTATAGTAAAGTAGACGCTAAAGACTTGGTTATTCAACTTCCTGCCTTTTTGACCTTCAAAGAAGGAGAGGTTGAAGCAGGAAATAAGTTAACGCTGAATGGAGCTTTGACGCCTAAACAGCTGGAAGTAGTCGGTTATACATTTGGTGAGAAGGCAGGTGAAGGACTCGAACCGGATGCAAATAGAAGCTTGACTATTGAAGGAGATGTGTCGATGAATGGAAATGTAGTCACTTCCGGAATAAGCGGTTCGGGAGATTTGTCGCTGACTTTGCATGTGACGTTAGGTGAAATGGCTACCGATTGTGTGACTGGAGTTATCCAGCCCAAGATAGAAGCGGAAAAAACTCAGATAGAGTTCAATGATTTGCCTGATTTCTTGCAGGATGAGGAAACTCGTCTGGACATTACCAATCCGGTGATTGTGCTGAAAGCAACCAACCCATTGGAAACGCCGGTAGAAGTGGACGCAGTACTGACTCCGAAGAAAAACAATGCCACGATTGAAGGCCATGAAGTAAAAGTCGGTGCCGGTTATGGTAAAACGGCGGTTACTTTGAATCCGGGTGAGAATGTCATTGCCCTTTCACGTACCGAAACGAGTTCAGTAGCAGGGATGACAAGTAATGTGGTTGTTTCCGACATGAATAATGTGCTGGAAATTATTCCGGATGACATCGATGTTTCTTTGAAACCGGCTGTGACAAACACCAACTACTATAATGTGGAGCTGGGCCAGGACTATCAGTTGACAGCCAGCTATGAGGTAGATGTGCCGCTGAGCTTTGAACAGGGATTGAATATTGTATATAGTGACTCTATCAAGGATTTGAATAAAGACTTGAATGACTTGGATAAGTTAAGTCTGAAAAATGCCAAGATTGTGTTATCGGTAGACAATGCTATTCCTTTGAAATTACAATTAAAAGCTGAAAATGTACAGATTAAGGATATTTATGGGCATGAATTGACGGCTGTCAAGAAAACAATTGAAGAAGATAAACAGTACGTAACAGCAAGTGTGGATGGCGAAACCCCGACAACCAGTGAACTGGTATTAAGTTTAACTTCAGAAGACACACACTTTCTGACAAAGGTGGAAAAAATCTGTTTTAAAATAGTCGCAGTGGCAGGTGAAAAAACGGGTATACCTTTGAAAGATACGCAATGGCTGAAAGTGACAAGTGTGAAATTGTCAGTCCCGGGTGGTGTGAATGTGGATTTGAACTAATAATGAACGAGAAAAAACAAAACAGATGAAGAAAAATATTTTATATACGATATTGTCCGGATTTGCGGCTTTTGTATGTGTAAGTGAAGCAGTGGCACAGCCCCAGATTAATCGTTCCGCTTATTTCTTGGAGGGAGCTACTTATCGTCACGAACTGAATCCGGCATTTATGGGAGAAAGAGGATATGTAGGTTTTCCGGGATTGGGCAATCTGTCAGTCGGTGCCCAAGGTACGGCAGGAGTCGGTGATTTCCTGTTCGTAAAACCGAATGGTGACCTGATGACCTTTATGCATGGAGATGTAAGTCGTCAGGACTTCCTGAACGGATTGCCTAATCGGATTAAAATGGGTTTTAATGTGAACGAGAACATCTTGTCTACTGGCTTTTATGCATGGGGAGGTTTCAATACTTTCGGACTTTCCATTAAAAGTAATACCAATTTGTCTGCTCCTGACCAGTTGTTTAAGTTTATGAAGAACGGAGTGGATGCACCGGAAGGTACTCATTACAGTGTGAATGATTTGAGTATTGTCTCTACCAATTATGCGGAAATTGCCTTTGGACATGCCCGTCAGATCAACGAGCAATGGACAGTGGGTGCGAAAATGAAATTCCTGGTTGGGTTGGCAAAGGCCACGGTGAAGATTGACCGTCTGGACATTGATGCTACTCCGGATGCCTGGAAAATCACTCCGTCGGGTGCACAGGCTTATCTTTCTGCCAAAGGGTTGATTGCCCCGACACGCGGTGAAACAGGTCGCTATGATGAAAGTGATTATGTGCTCGATGACAATGGAAACCGTACGAACCAGTTGAAACCGGGGTCAGAGCAGTTGCTTTCGTATGATGACTTCGATTTCGACACGAAAAAAATGGGTCCTACAGGATTTGGTCTGGCTTTTGATTTTGGTGCTACCTATCGTTTGAATGATGACTGGACCTTTTCGGCTGCCGTATTGGATTTAGGATATATTCGTTGGAAAAATACCTTGAAGGCTACCATGAACAACAGCTTTGAGTTCGATGGTTTCAACGAAATTCCGGTGAAATCAGACTTGGGCGACAACGATCCGAACTCTATCGATAACCAGGCCGACCGTGTGGTAGATGATTTGGAACAGATGGCGAAGTTCACGAAGGAAGGGGAAGGCTTGAAACGTACCACAGCCTTGGCTGCCACTTTGAACTTGGGTGCACAATATACTTTGCCGGCTTATGACCGCTTGAAGTTTGGTCTTTTGTCTTCTACTCGTTTCCAGGGACGTCACTCTTGGACAGAAGCACGTATTTCTGCCAATGTGTCTCCTTTGACTTGGTTTGAAGCTTCTTTGAACTATGCACTTTCTAATTTCGGTTCCAGCACGGGACTGATGCTGAATTTCCATCCGAGAGGCTTCAACTTCTTTGTGGCAGCCGATGTGCCAATGGGAAAATATACGCCGAAATATTGCATTCCCATCAACCGTTTCTCAGCCAACGTGAATTTGGGTATCAATTTCACATTCGGTCCGAAACATAAGACCAAATACCATTGTGTAGAAGTACAGTCATTATAATTGAAAATTAAAAAGTAGATATGAGAAAATTAGTATATATGTGCTTGCTGGGTATGTTGCCTTTTAGTGCGATGGCAAGTGATATCAAGTACACCCGTCCGGCATTGACTTTGAAGAATGATACACTGACCATGGAATTTTCTATGGATGTAGCCGATGTACGTGTGAATAGTGAACAGACTTATGCCTTTACGCCGGTGCTTCGTGAAGGGAAAAATTATTATGCCATGCCTCCGGTCATTGTGACAGGAAAGAATGGAGATTATAAGATGCGTCGTTCGGAGCGTAAGATGGCCCGTCGTTTCGGATACGACAATCCGTATGTGGTGATTCACGGACGTCAGGATAATCGCGAAGATGTGGTGCGCTACAAAGCTGCCGTACCTTATCAGCCGTGGATGGACCATGCTTCCATGATTCTGCTGCAGGAAGGAAAGGAATGCTGCGAAGTCGATTTGCTCAATATCAAGGTGATTGAACCGGATATGGCGGTAAAGACTCCTGCCTTGCCGACAGAATTTGAGGTTTGTGAACCTTGCAAGGAGATGGTTTCATTGCTGACTCCGAAGGAAGAACCGTTGAAGGTACGTTCAGAACAAAGCACTTTGTTCATTGAATTCCCGGTAGGAAAGACAGCCTTCGATGCGGATTATAAGAACAACCGGAGTGAGTTGCAGAAACTGAAAGAAATTCTGGAGCCGTTGGAAGACGGTGACTTGGTGACTTTCAAGTCCATCAATGTGTGCGGTTATTCTTCACCGGATGGTTCTGTCCGTACCAACGACAGAGTGGCATCCCAGCGTGCGGAATCTTTCGCCTTGAACCTGAAAGGCGGATATAAATTCCCGCAGGAAGTGCTGCATGTGACTTCTGCCGGAGAAGATTGGGACAGCCTGGTGAAAATGTTGGAAGAAGACAAGCCTGCGTATGCAGATAAAGCTTTGGCAGTCATTCAGAAATATGACAATCTGGATGTGCGTGAGGCTCGCCTGAAAACGACTTTGGGTACAGCTACTTACCGTACTATGATGAATCAGTATTATCCTCGCTTGCGTCGCTTGAGTGTATCGGTAGACTATGAAGTGAGAGAGGTGCTGAACTCTGAAGCGGCCCGTTTGATTTATACGAATCCTAAACTGCTGAGCTTGCAGGAAATGTATCGGGTGGCAGCGATGTACCAGCCGGGCACGAAGGAATATAAGGAAGTCTATGAAATTGCAGCCAATACGTATCCGGAAGATGTGATTGCCAATATCAATGCGGCTTCTGCCAACATCATCAGCGGAGATTTCAAGAAAGCTGCGTCTTACATGGACAAAGTGAAAGAAGATCCGCGTGCTTACAACAACTTGGGTGTGTTGGCTTGGTTGGCTGGCCATACCGAAGAAGCCAAGGGATGGTTCCAGAAAGCTGCAAGTGTAGAACCTGAAAAGGCCAATGCCAATCTGGAAAAGATGGTACCTTATGAAACTGCTCCGCAGAAGTAATTCGCTATCATTCGTTGGATATAAAAAAGACCCGTACTTTCATTGGTACGGGTTTTTTTATGCCCTGACGGGGGGCAATGTGGGCAAAATATAAATCGCTGCATCGGCTCCTCTGAGCGATGGAATGCCAATGCAGCGATTCTGAATGATTTTCCGTTTTTTATTTCTGTACTTTCAAGGTAAACTTCTTGAAATAAACCTGTGTCTCCTGCTTGGATTTGTTCGTCAGGCGGACATATTTCAAGGAAGTATCCGTCGGGATGGAGGCCGTGATTTCTGTCTTTTCGGCGGACTGTGACAGAGAAACGGACTTCCAGTCCTGACCGTTACTGCTTACTTCCAGCGTGAATTGTGAAGCGACTCCCGGAGTGCCTAAGTCCATGGTCAGTGCCTCGAAGCGTACCGGCTGGTCTACGGCAATCTGCAGCATGGCACCAGCCGGCCATTTGATGACCTCGTTAGACGGGGACACATTCACGTACTGATGGCGGGCACGTACCACCTGAGTCTTCAGCTGAGGCACGTCGCTGGTCAGCGCGTAAGGATTGTATTCGGCCTTGGTTTCCAGGTGAGTCTTGTGCTGTGCGTTATAGGTACTGGTTACCTGCGTGTATACCTGGTTCAGCGTCGGCAGCAGGATGAGGCTTCCCACTTTCACTCCCGGCTGATACGGGTTCTGGTTTTCGGTCATATCCAGTTCGTACATCAGGGTTTGCAAAGCACGGGCGCGGTCGTAGTAGGTCATGAAGGCAGCATCTTTTCCATTCAGGGCTTTGACCATTTGCAGTACACACTGGCCGTATTCGCCGAGCAGCTTGCCTTGTTTCAGCCAGGGGCGCATCTCGTGGATGAGGGCCGGGTTCTCGTTGTCGGCCAAAAGTACATCGCAGGCCGTTTCCAGACGCATACATTCCCGAAGTACACTGTCGACGGCCTCGGGGGCATTCATATCTTGTGCCAGCGCTTTCAGCATCGGCTGTAGGGGGACACTCTCGTCACGACGGAAGCCATGTCCGTTCGCTCCCAAGTCCGAACAGTGTGTGGCAAAGGTCTCCAGATAGGCGGCTTTCTGGGGCAGCAGGTCCTGTATGGCGTGTTTCCACGACTGAATGCTGTCGTAGGTGTCCAGGTTCCAGGTGTAGTCGGCCACGCTGTACAAGGATATTTTGGAAGATTCTGCGTGTTCCATCGGGTTGGACACGAAACCGGACATTTCGTCCTGGATTCCCTTGGCATTGCCATACACCGGTCCTAACAGCAGATGGTCGCGTACATAGTCGTTCACCGGGAAGTTCCACCAGATATAGGCTTTGCGCTGGATGAGCGGGTTGATCCAGTCCAGCGTCGGTTTGTCGATGCAGGCAATCACCCGGTCGCCGGTCCACATGATTTGGATGCTGGGGTTGAGCATCTTACCCAAAGTAGTCAGGTACCCGCCTTTCACGTCCGACCAGCTTTTGTTGTATTCCGTAGGGCACATCACCAGAGGGGTCACGTCGTGTTTTTGCTGGATAAAGTGGGTATCGATGTAATTCAGCAGCTCAGCCTGACGCACCGGGTCTGTACCGTCGCCCGAAATATCGTCGAAGAACACGGCAAAGGAACGCACGCCCAACTGGTACATGGCTTCAAATTTCTGAATCAGGGCATCGCGGTCGGCTTCTGTCCATTTGATGTCTTTTCCCGGATGGATAGCCCATACGAAATTCACCTCGTTTCGGGCAGCCTGCTCGATGAGTGCATGAATCTGAGCCGCTTCCTTTTCCGGATAAGGCTTGCGCCAGTTGGGGGAGGAGTGATACGGGTCGTCTTTCGGGCCGTAGATATAGGTATTCATCTTGTTTCGGCCGTAGAACGCCAGTTGGCGTATACGGGCTTCGTGGCTCCAGGGTGTTCCGTAGAAGCCCTCTACCACCCCACGGAAGGCAATGTCGGGATAGTCTTCAATGGTGCAGAGGCTCAAATCTCCCTGACGTACCATCTGTGCGAGGGTCTGCACGCCGTAGAAGGCACCTCGTGCATCCGCACCGGCAATCACGATGCAATTATCGTCCACCTCTATATAATAGCCTTCTTTGTGTGAAGGAATTTTTTTGGCATATTTCTTGACGGCTTTATCGCCTTTCTTGCCGAGAATAATCTTGAATGCGGTCTTTTTCTGCTTGTTGGGCAGAAGCTGTTTCAGGGCCTCGGCGGCATGCGGACAGCTGCCTTCGGTCAGCACGAGCTGATAAGAGGACGGCACGGCCACGGTCTGTTCGTTTTTGCTCAGTTCAAACTCCTGCACTTTGGGTTGCAGCAGACTGGCATCGGTCTGGGCCAGCATAGGTGTGGCACCCCAGACCATGCAGAATAAGGGAAATAGATAATGTTTCATGAATATTATTTAGGTGTTTAGGTAATAATGTTATTGCAAACATACATAAATTGGGGTATCCTTACAAAAGGCCCTGTAAAAAATGTATCGGTTGTGGTGATTTTTGATAAGGTAAAAGAAACTTATCCGAACAATTCCCGGAAAGCTTCTTCCACTTTTCTGACCGGTACAAGTTCTATTTTGATTTTCTTGCGGTCGATGCCCGAAAGGTTGTGTTTGGGTATCAGCATCCGTTGGAATCCTAATTTCTCGGCTTCGCTGATGCGTTGCTCGATGCGGTTGACCGGACGGATTTCGCCACTCAGTCCCACTTCGCCTGCCATACATACACCCGTTTCAATTTCCGCATCCATGTTGCTGGAAAGAATGGCGCTGATGACGGCCAGGTCGATGGCCGGGTCGTTGACTTTCAGTCCTCCGGCAATGTTCAGGAACACGTCTTTCTGTGCCAGTTTGAAACCGACCCGCTTTTCCAGTACCGCCAACAACATGTTCATGCGCCGGAGGTCGAAACCGGTGGCCGAACGTTGCGGCATACCGTAGGCAGCCGTGCTGACCAGGGCCTGTACCTCAATCAGGAAAGGACGTACCCCTTCCACGGCTCCGGCAATGGCTACCCCGCTCATCCCCTCATGGTCTTGGGTGAGCAGGAGTTCCGAAGGGTTGCTCACTTGCCGTAGTCCGTCCTGACGCATCTCGTAGATGCCCAGTTCGGCGGTACTTCCAAAACGGTTCTTGATGCTGCGCAGGATGCGGTACATGTAGTGCTGGTCGCCTTCAAATTGCAGCACCGTATCCACAATGTGTTCCAGTACCTTTGGCCCGGCGATGCTGCCCTCCTTGTTGATGTGACCGATGAGAATGACCGGAGTGCCGGTTTCTTTGGCAAATTTCAGCAGAGAAGCCGTACACTCCCTTACCTGTACGATGCTGCCGGGAGAAGAATCAATGTTTTCCGTCGAGATAGTCTGGATAGAGTCGATGATGACCAGGTCGGGGGCCGCATTCTTGATGTGGGTAAAAATCTGTTCCAGCGAGGTCTCACACGCAATCAGCAGGTTGTCGTTTTCGGGATGGGGGATGCGGACAGCCCGGAGTTTGAGCTGGCGGGCACTTTCCTCTCCCGATACATACAGGATTCTTTTATGGGCGAGGCGGAGTACGGTTTGCAGGACCAGGGTAGATTTTCCAATGCCGGGTTCGCCGCCAATCAAGGTCAGAGAGCCTTGCACCAGTCCTCCTCCCAAGACCCGGTTAAGTTCTTCATCCCCCATATCGATGCGCTGTTCTTCGTCCGAGGCGATTTCTTTTAGCGGCTGGGGTTTGGAACGGACTGATTCAATGCCATGTGCCACGTGCTTGGCCACTGGAGTTTCTTTCCGTACCACTTCTTCCACGAAGGTGTTCCACTGTCCGCAGGAGGGACATTTTCCGGCCCATTTGGGGGATTCTTGTCCGCAATTCGTGCAGACATAGACTGTTTTTTCTTTTGCCATATTTGTCACGATAATTCCAGACAAAGGTACGAAATCTTACGCTTATTTATGACCCTGCCAAAAAAATATCATTTAAATGTGCGTTTGTAGAAAAATGTTGTTATATTTGCCGACAGAAAAACAATAATCTATGACTGAACGCTGTCTTCATATCATCTTGTTGATGGGGCACGGGTACATGCCTTTCATCACTTCTGCCACAGGGATGACCCCTCGGGGGTAAAGGATAGTATGTTTGGTGTTTCTACGTGATACACGTCTGCGGATGCAGACATCTCAATTATTTTATTCATTCAATTTTAATTTAATGTATTTGTTTCCGTGTGGAATGAGTGCAAGGACTTCGTTTTCACGGGAATAAACCGGACAATCGGGACTCCGGTGATAAAAATGATATAAACCTATGAAAGTATTGAAATTCGGCGGCACATCCGTAGGTTCCGTCAATAGCATGTTAAGCGTAAAGCGCATTGTAGAAGCAGTAGATGACAAAGTGATTGTAGTGGTTTCTGCCTTGGGAGGAATTACCGACAAATTGATTTGTACCTCGAAAATGGCGGCTTCGGGCGATGATGCTTATGAAAAGGAAATGAAGGAGATTGTGAACCGCCATATTGAAATGGTGTACACGGTCATTCCTGCGGGGCGGGGTCGTGAACTGCTCCTGGACCTGGTCAATGAACTGCTGAGTGAATTGAAGGATATTTTTCAGGGCATTTATTTGATTCGGGACCTTTCTCCCAAAACGTCGGCTACGATTGTCAGCTATGGAGAACGGCTTTCTTCCATCATCGTGGCTACTTTGATTCAAGGAGCCATGTGGTTTGATTCCCGCACGTTTATCAAGACAGAAAAGAAACATAACAAGCATATCCTGGATTCGGAACTGACCAATCAGCTGGTGCGTGAGACGTTCAGTGAAATACCGGACGTATCCGTGGTGCCGGGCTTTATTTCGACCGACAAGAATACCGGTGAGGTCACCAACCTGGGACGGGGTGGTTCGGATTACACGGCTTCTATCATTGCGGCCGCATTGGATGCGGATATTCTGGAAATCTGGACGGATGTGGATGGCTTTATGACAGCGGATCCCAGGGTCATCAGTACGGCTTACCCTATTACAGAGTTGAGTTATGTGGAGGCCATGGAGTTGTGCAACTTTGGTGCGAAGGTGGTGTATCCGCCGACCATTTATCCGGTATGTCACAAGAATATTCCAATTCTGATTAAGAATACGTTCAATCCGGAGGCTCCGGGTACCATCGTCAAGCAGGATGCCGACCATTCTTCCAAGCCTATCAAGGGTATTTCGTCCATCAACGATACTTGCCTGATTACCATGACCGGTCTGGGTATGGTGGGGGTGATTGGAGTCAACCACCGTATTTTCAAAACCCTGGCAGAGAACGGCATCAGCGTGTTCCTCGTATCGCAGGCTTCTTCCGAGAACTCTACCTCCATCGGTGTGAGAAACGAAGACGCAGATTTGGCTTGTGAGGTACTGAATGAGGAATTTGCCAAGGAAATTGAAATGGGCGAAATCTCTCCGATGAAGGCAGAAGGCAATCTGGCTACGGTAGCCATCGTGGGGGAGAACATGAAGCATACCCCGGGCATTGCCGGAAAACTGTTCGGTACGTTGGGACGGAACGGTATCAATGTCATTGCTTGTGCACAGGGCGCATCGGAAACCAATATTTCTTTCGTAGTAGATGGTGCTTCTCTGCGCAAGACGCTGAACGTGATTCACGACTCGTTCTTCCTGTCCGAATACCAGGTGCTGAACCTGTTTATCTGCGGAACGGGAACGGTCGGTTCCAGCCTGATTGAACAGATACATGGACAGCAGGAAAAATTGAAACAGGAACGGGGCTTGAAGTTGCACGTGGTGGGAATTGCCAACGGACACAAGGCTTTGTTTACCCGTGCGGGAATCGACTTGGAGCATTTCCGGGACGAATTGAATGAGAAAGGAATCGTTTCTTCTCCTCAGGTACTTCGGGATGAGATTGTGGGCATGAATATCTTCAATTCCGTATTTGTGGATTGTACGGCCAGTCCGGACATTGCAGCACTTTACAAGGACTTGCTGAGTCATAACGTGTCGGTCGTAGCTGCCAACAAGATTGCGGCTTCTTCGGATTACGACATCTATGCGGAACTGAAACGGATAGCCCGTCAGCGAGGAGTCAAGTTCCTGTTTGAAACCAACGTAGGAGCCGGACTGCCTGTCATCAATACGATTAACGATTTGATAAACAGTGGAGACAAGATACTGAAGATTGAAGCGGTGGTAAGCGGCACGTTGAACTATATCTTCAACCGCATCAGTGCCGACATGCCGTTGAGTGCTACCATCCGTCAGGCCAAGGAAGACGGCTATTCAGAGCCCGATCCGCGTATCGACTTGAGCGGAAAGGACGTGATTCGGAAACTGGTGATTCTGGCCCGTGAGGCAGGTTATCGCTTGAATCAGGAAGATGTGGAAACTCACTTGTTTATCCCGGACAAATATTTTGAAGGTACGCTGGATGATTTTTGGAAGAACATTCCGAAACTCGACAAAGAGTTTGAAGAGCGTCGCCGCGAGGTGGAACGGGAAGGAAAACGCTGGCGTTTCGTGGCCACGCTGGAAAACGGACATGGAAAAGTGGCCTTGCAGGAAGTGGACAGCAACCATCCGTTCTATAATCTGGCCGGTACCAACAACATCATTCTGCTGACCACCGAACGCTACAATGAATACCCGATGTTGATTCAGGGATATGGCGCAGGTGCCAGTGTGACGGCCGCGGGTGTGTTTGCAGACATTATGAGTATTGCCAATATTTAAATCGGACCATTATGAAACATCTCATTATATTAGGCGACGGCATGGCCGACTGGGCGGTGCCTTCGCTGGGGGGAAAGACTTTATTGCAGTATGCACAGACTCCTTACATGGATCAACTGGCACGTATGGGACGTACGGGTATGTTGAAGACCGTAGCCGACGGGTTTCACCCCGGAAGTGAGGTGGCCAATATGTCGGTAATGGGATATGACCTGCCGACCGTGTACGAAGGCCGTGGCGTGCTGGAAGCCGCCAGCATTGGGGTAGATCTTCAGGAGGGAGACATGGCCATGCGGTGCAACATCATCTGTGTGGAAGGAGATACGTTGAAGAACCATTCTGCCGGACATATCACTACCGAGGAAGCTGATGAACTGATTCGTTTTCTGGACGAGAAACTGGGGTCCGACCGCATTCATTTTTATACCGGAGTGCAGTACCGTCATCTGCTGGTGATAAAGGGAGGTGACAAACGGCTGGCCTGTGTGCCTCCGCATGACATTCCGTTGCAGCCTTTTCGCCCGAATATGGTGAAAGCGCTGTGCCCGGAAGCGCAAGAAACGGCCGATTTGTTGAACGACCTGATTTTGAAGTCACAACAGCTGCTGCCCACTCATCCGGTCAACCTGAAACGGGTAGCGGAAGGAAAAGACCCGGCCAACAGCATCTGGCCCTGGAGTCCGGGATACCGTCCGCAGATGGAACCCTTGGCCGAGAAATATCCGTCCATCCATAAAGGAGCGGTGATTACGGCGGTCGATTTGATTCGGGGCATCGGCCGTTATGCCGGTTTGCGCTGCATCGACGTGGAAGGGGCTACCGGACTGTACAATACCAATTACGAAGGAAAGGCGCAGGCAGCCATCGAGGCGCTGAAGACCGATGATTTTGTGTATCTGCATGTGGAGGCCAGCGATGAGGCCGGACATGAAGGCGATGTGCCGTTGAAATTGCAAACGATTGAAAACCTGGACCGTCGGATTGTGGGACCGATATATGAGGCCGTGAAACAATGGGATGAACCTGTCGCCATGGCAGTTCTTCCAGACCATCCTACGCCTTGCGAGTTGCGGACGCATACCAATGAACCTGTACCGTTTTTGATTTATTATCCGGGCATGGTGCCCGATTCTGTGCAGACGTACGATGAAATAAGCTGTAAGGAGGGCGGATACGGCCTGATGGAAAAAGACGAGTTTATGAATTTATTTATGAATATTCAGTAACAAATTGCAATATGAAGTATTACAGTACAAATGGAAAAGCGCTGGACGCTACTTTGGAAGAGGCCGTAGTGAAGGGACTGGCTTCTGATAAGGGCTTGTATATGCCTCGCGAGATAAAGGCATTGCCGCAGTCTTTTTTTGACGAGATTGATACGCTTTCTTTCCCTGAGATAGCTTATAAGGTGGCCGATGCCTTCTTTGGAGAAGATGTGCCTGCGGAGACTCTGAAACAGATTGTATATGATACCTTGAATTTTGATGTGCCGGCAGTGAAGGTGAAAGACAATATTTATTCTTTGGAATTGTTTCATGGACCGACGCTGGCGTTCAAGGATGTAGGCGGCCGTTTTATGGCGCGTCTGTTGGGCTATTTCATCCGCAAGGAAGGGAAAAATCAGGTCAATGTGCTGGTGGCCACTTCGGGCGATACGGGAAGTGCCGTGGCCAACGGTTTCTTGGGAGTAGAAGGGATTCATGTTTATGTGCTCTATCCGAAAGGAAAAGTCAGTGAGATTCAGGAAAAGCAGTTTACTACTCTCGGACATAATATTACGGCCATTGAGGTGGACGGTACGTTCGATGATTGCCAGGCACTGGTGAAGAGTGCGTTCATGGATAAGGAATTGAACGAACACATGCAGCTCACTTCCGCCAACTCCATTAATGTGGCCCGCTTCTTGCCTCAGGCATTTTATTATTTCTATGCCTATGCGCAGATGAAGAAAATCGGAAAGGCGGACAACTTGGTAGTCTGTGTACCGAGTGGCAACTTCGGCAATATCACCGCCGGTCTGTTCGGCAAGCGCATGGGATTGCCCGTGAAGCGTTTCATTGCTGCCAACAACCGGAACGACATATTCTATCAATACCTGAAGACGGGAAAATATAATCCGCGTCCTTCTGTGGCTACGATTGCCAATGCGATGGATGTGGGCGATCCAAGTAACTTTGCCCGTGTGTTGGATTTGTACGACGGCAGTCATGAGGCCATCGCTTCCGAAATCAGCGGAGAGACTTACACCGATGACCAGATTCGCGAAACGGTGCAGAAAGTATACGAAGAGACTGGTTATCTGCTCGACCCTCACGGCGCTTGCGGTTACCGTGCCTTGGCTGAAGAATTGAAAGAGGGTGAAGTAGGCGTGTTCCTGGAGACCGCTCATCCGGCCAAATTCCTGCAGACGGTGGAAAGTATCATCGGTGTGAAGGTCAAGATTCCGGAAAAGTTGCAGGCTTTCATGAAAGGAACCAAGCAGAGTGTGCCGATGTCGAAAGACTTTGCCGCTTTCAAGGCTTACCTGATGAAGCAGTAATTGTTCGAAAGCAGACGAAGATAAGGGAAGTTCTCAGTACTTCCAAAGAAGTACTTTAGTACTGCCTAAGGAGTACTCCAGTACTTTCAGCGGAGTACTCCAGTACTTCAAGGGAAGTACTGAGTGGATAAGCATATCATAAACTCAGCTTTTACAATTATGGGGATTGTAGCGGTTGGGCAGATGGAAAAAAGGAAGGGACTGTTCGTTTTTCAGTGGAACAGTCCCTTCCTTTTTTGAGGATGTCTTATTCTGTTTAAAGATGAAGTTTCAGTTTGACAAAGTTCTTGATGAATTCCACGGTGCCGTCAATGCCCAATACGGAGGAGTCGATGCACAAGTGGTAAGTGGCTGCGGCTCCCCATGTCTTGTAACTGTAATAGTTATAGTAAGCCGAGCGTTTCTTGTCCGCTTTTTCCATCAAGTCCTCGGCATCTTCGGCGCTGATGTGATGCAGTTTCATCAAGCGTTCGATGCGGGCTTCGGGAGAGGCTGACACAAAGACGTTGGCGCAACGGGGATGGTCACGGAGAATGTAGTCGGCGCAGCGTCCGACAAACAGGCACGATTGCTTTTCAGCCAGCTGGCGGATGACGTCGCTCTGAATCTTGAACAGCGAATCGTTGCTCAGGTAGGAATTATAGGGATAGGCTCCTTCTGTTACAAAAGGAAAACGGGTGCCGAACAATCCTCCCAAAATGGTCTGTGAGGCTTTTTCATCGGCTTTCTCAAAGAATTCCCTGCAGAGTCCGCTCTCTTCAGAAGCTAAGTTGATCAGTTCTTTATCGTAAAAGGCAATGCCCAGATCATTTGCCAGTTTTTCGCCAATTTCTTTTCCGCCGCTTCCGAGCTGGCGTCCGAGATTAATCACATAATGTCCGTCCATAGTGTAATTCCTTTAGTTTGATATAAAGCAAATATAAATCATTCTATGGAAAAATGCGACTTTTTTATCTTTTATTTTCGTCAGCGGTTGGACTGTGCCGCATGTTGTTGCTTGAAGTGTTTGAACTGGGCGTAGAGCATGGTGCCTGCAATGATACTGGCGGTGATATCCGAAATCGGCATGCTGTACCACACGCCTTTTACGCCCCAGAAGAGAGGCAGAATCAGCAGACAGGGAATCAGAATCAACACCTGCCGGCTCAGGGAAAGGATGATGGCTTTCTTGGCCATTCCGATGCTCTGGAAGAAGTTGGAGGTCACCATCTGAAAACCGATGATGGGGAAAAAGAGGACGACCACCTGCAAGCCATTTGCACTCAGCTGGATGAGCTGCGCATCCGTCGTAAAGGCTGATACAGCCAGTTCCGGCATCAGTTCTCCCACGAGGAAGCCGGTAGTGGTCACAATGGTGGCGGCAATGACGGTATATTTCATGACTTGGTTCACCCGATGGTAGTGCTGGGCTCCGAAATTATAGCCGGCAATGGGTTGCATGCCTTGGTTCAGTCCCATCACAATCATGACAAACAGGAACACGATGCGGTTGACGATACCGAAAGCTCCGATGGCCAAATCCCCGTCGTACAGCTTCAATCCTTTGTTGATGAGGATAACGATGAAGCAGGAAGCTAAGTTCATGAAGAAGGGAGCCAGTCCGATGCCGATAATGTTTTCCACCAGCGTCATTCTGAGCCGATAAATCCCTTTTTTCAGATGCAGGAGTTCATCCTTGTTACAGAAAATTTTGATAAGCCAGCATAAGGAAATAACCTGTGCCAGTACCGTGGCAATGGCAGCACCGCGGATTCCCATGTGGAAGGTATAGATGAACAGCGGGTCCAGCAGCGTATTGATGACCACGGTCAGGATGGTGGCCGCCATGGCCTTCTGCGGATGTCCGGCCGAGCGCAACACGGAGTTCAGTCCCAGGTACATGTGGGTAATGACATTCCCCAGAAGGATGGTAATCATGTAGTCTCTGGCGTAAGGAAGGGTCGCATCGCTGGCTCCGAAGAAATACAGAATCGGGTCCAGAAACAGCAGGCTGACAAGGGTAAACAGCAGCCCGATGAGCAGATTGAGTGAAACCACATTTCCCAGAATCTGCTGGGCGGTAGTATAATCCTTCTGTCCTAGTTTGACAGAAATGAGGGTGGAGGCACCGACTCCTACCAGTGAGCCGAAGGCGGCGGCCAGGTTCATCAGCGGAAAGGTGATGGCCAGTCCGGAGATGGCCAACGGTCCGACTCCGTGTCCGATGAAGATACTGTCTACCATGTTGTAGAGGGAGGAGGCAGTCATGGCAATGATGGCTGGGATGGCATATTGCATCAATAGTTTCCCGATTCTTTCTGTTCCCAACTCGGTGGCTGTTCCTTTTTGTGACGTCATACTCTCTTATTCTTTTTCTTATTAATTGTTATCCAGAAATCTTTAGATTCCCTAAAAAATAGGGCAAAGGTAAGTTTTTTTCCGGAATCAGGGAAAACTTTGTGTATCTTTGCGCTCCAAAAATAAGAGCTATGTGGATGAATGTGAATAGAGTAGGAGTATTCCTTTGCCTGTTGGCCTGCTTGGGGAGCGCTTCAGCAGAGACTATGTATAAATATCGGGTTCAGCTTACGGACAAGAAAAAGACCACTTATTCGTTGGCACATCCGGAGACTTTTTTGTCGTCACGGGCATTGGCGCGTCGGGCACATCAGGGACTGGCGGTCGATTCCACAGACTTGCCTGTATGCCAGGTGTACATCGACCGTTTGAAGGAGCAAGGTGGACAGTATGTGTCGTCCAGCAAATGGAACAATACGGTACTGATGGAGGTGCCGGATGAGTCGGTGGCTCTCCGTTTCCTGGATAATTCTTTTGTACGTTCGGTGAAAAAGGTCTGGACCTCTCCCGATTCCATTCCTGCCCGGGGAACAGGGCGGAAGGAGTTGGTAAAGAACCAATGGAAAAAGCAGGACGATTATTATGGTCTGGCCTCCGAACAGATTAAAATACACAATGGAGACAGCTTGCACCTGGCGGGTTTCAGGGGCCAAGGCATGCAGATTGCTGTGATTGATGCCGGGTTCTTCAATGTGGATGCCATGAAAATCTTCCGTAAAACGTCCATTTTAGGTACGCATGATTTTGTGAATCCGAACTCGGATATTTATGGCGAACACAATCACGGGATGAAGGTACTTTCGTGCATGGCAGCCGATATGCCGCACGTAATGGTCGGTACGGCCCCGGAAGCCAGCTACTGGTTGTTGCGGAGTGAGGACAATGACACGGAACAGCCGGTAGAAGAAGATTACTGGGCGGCGGCGGTCGAGTTTGCCGACAGCGTGGGCGTGGATATCGTGAATACATCGCTGGGATATTATTCTTTTGATGACCCGGTAGATAACTATACATACCGTGAACTGGACGGACGTACTTCCCTGATGGCTTCTTCGGCCTCGTATGCGGCGAAGAAAGGATTATTGGTGGTGTGCAGTGCCGGAAACTCAGGCATGGATACCTGGAAAAAGATTACGCCTCCGGCAGATGCAGACGGCATTCTGACCATCGGAGCGATAGACAATATGGGGGTAAACGCGCCTTTCTCTTCCATCGGTGATACGGCCGACGGACGTATCAAACCGGATGTCATGGCGGTAGGCGTACATTCGGCTGTGGTAGGCGTGGATGGCGGTACCTCTTTTGCCAACGGTACGTCGTTTGCTTCTCCTACATTTTGCGGACTGGCGGCTTGTCTGTGGCAGGCTTGTCCGTGGTTGACGGTCCGTCAGCTGATTGAGATTGTGCACGAGTCCAGCGACCGTAATGCCTATCCGGACAATATTTACGGTTATGGCGTGACCGATATGTGGAAAGCCTATCAGTTAGGATTGAAATTGAAAACGGACGGTAATGGAAAATAAGCCTTTGTCTTTGCTGGAACTGAATTCACTGGTCAGGAGGAGCATCACTTCCTGCTTGCCGGATGAATATTGGGTGCAGGCGGAACTGAGCGATGTACGCGTAAATTATTCCGGTCATTGCTACCTGGAGTTCGTGCAGAAAGACGCGACGGGCAATGCCCTGCTGGCCAAGGCCCGGGGTATTATATGGGCGAATGTGTTCAGTCGGTTGCGGGCGTATTTTGAGCGGGAAACCGGTCAGGCTTTTGTCTCCGGACTGAAGGTGCTGGTCAAGGTGACGGTCGATTTCCATGAGCTGTACGGCTATTCGCTGACGGTGGTCAACATCGACCCGACGTACACGTTGGGCGATATGGTACGCCGCCGCAAGGAGATTCTGCGTCAGCTGGACGAAGAAGGCATCCTGACACTCAATAAAGAACTGGAACTGCCGGTGCTGACGCAACGCATTGCCGTGATTTCATCGGCTACGGCGGCCGGTTATGGCGATTTCTGCAACCAGTTGCAGCACAATGCCTTCGGCTTCGTGTTTTATCCTTGTCTTTTTCAGGCGGTCATGCAGGGAGAGCAGGTGGAGCAGTCCATCATTCAGGCCCTCGACCGTATCAATGCCACGCGCGACCTTTGGGATGTGGTGGTTATCATCCGAGGGGGAGGAGCCACTTCCGACCTTTCCGGCTTCGACACTTACGAACTGGCAGCAAACTGTGCACAGTTCCCGCTTCCCATTATTACCGGAATCGGGCATGAACGCGACGATACCGTATTGGACTTGATTGCTCATACCCGGGTGAAGACTCCGACGGCCGCCGCCGAGTTCCTGATTAATCACCTGCGGCAGACGGCTCAGGAGCTGGAAGGATACGAAGAAATTATTTATGAGGAAGTTCCCCGCTTGTTGCAGCAGGAGAAACAACGGCTGGAAGCTTTTGTGACCCGGATTCCCGGACAGGTACAGATGCGGTTGCAGCGGGAAAACTTCCGGCAGGAACGTTTTCAGAACCGGATAAAGACGGCCTGGCAGTCGCGTTTGTTGCAGGAAAACTACCGTTTGCAGCTGATGCCCCGTGTACTTTCTGCCTTGCAGAACCGGGTGCAGCGCGAAACGCATCGGCTGGAACTGTTGGCGCAACGGGTGTCTTCCGCTTCGCCGGAAGTCTTGCTGAAGAAAGGCTACAGCCTTACCTTGCTGAACGGAAAAGCAGTGACAGACGCTTCCTTGCTGAAACCGGGGGATGAAGTGGAAACCCGTCTGGCAAAGGGGCAATTCAGAAGTAAAGTAATCAAATGAAACAATGATATGGCAGCAAAGAAAGAAACCTACTCAGAGGCCATGAAGCGCCTGGAGGAAATCGTGGCCCGCATTGAGAGCAACGAACTGGATATTGACCAATTGGGTGAGTATCTGCAGGAGGCGCAGAAGCTGATAAAGTTCTGTAAGAACAAATTGTATAAAGCCGATGCGGAAATCAAGAAGATTCTCGAAGAAGAAAGTGACGCACAAGCTTAATACAAAAAAAGCCAGACAGGAAAGTCTGGCTTTTTTTGTGGATAGGGTTATCGGATAATGGTCATTTCTTTGAGCAAGTGGCCTGCACCCGCAAACTTGTCGATGATGAACAAGGTGTAGCGGATGTCCACGCAAGCGGCCCGTTGCAGTTGAGGATTGTAGGCGATGTCGCCTGTCAAGCCTTCGTAGTTGCGGTCGAATGCCGTACCGATGAGTTCTCCTTTCGCATTGAAGACCGGAGAACCTGAGTTACCGCCCGTGTTGTCGGTAGCAGTGGCAAAGCAGACCGGCATGCGTCCGTCGGGCATGGCGTAAGGACCGAAGTCTTTCTTTTCATATAGTTCCTTCAGTTTGGCCGGTACCACAAATTCCGGATTGTTCGGGTCTTCTTTTTCCATCACCCCTTTCAGGGTCGTATAATACAGGTATTCTTTTCCGTCGGCCGGTTCGTAAGAACCGATTTTGCCGTAAGTCAGACGCAGGGTCGAGTTGGCATCCGGATAGATAGGCTGTCCGTGTGCCTTTTTCAGTTGCAGCATACCTGCCACCCAAGTCTTGTGGGCCGCATTGTAGGCATTGGTCTCTTCCTGCATGGCATCGCTTGTCGCCTGGTAACCGTCGCGTACGGATGCAGCGTATTTCACCATCAGGTCATTCTCCAGTTGGGCTGCATCCGGATGTGCCAAGAAAGCTTCCAGTGCTTCCGGGCTTCTGAAGATAGACTGGTTAAAGCAAGCGTCTACAAAAGCATCCGTATTTCCCTGGAAGTCCTTGTCGATGGTCTGGAAAATGTCAATCCGTTGGGCCGCCGGAATCAGTCGGGCATACAAGGCGATGAGCTGTTTGGATACCTTGCGGTCCACTTCCGGATTGTAGTCCTTGTTGAAGAACTTCTTTCCGGCTTCTCTCAGGTCGGCCACAGCTTCGTCAATGTCTTTCTGTTTCTGGCTTTCCAAGGCTGCTTTCAGTGCTTCCGTATCCGGCACCTTGAAGAATTCCGTACCTAACATCAGGGCCTCGTAGATGGCTTGTTGGTGATAGATTGCCTCATGACGCTGTGCCACAATCTGCTTGATGGTCTCGTAAGCTTTCCGGTAGCTGTCGTTGCCGATGGAGTCGCCGAAGGCCAGCAGTTGCTGCTGTTCCCGTTTCTTGCGGTCGAGCACCTTCAGACGTACCAGTCCTTCGTTCATGCCGATGGCGTTCTTCCAGTAGTTGGCCGATGATGCATACTTGGCCGCATACTGGATGCGCGTGTGCGCGTCCTTGGCCATTTCTTCGCCCAACACCCGCAAGCGTACGCCGCGGATGGTGTCGCGCATGAAGTTGGTAGTCTGCATACGTTCTTCCACTTCGTCGCTGATCATGTAACGCCAGTTACGTCCCGGAAATCCCATCACGAAAGTGAAGTCACCTTCTTTCACCCCTTTCAGGTTGATGGCGATGTGTTTCTTCACTTTCAGCGGCACGTTGTCTGCACTGTATTCAGCCGGTTTGCCGTCCTTGTTGGCATAGATACGGAAGATAGAGAAGTCTCCGCAGTGACGCGGCCACATCCAGTTGTCGGTGTCCGCTCCGAACTTTCCGATGGAAGAGGGAGGAGCTCCCACCATGCGTACATCCTTGTAGGAAGTCTTGACAAACAGGTAGTATTTGTTGGAACCGTAGAACGGTTTCAGCTCTAGGGTAGTGAATTCGTCGGTACGGATGTGTTCTTTCTTGGCAAACTTTTCAGCTACTCCCGCCAGGAAAGACGGGGAAAGATAATTCGTTCCGTCCGGGTCTTTCGACTTCTTCAGCTGTTTCTGCACATATTCCGTCACGTCGAGTATCCGGTCGATGAAGGTCACGTTCAGTCCTTCGCAAGGAAGTTCCTGTTCCCGGGTCATGGCCCAGAAACCGTCGGTCAGGTAGTCATGTTCCACCGAGCTGTGCTGTTGGATATACCCGTATCCACAGTGGTGGTTGGTCAGTACCAGTCCTTCGGAAGAGATGACTTCTCCGGTGCATCCCCCGCCAAAGTGAACTACCGCATCTTTCAGGCTGACATTGTCGGGACAATACACCTTGTCGATGGCGATATCCAGTCCCAGGTCCTGCATCACAGCCGCATTCTGCTGCTTCAGGTCGGTCAGCATCCACATACCCTCGTCCGCATGAGCGGCGAGGGTGAATGTGGCAAATAAAGTGAGTAAAAACTTATTTTTCATTATTCTACGATGGTCATTTCGTCAATCAGGTTCTTGCAACCACCCAACTTTTCTACAATGAACAGTACGTAGCGGATGTCTACGGCAATGCAGCGCTGGAGGTTGTTGTCGAAGTTGATGTCGCCGGAAAGAGATTCCCAGTTGCCGTCGAAGGCCGCTCCAATCAGCTCTCCGTTACCGTTCATCACCGGAGAACCTGAGTTACCGCCGGTAATGTCGTTGGTGGTCAGGAAGCAGGTTGGCATTTCGCCGTTCGGCAAGGCATAACGTCCGTAGTTCTTGGTGGCGTACAGCTCTTTCAGTTTGGCCGGTACCACGAATTCCGGATTGTTCGGGTCTTCTTTTTCCATCACACCTTTCAGGGTGGTGTAGTATTTGTAGTGTACACCGTCTTTCGGGTCGTAAGATTTTACGTTACCGTAAGTCAGACGGAGAGTGAAGTTGGCATCCGGCGCTTTCGGAGTCGGTGCGTACATTTCGCAAAGACCGCGTACATAGGTTTTGTGCAGCAGGTCGATGTCGCCGTTTGCTTTGTCCAGCTGGTCGGCCAGTTCCTTGTATTTCTTGTTGACGGCATTGGCATATTCAGCCGACAAATCGTTCTGGATGGCTTCTGCAGTCGGATGTTCGATGAAGGCATTGAAGTTCTTTTCGTTGGCAAAGATACTGTTGTCGTAGAGGGCATCTACGTAGGCATCATAATCGCCTTTGAAGGTCGTCTCGATGGTCTGATAGAAGTCAGGCAAGGCTTCTGCCGGTACTTTTTCGGCATACAGCGGAATCAGGACTTTTGCCACTTTCCGGTCTACTTCATGGTCGTAATCCTTGTTGTGGATATCGGCGTAGGCTTCCTTCAGAGTAGCAATAGCTGTGTCGATGTCTTTTTTCTTGTTCTTTTTCAGTGCGGCAGCCAAATCCTTCAAGGCTTCCATCTTGGAGCTGCGTGTAAATTCAATGCCACCTCTGAAAGTTTCGGTGAAATAAGTCAGCTGGGTGCGGAGCGGAGTCACACGTTTTACGTAGTCATCAATTTTTCCGACCACTGCTTCATAGTCTGCATTCTGTTTTTCTTTGGCAAAAGCAGCGAATTTAGCTTCCTGTTCAGCCTTTGCTTCCAACACGTGGTTGTCTACGATGGCCTTGTTCATACCGATGGAGTTTTTCCAGTAGTTGCTGGAACCGGCAAACTTGCTGGCATACTGGATACGTACCTTGTCGCTGGCAGCCATTTCCTTGCGGAGAATATCCTGACGGGCTTCACGTACGGTGATACGCGGAATGTTGGTACCTTCCATGCGCAGACGTACTTCGCTTTCGGTCAGGTAACGGCTGGTGCTTCCGGGGAATCCCATAATCATGGCATAGTCGCCTTCCTGCAATCCCTTCAGAGAGATGGTCAGGTGTTTCTTCACTTTCAAAGGCATATTGTCCTTGCTGTATTCAGCCGGGTTTCCGTCTTTGTCAGCATAGATACGGAACATGGAGAAGTCGCCGGTGTGACGTGGCCACATCCAGTTGTCGGTTTCTCCACCGAACTTACCGATGGATGAAGGGGGAGCGGCTACCATACGGACGTCACTGTAGGTTTTAATGAAGAACAGGTAGAATTTGTTTCCTGCATAGAAAGGAAGTGCCAGGGTAGAAATGCCCGGTTTCCCTTTCAGGTCGCTCTTTTTCAATTCTTCATCTGCCAGTTTTTTGAGGTATTTGCTCCCAAAGGATTCCGTTTCGCTGATTTTTCCTTTCTGGATGTCTTCGTTTACTTTGTCAGTCACATCTACGATGCGGTCCACAAACTTGAAGGTCAATCCCGGAGTCGGCAGTTCTTCCTGGTAACTCTTTGCCCAGAATCCGTCGGTCAGGTAATCATGTTCCACGGAACTATGTTGTTGGATGGCATCGTAGCCACAGTGATGGTTGGTCAGAATCAGTCCGTTAGGAGAAATGATTTCGCCCGTGCATCCACGTCCGAAAATTCCCACTGCATCCTTTAAGGTAATCTGGTCCGGGTTGTAGATGGCCGCGATATCCATTTTCAAGCCTTGCGCTTTCATTCGGTCGGCAAGGTTCTGCTCCTGCATGAGTTGGAGCAACCACATCCCTTCATCGGCTTTCGCCGGAGAGAAGACGGCACAAATAAGTGCGAGTGCGAGTACTTTTAGTTTTTTCATATTGTGATGATTGTTAATTCAAGAGTACAAAAATAGCAAAAAAAACGCACATCATTTTCATGTGGTTGGATTAAAAGGTAATAAACCACTATCTTAGTATAAATTTTGATAATTTATTTCGGCTCATCCTTGAAAGATTATACCTTTGTCCACAAATTTAAAAGGATGTAGCATGTATAAACTTTATTTTTTTCTGTTGTGTGCAATGCTTTGCACCTCTTGCAGTAAGAAATATAAGATAGAAGGTACTTCATCAGTTTCAGTGTTGGACGGCAAAATGCTTTTTATAAAAATCCCGGTGGGTGATAAATTGGTCAACATTGACTCGGCTGAAGTGATTCATGGCTTATTCGAGATGCAGGGAAAAGTGGATTCTACGGTACTGGCCTCTTTGTATATGGATGATGACTGCATTATGCCTTTGGTGATAGAACCAGGACATATTGCCATACAGATTGACAATGCGGGGATTACGATTAAGGGGACTCCACTGAATGATTGTTTCAATGATTTCGTGATGCAGAAAAATTCGTTGGATGATCGTGCGTACGAAGTGGAACATGAAGAAAGCCGTATGATTATGGACGGAAAAGACTTGCAGACCGTTCATGAAGAAATCCAGAAAAAACGGGACCAGCTGTCGGAGGAGATGAACCAGCTGGCAAAGACTTTCATCCAGGACAATTATGAAAATGTGCTGGGTCCGGGTGTCTTTCTGATGTTGGGCAACAGTCTGCCTTATCCCTTTTTGACACCGCTTATGCAAGAGATTATAGACGGGGCTCCCGACTCTTTCAAGAATAATTACATGGTACAAGAGTATGTGTCGGTGGCGCGTGAGAATATGTCGCATGCCCCTCTTCATTAAAAAAACAATCGGGTAGAAAGAGAGTTTCTTACTACCCGATATTTTTTTCTTCTTTTTCTTATTTTTCCCCTTTGTATTTTTCCGGCAAATCCTTTTCAATAGCCTGATAAGACTCTTCCATCAGCAGGGTCAGGTTTTCCTGTCCTTTGCCTTGTGGATAGATAGGTTCATGGATGGTCAGTTTCAGCGGATGCCAGGAAAGCAGTTTGCCGGTGCGGGGCAGCACGTCGAACGAACCGCTGATGGTCATGGGTACTACGGGCATTTGCAGCTGGTCGGCTATCAGGAAAGCACCTTTCTTGAATTCATTCATGTGTCCTGTGAAAGTTCTTCTTCCTTCCGGGAATACCACAAGCGAAGTACCTCCCTGCAAAATCTTTTCCGCCCGTTTGATGGTCTCGTACACTTTTCGCGGACTGGATTTGTCGACGAAGATGAAGCCGGCCGATTCACAAGCCTTTCCCACGAAAGGAATGTTGCGCAAGCTTTTCTTCATCATCCACTTGAAGTTCCGTCCCAAGAATCCGTAAATCAGAAAAATATCGAAAGCTCCCTGGTGGTTGGCCAGAAACACGTACGAGGTCTTGTGGTCGATATGCTGATGGCCTTCTACCTTGACGGGGATTAAAAACAGGAAACAGGTAAGCTGCGACCATATCTTGCCAGGATAATATCCCCAGAAATGGCCGTTGCCGAGCCAGCATCCCAACATGGTGGTCAGTGCGGTCAGAATGGTTAATACGATAAAAATGGGTAGTCCGATACAGATTTGGTAAATGATGTATAAGAATCTCATAATTTGATAGAGTTATTTTGAGGGTTAGTTGAATATGCTTTTTTCAAGGTGATGACCGTAATCTCCGGCCAGGCTCCCAACCGCATGGGGAAGAGCACATAGCCCAGTCCGATGTTGACATACAGTCCGCGAGGGCCTTCCAGATACAGTCCTCGGTGTTCCGGATAGATGAACCGGGACACGGAGAACCCGAACAGGCTGATCTGCATGTCGTGGGTGTGTCCCGACAAAGTCAGCTGTACGGAGGTGTCAGGCAATACTTTTCGCCGCCAGTGGGTCGGGTCGTGGCTCAGCAGCACCGTAAACATGCCGTCGGTTCCTTTCAGGGCTTTCGGCAGGTCGCCCCGGTCAGGGAAGGGAGGTTTACCGCTGTTTTCCACTCCTGCCAAGGCGAGAGAGTCTTTCCCTTTGTAGATAATGTGCGAATCATTCAGCAGCATGTTCCAGCCCATACGGCCTTCACGGGCAATCAGGCTGTCCACATTGGCCAGACGGGCCTGTTCGTTTTCCCATCGGACATACGTCCCGTAATCGTGGTTTCCCAAGACGGAATACACGCCGTCGGGCGCTTTCAGCTGGGAGAATATCGGCATGAACTCCAACAGTTCATCGGCCCGGCTGTTCACCAGGTCGCCGGTGAATACGGCCAGGTCGGCCTTCTGTTGGTTGCAGAGGTCGATGGCTTTTTGGAGCGCTTTGCCGTTCCCTTTCCAGCTTCCGGAATGGATGTCCGAGAGTTGCAGGATGCGGTAGCCGTCGAAAGCCTCCGGAAGGTCGGGCGAACAGAACGTCACCTCCTTCACCTGAAAATATTCCTTGCCTTTGATGGCCCCGAACAAGATGTATCCCAAGATGAGTACCGCAGGCACCAAGGAAATGCTGCCGTGAGGCAGGTGGCAACGGAAAAGTTTCTGGAGCAGCCTCAGTAAAATGCTGACCAGCATGAATATCGTTTTCGGGATGGTGACACACAAGGCCACAATCAGGTACGTGCCGAAATAGTCATGCAGTGAGTTGTGCCCGATAAGGAATACAATCAGCACGGCAATCAGGACGAGGGTAGGCCACCAGAATTTTTTCTTCCATTTCCGGTACGATCCATCCGACAGATAGGTCTTGCAGATGTACCAGTCGGGCAGGAGGAACAAGGCCAGAAACAGAAGTGAAACTCTTAGTAGAATCATATAGCTGGATTTGAATAGGTTAGGATTGTAAGTTGGCGGCCAGGTATTTCCGCAACACATCGGGACTCATTTCCCGTCGTGCGGCATAATCCATGAGCTGTTCCTCGTCGATTTTTCCCACGGCAAAATAGCGGGAAGCCGGATGCGCGAACATCAGTCCGCATACCGATGCATGCGGCTGCATCATCCCGTTTTCGGTGAGATGAATGCCGATGCGTTTCATGTCGATGAGGCGGTCGAGCAGGAAGCTGACCGAAATATCCGGCAGGGAGGGATAGCCCACGGCAGGACGGATGCCCTGATAATCTTCGTTCAGAAGCTGTTTCATGGTCAGGTGCTCGTCTTTGGCATAGCCCCAGACCTCCTTGCGCACGGTTTCGTGTATCTTTTCGGCAGCCGCTTCCGCCAGACGTTCTCCCAGCGTCTTGATGAGCAGAGCCTGGTAATCATCGTGCAGGAACTCTTCTTCCATGGCCGGGTCGATGGTGGTGGCAAATCCCCCCACCGTATCCTTGATACCCGATGAAAGCGGGCGTACAAAGTCGCTCAGGCAAAGAAACGGGTCGTCGGGACGTACACGGGTCTGCTGGCGGAGCAAGGGGAAAAAAGTTCCATCCAAGATCAGGTTGTCGCCGTCGGCATTGGCCTCCATGAGGCGGTAGATGGCATAGACGCGATATTTCCCGTCGATGTGGTTGAGCATGCGCACAGCCTCCTTATGCAATTGCATGGCTTCGGCAGCTTTGGCACGGTCGGCTTCCGGAAATGAAGCCAGCCAGCCGGCCCGGCAGGCATCACAGCCATGAATGTCGGCAATGGTGGCAAAGCGAGGCTGGAATCCCCACGCGTGGAAAAAATAGATCCAGTTGATGTACTCGGCCAGGTCGTGTATGTCGTATTGGACGGTGGTGATGTCTGTTTTCATACGGCTTTTCTTATCGTTCAAACTTCAGGGCTTGTCCGCGGTGAGCTTTGTCCACTTTTCCATTCTCATAAACCACGGCCCCGTTGACAAATGTTTTCTCTACTTTCCCGTGGAACGTGCGCCCTTCCATCGGGCTCCAGCCACATTTGCTTTCAATGCAGTCGGGCGTGACGGTCCATTCCTTGTGCGGATTCAGCAGCACCAGGTCGGCCTGATAGCCCGGACGGATGAAACCTCTCTGGCTGATTTGGAAAAGCTGGGCAGGGGCGTGGCACATTTTCTGTACCAGCTGCTCCATTGAAAGCAAGCCTTCGTGCACCAGTTCGTAGATGCTCACCAGTGAGAACTGCAGGGTAGGCATGCCGGATACCGCTTTCAGCGCACCGCCTTGTTTCTCCGACAGCAAGTGAGGTGCATGGTCGGTGGCAATTACGTCAATCAGGTTCGTGGTCAGTGCCTTTCGCAGGGCATCGCGGTCGGCTTTCGTCTTGATGCTCGGGTTGCACTTGATGCGGGCGCCCAGGCGGGCATAGTCCTCGTCGCAGAACATCAGATGCGATACGCAGGCTTCTGCTGTAATCTTCTTTTCAGTCAGCGGACGGTCTTCAAACAGACCCAGTTCACGTGCCGTACTGATGTGCAGAATGTGCAGACGGGCCCCCGTTTCCTTGGCCAGCGCTACGGCCAGTGAGGAAGAACGATAGCAAGCCTCCTCATCCCTTATCAGCGGGTGGAAAGAGATGTCGAGGTCCTCTCCGTATAATTGTTTATAGTGTTCGGTATTTTGACGGATGGTATTCTGGTCCTCGCAATGCGTGGCAATCAGCATACCCGCTTCCGAAAATATCTTTTTCAGTGCCTCCATGCGGTCTACCAGCATGTTGCCCGTGCTGGCCCCCATGAAGAGCTTCACGCCACACACCCGGGTCTTGTCCAGTTCCTTGAGCAGGTGCGTGTTGTTGTTGGTCGCTCCGAAGTAGAACGAGTAGTTCACGATGCACTTGGTAGCGGCATCCTGAAACTTGTTGTCCAGTGCTTCTAAGGTAGTGGTCTGCGGATTGCAGTTCGGCATATCCATGAAGGCCGTCACTCCTCCGGCAGCGGCAGCAGCTGTTTCAGAAGCCATATCCGCCTTCTGCGTCAGTCCCGGGTCGCGGAAATGTACATGGTCGTCTATCACTCCCGGCAGCAGGAAGCATCCCTCTGCGTCAATCTGTTCGTCACAGTCGGCAGCAGGTTTTCCGTCTCCTTCGATGATTTCCTGAATCTTTTCTCCTTCCACCACTACGGACCCGGCAAAGCGCCGTCCCTCGTTTACAATGATTGCATGATGTATCCACGTACGTTTCATAAGCACTGTTTTCAATTAGAGTTCTTGGGGTATTTCTTGAACCAGCTGTCCCATTTCAGCTGGATGACACCGAATACGGCTTCTCCGAAAATGCTGCTGTTCATCTTGGAAGTACCCAACTCGCGGTTGATGAAGATGACAGGCACTTCGGTAATGTGAAAACCGCATTTGTAGGCCGTGAACTTCATTTCAATCTGAAACGCATAGCCTTTGAAGCGGATATGATCCAGATGAATGGTTTCAAGCACTTTCCGGCGGTAGCAGACAAAGCCGGCAGTGGTGTCGTGAATGGGCAGACCGGTGATGAATTGCACGTATTTGGAGGCAAAGTACGACATCAGTACCCGGCCCATCGGCCAGTTGACCACATTGACCCCGCTCACGTAGCGTGAACCGATGGACACATCGGCACCGTCGTCGTGACAGGCCTTGTAGAGCCGGGGCAGGTCGTTGGGGTTATGGCTGAAGTCGGCATCCATCTCGAACACATAGTCGTATCCGTGTTCGATGGCCCATTTGAATCCGGTGATATACGCGGTGCCCAGTCCGAGCTTGCCTTTCCGTTCAATCATGAACAGGCGTTCGGGGAACTCGTTTTGCAGCCGGCGAACGATGTCGGCCGTGCCGTCGGGTGAGTTGTCTTCGATGACCAGGATGTGGAAGCATTTTTCCAGTCCGAATACCGCCCGGATGATATTTTCGATGTTTTCCTTCTCGTTGTAAGTAGGAATTATCACAATACTGTCACTTGTCTGCATGGTATTTCTATTATGTCGTGCAAATATACGCATAAAATATGGATTCCTTTTCTTGGCAGGTTTTTTTCTTTACAGGAGACCTGTTTTTGGAGGAGGACCTCCCTGCTTGGGGAGGGCCGGCTTGTCGGGGTTGACGGGTTGTCAGGCATTTTTATAACTTCTATATATACGGGTGTGGAAAAATACAACTTTTATATTTTTCCACACCCGTATATAGGAAGTTTAGAAAACCGGTGCCAACCCGTCAACCCGTCAAGGTTGGGATGGATTTGGGGGTTCTGGCTGTCTTGAAACGCAAGTGCGTTTTGCCTGAAACACAAGGACGTTTAGACTCAAACGCAAGTACGTTTGAGTTGGAAGACAAGTACGTTTTGCCTGAAACGCAAGTGCGTTTTTTCGGATTTTGTATGAGAGATGAACAAAGGATTTTCACGTTCTTTAAAGGAGAAAGTCCATGAGAATTTAATCTAATTTTTTATTAAAAAAAGAAGACGACGTACCTGTTTTCACGAAAAAAGTTTGTAGACTTGCGCCCATATTGTGAAAATTAAGATTTGGAACTAAAGTTATGATTATAGGAATCGATGTAGGAGGAAGCACCACCAAGATTGTCGGTGTGAAAAACGGGTGCATCAGCCATCCCATGTTTGTGAAAGCGGCAGACCCGGTCACTTCCTTGTTCGGGGCTTTTGGCAAATACATATACGACCACTCCATTCCGCTCTCGGAGGTGGAGCAGGTGATGCTGACCGGAGTGGGAAGTTCATACATCCAGCAACCTTTGTACGGGTTGCCCACTGCCCGTACGGATGAGTTTATCGCCAACGGACTGAGTGCGCAGTATGCCACCGGGCTGGACAAGCTGATGGTGGTGAGCATGGGTACAGGCACTTCCTTCGTGCGGGTGGAGAATGAGGAGATTCGTCACGTGGGCGGTATCGGCATCGGAGGCGGTACCTTGATGGGTTTGTCGCGTCTGTTGCTGCATACGCAGGACATTCTGTGGGTGTCGGAACTGGCAGAGAAAGGTGATTTGCGGAACGTGGACTTGCAGATTCAGGACATTTGCCGGACGCCCCTGCCCGGCCTTCCCTTGGATGCGACGGCTTCCTTGCTGGGCAAACTGGACAACAATGCCTCACCGGAAGACCTGGCCTTGGGCTTGATGCACATGGTGTTGCAGTCTATCGGGCAGGCAGCCGTGCTGTCGGCTATGGAGATGGGAATCCGCGATTTCGTGCTGATAGGCAACCTGACACAGCTTCCCCAGTGCCGTCCGGTATTTGAAACCATCGGGCAGATGTACAATGTGCGTTTCATCATTCCGGAATATGCCGAATACCAGACAGCGATAGGTGCGGCGTTGGCTTATATCAAAAAAATAGAAACCAGTCTGGTAAGGGAATGAACTTTATCGGATTGGTTTCTTCAAAATGAATGTGAATGCTTACCGTAATCCCATTATAGCCGAGGCTATGAAGATTATGAAAATCGAGGTGTGAGCCGGGTACAGGAGTTTTTGGCTTATTGCCGAAACTAAGGGGCGATGGGCTCTATGGAGATAAGGGGGATAGAAAAAGCAAAGATAGAGTGTGCCGAGAAGTTGTATAACTCTATCTCTACAGCCAAGGTAAAGTATCATAAAGTGACTTCATATAGTGACTTGTTGGATGAAATAGGCAAAGAGTGTTAATACTGCCAAGAAAGAATGGCTGAAAACAATTTTGTTTGCAAGTATTTCATCGAGTGAATTGCGCCCCAAAGTTAGACACAAAACTTTTGGGGCATTTTTTATGAAGTACAGTTACGAAGAAAGGCTTATTATCGTTAGCTGGACTGGAGCAACAGCCACATTGCCGTCCTATGGTTAAACTAAAGAAAGAAGTAGTACGTTTAATATTGGAAAAAGGCGTACCTTTGTCCCATGTAAGGAAATGTGGGGTTGGTGAATTGAAACACAATATTCAGATAAATAACAATGCGTTGTGTATTCAGAGACAGTCAATGGATGCCGTTTACAACGGTATTCTCAGCCGAATTTCAGGATTATCTGCTTTTGTGAAGGAGGAGTATAAAGAGCTGGTTAATTTGCGGAATCAAATAGAACATATTCAAAAGTATATGTCTGCTTTGCAAAAGAAGATAAAGGCGGAGAATAAGTTTAACCGACAAATGGAATTGAATACTGAGGTTAAATCATTAAGAATAGTTTTAAATGAATTACATTTGCAGTTAGGTGAACATAAATGAAAGGTGTACATGGATGCTAATGATATAAATATATTGTTACAACTCGGAGAACGGATTACTTTTGAGTGTAAAAAAGCTGAAGGACAGTTACCTAAATCGGTTTGGGAAACCTATTCTTCATTTGCCAATACCATAGGAGGAACTATTTTGCTTGGGATAAAGGAATGTCTGGATGAAACAGGTCCGGAGAAAAGGTTTGAAATTACAGGAATTGCCAATCCACAGAAAATGAAGAAGGAATTCTTTGATACCTTAAACAGCAATAAAGTAAACCGTAATATTTTGACGGATGAGGATGTAGAAATCATACCTTATGCGGACTGTAATTTGTTATGTATTCATGTACCGCAGGCAGATTATCGGCAACGCCCCATTTATATTAATGGGAATATGATGAATGGGGCTTTCAAACGGAATTATGAAGGAGATTACCATTGTACGGGAGACGATGTGAAAGCGATGATTCGCGATGCAAACGATAGTGGCAATGATTCTGTATTGATGGAAAATTATACGATGGATGATATTGATGAACCTACTCTTGCAGCCTATAGAAACCGGTTTCGGACAGCGAATCCAGATCATGTGTGGAATGATTATTCCGATAGAGAATTTCTTCTAAATATGGGTGGATACATCGTTGATAGAAATACACGCAGAGAAGGGCTGACTTTAGCTGGCTTACTGATGTTTGGTAAAGGACTTTCTATAAGGGAACGGTTTGACAATATCCGTATGGATTATCTTGATATGACCAATTTGCAACCAGACAGCCGATGGAGCGATCGGTTGACGTACGACGGACGCTGGGAGAATAATCTGTATAATTTCTTCATGCGTGTACAGGCTAAACTGGTAAGTGATATAAAACGTCCTTTCAGGCTGGAAGGTATGGAACGTATAGATGATACTTCTGTGCATAAAGCTATTCGTGAAGCATTGACAAATCTTGTTATTCATGCAGATTATATGGTGACAGGTGTACTTAAAGTGGAGAAACACGATGATTGTTTTGTCTTTTCCAATCCAGGCACACTTAAAATACCTGTTATGGATATTTATGCTGGCGGTAATTCTAAGGCAAGAAATCCGAATATGCAATCCATGTTGAGAATGATTGGTTTTGGTGATAACATCGGTTCTGGATTTCCAACTATCCTGAACGCATGGAAAAAGGAAAATTGGCGTAAGCCGTTTTTGGTAGAGCGGACTGATTTGCATCTTGTTGAATTGACCCTCTCTATGGTATCTCTTATTCCGGAAGAATGTCATCATGCGTTGAATGAGATTTATGGTAGTGAGTACAGCAGGCTTGACAAAGAATGTCAACTGGTTTTGGCTACAGCTATTACGGAAGATAATATATCTAATTATCGCATACAGCAATTATTGGGTAAAAATTCTTTGGAAGTAGGAAGAATTCTTTATGCGCTGGTCGACAAAGAAATGCTCATATCCAGCAACAGAGGGCGATGGACTTCTTACTCCATTAATTCTGATTATAGTAAAGGAGTAAAATACTCAAGGAGTAAAACTCAAGGAGTAAAAAACTCAAGGAGTAAAACTCGGGGAGTAAGATCAAGAGAGCAGAAAAAACAGGAAATACGAGATACATTAATAGCTTTCTGCCATGAAGCACGTACCTTGCAGGAAATAGCCAATTATTTGGGATATGCGGATAGGAACAGGATGAAGCGTGTGTATATTGATCCGATACTTGGCGAACTGCTGGAAATGACATCTTCAGAAAGTAAGAATTCTCCCAATCAGAAGTATATAACGAAAACAAAATAAGAAAATATATAATCATGAAACCCAATAAATTAGAATTGAGTTCAGTGGATGGTTACTGGGTAAGTGGGACAACAATGCCTCATCGGTTGAAAATTGACTGCAACATATAGGTCCAACAAAACAATAGCGACTGTAACTATTAGGTTCATAATGACAGTCGCTATTACTGTATGAAAGGTTCAATACCAGTTTTACCCCAAAATAAGGTTTGAAGCTTATTGGTCTTTTTTATTCTTATCTCTAAATATGGTCCTTATCAGATTAGTAATAGCCACAGTAAAAGCATAAAACAAACAAGGTTTGATAATACTTTTTGTTGAAGTTTCTGTGAGCATATAGTACATTGACATCATTCCGAACAATGCAAAAAAGTCCCTAAAAAAGAGTGATGCATATTTATATATTTTTTGAATCATACTAATTGATAAATAGGGGATGTAAAATAACTGTGTCACGCATTATTTTTCTATAGAAAACTCATCGGTCGGGGAACAGCCAGTGCCAAAGAGCAGCCCCCTATCCCGATGGGCGTAAAATTACAATATTTAAACCAATCTCCAAATTTGGCACTATAAAAAAGAAAAGTAGCAAGAGAATACAGGGAATCTATTGCTACTCTCAAATGGATGAAGAAGTCTGGCACAAAGAAACCGCGCAAGGATGGTTCCAACGGGTTCTTATGCACAGCATCTGCTTGGTCTATCTACACAGATACCATTTTTTACTCTCGGGCATCAGTCTTATGCTTTTCGCAGAATATCCGCAATCAAGTAAATCTGACTTTCCGCCACCTTTTGTGATTCCAAGGCCGCTTTGTCGGCCAGGAACAAGGCGATGAAGTCCTCTTCCGATTCACATCCGTCCTGAGCCTTCCGATAATGGGTGAGTGCCTGGGGGATGTTTCCCATGGCCAGGTAGACGTGTCCGGAGTTCAGCCAGTCGTTCACCTGCGGAGTTTCCAGTGCAAGCAGTTTCTCGTAGATTCGGAGTGCCTCTTCGTATTTTCCGGACATGAAATAGCACCAGCCGATGGCCCGGCGTGCTTTCTCCGGATGAGTTTCCATGAATTCCACCTTGTAGAATACCTTAATGGCTTCCGGATAGTTCTTGAGTGCTGTAAGGCATTGTCCGGTCTGCATCAGGAGGTGCAGGTTGTCAGGGTCGGTCTCCAGTACTTTCCGGTAGAAGGTAGCCGCCTGCGCATACTCTCCCGACAGCTTGTAACATTGCGCCAGTTGCTTGAGGGTCCATGTATGGTTGGCTTTCAAGGCATCTGCCTGTAGATAAGCCCGGATGGCCTTCTCGTAGTTCTTGTATTTCTGATAGGCGAATCCTAATTTCTGCCAGGTCTCGGCGTGGGCCGGATCTTTTTCGGCCAAGGTTTCATACAGGTGGGCCGCTTCCGTCATGTAGCCTTTGGAGAACAGGTAGCCGGCAATCTGTCCGTGATATTCCCCTTTCAGGAGCAAGGGGCGCAACAGGTCGTTGTTCCAGAAATCCAGCTGGTCCTTGAAGATGTCGTGCATCTCCTGTTTGAATCTCCACAGCTTGTAGAACCGGTACAGGTTGTGGATGTATTGCCGCTGGAGGGCATTGAGCTTTTGTTCTTCCAGCATCTGGTTCAGCTCGTTCTGGGAGGGCATTATCTCGTCTCCGCTCAGCTTGGAACGCATGAGGGTCTGCTGGTCCTGAGGCAGTGACTGCAAGGCCAGGCAGAAGGAGAATTTGTCGGAGTCACAGAATGCCGGAGAGTTGACCATCAAGCCTAACAGGGACTTTTCATTGAGGGGAGTCCCTTTGTAGATTTTGTACAAGTCGGGCACTTTCAGGCTGAACAGATAGAACCAATGTGCCGCTTCCTGGAAGAACGGGAAGGTCTTCAGTTGGGAGAAAGCCATCATGTAGGTATCGGCACCTTCCATCTGCAGTTCCCCGAGTTCGTGTATTTGCTGGTTCATCTGCTCCATGTCTTTTTTCCATTCCGGATTCAGGTCTTCCAAGTCTTCCATATCGATGACTTTCAGTTCCGGATCGCGAAGTTTCGGGTTGCGCATGATGTGAGGAATGATTTCCTCTCTCATCTTTTTATCGATTTTCTCCGTTTCGCGGGAAAGAAGGAAAATAATCTGTATGTCGTGCAACTGCTTCAGGACGGTGGCATCGTCTTCCATCAGTTTCAAGGCAGAAACCAGTTCCGGATACAGGCGCACACGGTCCGACTGAAAATAAGTGGCCAGGGCGATACCCGTCAAAGCCCGTTGCGTGACAGTCGGTTCCGGATCTTGCTGATAGGCAAAGAGCAGCAGCAGGAATTTCCGCTGGTCGAAAAGTTGCAGCAGGCTCAATGTGATGGCGCTGACCATCACTGCCCGGTCGTTGGCAGCCATAGAGGAACTGGACAACAGCTCGCGGGCCTCCTGAAGTTCCTCTTCACTCCATTGGGTGGAAACCCATATCTTGTTGAACAGTTCGTCGACGGTGTTCTGGTGCAGGGTATAGTTCTGCAGCACTTGGTTCTCTTCCTCCGGAGTCTGCGGAGTGAAGGAAGGCTGCTTGGCTGCTTCCAACATGAAACCGATTTCTTTGAAGGAATGGGCCGGTGTCTGGGCAAATTTCCGGAATTTGTCGGCAAAGTAGCCGTAGGCCTTTTCCTGCTCTTTCAGGAAATATGTTTTGTCGGTCAGTTCATATCCCTTGCATAGCAGTTGCTGGTAGATGGCTTCACGCTGAGGGTCTTGCGTCCCCATCTCCGTATATTGAAGCATATAGTGATAGGTGGTCTGCTGGGCTTCAATCTGCGACTTCAGTTCCCAGTTGTTGAGTGTCTCGGCAGCTTCCTTGATTTGGGCAAAAGCTTCTTTTAATCTTTTCTCGTTTAAAAGTTGAATGATTTCCTTGTGCATGATTTCTTTTCTGTCTCTGTCCTTTTGAGACAAAAGTAATAATTATTTCTTGTTTTTCGCTTTTTGAGGGGTGATAAAAGAAAAAACGGTACTTTTTTGAGAATTTATTTCCATCTGATATTGAGTGTGTTATGGGCGTGTTCGGCACTTTTTCTCCGGAAAAAGGAATTTTTTTTCTTTTCCGGATAGGGGTTTTCTTTCCAGGCTGCGTTATGAAGACGAAATCACCTAGCTAAGTGGAACAACAGAAAAACTAAACGCAAGACTTTTCAAGGATAGGATTTGAATAAGAATTGCATATTATTTAATGATTAAAAAAACTGGAACTTATGAAATTTAAATTTATTGCATTATCTTTGTGTGTGTTGGCAAGTGTAAACCTGGTAAGAGGACAAGAACATAGTAAGAATTTCACACCGTCTGAAAACCGACATGACATCCGTCTGTCAGTGAGTGACGGTCTGACACAAGGTTCGGTCGACGTATTGGGCATGGGATTGCTGGATGCAGTGACTGGCAGCAAGCGTACGGATTCAAATTATAGTCTGGTGTATGGCTTGGGTTACCGTTACTCGCTTGGACGTTTCAGAGTGGGTGCTGATTTGGGATTCTCCAAGTCGAACAGCAAGCTGACTTTGGCGGGAGAAACAAATCCTTCTCTGAAAGAAAGCAACGTGAACTTCCTGGTACTTCCGGCGGCAGAGTTCGTGTACTTTAAAAGAGGCTTGGTGGAATTGTATGGTTCTGCGGCTGCCGGTGTAAACTTGTGCCGTCACAAGGAAAACGCATTGACCGATGCCGGAAAGATGGCAGTGAAGAAAGCCGACCTGAGCACCTCTTTTGCCTATCAGGTGAATCCGATTGCGTTGAGAGTAGGTAACGACCGTGTGGGAGGTTTTGTGGAAGCCGGACTGGGGCACAAAGGCTTTGTGACAGCAGGTGTAAGCTTGAAATTTTAACCTTAAACAGTATATTGACTGAATCACGAGAATGAAAGCCAATAGAAAGGACATATTCAAATCCCGTTTTCAGGAACATTATTCAAGGCTATGCCATATAGCCTATGGATATGTTTCTGACGCGGATGATGCGGAAGACATTGTGCAGGAACTCTTTATCAATGTGTGGAACAAGCAATTGGACGACATGCCGGAAAAAGAGTTTGCGGCCTACCTGACCACTTCCGTAAAGAATAGCTGCATCTCCTTTCTTCGCAAACGGAGGGAAGATACGGTGTCGATTGACGACCATCCGGCTTCTGCCAGCTGTCTGCCGGATGATATGCCGGAAGAGGGAGAACGCTCTCCCGAAGATCTTTTGCAGGCGGCATTGGCTACCTTGCCTCCCAAATGTAAGGAGATTTTCTTATTGGCCAAGCTTCAGGGCTTGAAGTATCGTGAAATAGCCGGAAAACTGGCTGTGTCGGAGAAAACCGTGGAGAATCAGATGACAAAGGCCATCAAGTTGCTGCGTGTCTATGTGGCTGAACATGGTTTTCTGCTGGCTACGGTCGTGGTTTCCATTTTATCCATGATTCTAAATCGTAAATGAGTATGAACAAGGAAGAAGATATAAATGAATTGCTGGCCCGTTATTTTGCGCATGAATCGTTGACTCCTGTTCAGCAGAAGGCTCTGGATAAGTGGAGGACGGCGAACAGTCAGGAGTTTGAGCGAATGCGAAAACTGATGGAGACACCGGTAAAGACCGCAGAGGATATCCGTTTTGATGCCGAGAAAGCCTGGCAGAAAATCGAGCCTCAGTTGAAGGAACGTCCAAAGACGGTGGCCTTCCGGCGGAAGATGACCTTCGTGTGGTCGGCGGCTGCGTGCTTGCTGCTTTTGTTGGGAATCGGGACTTTCTATTTTTTCCGTTCGGGTGCGGAAGACAATTTCATCCGCTACGCCAATGCCGGCACGACGGAAAAACAGATTCTTCTGCCCGACAGTTCGGAAGTTATCCTGTATCCGAATGCTACTTTGGCTTATCGTTTTGCGGATAAGAAAGAAGGGCGTCAGGCTAAACTGCAGGGCAAGGCTTTCTTTCAGGTGAAAAAGATGCACGGGATACCTTTTAAGGTAGAGACGGACTTGTTGAACGTGGAAGTGCTGGGCACTTCGTTTCTGGTCGACGTGGCCCGGAAAGAAAAGGCCGGAGTCTTTGTGAAGACCGGAAGGGTACGGGTGGAAGCTTCCCGTCAGGAAGTGGTGATTGAGGCCAACGAGAAAGCCGAACTGAAGAACGGTGTGCTGCAGGCAGACACGATTGCCCGTCCGCAGGAGTTGTTTGGCGCAGACAGGCAGGAGCTGGTGTTTGAGAGAACTCCGATTACGGAGGTGGTCAAAGTGATTGCCGAACAGACGGGTATCCGGATTGACCTGGAGAAAGGATTGGAAAAGAACCTGATTACGACCCGCATCCAATTGACGGAAACGGATATTGCCGGAGAACTGGCTTTCCTTTGTGGATGCAAGTATGAAACATTGGTAGAAGGAAAACATTACAGGCTTTATGAAAAGTAGAGGACTGTTGCTCCTCTGGGGAATGATGAGCGTGCTCGGATTCCTGCAGGTGAGGGGACAGGAAGTCAAATCAGACCATACGGTAGCGGAAGAGTGGATGCAGGTTCCTGCCTCTTCCGCTACCGTATTGCAGTGGTTTGGATGGATTGAGAAACAGACAGGCCTCGTCTTGTCGTACAATGCGGCACAAATCGATCTGGAGGAAGTGTGTCGGGTGACCCGGAGCGGGAAAAGAACCATACAGGAACTGCTGGACGAAATTCTCTCGGACTACCGGGTGCATACCGCCTTCGTACCTCCCCGGAAACTGGTGATTCAGGCGCAGCGGATAGAAAATTATTATGTCCGCGGCACGGTGTGTGAAGAGGGGAGTGGAGAACGGTTGTACGGGGCTGTGGTGACTTTGGAAGACAAATCGGGTAAGCAATGGAATGCGATTTCGAATGACAACGGTGTCTTCCGCCTGTATGTACCGGAAGGCACGTACACCTTGAAAACTTCTTATATGGGATATACGCCTCAGACTCGTGCGGTCAGGGTGAGTAGGGACTGCTTTGTCCGTACGCAACTGAAACCCTTGCTCTTTGAGATAGAGGAGGTGACGGTAGAGTCCGGAAAACGGGAAAATGAGCTGACGGAACTGACGCCTTCCAATCTGCTTTCTTTTAGCGGAAATGACTTGTTCGCCCAAATCTGGATTCTGCCGGGAGTCACTTCTTCTCTGGCGGGCAATAATTTGATGGTCGACGGGGGAGGTTACGATGAGAACCAGCTGCTGCTGGACGGCATACCTATCTTCCATCCGGGGCATCTCAACTCGCTGCTGCCCGTCTTTAATGGCGATGCGGTGAAAAACATGGTGTTTCATAAGGGTTTTTTCCCAACCCGGCTGGAGGGCCGGATTTCCTCGGTGACGGAAGTCAATCTGAAAGAAGGCAATAAAGAGGAACATGTGCGTACGCTGACGCTGGATATGCCGGCAGCTTCGGTGATGCTGGAAGGACCGATCCTTAAAAACAAACTGTCGTATATGGTGAGTGCACGGCGCAGCTGGCTGGACTTTTTTGACGGCCTGTTGTCGGAAGACAACCGCTTGAACCATTCCATGTACGATTACAATGCCAAACTTTCGTATAGCTTTTCTCCGGTCAGTAACTTGAGTTTCCTGGCCTACGGGGCACGTGACGATTATCATCTGCCCATCAAAGAGAATGGAGAAGATGCCTCGGTGCTGCGCTGGGATAATCAGGCCTATCAGCTTTCGTATGCCACGCAAAAAGGCAACCTGGGAAATACGACGTCTGTCTTTTATTCGGCACACACCAACCGAGCCTATATGGGAGAAATAGGTTATGAGGCGGAAAGTTATGTGCATAGCGGCATCAAGTCGCTGAATGCCGCCACCGATTTCAGCTATGCGTATGAGAATCTATATCATGCCCGTTGGGGAGTGAAATATGCGTATGAGATTTATGACCTGGTCTCCCAGCGGGAAGACTTGGCGGTGCGTCATGAGCCCGTGAGCCAGGTCTCGGTGTATTATGACAACTTGTTGCGTATCTCTCCTGAGTTTTCCGTGCAGGTGGGTGTGCATGGCGTAGGCTATTATCCGCAGCACAGCCGTTCGTATTACAGCATCCAGCCCCGGTTGTCGGTAAAATATTTCCCGTCGGAGGAGAATCTGCTGTATGTGAATTTCTCGAAGATGGAGCAGTTCTATCATTTCCTCCGTTTTGACAGCTTTGCCTTGCCGACCGATTTCCGGATGCCCAGCATTGACGGGTTCAAGCCCCGTTCGTCCGAGCATTATGAGGTGGGATGGAAACATTTTCTGGAAGGCGGACAACTGGAGCTCTCGGCTTTCTACAAGACGAGAAGGAATGTGCTGGCCCTGCGTCCGGATACGTGGCTGGAAGGAGAGGAGTGGTCGCAGTACCTCATGACAGGAAAAGGAGAGAGCTACGGGGTGAAAGGGTATTTCTACCAGCGTTGGAAACGATGGAACCTGCAGCTCTCGTATGCGTATTCCCGGAGCAAGGAATGGTTTGGCGAGATGCCGGAAAGGGGCAAGATGCCTTCGCTGTATGATGTGCCTCACCAGCTGGCAGGTGCTGTTTCTTATCAGTGGACGAAACGCTCGTCCTTGTCCGTGGGCGGCATGTTGCGTTCAGGAAAGGTCATGCAGCTGGATGAGAATTTCGAGTTGTTGCCTGCTGGAGAATTCCGGAAAAGACGGGAGCCGCTCAACTATCGGGTGGACGTGGGATACTCCTACCGGAAATCGTTCGGCGAAAAGCTGTTTCTGCTGCGTCTGGGAGTCTATAATCTGGTGGGAAATCCTTCGGAAGAGGACATCCTGAACTTTTATTCCGTGCATTGGCGCAGCAATTTTCTACCCTACGGAAGTGTCAGCTTTAAGTTCTGACGGGTGAGCCTTTGTGCCATTCTTTGCCTTTTTTGTGTGCATATTCAGGCAAGATTTGCTATTTTTGCAACGTCTTATGGAGTGAAAGATGAGTATAAAAGAACTGCAAGATATTTATGCCAAACATCCGAACGTCACGGGTTTGGCTTCTTTGTGTAAGGATAAGAGTGTAAGAAATGTATTTTTAGAAGGCATGCACGGGTCGTGCGCTTCCTTGTTCGCTTCGGTATGCATCAAGTCGGTGCCGGGCATTCATGTGTTCATTCTGAACGACCTGGAAGAAGCCGGGTATTTTTACCATGACATGGTGCAGGCGAACGGCGATGCCGATATTTTGTTTTTCCCCTCTTCTTACCGTCGGGCCATTAAATATGGTCAGAAAGATGCGGCCAACGAGATTCTCCGTACCGAGGTGTTGAGCCGTCTGGAGCGGCAGGAGCCGGTGACGGTGGTCACTTATCCGGAGGCGCTGGCCGAGAAAGTGGTTTCCCGCAACCAGCTTTCCGAGTCCACCCTGACGCTGAAGGTGGGGCAGCAGGAGGATACGGGAAAACTCATGGAGAAACTGTCCGGTTGCGGCTTTGAGCACGTGGACTATGTGTACGAACCGGGACAGTTTGCCTTGCGAGGCAGTATCCTGGACGTGTATTCCTTTGCTTCGGAATATCCATACCGAATCGACTTTTTCGGTGATGAGATTGACAGTATCCGTACGTTTGAGGTAGAGACTCAGCTGTCGAAAGAGAAGAAAGATTCGGTCAGCATCGTACCAGAATTGTCGGCCTCGGAGAGTTCGGAGATTTGTTTCCTGGATTTTATGTCGAAGGAAGCCATCCTTTGGGTAAAGGATTTGCTGTGGGTGCGTGAGCGCATTCAGGCGGTACACGATGAAACCGTGTCGCCACAGGCATTGAAAGCCTACGAAGGGGAGGAGCAGACCGAATTGCTGGAACTTCCCAAGAAACTGATTGACGGGGCTGAGTTCACGGTGCGGGCCCTCGAATTTTTTCGGATTGATTTCGGACACAAGGCAGTCGGTACTCCGGAGGCACGGATTACCTTTGAAACGTCTGTGCAGCCTATCTTCCATAAGAATTTTGACTTGGTGTCCAGCTCTTTCACGGATTTCCTGCAAAGAGGATACCGCTTGTATATCTGTTCCGACAGCGCCAAGCAGACGGAACGGTTGAAGGATATTTTTCAGGAAAGAGGCGACCAGATTACGTTTGAACCGGTGGACCGTACGTTGCATGAAGGCTTTGTGGACCACACCCTTCGGATGTGTATCTTTACAGACCATCAGATATTCGACCGTTTCCACAAATACAACCTGCGCAGCGACAAGGCCCGTAGCGGAAAGGTGGCTTTGTCACTGAAAGAACTGAATACGTTTGAGCTGGGAGACTATGTGGTACATATCGACCACGGTATCGGCCGTTTTGCGGGACTGGTACGTATTCCGAACGGGAACACCACGCAGGAGGTCATCAAACTGGTGTATCAGAATGACGACGTGGTGTTTGTGTCCATCCATTCGCTGCATAAGATTTCCAAATACAAGGGCAAGGAAGGTGAACAGCCGCGTATCAGCAAGCTGGGAACCGGTGCCTGGGAGAAAATCAAGGAACGGACCAAGACCAAAATCAAGGACATTGCCCGCGACTTGATCAAACTGTATTCACAGCGTAAACAGGAAAAAGGATTTAAATACAGCCCCGACAGCTTCTTGCAGCACGAACTGGAGGCCAGCTTCCTGTACGAGGATACGCCCGACCAGCTGAAGGCGACGCAGGAAGTGAAGGCGGACATGGAGAGCGACAAGCCGATGGACCGTCTGGTGTGCGGCGATGTGGGCTTTGGAAAGACGGAAGTGGCCATTCGGGCGGCTTTCAAGGCGGTGGCCGACAACAAGCAGGTAGCGGTACTGGTACCGACTACGGTGTTGGCTTTCCAGCACTACCAGACCTTCAAGAAACGTCTGGAGGGGATGCCTTGTAAGGTGGAATACCTGAGTCGTGCGCGTACGGCCAAAGATACCAGCCGCATCTTGAAGGAGTTGGCCGAAGGAAGCATCAATATCCTGATTGGTACGCACAAGATTATCGGGAAGAGCGTAAAATTCAAGGATCTGGGACTGCTGATTATCGATGAGGAGCAGAAGTTCGGGGTGAGCGTGAAAGAAAAGCTTCGTCAGATAAAGGTGAACGTGGATACCTTGACCATGACGGCCACGCCGATTCCGCGTACGCTTCAGTTCTCCCTGATGGGAGCCCGTGATTTGTCGGTCATCCAAACTCCGCCGCCCAACCGTTATCCGATTCAGACAGAGGTGCACACGTTTAATGAGGAAATTATTACCGAGGCCATCAACTTTGAGATGAGTCGTAACGGACAGGTCTTTTTCGTGAACAACCGCATTCAGAACCTGGCGGAACTGAAGGCCATGATCCAGCGGAACATCCCGGATTGTCGGGTGTGCATCGGACACGGGCAGATGCAGCCGGAGGAACTGGAAAAGATTATCTTCGACTTTGTCAACTACGACTACGATGTATTGCTGGCGACCACCATCATTGAGAGTGGCATCGATATTCCGAATGCCAATACCATCATCATCAACCAGGCACAGAACTTCGGCTTGAGCGACTTGCATCAGATGCGTGGCCGTGTGGGACGAAGCAACAAGAAAGCTTTCTGCTACTTGCTGGCTCCTCCGTTGTCGTCTTTGACTCCCGAAGCCAAACGTCGTTTGCAGGCCATCGAGAATTTCAGCGATTTGGGAAGCGGCATTCACATTGCCATGCAGGATTTGGACATCCGTGGAGCCGGTAACATGCTGGGAGCCGAACAGAGCGGCTTCATTGCCGACTTAGGCTATGAAACTTATCAGAAGATTCTGAACGAGGCGGTGACCGAGCTGAAGAACGAAGAGTTTGCCGACTTGTATGCGGATGAAATCAAGGCCGGCGAAGAGAAAATCAGCGGCGAAGAGTTCGTGGATGAATGTACGGTGGAAAGTGACCTGGAGTTGCTGTTCCCGAATGAATACATTCCAAGCAGCAGTGAGCGTATGCTGTTGTATCGGGAGCTGGACAAGCTGGAACTGGACAAGGATGTGGAGGCGTTCAGAGCCCGGCTGCTCGACCGCTTTGGCAAGATTCCTCCCGAAGGAGAAGAATTGTTGCGTATTGTGCCGTTGAGGCGGCTGGCCAAGCGCTTAGGCGTGGAGAAAGTGGTATTGAAGGCCCAGCGCATGACTCTCTTTTTTGTCAGCAACCTGGACAGCCCGTATTATCAGAGTATAGCTTTCGGAAAGATTATTGCCTACATGTCAAAGAACCCTCGTTACTGCAATTTGCGGGAACAGAACGGCCGCCGCAGCATGGTGGTTTCCAAGGTGACCAACGTGCAAGATGCCGTCGGCATTTTGCAGGAAATTGTCAGTATGGAGGGCGAAAAGGCCCAGTAGGTCCCGGTTATCTCAATCGGGTGACAGTGTGATTGCATTTTTGTTTCAGTAAGCTTGGGGTGATTCTTTTTCGGGCTGGAAGGAAAGGACTGAGAGGAATAAACGGCTATTTTTATGCCTCAAACTAAAAAAGGCTTATGAGAAAAACAGGATGGATACTGCCGTTTCTGGTTTTCCCTTTGTGCATGCAGGGGCAGACGGCACGTGAAGAGATTGATGAGAATCCGGCACTGGCGGGAGGGAAATACTATGCCTATGAGGCACCCAATGTGCAGCTTACACCTGCTCCCGCGGGTTATACTCCTTTTTATATATCGATGTTTGCCCGTCATGGCTCGCGTTATCTGACGAAGGAAAAGAAATATATCCAGCCTTTGTCGCTTCTCCTTGCAGCGGATGAGGCCGGAGTGTTGACCGCAGACGGAAAGCGGGCTTTGAAAGTGGTGGCTGCCTTGGCGCAGGAAGCGGAAGCCCGTTATGGCGAGCTGACGCCGAAAGGGGCGCGGCAACATCGGGAGCTGATAGACCGGATGTACCAGCATTATCCGGAGGTGTTTGCCGACGGCGTGCATGTGGATGCACGTTCTACCTATAAGACACGTGCCTTTCTTTCCATGGCAGCGGGTTGTGTGGAATTGAAGGGGTTGAACCCCAAGCTGTACATCACCACGCAGGCCAGTGAGGCAGATGCCTATTATATAAAGTACAAGAATCCTTTGTATGAAGCGCAGCATCTGGAGAACAGTGATTCGGTGTATCGTGTGGCAGATAGCGTGTATGTGCATCCGGCACGTTTGATGAAACAGCTGTTTTGTGATTCTTCTTACGTAGAGGCTCATATCCAGTCGGTGAAGTTGATGACCGATTTGTTTGAATTGCACGGCATCAGCCAGAGTAGCGACCGTCAGTCCGATTTGTCTTTCCTGTTCACTCCGCAGGAACGGTATGACTTGTGGCAGCGCAACAACTTTGAATGGTACTATGAGAAAGGAGCTTCCCCATTGAGTGACGACTGCATGTACAAGCTCGAAAAAAATCTGTTGAAGAATTTCATTGAAACGGCCGATACCGTGATTGCTTCCCGAAAGAATGGGGTGACGTTGCGTTATGGACATGACACGAACTTGGCTCCTTTGGCGGTACTGATGGGCATCAATGACTTGCAGACTTCCACGGCGGACTGGCAGCGCATTGCAGATACGTACCGTACCTATCGCATCATTCCGATGTGTGGAAATGTACAACTGATATTTTACCAAAAGAAAGGGGTGAAAGAGGTGCTGGTCAAGGTACTGTTGAACGAACGTGAGGTGAAATTGCCGCTTCCCAGTGAGAGAGCTCCTTATTATGCTTGGAAAGACGTACGGAGTTATTGGAAAAAAGTGGTGGACGGCATCCGGCTTCCGGCAGAGGTGAAGTAATCCGAAGTTATTATCATATTATATAGAAGAGGTATTTCTTTTTGAAAGGGATACCTCTTTTTTATGCACGTATCTCTTGCCTAAATGTAACAAAAAAGAAATTTCTATGCAATAAGGATGAAAATAGGATAGGATACTTTTGCGGCAAATAAGAAAAGGAAATGAAAGCAAGTATCGTTTTGGCGTTGTTGTCACTGATGTCTGCAAGTGTGCAGGCCAGTGTGGTAAAAGGAAAGATTAAGGATGCACAGACAGGAGAGGAAATTATCGGTGCATCGGTCATGGTAAAGGAAGAGCCCGGAAAGGGGGCGGTTACCGGACTGGACGGCAGTTTTAATCTGTCTGTCAATCGGGATAAATATACATTGGTGTGTTCTTATGTGGGGTACAAGAAATATGAGGTGACTGTCACCCCGGACAAGAAAGAAATCGTGATTCCATTGAAAACCGATGATGTGGCATTGGATGAAGTCGTGGTGGTGGCTTCCAATCCGGGAAGAACGGAAGCGGGCGCACGCGGCATTGAACGTCAGGCCATGAATGTGGTCAACGTGATGAGTGCCAAGGCCATCGAGCTTTCACCGGATATCACCGTAGCAAATGTGATTCAGCGTATGTCGGGTGTGACCATCGAACGAAACAGCAGTGGAGAAGGTCAGTATGCGATTCTGCGTGGTATGGACAAGCGTTACAATTATACCTTGATTAATGGGGTGAAGATTCCGAGTCCGGACAACAAGAACCGTTTCGTGCCGCTGGATATTTTCCCGTCGGAGATGCTCGATCGTCTGGAGGTAACCAAATCATTGACTGCCAATATGGAAGGCGATGGAATCGGAGGAGCGGTCAACCTGATTATGAAGGATGCGCCTACGGAACGGCAGTTTACCGTGAATTTGTCGACCGGTTACAATGCCATGTATTTCGGCCGTGACTTCCAGTCGTTCAACCACGGGGCCATCGTCAAACAGTCGCCGTATGAACAGATGGGGATGCCGGAAGACAACCGGGTGACCATGGATAATTTTACGACAGATAACTTACGGATGAGTTGGAAAAAGCCCTTGCCGGATCTGACTGCCGGAATTTCTTATGGCGACCGTTTCTTTCAGAACAAACTGGGTGTGATGCTGGCCGGAAGTTTCCTGAATACCTATCGTGGTAAGGAAAGCCAGTTGTATTATCAGCCGGGCACCACTCACAACGGCATTGAGTATCGTAATTATTCTTCCCAGCAGACCCGTATCGGGGCGCATGCCAAACTGGATTATTTCATTAACGAACATCATAAGCTGACCTGGTACAACGGCTACATGGATATGCGTGAGGCGGAAGTGCGCGACGGGCATGACGACAAGGAAGGAGCCGTACGTATGAAGTGGAATCACCAGTATATCATCAATTCTACCTTAAAAGGCGAACATTCCTTTTTGGACGATGGGGCACTTCGCCTGAACTGGTCGGCTGTGATTTCGAAAGCCTACAGTGAGACTCCGGACAATGCGGAAATTTTCTTGCAGGGCACCCACGTACAGACTTCTGGGGCGGCAACCCGGCGTTGGGAACACAATTCAGATAAAGATAAGGCGGGATATGTGGACTTGATGTACAAACTGAAATTGGACGGTGGTTCTGTCTTTGATTTCTCTGTCGGAGGTATGTACCGCGACAAGAAGCGTGACAGTTTCTTCAATGAATACACCTTCAACTCGGCAACGGGAGTGAAGGACCCGCAATATCAGGGGGAAGACTGGAATAACTACGATGAGATTTTGTTTACTCCCTTGAAATACGGTAACATCAGTGACCCGTTGAACTACGATGCTTCCGAAAAGATTGGCGCAGGCTACGGAATGGTGAAATATACCTATCGGAAATGGGAATTCATTGCGGGAGTACGTGTGGAACACACCAATCAAGGATATGTATTGAAGTTCCCGACTGAAAATGTGAATCCGGAAGGAAACCAGAAATATACGGATGTGCTGCCCAGTTTTCATGCAAAATATGGAGTACATAAGAATGCCAACCTGCGTTTATCGTATGCACGGTCTATCAACCGCCCCAGCTTCTTTGAAATTGTGCCTTACAGCATCATAAATGAAGATTACAAGGAGAAAGGTAATCCGGATTTGAAACATACCGTGGCCGACAACATCGACCTGCGCTATGAATATTTCCCGAAATCATCCGAACAGTTTATGGTGGGCATGTTCTACAAACGGTTGCAGAATCCGATTGAATATGGTTTGCTCAACGAGGGACAGGATACCTACTACAAGCCGATGAACTTCGGCGATGCGACCAACCTGGGTGTGGAAGTGGACATCATGAAATACTTCAACTGGTTCGGCATCAAGGCCAATTATACGTACACTCACTCTACAATTACGACCGAGAAGCGTATCATGGACGGCAATGATGTGAAGAGCGTTTCGCAAACCCGTCCGTTGTTCGGGCAGGCGGCCCATGTGGCGAATTTATCGTTACTTTTTAAAAGCACCAAATATGGCTGGGAAGGACAGATTGCCGGAAGTTACACCGGAAAGCGTTTAAGTGACATTTCCAACTGGTATAACGATGATATTTGGGAAGACGGCTACATGCAACTGGATGCATCTGTGGAAAAGAGCTTCAAGAACGGCATCAGTATTTTTGCCAAAGCGTCCAATCTGCTGGACACTCCTTTGTTGCGATTCATTCAAAAGGGACCGCATACAGAAAATGTGGACTATGAACGTAAGAACGGCAATGTGATTGAACGGAAAGAATGGCATGGACAGTCGTTCATGCTGGGAATCAGATATAAACTATAATCAAATATAAATATTTAACTAGTAACTAAATTTATTACGTAATGAGACTGAAAAATTATTTGCTGGCAAGTACAGCTTTGGTAGCGTTGTCTTTTATGACCGCTTGTACGGAAGAAGATCCTATTGCTAATGGTGACGGTACCGAGAATACGGATGGAAATGATGAAAACAATGGTGGAAACAATGAGGAAACCAATGACAATGTCATTGTTTGGCCTGCTGATACTATTGTAAAGCTTACGGATCATTATACAGTGCCGGAAGGAAAGAGTCTGGTGATTAAAGAAGGTGTACAGATTATTGTAAGCACTGATGGGGTGGGAGCCAATCATGTACCCGTAGAATTTACCGTAAATGGAAACTTGTATTGCGAAGGAACGGCTGAGAAACCTATCTTGTTCTCAATTGCGGAAGATGAACGTACGAAAGAGAACGCTTTGAAAGGAATGTGGGGAGGTATTGTGGCCACCTCTACTTGCGGGGAAATGCTGATAGACCATACAGTCATAGAATATACAGGAGGCCAGGTGGTGGAAGGTTCTCCAGCTGCTAGTTCAGGTATGTACACTGCAGGAGACGATGCTTATCCTCAGATAACAACTGACAATATTAACGGACATTATGTGATTACAAACTCCATTTTGCGTAACGGTTGGTCAGATGGTATTTATTTGATGGGAGGAAATGCTATTATTGCCCATAATATTTTTGCCGCCAACGGATATGACGGAGCAGAAGCTGTAAACGTGAAAGCCGGTTGCGTGGTCGATGTAGCCGACAACGTGATGTTCAGTCCGAATACCAATGGTTTGAAACTGTCCAGTTCTGGTCAGAGCGAAGACCGTGCTATGGCCAAAATCCAGGCGTACAACAATACCATTATCAATGCCGGATGGCGTCGTGACGGTGAAAAAGGCGGTTGCGTATATGTAGAAAAGAATGCCTTGGCAAATGTCTTCAATAACCTGATGGTAAACTGCAAGTTCAGAGCCATGACTCCGAATTATAAGGATGCTAATAAAGTGGATGGAGGATACAATAGCAGTTCTGTCATCGATTACAATTATTATGCTTCTGGAACACAGAAAAGTGATGTAGTGTTTGAAGAAGAGTCAGGAGTAGCTTATTCTTGGGCTGGATATGCATATGCACATAAAAATTATAATGAAGGTGTAGTCGATGTACACAGCGTGATAACAAAGACTGCTGAAGAATGTGCGGCTAATGATCCGAAATTTGTCAACTTCCCGATTAACGACGTGGCTTTGACAGATTACGTGTACGATGAGGCTTGGGACTTCCACGTACAGACTGGTTCTCCGGTACTGACAGGCGCATATGACGGAAGCGATGCGGCACTGGCTCCATATTTTGGAACAGAAGGTCTGAGTGTAAACGGTCAGACATATACATCTCCGAAAGTAGAAGCTCGTTTCGGTGCCTATGGCGCAAAATAATAATTTCCTTTTCTAGGTTTTGTTAAGGCAGTCAGAGTGACTGCGTTTTCCTCAATTGAATAAGTCCGGACAGCCTGTTTCGGGCTTATTCTTTGAAAATCTCAATTCATTTAATTTGCTTGATTTATGATTTCACTGAAAAAACTATTTTGGACCTGCTGTTTGTCCTTGTCTGTATTGGTGGCGTTTGCGCAGGATGCTTCTGCATGGAAGGCATTGGAAAAGCCGGTAAACTTTCTGCTGGCCAATGACTTGGGACGTAACGGTTATTACGACCAGAAGCCTATTGCCGAACTGATGGGGCAGCTGGCGGAGAATGTAGATATCGAAGCTATAGTAGCTGCAGGCGATGTGCACCATTTTGAAGGTGTCCGCAGCGTGAACGATCCGTTGTGGATGACCAATTACGAACTGATATACAGTCATCCGGAGTTGATGATTCCTTGGTATCCGGTCATGGGAAACCATGAATACCGTGGAAATACCCAGGCGGTATTGGATTATGCGCAGGTGAGTGCCCGTTGGGAAATACCGGCCCGTTATTACACGAAGGTGTTGGAGAATGACGATGTGACCGTGCGCTTGGTCATGATTGATACTGCTCCCTTGCTGGACAAATATCGGAAAGATGTGGAGAAATATCCGGATGCCTGTCGGCAGGACATGGACAAGCAGCTGGCATGGATGGATTCTGTGCTGACCGCAGCTAAGGAAGACTGGGTGCTGGTTGTGGGGCATCATCCGATTTTTGCCGATACCGACAAGAGCGATGCCGAACGTCTGGACATGGAAAAAAGAGTAGACACCATTTTGCGCAAGCATAAAAATGTAAATATGTATCTGTGCGGTCATATTCATAACTTCCAGCACATCCGCAAGCCGGGAAGTGCCATCGATTACGTGGTAAACTCTTCCGGTTCGTTAAGCCGTAAGGTGAAAGCCGTCGACGGAACCCAATTCTGTAGCGGTGAATCCGGTTTCTCTTTGGTTTCGGCCGATAAGAAAGAATTGTGTCTGCACATGATCAATAAAGACGGAAAGGTGATTTATACGGTCCGTCAGACTCGATAGACCGGTGGGTTTAGGCTGTCCCAGACCTGCAAAATGAGAATTTATAAAATATTTTAAGAATAAAAATACATATTCTGTATTCCGTTGTTTTGTAAACTCGACTTTACGTTATAGTCTGTTTGAGCATAATTATTTCCTCATTTGTAGGTATTTTGTGGGGAAAAGGTAGCGTTTTGGCAAAAAAAGAGGCATTCATTGGAAAGGTGTCTCTTTTTTTGCTATTTTTGCACAGTTTTTAGGTTATCTGTGCACGAATGATTTTTTCAGCGTGTGGATAATCAGCTAATTGGGTGGTGTGAGAACGACCCGGTATCATAGAAATCATAATTAAAACATAAAGCATGATACACAAAGTATTGATCGCTAACCGTGGTGAAATTGCTGTGCGCGTGATGCGTTCTTGCCGTGAAATGGGCATTCGTACCGTCGCAGTTTTTTCCGAAGCCGACAGAGCGGCTCGCCACGTACTTTATGCGGATGAAGCTTGTCTGATTGGTCCTGCTGCATCGCGCGAAAGTTATCTGAACATAGATAAGATTATCATGGCGGCCAAACGTCATGGAGTGGATGCTATTCATCCGGGATATGGATTCCTGTCTGAAAATTCAGAGTTTGCACGTCGTTGCCGTCAGGAAGGTATTATCTTTATCGGTCCGGATCCGGAAACGATGGATGCCATGGGAGACAAGATTTCAGCTCGTAAGCACATGATTGCAGCCGGTGTACCGGTCGTTCCGGGAACTGAACAACCGTTGCAGAGTGTGGAAGAAGCCAAGGAAATCTGTAATCAGATAGGCTATCCGGTCATGTTGAAAGCTTCCATGGGTGGTGGAGGTAAAGGTATGCGTCTTATCCACAACGAAGGGGAAGTGGAAGAAGCTTACAATACAGCCCGTTCGGAATCTATGTCTTCTTTTGGTGACGATACCGTCTATCTGGAAAAATTTGTAGAAGAACCTCATCATATCGAATTCCAGATTCTGGGTGATAATTTCGGAAATGCCGTGCATCTTTTTGAGCGTGAATGTTCTATTCAGCGCCGTAACCAGAAAATCGTGGAAGAAACTCCTTCTCCTTTCGTGACTCCTGAATTGCGTCAGAAAATGGGTGAGGCAGCTGTGGCTGCGGCTAAGGCTGTGCATTACAAAGGAGCCGGTACTATCGAATTCCTGGTCGACAAGCATCGCAATTTCTACTTTCTGGAAATGAATACCCGTTTGCAGGTAGAGCATCCGATTACGGAAGAAGTGGTAGGCGTGGACCTGGTAAAGGAACAGCTTCGCATCGCGAACAACGAACCGCTGCACTTCAAGCAGGAAGACCTGAAGCAGCGTGGACACGCTATTGAATGCCGTATCTGTGCCGAGGACTCTGAAAACAACTTCATGCCTTCTCCGGGTGTCATCCGTCAGCTGATGGAACCGAACGGCATCGGTGTACGTATCGACAGCTATGTGTACGAAAGCTACGAAATTCCTATCTATTATGACCCGATGATCGGTAAGCTGATTGTGTGGGCTACTACCCGTGAGTTTGCCATCGAACGTATGCGCCGTGTGTTGTACGAATACAAGATTACCGGCCTGAAGACCAACATCGGTTATTTGCGTCACATCATGAATGTGCCCGACTTCGTAGAAGGTCATTACAATACGCTGTTCATCCCGAAGCACCAGGAAATGCTGCGTAAATGGGCCGGACAGAAAGAGGAAGAAACCGAGAACATTGCCATGATTGCCGCTTACATCGACTACCTGATGAACCTGGAAGAAAACAAGTCGGCTTCCAGCGATAACCGTCCGATCAGCCGCTGGCGTGAATTCGGCCTGAAGAAAGGTGTATTGCGAATCTAAACGTATTTATTAAAGTAGAAGATTATGGAAATACATATAGGAGACAGAGTTGCAGACGTAACCTTGGTCAGCAAGGAAGGCAATAAGGTACAGCTGACCATCGACGGAGTGCCTTACGATGTGGACATCGTGATGGCCGAAAACGGAAGTTGTTCCATTCTGCACGAAGGAAAGTCGTACAACGCCGAACTGATTCGTAAGGAAGGCGGAAAGAGCTACACCGTCAATGCACATTACCAGTCATACAACATCGACATCATCGACTCACAGGCCAAGTACCTGCGCATGCGCAAGGGTGCCGAAGAGAAGCAGCAGGACAAGATTGTTTCTCCGATGCCGGGTAAGGTAGTCAAGATTCCGGTAAAGGTGGGCGACCGTCTGCAGGCTGGTGATATCGTGGTAGTGATTGAAGCCATGAAGATGCAGAGCAACTACAAAGTGAACAGTGAATGCGTGGTGAAGGAAATCCTTGTGAACGAAGGAGACTCCGTCAACAGCAATCAGGTAATAATGACGTTGGATGTAATTAAAGAAGACGAACAATGACAACAGCAGAACAATATAAGAAATTTGAGGAGCTGGACAAGCTGGCTTCTCAGGGCGGTGGCGTAGAACGTGTGGAAAAACAGCACGCCAACGGTCACATGACAGCCCGCGAACGTATCGACATGTTGCTCGACAAGGGTACGTTCAATGAAATCGACAAGTTCGTAATCCACCATTGCACAGACTTTGGCATGGACAAGAAACATATCCCGGGCGACGGTATCGTATGTGGATACGGTAAGATTGACGGCCGTCTGGTCTATGTATATGCATACGACTTCACCGTGTATGGCGGTACGCTGAGTGCAACCGGTGCTCAGAAAATCGTGAAGGTACAGGAGCTGGCCCTGAAGAACGGTGCTCCGGTCATTGCCTTGAACGACTCGGGTGGTGCCCGTATTCAGGAAGGTGTAGGCAGTATCTCTGGTTACGCTTCCATCTTCTATCAGAACACCATTGCTTCGGGTGTGATTCCGCAGATTTCGGCCATCTTAGGTCCGTGTGCGGGAGGTGCCTGCTATTCTCCGGCCCTGACTGACTTCATCTTCATGGTGAAGGAAAAGAGTCACATGTTCATCACCGGTCCGGACGTAGTGAAAGCCGTGACCCACGAAGAAGTGGACAAGGAAGAACTGGGTGGTGCCTATACTCACAGCAGCAAGAGCGGTGTGACACACTTCCTCTGCGACACCGAAGAAGAAACCCTGATGAGCATCCGCGAACTGTTGAGCTTCCTTCCTTCCAACAACATGGAAGATGCCCCGATGATTCCTTGCAACGACGACATCCGTCGTGCCGATGAATCACTGATGAGCGTCATTCCGGACGACCCGAACATGCCGTACGATATCAAGAACATCATCGAGCCGGTGGTCGACAACCAGTACTTCTTTGAAGTGATGCCTCACTTTGCCAAGAACATCGTGGTCGGATTTGCCCGTCTGGGCGGACGTTCCGTAGGTATCGTGGCTAACCAGCCTGCTTACCTGGCCGGTGTGCTCGACATCGATGCCTCTGACAAGGCTTCCCGCTTCATCCGTTTCTGCGACTGCTTCAACATTCCTATCGTGACATTCGAAGACGTACCGGGCTTCCTGCCGGGATGTACACAGGAACACAACGGTATCATCCGTCACGGCGCGAAGATTGTGTATGCTTACGCAGAAGCTACTGTGCCTAAGATTACCGTCATTACCCGTAAAGCTTACGGAGGTGCTTACATCGTGATGAACAGCAAGCCGATTGGTGCCGATGTGAACTTCTCTTACCCGACAGCCGAAATCGCCGTAATGGGTGCCGACGGTGCCGTAAACATCCTGTACCGCAAGGCTACTCCGGAAGAGAAAGCCAAGGCAGTGGAAGAATACAAGGAAAAATTCTCCAATCCTTACCGCGCTGCCGAGCAGGGTTACATCGATGAAATCATCCTGCCGAAAGATACCCGTTACAAACTGATTCAGGCATTGGAAATGACTCAGAACAAGAGCCAAAGCAATCCGCCGAAGAAACACGGCAACATGCCGCTGTAATCAGCTGACGATTATTCAGTAAATCCACATAAGAAGCGAAGAATTCCGCCGGTCATGCGCGAGGAGTTCTTCGCTTTCTTGTATAGTTATCACATTAGATTCTGTCATTATGAAGGAAGCATTTATAAAACTGCATCTTTCCATTCTCATTGCCGGAGGGACGGGCGTGTTCGGACGACTGATTTCCTTGAACGAAGGACTGCTCGTATGGTACCGGATGATGTTTGCCTCCGTGATGTTCTTTCTGCTGCTTTCGTGCTTGAAGAAACTGCGGAAGGTTTCTTTCGGCGATGTGGCAAAGATTGCCTCCGTGGGACTGCTGCTGGCCAGCCACTGGATTTTCTTCTATGGAAGCATCAAGGCCTCCAACGTGTCCATCGGTGTGGTCTGCCTGTCGTTGATGAGCCTCTTTACCGCCATCTTTGAGCCCCTCATCAATCGTCACCGCATTTCCTTGCGGGAGATTCTGTTCAGCCTGGTGGCCGTGGGGGGCATCGTGCTGATTTTCCATTTCGACACCCGCTATCGGACCGGTATCTGCATGGGCGTTATCTCGTCGGCCCTGGCTTCGCTGTTTACCATTGTCAACAAGAAAGTGGCTGTGAACTACACCTCCAGCACCATGCTGATGTACGAGATGCTGGGCGGTTTCCTGGGCCTGTCGTGTATCCTGCCTTTCTACCTCCATTATTTTCCCGTGGCCTCCATTCTGCCCGGTACGAAAGACTTGGTTTACCTGCTCTGTCTGGCGTCGGTCTGTACCGTTGGACTCTATATCCTCCAGATTCAGGTGCTCAAGGTCATTTCCGCCTTTACGGTCAATCTGAGCTACAACCTCGAACCGATATACAGCATCATCGGTGCCATGATTATTTTCCAGGAGGCCAAGGATTTGAATTTCAGTTTCTACTTGGGGCTGGGACTGATTGTGCTGTCGGTGGTGCTCCAGACCCTCAACGTGCTGTCGCAGCACCATAAGTTTTTCCCCTCACTCTACGTCAAATGGAAGCATTGAGAAACCGCATTGAGAAACTGCTGGAAACCCTGAATGAGCGGGTGTACGGCAAGGAAGAAGTCATGGCCCTGGCACTGCTGTCGGCCGTGGCCGGAGAGAGCATCTTCCTGCTGGGCCCTCCGGGAGTAGCCAAGAGTATGGTGGCCCGTCGGCTGAAACTCATGTTCCGCGGAGGTACCGCGTTCGAATACCTCATGTCGCGTTTCAGTACCCCCGACGAGATTTTCGGTCCCGTGTCCATCGCCAAGCTGAAAAACGAGGACACCTACGAGCGCATGACCGAAGGCTATCTGCCCACCGCCACTGTGGTCTTTTTAGATGAAATCTGGAAAGCCGGTCCCGCCATACAGAATGCCCTGCTGACTGTCATCAACGAGAAAATCTACCGCAACGGACAGTTCTCCGTGCAGGTGCCCATGAAAGGACTGATTGCCGCCTCGAACGAACTTCCCGCTTCGGGGCAAGGACTGGAAGCTCTGTACGACCGTTTCCTGGTGCGCAAGCTGGTGGGTGGCATTGAAGACCTGTCTGAATTCGATCAGATGATTCTGACCGCCGATGAACGCGAGCCGGAGGTGGACGAGCAACTGGCCGTGAGCGACGAAGAATACCGCCAGTGGCAGGAACAGATGAAGGCCGTCGGTCTGCACTATTCCGTGCTGGAAGTGATTCATTCCCTCAAGGACAAGCTGGAAGACTACAACCGTCAGCTGGAAAATGCCGATGTACCCGCTTCGCCCGCCCTGTACGTGTCCGACCGCCGTTGGAAGAAAATCGTACGCCTGTTGCGGGCTTCTGCCTTCCTGCAAGGAAACACCGAGGTGCGCCTGTCCGACTGCCTGCTGATGGTACATTGTCTGTGGAACGAGACCGGACAGATAGACTGGGTGCGCGATGCCGTGCTGACCGCGGTAGGCGAGAGCGTGCGCGGCTATGTGCTGAACCTCTCCGGCATTGAAGCCGACCTGCAAGCCCTGAAGAAAGAACTCGATTCGGCAGGAGCCCTGCGCGAACGGGCCGATGCCGGACTGCAACTGGTCGACTCCTATTATTACCAGGTGGAGCGCGTGCGCTTGGCCGGACGGTTGCTCCTCTTCGCTTCCGACTACCAGCAGCTGGACGATACCGGCAAGCAGTTCTACCTGCATAAGGACAAGTACAAGACCGACTGTTACGTGCTGAAGAAATACGACCCCTCGATGCGCGGCAAGGTATCCCCCTCGAAAGTCTACACCCTCCGTCGGGGCCGCCGTTCGGTGTTCATCAACGATTATGAATACCCCTTGCTGTGTACACCCGACTGTACCGCCCTGCCCGCCATGGAAGTACAGTCGCACGAAGACCTTCCGGCCCGCTTCAGTCGGCTGGAACAGCAGCTCGGCCATGTGGAAGCCCATTGCGGCGACTGGGTGAAAGAAGAGGCCGACTATTGCGCAAGCCATCTGTTTGTCGGACGAAAAGAAAAAGAAGCCATGAGCCGGATACTGGGCGAGCCGACGAAAGCCCTGTTCCGCTATCGGAATGAATTGGAGGAAATGAAACATGCATACCGGAAAGAGAACGAGGAATATCCGTCTGAAAGACCTGAAAACAGCTTATTTGGAGCAACTTCGTGAGCGGAGCCGGGCGCGGATGGAAGAATACCTTCAGGGGCGGACGGTGCTGGAGAGCGAGCTGGAAGAATGTGTGTGGGACTATTACCGCAAGACGGTGCCCTCGCTTCAGGAATTCTATTCCCGCTATACCCCCGAATGGGAAGTCTTCTATGCCAACGAAACTCTCTCGTCAGCCGATTTCCTGACCTTCCTGCAACGGATGGAAACGGCTTTTCGCAAGCGCTATACCTTGGCCGAACTCGATGTGTCCTATTACATCGGTCGCCTGTCCCAGCTTCTCGAAGGGAGCGAGGAACGTGCGGCCTTGCAGGAACTCTTCTTGGACAAGTGGCACCACCTGCTCTCGGTGAAGGAATACGACTACCAGTACCAGCACCTTTTCCGCCTGTGCGACGGGTTCGCCCTGTTGGACAAGTCGTTCGGCCTGAAAACGGAGGGCAACCTCCGGGGTTCGCGCGTGAAATGGCTGTTGCGGAACCATCCGGAACTCTATCAGAAAGTGGTGCCCTACGAAAAAGCCATGGAGCAGAACCGCCAGATACGCGAGCTGGTGCGCTGCCTGGGAAAGAACGTGGGCGGACGGAAAGAAAGTTTCGACTCCCTGTCGGGACTCCGGGCCGACAGCCTGATTCATCATGCCGCCCAAAGCGACGTGGAAGGAGTGACCTTGGGCGACGACCTCAACAGTCTGCTGCCCGTGGAGTATTGCTACCTCACGGACGAAGTGCTCTATCCCTTCTTCATGCAGCGCTATGTGGAAAAACGCCTGCAACAGTTCGACTCCTATTCCCGCGAGGACCGTTCCGACCGTTCGCCGGAGAAAAAGAAAGTCAGTGCCCAGGGCCCCTACATCATTTGTGTGGACACCTCCGGTTCCATGCGCGAAGGCCGCGAACGCCTGGCCAAGTCGGCCGTGCTGGCCATTGCCCGACTGACGGAAGCCACCTCGCGGAAATGTTACGTCATCAATTTCTCGGAAGACATCCAAGCCCTCTTGGTGCGCGATTTGAAGACCGATTTCCCTGTGCTGGTGGACTTCCTGCAACGTCGCTTCGACGGAGGTACCGATGTGCGTCCGGCCTTTGCCGAAGCGCTGATGATGCTGCGTACCCACGGCTGGCATCGGGCCGACGTAGTGCTGATTTCCGATTTCGAGATGCCCCCTCCCGATGACGCGCTGTTGGCCGACATCCATCGTGCTCGTTTGCGGGGTACTTCCTTCTATGCGCTGGTGTTCGGTACCCATCCGGAAACGGACTACCTTCACGAGTGTGAAAAGTACTGGGAGATGTATTGAACGGAAAAATCACTTTGCCTTTATCTTCTGCTTTTAGCTGAGTATAAGATTTAAAATGCGAAATTCTGCTTTCTTTCTGAAGAACGGATTTTCGCATTTTTTCGTGTATAATCTTGAGTTACCCTTCTCAGAAGGCTTGTAGAGGGGGTGTTTCCTGTCTGAAAACGGGTATTCGGATGAATCTGGAGAAGAAAATGCGGGGAAATTGGCCTGAAAAGCCGGATTTGGAACCAAAATGCCGAAGGGTTTGGACGAAAACCCCGAAGCGTTTCAGGAAAAACTCTTTGACGTTTGAAGGAAAACGCAAGGGCGTTTGAGGGCAAATGTACTTGCGTTTTGGGAAAGTGGTTTTGGGGGCTTCTGGAGAGGGGGCGTGGGTGAAGACTTTTGAGGAGATTTTTTTGTGGAATGGGGGGATTGGAGTGTGAAAATGGGAGTTCCTTTTTGTACGTGTTTGCTCGTGTTTTGTGGAGGATGTGCGTGGGTTCTTTCTTATTTGTGTGATGGTGTTTGTTGTTTTCCTGAATTCCGTTTCTTTTTAGATTTGTATAGATACTTTTCCTTGGGAAAAAGGGAAGCATGGGGGTTGGAGCGACTGAATTAGAAAATTTGAATGAGGAAGGAGGGGAATTGACATTTTGTTATGTTGGAATAACTCGTGACACAGTTTGTTTTACACTACCTATTTATGTGAAAAAGCAATTATTCGTAGGAGAATGAAAAACTTCAAAAATTATGTAGACTTTTGTTTGAAGTATTCTTCTGCATCCATTTTCAGATCCATACTGATAAGTTCCCATGCGTATCCTCTAAAGCAATCTATCCCTTCCGGACATTCTTTGATGTTGGATATTTTTTTGAATCCGGCTTCAACCTCTTTTTCTGTAAAGCTCCATTCATCACGTGTGGTGGCCCACTCAATCATTTCTTTCAGACTGAATGTGTTGGAAAGTTCATAGATGTCCCAAAAGTCCTTTTGCCTGGGTTCGTCTTGAGTAATCGCTTTTATTTTCATTGCGGCGATTTCTCTTATGTCTGCAAGTCTGATTCCATCTATGCTTTTGATGGGAAAAATAAAGTTTTCCGTATAGAAGAAGTCTACTTTTATGCAAGCAGTTGGGGATTCTCCAATGCGGACGGAGTATCCCAAGGCTGGTTGGTCCAAGGTGTCTAGATTTTCCGTATAAGGAAAATTCTCTTTCAAGAAAACTTTCATTGCTGCTGTATTCATGCTTCCATAATCTATGTCTGTAAACAAATCTATGTCTATGGAGCGTCTGTGCCCTCGTTGGAGACTAAGACATGTTCCGCCCACTAAACTAAAATCTTTGAAAATATCTGATTCTGATATTTTCTTCAGACAGTTAACTAAAAGTGGGGATACAGTTTCATAATGCAGTTTCATTGCGCAAATTCTTTAAAGTTCCTTTCCCTCGTTTCCTTTTTCCATTCACTGTTTATGGTGGGTAATATCGCTTTTAATGTATCCTTTCCATAAAATCTGATGGCTTCCTCAATTTCCTGCTGGTTGCCATATTCAAATATGCGTTGAATGACCCATTCTTTGTTTTTTATCCAGTTGATTTTTTCTATTCTTGTATCCCAGAATAAAGCTGTGCTGAATTTTGATAAGTCCGGATGCTGGGACCGTTCTTTTTCTGTAATATAGGCATAGACTTGATAATTGGCTTGTATGATGTAAAAATAGCCTTCAATGCCTATTCCTAATGCTTTTTCTATGTTTAGAGACTGCTCGATAGTGAAATCTCGCTTTCCTTTAATTAATTCATTGATTCTTTGTGGATATATACCAGTCTCGGTGGATAGTTCCTTTTGAGTGATTTTTGCTTTCCTCAAAATATGCTCCAGCACTTTTCCTGCCGGTGTCATTTTGGCTGTGATATATTCTTCATACATACTGGTTTCCTTTATGTTCTGATACAAAAATACATCAATTAAGAATAATAACCAAATTTGGTGATTGAATTTGTGGATGCTTTCCTTGTTTATCAGTTATAGCATAGTAATGTTCAAAGGTGATATACTAAATAAATTTCACTAACTTATTTGAAAACGTAAAGTGAACCCGGAAAAGAGATCTACTTATTTATACGAAGCATTGTATTCGCAATATTCCGTTTTTGAAGGTTTTAGTGTGCAATGGGTTGACGGGAATGAGGATGAAAAGAAAGTGATTCGCAGTGTAAAAGCCAGATTGAATGTGGCGGAATTTCAGTTTGATGAAAATCATAAATTAGAGAAAGTACCTGCCTTACAGGCAAATGGGGTGACTACCCAAAACAAAAAATACAAACAATGTCTTCGCAAGTGGAGTTATTCAATTCACGAAGATAAAATAAAATAAACTGTTTCTATATCCATCGTACTGTTTTGTTATGACAACCTAGCTAAAAAAAGAATATAATCTGTATATTTCCCCTTTTTTATCATTGTTCAATGCCATTTATCAATATATTTGTGGGCATCTTCCTGTGTAACAAACAATGATGCGAATTGCAAGTTTAATATATACAGGTTGAATACAGCTATGTCTTTTGACAAATGTCTGTTGTAAAATGAGACTTTAACATCTAATCCATTTAGTTGCATGATATAACAATGCAAAATAATATGAATATGAAACTGAATCACTATATGGGTGTAATAGCATGTATTTCCTTGTTATTGCTTGGTTCTTGTAATTCTGGATATTCGGAAAGTAGAAATTTTGATGATATAATTTTTCAGATAGAAAATGATCCACAATCCTATTTGTTAAAGTTAGATACGATAAACATGAATTGCGTAAAGAATAAAAGAGATGCGGTTCATTTTATATTAGCTGCAATCACACTCAGTTATACGGATAATAATTATTATCCATCAAAGAGTGTGTTGGAAAGGTGCATTCAGATTTTTAAGAAAGAAAAAATGATTCAGCCATACCTTGAAACTTTATATCTTCTTGCGGAAACCTATAAAAAAGAAAATGATATAACAAAAGAAGTCCATACCATAGAAACCGCAATAAATATTGCTAGACAAGAATATGACCAGGAATGGCTTTTTTATCTTTACAGCTATCTCGGTGAAATGTATATCAGGCAATTTAATACCTTGAATTTTATTAAATACCAGACTCTTGCCAATCAATGCATAAAGGATGTAAATTTTCAAGATATGAGTATATCAACTCAAATACAAGTTGCCAAAAGCTTTCTATATTTAGATCAATATAAAGTCTCATACGAAAAATTGAATGAAATAGAAAAACATCTTGGTAAGAAGAATATATTTTTAAGTGAAATAAAACGTCTGCAGGGAATTGCCTTATACAAAATGCAACATTGGGATGCTTGCATAGAAAAGCTGAAAGAAGCTGTAGTTGAGGAAACATCCATTGAACATAAATTCACATGTTTCGCAATTTTGACATATTGTTATTATCGTAAAAAGGACTTGTTAAATGCAGAAAAATATAAGTCTCTGGCGATAGAGAATAGTATAAATGGAGGAAATGCCTTTGCAGAAATAGAATTCTATACGTTATGTGCAGAGTTTGCTCGGTTAAATCATGATGCAGGCGAACAAATAAAATGCCTTAACAAGCTAAAGGAGAAATATGAAATGGCATTTGATTGCCTGAATGGAGAATCATTGGATAAGGCGATACAGGCCTATACAAATATTTGTGAGAAACAAACTATTCATAGACAGATAGCCATTTATAAATACATTCTGGTAGGACTTCTTGTAGTATTATGCGTATCTTTGGTGATATATATACAGATCCGGAAAAAGCAAGTTTATAAGATTCTCGCTTTGCAACAGCAGATTAATTCTTTGGATAACCTTAGAAATGTAAAAAATGAAGTCAAAGAGTTTATTTTGCGTGATTTTGAGATAGCAAAGAAGATAGCAATTTTGCGCTCAACACAGCAAGTGCAGAGTGCAAGATTTCTTAAAGATTTGGAAAAGTATCATATAATAGATGAGAATTATTTGCTAGGTACACAGTGGGAACAGTTTTATAATCATATAGATCTATCTTTTGATGGGTTCTATTCAAAACTTATTCAGAAATATCCTATGCTGAATGACAAAGAAGTCCAGTTGTGTTGCATGCTTGTTTCTGGATTCAAGACAGAAGAGATTGCTGCCATTTGGATGAATAGTGTCTTTTCAGTACATAAGTACAAAACTAATATTAGAAAAAAAATTGGTATTCCTGAAGGTGGGGATATTGTCTTGTTTTTAGTTGAAAAACTAGACTTATAATTGCTTTGTCTTATATTACAAGTATTTATACTGTATAGTATTTGATAATCAGATATATACAAATCTATCTTACAAGCTTATTTCTATGGATTACCAATGGTTTAATGGATAGTTTGCCTTAATTTCGCATCAAACAAATATCTGTAGTCTGATGGTATTATTGCATGACTTATAATCATTCGGTATGTTTAGGGAGTTGGCGGAAGCTTCGTACCTTCTGACCTGCGAGCAGTACGCCGTGGTGGTAAAGGGCTTTGCTTTGGGAGGACTTTTCGTATATAAGCTTACCTCCGCACGCCAGAAGCAGAATGAGACCATGCAGTAGTATTATTCAGCCATGAAGGATGCTTATGTAAGTTACTTCCGTTTAAGGAATATGGCTTTGTATGATTTTAAATCTGAACAGGATTTGGAAAATATATACTTGAAAAATAACCGTAAATGACATATTATGAAAAGACTTGTATTATTATCGCTGCTGTCATTCTGTTTTATCACAGTATTCAGTTTTCCTGTAGATACAGCAAAGGTGAACCGTACATTCGCTTTAATGGTAAAATCAGGGTATACTGCAGAGACTCAACGTGATTTCTTCAATACTTTCCCTATAACCTGGCATGAACTCTGGCTTACTTATGGTAATATCCCTTCGTTTGATAATCTTAAATCAAGTTTCAGGAAACACATGTACGAAGGTTTGTATAAATTAGACAAGATACCCGACAGCTTGTTTTACGACAGGCTGATAACTCTTTGCATTGGCGGTAGTGAAGTAGTAGATGATATAGGAGGTAATCTTCATCATCTTATAAAAAAGAAACTTGAAGAAAACCCTGAGTTGATGATGGAACGTCTCAGCAAGAAATACTATACGGCATATTTCCCTTTCTGGTATTCCCTTTTCAACAGTCTGCTATGTACTGATGAGAATGTGGAAATATACAGGAAATTAGAAAATTATGAATTAATGTTCAAGGAAAAATATCCGGTTATAATGAACTATATGGAGCAGGCATTTATACTTTCCAATGGTAAGGCCATATTTGAAGACAATCGTTTTCCTTTATACTATAAATCACATAAACCTGAAGAAGTGAAGATGCAGATTCAACGGGAGGACGGAGTCTATTTTGTGGCGGAACAGTTTCCGGAATATCCCGGAGGAGTAAACGAAATGTTGGAATTCATAAAAAAGAATTTCAAGTTGCCTGAATCATACTCAGGTAAAAACGTCTATATAACCGTAAAGGTGGTAATAGACACAGACGGCAATATCAAATCATCCACAATAGATAAAAGTTATGATGAAACAGCGGACAAAGAGGCCCTCAGGGTGGTATCACTAATGCCCCGCTGGAAAGCTGCGATACACAAGGGAAAGAACGTTCCCTGCTTGTTTACAATCCCTTTCAGATATAAGTGACAATAAGATTTCAATAGGATGGAAATAAATGAAGCGTAAATGAAAAAGAACAAAGAATTTATATTGGAGGGAGCGGTTGTACATACACTTTTGAGGAATTTCAATATAAGTATTTAAGCGGTAATTGGACTGGAGGAGATGTGGATAGATTATGGTTATATATCTGAAAATGGCATGATAGAAAATAATACGTCAACTGACGGTTGGTTTGGAAGTCATTATATAGGTCCAACGAAAAAAGAAACTTTACAATCATTACCAACTCCAACTCATGCTGCTGATTATATAGCTCAACAACACGATTTAGAATACCAAAGTTTATCTTTAGACGGATTTAGTGGAACTATAAGTCCTGATTCTAGAGCTGCGGATGAAAGGCTTATTCAAAGATGTAGTGATTTAATCTCACGTTATGAAAGTGGAATTAGAACATATGAAGGTTATGTGATTACTAAGCAGGCTTACGATGCTGCTAAATATATGAGACTTTATTTTACTATAGAACAGTTTATAACAGGTTTTATGCAAAAATAGATTGTCATATAATATTGTAAATTAATATCAAATTAAAATTGTGAACTAATATGAAAGCTTTAAAAACTACATTGTGTGTACTATTTTTGTTTACAACGACATTAATGGCACAAAACCCTTTTACCGTAAAATCCAATGTAATCATTGATTTTAACATTTCTCATGATGGGAAAATGATGGTTTATAAACAATTGTCATCCGATGCTACCTCTACTGTTTTCATTAAAGATTTAGAAACAGGAAGAGTCACTCCTATTTATAAGAACAGTCTTAAAGACTATAGTGAGTTTGACGCTTCCTCTGGAGTGGATTTTCTGTCAGACAATGTTATTGTTTTCGGTAAAGAAAAAAACATGGTTTCATTCAATCTTACAGATAAGAAATATAAGAATCTCTTCAGATTGCCTGACGATGTCATTTTTTCTGTTAAAGCATCTGCTGATGGTAAAAGAGTATATTTCAGTTCGGATGAAACAATGTACTCTTCTCCAACTGAGCGTAGCTCTATTACAAAAACCAATGAAAAGAGAGGTATAATAATATCAATTGATATCGACCCTAAAGGGAATGCTTATTATACAATATGTAAAAAGGCCAGTAATGATAAATTTCATATCTTATGTTATGATGGTCTGAATAAGGAAGAAGACATCACATATAAATTTGATAATATTGTGACCGACCCATATTTGATAGAAAGTACTCCTAATAAAGATTGTTTTATTGTTGCTGGAAAGAATGGAGTATTTAAGGTTGATTTAACCAACTCCAAATCAGTAAAATTAATCACCAATGATGGAGAGAATCGTTTAAACAAAATGCGTTTATCACCGGATGGTAAGACTCTTTATTATCAAACAATAAAAGATAAGAATAAAATTATTACCTTAAGTCTATGATTCCCTAATAAGGAGTTATATATTTTACTCTTTTATAATAGCTTGTAATAAAAAAGAAACTTGAAGAAAACCCTGAGTTGATGATGGAACGTCTCAGCAAGAAATACTATACGGCATATTTCCCTTTCTGGTATTCCCTTTTCAACAGTCTGCTATGTACTGATGAGAATGTGGAAATATACAGGAAATTAGAAAATTATGAATTAATGTTCAAGGAAAAATATCCGGTTATAATGAACTATATGGAGCAGGCATTTATACTTTCCAATGGTAAGGCCATATTTGAAGACAATCGTTTTCCTTTATACTATAAATCACATAAACCTGAAGAAGTGAAGATGCAGATTCAACGGGAGGACGGAGTCTATTTTGTGGCGGAACAGTTTCCGGAATATCCCGGAGGAGTAAACGAAATGTTGGAATTCATAAAAAAGAATTTCAAGTTGCCTGAATCATACTCAGGTAAAAACGTCTATATAACCGTAAAGGTGGTAATAGACACAGACGGCAATATCAAATCATCCACAATAGATAAAAGTTATGATGAAACAGCTGACAAAGAGGCCCTCAGGGTGGTATCACTAATGCCTCACTGGAAAGCTGCGATACACAAGGGAAAGAGCGTTCCTTGCTTATTTACAATCCCTTTCAGATATAAGTGACAATAAGATTTTAAAAGGATGGAAATAAATGAAACCTTGATAAAGAATGCGGCAGAGCATGTAATGCTTAACTCATGTTCTGTCCAAACCTTACAGGAATCATTGCGCGAGTGAAATAAGAAATAGATGTAAAATATGAATCTTAAATGACTACATAGTTTATGAAAAAACAACTTTTAATTACTGCTCTTTTCTTCTCATTTATTTCGGTTTCGGCCCAACAGAAGAAATATTCCCAGGAAGCTATTGACTTGAATAATAGAGCTACGGAAATCATGTTGCGGAACCTTTCAAACAAAGACTCGATAGCGGAGGTGTTGAACTTGTTAGATAAAGCTATCGCTTTGGATCAATCTTATATTACAGCCTATGGAAATAAAGTAAATTTATTATTGTCTGAAGAAGAATATGATAAAACTATAAAGGCCCTTGACGAGGCGATAAAATACAATCCGGAACAGCATGGATTCTATCTTTTAAAAGCTAAAGCACTGGAAGAGCAAGGACAGTCGGAAGAAGCTCTGGCTTTTTATAAAAAAGCATTGGAAACGTGTGAAATTCAGATGAAAAAGAATCCTGCCGTTGGTTCTTTTCTCGACAACTATTTCCTGAAATATTGTATTTATGGAATAGACACACCGGCCAGTGAGGTTATATCCGCCATACCGACTTCATTCACAGATGAACAAAGGAAGTCAATCACAGTATTCCTTGATGCGGTTGGTTCCTTCAAAAAATATAAGGATGTATTTATAAAGAACGGTAGTCGGCCATTGAACCAGAGAAAACCTTCTATGCCGCAAAAGCGGGAGGACGGAGTTTACTACGTGGTTGATGAACTGGCAGAATATCCGGGCGGACACGATGCAATGATTGAGTTCGTCAGTAGAAATTTCAGAAAACCAGCCAATAGCAAACCGGGTATTGTTTTGGTGAACTTCGTAGTGGAAGACGACGGCACTATACGTGATGCCGAAATAATGAAAAGTTTGGGCAAGGAAATCGATGACGAGGCATTGCGAGTGGTAAACATGATGCCAAAATGGAAGCCGGCAAAAGTTGGTGGAAAGGTCGTAGCCATGGTATGTAACATCCCTTTTATTGTAAAATAATTTATAGTAAATAACCGGTATTATGGGTGACAATTTGGAACCGGCAGTCTGATGGGATTGATACTGACACTGGGATTCTGCATATTTATAGTTTAAGATATGAATATTACAAACATTAAATTATGGTTTGAAATGGCGAAAAAAGACGCTGTTTCTTATAGAAAATCAACCTTTGTTTCAAAGTTAGGGAGAAAAATAGAAAAAGATCCTTATTATGGAAAAAATAATAGTGTCAAAGCAGAAGTTATAAAAAGATAAATTGATAAAAAGAAATATGAAAAATATATTGATTTCATTTTGCTTTATAATGTTTTCTATTGGAATACATGGGCAAAACTTTAGTTCGGACGACCTATCGCTACTGAAGAAAACTCCTGAAGTATCTTCATTGTACAATTCTGCATTACATTACGTGCTTCTTTATGAGAACGATGTGGATTCCTTGACAAAAGCTCTCACTTATATTGACAGAGCAATAGTCATTAATCCGAATATATCATACTCTTATTTATGGAAAGGTGAGATATTATTCCGTATAGGGAAAAAAGAAGAATCATTGAACTTGTTTTCTTCATTATGCGAAAAAGAATTCTGCACTTACCACACGTTATTTTTGACAGGTATGCTGTATGAAAAGACAGGTTTCCCTCAAAAAGCCCTTGAATATTATGACCGCGCATTGGATAAGAACGCAAAATTATTGAAATCAGCTGCATGCAACTTGAAAGATTTCATGTCTAATCTTGTCATACGTTATTTCATAGATGGTAAGATGATGGATATGGATGAAGTAAAATCTTTATTACCAGACCACTTGAAAAGTACAAATGATAAAATAATACAAACAGAAGTGGATAATTTATATAAAAATTTCGATAAGGATAATTATATAAATAACCTGTGGAATCATAATATTATGGAATATTAATGAGGAGGTAAAAAGCTAACCTAAAAAATAGGGACAAAAATTTAGAGGTAAATTTTGTTTTTTGTCTAAATATCAGTTTTTTAGCGTAAAAGCAAATTATAAGATGAAAGAGTCATTGTATATTCGGAAAGATTTCAAAGGCCAATTATATATGTAGGGATTGTGATAAAAGATTCCGTCATAAATGATAAAAGAGGTTGCTTCAACTGGGAATGCAACCTCTTTTCATTTCTTATTCCGCATTCTTTTTCAGCCATTCCTGTCGGCGGAGGTCAGGCAGGTGCTTTACCTTGAAGTTTTCGAAGGTGGCATTGAAGCCGTTTCCGTCCGGGCTGGCCGCCATGAGACCTACCATGACAGGAACGTGATCCTGCAACCAGGCGTTGCGCATCATGACATATTCCTTGTCGTCGAAGGAATAGAAGATTTCCACGGCATCCAACCGTCTGACAGCCTTGATCCATATGTAAGGTACCGGCTTGTCCAGCGTGATGACGCTCCAGTCGGAAGTCTTATGGGTGACGACCGTACTTAGGTTGAACTTGCCGTCCACAAACTCAATGCCTGTCTTGATGTAGTTTTCATGGTCAATGCGCAGCATCAGTCCGGCCTGGTCGAAACGGGTCTTGTAGTCGCCGGTCACTTTTACCTTCACTTCAAATTCTCCTCCGTAGGTGGTGTAATAGAAAGGAGCGTCGTCTACGGTAAAGCCATAGTGTGAAATCCGCCAGTAGTCACTCTGCGGGGTGACAAACATGGTCAGGGCTTGATTTTCAATTTTCCATTGTTCAGGTTCGTTGAACCATTGCATTTTTTCCAGTGTCTGGGCCATTCCTGCTTGAAGCGATGCGCCGAGTGCCAGGCCCAAGATGAGTTGTTTTTTCATATCAGATGAAATTAATTTAGGTTCCTAAATTGGTGAAAAGTTTTCCGAGTGATTCGTTAATAATCATTTTTCCTCGTTATCTTTGCAAATGTAGTGCGTTGGAAACGAATGCACAATGATGATTAATAACCATTTTCATGGACATAGTAGATAAATTGAACAGCCGTTTTTTGACGCAGAGTCTGGTTCCGCAGGGAGACGGGCTGCCGGTGGCGGAGCTGGAAAAGTACAAGAAAATCGCTTCCGGTTATGCGGAAATGGAGAATGCGGTGGCGGTATTGAGCGACATGCATACCAATATCAGCTATGTGTATTATGGGCATTTTTCTCAGACTTTGGGATGGAAGCAGGTGCCTGGCGCGGAAGACCGGATTGATTCAATTTGGGAAGAGGCTATCCTGAAGCAGATGCATCCGGACGATTTGCACGAGAAATATTTGCAGGAGCTCCGTTTCTTCCATTTCGTGCGACGTCAGCCGAAGATGAAGCGGGCCGAGTTCTATCTGGCCAGTAAGTTGCGCATGAAGGATGGGGCCGGGAACTATCAGTTTGTGCTGCATCGGTTGTTTTATGTGTCTTCACCTGTGGAGAACGGATTGTGGCTGGCTTTGTGCGTGTATACGCCTTGGCTTCCGATGTTTTCCGGAAAGAGTGTGGTGGTCAATTCCCTGACGGGCGAGGTGATGGAGCTGGCTCGTCGGCATGACTCGCAGATACTGTCTTACCGGGAGACACAGATTCTCCGATTGATAGCTAAGGGGATGATGAGCAAGGACATTGCCATCCTGCTTTCCATCAGCATCAATACGGTGAGCCGGCATCGGCAGGAAATCCTGCGAAAACTTCAGGTGAAGAGTTCCATAGAGGCTTGTCGAGTGGCGAAGGAGCTGGGAATAATGTAAATGGGTTCGATAGTGTATACTAACCTAAATAATAAGAAATGAAAAAAATGCTGATTCTATCGGTGCTGCTTGCATGCGGCCCGGCCTGCTTTTCGCAGCAGGTAGAGAAATTCCCTTTGGGAGATTATGAGGAACTGACGGATACGAAGCCTCACGACGGGGTGGAAGTATGGAACAAGATGAAAGCTCCGGTTCAGTTCTGCTGGGGTACGACGGACGTGCGTTACAAGAAGCTGGATGTGCCGGATGCGAAGCAGACCGGTACGCTTCGCCTGAAGGCGTGGAAAGGAGAACGAGTGAACGCGCAGGCGGTATTGTGGACGCAGAAAGACCTGGAAGGGGCGGAAATGACCGTCAGTGAGTTGAAAAACGGGAACTCGGTGATTCCGGCTTCGGCAGTACGGACCCATTTTGTGCGTTACGTGATGACCGATGAATTGAACAAGGACGGAAGCGGAGGATGCGGTATCCGTGAGAATAAGGCGGAGTGGGATTCTTCGATGGTGGCCGATGTGCTCGATATCGTACGGGTGCGGGAAGTGAAGGCGCGCACCACGCAGCCGGTGTGGTTGAACGTGTGGGTGCCCGCGGAAGCAAGACCGGGAAAATATAAAGGTACGCTGACCGTTTCCGGAAAGAATTTTGAGGCAATGAAACTGCCGTTTGAGATTGAGGTGGTGAACCGCACGTTGCCGGCTCCCAAGGACTGGGTGTTCCACTTGGATTTGTGGCAGAATCCGTATGCCGTGGCGCGATATTATCAGGTGCCGTTGTGGAGCAAGGCACATTTTGATGCCATGCGTCCCGTCATGAAGATGCTGGCCAATGCGGGGCAGCGTTCCATTACTGCCAGTATCATGGAGAAGCCTTGGGCCGGGCAGACGGAGGACGCTTATCATAGCATGATTTTCCGGATGAAGAAGCTGGACGGCACGTGGGTGTACGACTATACGGTGTTCGACAAGTGGGTGGAATTCATGATGAATGAAGTAGGTATCAAGGACTTGATCAGCTGCTACACGATGATTCCGTGGGCGTTGAGCTTTGACTATTTTGACCAGGCTACCAATCAGGTACAGTTTATCAAGGCTGCACCGGGAGATAAAGCATACGCAGAATACTGGGGTACCTTCCTGAAAGATTTCGCTCGTCACCTGCGTGAAAAGGGTTGGTTTGAAAAGACGGCTATCTCTATGGACGAGCGTCCGATGGAAGCCATGCAGGAGGCTATCAAGGTAATCAAGGCAGCCGATCCGGAATTCAAGATTACACTGGCCGGAAACTATCACGAAGAGATTCAGGGCGATTTGTATTACCTCAGTATTCCTTACGGGAACCAGTTCCCGGCAGAGGTGAAAGCGGAACGCGAACGCAAGGGACAAATCAGTACGGTGTACACGTGCTGTACGGAGGCGTTCCCGAATACGTTTACTTTCTCGGCACCGGCGGAAGCCGCATGGACGGCGTTGCATGCTGTGGCAGGCGGATATGACGGTTATTTGCGTTGGGCGGTGAACAGCTGGCCGATGGACCCGTTGCGTGACTCCCGTTTCCGTACATGGGCGGCTGGGGATACGTACAGCATCTATCCGGGTCCGCGCAGCAGTATCCGTTTTGAACGCCTGGTAGAGGGCTTGCAGGATTGCGAGAAAATCTATGTGCTGCGGAAGGAACTGGAAGCCAAGGGGGCTACCGGAAAACTGAAGAAACTGAACGCCAAGCTGTCGGAATTTACACCGGAAGGTTGGATTAAGACGAACAAGAAATCGCCTGCCTTGATGGTGAAAGAAATGAATGCGTTGCTGAATGAGATGTAACCACAGGCGATAAGTCGCCATAAAAAAAGTCCGGTCGAAAAGGCCGGACTTTTTTGTATGATAAAATGATAAGAAATTTATTTCTTGGTGCTCGGGTTGTAGCGTGCGTTCAAGCCGTCTACAATTTCCTGTGTGATATCCAGTGATTTGTCAGCATACAGCAGGTTGTCCAGCTGGGTGTTACTGATAATCAGGCTGTAGCCTTTCTTCTGGTTGTATACTTTCAAGAATGAATTGATAGAGTCGCGGAGCTGCAGGCTGTTCTTCTGGTTTTCTGCCTGAAGGTCTGCATAAAGCTTTTCCTGCAACTGCTGCAAGTCGCGCTGTTTCTGCAACAGACGGGCATTTTCCTGTTCTGCACGTTCGCGGCTGGCAAATCCGTTGTTTTCCAATTTACGCTGGAACTCTCTCATTTCTCCGTCCAGTTCCTTTGCTTTTTCGTTCAGAGTGGTACGGATGTTTTCTTCTTTCTGAATCATCAGTTCGTTCAGGTCGTTCCAGAAGCGGTATTTTGTCAGCAGGGAATCTACTTCTACATAGGCTATTTTCATATTGGTACCTGCTACTGCCGGTGCAGAAGCTTCAGTGGAAGTCCCTTTTTTTTCTGTACATTGTGCGAACAGGAGTACTACGGCAAGTGCCAGGAGTCCTTTCAAAACATTCGTTTTTTTCATAATGATATTGATAATCGTTTTTAGTTAATTATTAGCTTTTTATTCAGCATCAGTTTGCGCCGACTGCCTCTCCGGAATAGCATGAGGATTGAGGTGCTGGGCGGCACGGTCTTGTGATTGTACGCATCCGATACCTCTTTTGCGCATGGCTTTGCTTCCGCTTACATGAGTGTTGGGGAAGCGTCCGTTCTTTTTGAAAAGTATCTTTACTGATAATAGCGCTATACAGATAGCAACTATTAACAAAGTTATCAGGAGAGTCTTGAGCATTTCTATTAATTTTGTGGTGCAAAGATATAGTTTTTGTCATGATTCCTCGGGCTTTTGTCTTTAAAAATGCCTTTTATGCAGGGGAATTTGTCTGATTTAACTTTTGTTTGCATACAATTTTTAATCGTTTTATAGAAATACTTTTATGGAAAAGAAAGATTTACAGCCGGCATCGGTGTTCCATTATTTTGAGGAAATCTGTCGTGTGCCGCGTCCTTCAAAAAAAGAAGAGAAGATTCGGAAGTTCCTGGTGGATTTTGCTCAGGCACAAGGGTTGGAGCATAAGGTGGATGAAGCAGGCAATGTGCTGATCTGTAAACCGGCTACGGCGGGTATGGAACGCCTGAAGAAGGTAGTGTTGCAGTCGCACATGGACATGGTGTGTGAGAAAAACAACCAGACCGTACATAATTTTGAAACAGACCCGATTGAAACGTATATCGACGGAGAATGGCTGAGAGCGAAAGGTACCACGCTGGGTGCGGACAACGGCATCGGAATGGCTACGGAACTGGCGGTACTGGCATCAAAGGATATCCAGCATGGACCGCTGGAATGTTTGTTTACCGTGGACGAGGAAACCGGACTGACTGGGGCATTTGCCTTGAAGGAAGGTTTTATGAGCGGGGACATCCTGATTAACCTGGATTCAGAAGATGAAGGAGAACTGTTTATCGGATGTGCCGGAGGAGCCGGTACTACGGCTGAATTCCCGTGCCCGATGACGGCGGTTCCGGAAGGTTATTTCTTCTTCCGGGTGACCATCAAAGGATTGACTGGCGGTCATTCTGGGGATGACATCAACAAGAACCGGGCCAATGCCAACAAGTTGCTCGACCGTTTCCTGGTGATTCTGATGAAACAGTATGATTTGCGTCTGAGCCTGATTGACGGAGGTAATCTGCACAATGCCATTCCGCGTGAGGCACATGCTGTATGTGCGGTGCCGATGGCCGACAAGGAAAATGTTCGGGTAGCCCTGAATATGTTCCTGGCAGATGTAGAGAATGAGTTTTCGGTTACGGAACCGAACCTGGTCATGGAACTGGAATCGGAAACGCCTTGTGCGGAAGTGATGGAAAAAGAAGCGATGAAGCGCTTCCTGCTTTCATTGTATGCCGTACATCACGGAGTATATGCCATGAGTCAGGATATTGAGGGACTGGTGGAAACTTCTTCCAACTTAGCCTCTGTGAAGATGCGCGACGGCAAGATTGTGGTAGTAACCAGCCAGCGTAGCTCTATTCTTTCTTCTCGCGAGGATATGTCGCAGATGGTACGTGCGGCTTTTGAACTGGGTGGGGCAACTTGCGTCACTGGGGACGGTTATCCGGGCTGGAAACCGAATCCGTCGTCTGCTATCTTGAAAGTGGCAGTGGAAAGCTACAAACGTCTGTTTGGAGTGGAACCGAAGGTGAAGGCTATCCATGCGGGACTGGAATGTGGCTTGTTCCTGGAGAAATACCCGTCGTTGGATATGGTTTCTTTCGGACCGACTTTGCGTGGAGTACATTCACCCGACGAGCGTATGCTGATTCCTACGGTAGATAAGTTCTGGCGTCACTTGCTGGATGTGTTGGTTCATATTCCGGTTTGTGTATGAGAAAAATGATTTATAGTTTGCTGGGGATGGTGTGTGGCTTGTGGGCCACACCGCTCCTGGCACAGCAGACATTCCGGGTGATGGAATACAACGTGGAGAACTTGTTCGATTGCCGTCATGATTCGTTGAAGCAGGATACGGAGTTCTTGCCGGGTAGTGTACGGAATTGGACATATTCTCGTTTCCAGGACAAGTTGGATAAGATTGGAAAAGTGATTCTGGCAGCCGGGAAAGAGCAGGTGCCCGATTTGGTCGGTTTGTGTGAGGTGGAGAATGATTTCTGTCTGAAAAGTCTGACCCGTTATTCCTCTCTTCGGGAGGTGGGATATAAATATGTGATGACTTCTTCGCCCGATGAACGTGGCATTGATGTGGCGCTGTTGTATCAGCCTGCTTCGTTTCGTTTGCTGACTTCACAGAAAATTCGCATTCCTTCCGACTCGTTGGGAATGCGGCCTACACGGGATATCCTATATGCTTCGGGGCGTGTGGCCAGCGGGGACACCTTGGATGTGTTTGTCTGTCATCTCCCCTCACGTGTGGGAGGAGCCCAGAAAACAGACTCGTACCGTTTGTGGGTGGCTCGCAGGGTTCGCCAGGCGGCCGATTCGGTGATGGCTAAGCGCCAGAACCCCCGTTTGATTATTATGGGAGATTTTAATGATTACCCTGATGGTAAGTCGTTGCAGGAAGGGCTTCGGGTATCTGTGCTGGATGAACATCCGGAACAGGGTGCCTTGTATAATCTGATGGAAAATCAGCCGGACGGGACTTACCGTTACAAAGGGGAGTGGGGCGTACTGGACCAGATGGTGGTAAACGGTGGTTTGCTGCAACCGGATGCACGTACCCGAACTTCAAAGGAAAAGGCTGCTATCCTGCGTTTCCCTTTCTTGTTGGAAGAAGACAATGTGTATGGAGGGGAGATGCCTTTCCGTACGTACAAAGGAAGACGGTATCATGGAGGATACAGTGATCATCTTCCGGTATTGCTGGAACTGACGGTGGAGGAATAAAACGAAAAAGGGTGACCTGAAGTCACCCTTTTTTGTTATTTATATTGCAAGTGGAATTCCACTACTGCCTCTATTCCTTTTCTGAAAATATCGAGCGAGAAGTTTTCATTCGGGGAATGAATGGCATCGCTCTCCAGTCCGAATCCCATCAGGATGGTCTTGATGCCGAGTATCTGTTCGAAATCGCTGATGATAGGGATACTTCCTCCACGGCGAACGGCCAACGGTTTCTTGCCGAAGGCTTTTTCAAATCCTTTTTCGGCTGCCTGATAGGCTGGATGGTGGATGGGGCAGACATAGCCTTCACCGCCATGCATCGGAGTGACTTTCACCTGTACATAGTCGGGGGCCTGCTGGGTAAGATAGTCTACAAACAGCTGGGATATTTTTTCATGCTGCTGGTGGGGTACCAGACGGCTGGATACTTTGGCGTAGGCTTTGGAAGGCAATACGGTCTTGGAGCCTTCACCGGTATATCCTCCCCAGATACCGCAGATATCGAATGACGGGCGGCAGCTGTTGCGTTCCAGCGTAGAATAGCCTTTTTCGCCTTTCAGGGCTTTCACCCCGATGGCTTCCATGTATTTCTTTTCATCGAACGGAATCTGGGCAATCATGGCGCGTTCGGCAGCCGGCACTTCTTCTACATCATCATAGAAATGAGGAATGGTGATGCGTCCGTCGGCATCAATGACTTTCGAAAGCAGGTCGCAGAGTACATTGATGGGGTTGGCTACGGCACCGCCAAAATGGCCGGAATGAAGGTCGCGGTTCGGACCGGTCACCTCGATTTCCCAGTAAGCCAGGCCTCTCAGTCCGGTGGTGAGGGAGGGAAGGTCTGCACCTAACATGCTGGTATCGGATACCAGGATAACATCGGCTTTCAGCAGTTCCTTGTGCGCTTTCAGGAAGGCATTCAGGCTGGGAGAACCGATCTCTTCTTCTCCTTCAAAGATGAATTTCACATTATGGTGAAGCAGGCCTTCGCGTACGAGGTATTCGAAGGCTTTGACTTGAATCATCGACTGCCCTTTGTCGTCGTCGGCTCCGCGGGCCCAGATATGTCCGTCGCGTACTTCCGGTTCAAAAGGTGGGGTTTTCCACAATTCCAACGGTTCGGCCGGCATCACGTCGTAGTGGGCATATACCAGTACGGTGGGGGCATCGGGACTGACACGTTTTTCGGCGTACACCAGCGGATGTCCTTCCGAGGGCATTACCATGGCTTCGTCGGCTCCTGCTTCGAGCAGCAGTTGGCGCCAGCGTTCGGCACAGGCCAGCATGTCTTCCTTGTGTGCGGGCAAGGCACTGATGCTGGGGATACGGATGAGGCTGAACAGTTCGTCGAGGAACCGGGCTTCGTTTGCTTGTATGTATTGTTTGATTTCCATGAGGTTTTTATTTATAGATGGGTTGTCTTGTTGAGCAAGTAATAATCGAGGATGGTCATGGCTGCCATAGCTTCTACGATGGGGACTGCACGCGGCAGGACGCAAGGGTCGTGACGGCCTCGGGCTTTCAAAATGGTTTCATTGCCGTGAATGTCGACTGTGGGCTGTTCCATCAGTACGGTAGCAACCGGTTTAAAGGCAACCCGGAAGTAAATGTCCTGTCCGTTGCTGATACCTCCCTGGATACCTCCGGAGCGGTTGGTACGGAAGCCGATTTTGTCGCCGTCGCGATAGAAAATATCGTTCTGCTGGCTGCCTTTCATTTCCATGTGTCCGAAGCCCTGTCCGTATTCAAATCCTTTGACGGCATTGATGCTGAGCATGGCATTGCCCAAAGCGGCATGCAGCTTGCCGTAGACCGGCTGTCCCAGTCCGATGGGGCATCCCTGAATGACACAGCTGATGACGCCACCGATGGTATCGCCTTCGCCTTTGGTCTTGTAAATATAGTCTGCCATTTGCTGTGCCAGTTCCTGGTCGGGGCAGCGCACGGGGTTGTTTTCGATGGTGCTCAGGTCATACGTCGTATAATCTTTGTCGAGCTTCAAGGTGCCAACCTGTGAGGTGAAGGCAGTAATGTGGATGCCCAGTGGTTTCAGGGCCAGTTTAGCCAGTGCCCCTCCCACTACGCGGGTGATGGTTTCACGGGCAGACGAACGTCCGCCTCCCCGATGGTCACGTATGCCGTATTTCTGCGTATAGGTGAAATCGGCATGCGAAGGACGGAACACGTCCTTCATGTTGTCGTAATCGTTGGAATGCTGGTTGGTGTTCCATACGACAAATCCGATGGGGCATCCTGTCGATACGCCTTCGTAAATGCCGGAAAGGAATTCCACCTCATCGGCCTCTTTGCGGGCCGTGGTGAGGGCCGATTGTCCCGGTCGGCGACGGGCCAGTTCCTGTTGAATGAAATCCATATCGATGGCGATGCCTGCGGGAAATCCGTCGATGACGCCGCCTATAGCTTTTCCGTGTGATTCACCGAAGCTGGTGAGACGGAAGATGTTTCCAAAAGTGTTGTTGTACATGGTTGTATAGTATAATTGTGATTGTAATCAGAATTTGCTTCCGGCACCTCCGCCGCCAAAGCTTCCTCCTCCGAAACTTCCGCCACCGAAGCCGCCTCCAAAGCCTCCGCCTCTTCCGAATCCGCCGCCAAAGAATGGTCCGCCCAGGAAAGGTCCTCCGTTACCGCCCCGATGGTGGAAATCGTCGTCGTTCACTTTCCGCTGGACGTGGCGCACATGGCCGCAATGGCTGCACAGATAGGTTACTTCTTCAGTACGTACTCCTCCTACACGGGAAATGGTATGGACGGAAACTTGCTTCAGGGTATGTTTGTGGCAATTGGGGCATTTGTTCCGCTGGCGTACCGAATACCAAAGCAAGGCCGGTACCAGAATGAAACAGCATCCCAATCCAAGGAAGAGCAAAAGGTTGTCGGATTCTCCTTCGGGAGGAGTGGGGGAACCGGAACTCTTGTCCAGTATCTGGCGTACAGCTTGCACGCCTGCCACCATCCCGGCATCCCAGTTACCTTTACTCAGGTAAGGATTCATGTAGCGGGTTTGGATACGTTTGCAAATGGCATCGGGAAGGATACCTTCCAGACCGTATCCGGTAGCAAACTGGATGCACCGTTCTTCGGTGACCAGCAGGATGACCAGTCCGTTGTCTTTTCCTTTCTGGCCGACGCCGTTTTTCTCACCTAACTGGTAAGCGAAGTCAAAGCAGTCGCCTCCTTCTATCTGACGGACAGCCACGACCAAAGTTTGGATACCGGTCTTTTGCTCCAAGGCAAAAAGAGTGGTGTCCATGGCGGCTACGGCGGCCTCACTTAATACCCCATCGGGGTTGCTGACATATCGTGTCCGGTTTTGCAAATGTACCAAGGGGATCTCTTCTACCTTGTAGCCTTCCGCCTGTAAGGGGCAGAGGGAGACAGTCAGCAGGAAGAATATTCCCAGTAAGAAATAGCGTTTCATGTGTAAGTCCGGTTTAGAACTTAACTTCCGGAGCTTTCTCACTGCCTTCTTCGGCTTCGAAATAAGGACGTTTTTCAAATCCGAACAGGCCGGCTACGATGTTTTTCGGGAAACGGCGGATGCTCGTGTTGTATTCGCGGGCCGTTTCATTGAATTTGCGGCGTTCTACGCTGATACGGTTTTCGGTTCCTTCCAATTGGGCTTGCAGCTCCTTGAAGTTTTCATTGGCTTTCAGCTCCGGATAGTTTTCTGTCACAGCAAGCAGACGACTCAACGCACTGCCTACGGCACCTTGGGCTTTTTGATAAGCTTCAATTTTTTCCGGAGTCAGATCATCGATGTCGATGGTCATCTGGGTAGCTTTCGCTCTGGCGGAAACTACGGCGTCGAAGGTCTCTTTTTCATGAGCCGCATATCCCTTGACGGTATTGACCAGGTTCGGAATCAGGTCGGAACGACGCTGGTACTGGTTCTCTACGTTGCTCCATGCAGTACCTACGGTTTCTTCCTGAGTCACTAAAGAGTTATACGAGGTAACGCAGTAAATGACTATGACAGCGACTACTGCGATAAGAATAATCCATGTCTTTTTCATACGTGTGAATGATGTTTTATGATTAGTTTCAATGGCAAACATACACAAAAATCTCTTTTTTTGCCTATCTTTGCACAATAATTTTGATAAGTTGTAATATTATATATGAAGAATATCCGAAACTTTTGCATTATTGCACACATTGACCATGGAAAGTCCACTTTGGCCGACCGCTTGCTGGAATATACGCAGACCATCAAGATTACGGAAGGACAGATGCTGGATGATATGGATTTGGAACGCGAGCGTGGAATTACCATCAAGAGCCATGCCATTCAGATGGAGTATACTTATAAAGGTGAAAAATACATTCTGAACTTGATTGATACTCCGGGGCATGTGGACTTTTCTTATGAAGTGTCCCGTTCCATTGCGGCGTGTGAAGGTGCCTTGTTGGTAGTGGATGCTTCGCAGGGTGTGCAGGCACAGACCATCTCAAACTTGTATATGGCGTTGGAACATGACTTGGAAATCATTCCGGTGATGAACAAATGTGATATGGCCAGTGCGATGCCGGAAGAAGTGGAGGATGAGATTGTCGACTTGCTGGGATGCAAGCGCGAAGAGATTATCCGTGCTTCCGGTAAGACGGGATTGGGAGTCGAAGAAATCTTGCAGGCGGTAATAGAGCGGATTCCGGCTCCTCAGGGAGATGAGAACGCTCCGTTGCAGGCGTTGATTTTCGACTCCGTTTTCAATTCCTTCCGAGGGATCATCGCGTATTTCAAGGTGGAGAACGGTATCATCCGGACCGGCGACAAGGTGAAATTCTTCAATACGGGAAAAGAATATGTGGCAGACGAGGTGGGAGTGTTGAAGATGGACATGGTGCCACGGAAAGAACTTCGTACCGGTGATGTAGGCTATATCATTTCGGGTATCAAGACTTCACGGGAAGTGAAGGTGGGCGATACCATTACGCATATCGACCGTCCGTGCGACAAGGCTATTGACGGATTTGAGGAAGTGAAACCGATGGTGTTTGCCGGAGTGTATCCGATAGAAGCGGAAGATTATGAGAATCTGCGTGCTTCATTGGAGAAACTTCAGCTGAACGATGCGTCTCTGACTTTCCAGCCGGAATCGTCTCTGGCATTGGGATTCGGATTCCGATGCGGTTTCTTGGGGTTGCTTCATATGGAGATTGTGCAGGAGCGTCTGGACCGGGAATTTGATATGAATGTCATTACTACGGTGCCGAACGTATCTTATATGGTATACGACAAGCAGGGTGGGGTGCAGGAAGTACACAATCCGGGCGGTATGCCGGATCCTACTTTAATTGATCACATTGAAGAACCTTATATTGACGCTTCCATCATTACTTCGACCGACTATATCGGTCCGATTATGACGCTTTGCTTGGGCAAGCGTGGCGAGTTGGTAAAACAGGATTATATTTCCGGTAACCGTGTGGAACTGCATTACAAGATGCCGTTGGGAGAAATTGTGATTGATTTCTACGATAAACTGAAGAGTATTTCCAAGGGGTATGCTTCGTTCGACTACCATCAGTCGGGTTTCCGTCCTTCCAAGCTGGTGAAACTGGATATCCTGCTGAATGGAGAATCAGTGGATGCCCTTTCTACGCTGACTCATTTTGACAATGCCTACGATTTGGGTCGCCGGATGTGTGAGAAATTGAAGGAGTTGATACCTCGTCAGCAGTTTGAAATTGCCATTCAGGCGGCTATCGGTGCCAAGATTATTGCGCGTGAAACCATTAAGGCAGTCCGCAAGGATGTAACGGCCAAATGTTACGGAGGTGACGTGAGCCGTAAGCGTAAGCTGTTGGAAAAACAGAAACGAGGGAAAAAACGTATGAAACAGATTGGTACGGTAGAAGTACCGCAGAAGGCATTTCTAGCGGTATTGAAGCTTGATTAATAGAGTTTAGCATAAGAAAAGGCATCAAAAAGAAAGGAATGTTTCTTTTTGATGCCTTTTTTATTTGTCGAATCATAATTTTATATGCAAAATATTCTGTAAAAATTGTTGTATATACAAATTAATGTCTTATATTTGTTATCAAAATAAAAGATTTATAAATGATTGATTAGCCTTAGGTTTTCTTGTATTGTTTGTTAAATCTATTATTTGGAATGAAACGAATAGTTAACTTTCTTACTTTTTTATGACAATGAAAAGGTAAGGTTTAAATTTAAGAGAAATGAAAAATTACACTCATTTTTCCGGTTCCGGTGAAGATGCTTCAGGGGAGCCAAGTGAAGAAGAACGGAGAAGAAAGATTCTTTTCCGGCAATGCATGCATATTGTGGAAACTTATGTGAGTTCTCATGTCCGAAATCCGGATGATGTGTCTAACCTGCAACAAGAGGCCTTATTGAAAATTTGTGAAGCCTTGTCTTTATCACATTATGATGAACGAGGGCATTTTGAGTCATGGGCATTGACTGTTACGATGAATGTGGTGCGTGATTATTATCGTAGAAAGCAACGGTCTCCGGTAATAGTTTCTTCTGATAAAGATTTGATTATCTTAATTGAGAAGGAAGAGCTTCAATCATCTAATCCTCTTCTGCTGGAATCCTATTATGAAAAAGAGGAAAAAGCGGTTTTGGAACTTTCGTTAGATGACCAAGGTTTGATAAACGATATAATTGATGGTAAGTTGAGTTTTCGTCAGGCGGGTGAAAAGAGGGGAATCAGCAAATCGGCTTGTTTCAAGCATTATCAAAAAATTTTGGCTGAACTTCGGAGGAAGTTTATAAATGAAGGTATGGACTTAAAGTCATTTGATGATAATTTGTGAAAAGAAAAGCATCCAGATGGATTTTCCATCTGGATGCTTTTCTTCTTATTTGTCAGAATTATTCTTTTAAAATCCAATGTTTTTGTACATTTGCACACGAAAATAATAAAAGAATATCATTATGTTAACATTGGATTGTATTTATCGGGCTTCATTTGCCTTGAAAAATGTAATACGAAGAACTGATTTGATTTATGCTCCTCAGATAAATCCTGAAAGTCAGATTTATTTGAAGCCGGAGAATCTACAATATACCGGGTCTTTTAAATTGCGTGGTGCCTGTTATAAAATTTCTCGTTTGACGGAGGAAGAAAAGGCAAAGGGAGTGATTGCCTGTTCGGCAGGAAATCATGCGCAAGGAGTAGCGTTGGGAGCTACAAAACATGGAATAAAATCATTGATTTGTTTGCCGGATGGGGCTCCGATTTCGAAAGTGGAAGCTACCAAGCGCTACGGTGCGGAGGTTTGTCTGGTTCCGGGTGTATACGATGATGCATATAAGAAGGCGTTGGAACTGAAAGAGGAAAGGGGATATACTTTCATTCATCCTTTCGATGATGAGTATGTCATTGCCGGACAAGGAACCATTGGATTGGAATTGCTGAACCAGCTTCCAGATGTGGATGTGGTGATTGTTCCGGTAGGAGGTGGCGGATTGATTTCAGGTGTGGCTTATGCCTTGAAATCATTGAAGCCGAGTGTGAAGGTGTACGGTGTGCAGGCACAGGGAGCTCCGAGTATGTTGCGTTCCATAGAACATGCCAAACGTGAGTGTTTGACCTCGGTGGCTACAGTGGCCGACGGTATTGCGGTGAAAGAACCGGGAGAACATACGTTTGAATTGTGCAGTAAATACGTGGACGGTATTGTGACGGTGACCGAAGATGAGATTTGTGCGGCTATTCTGGCATTGATGGAACAACAGAAATTGATTGCAGAAGGAGCGGGAGCCGTCTCGGTAGCAGCTGCGATGTTTAATAAGGTGCCGGTGGCTGGAAAGAAAACCATTTGTGTTGTTTCTGGTGGTAATATTGATGTGACGATTTTGAGTCGTGTAATCGGGCGTGGATTGGATATGTCCGGACGTTCTTATACGGTGACACTTGATTTGCATGACAGACCGGGGGAACTGATGGGAGTGGCTGCCGTGATAGCTCGTCTGGGAGGGAATATTATTTCAGTTCTGCATGAACGGAATAATAACAACAGCAATGTAACGGCATGTTTCCTGCGTCTGGTAATGGAAACTCGTAATGCGGAACATATTGCTCAGATTCGAAATGCGTTGTTGGAAGCAGGATATTCCATTGTAGATTGACCCAAAGAGGGAAGGGGCAGTTCGCTTTAAGTAAGACTACCCCTATAAATTTACTTTTTTTAAACAGATTTTCTCCGTTGGCGTTATCAACGAAACAATATTTGTCGTACATTTGCCACACATTTGTAATGTGTGGTTTACAAAAATGGCTAATACAGTAAAACATCTAGGTATTGTGGAAAGCATCAACGGTTCTTACCTGAAAGTAAGGATTGTACAGACTTCTGCCTGTTCTTCATGCAGCGTTAAAGGGCATTGCAGTGCAGCGGAATCGAAAGAAAAACTGATAGATGTATACAATAAGGACGGACTCGATTGTCCGGTTGGTAGTCAGGTTACGATAAGCGGAGCGACATCATTGGGTATGAAAGCGGTAATGTGGGCTTTTGTTTTTCCCTTTGTGGTGTTGCTCGTTTCACTTTTTATATTTATGTCTGTGACAGGTGGTGACGAGGCGATTTCCTCAGTAGTATCCTTATGTATGCTTATACCTTATTATCTGATACTTTTCTTGTGCCGGGAAAAATTCAGACGTACTTTTGTGTTTGTTTTGGAATCAATTAATAATTAATAAACTAACTTTATATTATGAGTTTAATTTTAGTTGCAGTGATTTCACTGGGTGCCATCGGCCTGATTTCAGCTATTATCTTGTATGTGGCTTCCAAGAAATTTGCTGTGTATGAAGATCCTCGCATTGGACAGGTGGCTCAAGTGCTTCCTCAGGCCAATTGCGGCGGATGCGGTTTCCCGGGATGCTCTGGTTTTGCTGCTGCATGTGTGAAAGCCGGATCTCTGGAAGGGAAAATGTGTCCGGTAGGTGGTCAGCCTACAATGGAAAAAGTTGCAAGCATTTTGGGGCTGGAAGCTACAGCTTCTGAACCGAAAATTGCAGTGGTGAGATGTAACGGAACCTGCGCCAACCGTCCGAAACTGACGCAGTATGACGGAGTACGTTCTTGCGTGGTAGCCAATTCAACTTTTGGCGGGGAGACTGGATGTACGTTCGGCTGTCTGGGATGTGGTGATTGCGTGTCTGCTTGTCAGTTTGATGCCATTCACATGAATCCGGAAACCGGTCTTCCGGAAGTGGATGAATCGAAGTGTACCGCGTGTGGTGCCTGTAGTAAGGCTTGCCCGCGTAACATCATCGAAATCCGTCCGAGAGGAAAGAACAACAGGAGAGTTTACGTACAGTGTGTGAACAAGGACAAAGGGGCTGTGGCTCGTAAAGCTTGTGCAGCTGCCTGCATCGGTTGTGGAAAGTGCGTAAAGGTATGTCCGTTTGAAGCTATTACATTGGAAAACAACCTGGCTTATATTGATCCGGCCAAGTGTAAATCTTGCCGCAAATGCGAAATGGAGTGTCCGCAGCATGCCATCGTAGCTGTGAACTTCCCTCCTCGTAAACCAAAGGCTGAAATGCCCGCTGCTGAAAAAACAACGGTAGAAAAGTCTGTAGCTAGTCCTGCTCAGACGGAAGAAGTTGTAAAGAAGGAAACTGTAACTCCGGTTGCCGAAACTCCGAAGCAAACCGAGGCTTAATCTTATAATTGTATAATACTAAATAACATAACAGTGAAGACATTTAGAATTGGTGGAGTTCATCCAGCAGAAAATAAATTGTCAGCCGGGAAAGCCATTGAAACGCTTGCGCTTCCCAAGCAAGCCGTGTTCCCGTTGTCTCAGCATATTGGTGCGCCTGCCACTGCCATCGTGAAGAAGGGCGATGTAGTGAAGGTCGGTACCAAGATTGCTGAAGCAGGAGGCTTTGTTTCGGCCGCTATCTTCTCTTCCGTTTCCGGTAAAGTAAACAAGATAGACAGTGTGATTGATGCAAGTGGTTATCGTAAACCTGCCATATTTATCGATGTGGAAGGCGATGAGTGGGAAGAGTCGATTGACCGTAGTACGGAATTGGTTAAGGAATGTAATCTGACTCCGGAAGAAATTGTCGCTAAAATTAAGAATGCCGGTATCGTCGGTATGGGTGGTGCCTGCTTCCCCACACATGTGAAGCTGACTCCTCCTCCCGGATGCAAGGCTGAATGTGTAATCATCAACGCCGTGGAGTGTGAGCCTTATCTGACTGCCGACCATCGCCTGATGTTGGAGAAAGCTGATGAGATTCTGGTCGGTGTACAGATTTTGATGAAGGCAGCCAAAGTAGATAAAGCTTATATCGGCATCGAAAACAACAAACCGGATGCTATTCAGTTGATGACGCAGAAAGCAGCTGTTTATCCGGGTATTGAAGTCGTGCCTTTGAAAGTGAAATACCCGCAAGGAGGTGAAAAACAGTTGATTGATGCCATTATCAGACGTCAAGTACCTGCTCCTCCTGCCATTCCTATCAATGTAGGGGCTGTGGTGCAGAACGTAGGTACGGCGTATGCAGTATACGAAGCTGTGCAGAAGAACAAACCTTTGTTTGAGCGTGTAGTGACCGTTACAGGTAAGTCATTGAAGAACCCGTCTAATTTCCTGACCCGTATGGGGACGCCGATGAGCCAGCTGATAGACGCGGCCGGTGGACTGCCGGAAGATACCGGAAAGGTGATTGGTGGTGGTCCGATGATGGGTAAAGCGTTGGTGAATACCGAAGTGCCTATCTGCAAAGGTAGTTCAGGTGTATTGATTATGAACGACAAGGAAGCACGCCGTACAGAACCTCAGCCGTGTATCCGTTGTGCAAAATGTGTGAGTGCCTGTCCGATGGGCTTGGAACCCTTCTTGCTGGCCACTTGCTCGGCTCACGGTGACTGGGAACGCGTGGAACATGAAATGATTATGTCGTGCATCGAATGTGGTTCATGTCAGTTTACGTGTCCTTCTCATCGTCCGATGTTGGATTACATCCGTTTAGGTAAAGGTAAGGTGGGCGGTATCATCCGTGCACGTAATGCAAAAAAATAATTAGAGAATCTTATGGCAAATAAATTAATAGTATCCTTATCGCCGCATGTACATAGTGGCGACAGTGTACAGAAAAACATGTATGGCGTGCTGATTGCGCTGATACCGGCCTTGCTCGTCTCTTTCTACATGTTCGGCTTGGGAGCAGTGGTGGTGACGCTGACTTCTGTTGTGGCCTGTCTGTTCTTTGAATGGGCTATCACCAAATATATCTTGAAGCGTGAACGCACTACCATTACCGATGGATCGGCTGCGTTGACCGGTGTGTTGCTGGCATTCAACTTGCCTTCCAATCTGCCGTTGTGGATCATCATCATCGGGGCACTGGTGGCTATCGGCATAGGAAAGATGACATTTGGGGGACTGGGCTGTAACCCGTTCAACCCTGCGTTGGTAGGACGTATCTTCCTGCTGATTTCTTTCCCGGTGCAGATGACTTCCTGGCCGGTAGTCGGACAGCTTACCAGCTATACCGATGCGGAAACCGCAGCGACTCCGCTGGCCTTGATGAAAATGGCCGTTCATGGCGATGCTACAGCCTTGAGCAAGTTACCCGATACGCTCTCTTTGTTCCTGGGAAATAATCCGGGATGTATCGGTGAGGTAAGTGCGCTGGCTTTGTTGCTTGGACTGGTTTACATGTTGTGGAAGAAGATTATTTCCTGGCATATTCCGGTTTCCATTCTGGTGACCGTGTTTGTATTCTCCGGCCTGATGCACTTGGCTAATCCTACGGTGTATGCTTCGCCGTTTGCTCATCTGTTTACCGGAGGTCTGATGTTGGGAGCTATTTTCATGGCAACCGACTATGTCACTTCACCGATGACTCACAAAGGCATGTTGATTTATGGCGTGGCCATCGGTTTCCTGACCGTGGTTATCCGTACTTTCGGTGCTTATCCGGAAGGTATGTCGTTCGCTATTTTCATCATGAACGCATTTACTCCGTTGATCAATACTTATTGTAAACCAAAACGTTTTGGGGAGGTAGTGAAGAAATGAAAAAACTAGAATCATCTTTAAGGAATATGGCTCTGGCACTGACCGGATTTTCCGTAGTGGCCGGAGGTTTACTGGGCTGGGTGAACGATGTAACCGCAGAACCTATTGCACAGGCTAACGCCAAGACGTTGAGCGATGCTATTGCAGTGGTGGTTCCTGGTTTTGACAACAATCCGGCGGAAGCTGCTGACACTGTGGAAGTCAATGGAGCCCAATATATAATTTACAAGGCCACCAAAGGCGGACAGCCTGTGGGGGCTGCCGTACAGTCTGCTTCCAATGGATTTGGCGGTACGTTGACCGTATTGGTCGGATTCGATAATGACGGAAATATCATTGACTATTCGCTGTTGAGCCATTCCGAGACTCCGGGACTGGGTTCAAAGGCTGCCGACTGGTTCAAGAAGGGTGCCAAAGGCGATATTACCGGAAAGAATCCTGGAAAAGCTCCTTTAACTGTCAGCAAAGATGGGGGAGATGTGGATGCTATTACAGCTTCTACCATTACTTCGCGTGCATTTCTGTTAGCTGTAAACAATGCGTATGCAGCTTACATGAATCAGCATGCGGATGGGGCTAGTGGAGCTTCTCAACAGAAAAGCGGTGCTGAGAAATATGAAAAAGAAGATACGACGAATGTAGAACCCGTTAAAGAATAGGAGGACAGGCTATGAATAACTTTAAAGTGTTAATGAATGGGATTGTAAAAGAAAATCCTACATTTGTACTCCTTTTGGGTATGTGTCCTACTTTGGGTACAACTTCTTCTGCCATCAACGGTATGGGTATGGGACTGGCCACGATGTTCGTATTGATTTGTTCCAATGTGGTGATTTCTCTGATTAAGAATTTGGTGCCGGATATGGTACGTATTCCTATTTTCGTGGTAGTCATTGCGTCGTTTGTAACCTTGTTGCAGATGGTGATGCAGGCATACGTGCCAGCATTATACGCTACGTTGGGATTGTTCATTCCGTTGATTGTGGTAAACTGTATCTTGCTGGGACGCGCGGAAGCTTTCGCGGCCAAGAACAATCCGGTTTCTTCCTTCTTTGATGGATTGGGTATGGGACTTGGATTTACCATTGCCTTGACCTTGCTGGGCGGCGTACGTGAGTTCTTGGGTACTGGTAAGCTGTTTAATATCGCGATTATGCCGGAAGATTACGGAATGCTGATTTTCGTATTGGCTCCCGGTGCGTTCATTGTATTGGGATACCTTATTGCGATTGTAAATCGCTTGAAGAAAGCATAACCCTTAAAAATAGAAAGATATGGAATATATATTGATATTTATCACCGCAATCTTTGTGAACAACATCGTGTTGTCACAATTCTTGGGTATCTGTCCGTTCCTGGGAGTTTCCAAGAAAGTAGAAACCGCCATGGGTATGGGAGCAGCGGTAGCTTTCGTGCTGACACTGGCTACTATTGTGACCTATGTCATTCAGAAATTTGTGTTGGATGCATTCGGACTGGGTTACTTGCAGACCATAGCCTTTATTCTTGTCATTGCCGCACTGGTACAGATGGTTGAAATCATCCTGAAAAAAGTGTCTCCATCATTGTATCAGGCATTGGGTGTGTTCCTTCCGTTGATTACGACTAACTGCTGTATTTTGGGTGTGACCATTCTGGTGATCCAGAAAAACTATGACTTGCTGACAGGCGTGGTTTATGCATTCTCTACAGCATTGGGTTTTGCTCTGGCCTTGATTGTATTCGCCGGTATCCGCGAACAGCTGAGTTTGGTCAATATTCCGAAAGGTATGCGAGGCATGTCTATCGCATTGGTTACAGCCGGTTTGCTGGCTATGGCCTTTATGGGCTTTTCAGGCGTGGACAAAGGTCTGGCGACCTTGTTTGGACTGAACTGATTTCGTAAGTTTCAGAAGATAATGCATAAAAAGTGTTACCTGGAGTATTTCCGAGTAACACTTTTTAAATTTTTTAATGACAGCTTGGTGTACATTTCAATCTTTTTTTTTACTTTTGTGGAGATATAGTAAATGACTTTAATAAAGGAGTTAAATATAAGAAAACCTTAGTGTTATGAAAAAAAGAATTCTCGTGACAGGTGGAACTGGATACATAGGTTCTCATACTGTGGTTGAATTGCAGAATAGCGGTTACGATGTCGTAATTGTTGACAACCTTTCTAATTCTCGTGCTGATGTAGTAGATAGTATCGAACAGATTACAGGCATACGCCCTGCTTTTGAAAAAGTAGATTGCTTGGATCTGGCTGGTTTGGATGCAGTATTTACTAAATATCCGGGTATTCAGGGTATTATTCATTTTGCCGCAAGCAAGGCTGTAGGCGAATCTGTACAGAAACCGTTGCTGTATTATCGTAACAATCTGGTTTCATTGATTAACTTGCTGGAGCTGATGCCCAAGCATGGTGTGAAAGGTATTATCTTCTCTTCTTCTTGTACTGTTTACGGTCAGCCGGACAAACTGCCTGTTACAGAAGAAGCTCCTATCAAGAAGGCTGAATCTCCATACGGTAATACCAAACAGATTAATGAGGAAATCATTCGTGATACAATCACTTCCGGCTCGCCGATTCATGCTATCATGTTGCGTTACTTCAACCCTATTGGCGCACATCCTACTGCATTGATTGGTGAACTTCCGAACGGAGTACCGCAGAACCTGATTCCGTATCTGACACAGACTGCTATGGGAATCCGTGAAAAACTGAGCGTGTTCGGTGATGATTACGATACTCCTGATGGTTCTTGTATCCGTGATTATATCTATGTGGTTGACTTGGCAAAGGCACACGTCATTGCCATGAACCGTATATTGGATGACAAGCAGAAAGACAAAGTAGAAGTCTTTAACATTGGTACAGGTCGCGGTCTTTCCGTGTTGGAACTGATTCATAAGTTTGAAGAAGCTACAGGTGTGAAATTGAATTACCAGATTTCGGGACGCCGTGCAGGTGATATTGTAAAAGTTTGGGCTGACCCGACTTATGCCAATACTGAGCTGGGCTGGAAGGCTGAGACTTCTATCGAAGATACTTTGCGTTCTGCATGGAAGTGGCAGGTTCACTTGCGTGAAAAAGGTATTATGTAATTTGAAGTGTTAATAGAATTGAAAATATTGAACTAAATACGTTTTTATAACGTTATATGTGATGTACAGCTCTTGTGACTATGGTCTATGTGAATAGATGATGGGAGCAGCTGACTTCCACTTGGAACAAGCAGGGAGTTGTATTTTTGCATAGTAGTTTTGTCGTGTTTTATTTTGTGTTTGTGTTGTGGCTGTTCTCCGACGAGAGTCGGGGAACAGTTTTTTTTTGTCCAGGTTTTATTATGCTGTTGCAGTTGATTCTCTTTTCGAGGAAATGGAGGTCCGGTTGATTGGTGGACTGAAGCACTTGTCTTGTCTTTGGGAGAAAGGTGAGACTTCGGCAGAGAGAAACTGATTGTTGGAATGTTTTTCTACTATCGCAGGGAAAAATTTAGCTCGACGCGTTCGTGTGGAGACCTCGTCACGTACGTGACGAGGTATTTCTTCTGAAGCGTTTCATAAAAATTACAAGAATCGTTTGGCCGTGAAGTAGAAAAATCCTATCTTGTATGGAGAACCAATCAGAAAGAATATGGAAATCAAGCATGACGAATCCCGGCAAGAGTTTTATGTGGAACTGGAAAGGCACCGGGCCCATGTAGCCTATCAGATTCACGACGGAGGACTGGACATACGGCATACCATTGTGCCGGAAGCGATTGGAGGCAGAGGCATTGCTTCTGCGCTGGTAAAGGCTGCTTACGATTATGCCCGTTGCAAGGGATTAAAGGCTATTGCCACTTGTTCATACGCGGTCATCTGGTTGCAACGTCATCCGGAGTATCAGGGGGAAGTGGGCGATGATTATGCCGGACAAGGAACCTGCGCCCTGTAAGAAAGGGGCACAGGAATCTCTTGTGTCAGTTACGGTAAATTTTCTTTTTCTTGATAAAGAACAGCCACCTCAGGAAAGAGGCGGCAAAGGTATGGCTGAATGAATTGACTTCATCGGTACGGTCGTCAATGTCATTCAGGAGTTTCTCTGCGTCTTTTTCAGACAGCATGCCGCTGTTGACCATTTGCTTGACGGTACGCCGTTCGTTGCTTAGCAACATACGGATGGATTTGATGGTGAGGGCGTGACCGTACGCTTTCGGGAAGTCCTGAGCCAAGTTACTGATAAAGGCTCCCATTCGGGTCATGTTTTCATTGATTTCTGCCCGTAACACTTCGAGCACCGGTTGTTGTTCGCTGGTAATCCATTCGGAAGAGGCCAGGTCGTTCAGCAGTTTCAGACTTTCTTTTTGCAGGATGATGAATCCTCGTCCCAGGTCGTAAACTACCGTGATGCGTTCGCGGAAATAGAAGGTCATCCAGTTCTGGAGGTAAGGAAGTCCCCGAAGGCTGTTCAGCAAGTCGGTACGTTGGCAGAAGTTGAAAATGGAATGGCGCATGTTCAGTGGGTAGTTCCCGTCGTGGTCATAGAGCTCGTCGAGTGAGTTCATGAGGCGCAAAAAGACCACTTTTGAAATGACTCCTTCTTCATAAATCTGGCGGCAGACTGCTTTTTCTTTGTCCAATACCCGCAGACGGATTTCCGAGAGCATGGCCTTGTTTTGTGGATTCTTGGCCGGTTCTTGAGGTTGGGCGGTCATGTAATTTTCCACTTTCTGCCAGTTGGCTCCATCCAATGCATCTCGCTTTTTCAAGCTTTCCAAGTATTTTTCAGAATTCTCCCGAACCGATTTTTCCACTCGGTATGCCAGCAATGTACGTGCGGAAGGAATGTGCGTCAGTCCTAGGCGGTTGAGCAATGCGCGCATGGTGGTGGCATTGATGCACAGGGTCAGGGTTACGATACCGGCCGTGAAGAACAATATTTGACTTCGGATATCCTCGGGAATAGCCGGAGTGTAGGACACCATCAGGGCAAGCGTCATGGCCAGTGCTCCGCGCAGTCCGCCCCAGGTCAGGATGACCGATTCGCGTTTGGTCAGTCCGTATCCCAACCGTTTCATGACCGGATACAACAGCATGATCATGGCAAAGCGAATCAGGTTGAGAGCCACATAGAGAAGTGCCAGCAGACCGAATGCACTCCAGGAGAAATCCACTTTTTCGGCAATGACGATACCCACCAAGATAAAAATCAGGGTGTTGGCGATGTAGGTGAGCAGTTCCCAGAAATGTTCCATGAAAGTATTCACCTGCGGTTTCAGTCGCGGTTTGCCTACGTAAGTCACGGTCAGTCCGAAAGCTACGAGGGCAATTACGCCCGACACACCGAGATAATATTGTGAAAGGATGAAAGTGAGGTAAGCCGCCAGAATGATGACGCTGTTCTGTACCATCTCTTCCGAATTGATACGGGTGATAAACCAGATGACAATACGCGCCAGGAAGAATCCTAACAGGGTACTGATGCCTACTTCTTGAATAAAGGTGACCAGCGGGGAGGTGTGGTCTGTTTCGCCCGAGACGTAGGCACCAAAGAAAAGCATGAAGCACACGATACCCGTTCCGTCGTTCAGCAGAGATTCTGCGTCGACGAGGGTGGAGAAGCGTTTGCTGGTTTTCAGTTCGTGCAGCAGGGCCACGACGGCTACCGGGTCGGTGGCACTGATCAAGGCACCGAACATGAGGGCAAATGCCCATGTCCACGATTCCAGTCCTGGAACAAACGTCGCGATACCCATGAGGAAGGCTGCCGTCAGCAACATACAGATGACGAGCCCCGGAGCGGCTAGTAAGGTAGCATTGGCTAGGGTCTTCTTGAAAATATGCAGGTTGAGTTCATAGGCCGCATCAAAGATCAGGATGGGCAAGAATAGGTAAAGAATCAGGTCGGGATTGATGTTGGCCACGGAGTTGACGGCATTGTGCAGTTCCGGCATGGGCTGAAATACTCCGGTGCGGTTCAGTATGCCTACAAGGATTCCGATGGCAAACAGGCCGACGGTGTAGGGCAGACGGCTGTGCTTGAGCAATGCTTTCAGGATAGCTCCGATAATGAGTCCTCCGATGGTCAGCAACAGAGGGGCAAGAAAGGTGTATTCTTCCATAGGTTTGAGTTTCAATAAAAAATGAGCATTTGAATATTTAACAAAGTTAAAGAATCAAATGCTCATACACAAGTGGACGGCCGCTTATTTCGTTTCTTTTTCTGTAATTTCTTTGGCCAGCTTGCGGGCTGTAGCCCGGTCGGGTTTGCCGGTACCGGTCTGCGGTAACTGCCGGATACGGAAAACTTGCTTGGGTCGCCAGTAGGGGGGAAGGGAATGAAAGGCCTCTGTCAGTAAGGATTCAGGACAAGCTGCTTCCGGGTCCTCCAGCAACAACATGATGCGTTCACCGAACTTGGGGTCGGGCACGGCGGTCACCTGAAAAGGACAGGAGAGAGTAGCCCGCAGCGCGTTTTCCACTTGCTCAATCTGTACCTTGACACCCCCCGTGTTGATGGTGTTGTCCTTCCGTCCCAGAATGTGGAACTGTCCTTGCGCATTGAATTCGCAGATGTCGTTCGTGGTTAAAATCTCCGGACAAACGGCCGGTGCTTCGATGGTCAGGGTATTTTCCGGGGAAAGAGACAGCTTGACGTGCTGGAAAGGCGTGTACCAGTCGGACGCTTCCGGTCCGTTGAGCCGTCGCAGAGCGATGTGTGACAGGGTTTCTGTCATGCCGTATGTGCTCCACACCGCGTGGGGGAATGATAACAGTTGATTTCCCAAAGACGTATCGATGGCTCCTCCGCCGATGATGAGATGACGGATTTGCTGAAGGCGTTCTTTCTCTTCAGGTACTTGCAAGGAATTGTATACCTGCATGGGAATCATGGCCGCAAAAACGGGGGTGGTGCTTGTCTGTGCCAGTGGATGTCCGTTGGGGGTGACAGGCAGCAGGTCCAGTCCGGCCACCAGCGCGCGTACGACGACCATCTTTCCGGCGATGTATTTCAATGGCATGCAGAGCAGGGCGGTGTCTCCTGTATGCAATCCTAGGAAACTGACCGTCAGCATGGCACTTTGCATCATGCGTTGTTTCTCTACACGCAGCGGTTTGGGTGTCCCTGTCGAGCCGGATGTGTGTACCAGCACGGTGTCGTTGTCATCGAACCATTCACGCAGGAAATCGGCCAAAGAGGCTTGGAAACTTTCCGCTCCGTATCGGGCATAGAGGGTTTCCTGTAGGAGGCTGGGGTGTCCTTTCTCGCGGGAACGGGCCTCTGCGGCCGAATAGTCTACTCCTTCTATCCGGATATACTGACAAGCAATGTCGGTGATAAAGGTAGGATGGTTCATGTCAGATAGGGTTTAAGAAAGTCAGAAAATCGGGTGTTTCTTCTTCCGGATGGAAGCACAAGCAGTCTCCTTCAATGTGCAGCGGATAGTCGAGGTTGTCAGTAAAGAGCAGGCCAGTGCCCAGGCCTTGCGGCATGGTGGAATGAAGCGTGGCACACCACTGTGCGATGGCATTCAGGCCGATGTTCGATTCCAGAGCCGAAGTTATCCAGTAGCCGATGCCTCTTTTCTGGGCTAGGGAAATCCATTCCTCGGCTCCTCGGATGCCCCCGTGAAGCGACGGTTTCAGGATGATGTATTGCGGGCGGATGGTATCTAACAGTTCTTTTTTCCGGTTAATTTCGTTTACGCCAATCAGTTCCTCGTCCAGTGCGATGGGGAAAGGAGAAGCGACACACAGGGCTTTCATCGCTTCCCATTGTCCTGCCCGTATCGGCTGTTCGATGGAATGAAGCTGGAATTCGTTCAGCTGTGTCAGTTTTCGAAGGGCATCTTCCGGTCGGAAAGCTCCGTTGGCATCTACACGCAGTTCGATGTCGGAAGCGGAGAAATGTTGGCGGATGTGAGCCAGCAATTCCAGTTCCCGTTCAAATTCGATGGCACCGATTTTTACTTTGATGCACCGGAATCCGGCTTTCATCTTTTCTTCGATGCGCTGGTACATTTCGTCAAAATTACCCATCCAGATGAGTCCGTTGATGGGAATGCCTTGTGTGCCCCGGCTGAAGGGCGTGTCCCAGAATCTTAGGCTGTGGGCTTGCAGGTGGGCAAAGGCTGTTTCCAGTCCGAAGAGAATGGAAGGATAAGGACGGAGTGCCTCGTAGTCGATGTGTCCATCGACTACGGTCTTTTCACAGATTTCGGCCAGCAGGCGAGGATAGTCAGGCAGGTCGTCACAGCTCAGGGCAGGCAGGGGGGCACATTCGCCCACACCGTATTGTCTGGTTTCTGTATCAGTAAGCAGAAGGTACCAGACTTGTCGAGTGTGGTAGACTCCGCGGGAAGTACCGGCCGGTTGTTTAAAATGGAGGGTACGCGGAAATATTTTCAGTGAATACATGATAAACTCTGTAAGGGATGAAACAATAAGCGGACAGAGAGCAAAAGAGGGTTCTGCTTTCTGTCCGGCCTATACTTATTCAGATGGTTAATCAGGGGAATTTAGGATACTTGCTCCAGTCGGGTTTCCGTTTTTCGAGGAATGCCTTTCCACCTTCCTGCGCTTCATCGGTCATGTAATACAGCATGGTCGCATCTCCGGCAAGTTCCTGGATACCGGCCTGTCCGTCCAGTTCCGCGTTCAGTCCGGCCTTGATCATACGCAGGGCCAGCGGGCTGTGCTGCATCATGGTTTCGGCCCATTCCACTACTTCGTCTTCCAACTGGTCAAAAGGTACCACCTTGTTCACCAGTCCCATTTCCAGAGCTTCCTGGGCAGAGTACTGACGGCAGAGGAACCAGATTTCGCGAGCCTTTTTCTGCCCCACAATGCGGGCCAGGTAAGAAGAGCCGAATCCGGCATCGAAGCTGCCCACCCGAGGACCTGTCTGTCCGAAGATGGCATTTTCAGAAGCGATGGTCAAGTCGCAGACCACGTGGAGCACGTGTCCGCCGCCGATGGCATATCCGTTGACCATGGCAATGACCGGTTTCGGGATGGAGCGAATCTGTTTCTGTACGTCGAGCACATTCAGGCGGGGTACCCCATCGGTACCTACATAACCTCCGTGACCTTTCACGTGCATGTCGCCGCCGGAGCAGAAGGCCTTGTCGCCGGCTCCAGTCAGTACTACCACGTTGATGTCTTGGCACTCACGGCAGATGAGCAGGGCATCGCTGATTTCAGAAGTAGTGGTTGGGGTAAATGCGTTTCTATATCGCGGACGGTTGATGGTAATTTTGGCAATACCATGATAGAAATCAAACAGAATATCCTGGTATTCTTTGATGGTTTTCCATTCTCTGGGTTGTGACATAATATGGTTATTTTAAGTTGTGATAATACGTTTTCAGGTGCTCAATGTCCTTGTCTTTCTCCGTAAATACTTCGAGCAGCATCGGTTGTGAAGTGATGGAAGGCTGGGTGAAAGTTTCTACCGCCCGGTCCAGTTCCTCGTCGTTATGGGCAGAAAGATACTGGAAACCGCGGTCTTCGGCCCAAGCTCTGGCCGAGGTGCGGTGCGTGGCCGTAATGAAGCGGCGGCTGTTCTCCTGCATCTCCAGTCCCGGAAGAGCATGGAAGATCTCTCCTCCTTCGTTGTTGAGCAGGAGGATGCGCACGTTACTTCCGTAGTTGGCATTCCAGAGCGCATTCATGTCGTAGAAGAAGCTCAGGTCGCCGATGAAGATGAAGTTGAGCTTGTCGGAGGCCGTGGCGTAACCGAGGGCCGTAGACAAGGAACCCTCAATGCCGTTGGTTCCCCGGTTGGACAAGACTTCTACTTCCTGAGGGAGAGGAAACAGTTGGGCATAGCGCACGGTGGAGCTGTTGGCCAGGTGCAGCGAACAAGGGGTCGGCAGGTGGCCGATGACTTTCCCGATGGCACTCATCTCGGAGTAGGGGAATTCTGCCTGTGGAATCTGCTTGGATAAAGCCTCCCAGGCGCGCGGGTATTCCGGAGTACGGCTGTCCATCATCGGTGCAATCTTTTCAAGGAATTCAAACGGGTCCATTTCGATGACGGTGGTCAGACAGCCGAAGAGGTCGGCCACTTGTCCGTCGGGAGCCACGTGCCAGTGCTCTATCGGCGGATGACGGCGAAGGAATTTCTTGAGCCGTTTGGAAATGATGTGTCCGCCATAGGTGATGAGCAGTTCCGGGCGCATCTTTTGCTGGGCCTCAAAATCCATGGAGCAGAGCAAGGGTTCGATGTTGCGGATGGGCTGTCCCGGAATGGTCTGGTTGCTGATGTTCTCGGTAAACCAGGCAAAATGCTTGTAGAGCATCTTGGTATATTTCTTGTCGAACAGATATATCAGGTTCATCTGCCCCACTACCACCATGCGCCGTTGGTAGCGGTTCAGGCGGTCGATGAGTGGCTGGTAGTCCTTGTCGTACACGTTCAGCCCCTGGTAGCGGGTAATTACCCTGGCCTCAGGAAGTTCTGTCACCGGAAGTTTGAAGAAAGGCTCACTGATGGGCACGTTAATATGTACAGGCCCTTTCCCATGGTGGTCTAGTGCCATGAGAGCTTCGTTGATGAGGCGGTTGCAGTACCATTCGTCTTCTTCCGTCTGTACTTCCGGCAAGTTGACTGATTTCTTGACCAGACCACCGAATACGCCAGGTTGAGGAAGGGTTTGTCCGTCCATCTGTCCAATCCATGCCGCAGGACGGTCGGCTGAAATGACTACGAGCGGTACTTGCTGGTAGAAGGCTTCGGCCACGGCTGGATGCAGGTTCAGCAAAGCTGTACCCGAGGTGCAGCAGACCGCTGCCGGACTGCCACCGTTCAGGGCCAGTCCCAAGGCAAAGAATCCGGCACTGCGTTCGTCGGTCACCGGGTAGCAGGTGAATTCCGGCATGTTGGTCAGGGTTTGTACAATCGGAATGTTGCGGCTTCCAGGGCACAACACTATTTTCTGTATCCGGTGGGCCTTCAGCAAGGCCATCAGCTGCAGGATATTTTTTTTATCTGTGTACATGATTCTTTATACGTTTTAGATTGACAGAATATTGCGCATGGTATTCATTTTCTGCTGCGTTTCTTCCCATTCGGAATCGGCCGTGGAGTCTGTCAGGATGCCGCCTCCGGCATAGAGGGTAGCCGTATTTTCTTCCAGGTGCATGCAGCGAAGGTTGACGTAAAGGGTGGTATCACCCTCTGGGTCTATCCATCCGATGATGCCGGAATAGAAGAGTCTGTCGTGCGGTTCGGTCTGTAGAATGAACCGATAGGCTTCTTCCTTAGGCAGACCGCAGACAGCGGGTGTGGGATGTAGTTCCTGAAGTATGTGGCCCAGATGGTCGGTATCCTTCAGGCAGAAATGAAAATCAGTTTTCAGGTGTACCAACTGGCCGGCGCGGGCTGTATAAGGTCCTTTCTCGGTCAGTTTGGTGCCGAACTTTTTGACGGTCTTGCGGATGTATTCTCCTACGAATGCCTGCTCTTCCTGGTTTTTCTTGCTCCATTCTGTAGGCATGGTTTCTCCCTGCATGGGCATGGTGCCGGCCAAGGCTACGGTGTGCCATTCTTTTTCGTGCCCACTGAGGATGATTTCGGGGGTACTACCTATCCAGGTACCAGTAGAAGGAGTGTGGCACAAGGAAATCATCATGCGCGGATAGTTGTTGCAGGCCTGTATGAATGTAGCCAATGGAGAAAACTGTGGGGGGAGCGCATGGGTAGTGCTTCTGGAAAGCACCAGTTTACGGAACTGTTTTTCCTTCAGTGTCAAGATGAAGCGGCTGAAGGTTTCAGTATAGCGTTCCTTTTCTTCTTTTTCGGAAGTCTGTGTGACAGGAGCCGTCTTCTCTGGCTGGAGAGCGGGTAACTCCACGGTATATTCCTTGTGGCGATGACTCCATTCTTGCAAGGCCTGTTTGATATTTTCCCAGTCATGTGCCACGATATCCGGTTGAATCAGTGCTGCCGGACGTGCCTCGGTCAGTTGGAAAGGGGCCAGAAGAAAGCCTTTCTTTTGGTCGAGGGCCTCTAAATTAGACAAGAAGGTAGGCTCTCCTTCTTCCTGCATGACAAGAATCGGCTCGTCTGTCCACGGGAGTCGGTACAAGGCAAAGCAGACTTCCTGTCGGGTAAATGAGTCGATGAGGTGGTGATAAGTGGTTTCCGGCGTTTTCATGGACGTTTCTTGACTATTTGGTTGACAATACGTGCAGTGGAAATCAATTTCCCGTTGGAGTTGGTGATGTCGACGTTCCACAGATGGGAGGTACGCCCCCGGTGAATCAGTCGTCCAGTCGCAATCACATACTCTCCTTTGGGAACCATGTGGAGATGATTGGCACTGACCTGTATGCCACAAGGCATTTCTCCTGAGGCACACAGCGGAATGGAACCATGTCCGGCTACAATTTCAGCGAGAGCCAATGATGCTCCGCCATTGAGTATACCAAATGGCTGGCAAGTCTTTTCATCAACTGGCATTTGGGCTTTGACATATCCCTCTTCCATTTCGAGAAACTGAATGCCTAAGTGGGAGCCCATAGAGTGGCTTAAATCAGGCAATTCATAAGAGGCTTTATCATTCATGGAGGTGTTCAGTTTTTTGTTATAGTTGCAAATGTACACATTTCCCTGCAAAACATGGGGGATTCAGCAAATAATTCGTTGTTTCATGAAAAGGCTGTTGAATGAAGAAAAACAATAAGTTTTGCTTAATTCTTTTGTCGTTTTGTATATCCGTAAAACATATTTGTATTTTGTATGAAAGAATGGAATCTTTTTTGTTTATTGGAATATTTTTAGCTATTTTTGTTATATTCATAAAGAGAGCGAGATTTATATGAAATATTATTATAAAGCAGGAATAGGAATTGGCCTTTTTTTCTTGTTTGTGATGATGGGGTGTGAGGGTCAGAAAAGCAAATATAAGGTTGATTTTTTTGAAAGATTTTATGAACAGATGGAAAGAATCTCTGCCGATTCTCCGGAGCATGTCAGCCGGATGGTCGATCAGATTATTCCATCTGTAAAAGATAGCGTGATGTATTATCGGTTACTGTTTCTGAAAGTAAGAAGTTGTTTTCTTTCGTTCAGATTGGATTCTGCTTCTTATTTTTTGGATAGAATTAGTGCTTATTGTGACAAGCATGTCGGAAGTCCGGAAATAGCCCGGTTGTACTCAATGGCTTACAATGCACAGGGGAATATTTGTGTGCGTACTTCTCAGTCTGACTCGGCTTGTCAATGTTATTTGAAGGCGTTTGAATATGCTACCCGTGGGGGAAATCGGAAGTCTTTGCCCGATATCTGTCTGAACCTTGCTGATGTGTATGTGAAGCAGGGCCGTTATGATTTAGGAGCTTTGTGGTATAACCGTTCGTTGTCCATTGCGGATTCGCTGGGCATACCTGAAGAGAAGAGATTTCCTGCTTATTATGGTCTGGCCCAGGTAAATATGGAATTGCGTGATTTCACCGCATGCGACTATTATTATAATTTGGCTTCGCGGTATTATGACAAAATGCATCCTTTTGAGAAGCATATTTACCTGAATAATCGGGGTAACTCATATTATTACCGACAGGATTATGTGACAGCTTTGAAGTATTTTCGCTGGTCGTTAAGGGTCGTCAACCAATATCCGGAAATGAACTTTGAACGGAATCTGACCATGATAAATCTGGGAGAAGTTTTCCTTTTATTGAACAAGCTGGATTCGGCCTCGTATTATTTACAGAAGTGTCGTGGCTTCTTTGATTCTATTCATCATTCTACTGCTTTATATTGTATTGATACGCAACTTATGGAGCTGGCGTTAAAGCAGGGTAATTTGGCTTTGGCTAAAGAACGTCTGAAACGGGCTAAGGATTACGACCAGGTGGAGCCCAATATGATTCATGTACGCAATCGTTACTTGCAACGGTATTATGAAAAGGTTGGTGATTATAAACAAGCTTATCATTATTTGAAAGAGAATCATCGTATGGATGATTCTATTCGAAATGAAAGAGTGAAAATGAGAGCTGCAGAAATCGAACTGAAGTATGCACAGGACAGTACGCTGATGAAAAAAGAAATTTTTATTCGAGAAAAGGAAAATCAGGTACTGCAGTTGCACCAATGGATGTATATTATTGTGGGTGGATGTTTCTTGCTGATAGCGGTGATTTTTCTCATTGTGTTATATCGTAAACGTTTGCGTGAAAAAGAGCAATGGCGTATGCAGAATGCGATTACTTCATTGCGTTTGGAAAATGTACGTAATCGGATTTCTCCTCATTTCGTATTTAATGTCTTGAATCGTGAAATGAATTTGCATAAGGGGGAGGAAGAAAGTAAGAATCTGATTGAATTGACAAAGCTGATACGCCGTAATCTGGAATTGACGGATCGGTTGGCAGTGTCGCTGGCGGATGAACTGGAGTTTGTGGATACTTATGTGAATTTGGAGAAAGACTCATTGGGAGTGGACTTTTATTATCATCAGGATGTAGACGAACGAATGGATCTTCAAGCAGTGAAGGTGCCTTCCATGTTGTTACAGATACCAGTGGAAAATGCCATTAAGCATGGTTTGAGGTTGAAAGAAGGAAAACGTCTGTTGCTGATAGAGGTACGTCTGACGGATGATAATCAGGCTGAGATTATAGTTCGTGACAATGGGGGTGGCTATCGGCCAGAGAGTGTGAATCATGGTACAGGCACTGGCATGAAAGTGATAACCCAAACTATTCAATTGTTGAATATGTACAATTCCCGTCCTATTTCAATTAAAATTAATAATGTGCTGGTGGAAGAAGATAATACGATAGGATGTGAGGTGCGGTTTGTGGTTCCATTGAATTATTCTTATCAATTAAAGAAAACTAAGAAGCATGAATGATAAAGTGAAAGCCGTCATTATAGATGACGAAGAAACGGCTATTGATAACCTTCGTTTTGAACTTAAAAAATATCCGTGGGTGTCAGTGGAGGGAATAGCTTATAATGGGAAATCTGGTATTCGCCTGATAGAGAAAGTGCATCCCGATTTGTTGTTCTTGGATGTGGAACTTCCTGATATGCTGGGAATGGATGTGGCTATCAAGGTGCATGAGCTCCAGAATTGGGACATGCATATTATTTTTTATACGGCCTATAATAAATATCTGATAGATGCCTTGAGAAATTATGCTTTCGATTTTTTGTTGAAGCCAGTAGACCCCAATGAATTGTCAATGGCTTTGGGACGCCTGCGGGAAGCGGATGGTGCGAAGAACTCTACAAATTTCTTAATGAATAATGGCCGTGAAGGAGAAAAATCTTTTATGGTGGTTACGCCGATGGGTGACTTGCGGGTGTTGAGAGTGTCAGATATTGGTTATTTCCGGTATGTGTCTGACCGGAAAATTTGGGAAGTGGCCTTAGCAAATGGTTCTTTCATTCCCCTGAAACGAAACACAAGGGCTGAAAATTTGTGTGCTTATGACGCGGCTTTTGTGCAGATTCATCAGTCTTATATTATTAACATGAACTATCTGTTGATGGTGCAAGGTGGACAGTGTGTGATGTATCCTCCATTTAATGAGGTGGACGAGCTGCAGGTATCCAAAAAGTTCAGGAAAGAGATGATGGAACGTTTTTGTCAACTTTAGTAAACTGTTTTTTGGCTATTTAGTAGCAAAAAATAAGTACTTGGTGGTTGATATCTGTTATTTGGTTATTTGAGTATATTTTAGCTTTTCCTCTATAGAATAAATATCTTTATTTTTGCATTAAATTTAAATAAATAGTAGAGGGTATGAAAAAGTTAGGATGTAAAGGCTTGCTTCTGTTGGGGGGTATGTTAATATGTGGAGGAACGCTTCAGGCTCAGTATTTGCATTCTTCTTATTTTATGGAAGGCACAAGTGCACGTTTACAGCTGAATCCGGGATTGCAACCGACAAGAGGTTATTTTAATGTGCCGTTACTTGGTTCGTTTAATATGTCAGCTTCTTCTAATGTATTAGGAACAAGTGATATTATCGATATTATAGGTTCCGGAAGTGCTCTTTATTCAAACGATCAGTTATTTAATCGTTTGAAAGCTGATAATCGTTTGAATGTTAATCTGAATACAGATATTTTATCTTTTGGTTGGTATAGCGGAAAAGGTTTCTGGAGTGTGAATGTTGGTTTTCGGGCAGATTTTGGCGCAGCATTGGCAAAAGATATGTTCTCCATGATGCGTACAATGAACGGTTTTTCTCTGGAGGATATTGCAGGTACCAGTCAAAGTTACAACATGTCCAATCAAACCTTGAATATGAAAATGTATGGCGAGGTAGGAGTAGGATATTCTCGTCGGATTACCGAAAAACTGACAGTAGGTGCACGTGTAAAGATTTTATTGGGATTGGCCCGTGCTGAAATGAATGTAAACCAGTTTAACTTGAATCTGGATGTGCCTGAGTTGAATCGTTTTACTTCTGCATCTCGTGGAGAACTGTCGCCAGAGGATTGGTATGGTGCTCATTATGATTATGCAGCAGACGGCAATTTGATTACGACCTTGAAAGGGGGAGGCATGACATTTGATAGTAACGGGAAAATTGATGATTTTGAGTTTGACGGGGGTGATTTGGGCATTGCAGGTTCTGGATTCGGCATTGATTTGGGCGCAAGTTATAAGGTTTGGGATAATTTGACCGTATCAGCTTCTATCCTTGATTTGGGCTTCTTGAAATGGAAAGAAAGTGAGACAACCGTTGCTACGGTAACAGGAGGAGATAACGTGACAATTGATGCAACAAATTATGACCACTATATTGGAGGTGATTTTTTGTCATTTGAACGTTTTGACTTTAAAGAAGGCTCTCCTGAAAAAATTAAGACAAAAACTCGCTTGTATTCTACCTTGCTGCTAGCAGGAGAGTATGGGTTGTTGAACAATAAAGTGAGTGTGGGTGCAATGTATACAGCTCGTTTTGTCCAGCCAAAAACATTGAACGAATTGACCTTCTTGGCAACGGTTCGTCCTAAAAGCTGGTTGAATGCAGCCATCAGTTATTCTCCGATTCAGGCTGGAGGTAAATCAATCGGTTTGGCCGTGAAACTGGGGCCATTGTTTGTCGGAACAGACTATATGTTCTTTGGTAGCAATTCTAGGTCTGTAAATGGTTTTCTTGGCATATCTTTCCCATTGGGAGGGAGTCAGAAACCTTTCTCTGAGTTGTAAAAATCATTATCTGTTGCTATAAGAAGAATAGAGACTGCCTTCCCAACGTAAGCGGTATTGTCTGTTATGGGTTACGTGGGTTGGCAGTCTGTTTTTGCATGTTCTCAGAGGAAGAGTTCTTTTAATTTTTCTCCGTTCAGCTGGTAGAGAGTAATTTTTCCTTGCTCATAGCTGGCAAAGGTAGGAGGGTTTCCACCTTTGGGGAAAGTGATGGAGCCGGTGTTGCAAATGATGCCCTTCTCTGTTTTCTCCAATTTCCACAGATGGGTATGTCCGTAGAAAAAAGCGTCATATCCATTGCAGGGTCGTTTTTCTTCATGATAGACATGGCCATGGGTAAGGAACAGTTTCTTTCCTTCGTCTACTACTAGTGTGTAGTCTGACAGGATAGGGAAGTTCAACAACATCTGGTCGACTTCAGAATCGCAGTTGCCACGTATGGCTACGATTTGTTCAGCCATTTCGTTGAGTCTTTCAGCAATGCCTTTGGGATTCAACCCTTCCGGGAGTCCGTTGCGGGGCCCATAGTTCAATATATCTCCCAAGATAAGCAGCATATCGTAGTGATGTTGGTGATAGAATTGTAGTACCTGTTCCAAAGCAGGCAGGCATCCATGGATATCTGAGACAATTAAATACTTCATATCAAAAAGGTCATTTTATATTAGAATTGTTACAAACTTAGTGAAAAGTCGGCATTTGTTATAAAAAAACGGCCACCTTATACAGGCAGCCGTTTCTATGATGAGGGCTAAATATGATTATTCAGCTTTTTCGTCGCTCCAGTCCATTGCAGCCATACGTTTGTATGAATCGTAACGTTTTTTAGCCATCTTTTCGCAAGCGTCGAACAAGTCAGCAGCTTCAGTCGGATACTGTTTCATTACAGATGCAAAACGAACTTCACCTTTTAGGTAATCTTGGAACTTATCCCAAGCAGGTTCTTTAGAGTCGAGTGAGAACGGATTCTTACCTTCGTCTTCCAAAGCCGGGTTGAAACGCCACAAGTGCCAGTAACCACATTCTACAGCCTTAGCCTCTTCAGCCTGAGATTTACCCATACCAGCTTTCAAACCGTGGTTGATACATGGAGCATATGCGATAACCAATGACGGTCCAGGATAAGCTTCAGCTTCGCGGATAGCTTTCAATGTCTGAGCCTGGTCAGCACCCATTGCAATCTGAGCTACATATACGTAACCGTAAGTAGTTGCAATCAGACCCAGGTCTTTCTTACGTACACGCTTACCAGAAGCAGCAAATTTAGCGATAGCACCCAGCGGAGTAGCCTTAGAAGACTGACCACCAGTGTTAGAGTAAACTTCTGTATCCAGTACGAGGATGTTTACATCTTCGCCAGAAGCGATGACGTGGTCCAAACCTCCGTAACCGATATCGTAGGAAGCTCCATCACCACCGATAATCCACTGTGAACGTTTGATCAGGTAATCTTTGAATTCTGCGATAGTAGCGCAGTAGCCACATTTGTCTTTTGCAGCTTCTACCATCGGGATGATCTTTTCAGCAGCAGCTTTGCTCTTTTCTGCATCGTTGCGTCCGTCAATCCATTCCTGGAATGCTTCCTTGTATTCAGCCGGAGTACCTTCAGCAGCGATAGCAGCCTTCATCGCGTCTTCGATGCGGTTGCGCAGCTTCTTGTTGGCTAATTCCATACCCAAACCGAATTCGCAGAAGTCCTCGAACAATGAGTTAGCCCAAGCAGGCCCCTGACCCTTTTCGTTGGTAGTGTACGGAGTTGAAGGAACAGAACCAGAGTAGATAGAAGAACATCCAGTAGCGTTGGCTACCATTTCACGGTCACCGAACAACTGAGAAATCAGTTTTACGTACGGAGTTTCACCGCAACCAGAGCAAGCTCCAGAGAACTCGAACAATGGAGTAGCGAACTGAGAGTTCTTCACGTTAGCCTTGATATCAACCAAGTGCTGTTTAGACTTCACATTTTCTGAGCAGTAAGTCCAGTTAGCAGCTTCAGGCAGCTGGCTTTCCAGGTGTTTCATTGTCAGAGCCTTGCCACCCTTCTTCGGGTTACCCGGACATACATCAGCACAGTTACCGCAACCCAGACAGTCGAGTACGTCTACCTGTACGCGGAATGTCATACCGTCGAACTGTTTGCCGACAGCCTTCAACATCGGGAAGTTTGCACCTTTTTGTTCTTCTGCATCGAGTACGAACGGACGGATAGCAGCGTGAGGACAAACGTATGCACACTTGTTACACTGGATACAGTTTTCAGGATTCCATTCTGGAACGAATGCAGCTACACCACGTTTTTCGTATTTAGCTGTTCCCTGATGCCAAGTACCGTCTTCGATACCTTTGAATGCAGATACCGGCAGCAAGTCACCATCCTGAGCGTTGATCGGACGAACTACTTCGTTGATGAATGCAGGATCGTTGTTGGCAGCAGCAGCTTCTACTTCCAAGTTAGCCCAAGCTGGGTCTACAGTTAACTGTTTGTATTCACCACCACGGTCAACGGCAGCGTAGTTCTTGTTGACTACGTCTTCACCCTTTTTACCGTAAGACTTCACGATGAACTTTTTCATCTGTTCAACTGCCAAGTCTACAGGGATAACGCCTGTGATACGGAAGAATGCAGACTGCAGGATTGTGTTGGTACGGTTGCCCAAACCAATTTCCTGAGCAATCTGAGTGGCGTTGATATAGTAAACAGTGATGTTGTTTTCTGCGAAATATTTCTTTACCTTGTTCGGCAGGTTCTTAGCCAGTTCTTCACCTTCCCAAATAGTGTTCAACAGGAAAGTACCGTTCTTGCGCAGACCACGAGTTACATCGTACATGTGCAGGTAAGCCTGAACGTGGCAAGCTACGAAGTTCGGAGTAGTTACCAAGTAAGTAGAGTGAATCGGGTGATTACCGAAACGCAGGTGAGAGCAAGTGAAACCACCAGATTTCTTAGAGTCGTAAGAGAAGTAAGCCTGGCAGTATTTATCTGTGTTGTCACCGATGATTTTTACAGAGTTCTTGTTAGCACCTACAGTACCATCAGCACCCAAACCATAGAATTTAGCTTCGAATACACCTTCTGCACCGAGAGCGATTTCTTCTTTCTGAGGAAGAGAAGTGAAAGTCACGTCATCCACAATACCGATAGTGAAATGGTCTTTTGGCATCGGGAGTTCCAGGTTTTCGTATACTGACAGAATCTGAGCCGGAGTAGTATCCTTTGAACCCAGACCGTAACGTCCACCTACAATCAACGGGGCATTTTCCTGTCCGTAGAATACGTCTTTTACATCCAGATACAATGGTTCGCCGTTTGCACCCGGTTCTTTTGTACGGTCAAGTACAGCAATACGTTTTACAGTCTTAGGCACCTTAGCCAGGAAGTGCTTAGCAGAGAACGGACGATACAAGTGAACAGCTACCAAACCAACTTTTTTGCCCTGAGCGGTCAGGTAGTCAATAGCTTCACGAGTAGCTTCTGTTACAGAACCCATGGCGATGATGATATTTTCTGCATCTTCTGCACCATAGTAGTCGAACAGACCGTAGTTACGTCCTGTAATCTTGTTGATTTCATTCATATATTCTTCTACGATAGCAGGAACTGCTTCATAGAACGGATTGCCTGATTCTCTGTGCTGGAAGAAGTGGTCTGGATTTTCAGCCATACCGCGAGCTACCGGTTTGTTAGGACTGAGAGCACGTTCACGGAATTCGGCCAAAGCTTTCTGATCGATGAGCGGAGCCAAGTCTTCGTTGTCCAGTTTTTCAATCTTCTGGATTTCGTGAGAAGTACGGAAACCGTCGAAGAAGTTAACGAACGGTACACGTGATTTAATTGTAGACAAATGAGCTACTCCTGCCAAATCCATAACTTCCTGTACGGAGCCTTCGCACAACATAGCGAAGCCAGTCTGACGGCAAGACATCACATCCTGATGGTCACCGAAGATACACAATGCATGAGAAGCCAGTGTACGTGCTGAAACATGGAATACGCAAGGCAAGAATTCACCTGCGATTTTGTACATATTAGGGATCATCAACAGAAGACCCTGAGAAGCAGTATAAGTAGTTGTCAATGCACCAGCCTGAAGAGAACCGTGTACTGCACCTGCAGCACCACCTTCAGATTGCATTTCCTGAACCAATACAGTTTCGCCGAAGATGTTTTTACGACCTGCGGCAGCCCATTCATCTACATGTTCAGCCATAGTAGATGACGGAGTGATAGGGTAGATAGCAGCTACTTCCGTAAACATGTACGAAATATGAGCAGCAGCTTCGTTACCATCACAAGTGATGAATTTTTTTTGTTTAGTCATACAATTACTAATTAAATATTGAGTAATACAATCATATTGTTATCAGTATAAGAAACCAAACAACCACAAAGGTATCTGGTCTCCGTGTCCTATTTCCATCTTGTGCATCGCATAGTAGATGTTCGGGTTGCTTTTGTATTTACTTCCTTCTCCACATATCCGGAAATGAAGGTTGTCGTCTACTACAAAAGATGTTCCTTTTTCGCCTTTGTTTACCTTGTGGTCTTTCCATAAGGAATTGACAAAGAATGTTTCCAGCACATCCTGTTCTTCCACTTTTACCGGATAGATACTGTACATCAGATTCGTGTTGTGCATCATGATTTTAGCTGGTTTTTTAGGAAAGTTTTCTCCTTTTGGGTAAACCATGTTGATCAGCCTTGAATCTGCCAAATATTTGATGTAGTTCATGACCGTGGCCCGTGAGGTTTGTATCTCACTGGCAAGTTGGCTCACATTGGGTGCAACTGGTCCATCTACAGCTAGCAAATATAGTAATTTTTTGATTTTAGACAGATATTTCAGCTCAATTTGTTTGATGAGGAGAATGTCCACTTCAATCATCATGTTCATGGTTTTCAACAGGTTCTCGGAGAAATTCCTTTTTTCTAGAAAGAAAGGGTAAAACCCATGATGGATGTAGTCTTGGAAATAATTGAGCGGATTGATGTGCGGTAGAATCGTTTTTACGATATGTTCGTGGTTATGCAAGACTTCATCGAGTGTGTAAGAGGAAAAATGATTCCCTGTTTGTAGATTTAAAAACTCACGGAATGAGAATCCTCTCAGATTGTAGGATTTAACGATGCCATTCAACTCTGGATTTTCATCTTTCAGTCGCATGACAGAAGAACCGGTAAACACAATTTTGAGCTGTGGATACCGTTCATAACACGTACGCAAGTCGTGGCTCCAGTTGGGAAGCTTGAATACCTGGTCAATAAGTAGTACTTTCCCTCCTCGTTTGACGAATTCTCCTGCAAAGTCTACCAGACTATACTTGGAGAAATAGAAATTATTCATGTTTACGAACAAGCATGAGCGGTCTGTCCCGAATTTTTCTTTTGCATATTGTAAAAGAAAGGTGGTTTTTCCTACCCCTCTTGTACCTTTAATACCAATCAGTCGGTCGTTCCAGTCAATTTCGTCCATCAGGTCACGACGTACGGGGGCATTGGTATGCTCTACCAAATAGCTATGTGTTCTGTAAAATGCTTCCATGAATTCTGTATCTACGCTGCAAAGATACGAATACTTCATTATATTGCAAACTGGAGATGACAAAAATTCATTTCTTCAAGAAAGATTTTTTGGTTCTTCTTTAGCAGAATTTTAAGGAAAAAGGTGAGAGGAAAAAGCTACAAGCATCCCTGTTTTCATGGTTGGAAAAACAAGGATGCTTGTAGCTTTTGAGGATGTTTTTGTAAATCGTTAGAATTGGTAATTTTCTTCTACCCATTCAATGAACGCTTTGTTTACTTGTTTGGTTCCTCCCGGAGTAGGATAGTCTCCGCTGAAGTACCAGTCTCCCGGGTGGGCCGGACAAGCTTCATGCAAGCCTTCCAATGTCTGGTAGACGATTTGAACTTTCGCCCGTGTGCCTGCAGGAGTCAGCAGCGCTGCAATCTTCTCTGAGATTTCTTCATCGGTAAAAGGTGCATAGATTTCCTTGACGTAGTTGCGCATCTTTTCTTTCGGCAAGGTCAGCTGTTCTTTTGATTTTCGGTAGGCATATTCGATGACATGCTGCATGTCACGTTCTTCCAGTAGGGCAATGGCTGCTTTGAAAGCGATAAATTGTTCCATGCTGGCCATGTCGATACCGTAATAATCAGGATAGCGGACTTGAGGAGAAGAAGAGACTATGACGATTTTTTTCGGTTGCAGACGGTCAAGAATACCGATGATACTCTGTTTCAAGGTTGTACCGCGCACAATGCTGTCATCAATGATGACCAGGTTGTCTTTACGGGGCACAAGGCTGCCATAAGTAATGTCGTACACATGTGCGGCTAAGTCATTTCGTGTATTGCCTTCGGCGATGAAAGTACGGAGTTTGATGTCTTTGATGGCGACTTTTTCGCTTCGAATACGCTGTGACAGGATTTTCTCCAGCTCCTGATGGTCTGGCTTGTGTCCCAAAGCTTCGATTTGTTTTATTTTTAATCGGTTCAGGTAGTTGTCTAATCCTTGTAACATTCCGTAGAAAGCGACTTCTGCCGTGTTGGGAATAAAAGAAATTACCGTATGGGCTATATCATGGTCTACGGCCGAAAGGATAGGTTCTGTCAGCATTTCACCCAGTTTCTTTCGTTCCCGATAAATATCGACGTCACTTCCGCGACTGAAATAGATTCGTTCGAACGAACAAGGTTTGGGAACTCCCGGTTTGTTGATTTGTGCCAGTCGGAGTTGTCCTTTTTTATTAATTAACAAAGCTTGTCCCGGCATCAGTTCGTGAATGCTTTCCACCGGAATATTCAAAACAGTCTGGATGACCGGACGTTCGGAAGCCAGTACCATAATCTCATCATCCTGATACCAGAATGCCGGACGGATGCCCCATGGGTCGCGTACGGCAAAAGCTTCTCCGCTTCCTGTCATACCACAGATTACATATCCGCCATCCCATTTGGGGGAAGATGTCTTTAATACGTTGGTCAGGTCAATCCGGTCCTCAATGGCATGAGTGATATCCATGCCTTTCAGCCCTTCTTCCTTACACTGGTTGTAGAGGCGTTCTACCTCTCTGTCCAAGCGGTGTCCCACTTGTTCCAGCATGATATACGTATCGGCATATTTGCGGGGGTGCTGTCCGGCTTCCGTGATGTCGGCAAATATTTCGTCTACGTTAGTCAGGTTGAAGTTACCGCATAACGCCAGATTTTTTGCCCGCCAGTTGTTACGGCGAAGAAACGGATGTACATACGAGATTCCGCTTTTTCCTGTGGTCGAATAGCGTAAGTGTCCCATGTAAAGTTCGCCGGCAAAAGGCAGACACTTCTTGGCAAATTCGGCATCGTGCAGTTGTTCTTCTGTCAAATCTTTATATTGCTGATGCACATTGTTGAAGATTTCAGTGATAGCTCCCGCACCCAGTCCTCTTTCACGGAACATGTATTCTTCGCCGGGATTGGCTTGTAGTTTCACGCAGGCCAGTCCTGCGGCTTCTTGCCCTCTATTGTGTTGCTTCTCCATTAACAAGTACAGCTTATTCAAGCCATACATCCATGTGCCATATTTTTCCTGATAATATTCCAGTGGTTTTAAAAGCCGTATAAGGGCCACCCCACATTCATGTTTTAATGTTTCCATTTATTTTCGGTTTCAGACTTTGTAAAGATTTCCTTTTACAAAATAACAGACAATTATTAGAACGCGTAATGTGTCTACTTGAAAAAATAGATTTATTCTTTTCTGATGTGATAATTGTAATAAAAACAATCATAAATGGTTTTAGGTTAAAACTTTTTGTATGGTTTTTATTTTAAAATAAAAGTATGTATGAGTGAGGGTGAAAATATTGTCATGAAAAATCATCTAAACCTGTCATATTGGAAGTTATATTCTTATTTTTGTGGACAAATAGAACGAAAATAGAGAACTAGGTGTTAAATAAGAAAGACAAAATGAGGATAGCAGGAGATTTTATGAAGAAAGACAAAGCAGAAGTTGCGGAAAGTCGTCCGGCTTCTTCCGGCCTTTATCATCCGGAGTACGAGCATGATGCTTGCGGTGTGGGAATGATTGTAGACATCCATGGTAACAAATCGCATGATTTGGTGGATGCTGCCTTGAAGGTGTTGGAGAATATGAAACATCGTGGTGCGGAGGGAGCTGATAATAAAACAGGTGACGGCGCAGGTATCTTGTTGCAGATTCCACATGAGTTTATTTTGCTTCAAGGTATTCCGGTTCCGGAGAAAGGGAAATATGGTACAGGACTGGTATTCCTTCCGAAGGATTTGAAAGAACAGGAATCTATTTTGAGCATTATGATAGAGGAGGTGGAACGCGAAGGTTTGTCGTTGATGCATTTGCGTTCTGTTCCGGTGAACTCATTCATTTTGGGCAAAAGTGCACAGGAAACCGAACCTGATATCAAGCAGGTGTTCATTACGGGAGCTACCGATTTGGAGAGTTTTGAGCGTACATTATATATAGTACGTAAGAAAATTGAACGTCGTGTGCATCATAAGGACTTTTATATCGTTTCTTTGTCAAGCAAGAATATTATATATAAAGGTATGTTGTCTTCTGTGCAGGTACGTGAATATTTTCAGGACCTCACTCAACCATACTTTACCAGTGGCTTGGCTATCGTGCATTCTCGTTTCAGCACGAATACATTCCCTACATGGAGTTTGGCGCAGCCGTTTCGTTTGTTAGCACACAATGGAGAAATCAATACCATTCGTGGAAACCGTGGATGGATGGAGGCGCGTGAAAGTGTGCTTTCCACTCCGTTGCTAGGCGATGTGAAAAAAATTGGTCCGATTATTCAGCCGGGAATGAGTGACAGTGCTTCGCTCGACAATGTACTGGAATTTTTCGTCATGTCTGGTTTAAGCTTGCCCCATGCCATGGCTATGTTGGTGCCTGAATCGTTCAATGACAAGAATCCTATCAGTGAAGACTTGAAAGCTTTTTATGAATACCACTCTATCTTGATGGAACCGTGGGATGGTCCGGCTGCCTTGTTGTTCAGTGACGGGCGTTATGCTGGAGGTATGTTGGACCGTAACGGTCTGCGTCCGGCCCGTTACCTGATTACCAAAAACGATATGATGGTGGTAGCCAGCGAAGCAGGAGTCATCAATTTTGAACCGGAAGCCATCAAGGAAAAAGGCCGTCTACAGCCGGGTAAGATTTTGTTGGTGGATACGCAGGAAGGTCGTATTTACTACGATGGTGAACTGAAAGGTCAGCTGGCCGCAGCCAAACCTTATCGCCAGTGGCTTTCTACCAACCGGATTGAGCTGGATACGTTGCGCAGCGGTCGTAAGATTTCCAATTCTGTGCCAGACTATGAACGCCGATTGCGTGCCTTTGGCTTTACACGTGAAGATATCGAGCGCACGCTTACGCCGATGTGTATCAATGGAGCTGAACCGACTGCCTCCATGGGTAACGATACTCCGTTGGCGGTATTGTCCGATAAACCTCAGGTTTTGTTCAATTATTTCCGCCAGCAGTTTGCGCAGGTCACTAATCCGCCTATCGACCCGATACGTGAGGAACTGGTGATGTCATTGACGGAATACATCGGTGCTGTAGGTACGAATATTTTGTTGCCGAGCGAGTCGCACTGTAAGATGGTGCGTCTGCCACACCCTATTCTGAACAATACACAACTCGATATTTTGTGTAACATCCGTTACAAGGGATTCAAGACCGTAAAACTCCCGATGCTGTTTGATGCAGCAAAGGGCGCCGAAGGTCTGCGTGAGGCATTGAATGAATTATGCAAGAAGGCGGAAGCTGCAGTGGACGAAGGTGTAAACTACGTTATCCTTTCCGACCGTGAGATTGACAAGGAGCATGCGGCCATTCCTTCCCTGTTGGCGGTGAGTGCCGTACATCATCACTTGATTTCCGTACAGAAACGTGTACAGACCGCGTTGATTGTAGAAAGTGGTGAAATTCGTGAGGTAATGCATGCGGCTTTGTTGCTGGGATACGGAGCCAGCGCCATTAATCCTTATATGGTATTTGCTATTTTGGATGATATGGTCAAGAAAGGCGATGTGCAGCTGAACTATGAAACGGCAGAAAAGAATTATATCAAGGCTGTCTGCAAAGGACTTTACAAGGTGATGAGTAAGATGGGTATCAGTACGATACGTTCTTACCGTGGAGCCAAGATTTTCGAGGCTGTGGGGCTGGGCAGTGAAATACTTTCTACTTATTTCGGTACACCTTCCTCTTCAATCGGAGGTGTGGGACTGGAAAGTATTGCCAAAGATTACAAGGCGTTTCATGATGCCGGTTTTGATGAAGAAGAGGTGAGTGATTTGCTGCCTTACATCGGACAGTTCTCTTACCGTAAGGATGGAGAAAAACATGCATGGAATCCGGAAACCATCAGTGCCTTGCAACTGGCAACTCGCTTAGGTAGCTATGCCAAGTTTAAAGAATATACTCGTCGGGTAGACGAAAAGGAAAATCCTATTTTCCTGCGTGACTTCTTTACTTTCCGTCGCAACCCGATTCCATTGGATGATGTAGAACCAGTGGAAGAAATCGTGAAACACTTTGTGACAGGAGCCATGTCATTTGGTTCTATCAGTAAGGAAGCGCACGAAGCCATGGCCTTGGCCATGAACAAACTCAACACTCGCAGCAACACGGGTGAAGGAGGAGAGGATTCTGATCGTTTCCATGAAACTTACGACGGCATCTCCTTGTGCAGTAAGACCAAACAGGTGGCTTCCGGACGTTTTGGGGTTACCACTGAATATCTGGTAAATGCTCAAGAAATTCAGATTAAGGTAGCTCAGGGTGCCAAGCCAGGTGAAGGTGGACAGCTGCCGGGCTTCAAGGTAAACGAGGTGATTGCCAAGACGCGTCATTCTATTCCGGGCATCTCACTGATTTCACCTCCCCCTCATCACGATATCTATTCTATCGAAGATTTGGCTCAGCTGATTTTCGATTTGAAGAATGTGAATCCGAAAGCTAAAATCAGTGTGAAGCTGGTGGCCGAGAGTGGTATCGGTACCATTGCAGCCGGTGTGGCAAAGGCCAAGGCCGATTTGATTGTCATTTCCGGGGCAGAAGGTGGAACAGGAGCTTCTCCAGCTTCGTCTATGCGCTATGCAGGTATCTCTCCGGAAATCGGATTGAGTGAGACACAGCAGACGTTGGTGCTCAATGGTCTTCGCGGACAGGTACGTTTGCAGACCGACGGACAGTTGAAGACCGGACGCGACATCATCAGCATGGCTTTGCTGGGTGCAGAAGAATTCGGATTTGGAACCTCTGTACTGATTGTATTGGGTTGTGTGATGATGCGTAAATGTCATGCCAATACTTGTCCGGTGGGAGTGGCTACACAGGATCCGCAGTTGCGGGCACACTTCCGTGGTCATTATCGCTATGTGGTTAACTTCTTCCGCTTCCTGGCACAGGAAGTACGCGAATACTTGGCCGAAATGGGATTCTCTCGCCTGGAAGATATCGTAGGCCGTACGGATTTGATTGAGATACGTCCGACAACCAATGAAAAGGCATCGTTGCTGGATTTCAGCAAACTGTTGCATAAGGTAGATAATGGGGCTGCTCTGCATAATGTGACTGAACAGCGTCATGAGATAGAAAACGTGAAAGATGTCAGCATGCTGGCAGCTGCACGTGAAGCGTTGGAGAACCGCAAGGAAGTATCGTTGGAATATGCCATTGCCAATACAGACCGTTCGGTGGGAGCCATGCTTTCGGGAGCAGTAGCTACTAAGTATGGTCAGGCTGGCTTGCCGGCACAGACCATTCAGGTGAAATTCAAAGGTTCTGCCGGACAAAGTTTCGGTGCTTTCCTGCCTCATGGAGTCAGCTTCAAGTTGGAAGGTGAAGCCAACGACTATTTGGGCAAGGGCTTGAGCGGAGGACATATTTCCGTACAGCCACCTGTAAGAAGTAACTTCCTGGCAGAAAACAATGTGATTGCAGGTAATACCCTGTTGTATGGTGCTACCAGTGGTGAGGTATACATCAACGGATGCGTGGGCGAACGTTTTGCTGTACGTAATTCCGGAGCCATTGCCGTAGTAGAAGGAGTGGGCGACCACTGCTGTGAATACATGACCGGCGGACGTGTCGTAGTTTTGGGTAAGACCGGACGTAACTTTGCCGCAGGTATGAGTGGTGGTGTGGCTTACGTATGGGATAAAGACCGCAACTTCGATTATTTCTGCAACATGGAGATGGTAGAACTTTCTTTGCTGGAAGATGCTACTGCCCGCAAGGAACTGCATGAACTGGTTCGTCAGCATTATTTGTACACTGGTTCTCAGCTGGCTCGTACGATGCTGGACAACTGGGGCCATTATGTGGAAGAATTCATTCAGGTGACTCCGATTGAATACAAGAAGGTACTGGCCGAGGAGCAGATGCGGAAATTGCAGCAGAAAATTGCAGAGGTACAGCGTGATTATTGATTAATTGTTGAATAATAAAAAACTAGATATATGGGAAATCCAAAAGCATTTCTGACCGTTCCCAGACAAGAAGCCGGATATCGTCCGATACACGACCGTATCAGAGACTTCAGTGAGGTGGAACAGACGTTGAACACAAGTGAGCGTAAGTTGCAGGCATCGCGGTGTATGGATTGCGGGGTGCCTTTCTGCCACTGGGCTTGTCCGTTGGGCAACCGTCCCCCTGAGTTTCAGGATGCCATGTACAAGGGAAAATGGAAAGAAGCTTATGAGATACTTTCCGGAACCAACGACTTTCCGGAATTTACCGGACGAATCTGTCCGGCGTTGTGCGAAAAAAGTTGTGTATTGAAACTGAGTATGGATGCGCCGGTCACTATCCGTGAGGATGAGGCTGCAGTAATCGAAGCAGCCTTCCGTGAAGGTTATGTGCAGCCTCGCCAATATAAGCGGAACGGGAAATCGGTAGCTGTCATCGGCTCCGGACCTGCCGGACTGGCTGCAGCCAACCAGTTGAACCAGAAAGGATATACGGTAACAGTCTTTGAGAAACTGGAATATGTGGGTGGATTGTTGCGTTTCGGCATCCCGAACTTCAAGCTCAGCAAGTCAGTCATCGACCGCCGTATTGCGGTGATGGAGGCTGAAGGCATTACGTTCAAAGTGAATACGGATATCGATGTCACTCATCTGCCTGAAGGTTTTGATGCGTATTGCGTTTGTACGGGTACACCTCAGGCACGTGACTTGAATATCCCAGGCCGTGATTTGAAAGGCATCCATTTTGCCATGGAAATGCTGGCACAGCAGAATCGTGTGCTGGCCGGACAGCAGATTCCGAAGGAAGAGCGCATTACTGCCAAAGGAAAGAATGTGCTGGTTATCGGAGGTGGTGATACGGGAAGCGACTGTATCGGTACCAGTAACCGTCAGGGAGCGCTTAGCGTGACACAGATTGAAATCATGCCCAAGCCGCCGGTAGGCTATAATCCGAAAACTCCGTGGCCGCAGTGGCCGTTGGTGCTCAAGACAAGCAGCAGCCATGAAGAAGGCTGTGTGCGTCGCTGGAGCCTGACTTCCAACCGTTTCTTGGAAAAGGATGGTAAAGTTTGCGGAGTGGAGGTGGAAGAGGTGGAATGGATTCCAAGTGCGGAAGGTGAACGTCCGGTGATGAAACCCACAGGTAAGAAGGAAGTGCTGAAAGCCGAGCTGGTTTTATTGGCTATGGGTTTTCTCCGTCCGGAACAGCCGGAATTCCCGGCTAATGTGTTCGTCGCTGGTGATGCCGCTACCGGAGCCAGTCTGGTGGTGAAATGTATCGCAGGTGGACGTAAGGCAGCTGTTGACATTGATGCCTATCTGAGCCGGAAATAATAGATTCTTATACAAAATATAAATACAACTTTACGATTATGTGTGGCATTGCAGCTATTTTAAATATTAAAGAGCAAACTCCTGAATTACGGAGCAAGGCTTTGGCCATGGCCCGGAAAATTCGTCATCGTGGCCCCGACTGGAGTGGAATTTATTGTGGGGGTTCGGCTATTCTGGCCCATGAACGTTTGTCGATTGTCGACCCGGAGAGTGGAGGCCAACCATTGTATTCACCCGACAAAAAACAGATATTGGCTGTCAACGGTGAAATCTACAACCACCGTGACATCCGTAAGAAATATGCCGGAAAGTATGAGTTTCAGACCGGTAGTGACTGTGAAGTGATTCTGGCGCTGTATCGGGACTATGGCATTCATTTTCTGGAAGAGCTGAATGGCATTTTTGCTTTCGTACTCTATGATGCAGAAAAGGATGAGTTTCTCATTGCCCGCGACCCGATTGGCGTGATTCCACTTTACATCGGTTACGACAGTGATGGAAAGGTATATTGCGCCAGCGAACTGAAAGCGTTGGAAGGATTCTGCGAGCGCTATGAACCTTTCCTGCCGGGACATTATTATTCCAGCAAGGAAGGAAAGATGGTACGTTGGTACAAACGTGACTGGACCAGCTATGAGGCAGTGGCCGACGCACCGGCTTCGGTAAGCACCCTGCGCGAGGGACTGGAAAAGGCGGTTCGCGGACAGCTGATGAGTGATGTGCCCTACGGTGTGTTGCTTTCAGGAGGACTGGATAGCTCGGTGATTTCTGCCATTGCCAAGCGTTATGCGGCCCGTCGTGTGGAAACGGACGGGAAAATGGCCGCCTGGTGGCCCCAGCTTCATTCATTTGCCATTGGTCTGGAAGGAGCACCCGACCTGGCCAAGGCACGTGAGGTAGCCGATTTTATCGGTACGGTACACCACGAAATTCATTATACCATTCAGGAAGGACTCGATGCCCTTCGCGATGTGATTTATTACATTGAAACCTACGATGTGACAACTGTCCGTGCATCTACTCCGATGTACCTCTTGGCGCGTGTCATCAAGAGCATGGGTATCAAGATGGTGCTCAGTGGAGAAGGAGCCGATGAGATTTTCGGTGGTTATCTTTATTTCCATAAGGCTCCCGATGCGCGTGCTTTCCACGAAGAAACCGTGCGCAAACTGTCTAAACTTTATCTGTACGACTGTTTGCGGGCCAATAAGGCATTGGCCGCTTGGGGAGTGGAAGGGCGTGTGCCTTTCTTGGACAAGGAGTTTCTGGATATTGCCATGCGCCTGAATCCGAAAGCCAAGATGTGTCCGGGAAAGACTATCGAGAAGAAGATTGTGCGCGAGGCCTTTTCCGACATGCTGCCTGAGAGCGTGGCATGGCGTCAGAAAGAACAGTTCAGTGACGGTGTGGGATACAGCTGGATTGATACCTTGAAGGAATTTACTTCCAAAGAGGTGTCAGACGAACAGATGGCTCATGCAGCTGAACGTTTCCCCATCAATCCTCCACGTAACAAAGAAGAATATTACTACCGTTCCATCTTCGAGGAACATTTCCCGAGCGACAGTGCGGCCAAGAGTGTACCGAGTGTGCCGAGTGTAGCCTGCTCTACGGCAGAAGCACTGGCATGGGACAAGGCTTTCGCAAATGTCAATGAGCCGAGCGGACGTGCAGTGGCCGATGTGCACGAAGAAGGATATAAAAACTAAGCAAATTTTTATGAAGATTGAATTTACAAAGATGCACGGTTTGGGTAATGATTACATCTATGTGAATACGATGAAATACCCATTGACGAACCCTGAAGAAAAATCAATTGAGTGGAGCCGTCCTCATACGGGGATAGGTAGTGACGGACTGGTGTTGATAGGTGTCTCAGACAAGGCTGATTTCAGCATGCGCATTTTCAATGCCGACGGTTCGGAAGCCAAGATGTGTGGAAACGCCAGCCGCTGCATCGGAAAGTATTTATACGAATACGGACTGACTACAAAAACAGACATCCTTTTGGATACGCTTTCCGGAATCAAGGAACTTCATTTGCAAGTAAATGACGGGAAAGTGGAGAGCGTACGGGTCGATATGGGTATTCCAGCCGATATTCATCCGGTGGATTTAGGTGAGTCTTATCCTTATCAGAAGGGAATTGCTGTATCCATGGGAAATCCGCATCTGGTCATCTTTGTGGACAAGATGGAAGAGGTGGACTTGCCGACAGTGGGACCGGTGCTTGAGCATCATCCGCTGTTTCCCGACCGGGTAAATGTGGAATTTGCCCAGGTATTGGACAAGGAAACCATCCGCATGCGGGTGTGGGAGAGAGGCTCCGGCATCACGCAAGCCTGCGGCACAGGTGCCTGTGCCACTGCGGTAGCGGCGGCTTTCACTGGCAGATGCGGCGATCATGCTACTATCTGTATGGACGGAGGCAAGCTGACCGTTGACTGGAAAGGAGAGGGAGCCCATTTGTATATGACCGGTCCTGCGGTTAAAGTATTTGACGGAACAATAGAATTAAAAGAGTAAGACAAAACATCAATGATACAAGTTAACGAAAACTTTATTAAATTGCCCGGAAATTATCTGTTTTCGAGCGTAGCCCAAAAAGTAAATGCGTTTAAAACAGCCCATCCGGAGGCCGCACTGATTCGTCTGGGGATTGGTGACGTGACTCGTCCGCTTCCTCCGGCTTCCATCAAGGCCATGCACCATGCCGTAGACGAAATGGCTAGTTCGGCTACTTTCCATGGATACGGTCCCGAACAAGGATATGATTTCTTGATTCAGGCTATTCTGGCTCACGATTATCAGCCGAGAGGTATCGAACTGCGTCCTACGGAAGTCTTTGTGAGCGATGGAGCGAAAAGCGATACGGGTAACTTCGGCGATATTCTTGGTACAGGCAATAAGGTAGCCGTGACCGACCCGGTATATCCGGTATATATCGACAGTAATGTCATGGCCGGACGCGCTGGTGACCTGAAAGCAAACGGTCAGTGGAGCCACTTGACTTATTTGCCCTGTACGGCAGAAAACCATTTTGTTCCGTCTCTTCCCACAGAACCGGTAGACATGATTTATCTGTGCTATCCGAACAATCCGACTGGAACCACTCTGACGAAGGCCGAATTGCAGAAGTGGGTGGAATACGCATTGGAGCACAAGGCACTGATTTTATATGATGCTGCATATGAAGCATACATTCACGAAGCCGATGTGCCTCATTCTATTTATGAGATTGAAGGAGCACGTTCTTGTGCCGTAGAATTCCGCAGCTTCTCTAAGACTGCCGGATTTACCGGTGTCCGTTGCGGTTATACCGTAGTACCGGAAGAGGTGAAGGCCATGACGACTACTGGTGAACTGGTCGCCCTGAACCATTTGTGGAACCGTCGTCAGTGTACGAAGTTCAACGGAACCAGCTACATTACCCAGCGGGGTGCCGAGGCCATCTATACTCCTGAAGGACAGGCTGAAATCAAGGAAACCATTGAGTATTATATGGAGAATGCCCGTCTGATGCGCGAGGGTCTGCAGGGTGCCGGATTTACCCTTTATGGAGGTGTCAATGCACCTTATATCTGGGTGAAAGCACCGGAAGGTCTGGATTCATGGAGCTTCTTCGATATGTTGCTTCACGAAGTGAATGTAGTGGGTACTCCTGGAGTAGGTTTCGGACCCAGCGGAGAAGGCTTTTTACGCTTGACCGCTTTCGGTAACCGCGAAGACTGCCAGGAAGCTATGAGTAGAATAAAAAACTGGGCCGGACGTTAATCCGACCCAGTTCCTAAAACCGCCAGCCTATCCCAATCGAGAGAGTGAATGAAAAAATGGGCGTTTCCCGGGATGGGGCTTGTCTTCCATCGAAAATAATTTCCCGGACGCCAGAGAGTAAGGGTCAAGGTTAGAGAAGGTGTATCCCAGAGAGATTATCAAAAGATAAAGACTCCAAAGGGGGAAGTTGTGATTTTCTTCATAGGAGTCCATACACCTGTGGAATTAGGGATATAGCCAGGGTTATAAGGGTAGCAGAATTTTCATTCTGCTGCCTTTTCTTTTATTCAGTTTGTTCTTCAACGGTTACTTCTTTCTTGTCGTAATAGACCAGTACGATTTCTCCTTTGGCGGGAGTATCGTTATCTTTGGTTTCCAGTTTTACGCATCGTTTCAAGGTAAGCATGTATTTTCCTTTGGGGACCTTATCGAAAGAAACGCCGTCACGGCTTTTGTTCAGGGTTCCATAATATACGGTATATTCTTCCTGATGGTTGGGGTTATCCAGCGTGGCCTCCAGTTCTTCATTGGCCGCTATTTTTTCTCCCGTCCATCCTATTATTTCCTGATTGGTCACCGTGGTGCGTGTGGAAGGTATATGTATGGGGTTAATCCATTCTTTATAGGCATAGTTGACCCACATGCGCGTTTCTTTTTGTTGGGTACGCTGGAACGCGAACGACACTGTTTCGTCTTTTCCGAGTGAGACGAAATAAGAATAACCGAAAATGGCGTTTCTGTCCAACGTGTTGAATTCCATTTCCTTGCCGTTTGCCTTGATAGATGAGCCTCCTGTCAGTCTGATATCTTTCAGGGGAGTGTCTTTTTCCCGTGAAAAATGGGCATAGGCCAGCGTAGGTTGTGAGTCGGAAAAAGCGACCAGATATTTCTGATAAACTGATACGTTGTCTGGCAAATCTTCAGAGTTTTCTCCACTGCATCCCGCAGTGAAGAAAACCAATAAGCCATACATCATCCAACAAAAGATTTGTTTTACATTCATAAATTTGCACACGTTTGAGTTAGATTTACGGTGGCAAAGATAGAGAGTTCATCTGTGACTGTCAGCAAATAATGATGTACACAGGTTGTATGTAAAATTCTGGAAATCAAATTATTGATAATTTATATGATGTACATGACTATTAAAAAGTCTCAATGAACTCGTCAAAACTGCTGTTTTCGATGTGCATTTTTTCCTTCAGTCTCATTTTACGGCGTGAGATACTGCCTTTGGCAATGTGATAGATTTCGGACAACAAGGAAAGTGGGAGATTCATTTTTACCAGACAGCAGAAACGAAGCTCCTCATCCGTGAGTTGGGGATAGCGTTCTTTCAAACGTGTGGTAAACCCGTCGAAGCAGGTATCCGTATTTTGGCGGATGATATCCCATTCGTCTTCCGTCAGGTGAAGTGCTCCCTGTGAATTTCTTTTCCGTAGGAGCGAGGGGAGGGTAATGGCATTCAGTTGCTGGTAATATTCTACACTCTTGTGCAGCCGGTCGATTTCCTGTTGCTTCAGCCGTTCCTGCTCGTGAGCCAGTGCCACTTCTGCCTCTTTCCGTTTCAAGCTTTCTTTCATCCGCATCCACTGGGTTTCCTTGAGTTCTGCGGTCAGCTTCTGTTTGTGCGTGCGGATACGGTGGAGTAATAGTAGCAGAATCAGAATCACAAGTCCCAGTGCCACCACAATCCGGTAGAAGATCAGCTTGTGGTGGGCCGTTTCCATTTCTGCCTTGTTGGCCCGTTCACGTTGTAGTTTGTATTCCTGCATGTCCTGTATTTTTCCGATGACCATTTCCTTTCGTTCGGTACTCAGCGAATCGTGTGAGCGGATGTATTTCCGCATATAGTTGCTTTCTTGCTTTTCGTCTCGTTTTTCTTTGTACATTTCAAACAGGCGGCGGTAGCTCTCGGTACGTTGTTTCAAGGATACTTTTGGTAAAGCAGGCAAGATATAATGTGCAGCCGAATCTCCTTGCAGGAGGGAGGCAAAGATATATCCTTTTTGTAGGTGAAGGAGGGGGGCTTCTTCGCGAGAAAGGTTCTTACGGATGGCATCGTCAATGTAATGGAATGCGCTGTCCATTTGTCTCTGCTGTAAGTAGATACGTGAAAGATACAGTTCATTTTGCACAGTGGAAGCAGTCGTTCCGAAGGACATATAAGCCAAGGCTTTTTGGAAATAAATTTTTGCTGTTTCAGTATTCTTCGGCAAATAAAACAGAGCTTTTTCCTGCCATAAATCGGTATACGTGGCAGAGTCGTTCAAGAATCGGGCCATTCTTTCCGCTTCTTCTAAAGCACGTGTTTCTTCCAGAGTATCTGCTTTGAAACGGCTGATACGGATTTGCTCAAGGTAAATTTTGAACTGCAACAGACTGTCGGCGTGAGAATTTGTTTCGGTGGTTTGTGAAGAGTGAGTCTCAGGTATGGGAGTACATGCAAAAATCGTACACAAAATCAGTAACCACATTCCCAAGGAACGTATCAGTAAGGTTGTATGATGCGGGAAAAAAGTCATGGGTTAGCTAGGTTAGTTAAGTTTAAGGGCGAAGATAATAAAAAACTGCTAGAGTGCATATTTTTTGAATAAAAAAAGATATTTTTCAGTTTGAAAAGAGCTTGTAAAAACGCACTTGCGTTCCAGATAAAACGCACTTGTGTTTCAACTCAAACGTACTTGCGTTTTAATCTAAATGCACTTGCGTTTGAGTTGGAATGTACTTGCGTTTTGGGTGGAGGGTAGAATTAGCTTGAAATGGGCTGTTTTCAAGTCTGTTCGGCAATGAAAAGAATGCTTTTTCGTTTTGTTATTCTGGACTTATTCTTTAGATTTGTCTCTACAGTATAGAAAAAGCGAACAAGTAATGGAACATTTGCATGACAAGCTGTCCAAGTGGCAAGTAATGGTTTTCTCTCGTGAGTTGCATCATGATGAGGCTGGCATCAGCAAAATTTGTGACCTTCTGATTTGTGCGGAAGATGCCCGGGTGGCTTCCAATGCGGCATGGATACTCTATCATTTACCGACAGAGGATAAGAGACTTTATGTTTCTCCCTTTTACCATCAGATTGCAGACCAAGTAATGGAGGCTGATTTGAAGATACGCCGGGGACTTGTGCTTTCTATTTTGATTGACTTGTCCACGGTTAAGAATTTCAGGACGGACTTGTTTGATTTTTGCCTTACCCATGCAGTAGATAAAAAGGAAACAGACGGTAGTCGTTCGATGATGATAAAATTGGCTGCAAAGATGTGTCGGTTGGTTCCGGAACTGGCGAATGAACTGGCTGCTTGTCTTGATATGCTGGAATGCGAAATGACACCAAGTATTGCGGCTGCCAGGAGAAATGCAATGAAAGTAGTGGAATCATTGATGAAGGAAACAGAGTCAAGTCGGGGAAAATCTTCTCTGCGACAAATTCCCAACGTAGGTTCACAGACCGAACAAGACCTGATGGCAATGGGATATACCTCTGTTGAATCGCTGAAAGGAAAGAAAGCAGAGGATTTGTATGAGGAAGAATGTCGTTTGCGTGGGTGTATGATAGACCGTTGCCAGCTTTATCTGTATCGGGCTTTAGAATATTTTGTTCATACGGAAAACCCGGATAGAGAGAAATGCAAATGGTGGTACTGGAAAGATGATTATTTTTATCCCTCTCCGTGTGGAGCAAGGTGTGTGGATTGTGCGTCATTCCCAAAGGTATGCAAAGGATGCAGAAAGATAAAAGGCAAGGTGCACTGGCTTCAATATACGGGCGATACCGTATGTCCCATTTGGAAATGTTGTAAGGAACAAAAGCGGGAAAACTGTGGAGAATGCCCGGATTTACCTTGTAGCCGTTTTATGAAAGACCCTTCCATTTCGGATGAGGAAAATGAAGCCAATTTGAAAAAGATGATGGCTAATCTTGCAACGTATAAAAAACATACATAATTATGGAAACAGAAAGATTGATTCTCAGGCCGTGGCGTGAGGGAGATGCACCTTCGCTCTATAAATATGCCAAGGATCCAGCTGTAGGACCGATTGCCGGCTGGCCACCACACACGTCTGTAGAAAATAGTAGGGAAGTGATACGTGATATTCTTTCGGCTCCGGAAACTTATGCGGTAGTGTTGAAGGAAACTAATGAGCCTGTTGGCAGTGTGGGCATTATGTTTGGAGACGGCATACATAGTGCCGACATGCAGGAAGGGGATGCAGAAATTGGTTATTGGATTGGAGTTCCTTATTGGGGTAAGGGGCTGATTCCGGAAGCCGTCAATCGCCTGTTGAGTCGTTGCTTTGAGGAAATGGAAGTAAAACGAGTGTGGTGTGGTTATTATGACGGGAATACCCAATCTCGCCGAGTAATGGATAAATTTGGTTTCAAGTTCCATCATACGGAAGAGGGCAAACCTTCTCCATTGGGTGATGTGCGGACAGAACATTTTACTTTGTTGACGAAAGAAGATTTTCTTAAGGAAAGTCGTAAAGAAACAAAGCTTGTTTATGTTTTACGTCCGCTTGAAGAAAAAGACATTTCGGAAATGCAGCATTTGTTCCGCTCTACTGTACTTAATGTGAATTTGAAAGACTACACAAAAGAAGAGGTAGCAGACTGGGCTTCTTGTGGCGATGACTTGTTGCACTGGAAAGAACTTTTGTCTCAACATCATTTTATTGGGGCTTTTGATGAACAAGGCAATATGGCTGGTTTCTCTTCTATGAATAAAGAGGGATATTTGCATTCCATGTTTGTACACAAGGACATGCAGGGCAGGGGAGTAGCTACCCTGTTGCTTTCGGAAGTAGAAAAGATGGCCAAAGCGTATGGAGTTACTGAAATTACCTCGGAGGTCAGCTTGACTGCAAAATCGTTCTTTGAACAAAAGGGCCACAAAGTGGTTAAGTCACAAAGGTGTAGAGCCAATCATTTGGAACTTACAAATTTCGTCATGTGTAAGCGGCTTTTTTGATTTAATCAGACTACTTTTAATAGTTATAAGTGTGTTGAGTTTATTTCTGCTATTTCATAGCTAATTCATTGCTGGCTATTCCTATTGTTTCTTTAAAAAGGAACCCGCCATTGAAACGAACTTTATCAATGACGGGCAACTTACTATCTTTGATTTTATGTCGAACTCACATTACAATTATACAACACAGTTTTTATAGTTTTATTAATGATGCTATTATAATAATTGTCATTATTGACTATCAATAAAGAAAAAATGAAATCTTGGAGATGGGTATTGTCCAAACTTTGGTAATATTATTTTTAGTTTTTTCTTTCCACGTTGAATATTTAATGTACACATCCCTTCAGGTTTGTTATATCGTATTTTGATAACTTTGTCTCCTATACGTAGTCCAGCTCTAGAAGCATCTCCTCCTTGAGATACTCTTATTATATAGTTGTTATTATCCATATCAAAACTGATACAGTTAGTGACATTTTGGCTTATAGCATATACTTTTGAAAGTTCAATTATAGGATGTGTAGCCCAACTTAAAGCAGCCTTATAATCATCCATAATATTGAATCTATCTTTAGTTGTAATATGTCGTTCTGCTACTTGTTGATAGATTATTGGTGGAGTTTTTTGTAGGGAATCTTTTACACGTTTTGCATCGAGATAACACAGCTCAATAAATTCATCTGTTATTTGTGTACTTGTTGTATACCCATTTTCTTTGTATACTTGGTATTGGTTCTGTGTTACATAGTCATTTCTTTTAGTAAACCAATTGTAAACTGTACGCGTTTGGCTACCAGTTTGAACAGTCTGTACAACAGGGGGTACATAAGAGGTTTGTATTGATTGTTTTGCCTCTTTAGCGATTGTAATAAGTATTTGGGGATTATTACGATCTCTTCTGAGGTAATTAGTACCGTCAAGTACTTCTTCTACTCCCTTTAGTAATTCTTTGTCTGTAAGTGGGTCATTACCTGTTATGACAAAATCGTATGTTCGCACTTGTGACCAATCAAAATCTTGATCCCAAAGTAAACGCATTGAATTAAATGTTCGTTCATTTCTTTCTTTTTCATTGTCAAATATAATTTGTCTTTTATTTTTTGCAAAATCTTGATAAAACTTATCTAATGATAGCTCTTTTAACCATGATGGAGTGTCTTTAAGTACAATAGTTGATGTAATAGTCTTTGTGTTTTTAACGAATTTATATTGTAGGAACTTTAAATTATGTGTATTATTTTTTGCTAGTTCTGTATAGAACTCATTTTCACTCATTCCTTTTGTACTCTTTCCATTTATTTCGATAATCGAAGAGCCTATTAATGGGATTTCCCCTGACTTTTCTTTGTCAATCCATATATAGTCTTCTTCCTTAAAATCCCTGAACACTTCCATACCTAAACGCATGGCATTTAGCATATCTTTTTTGTGTTCTATTGAAGGGTAATTGTCTATAACATAAAGGAAATTACATGTTACTGTCAAGTAATCAGGTGCCCAAAAGTTTAGTCTTTTCACCAAGAAAGGGTGATAAGTTGTTTGGCTACAAACAATTGGAATAAAAATTAATTCAAATATTCCAAAGATAAATAATCGTAAAACCGAGACTAATTTTTTCATGGTATATTAATTTATATTTAAGGCAAATACGAAAATGACAGAATGTGTTTTTTGTTATTTTTGCACATGTTTTATCTCTTTTATAAAGTTATTATTATTTATCTTATAATCCTAATATTATAAATCTATTTTTATTCTTATTCTTAATATTTAAATTATTATATAATAGTTCTATTACAAATCGCCAATAGAATGTATATGTTGTAGTTGGACTACATATAAGTAAAGTATATGTTAGTTATGTTATAATATAAAATATAAACCTTAGAAATACAGATTAGTATATAAGATTGATATATTTAGATTTACGGCCTAATTAACCACTATTTCATGCTATTTATGTGATTTTCAGCTCAAAAGCCAGACAAAAAATGAATAACATTTATATTAGAAAGAACTAAATACGCTAAGTTTGTAAAAGAACGTTTTCAAATCAGCCAATTAGTAAAAGAATCCAATTCCAAGCTATAGTTAATTTGAATTTAAGATACGTACAGCAATAACATAAAGAATACAGAAATGGGAATATTAAGAAAAGCACTCATGGCGTAAGGATGAAATACAACTACCATCATTTCGACACTATCCTCTGCACTGATATGGGATGAGAAATTCACCTTTCCACTAATAGTCAGCCGATCTTGCTTCGTGTGACAAAGATATTGAAGATATTTCGTTATTTTTGAATTTTGAGAATAATAATTAATCTTGAAAGATATGAATTTGTAAGGCGTAAATTGAAACAACAAGCGATGGAAATACATAATTTACTGGATGCTAAATCAAGAGCCGAATTGCGTGAATGGCTCATGCAAAACCATAAAAAGGAAGCGGAATGCTGGGTCGTGGTGAAGCGTGGAAGGCCTGTGGATGATGATACGTTTTGGTACATTGATGCTGTAGAAGAAGCGCTGTGCTTCGGCTGGATAGATAGCACTACAAAGAAAATGGCGGATGGCGTAACTGCCCAGAAGCTTTGCCCACGAAAGCCACGAAGCAATTGGTCGGAACTCAACAAGGAAAGATGTCGCAGAATGGAACGGTTGGGGCTGATGACCGATGCTGGTAGAGCCGTTCTGCCGGACATGTCGCCTAATGGTTTTACCATAGATAAGGATATATTGCAAAGATTACAATCCGATTCTGTAGTATGGAACAATTTCTGTCAGTTACCGGATTTATATAAACGGGTAAGAATTGATACTATCCAAATCAAGAGAAGCCAGCCAAAACTTTTTGAAAGCCGCCTGGATAAGTTTATAGAGAATACGCGAAAAGGGCTTCTCTATGGGGAATGGAATGATAATGGGAGATTATAAGAATACAGAAAGTATCAATCTGTCTTTATTTTCACTACCTTTGTGATGTAGATATTAAAAGATAGAGATTGTTCAACACCATGAAATGGCAAGTGTGCATATAGCTGTGTATAATAATAGCATTCTCAATAAAGGCTATTAATTATATATAGGCTTGTGATATTTCTTGGACTACTTGCTGTTATCTATCTCAAAAACAAGAGCTATTAAAAGTTTGAATTTCATGACTTCGCGTCACCCTTTTAGAGTGATGCGAAGTGAGAAAACTATCTATCAACGTATTGTAAAATTAATGTTTTGAGATGATGAGGTCAGGAATTGATTTTAGATTACATGGAATCCTTGTCGGAAAGTGTTGACGGATTGGATTTCATCTAAAACTCTTTAATACCGTATTGGGCACCGTAAAGCCGCAGTGCATCATGAACCGCCTCCTTCCCGAATTGTTGTATCATATCTTCCAGGTCGTATTTCAGCGCTTTATCGTCATGAGGGGTGAGACACATGACGCGCGACTCCATGTTGCGGTAGTCTGGCAGTCTGAGGAACATACCTTTCGTAGACTGGCCGTGTAGTGACCACACCGTTATCGGCTGCCGGAACGAGGTCGCTTCGCAGAACATATAAGCCATATTCTTGACATTGGAGATGTCCCAGCGGTCGAGTGGTTGATTAAAACTTTTTGCCTCATTGAACATACAGAACATATTCTGCACGTTTGAGACATTCCAATCGTTCAGAGGCTGGTTGAAGCTTGACGCTTCGCTAAACATCTCGCGCATATCCAGCACATTTGAAACATCCCAGTCGTTCAATGGCTGGTTAAAATTCGTTGCTTCGCAGAACATCTCACGCATGTTCTGCACGTTCGATACATTCCAATCGTTCAGAGGTTGGTTAAATGCCGATGCGCGCACGAACATCTCTCTCATATTTGTGACGGCTGATACGTTCCACGCACCGACAGACTGGTTGAAGCTCTTTGCCATATCGAACATGTGGCACATGTCAGTAACACTGGAGACATCCCACGAGTTCAGATTCTGATTGAAGGAGAAGGCACGGTAGAACATGTACTTCATGCTGTGAACTTTTGAAACGTTCCAGCCATCGAGTGGCTGGTCGAAGTGCTCTGCGCAGGAGAACATGTTGCTCATGTCTGTTACGCTGATCACGTTCCATTTCCGTAAAGGCTGGTTAAAGCGTTCGGCTTCGTTGAACATGAAACTCATATCCGCAACAGATGACACGTCCCAGGCTTCAAGTGGCTTATTAAATCTGTGCGCTCCTTCGAACATGTGGGACATATCCCGCACGTTAGAGACATCCCAGCCACTTATGTCCTGGTTGAAGTAAATTGCGTTGGCAAACATGTGCTTCATCGTTACGACATTTGACGTATCCCACGTCTCGATACCGGCGAAGTTACAGCGTTTAGACTTTCGAAAGAGGCCTTCCATGTCAGTTATTAGAGATGTGTCGATATTGGCGAGCGGCATTTCTGCGCCCATGTCTAGAAGCTCTATAAGCTCACGTTTTGAGCGAGGTTTGCGCTTCTTCGCTTCCGTGTCGGTGTTGACGGAGTTTTGCAGCTCCGGATGTTCCGTTTCAAGTTCATGTTTATATTCTGCTGTGTGTTTGCTGCCGTAACGTGAAAGTTCCGTGTATACTTTTGCCGGGTCGAGCTTTTCCAGCTTTTCTTTCAGCCTTGCGCGGCAGTTCTTTTTGGTTGCAAGGTGGAAGCAAAGCGTCAGAGTCTTGACATCGGTGAAGTTCGGAGCGTACAAGAACATATTGCTTATGTCGCAGAATCTCGGTATCAGCCACATATCGAGCGGCTGGCTGAAATTTCGTGCGTTTTTAAACATACGTTCGGCATCTTCGACGCGGTTTACGTTCCAGCGGTCGAGCGGTTGATTGAAGCTTTTCGCGCCGTCGAACATGCGTAACATATACCGCACGTTCGAAACGTCCCAATCGTTCAGCGGCTGGTTGAAACGTACCGCTCCCTCGAACATCCCTTCCATCCTTGTGACGTTCGATGTATCCCACTTGTTGATATTCTGATTAAACTTGGTGCAGCCGGCGAACGTCCACGCCATTTCACGGACTTCCGACGTATCCCATTTGTCGAGCGGCTGGTTAAAGTTCGTGGCTTCGCAGAACATACACGAAATATTACGGACATTTGAGACGTCCCAATCGTTCAGCGGCTGATTAAAGCTGCCACAGCAGCCGAACATCGACTCCATATTCGTTACGGACGAAACGTCCCAATCCTCTAACGTCTGATTAAAGTCGCTGCATCCACAAAATATGCACTCCATGTTCCTTACGGACGAGACATCCCAACTCCCTATAGGATGGTTGAAATATTTCGCCCTGAGGAACATTCGCTCCATCGTAGTCACATTCGATGTGTTCCACGTTTCAAGCCCATCGAAGTTTGTGCGTGTTGAATCGCAGAACAGCCAACTCATGTCTGTTATCAGAGAAGTATCGATGTCACCGAGGCAAACGGTCTCATTGTTCACTAACTCCCTCAGTTCTTTTAAACTGCCGGGTTTGTACAGTTTACTCATAATTACATTCCATCTTTTGTAAATACCAATAGAAAAGTACACCATCGGTTAACTGAAAGGTGTACTCATAAAAAGATTTCTAAAGGAAGGAAAGAAAGCCGAATTAATCAACTTAATAAATTAAATTTTGAGTTTCTTAACTCAAAAGGGCTATCCGGCTATGATTCTGGAAAGGAAAGCTTTTTGGGTAACAATTCAAAAGAAAACTACAGAGGCCACAACCTCCACGGTCGCGGCCTCTTTCTCAAACAACCAATAAGAAATAAGAGATAATCCTTTAGGGTGTGGATTATCTGATGAACAGCAGTTCTCTATATTTAGGAAGTGTCCACATCTGGTCGTCGACAATCAGTTCAAGCTTGTCGATGTGGTAACGGATCTGTTCCAGCATCGGAGTAATCTTGTCGTGATATTCAACAGCTTTCGCACGTTCGTCAGTAATCTTGTTAGCCACTTTACGTGCTTCTACCATTGTGTCTACGTGTTCCTTGATGTAAGAAGTGTGTTCAGCAATTTTACGGATGATAGCCAAGTTCTCAGCAGACAGCTTTTCTGCTTCTTCTGCAGGGAAAATCTGTTTCATCTTGTAGACATTGTCAATCAGTTTGCTCTGGTATTCAATGGCTACCGGAACGATGTGGTTCATTACCAGGTCGCCCAAAACGCGGGCTTCAATCTGGATTTTCTTTGTATAAGTTTCCCATTTCACTTCGTTGCGGGCTTCCAGTTCCTTGCGTGTCATGACGCCTGCTGATTCGAACATGCGTACACTGTCTTCTGTCAGGTACTGGTCGAAGATAACCGGGCAGCTGGTTTCGCAGTCCAGACCACGGCGGGCAGCTTCTGCTTTCCATTCGTCGCTGTAACCGTTGCCGTCGAAGCGGATAGGCTTGCTCAGTTTGATGTATTTACGGACTACCTGAATGATGGCAGAAATCTTTGGTTCACCCTTTTCAATCAGTTCGTCTACTTCTTTCTTGAATTCAGTGAGCTGTTCAGCTACGGCTGTGTTCAAGGCAATCATGGCGCTGGCGCAGTTAGCTTCTGAACCTACCGCACGGAATTCAAAACGGTTACCTGTGAAGGCGAATGGAGAAGTACGGTTACGGTCGGTGTTATCAATCAACAGTTCCGGAATCTGCGGAATGTCGAGTTTCATACCGTGTTTGCCGCCCAGAGAAATCAATTCGTCGGTTGCACTGTCTTCCATGTGGTCAAGCACTTTGCTCAACTGGCTTCCCAGGAATGAAGAGATGATGGCGGGAGGTGCTTCGTTGGCTCCCAGACGGTGTGCGTTGGTAGCGCTCATGATAGAGGCTTTCAGCAGTCCGTTGTGTTTGTATACTGCCATCAAGGTGTTGACGATGAAGGTGATGAAGCGCAGATTCTCTTCCGGAGTCTTGCCCGGAGCCATCAGCAGTGTACCGGTATCTGTACCGAGTGACCAGTTGTTGTGCTTACCGGAACCGTTGACACCTTTGAACGGTTTTTCGTGCAACAGCACACGGAATCCGTGAGTACGTGCCACTTTACGCATCAGTGACATGATCAGCATGTTGTGGTCTACGGCCAAGTTACATTCTTCGAAGATAGGAGCCAACTCGAACTGGTTCGGTGCTACTTCATTGTGGCGTGTTTTTACCGGAATGCCCAACTCGAGCGCTTGGATTTCGAGGTCTTTCATGAATGCAGCCACACGGGTAGGGATGGCACCGAAGTAATGGTCTTCCAGCTGTTGGTTCTTGGAAGCTTCGTGCCCCATCAGCGTACGTCCTGTCAGCAACAGGTCCGGACGTGCGGCATACAAGCCTTCGTCTACTAGGAAGTATTCCTGTTCCCATCCCAAGTAAGCCATTACTTTCTTCACATTCGGATCGAAATAGTGGCATACGTCTACTGCAGCTTTGTTGACTGCGCGGAGAGCTTTCAGCAACGGTGCTTTGTAGTCGAGTGATTCACCAGTATAGGCGATGAAGATAGTCGGGATACACAAAGTGTCGTCTACCACGAACACAGGTGAGGAAGGATCCCATGCACTGTAACCACGAGCTTCAAAGGTGTTACGGATACCACCGTTCGGGAAAGAAGAAGCATCCGGTTCCTGCTGCACGAGCAGTTTTCCGGAGAATTCTTCCATCATGCCACCCTTTCCGTCGTGTTCTACAAATGCGTCGTGCTTCTCAGCAGTACCTTCCGTCAGCGGCTGGAACCAGTGAGTATAGTGGGTGGCTCCCAGTTCGCTGGCCCAACGTTTCATACCTTCGGCTACCGCATCGGCAATTTGGCGGTCGAGAGCCGCACCGTTGTCCATGGCATCGATGAGCCGTGCAAATACCGTGGAAGGCAGGTATTTGAACATCTTTTCTCTGTTGAATACGTATTTGCCAAAGTATTCTCCCGGTCTTTCTTTGGGAGCAGGTACTTCCAGCGGTTTGGCCTGGAAGGCCTTTTCTACTACTCTGAATCTTAATGTTGACATGTTACTGTAAATTTTTATTGGTTATTTATTAGTTAGTAGTGAATTTTCATTTTAATGGTTGTAAGCAGACTCTCCATGTTCGTAGATATCCAGTCCTTCTTCTTCGATTCTGGACGGAACACGCAAGCCGTGAACTTTGTCGAGTACCTTGAAGATGATGTATCCCATAATGGCAGCCCAGCCGCCTACGATGATGACACCGAAAATTTGTGCACCGAGGAATCCGAAACCGCCTCCGTAGAATGTACCTCCGTCTACGGCGAACAGACCCGTCAGGATGGTTCCAAGGCTACCGCACACGCCGTGTACAGATGAGGCGCCTACCGGGTCATCGATTTTCAGACGGTGTTCGATGAATTCTACTGAGAAAATCATGACGGTTCCGCAGATAGCTCCAATGAGTGCGGCACCCGCAGGAGATACCATGTCACATCCGGCTGTTACGCCGACCAGTCCGGCAAGGATACCGTTGAGGGTCAATGAGAGGGATGGTTTGCCATATTTAATCCAGCTTACCAGCAAGGCCAGCATACCACCGGTACAAGCTGCCAGGTTGGTGGTAAGGAACACATGTGAGATGGCTGTCTGGTCGCCAGAAGTGGCAGCGGCAAGCTGTGAACCTGGGTTGAAACCGAACCAGCCGAACCAAAGAATGAATACGCCCAGGCAGGCGAGGGTCAGGTTGTGGCCAGGGATGGCTTTTGACTTTCCGTCTTTGCCGTATTTCCCTAAGCGGGGACCGAGGATGGCCGCGCCGACCAGTGCAATCCATCCACCTACAGAGTGTACCACTGTAGAACCGGCAAAGTCATGGAAGGTGTAGCCGAAGAAAGACATCATGAATGAATTCGGGTCAGCGTTTGTAAGCCATCCTCCTCCCCAGGTCCAATGACCGGATACAGGATAAATCAGGACACTGATGGCTATGGTGTAGACCAGATACATGGAGAACTTGGTACGTTCGGCCATGGCACCTGATACGATAGTGGCAGATGTGGCACAAAACACGGTCTGGAAAATAAGGAAGCCTTCAATCGGAAGACCGTTCTGGATGATGCGGTCCATGGCGTCCAGATTGAAGATATGCGGGGTGCCGAATACATCTCCTACGCCAAACATCAGTCCGAATCCGATGAACCAGAAAAGGATGGAACCCACCATGAAGTCAACCAAGTTCTTCATCAGGATGTTGGCGGTGTTTTTGCTGCGGGTGAACCCGGCTTCTACCAAGGCGAATCCCGGCTGCATGAAGAATACCAGCATGGCTGCCAGCAACATCCATACGGTATTGATACCGGTGGACAATTCTGAAATTTTGTCGACTGTGCCTGCTTCTTCAGGAGAAGTCTGTGCGGCTGCAATTAATGGAAAAAGAAGTAAGAAAAGGGGTATGAGGGTCTTGCGGTATGCGCCATGCACACCTTCTTTAAACAGTTTCATAATCTTTACCTTTTTAATTAATACCTGTGTTGATAATCTCCCGTCGGGCTTATTTTTCCTGCTCGGCATTGTAGAGTGAAATATCTCCACGTTCACCGGTACGGATGCGGATGGAGTCTTCCACGGGGATAATGAAAATACGGCCGTCGCCGATTTCACCGGTGTAGGCCGATTTCAGGATGGCCTGTACGGTCTTTTCCACATTCTTCTCGCGCACCACAATGGAAATCAGGATACGTTCAATGGAACTGGTGTCATACACCACTCCACGATAAATACGTCCTTCACGGGTCTTTCCGATACCTCTTACTTCATAGTAGGAGAACCATTCAATGTCGGCGGCCAGCAGTGCCTCCTTCACTTCTTCGAACTTGGTTCTACGGATAATTGCTTCAATTTTCTTCATAATGACGTTGTATTTGTATTTTGTATTGTTGTTCTGTTATCCTGTTTGAATCTTTTTTCCTTAAGCTTTAACCAATACCTATTTTTCTAATCGTATGTTTCTATATTAAAATTTGAGTCCAAATACAAAATAGGCGCCTTCTGTAGCCGGATTCCAAATGGCTTGGGCAAATACTGGAAGTGAGAAGGAGTCGGTTAACTTGATTTCCTTCGTTGCTTGCAGGCTGATGTGGGATACCTCAAATCCGGTAGCTCCGTTGTTGTAGAAATTTGTTTCCCAAGGAGTGGCTCCGATTTCAGCCGACCAGTCCAAACCTCCCAGTTTGAAGGGAGCGGCGATGCTGAAGTAGGAAGAATAGGCCCTGTCACCATTGGCTTTTACTCCGTCGGCCCCCGCAAAGTTGGTGTACCAGTTGACGGCCAGTACGCCAAAATCGTATCCCACCTGAGCTTCGAATACATGTGCTGTGTTGTGTGCGCCGTAATGGAAATACTGCGGTCCGTTGTTGAACCAGTAGTCGGTGACTGATACACTGAATCCTCCGGTGCTATACCCCAATGTCAGGTCGAATTCTTTTGTGTCGTCTTTGTCTATTCCCACAGAACCCCATCCTGAAAGAGAGAACCCTTTATAGGACACGGAGGCAGAAGGTTGAATGCTGACATTTCCTAAGTCCTGTCCACGCCAGATATATCCGCTGACAAGGTCAGCACCAATGCTGGCTTCTACTTTGTCTTGGGCCATCGAGATGGCTGGAGCTCCTGCTAATGTGAGCAATGCGACTCCGGTGAGATACATTCTTTTCATTTGCTTTCGTGTTTTTAGTTAATGTTGTCGTTAATAACCTCTTTAGCTGTATTGTCTTTTTGTATTGTATTTCTTTGTTTTGCCTTTCTTTTTGTTTTTTGATATGCAAATGTACTTCCTTTTAGACGTATATTTCAATAAATAGCTCTCTTTTTTGTATTATATTTTTTATGGTGTCGGTTTGTTTCTTTTTTCCTCCATTATTGTTTTAAATTGAAATATTTTATCCCTTGTTTTGTTTCATTTGTTTAATGCAGCTGAAATGCTTTCCGTTAAACGTGCCCTTTGAGGGTAGCTTTTGGCGTTGAAACAGGGGTGTGGAGTTTGTTTTTTCCGTACTTTTGTGTCATATTTTAATCCTGATGTGTATGCATTCGCCAGTATATTTGTTCAATCCTGATTATGATATGGCTATGGCCAATTTTACTCCTTATTATAAGGCACCGGCGGAAATCTTGCGGATGGCTGCCGATTTGTCGGTTCTTCCAGTGTGGTTTGCCGGGGAGGGTAGTGGAGTGAAAGTGGACTGTCTGGAGCGGGTAGCACTGTTTCGTTGTCAATTGGGTGAAATTTGTCCGGAAGGAGAAGGAAGGGAGATTTTGTCCGGGTTGCTTTCTTCGGTAGATTGGACGGCACAATGGCCCTCTGCCCATTATGTACCTTGGGGATGGACCCTTGCTTTGGTGCATCGGTTACGTTTGGAAGGGGTGGACGAGGAGTTCCTTCCTACCGCAGAGGAAATGCAACGGATTCGTTATCTTTCATCCCGGGAGCGGTGTCTGGAGATATTGCCGGCATTTGCTGGTTGGGAAGGCATCTGTGGGGAGATGAAAGCTTGTAAGCAGTTGACTGAGGTGGATACGTTCATACGGGAAAAAGGGCAGGTTATTTTGAAAGCTCCCTGGTCGGGAAGTGGTAGAGGGCTTTGGAAGGTTTCTGCGGCAAGCTGGAATGCACAGCTGGCGGGATGGGCGTCCCGTATCTTGAAGGTACAGGGAAGGCTGATGGCAGAGCCTATTTATGACAAGGTGGCTGATTTTGCCATGGAGTTTTTCTCAGATGAGAATGGTGAAGTTCGGTTTGTGGGATATTCTTATTTTGAAACGGATGTGCACGGGAATTATAAAGCAAACCGTCTGCTAAGTAATACCGCTATCGAGGAACGGCTTTCACGTTATGTGTCGTTGGAACGGTTGTCGTGTATCGGGGCTTGCCTGGAAGCGTCGTTGAAAAAGTTGCTGGGGCAAGCTTATCAGGGGTATTTAGGGGTGGATATGATGGTATGCCGTATGGAAGACGGGCATAGGATACATCCTTGTGTGGAGATTAACCTGCGTATGAATATGGGGGTACTTTCCCGGATTTTATATGATAGGTACGTACATCCTTTGTCGGAAGGAGAATATGTGGTGGAACATTATGTGCGTGAAGGGGAAGCACTCTTGTTTCATCGGGAGATGGTGGAAAGATATCCTTTGGAGTGGAAGGACGGAAAGGTGGCATCTGGCTACCTTCCTCTGACGCCAGTGAGGGAAGATACCCGGTTTCAGGCTTATCTGCGGGTGGAAGTATGAGCATAAAAAAAGTCCGGAGAACTTCCGGACTTTTTTATGTTTTGTAGGAATGAGGTTTAGAAGAAGAGATAACGTTTGTCTTCCACTTTTGCTTTCTGATACAGGTCATTGATGAGCTGGCTTCCTACGATACGTGCGGCCATGTTGCTCAATGTGGCTTCTTCCTGTTTCGCATCAAATTTTTCATTGCCCTTATCCTTGGCATATACCTGAATCATATAAACACCTGCATTACCCTTGACAGGAGCGCTTACTTTGTTGACTGCGGTTTTGGCAGCTACAGCACCGATAACCGGTTCGCTGGCGCGTGTCACTGAAATATAAGCCGGTGCGCTGAAAGTAACGTGTTTTACTGAATCACTCACTGCATCTTTCATGCCTTTTACCTGAGCAATAGAGTTGTATTTCTTCATTTCAGCCATAATCTGGTCTGCTTTCTTGTCGCGACGGATTTCATTCTTCAGCATTTCTGCTACCGAGTTGATGTCACGGTAACCAGCTTCATGAATCTTGTCGAGAGCTACTACCATCAGGTGGTCGTTTTCACCACATTCATACAGCGGAGACACTTCACCTGGTTTTGCGGCGAAAATCCATTTCAAGGCTTCGCGAGTGGAACGTACACCACCTACATAGTGTTCTGCACTGGAGAGGTCGGTGCGCGGTGTCAGGGTATAACCACTTTCTTCTGCATTCTTGACCATTGATTCGATGGTGGTGTTCTGTGCTACAAACTGGCTGAATTTGTTGTAAGCTGCATTGTAGGTTTCTTTACTGAATTCAACCGGACGTTTTACTACAGCGACTTTATACTTGGTCTGCATACCTTTTTTGTCCATTACCTGCAGAATCAGGTTGGCCTGTCCCATGGTTACGTTTGTCAGTTCGTTTACCGGCTGGTTGAGCAGTGTGTTGATGAACTTGCTGTTGTCGGCATCCAATTCGGCACCTTCCCAGCTTTGTGAATTAACCCAAGTTGTTTCACCTGTCTGTCCGTAGATTTTAGCCACAGCAACGAAGTCGGCTCCACCTTTCAACGCATTGTAGATACTGTCGGCCAGAGTTTTTGTCTTTTCTTCTGTGTCGGCATATACCTGAATCTGACGGAACTGGATAGAATCAGGAGAAGAAACTTTGGCCAGCACCTTGAAGGCATTGTAAGAATCGTCTGTCTGATTGTAGTAAGGGCCATATATTTCATTTACGCCTGTAGAGTCAAGACGGGCAGCCACATCAGCAGGAAGTACAGTCTTTTTTACCGGAACGTCTGAATAGTTTACAGAAGAACCTGTAGAACGAACGAAGGTTCCGAAGTCAGTGGTTGTGTTAGCCAGCTGGCTGCTGTATTCTGTCACTTCTTTTTCAACAGCTTTGCGGTCTGCATCCGATGGCACGACTTTCACATCGATGTATCGGATGTCGCGTGTTTCTACCAGCTGCTTGAACTGTTCTTTCTTTTCATTGTAACGGTCCTTGATTTCGCTGTCGGAAATTTGGATGGTTGAATCGCTGATAGAGCTGTAGGGAACGCCGGCCAGCAGCAAATCGCTCTGTTCAGTACGAGACTTGAATGCATCTTCTGCAGATACAGGATTTGAAATTAATGATTTTGTAACCAAGTTTTGGTATTTTTCGGCCAATGTGCTTTCAGCCAAGGTCTTTTCTACAAATTTCCAGAATGCACCCATTTTCTGATAATATTCAGCATATTGTGCCGGCATTTTGCTGGCATCCATATTGGCATAGTCTACCAAGAATTTCTTCAACATATCTTTATCGAACATGCCTGTCTGTGGGTTACGGAACGGAGTTTGCATTAGCAACGGGTGGGTTCCTTGGTCGATGATAGCCTGGATTTCAGCATCTGTCACTTTCAAGCCCAGTTTTTTAGCTTGTTCAGCAATCAGTTTGTTGTTGACGTAGCTCTGCCATACCTGATCTTTTACGTTGTTCAGCTGATCTTCCGTAAGAGAATTCAGTCCGTTTGTCAGTTTGATGACTTCGCTGAGTTCATCTACCATTTTCTGATAATCCTGTGCACTGAGAACTTCCCCGTTCACTTCTCCTACGTCTTGTTTGCCTTGATGCGGCTGGAGCACTTTCCATGCGTCTCCCGCAATGAATGCAAAAAGGGCAAGACCAATTACGATGACCAATAAAGGTCCTTTGCTTCGAATTTTTTGTAAAGTTGCCATTTAAAGTTATTATTTTTTTGTTTATTGTTTTTATATTTCCGCTATTAGCGCACGAAGATACAAAAAATACTGTTTAGTCGCTATTTTCTCTCAAAAAAATACTTATTTCTGTGTAATCAGCTTCACCAGTTCAATTCGATTGGCGCTTACTTTGATAATTTTGAAAGTGAAACCTTCCATCTCGATGACTTCGTTTACTTTGGGAATGCTTTGGCATTCATTGAGGATAAGTCCGCCTATGGTCTGGTAATCTTCGCTTTCCGGCAGGTTCAGGTTGAATGTCTCATTGGCTTTTTCTATGTCCATTCTTCCGGAAAAAATATATTCGTTTTCTGAAATCTGTTTGGCTACCGTAGAAGTTGTATCGTGTTCATCTTCTATGTCACCTAAAATCTCTTCTATCAAGTCTTCCAATGCCACAATCCCTGATACACCTCCAAATTCGTCTACTACCACAGCCAGCGATCTTTTTTGCTGCTTGAAGATACGCATCAATTTGTGTGCGGCCATTGTTTCCGGAACGAATGGAATACTGCGTATGTTGTTCTGCCATTCTGTAGTTCCTTTGAACATTTCGGATGAGTGGATGTAGCCAATGATGTTGTCGATATTGTCTTTATATACGATAATTTTGCTAATTCCGTTTTCGATAAATACTTTTTTCAGTTCGGTAAGGGAGGTCTCTGAATCTACGGCAATGATTTCGGTACGTGGAATCATGCAGTCGCGTATCTTTACGTTAGAGAAATCGAGTGCATTACGGAATATTTTGATTTCATTGTCTATTTCTTCTCCTTCTTTTCCTTCCTCAATGCTACTTTGTATAAAATAATCCAAGTCAACCTTTGTGAAAGCTTTTTCCCGATCTTCTTTATTGGTCTTGACTCCGACAAGGTGTAGGATGCTGCTGGAAAGTACAGATGAAAAACGGCTGATGGGGTAGAGTAGGATATAGCAGATAAAAGCGGGCAGACTGAATGCCTTTAGAGTCGCATTGGGATTTAATTTGAATAGAGTCTTGGGTACGAATTCTCCTGTGACAAGAATAATCAAAGTGGAGATGATGGTTTCAATTGATACCAGCAGTGCCTGATTTGAAATCACATCTACGAGAATGTAGTGCTCAATAAGTTGGGCCATCAATATACCGTAGATGACTAGGGCGATGTTATTTCCCACCAGCATGGTAGAAATGAAATTGTTGGAATGTCGATAGAATACGGAAAGGATATAAGACGATACGTTGTTCGTCTTGTCCATCTCAAAGCGTAGTTTATTAGACGATACGAAGGCAATTTCCATTCCAGAAAAGAAAGCGGAAAATGCCATAGATATAAGTAACTGGATGATAAGTCCCATGATGAATGGTTTTATTTGGGAGTTTGTGTGCTGTCTGCTTGAGCAGCATTGTCTTCAACCGTAAAAATACCTGTATTGTTATAGATTTGATATTCAGTCATCTGCTGATTGGATTCAAAGCCATATCCAGTCAGTATTTTGTCCACTTGTTCGATGCGGATAAATTTGTCTGAATAGATTTTTTCTTTGTCCTGATCCCAAAACATTAGTTCGGTATCAAATTTGTCACCCCGTTGGCTTTGGATATGTACGTTGCCACGCAATTCCCAAAGTTTCTTGGGCTCGTAATAATATGCTGTGTCAGCCTTGATACTGGCATCCACATGAAAAAGGCTGTCGAATTTCTCCAGATAAATACCTTTCTCGAAAGCCCAGAAAGGTGGATTCCGATGGCTGTAAATGAGCCATTCTGCCGTCATGATTTTGTAACGAATCATACCGGAATCGGAAACGAGGGTTGTTACTCCGGTGGTACGCATATCGGGCAGAGAGTCACTTTCTTTTACGGCAGCGGCTGTGGGATGTTCCTTTTGTCCGCATGCAGGAACAAAAAGAAACATAACAGCTGCCCATAAGGCAACTGTTATGTTTATAAGTAGTTTATATATGTGCTGTTTAAGTTCTGCTGACATATATTTATCTGATGGTTGTGGTTTCACCAATCCATCCACCGATTGTAACAGAGTTACCTTTCTTCAAGCCTAAGAAGAAGAGGTCTTCATCTTTCGGAGTATGTCCGGCATACGTATTAATCAGTTTTTGAGCTTCTTCTGCTACGCTTGGATCCACGCTCTTGGCACGCTGCAGTTTATCAATTGCTGCGAAATAAGTACATTTGTTCAATGCTGCTTCATCACTCCAGTTCGGGCTTGATGCGTACATTTGTGCAATCAGGATATAAGCTTTACCATATTTGCTGTTGAATGATAAGGCTTTGTTTGCGTATTGTTTCGCTTTGCTTAACTGTTTCTTACTGAACAATACTACTGCAGCACTATATGCATAGTCTGCTTTTTTGTCAGCATCTTGTTCGAGCTCGATAGCTTGGTCAAAGTATTCAACGCTCTTGTCCATATCGCCTTTCTTGTAATACATGTAGGCACATCCGGCTGCCGTAGCTGCTGTCGGTTCAATGGCATGAGCAGCTTCTGAGGCGATAAAGTAAGCTTCTTCGTCAGTACATTTCAACATCTGCATCACGTTAATTACCTGTTTCAGGTATTCCAGGTTAGTTTTGTTCTGGCTTACTTTCGGGCCATAGATAGCCTGCAGGTTTTCACAGCTTGCAGCACCACTGTTGATGAAGTAGGCATCTACATTGTCTTTGGCTGCTTTCAGTAATTTCTGATCTTTTTCTTTAGTAGCTGCCTTCAGTGCTTCTTCTGCATAGCCGGAAGTAGTCAGATAATCTTGGATGAATTGTTCTTTGTGCGTATCGTCATTTTTCAGTTTACGAGAGGACATATCCATCAAGTCTTGGAACATGAAATAATCAGAAGCTGCTTTTTCCAGATCTACAGCTTCTTTAGTCATTTCATAAGCTTTATTCACATCAATGTTTGATCCAGAGAACATGATGTAGTCGTGTGCTTTCATACCAAGGATAGAACCTTTTGTGGTAGGAGTTCTTACAAGTTGATTCAGACCATCGAGGTATTTAATTCGCTGATCGTGTACGGCCATCAATTCGTCTAGATACTTCTTTTGTTGTGCGGCATCTTTTGAACTGGCAATCAGGGCACGCAGGATTTTGGCACCATTGGTGTAGGTACTTACTTGGGCCAAGGGAGCTTCTGTAAATACAGCCATCCATGGCTTGTATGCGTCAACAAAGTTGTCAGTTTTTACATATTCACTGTAAATACTGATGTTTTGCAAACAGCGGAGACTATCTTCTCCGTGTCCGAAACGAGAACCGTCTTCCACTCCTTTTTGAGCGAAAGTAGCTGTAGCGCTTAAAGACAACGCACACAGCATTGTAAACATTTTCATTTTCATCGTATGTAAGATTAATTGTTCATTGTGTTTATTTTTCATATTAATTTACTCTCCATTTCATGAACCAGTGTTCATTGAATGTCAAACCTATTTTCAAGACGAATCGATTTTCTGATAGCATATCACTTACTGACGGTTTGGCATGGATGTATTGTCCGGTAATGCTTAATACACTGTTCCGCTGATAAAGTTTCAAAGGTAATCCAAAGCCAAAGCTTACTCCATATTCTTTCGGCCCTTCTACCATATTCTGCGCGACAGGTATCTGGAGATTGGAGTTTGCATAATAGGCACCGAGTCTGTAACGTACACGGCTAAAATAATTCCGTCCGTATTCTTTAGGCAAAAATTCTGCTCCCACGGCAACTTTGGTGCGGTCTTGATATAAATCTGTCCGGTTGTTGTATTTTACTCCGCTCCATTTCTGAAGTGTGTAATCTGCTTCTACTGTCAGATTTTTTTTATGTTTCCATGCTAGTCCGGCTCCATAGACATGGGGTATTCCATAAGAGTCATTTATTTGTTGCTCGCTGACTACGGAGTAGTTACTTCCATTGGTTATCTGAGTACCTTGGGTATCATGGCCATTAAGTACGTGTCCCAAACTGTAGGTTAGTCCCAGTGTCATTTCATTTTCTTTATTAATCGGTTGGGTGTATTGGAGACCGAAGCTGGCATGGTAACTGCTTATTGATACCGTGTTGTAAGTGATGGTCTGGTCTCCTCCGTTGCTGAGTGTTGCTGTAGTTTGGTATTTTAGTTTACCATATAAATAACCGATATTGGCACCAATCGATAATTTGTCAAAGATTTTGAAACCTAATCCTCCGAAGATTTGTTGCAGGCCTCCGTCACCATAAAAATTGTTAGAGATGGTGACATCACTGCTGTTTTCTATCGATTTGGTTCTAGTAAAGTTATATCCTACGGTAGAAAATGGAATATATCCAATGGTCATTCCCAATCGAGGATGGAGCCTGAACTGCATACCGATATAGTCAAAACTGGAGTTTTTTGCATTTGCTTTGTATTGTCCTTCCTGAAAGTTTGAGCTTTTTAGTGACATTCCTGCATCGAAAATGAAGGAAAGTGAATCTACAGCTGTATAAGATGCTGGATTCATTGCGTTTATGTGTTCACTTGTTCTGAGCGCATATCCCACTCCTCCCATTGCCGAGTTGTTTGTGAAGCTTTGGTCAAACATGTCGCCTAACCCATAACGCGTGTAAGGTGAATTGGTGCTTATTTGTGCACTCACAATAGTGGCACTTGCTATAAACCATGAACCAACAAGTATCTTTTTACTTAACATTATAATTCAATATTCTGTTTAAACCTTTCAATACTAAAAATCTATCTGCAAAGATGATACTTTTTAAATTTGTATCAAAAGAAAATTTATCTCCTCCAGTTAAAAAAACCAAAAGGTCGGGATATTTCTTTTGCAGAAGAGTGATATAGCCGATAATTTCAAATTCAATTCCTCTGATAACTCCGGCTCGGATAGCTGTTTCTGTATCGAAACCGAATTCAGGAGTTTCCCCTTTTCTTTCAATTAAAGGAAGTTTGTCGCAGCAGGCATTTAATGTCTTAAAACGTGTGTACAACCCTGGTGAGATGTTGCCACCCCAGTAGTTACCTTTTGCGTCAATAAATTCATAGGTAAGGGCAGTACCCGCATCGATTACCAGCAGATTTTTACCTGGAGCCTGATAGTTTGCGCCTACTACGGCGGCCAGTCTGTCCATCCCTAATGTTTCTGGTGTTTTATATAGATTACGGATGGGGATGGGTGTCTGATGGTTTAATTCTATAATTTCGAATGGGACTCCTGCCAGTTGTCGCCGTATGGTATTGCTAAGTGTAATGACTGATGCAATGATACCCTTTTTTATGGGATACTTGTTGCATAACATTGACAGCCAGTCCAGCGAATGGTTGGAGCCTCTTAACACTTCCACCACTTTGTCACCCTCGAATACTGCCAATTTTGCTACAGTATTGCCAATATCAATTACTAGATTCACTTTTGTTTGCTTTGTTTTGGCTGCAAAGTAAGGTAAAATTTGGATATGTACGTCAATAAAACTGATTATTTATTTCGTCGGTCTGCAAGATTCCATGTATTTTTGCATGCGGAAAAAGGATATTATGTGTTATTCAGATTCAGGCAGGGAATTCTGTCGGCTGATGGGTAAGTATTTAAAATTATGAAGTGTAAGTTTATCTATTTATTATTATGTGTCGTAGCGCTGACTCAATTGGTTTCTCCTATGAAAATGTATGGCGATGTCAGGACAGGTACGATGACACCTTTACAAAATGATAGCATTCAATTTAGTTTGTTGACATGTGCACCCGGTAATGAAATTTATGCGCTTTTTGGTCATACGGCTATTCGTTACCAGAATTTCTCTCAAGGAGTGGATTGGGTATTCAATTATGGGATGTTCAGTTTTAACACACCTAACTTTATTTATCGCTTTGTGAAAGGAGAAACGGATTATCAGTTAGGTATTATGCCTTTTCCTTATTTTGAAGCGGAATATGCTTTGCGTGGTTCTTCAGTATATCAGCAAGTCTTGAATTTGACCACTTCGGAAAAGCAAACGCTGTTACGGTTGCTTCGGGATAATTATCTGCCGGAAAATAGAATCTATCGTTATAATTATTTTTATGATAATTGTACGACACGTGCACGTGACCAAATAGAAAAGAGTATTCAGGGGAAGGTGGTATATCCTTCTGTGGATTGGGTGAAGACATTCCGTGGAATTGTACATGAATTTACGATAGATTCTCCTTGGGATGAATTAGGAATTGACCTGTGTCTGGGGGCGGAGGCTGATAAAGCGATTGATGCCAGAAAACAGATGTTTGCTCCTTTTTATATGCGTTATTTTGCGGATGGGGCTTACATTCGAAATGCGGACGGAACTATCCGTCCGCTGGTTTTGCGTGAGGAAAAAATTGTGGATGTGGCACCGGAAATGGAACCGCCTTTTGTATTAACTCCGATGGGTGCAGGTGTGTTGTTTTTGCTTTTAAATGTGCTGATTGGTTTTTGGCAGTGGAAAAAGAAATACATCTTCTGGGGCTGGGATGTGGTGTTGTATGCCGCGCAGGGAGTTGCGGGGTGTATCATCGCTTTCTTGTTCTTTATCTCGTCTCACCCGACGGTAGGCTCGAACTGGCTTCTGATTTTGTTTAATCCAATTCCTTTGTTTTATCTTCCTTTTATGGTTTATCGCGATATAAAACATAAAAAAGACTTGTATCATTTGGTGAATCTTGTTTATTTAACACTTTTTATGCTGTTATTCCTGCTTTTACCACAAAAAATTAATTTAACAGTATTACCTTTGGCACTCGGTTTGCTGGTAAACGCTGCAAGCCATGTATTAGTTTTGAATAAGAAATAATGAAAGAACGCATACTGACATCTTTGTTGACGGTATTTGTCATTACCGGCATTCAGTCTCAATCTCCTACACCTGTTCCCAAATTGGTGGTAGGTTTGACAATTGATCAATTACGTGCAGATTATATCGAAGCTTTTTCGGCATTGTATGGAGAAAGAGGTTTTAAGCGTCTTTTAAAAGAAGGGCGAATATATACAAACGCCGAATATGATTTCATCAATGTGGACCGTTCTTCTGCTACGGCATCCATTTATACAGGAACAACTCCTTATTATAATGGAATACCTGCCAACCGATGGATGGACCGTAATTCCCTTCGTATTATAAAATCGGTTGACGACCAGAACTTTATGGGAGTTTATACTTCAGAAAGTTCATCAGCTAAACTATTGCAATGTTCTACACTTTCGGATGAGTTGAAAGTCGCTACTCAGGGTCGGTCAGAAGTTTATTCCATTGCTCCTACACGTGAAATGGCAGTTTTGGCTGCAGGGCATGCCGCAGACGGCGCATTTTGGCTAAATGATGAAACGGGAAAGTGGTCTGGTACGACTTATTATGGGGATTGTCCGGTATGGGTTAGCAATTATAATGACAAGGAAGGACTTGATTTCCGCATAAATAATCTGGAATGGCTTCCTTATCTTCCGGTTACTTCCTACCAGTACATTACCACAGAAACCAAGCAGTTAAGTTTTAAACATAATTTTTCAGACGAACGTTTGGACAAGTACAAGAAGTTTAAGACGAGTCCTTACGTGAACGATGAAGTAAACCGTTTAGTAAATGTTTGCCTGAATAGCACGCAGATAGGGCAGGATGCAGCCCCGGACTTGTTGACCTTGTCTTATTATGCCGGTAATTATGATCACAAGCCCTCTACGGAATATGCCATGGAAATTCAGGATATGTACGTCCGTCTGGACAATAGTCTGGGTGATTTGTTGGATTTGATTGACCGTAAGATAGGACTGCGTAATACATTGTTCTTTATTACGTCTACCGGGTACACCGACCCGGAACCGGTGGATCCTGAGCAATATAAGATTCCAGGGGGAGAATTCCATATCAAGCGTTGTGCGGCCTTGTTGAATATGTATCTGATGGCTATTTATGGTCAAGGACAATATGTGGAAACTTATTATGATCGGCAGATTTATCTGAACCATAAACTGATAGAAGAACGGAAATTAAATCTGGTCGAGGTGATGTCTCGTTCTGCAGAATTTGTGGTACAGATGAGTGGAGTCCAGAATGCATATTCTGCACAGCGTCTTTTGTTAGGTGCCTGGACACCGAAAATCGATAAGATTCGTAACACGTATAATCCGAATTGCTCGGGAGATATCTATGTGGAAGTAATGCCGGGATGGTCTGTAGTGAACGAATACTCCCAGAAGGTGGAAGTCATGCGGGCAGCTTATGCCACGGCTCCTTTGGTTTTTATGGGATTTGACGTAAAGCCGGAAAAGCTGTATTCTCCGGTAAAGATTACTGCAATTGTCCCTACATTAGCTCATTTTATGCGTATTCGGGCTCCTAATGCCTGTTCCGAAGCCCCAATGCTGAATATTCGTAAATAAATATTATAACAGAACGGAAAGATAATTTACAATTTGGTTATCTTTGCACCGATGAGATAAAATAATTAATTAGTAAATAATAAAAAAGAAATATATAATGGGATTTAATGAATTTATAAGCAAGCTGTTCGGGAATAAGGCAACTCGTGACATGAAAGAAATCCAGCCATGGGTGGAAAAAGTAAAGGCCGTTTATCCGGAAATCTCCAAGCTGACGAATGATGAACTTCGTGCAAAAACAGAAGAACTGAAGAAATATATTAAGGATTCTGCAGTAGAGGAAAATAAGAAAATAGAGGAACTGAAGGCCACTATTGAATCTACTGAATTGGAAAAGCGTGAAGCCATCTTTTCTCAGATTGATAAGTTGGAGAAGGAAGTGCTGGAGAAATATGAAAAAGCACTGAATGAAGTACTTCCTACAGCTTTTGCAATTGTAAAAGATACAGCCCGCCGTTTGGCCGAGAATGAGGAACTGGAAGTGACGGCTACGGATTTTGACCGTGAACTGGCAGCCCAGGGACGTGATTTCGTCCGTATTGAAGGTGATAAGGCCATCTGGAAAAATCATTGGAAAGCGGGTGGTAATGAAATGACCTGGAACATGATTCATTACGATGTGCAGCTGTTTGGTGGTGTGGTTCTGCATCAGGGCAAGATTGCCGAAATGGCGACTGGTGAAGGTAAAACGTTGGTGGCGACTCTTCCGGTATTCTTGAACGCATTGACGGGTAATGGTGTACATGTGGTTACGGTCAACGATTACCTGGCTAAGCGTGACTCTGAGTGGATGGGACCGTTGTATATGTTCCATGGACTGAGTGTAGACTGTATTGATAAGCATCAGCCTAACTCTGAAGCTCGTCGTCGTGCCTATATGGCCGATATCACTTTTGGTACCAACAATGAGTTTGGTTTCGATTATCTGCGTGATAACATGGCGGTTTCTCCAAGAGATTTGGTACAGCGTAAACATAATTATGCCATTGTCGATGAGGTCGACTCTGTATTAATTGATGATGCCCGTACTCCGTTGATTATTTCAGGTCCGGTACCTAAAGGCGACCAGCAGTTGTTCGAAGTGCTTCGTCCGTTGGTAGAACGTCTGGTAGAAGCGCAGCGTAAGTTGGCAACTCAATATTTGGCCGATGCGAAGCGATTGATAGCTTCTGATAAGAAGGAAGATCAGGAAGCCGGATTCCTGGCTTTGTTCCGTAGCCACAAAGCATTGCCGAAGAACAAACCATTGATTAAGTTTCTGAGTGAGCCGGGTATCAAGGCAGGTATGCTGAAGACGGAGGAAGTCTACATGGAGCAGAACAATAAGCGTATGCCGGAAGCGGTAGAACCGTTGTACTTCGTGATTGATGAAAAGCTGAAGAGTGTAGATTTGACTGATAAGGGTGTAGACTTGATTACGGGTAACTCACAAGATCCGACCCTGTTTGTCCTTCCGGATATTGCTGCTCAGCTGTCTGAACTGGAAAACCAGAAAGGTCTTTCTGATGAAGAACGTCTGGCTAAGAAAGACGAGTTGATGACCAATTATGCCATCAAGGCAGAACGCGTGCATACCATCAATCAGCTGTTGAAGGCGTACACTATGTTTGAAAAAGATACGGATTATGTGGTAATGGACGGTCAGGTGAAGATTGTGGACGAACAGACCGGGCGTATCATGGAGGGTCGTCGTTGGAGCGATGGTCTGCATCAGGCTGTGGAAGCGAAGGAAGGAGTGAAGGTGGAAGCTGCCACTCAGACATTTGCCACCATTACATTGCAGAACTACTTCCGTATGTATCACAAGCTGTCTGGTATGACCGGTACGGCCGAAACAGAAGCTGGTGAGTTCTGGGATATCTATAAATTGGATGTGGTGGTAATCCCGACAAATCGTCCGATTGCCCGTATCGATATGAACGACCGTGTGTATAAAACGAAACGTGAGAAGTACAAGGCGGTTATCGAAGAAATTGAAAAGATGGTACAGGCAGGCCGTCCAGTACTGGTGGGTACAACATCTGTGGAAATTTCTGAAATGTTGAGTAAGATGCTTACCATGCGTAAGATTGAGCATAACGTATTGAATGCGAAGTTGCACCAGAAGGAAGCTGAAATTGTGGCAAAGGCCGGTCAGAGTTCTACGGTAACCATTGCGACTAATATGGCAGGTCGTGGTACCGATATCAAGCTGAGTCCAGAAGTGAAAGCCGCAGGTGGTTTGGCCATCATTGGTACGGAGCGTCACGAATCCCGTCGTGTAGACCGTCAGTTGCGTGGTCGTGCCGGACGTCAGGGAGACCCGGGTTCTTCTGTATTCTTCGTTTCATTGGAAGACGATTTGATGCGTTTGTTCTCTTCCGACCGTATTGCTACCGTTATGGATAAGCTGGGCTTTAAGGAAGGAGAAATGATTGAGCATAAGATGATTTCTAATTCTATCGAACGTGCCCAGAAGAAGGTGGAAGAAAATAACTTCGGTATCCGTAAGCGTCTGCTGGAATACGATGACGTGATGAACAAACAGCGTACAGTTGTTTATACGAAACGTCGTCATGCACTGATGGGAGAACGTATCGGAATGGATATTGTAGATATGATTTGGGACCGTTGCTACAATGCCGTACAGCAGCCTACTTATGAAGATGCCAAGATGGAGATTCTTCAGGTTTTGGCGATGGAAGCTCCGTTCTCTGAAGAAGATTTCCGTTCAAAGAAGAAAGACGACTTGGCCGAACAGACATTCCAGGAGGCAATGGCACTCTTCAAACGGAAAACCGAACGTATGGCTCAGATTGCCAATCCGGTGATCAAGCAGGTATATGAGGCACAGGGTCACATGTATGAGAACATTATGATTCCGATTACCGATGGCAAGCGGATGTATAATATCTCTGTCAATTTGAAGGCTGCTTACGAAAGCGAATCAAAAGAAATTGTGAAAGCATTCGAAAAAGCCATCCTGTTGCATACCATCGATGATGCCTGGAAAGAAAATTTGCGTGAACTGGATGAATTGAAACATTCTGTACAGAATGCAAGTTACGAACAGAAAGACCCGTTGTTGATTTTCAAACTTGAATCTGTAAACTTGTTTGACAACATGGTCAATAAGATTAATAACAATACGATTTCCGTATTGATGCGTGGACAGATTCCTGTACAGGAACCCGAACAAGTACGTGAGGCTGCTCCTGAACCTAGAGCTCCTCGCCAGCAGTATCGTGAAGAAAAGCAGGATTTGAATGATCCGGCTCAGAGTGAGGCTGCAGGGCGTGATACCCGTGAACAGAAGCAGGAACCCTATCGGGCTGAAAAGACAGTAGGACGTAACGATCCATGTCCTTGCGGTAGCGGATTGAAGTATAAGAATTGCCATGGAAAGAATGTTTGATTGAGCATTTGAATTTATTTAGATAGACACGGATTCCGTCGTTTACAGATTTTTATTTCTTAATTTAGAATAATCTGTGAAAACGATGGAATCCGTGTCTTTTTTATTTATTATTTTTGTTTCCGAACAAAAAAGTCGCAGATTATGAAGAAATATATGTGGTCCGGATTTATTCTGGCAGCAACGATGCTGGTTTCTTGTGGAGGCTTGCAGACATTTACTTTTGATCAACTCCACCCGTCTGAAGTTACTTTTCCGGAGCAGGTGCGTACGATAGCAGTGGTAAATCATTCTCCTGCCATACCTTCACCCAAAAAGAGCTTGCTTACGCTGGGAAAACTGGAGGGAGATGGAAAGGTTTTTGCTGAAACTTTGGCGGGAGGATTGGCTGACAGCCGATACTTTAATCAGGTAATTATTTCCGACTCTGTACTTACTCAGGAAAGGACCGGAGGAGAGTTGATTCCGCAGGCGGTGGTAGACAGTCTGAGTCAGGTATTGGGAGCAGATATGATTCTTTCGGTCGATCAGATACAACTGCTGACTGCCAAGAAAGAAATTTACTATCCAGGATTTGTCCCGTTGACTGCTTTCGATTTGAAGATTCGTCCCGTAGTGCGTGCGTATGTGCCTTCGCGTTTGATGCCTGTCATGACATTGGCTAAAGTAGATAGCCTGTTGTGGGATTTTTCCCCTACTTTATCAGATTATGATGTGGTGAAAGAGGGTTCTAATCATGCGGCTTATACGTTGGTCAATCAGTTGGTTCCTCATTGGGGAAATGCTGATCGGATTTATTTTGATGGAGGAAACCCGGACATGCGGGATGCGGCTGTGTCTTTACGCGAAGGCGACTGGCAGGAGGCTGGCCGGATTTGGACGAATCTGTATGATTCGGTGAAAAAAGGGAAACTGAAATCACGTGCTGCCTTTAATATGGCTTTGGCCTGTGAGATACAAGGGCAGATGGATGAAGCCAATGCCTGGATTGAAAAGGCCAAAACAAGTGCTTCTCCAGGTTCTGAAGAGGAACGTGCCGCTACTTTCTATGCAGCCATTTTGCAGGAACGCACAAAGGATTTTCTGAAATTGAATCTGCAAATGCGGCGATTTGGCAACAATTTCGATTAATATTTCTTGTCTGATTCATTTTTTTTGTACATTTGAGTACATATAAAAATATAGCCTATGGAATTAAGTGAACAGTCACGTGCTGCAATTGCCTCTGCTTTGCAGGAAGCCCTTTGCCGGTATGTTACGGGAGGAGAAGATTCTGTTGTGACAGATATTCATCTGCAACCGAATTCAGACAGTGGGGAATTGGTCATTTATGATGATGATGACCATGAATTGTCCCGTACGATTATCAGTGAATGGGTGGATTATGAAAGCGATGACTTTTATACCGTAGTAGAACCGATTCTTCGCAAGGAGGTTGAAGCCTTAAAAGAGACGGGACGACTGGATAAACTTTGTCTGATGAAACCTTATTCGTTTGTGCTGGTGGACGATGAAAAGGAGACGGTGGCAGAACTTTTGATTGTGGACGAGGAAGATACTCTGTTGTTGAGTGGCGAGTTGTTGAAGGGGCTTGATGAAGAACTCGATGCCTTTCTGAAAGATTTGCTGGAGCGCTAAATTCCAATAGGATGGGAGAACGAATCACATTCCGTCGTAACGAGAGATTACGGAGCATACATCCCCAATGGAGAGGGAATCCAACAATAAATGGAAGATTTTTCAATCGTCAGCATCGTTGGAAACCTGGTATGGGGAGTGTTCTGAAATGGCGTTTCTCTCCCAATCCCCAGCGGAAGGAAAAGCGGACTATCAAATGGAATCCAAAGGTCCATTACCTCACTTCTCTGGAAAAAGTGGTGGGAAATTCCTTAATCTGGCTGGGACATAACTCTTTCTTCTTACAGTTGGGCGGCAAGCGTCTGATGATTGATCCTGTATATGGGAATATTCCATTTGTCAAGCGTCGCAGTCAGTTCCCGGCCGATCCTTCTGTTTTTCGTGAGATTGATTACTTGCTGATCAGTCATGATCATTTTGACCATCTTGACAAGCCTAGTGTAGCCCGTCTGGTGGCCGACAATCCTCAAATCAAATTATTCTGTGGATTGAATACAGGGACACTCATAAAAGGCTGGTTTCCGGAGTTGGAGGTGATAGAGGCTGCCTGGTATGAGCAATATGCCGATGGAGACCTGTGTCTCACTTTTCTGCCTGCACAGCATTGGAGCAAGCGTGGAGTGAGCGATGGAGGAGAGCGCTTGTGGGGTTCATTTATGATTCAGGGGGGAGGCATTACTATTTATAATAGCGGGGATACCGGCTATGCACATCATTTTAAGGAAATTGTAAGTTTCTTTCCTCATATTGACTATTGTATGATTGGAATTGGAGCTTATAAGCCACGCTGGTTTATGAAGCCTAACCATATTTCTCCGTATGATGCCTTGACGGCTTCGGTAGACATGCATGCACGGGTCACGATTCCCATGCACTATGGCACGTTCGATCTTTCAGATGAACCGTTGTTCGATCCGCCTCATGTGTTTGCGGCAGAAGCCAAGAAGCGGGGAATGCCTGTCATTATTCCTGAACTGGGAGAGATTGTGAAGTTGCAACCTCTTCGCTGAGGATAATCTTGAAGAAATCGAAAGATGATATAACGAAAAAAGTCCGGAAACCTGCCCTCTGTCTTTCGACAGGGAACTGATTTCCGGACTTTCTATATGAGTCTGTTTTGTTCAAGTCATACATAAATCCGCCGGTCATCGGCAGCGGGTTACTTCGTGTGAGTGTTTTCACTCAACATGACGTACCCCCAGATCATCGGATCTGCATTTGCAATTTTGTTTAGAATCTTTGTTACCTTTTTCATAACTGTTATCCTTTCATTTGCTTTTTGGTTAGTACCTATATATAATTCTAGTTTAGTTTTTTCCAAGTGCTCTTCGCAGAGGACTTTTCAAAATTCTATAGTTTGTTTTTGTTATCCTTAATCTTTTTATCCTTTCCCTCCGGTACCCTTTCGGGTTCCTTCGTTCGTTTTATTACACTGCAAAGGTAATGCCTTTTTCTTGAAAAACATGTTTTAAAGCATATATTTTTATTTTCCTCTTGTTTTATTGATGTAAATCAACCTAGGTAGTTGGTACTGACAAATTGTCACTTTTGCCTGTCAGTATAGGCTGACAGAATTGCATTTTTGGCCTAAGAGCATAATGAAAATGGCAGTTTGACGGGAGTATAGACTCTTTGGAGGGATTTACTCCGTTGCTTCTGCCTTTTCATCTCTTGTCAGGTCTCAATTTGTCTTGTAAAAATGATAGGATTTTGTCTTTCTTCTGTTACAAAAGATATAGTTTTACGTTTACCTTTTTGAAAACAACTTGTACGACCGATTTAAGAAGCATGAGCAAAGAGACACTGACATCGACCTTCACTGATTTGAGAAAGAATTCTCTCAGGTTGGCAATGCGTTTTCTTCCTAATAGAGAGGATGCCGATGACGCATTGCAGGAGGCTTTCTTCCGCTTGTGGAAACATGCAGACCGGATTGACTCGCGCGAAGAGGCAGAAGCTCTTACGGTTGCTACGGTGAAGAACCTGTGCATTGATGTCCTGCGTAAAAAGGAGCATCTGCCTACGGTGGAACTGGACGAACACCGGGACGAATCTGTTTCCGATTCGGCTGACGAGATTCTGGAAAAAGAAGAACGTTTCCGTGCGGTGGAGCGTATCATTGCACAGAGGTTGACACCGCTTCAGCAACAGATTTTGCAGATGAAAGAGTATGAAGGGAGAAAATACAATGAAATAGCCGATATACTTGGTATGCAAGAACCGGCAGTGCGTATGCAACTGTCGAGGGCGAGAAAGGAAATCAGAGAATGTTATTTAAAACAGATGGAACGATGAAAAAATACGAACGTACTATCCCACAATGGAAAGAGCTGGCCAGACGTTATTTCGAGGCTGAAACAACTGAGGCCGAGGAGGAAGCGTTGGCACGTTTCCTGGCTAATCCTGCCTCACAAGGCAAGGAATTCGATGAACTTCGTGCCGTGATGGGGTATGCCGCTACTGGACGTATCCTATATGGCAGGCGGCGCATACGGGGCACACGGTTGCGGTATTATGCGGCGGCGGCAGTGGCAGGTCTCATCGTACTGACCACTGCCTGGCGGCTGACGGAAAGTGCAAATGTATGTGTGGCTTACATCAACGGACAGCGCTGTACCGACAAGGAAGTGGTGCTTTCCGAGGCCCTGAAGTCGATAGAAAAGGTGAGTCACCGCTCCTCCGAAAAAACAGTCCAGAGTCAGTTGTCGGATATATTCCAGACACTGGAAGAGGGAGAAACGGAATCGGTTGACAAGGAATGAATAGAATAATAGGAGAAGACGATATGACAAGACGATGGATTATACTATGGATGTGTCTGCTGGCTGTGCTGCCCGTGTGTGCACAGAAAGGAATGCATGTGGAAGACTTGTTTGGAAGTCGTTTCAAGCATGATAAACAGGCCGTGGAGGTCCTTATCAAAGGAAGGGAATTGAAAAAATATCATCTTACACTTTTCCGCAGCCTGACGATAACCGATGAACCGACTGTGTCGGAAGAGATAGAGGCATTGGTAGGCTTGGATGCCCAAACCGCAGTCGACAAGGAAGTGGGCATGGTCGGGAAAAGGCTGTACTACGGTTTCTACTGCTTTCCGGCACAGGACGATAATTACCGCTATCTGTTTTATCGGAATGCTGCGGTAGCTCCAGGCAGCAGTAAGAAGACGGAGGTGACCGTGGTGTATATGGAAGGAAAAATTACGCTGGAAGAGTTGAAACGGATGTTCAAGTAATAGAAAATAAACAAAATACGATAAGAAATATGAAAAAAATGATTTTGCTGGTGGTCACCTTGCTGACCGCAGTGGGCGGATACGCCGAGACCGAAGATTCGCTGAAGGTGGAAAATGTGATGTGTATACAGAAACCTGAGCAGGTGAAGATTACCGAATCGGGCAGTCGTTTCACGGTAGAAGTGGAGGGGAAGGAAGATAATCCGAATTTCCGTTATGTCCGTGAGGTGGAGATGTCTTCCTCAGACGTGTCGGTGACAAAGGAACGCAGCGGTAACTGGGATTTCCACATTCCGTTCAGAAAGCGGACGTCGGAACGAAAGCATCACCAGAACCAGCTGGTGGTGAAAAACCTGAAGATAGGACTTTCCTGTGTACAGGGCGCTCCCGAGAACATGGATGTCAGCATGGGGTCGTCGTGGGAAATTATGACGCCGACAGTAGGGTGGGAGTATTATCCGTGGGCTACGGAGACTTCTTTCTCCATTGGAGTGGCCTGCAGCTGGCGTAATTATCGGATGACCGGAAAGCAGCGTTTTATAAAGGAGGCAGGAAGTGACATGTACGTGGGGAATTATCCTGAAGGGGCCGATATTCAGTTCTCGCGTATCAAAGTGTTTAGTTGGGCCGTGCCGGTGATGCTGACTCATAAAACAAAGCATAATTTCAACTTTAGTGTGGGAGCCATTGTCAACTTCAACACGCATGCCAGCTTGAAAACACGGTATAAGTTGGATGGAAAGGAATATAAATTGACCGACAGCAATATCCATCAGACTCCGGTGACCGTCGATCTTCAGGCTTCTGTCGGTTATAAGACCGTAGGCTTTTATGTGAAATACAGTCCATGCAAGGTGCTTGATTCTACTTATGGCCCTGAGTTTAGCGCATTGTCCGTAGGAATCGTTTTGTTCTGAGCCGATAAAAATGAACCCCGTCCTGAGCCTCCGTTACCAGTTTTGTCTTGCGTAACGGTGGTTCAGGACGGGGCGTTTTTTATAGAAACTGCACGTTAGCGTTTCAATGCTGCAATGCTTTCCTTCAGGGCCGCAATCTTGGTTTCGGCGTCAGCCTGTTTCTTGCGTTCCATTTCAATGACGTTGGCTGGAGCCTTGCTGACAAACTTTTCGTTGCTCAGCTTTTTCAGTACGCTCTGCAGGAATCCTTCCTGATATTTCAGGTCAGCTTCCAGCTTCTTCAGCTCTTCTTCTACATTGATCAGGTTGCCCAGAGGTACCGCATATTCGGTAGTGCCCACCATGAAGGCGGCTGCTCCATCTGCCTTGGTAGCTACCTGTTTGATTTCCGACAGGTTGCAGAGTTTGGCAATGACAGAGGTGAACTCAGCTACCGGATTTTCTCCGATGACTTCCAGTGTCAGAACTTCTTTCTGTGCGATGTTCTTCTGCAAGCGGATGGTACGGATACCGCTGATGACCTCCTTCACGGCTTCAAAGCGAGTAATCAGGGCTTCATTGTACGGCATGTCTTTTACGAGGGTCTGCGTCATGATGCTTTCGCCCGGCTGACGGTCGTAAATATGCTGCCACAATTCCTCCGTGATGAACGGCATGAATGGATGCAACAGTTTCAGCAAGGTTTCAAAGAAGGCCAGAGTCTTTTCATAAGTTACCTTATCGATAGGCTGTCCGTAAGCCGGTTTCACCATTTCCAGGTACCAGCTGGAGAATTCATCCCAGAACAGTTTGTATACAGCCATCAGGGCCTCGCTCAGACGGTACTTGCCAAACAGGTCATTGACTTCTTCTGCGGTCTTCGCCAGCATGGAGTCGAACCATTCAGTCGCAAGTTTTGCATATTCCGGCTGTTCGATGTCGGCCACCTGCCAGCCTTTTACCAGACGGAAGGCGTTCCATATCTTGTTGTTGAAGTTACGTCCTTGTTCGCACAGGGCCTCGTCGAAGAGAATGTCGTTTCCGGCAGGAGCTGCCAGCATCATTCCCATACGTACGCCATCGGCTCCATAACGGTCAATCAGATCCAACGGGTCGGGAGAGTTACCGAGTGACTTGGACATCTTGCGGCCCAGTTTGTCACGCACGATACCGGTGAAGTATACGTTGCGGAACGGCATGTCGCTCATGTATTCGTAACCGGCCATAATCATACGGGCTACCCAGAAGAAGATGATATCCGGTCCTGTTACCAGGTCGGAAGTCGGGTAGTAGTATTTGATTTCCTCGTTGCCCGGGTTGTTGATGCCGTCGAACAAGGAGATAGGCCACAACCAAGAAGAGAACCAAGTATCGAGGCAGTCATCTTCCTGACGCAGGTCTTCCAGTTTCAGGTTGGCATCGCCCGTCTTTTCCTTGGCCAGTTCCAGTGCCTGTTCCGGTGTTTCGGCTACCACGAAGCCGCCTTTCGGCAGGTAGTAGGCCGGGATACGGTGTCCCCACCACAGCTGACGGCTGATACACCAGTCCTTGATGTTTTCCAGCCAGTTACGGTAAGTGTTCTTGTATTTGGCAGGGTAGAACTTCAGTTCGTCGTTCATTACCGGCGGCAAAGCCATGTCGGCAAAATGCTGCATCTTCAGGAACCACTGCATGGACAGTTTCGGTTCGATGGCCACGTTGGTACGTTCAGAGAAACCTACCTTATTGGTATAGGCTTCTACCTTTTCCAACAGTCCGGCAGCTTCCAGGTCTTTTTCAATCTGTGCACGTACATCGAAGCGGTCCATACCTACATACAGGCCGGCAGCCTCACTTAGTGTACCGTTGTCGTTGAAGATGTCAATGGAAGGCAGGTTGTATTTTTCTCCTAACATGTAGTCGTTCACGTCGTGTGCCGGAGTCACTTTCAAACATCCTGTACCGAATTCAATGTCTACGTAGCTGTCTTGGATGACCGGGATAACACGTCCTACCAATGGCACGATAACCTTTTTGCCTTTCAGCCACTGGTTTTTCGGGTCTTCCGGGTTGATACACATAGCCGTATCACCCATGATGGTTTCCGGACGGGTCGTAGCGACTACAGCGTAACGGCGTCCCTGTGCATCGCGGTGTACCACTTCGCCTTCGGCTCCTGTCTCACCGCTCATGTCATCGTCGGCAATATAATAACGCAGGTAATACAGCTTGCTGTGTTCCTCTTTGTAGATAACTTCCTCGTCAGAAAGGGCGGTCAGTGCTTTCGGGTCCCAGTTTACCATACGTACGCCGCGGTAAATCAATCCTTTGTTATATAGGTCTACGAATACCTTGATGACACTCTTGCTGCGGGTTTCGTCCATGGTGAACGCCGTGCGGTCCCAGTCGCATGATGCCCCCAGTTTGCGGAGCTGTTTCAGGATGATGCCTCCGTGTTCTTCTGTCCATGCCCATGCATGTTTCAGGAACTCTTCGCGGGTAAGGTCTGTCTTTTTGATGCCCTGTTGTGCCAGACGGTTAACTACCTTAGCTTCCGTGGCAATGGAGGCGTGGTCCGTACCCGGTACCCAGCAGGCATTCTTACCCATCATGCGGGCACGTCTTACAAGGATATCCTGGATGGTATTGTTCAGCATGTGTCCCATGTGGAGTACTCCTGTCACGTTGGGAGGAGGAATGACGATGGTGTAAGGTTCACGTCCGTCGGGTTTAGAACTGAAAAGTTTGTGGTCCAACCAGTATTGGTACCATTTTCCCTCCACGTCAGCGGGATTGTACTTACTTGCTAATTCCATGGTTATAATAGTCTTTTTATGTTTATCGTATAATCGGCTGCAAAAATAATAAAACTCCTTGGATTTTAGGGGCGATTCATCCGAAAAGTTCATTCCTCATTGTGCGGGAACAGGCGGAAGGTACCATGTGGAAAGGTAAAATGGAGGCGTTGGGAAGGGGGTAAAAAAACGCAAGTGCGTTTGGAGTCAAACGTCAAAGAGTTTTTGTCCAAACGCACTTGCGTTTCAAGTAAAACGTCCTTACGTTTTCATCCGAACGCAAAGACGTTTTTGGGAACGTTATTCATAGTCACTCATAGATATATTCCATGTCCGATTTTTTGAACCGCAGAAGGCGGGAATCGTTGGAACCGGCTCCGTTCTTGCTCGGGTAAAGGCCGCCCATCGTACCTACATAATACCAGCCTTGTCCGTTGTCGGGAGAATACGTGGCCCACAGCATGGCATTGTAATGTCCGTGCTTGATGCCGCTGTCGTTCCATTGTGCTCCTGATCCATACCACACAAGCGGTTCATATTGCTGTTCTGCCTGATTGTACATCTGGATATAAATCAGGTCGGTCATTTCAACGGAGCTGACCGTTACATCGTTCCGTCGGCGTTGACGGCGCTGGATGGTGGTATTTCCGTTCCATGCAGTAGTATGGCTTCCGTCCCACATCAGCCAGATGGTACCGCTGGTGGAGTTCAGTACACGTTCGAAGTTTTCCATCGAAGGCAGTTCGTACCCGTCGGGAGCCATAGCTGTAGGTTCCAGCTTGTTGATATGGACGCTTGACGTGCTGTATCCTTCCAGCTTGGCTACTCCGTTGTCATCTATCACCTGCATGCCCTGGGTAGTCTTTCCCTGATACTGCCATTTCCAGAGTTTGAAGAATTCTTCCGGAGTGCAGTCACGCAGATAATCGAAAACTGTTTTTCCTGCTTTCGCAGCTGGGTCGTTCGATGAAAGTATCTGGTCGTTGAAGTCCTTTGAATCGCCCATGGCATTGTACTTGCACCACCATACTCCGTTGAGGTACGTCACCGGGAGTCCCCAGTTGCGACGGCTCACCGTATATTCTTCGCGTTCCGTGCCGTCGTTATTGCAGATTACCAGTGTGGCTTTCTGCACACGTCCGTTGGCTGTGGGGTCATTCGGTTTCCATCCCCCCAAGATGCGGAAGGAGCGGGAATTGTCTTCCCGTGCTGCCAGTTTGATCCAGTGGCCTTCTCCATTCTCATACTCTACGGTCAGTTTTTTAGACTCCGGTAAGGTCAGTATCCCCAGTTCATTGTCGATATAGCGGTCAAAGTGGCACTCGTAGCTGTTGTGGTAATCGAGCAGTCCTTCTACTCGGGTCGGGTTCTCCGTCAGAACCACGGTCAGGAAGTCGTCCGGGTAAGTTTGTTGCAATCCCTTCCGGTGGAAGCGCAGCTTGATTTCTTCTCCGGGAACCCCTAAGCGCCATCTGTCTTTTTGTATGCGGAACAGGTTCTTTCCCATGGTTTCTGCGCTGCTGCCTCCCAGTGTCTGTACGGTCAGCGGCATCGGGTCTGGGATGAACTCCAGCTGGTCGTCACAGTCGATGGCCAGTGTCAGTTCGGTAGCTGTATAAGGCAATACAATCCGGTTCTTCTCATCGTTTACTGTCACATTTTGTGGGAGGATAGAAGCTTGAGTATCTACTCTCAAAGCCCCGGCTTCGGAAGAGAGGTTGTGTTCGCCTCCGTTTTCCCATTCAATGACTTGGAGTTTTACGCTGCCGCTGACAGGGTCTTCGCTGAGGCTCAAGGTATAGACCGTGTTGCGCTTCAAGGTGGAAGGCAGACTGCTTTCTACGGTAGTTTCTTTTCCTTTCTTCACGACATTGACTTGGGCTTTCACATCGGTACCAGTCTGTTCGTACAGGTAGACCACTCCTTGGGTGCTGGCACTCAGCGCCTCCGGAAAATCAACGCGCTTATCTGTTCGTTCCGTATTTTCCGGACTTGCTACCGGATTCTGCGGGAACAGGAATGTGCGTTGTGCGATTTGGGTGAATGTGATTCCTTTTACCTGGAGGGAACTGTTGGCCGGTAAAGACAAGTCAAAACGGGCCGACCCTCTTTCCAGGTCCGTGTGCAGCGTACTCTCATTGTTCTTGCCCAAATCCAGCATGCCGGAGAAAAATTCAGAAGCTTGTGCATCTTCCTTGGCATATCCTAAAGTAGTTTTCAGCCACTCTTCTTCTGTCAGACCTTGTTCCTTGAGGGCTTGCAGGTCAAGCTGGCTCGCTGTGTTACCCACGAAGTACAAGTGGCCGGCTTCTTTGCCGATCTGAAGGGTATATTGGTCGTCCTTTTGAGATAGCTGCGTATAGACATGGGTCAATACTCCTTCTTCAAACAGGCAGGCTTGCAGGTCTGTGACACTGTTTTCTTCAGAGAGAGATGCATCTTCTCCTTCTATCTGGAAAGCTTTGATGCTGGCACTGACTGTCCGTACAGGGGTACTTCCGTTGTCTTCATTCGGGGTATTTTCATCTTTAGGGATAAAATCGTTATTGCAGGCTGTTGTGAGCAAGATGGCCGAGAGTATTCCGAAATGCTGTATGTATTTTTTTATGTGCATATCTGTTCGTTTACTTGTCTGTAAGGTAATATCTGTTGTTTCTTATTCGTAGATGTATTCTACCGGAGTTTTTATGCATCGGATGGTACGGGTCTTCTGTGCATTGCTGGCCGCATACTTGAACCAGTTTCCTTTTCCGGTGCTTTTGGCATATCCTTCTATCATCCAGGTGTTTCCTGCATTGCCGTAGGTGGCAAACAGAATCATCATGCTGGAGAGGGTCGTTTCGTTGTATTGGTGTCCCAGTCCGCAAAGCGTCAGATGATTGCCTTCGTATTCAAAATCATAGAACGAAATCGGACCATAGTTCAGCCCCTTGAAAGTGGCATTGCGTTCTACTACGTTGAAGTTGAGGCGTTGTCCCAGTCCGTTGTTGAAGACTCCGGGGTCGAAGTAAGCTAAGTTGCAGTTGGAGCCCCATGTATAGAAGCGGTAGTCGTCGTAATCCGGAATCTGGTATCCGTCGGGAGCCATCTCGGTGGGAGCCATCGTGCCGAAGTTACCCGTCTGGCTTTGATACCCTTCATAATAGAACTGGCCGTCTTTGTGAGTCAGTTTCAATCCATCTGGATTTCCTGCCTGATACTGGTCGCCTAACACTTGGAGGAAGTCTTCGTCCGAACAGCTTCGCAGATAGTCAGCCAGACTGCCGTTGGCCGCAGGGTCCGATTTTATTAAAATCTGGTCGCTGAAACTTTTTACATTTCCTCTCAGGTTATATTTGCACCACCATACGCCGTTGATTTGTACCACTGGCAATCCCCAGTTGAGGCGTCGGATGGTATATACTTCCGAATGTCCGCCGTTTGCATCCGCAATCACCAGTTCACCGGTTTGTGCCCGTCCGTCTGCTTTCGGGTCGTTGGGTTTCCATCCTCCTAACAGGCGGTAGGTACGGTCTCCTTCTTTTGTCAGCTTCATCCACTGAGCTTCTCCCTCGTTGAAGTTCAAAGAGATGGTTTTTCCCTCTGGAAGGGTAATGCGAGCCAGTTCTCCGTCAACGTAAGTGTGGAAATCACAAAGTCCGTTGTCGTCAAATTGCAACGCGCCGGTCATTTGAATTGGATTAGGGATGAATACCAGTACGACACGGCCTGTCTGCACCTCATTTTTATGTACGTCCAGGTACATATATTCATAGTGGCTTCCCGGCATTTTCTGTTTGCTCGATACTTGGAACTGTGCCACCGGTGTGAGGGAGCGTGAAAGTGGAGTAGGTGTTACGGTGACTCCGTTGGCTTGTCCAAGGACCTTCACTTCCGCTCCGGCTTCTGCTGTCAGTGTCAGTTGAAAATCGCTTTTCCAGTAAGGAACGAATACCGTATCTGCTTGTGCATTCAAAGTCACTCCTTCAGAAAGTTGTGAGTTTTCTTTATCTACCAGTCCTTTGTGAGTGAGACCTGATTCAGAAGAAGAGCCGGTTTCCCAGTCATTCGTCAGGACTTCCACTTTCCAGTTGGAGCCGTTTCCGTACACTTTGAGCGTGTAGACGTGGTTGCGTTTCAGTGCCGGAAGGGTAGTCTTTAGCCGGTGCCATCCTCCGTGCACTGTCATCATGATTTCTACCTCATGTCCGTTGGTATATTGTTCGGGAAGATAGAAAAGCGAAGTCTTGCCATTTTTGAAGGGTTGTTCGCCGAAGTCTTTGGTCAGGTCGGTCGTTTCAAACTTTTCAGAGGTTTGGAGTGCGTCCTGTTCGTAGAGGTAACCCGTCAGTGACACCCCTTTTATGATGGCACTGTTTACCTGAACATCTTGGAAAGGTGATTCCAAATCGATGCGGGCTACAGCCCGTTTCAGGGCCACAAAAGCAGAAGTGGCATCTTGGTCCAAATCGGCTTTTGCGGTCATCAGCACATAGTCGGAAGCCATATTCTCGGCCGTTGCCTGCTGTTTCAAGAACTCTTCCAGCGTGGTGACCCCTTCTTTCAGGTTTTCCGGGGAAACGGCCTGGTCGCCATTGGCCAGGAAATACAGGCTGCCCTGCAAGGGGGTGATATCGAGTTGGCAGGAACCCGCTGCATCCACTTTCAGCGAGGAGAACGTTTCTTTCAAGACGCCGTTCTCGAATTGATAACCATTGAGCGTGTTGATTTGTGATTCCATGTCGTCGGCTGTTCCATTCGTCATTCCAACTCGGGAGAATTTTACGGTAAACATTCCGTTTTGCGGCGTTTGCTGGATATCTTCATGCTGGCATCCGCACAGTAAGAACAGGCTGGCGCTTGCCAAGGCGAGTATATATTTTATCATCATTTTTCGTGATATTATTGTTATCGTCCGTTTATTTGTATTGGTAAGGGTTTTGCGAGCTGTTCAGGTAGCTGGGAGAATCGACCGGCATCTGCCCGATGTTGTCCACATAGAAATTGTTCATCAGCTGTTCCGCCCAGGGGCCGTAGGTGAAAGAACTGCTGTGACCGTATCCCATGACGTGTCCGAGTTCATGGAACATCACACTGCATGCATATCGGTTGAAGTAATGTTCAAACCATCCTCGCTGGTAGGCTCCAAAAGTACTTCCTCCACCCAATCCGATGATTCCGTGTCCGGGATAGACCAGACCTACCTGAAGCGTTCTGCTGGCTCTCATTTTTTTCAAAACCTCTTCTACCTTTACCAGTTGTTTGTTGTCATCGTAAAGCTGGTGGGCATTGTCATGCAGAATTTGTTCATGTTCCGGCATGTCGATCATGTAGGTAAAGTTCAGGAAGAGGGCTACCGATTCCCGGCAATGTACCGGGCGGATTCCCATCCAGTTGCCTACCGGGCCTCCGTCTTCTTTCTCCGGGTCACCTCCGTAAAGTCCCCAGTAGATGGTCCAACCGTGTTTGATTTCCTGCAGCTTGCTCCAGTAAGGATCGTCCGATTCAATCTTGAGTACGGCGTTGCTTAATTCAGAAGCCGTTTTCTTTTGTACCTCTATATATTTTCCGGATTCCGTGCGGCACATGGCAGCGCGCTGCATCAGCGGAATCTCTTCCCAGAAGTCGCCGAAGGCCGGGATGGAATCAAAATAAGCCAGGTCGAAAAACTCTTCACTCACCTGCGGCAGCTGCATCTTAATCAGTACGCCGGTCAGCTTGCGGGGAGAGTAGAAGCGCGTATGCAGTTTCCCTTCTTCTGTGACGGATACCTGCAGTGGCTGGGCGGTATTGAAGCACCGTACAGTCTTGTCGGTATATACTTCCTTCCGTTCCGTGTCCTGCAGGATTAAGCTGTGCTCACCTTTATTATAAGCTGCAGGGGTGATGAACATGGTCACCGCCTTGTCGTCCGGATGGTTTACTTTGGTTTCAACCAGATGAATATGGTTGGGGGCCAGTTCCCTCTGCTCGAAACTGTACTCCTGCTTTCTGTTTTCTTTCCGGTAGTTGCAAGTTGAGAGATGGATGTCTCCGTGAAGAGTTGAACCGTTGCATAAGGGCATGAACAGATAAGATGTCTGCTGGTTCAGTGAAAGGGCGTTCATTGTGCCGTTGCTTTCTCCGCCCAGTTCCCCGTTGCCAGAAAGGGTAGTATAGAACCGCATGTCTCCCAATGACAGGCTTTTGTTTGTGACGGCATAGCTCACATAGGGATTCTGATATGCAAAGTCAAAATCCACCCGACTGACAATCCGTTTCTGGGTCACTTCCTGCGGGATAGAGGCTACTTCTTGCATGCCTTCTTCCGTTTGTTGTTCTACGATGGAGAAAGGAGTTTGTGAATAGAAATATTCAGCTTCCAGCGGTTTCTGCAAGTCTGCCGGAAATTCAAGCCACTCGTCTTGAATATGTTCCGGAGTATGGATAATGGCTCGGTCAGCCGCCGGATTGCCTTTGATGCCTAATACCACCAATCGATACTCCCCTTTGTGCAATCCTTCGGTATAAATTTCCGAGGTGGCAGCTTCATAATAGCTTTTGATGTTTTTTACTTTGTCACCGTTTTCATTGACAATAAAGTAATACAATTGGTCATAAAGGGAAGTCTCCGTTTCCGAGGCACGTGAAGAGACTCCTTCATAGCCTTGTTTTTGTAATTTGAATACAATCCCAGATTGGTTTTCGGTGGAAGATGTGCCTAAGTGTTCCTCCTGGTTACAAGAAACCAATAGCAAAGTGCATAAGAATGCAATAAATGTAAATTTTTTCATTTTGTTGTTGTTTTCTCTGTATGGCAATCTTTTTTAAAACTAATTTCTGTGATATTTTAAGTAAGAAATAATCAATCAGTCGTTTTACATGTCTAGTTTGTTTGTTTCGTTTAGTTTTTTTCGCGTTCTTGTTTTTAAACGTAATATCTTTATGATTTGTTCAGTCGGAATCTGTCTTAGGGCATAATTTTCCTTCCATCGCTATGGAAGAGGAGAGAACTGAGACGTTGTATTGGCAGTGCTATGATTTGTGTTGTTGTTCGTTGCTGCGAAATTCGGTGGGGGTCATACCCAGGTATTTTTTAACGTATTGGGCAAAAAAGGAGACATTGGGAAAGTCAAAGTCCATGGCTATTTCCTTGATACTTTTGGTAGAGTACTTGAGGGCTGGGATGATATGTTCTATCGCGTTTTCATGAATGAGCGTCAGCGCATTTTTTCCACTGATTTGTTTGACGATACGTGAAAGGTATTTGCTTGAGTAGCAGAATAAATCTGCATAATAGCCTAAGGTTCGATGCCTGCCGTTGTCGGCTGCAAGAGCTTCCATGAACTGCTTGAAAATAAAGTCAGGTTGTTTGACCAAGGCTTGGTGGCCTGTATTCTCTTTTTCGAGTGATTTATGGGTGGTTTTGGCAATCATTTCTTCAAAAAAAGCAGAAGCGATGTGCAGCAGGATGTCTTTTTGAAAATTGTCGGATGAAACTTTTATTTTGCGTTCTATCAAATCCAGATACAGCTGGAACAGTTCTTTTTTCGTTTCCTCAAAATGCTTGATAGGGTGCTCTTGTATGTAACAAATCGATTTCCACGTATATTTTTGTGTCTGGGTAATGCGGCGGAAAAAGCGGTTGGAAAAACAGAATATCTTTACTTTGCAGTCAGGGCTGACAGCAAGTTGTCTGATAAGAGTATTTGGTAGGCTGATCAGCAAGTCATTGGCTTGAAGATGACGATGGGTATTGCTTAATTCCAGCGTAATTTCTCCTTCCCTGCAATAAAGCATCAGAAATACTTCCAGTTTGACATTGTTGTTTTCTTGAAATACATTTTCCAGCCGTTCGGTCAGAAACACATAGTCGTCCATGTAGCTTTGAGGGTCACAATGTGTTTGAAGCATGTCCATGTGAATGTGTTTGATAATTTCTTCCATATTATTTTTTTGCAAAGATGCGGATTCCCCCGTAAAGCATAGTGTTCTATATTCTTCCAGATATGTCTTATTTTCTACATTTTGCCAGATGTCGTGGAGACAAGGGAAAATAAGATACTTCTGTGCGAAAATCGGTTGCCTTCCTTTTTTCTGTGCTTGCTACTTTTGCGCGAACAAAAAAAGAAACGAATATGACGGAAAAGATTGGAAATTTAGGCGCATGGCTGATGGTGTTCGGTTGTGCGATTGGGATAACGTCCTGCCAGACGGAAACAAAAGAAACGACCGGAAAGGGGTATCAGCTGATGACAATTCAGGCAGATACTGACAAGGAGATTACCACTTCTTATTCTGCCTCCATTGAAGGGATGCAGGATATCGATATTTATCCGCAGGTGTCGGGGTATATTGAAAAACTGAATGTATCGGAAGGAGACGTTGTACGTAAGGGGGAAGTGTTGTTTGTCATCGACCAAGTTCCGTATAAGGCGGCATTGGAAACGGCGGTGGCCAATGTGGAGGCGGCTAAGGCCAATCTGGCAACGGCGGAGTTGACGTATAAAAGCACGAAGGAGCTGTATGCCAAGAAGGTGGTTTCCAATTTCAATTTGCAGACCACGGAAAATGCTTATCTGACGGCAAAAGCCCAGCTTTCGCAGGCCAAGGCACAGGAGGTGAATGCGCGGAATAACCTTTCTTATACGGAAGTAAAGAGCCCGAGCGAAGGAGTGGTCGGCATGTTGCCCTATCGGGTGGGGACACTGGTCAGTTCGAACATGGTACAGCCGTTGACTACGGTTTCCGATAATGCCCAGATGTATGTTTATTTTTCGATGACCGAGAATCAGTTTCTCTCGCTGGCCCGTCAGTATGGAACCACGGAAAAGGCCATACAGAATATGCCTGAAATCCAGCTTCAGCTGAACGACGGTTCCATGTACGAAGAAAAAGGGAGGATAGAATCCATCAGTGGGGTGATTGACAAGGAAACGGGTACGGTAGGGGTGCGTGCGGTGTTCCCGAATGCTTCCCGCCTGTTGCACAGCGGGGCATCGGGCAACGTGTTGATACCAAGTATCTATAAGAAATGTATTGTCATTCCGCAGGGAGCTACCATACAGTTGCAGGATAAAATCCTGGCCTATAAAGTAGTGGATGGTAAAGCGGTATCTACTTTGATAAAGGTTGCTCCGGTCAACGATGGGAAGGAATATATTGTAATGAATGGGCTGAAGGCCGGTGACGAGATTGTGGCTGATGGAGCCGGTATGCTTCGTGAAGGAACGCAAGTAAAATAATCGGACGCTTATGAAAGGAAATATATTTATCAAACGGCCGGTCATGGCCTTGTCTATATCCATTTTGATTTTGATTGTTGGATTTATCTCCCTCTATACCCTGCCGGTGGAACAGTATCCGGATATTGCCCCGCCTACAGTTTGTGTGGATGCTACTTATACGGGTGCCGATGCGGATGCCGTGATGAACAGTGTCATTATGCCGCTGGAAGAGAGTATCAATGGAGTGGAAAACATGATATACATCACTTCTACGGCCACCAATGCCGGTACGGCAGAAATATTGGTTTATTTCAAGCAGGGAACCGACCCGGATATGGCGGCAGTCAATGTACAGAATCGTGTGTCGGAAGCACAGGGCCTGTTGCCTGCAGAAGTAACGGCTATTGGAGTCAGTACCATGAAGCGACAGAACAGCTACCTTCAGATTAATGGTTTGACCAGTCCGGATAAACGTTATGACGAGAGTTTCTTGTCAAATTATCTGGATATTAACGTGATACCACAAATTAAACGTATCCAGGGAGTTGGTGATGTGCAGCTTTTGGGAGATACGTATAGTATGCGTATCTGGATGAAACCGGACAAGATGGCGCAATACGGTTTGGTGCCTGCCGATGTAACGGCTGCATTAGGGGAACAGAATATCGAGGCTCCTACAGGATCTTTGGGGGAAAATTCAGATCGTGTATTCCAGTACACGATGAAGTATAAAGGTCGTCTCAAGAGTGTGGAGGAGTTTGAGAATATGGTGATACGTTCTCAAAAAGATGGTTCCGTACTCCGTGTGAAGGATATTGCTGATGTAGAGCTGGGGCGTGAATCCTATGGTTTTCATGGGGAAGCAGATGGAGTGCCGGGTGTGATGTTTATGGTTTATCAGGTGGCCGGAGCAAATGCGATAGCTGTGAACCAGGAGATATCCGATTTGCTGGATGATATCTCAAAAGATCTGCCTGAAGGAATGAAGTTTCTGCAAATGATGAGTGTGAATGATTTCTTATTTGCTTCTATCGATAATGTGGTCGAAACTTTGGTAATCGCTATTCTTCTGGTAATTCTGGTGGTGTATTTCTTTTTGCACGATTTCAAGAGTACTTTGATTCCTTCCATATCCATTGTGGTGTCGTTGATTGGTACGTTTGCCTTCCTTTCGGTGGCCGGATTCAGTATCAACATTCTGACCTTGTTTGCGCTGGTGCTGGCCATTGGTACCGTGGTGGATGATGCCATTATTGTGGTGGAGGCCGTGCAGGCCAAATTTGATGTGGGATATCGTTCGCCTTATTTGGCTACCAAGGATGCCATGAATGATGTGACGATGGCGGTTGTATCATGTACCTTTGTATTCATGGCCGTATTTATTCCGGTTACCTTTATGGGTGGCACATCCGGTGTGTTCTATACGCAGTTTGGTATTACGATGGCAGTGGCTGTGGGCATTTCTTGTTTAAATGCGTTGACCCTTTGTCCGGCTATGTGTGCCATGATGATGAAACCGTCGGACGGAAACAAGAGCCCTCATAGTTTGAACGGCAGGATACGTGCCGCCTATAATGTCTCATTTAATGCTTTAATGGGGAAATATAAAAAAGGATTGATGTTTTTCTTTCGTCATCGTTGGATAGTATGGACTTCATTGGGTATTGCTTTCATATTATTGGTGTATCTGATGTCCACCACGAAAACCGGATTAGTTCCTCAGGAAGACCAAGGAACCATGATGGTGAACATTAGCACTTCGCCGGGTAATTCATTGGCGGAGACCAATAAAGTAATGGATAAGGTGGAGAAAATCTTGAAGGCTACTCCAGAAATAGAAAACTATTCTCGTACTACCGGATATGGATTGATTTCCGGACAAGGGACTTCATACGGTACGGTTATTATCCGTATGCTTCATTGGGATAAGCGAAAAGGGAAGGAACATACGGTGGATGCGGTGATGAAGCGTTTGAATGCCCAATTTAGCATGATTAAGGAAGCACAGGTATTCTGTTTCCAGCCAGCCATGATTCCGGGATATGGAACTGGAAACTCCATTGAACTTTATATGGAGGATAAAACAGGAGGCGACATGCGACCGTTCTATGAGTCCATACAGAAATTCATAGTGGCTCTGAATCAACGGCCCGAAGTGGCCATGGCTTATAGTTCGTATACCATGAATTTCCCTCAGATTGCAGTAGATGTAGATGCGGCCAAGTGTAAGCGTGCCGGTATCAGTCCGAATGATGTGCTGGATGTGGTGGGTGCCTACTGCGGTGGGTCGTATGTCTCCAATTATAATAAGTTTGGAAAGGTTTATCGTGTCATGATTCAGGCTTCGCCCGCTGCCCGTTTGGATCAGCATGCGTTGGACAACATGTTTGTACGTAATGGCACGGAGATGGCACCGGTCAGCCAGTTTGTGACGCTTCGTTCGGAGCAAGGGGCGGAGGTAGCCAAGCGTTTCAATTTGTATAATACTATCAACGTCAATGTGAATGTGGCCGAGGGATACTCAACCGGTGAAGTGCAGAAGGCTATCAAGGAAGTTGTCGGACAGGTACTTCCTTCTGGTTATGGTTATGAATATGGAGGTATGGCTCGTGAGGAAGCGAGCAGCGGAGGAGCGCAGACCGTTTTTGTATATACCATTTGTGTGGTATTGATATTCTTGATTCTGTCATGCCTTTATGAGAGCTTTCTGGTGCCACTGGCCGTCATTCTTTCCGTACCTTTCGGCCTGATGGGAAGTTTCCTGTTTGCCCGTGTGGCAGGATTGGAAAACAACATCTATTTGCAGACGGGTGCCATTATGTTGATTGGTCTGCTGGCCAAGACGGCCATTCTGATTACAGAGTATGCCATTGAACGCCGGCGTAAAGGAATGGGCATCATTTCTTCTGCCTATTCGGCTGCCCAGGCTCGTTTCCGTCCCATCATCATGACGGTGTTGTGTATGATTTTCGGTATGCTTCCGCTGATGTTCTCTTCTGGTGCAGGAGCCAATGGTAATAGTTCGCTGGCTACGGGTGTTGTAGGAGGTATGCTGGTGGGTACGTTGGCTTTGCTCTTCGTGGTGCCTGTGTTCTTTGTGGTATTTGAGTACTTACAAGAGAAGTTGCGAGGGCCTATGCACAAAGAGCCTGATCAGCAGATTCTTTATGAAAAGGAGCAGACCCTGATTGAAAAAAGTGCCTTTAATATAGAAAAGTAAATGAATAATATGAACATATCAAAGATAATCGTATGTGGTGCAACGCTCTTGTTGAGCAGTTGCGGAATATATACCAGCTATGAACCACAGACCTCGGTTCCCGAGAAATTGTACGGCGAAGAGGTCACAGTTTCCGATACGGTAAGTATCGGAAACATCCACTGGCGGGATTTCTTTACCGATCCTTATTTGCAGGAGCTGATTGAAAAAGGACTGGCACAGAATACGGATGTGCAGACAGCTAGTCTGCGTGTAGAAGAAGCGAAGGCTTCTTTGCTTTCGGCTAAGTTGGCTTTTCTACCGTCGTTTGCCTTGTTTCCGCAAGGAGGGGTCAATACGGTGGAAGGCAGTAAGGCGTCGCATACCTATACGCTGCCGGTGACTGCCAGTTGGGAGCTGGATATTTTCGGCAAGTTACGGAATGCCAAGCGGCAGTCGAAGGCAGCATATTTGCAGAGTGAAGACTACCAGCAGGCAGTATACTCCAGTCTGATAGCTAATATTGCCAATACGTATTACACCTTGCTGATGCTGGATGAACAGCTGGAGATTTCCCGTCGGACGGCAGAGACATGGAAGGAAACAGTGGCTTCCACACAAGCCTTGATGGATGCCGGACAAGCGGATGAGGCGGCTGTTTCGCAGATGCGGGCTACTTATTATGAAGTGGAGAATTCTGTGATTGACTTGGAAGAACAAGTGAATCAGGTGGAAAACAGTCTTTCTTTGTTGTTGGCGGAAACTCCTCACCGGATAGCCCGGGGAAAACTTTCCGCACAGAGTTTCACGAAGGATTTGTCGGTAGGTATACCACTTCAGCTTCTCTCGAATCGTCCGGATGTGCGTGTGGCGGAGCGCGATGTGGAACAGGCATTTTATGTGACCAACCAGGCCAATGCAGCCTTTTATCCGGCAATTACGCTGAGTGGAAGTGCGGGTTGGACCAATTCTGTAGGGGGGTTGATTACGAATCCCGGTAAGTTTGTGACTTCTGCTTTGGCTTCGTTGACCGAACCTCTGTTCAATAGGGGGACCCTTATTGCCCGTCGGCGCATCGCCAAGGCACAGCAGGAGGAGGCGCTTCTGACCTTCAGACAGAAGCTGCTGGATGCTGGAACGGAAGTAAACGATGCATTGGTATCTTATCAGACCAGTAAGAAGAAGAAAGATAATTATGAGCAGCAGATAACCGCATTGGAGAAGGCCTTTACCAGCACTTCACTCTTAATGGAGCATGGGAATACGACTTACCTGGAGGTGTTGACGGCTCATCAGACGCTACTCAGTGCACAGTTGTCACAAACGGCCAACCGTTTCAAGGAGATACAGAGTCTTATCAACTTGTATCAGGCACTGGGGGGTGGACAACATATTTAGTTCTCTTTTTTAGTTTCTATTGTGTTGCAAGCAAATGCTTCTTGACTTGTTTTTCTCATTCTCTCTCATACTTATATTCATTTTCACCTTTGTGTTTACAAAGAAGAGCAGTCAAGAGCATTTGCTTTTTATAGCTTTTATCGATGAATGTTATCGGGAAAAAGAGTTTTCCCGATAGATGGAGATTGGAACCGACTGCCTACCTTTGCTTCCATAATTATGAAAGAAAAAGGGAAATGAAAGAAATGAATCGTTCGCGTGAGGCGGTTGCACGGTTTCGCCTGATACGTAACTGCATGTTTTTGTCCGGATTGTCGGTTTTTGCCCAGCTGTACTTGTTTCAACCCATGCTTTCGGAAATGTGCCGGAATTTTGGTGTCAGTCCGGCGGAAAGCAGTCTGTCGGTGTCGGCTTCTACTGCCGGCATGGCATTGGGATTGATTGTTATGGCTTTCAAGGCCGATTCCGTGTCGCGCGAACGTCTGATGGGAGCTTCGTTACTGCTTTCTTCCCTGTTGACCATTGTGTCTGCTTTTATTGACAGCTATTCTCTTCTGCTGGCTTTGAATCTGTTGAAAGGAATGGTGCTGGCCGGGGTGTCGTCGGTAGCATTGGCCTATCTTTCGGAAGAGGTGGACAAAGCCATGATCGGGTTGGCCATCAGTTTGTATTTGAGCGGGAATACCCTGGGAGGAATGTCGGGGCGAGTGGCTGCTACGCTGATGTCTGGGTGGGGTGGATGGCAGTCGGCCGTGTGGCTTATCGGTATTGTCAGCCTGCTGCTGGGCGGATTGTTCTGCTGGAAGATTCCGGTAGGGAAAAACTTCTCCGCGGTATCTGTGTCTTTTCGAGAGAAATTGCGTCAAATGCGTTTTCTTTTAACCCGGAGCACATTTCTTTCGATGTATCTCATCGCCGCTCTTTCCATGGGTATTTTTGTGAGCATCTACAATTATCTGTCTTTCTTGCTGGAGGCACCTCCTTTTTCATTGCCTCATCATTGGGTAGCATTGATTTTCACCATGTATGTGGCAGGGATTATCGGTTCGGTCGTGGTCGGAGGTCTTTCGGACAAGTATAGTCCGGAGAGGCTCTTGCAAGGCACGTTGGGGCTGATGGGAGTCGGGATGGCCTTGTTGTTATGGATGCAGCTTTGGGCTATCGTGCTGGGACTGGGATTGATGACTTTTGCTTTTTTCGGAACTCATACGCTGGCCAGCCGGATTGTATCGGTGCATGCCGGGCAGATGAAAAGCAGTGCCACTAGCATTTACTGGTTGTTCTATTATGCAGGCTCCAGTCTGATAGGTTCTTTTTCCGGCATCGTGTTGTCTCACTATGGGTGGGGGCCTTTCGTGGAGTTTCTTTTTATGCTCTTGGCTGTGGCATGGATTATTTCCTTGAGCGTCCTATGGCTGTTTAAAGGGAAGAAAAGTGTTTATGCATGGATTGTCAGGAGGTGATATGGAAACGGCCTGCCTTCGAGACTGTGTGTGCGAAAGCAGGCCGTTGAAGTTTTATGGAGATGGGTTTTCATTCAAAGACAAGTTTGCCGAAGAACTCCGGACAGTGGAAGCAAGGCTTCGGCAATTCAATGGGATTCCATGACAGGAAGTGTGGCGTGTGCTGCAAGTCTCCACATTTGTAGAAATTGGCACGAGCGGTCAGTCCTTTGAAGCCTTTCAGCTGATGACGGAAGAACGCTTCCTTGGGAATGCAGAGAGCCAATTGCCAGCTACATTCTCCCATTCGTTCTTCAAACGGAGCCTTTCCGAGTGAAGTCCATCGGTCTACCTGCTGGAGAATCTCTTGAGGAGCATGAGGTCTGTCGCCCGGTCGTCCGCCACCGATAAGAAGGGTTCCCCCACAGTTACATTCAAAGTTATAATATACGTTTTCTTCCTGGTCTTCCGGAAGCTGGAAGAAGAATTCGCAACAGGAGTCTTCCCAAACTCTACCGTTATCTTCGGCGGCTATGGCCCGCACACTTTCTTCTTTCACGTGGTAGTTCAACAGGATACAATTGCCAGTGTGGGCTATCCGGAAGGACACCTCGGGACAGTAAGGAAAATCATTCCAGTTTACGCAAGAAACCGGCTGGAACTTTATTTGATATTCGTCGAGCAGGGCCGGAATATTTTGGGCGGTTACGCGAGACTGTCCGGTAATTTCGGATACATGTAATTCTTTCATGGTGTAAGTATTTAGGATATCGAGTTAGAAACTTAATTTTGTTTATTTAAAATAATAAGGGCACCGATGACTCCTGGAATCCATCCGCACAATGTGAGGATAAAGACAATCAGTACCGAACCACATCCTTTGTCAATGACGGCAAGGGGTGGAAAAATAATGGAGAGAATGACTCTGATTAATGACATTTCTGTGTTGGTTTTAGAAATTTGCAGGAAAGTTAGGGAAAAGATTTAGAATGGGCAAGTATTTGGAAAAGATTCGGAGAAGAACGAGGGGGATAAAAAATATCCTCCCGAGGACTTCGGGAGGATATTTAAAGTTCATACTGGGAAATCCGGTATGAGTATAAGTAAACTTTACAACTTTCGGTCAAATAAGCTGACATTCTGGCTAGCAAAGGGGGTTACTAGCTCATTAGCTGAGCATTACGTAACCCCAAACCATCGGATCTCCCTTGAAGATCTTCTGAATGAAATTTTTCATCGTTTTCATGTTGTTACCCTTTCTTTTTTAATAAAACCTTAATACCTTTTCAATTTAACTTAAAAACATCGTCTCCCGACGAGATTGAAAACAATCTTATAATCTAAAAAAACAATCTTTCTATTAGGTGAATCTTTGAACTTTCGTTCTTGATTACGCTGCAAAGATAGAGTTTTTTTGTATAGAAGATATGCTTAAGAACATAAAAATGAGGAACAGGTGCGTTTTATTGATGTAAGTCAAAAAAACGTTCATTTCTGGTGCTTGGAGGCACATTGGGCGCATACACCCTTCACGATATAGTTTACTTTTCGGGCTATGAATCCTTCTGGTAAGTCAATGTGTGGAATGAGGTCCTGGCTCAGGCAATAGGTATTGTGGCATACCTCACAGTAGAAATGGCAGTGGGCTTCGTCTTCGTTACACTGGCCATGGTTGTGGCAGATGCAATATTTGTGTGAACCGCTTCCGTCATCCACACTGTGGATGAGATGATGTTCGTGAAAGAGAACGAGTGTACGGAAAATGACCGATTTGTCGATACTGTCGAGTTCTTTTTCCAAGGTACTCAGACTGAATGTGTCGGTTTGTCTGGCAATGGCTTCGTAGATGAGCAGTCGGGTGGAAGTGGGGCGGATGCCAGCCGTTTCCAGAATGAGGGCATAGTCTTCTGTTTTCATAAAAAAAGGATGCTTATCTTGTGACTTGCTGCAAAGATAAGCATCCCTTTTGGCAACCTGGTTGTTTTTCAGGTAGGTTTTTTTATTTGTCCAGACCGAGTTTCTTCTTCAAGTCCTTGGTCAAGGCATCCTTGTGCATCAGGATATAGATGGTTTTGGCACGTACGTAGCTTTCCGACATGTTCAGGTAGCCGCCGAAGTCGTTACGGTTGGTTCCCCAGGAGTTTTTGGTGATGTAGTACTTGGTGCCGTTCTGATCTTTGGCGATACCGGTGAGGTGCATCAGGTGGTCGTCGGTCGTGGCGAAGGTTTCGTAGCCTTTCTGACGGATTTCAGGAGTCACCTTTACTTCCGGACACGGGTATTCAAACTTGAAGGCTTCGTCAAGTCTTTCCTTGGCATCCATTTTCTGCCAGCGGGCAAAGTCAGTGTCTTTCAGGTCCTCGGTCTTTTCTACTTCCGGATTGATGGCCACTCCGTGCTTGAAGGAGAATCCCTTTTCGCTGACATCGCCGTCCCAGCACACAGTATATCCGTTTTCCAAGGCATGGTCGGCGGCCTGCATCATCTCGTCGAGCGGCAGGTTGTACATCTTGGCATGTTCCCAGTTGTCCGGAATTTCGAGGTCGAAAGCCTGATAGTAAGGCTGGTGTGTGAAGCTGGTCAGCATGACGTAGTCTTCCGGATGAATGTCCAGGCTCTGCGCAAAGAATTTCGGAGTATATTCCTTGCCTTTGTAGGTGAACTTTTCAGGAAGTTCTCCCAGGTAAATATCAAACAGACTCTGAATCAGTTTTTCATATTCAGGGCTTTGCTGGCGAAGCTTGATGGCCTTTTCGGCAATGGCTTCCAGGTAAGCGGTCAGCTCTTTGTGGTTGTGGGTAGGTGAGTTGTAGTTGATGCCGCTGTACACCTCTTCCGGCACGATGCCTACCTGAGTGAAAGCTGTAAACCAACTGGGTGAAATGCTCCCCTGACCGATATTGCCTTTTCCGTGACGCAGGTAGTTGTCGTTCAACTGATTCATGTATTTCTGGCGGACAATATACATTTCCGAGAGGTCAAATTCACCTTTTCCCTGACGCAGGAGTTCGGCTTCGATGAAGGAGGTAGTGGCGAAGCACCAGCAGGTACCGGTGGCAGCTTGGTTCTTGACCGGAGTTACTTTCTGGTTGACGACGGTGGTAAATTGGTAGCCTTCGGCTTTAGGCTGTGCCTGAAGAGTGGCCGAGGCGAGCAGTAGGGCAGAGATAAATGTAACTGTTTTCATATCTTTTCTATGTGTTTTTTACGTGTATATAAATAAGGAATCAGAATCCGAACCGATAGTCATTCCAATATTTGGCGGTCATTTCGTCCCAGCGCAGAAGGGTGGCTCCGATAAAGTCTTTGGTATAATCGGTCAGGTAGGCTTTGGCGGCTTCTTCGCCTTCGCTTTTTACCAGTTCGGCGTAACGCTGTTCTATCATCGGGAGTTCTTCCAGTCCTTTTCGTTCAAAGTGCATCTGGTTCCTTTCCATGATTTTGCGGGCATTTCCCCATCTCACCGTGGCCAGCTTGTTGGCTTGGCGGTAATGCCACAGGGCGGCATCCAGACGGTAGCGGTGATTCCCACAGATTTTGAACATGTCAGGCAGGTCGGTCGTTCCGCAGAAGATGGGTACGCGCGGACTCTGTCCGGGATTGTCCATGGCAAACCAGCAGACTCCTCCCACGGCATCCGGGAGCCAGCTGCGCAACTGGATGACGGTAGAGTAAGCACATTGCGGTACGGCGATGTTACGGTTGGCTGTGACGCTACCTTTCTGGAGTGCATTGTACAGCCGTATTTCGTCGGTACGCATCCACGGGTTGGCACGCGGACTGGTGATGCTATCCGTTTTTCCCGTCTTCCGGTCTTTGACGACTACTTTCAGATTTTTTGTTGTGCTCCATTCCGTACCTTCGTACGTCTGCCGCAGATAAGCCATGACATCGGCATTGCTGAGTTTCTTTTCCGGCTTCACGCTTAACGGCAGCTCTTCGTCGTCCATACTGAGCTTGAGCGAAGGAGCTAGGGTACTTAGGATGAAGAATTCCCGGATGCTGAATGCCTGCATTCTGCCGAAATAGTTCGGACCTCCGTAGGCTTTCCAGAATTTGAATGGTTCCTTTCCGTCCCACAGCTTGAGTTTCTTGGCTACGCTGAACACGTTTTCCGAAGCCATGTAATTGTTTGTATCTTTTAGGTTCAATGTGCTGATGCGGGAAATGTTGGCTGAAACTCCTACCTCGTCATCAGGAATACGGACGGCAGCCCATACACCGCCAATCTGGTCAGGACCCTCACCGAAGATTTCAAAGTGCCATACTTCCTGTGGGTCGGCAATGGTGAGGCATTCGCCTGAATCACCATATCCGTATTCCTTTACCAGTTTTCCCATGAACTGGATGGCCTGGCGGGCAGTGGTACAGCGTTGTAGGGCTACCCGGGCCAGTTCTTCAATCATAAATATTCCTTTGGGGTTCCGCAGGGTGTCTCTTCCGCTGATAGTCGTTTCTCCCATGGCCAGTTGCTTCTCGTTGAGGCAAGGATAGGCCGTATCCAGAAAGGCATAGGTGTGCTTGGCTTGTGGAATTTGTCCCTTTATGGTCAGGTTGGTCTGGTCGTTGACTGATTCTGTGTGCATTCGTCCGTCGTAGATGTTCATTACGGTGTCGTTGGTAAAATCTGCTGCCGGTACGACATTCACCCACGTGCGGTACCAGCTGTCGCAGGTATGACTGGTCATGACAGAACCATCGGTGGAAGCTGATTTCCCCACCATGATACTGGTGCAGCAGTCCGGGTCGCGAGGCTGTGTTTGCTGTGCTATGCACAGCTGAGAGAATGTTACTCCAAGAAAGAATAAAATGCTACTTATTTTCATATTTTTGTGTTAAAATGATGCTCGTTTGCAAAGGTAATGAAAATTGGGTGAAACGGCAAAGTGGTTTAGTGGTAAAAAAGTTTGGCTTAAGTAAGAGTATGGGTACAAGAATATGCATTCCTGAGGGAGAAGTCGGCAAATGAAAAAGTAAATTTACCTCGTCACGTCCGTGCGGAGACCTTGACTCGAACGTGATGAGAGGTCGACACGAACGTGACGAGGTATTGACACGTTCGTGACGAGGCGTTTATGAAAAGGTGATTAGATAAACAGATGGGATGGATATACAAAGAAGGCCGTTTCCTTTTGTTTTTAGGGAAACGGCCTTCTTGCTTATTTGATTTCGAATTCTTCCTTCATATCCAGTTCCTGGTTGTGTGCGTCAAAGAATTTATATTGCAGGAACGCCAGGTTCTGGTTCGGAATGACTTTGATGCCAAATCCATACTTCATCTGCCATTTTCGTTTCAAGGACATGAGTCCCTGGTTTACGTAGGCAGCTACATAAGGATGGATGTGCAGTGTGAATTTCTTCACTTTCAACTTGTTGACCAAATAGTCAATCTTACTTTCCAATGTATCGGTAAACAGGATGGAAGGTTTGATTTTCCCCTTTCCGAAACAAACAGGGCAGTCTTCATCGGTAGTGACATCCATAGCCGGACGTACACGCTGGCGCGTGATCTGCATCAGTCCGAACTTGCTCAGAGGCAGGATGTTGTGTTTGGCCCGGTCTTTCTGCATGTTCTGACACATGCGTTCGTAAAGTTTCTGCCGGTTTTCTGCCAGGTTCATATCGATGAAGTCTACCACAATGATTCCGCCCATATCCCTCAACCGGAGCTGGCGTGCCAACTCATCGGCTGCGCCCAAGTTCACGTCGAGTGCGTTTGCTTCTTGTCCGTTGGTCGATTTGGAGCGGTTTCCACTGTTCACGTCCACCACATGGAGCGCTTCCGTGTGTTCGATAATCAGATAAGCCCCGCTTTTGTAGGAAACGGTTTTTCCAAAGGAGGACTTGATTTGTTTGGTGATTCCGAAATTATCGAAAATAGGAAGCTGGCCGGTGTAGCGCTTCACAATGCCTGTACGTTCAGGGGCAATGAGCGCCACATAATCTTTTACTTCGTTATAAACGGTTTCGTCGTTGACGTAAATGTTTTCGTACGACGGGTTGAACAAGTCGCGCAGCATGGCTACGGTGCGGCTTGTCTCCTCATAAACCAATGAGGGCAGTTTGGTGGCCTTCTGTACTTTTGTGATGGTATCTTCCCAATGTTTCAGCAAGACTTTCAGTTCCGCATCCAGCTCTGCTACTCGTTTGCCTTCGGCTACGGTACGTACAATCACTCCGAAGTTCTTGGGCTTGATGCTCTGGAGCAGCTGTTTGAGGCGAGCTCTTTCCTCGCTGGATTTAATTTTTTGTGAGACGGATACCTTGTCATTGAAAGGAATCAATACCAGATAGCGTCCGGCGAACGACAGTTCACAGGTCAGTCGTGGGCCTTTGGTCGAAATCGGTTCCTTGACAATCTGCACGATGACCTCTTGTCCCTGTTGGAGCACACTCGAAATGGTTCCGTCTTTTTCAATGTCGGGAAGCATGGAAGCTTTCGACATGGGATAGAGTTTTTTCCGGTCACTGATGACTTGCTTGAGGTACTTCTGGTAAGAATGAAATTGTGGTCCCAAGTCTAAATAGTGGAGAAAAGCGTCTTTCTCAAAGCCTACATCTACGAAACAGGCGTTGAGGCCGGGCATGAGTTTCCGGACTTTTCCTACGTACATGTTGCCGACCGAGAACGACAGGTTGCGTTCTTCTTTCTGGAACTCTACCAGCTTCTTGTCTTCCATGAGGGCGATAGAAATTTCCTTGGGCTGTACGTCTACTACTAATTCGCTTGTCACTTTTTGCTTGGTTTTTTGTTTTTACTAAATTGCTAATTACACAAAGAACAAACCTGAAAGACTTTTTTTAGCTTTGCAAGTTTGTTCTTTATTGAAGTCGGACAGACTAACAATTATTTTTTGCTTTTATGTCTGTTCTTTCTCAGTCTTTTTTTACGTTTGTGAGTAGACATTTTATGTCTTTTTCTTTTCTTTCCGCTTGGCATAGCTTCAAAATTTTATGGGTTAATACTAAATGTTAATTATTTTTTTACTGATAGAGTAAATGTTTTTGCAGGTTTGAAAGCCGGAATATTGTGTTCCGGGATGATGATTGTAGTGTTCTTAGAAATGTTACGAGCAGTCTTCTGCGCTCTTTTCTTCACAATGAAACTACCGAAGCCACGGAGATAGACATTCTCATCTTTCGACAAAGATTCCTTAACTGATCCCATGAACGCCTCAAGGGTTGCCAATACTGTTGCCTTGTCAATTCCTGTGTTCTTGGCAATTTCGTTTACAATATCTGCTTTAGTCATTTCGCTAATAATTATTGTTATACGTTATCTTAATTTTTTGGACTGCAAATATATAGCTTTTCTGTATCTTTTGGAAATATATCGGGAATATTTTTTTTGAAAAGTCGTGCTTTTTGAGGGTTTTATTCCTTTTTAAAGGGTGTGTGGAGAGGTTTGTCTGTGTATGTCGGGCAAATATATTATTTTTGCGGGCAAATATGTGTCAGATGAATTTTTTTGCAGATAAGATAATCGGTTGGTACGAGGAAAACAAGCGTGATTTGCCTTGGCGGAACACCAAGGATCCTTATAAAATATGGATTTCAGAAATCATTCTTCAGCAGACCCGGGTCGTACAGGGATATGATTATTACTGTCGTTTTATGGAACATTTTCCTGATGTGGACACGTTGGCCCGTGCTTCGGAAGACGAGGTGATGAAGTGCTGGCAGGGATTGGGTTATTATTCACGTGCCCGCAACCTGCATGCGGCAGCAAAGGTGATTGTGGAAAAAGGTCGTTTCCCCACAACGTATGAGGAGGTGAGAGCCTTGAAGGGAGTGGGAGATTATACGGCGGCGGCCATTTGTTCCTTTGCCTACGATTTGCCATATTCGGTAGTCGACGGCAATGTGTATCGGGTATTGTCACGCTGGATGGGAGTGGATGAGCCCATTGATACTGGTGCGGGAAAAAAACTGTTTGCCTCTCTGGCAGACGAGATGATGGACAAGTCGCGTCCCGCCCTGTACAATCAGGCAATCATGGATTTTGGTGCCTTGCAATGTGTACCGTCATCACCTTCGTGTCTGTTCTGTCCGTTGTCGGACAGCTGTGTAGCCTTGCAGAAAAACCTGGTGGATAAATTGCCGCGAAAAGAGCGTAAAACGAAGGTGCTCGACCGTTATTTTTCTTATATCTACGTGCGTGCAGGCGCATATACTTATATTAAGAAACGGGTTGCTGGTGACATCTGGCAAAATCTGTATGAGTTTCCACTGATAGAGACAGCGAGTGAGGTTGGAGAGGAAGAAATTTTTTCATTGCCTGAATTCCATGCTCTGTTGAACGGTTATGATATTCAATCCTTTCGGGTTGTATCGCCCGAAATAAAGCATGTGTTGTCGCATCGGGTGATTCATGCCAAATGCTATGAAGCCGTGTTGAAAGAAGATGATGTGACACTCCCTGGCTTTCAGCGAATTCAGATTGACGATTTTCATAATTTCCCGGTATCACGCTTGATATCTCGTTTTTTTTCGCTACTTTTGAAACCAAATTATAAACAACGGAATCATGTCATTGAATAAAGTACAATTGATTGGAAATGTGGGGAAAGATCCCGAAGTGAGATATTTGGACAGTGGTGTGGCTGTAGCCACTTTTCCGCTGGCTACTACAGACCGTGCTTATACGCTGGCCAATGGCACACAGGTGCCGGAACGTACGGAATGGCATAACATCGTGCTATGGCGCGGGCTGGCTGAAACGGCCGAGAAATATGTGCACAAAGGAGATAAATTATATATTGAAGGCAAAATCCGTACTCGTTCATACGATGACCAGAATGGGGTGAAACGGTATGTAACGGAAATTTTTGGTGACAATATGGAGATGCTGACTCCGCGTAATGCACAGCCTGTTGCTTCTGCACAGTCTCAGACGGTTTCTGCTGCTGAGGCTTCTACTCAGACAGAAAGTAGTAACCCTTCTGATGATTTGCCGTTCTGATATTCAGATGGTCTCATTTTAATTAAAATAAGGAATATTATAGGATGGATCCTGACTCGTATTTGCTCCGCTTGTCGGAGCTATGTGACGGAATTACCGTAATGCCTCTTACGTGGGGGGCAGTTATTGCTTTACTTCTGACGCTGATGCTGCTGTATGTATCGGGTTTTGTTTCAGCTTCTGAAATTGCTTTCTTTTCGCTTTCTCCCTCTGATTTGAACGAAATAGAAGAGGAGAATCATCCTTCCGATGGCAAAATCAAGAGCCTGCTGGATGATTCGGAACGTTTGCTGGCCACAATTCTGATTTCAAATAATTTTGTCAATGTGACGATTATCATGCTGTTGAACTACGTGTTTGCCAGTTTGATTGATTTTGGACAGGCAAAAATCCTGGAGTTTTTGATTGTCACGGTGGTACTGACCTTCTTATTGCTGTTGTTTGGCGAAATCATGCCTAAAATCTATTCGGCACAACACACTTTGTCGTTTGCCCGGAAGGCAGCACCGGTCATTACAGTGTTGCGGACGGTATTCTGGCCGGTATCTTCAGTCTTGGTCCGTTCATCGTTTTTCCTCAATCGTTTCTCTCAGAAAAAATCCCGGAATTTGTCAGTTAATGAACTTTCTCAGGCCTTGGAACTGACGGATATACAAGATACTTCGGAAGAAAGCAATATGTTGGAAGGCATTATCCGCTTTGGGGAGGAAACGGCCAAGGAGGTTATGACTTCCCGTTTGGATATTGTGGATTTGGATATTGAGTCTTCTTTTTCGGGGGTATTGAAGTGTATCAACGAAAACGGATATTCCCGTATTCCTGTATATGAGGAAACGCGTGACTGCATCAAAGGTATTTTGTATATCAAGGATTTGCTTCCTTATCTGGACAGAGGGGATGATTTTAAGTGGCAGAACCTGATTCGTCCGGCTTTGTTCGTTCCTGAGAATAAGATGATAGGTGATTTGTTGCGTGATTTTCAGGCCAACAAGATTCATATTGCGGTGGTCGTGGATGAATTTGGTGGCACTTCGGGTATTGTGACAATGGAAGACATCATTGAGGAAATCGTCGGAGAAATCAATGATGAGTATGATGAGGAAGAGCGTACCTATGTGAAGTTGACGGAAAATGTCTATGTGTTCGAAGGTAAGACCTTATTATCTGATTTCTATAAGATTATCAAGGATAGTGAAGATGTATTTGATAAGGTGTCAGGGGATGCTGATTCGTTGGCAGGACTTTTATTGGAGCTGAAAGGTGAATTCCCGGCTTTGCATGAAATTATCAACTATATGAATTACCGCTTTGAAATTCTGGAAATGAATTCACGGCGGATTTTGAAAGTCAAAGTAACCATATTGCCTTCTGTATCAGAGAAAGAAGACGATGACAATAAGGAGAAAAAATAATTATGCCGCTGTGGAAGACCTGGGAAGAGGATGAAGGAAGATGGGGCATCTGGCAAGTGACCGAAACACCAGAAGAGCTTCGTGACTGCCTGTCGGATACGAAGGTGCAGCAAGAACTGGACCGTTTGAAGGCTCCTTCGCGGAGGCTGGAATACCTTGCTGTGCGGGTTTTGTTGAAAACCTTGTGTGGAAAGGAGGTCCGAATTGGGCATGAGCCGTCGGGAAAGCCTTTCCTGTGGGATGATAGCAGGCGTATTTCCATTTCTCATACCCGAAATTATGTGGCGGTAGGTTTGCATGCCACTGCCTCTCCTGGAATCGATATTGAAATGTATGGGGATAGAGTACGGAAGGTGGCGTCCCGTTTTGTGCGGGAGGATGAAATCTCTGGTCGGGACAGCATGGAACCGAGGGAAGAACTGTATCAGTTATTACTGCATTGGTCTGCTAAGGAAACCATGTTCAAGATGTTGGATTGTCAAGAAGTGGATTTTCTGTCACATCTGAAAGTGGAGCCTTTTAAGTTGGCTGCATCCGGGGTATTCAGAGGAGAATCTTTCCGGCTGGGATTTCCTCAGCATTTTATGATTCATTATTTAATACATCCGGAGTTTGTTTGTACATACTGTGTAGGTAACGACGGAGAACAAATGCAGGCAGATTTTGTTTTTAAGGAAAAAAGATGAATAAGAAGTTGCGTAAAACCATTCGGTTGACGGCTATATCACTGAGTACGTTATTGGTTGTTCTTTTGCTGGTCGTGACAATCGTGGTGAATTTTATTTTTACACCGGAAAAACTCACTCCGGTGGTTTTGAATGTAGCTAACCGTACGTTGAATGCCCATTTGGAGATGGAGAAAGTGGAACTGACGTTCTTTTCTACTTTTCCGCGTTTTGGATTGAAAGTGACGGATGGAGTATTGGTATCCAAGGCGATGAATGATACGTTGTGGCAGAAAACCGATTCGCTGGTTTCGTTCAAGAAATGCGTGGTAGTGGTCAATCCCATAGATTATTTCTGGAAACATAAGATCAATCTCCGGTATTTGGGACTGGAGGATGCTTCGGTATATGCGTTTACCAACAAAGAGGGAAAGAGTAACTGGGATATCGTGAAGAATACGGACAACCAGCTGGAAGAGGATACGGTGTCGCAAAGGGATACCACGATTCAGGAGATAGAAATCAATCGGGTCTCTTTGAAGCGGTCGAATGTGACGTTCGACGACCGGAACACAAGAGTATACGCCCGGGTGCAGAATTTGAATCTGAATTTGAAGGCTTCCTTGAAAAAGGATTATTCGATGCTGGCGCTGCAATATGACAATGAGAATCTGCTTTTCTGGCAAGACGGACAACTGTTGGTCAATCATTTGGCCGTAAGGTTGAATGCAGATATGCAGCTGGATCGTGCTTCCAGAACGCTGACCTTTAAAGATACCGGATTGACGTTGAACGGAGTGGCACTCGATGTGTCGGGAACACTCGGCAGAGACAGCGTGGGCGCCCCGGCTCGGGTAGATATAGGCTACAGACTGCATGCACCTTCTTTGGAAACGGTATTGAACATGGTTCCGGAGAGTGTTTTGAAGCGTCAGAAGCTTACGGCTAACGGAGAAGTCACGCTGGAAGGTACCTTGAAGGGACTTTACGGTAAGCAGCACATGCCGGAGGCTACGTTGAAGGTAAACATACAAAAGGCTTCGGCCAAGTATGCTGATTTGCCTTATGGGGTGGATGAGCTGACAGCAGAATTCAACGGCTACGTCGATTTGATGCGTCAGAAGGAGTCGTACGCCCATTTGGAGATTTTTCAGTTTAAGGGAGCTCATACGGATATATTGGCCGATGGAGAGGTGAAAGACTTGTTGGGTGATCCTGACATCACGTTTCACACTCGTTCGGAGATTGACCTGACTGCGTTGGCCAAGACTTTTCCTTTGCAGGAAGGAGTGTCTATCGGTGGACGTGTAGGAGCTGATTTCCGGTTGCACTGTCGCTTGTCGTCTATTCAGAAACAAGATTGGGGACGGGTACGTCTGAAAGGAAAGCTGGATATGCAGAATATGTATTTGCGTGATACGAAGAAGAATTTTGAGTTTACCAGCAATGCGGCTTTACGTTTCATCGGAGAAGATAATCTGGCGGCTCAGATTAATATTCAGAAGGCAGTGTTGCGGGCTTCGACCTTGTCGGCTGAACTGGAGGCGCTGAATGCGACCATTAAATCAACAAATCCTCAGGATACTACTCGTTTGATTGATGTGGAGTGTAAATTGCAGATGAGTCGTCTGAAAGGAGGAATAGGAGATTCATTGAGGGTATTCAGTAAAAAGGCGAAAGCTTCTTTACATTTGCAGCCCAGCAAGCGGAACCCTTCCATGCCGAATGTAAAGGTAGCCTTGGAAACCGATACGCTTTTCTGCCGGATGGGGCAGATGAAGATGGGAATGGACAAAGGTGGCTTCAATTTGTCGGCAGACAAAGTACGGGATTCGCTCTGGCTTCCGAAAGGAATTGTCGGATTTAACCGGCTTACCCTTCGGACACCGGAACTGGCTTTGCCGGTAAGGATGCGAAAAACAGCCGTGACGGTCGGCGACCGGAAGATTACGCTGAAAAATGCCAGCCTTCGTATCGGGCGTTCCAATCTGACGGCAACTGGAGCGGTATATGGGTTGTATGCAGCCATGAAGAAAGGCAAAATGTTGAAGGCTAATCTGGAGATTTCTTCCCGTAACCTGGACTGCAACCAGCTGATCAATGCATTGAACTTTCCTCAAGATACGCTTCAGACTGAAACGGATACGATTTCCAGTTCCGAACCGTTGCAGTTGTTTGTCATCCCTTCCAATATTGATTTCGAGCTGAAAACCAATCTGAACAAGGTGACGTATGGCAATATGGCCTTTGAGCAAGTAAAAGGAGCGGTGGATATTCGCAATCAGGCCGTATATCTGAGAAAACTGACAATGAAAGGTCTGGGTGCAGATGTGGAAACGACTTTGGTTTATCGTGCCCGAAAAAAGACTCGTGGATACGCGGGATTTAATTTCCGATTGCAGAAAGTCAATATCGGTAAGCTGGTCGATTTCATTCCTTCTTTGGATACGATTGTGCCGATGTTGCGTTCGTTTAAGGGAATGGTCGATTTTGATGCGGCTGCCGAAGCGGTACTCGATTCTAATCTGAACGTGAAGATTCCGACGTTGAAGGCAGCCATACACATCAAAGGTGACAGTCTGGTCCTGATGGATGGAGAAACCTTTGCAGAAATATCCAAGACGCTGATGTTCAAGAATAAGAAACGGAATGTGTTTGACAGTATCTCGGTGAACCTGACCGTAAAGGATGGAAATGTGACGGTGTATCCTTTCTTGCTTCAGATAGACCGTTACAAGGCAGCGGTAGGAGGAACACAAGGTCTGGATATGAACTTCAATTATCACATCTCCATTCTGAAATCGCCGTTGCCCTTCAAGGCGGGTGTCAACATTACCGGAAATCTGGACAAGATGAAAATACGTATCGGAAAGGCGAAGTATAAAGATGCAGTGACACCTGTGGCCATTCGGAAGGTCGACAGTACCCGTGTGAACATGGGACAGGATATTATCCATAGTTTTGAGCGGGTTATGAATCGGGCCTATCGTGGAAGGCTTCCGGATGGAGCAGAGTAAATGAGTCTCCATTTTGCATATTTATCTGAATAATTATATATTTGCGAACCAGAGACAGAATTTATATGAGTATTAACACTATTAATTATTAAAATCTTCATTATTTATGTTTAACAAGCATCCTAAAGGTCTGATACCTGCTGCACTTTCTAACATGGGGGAGCGTTTCGGCTACTACATCATGAATGCCGTGCTGGTATTGTTTCTTTGTTCTAAATTTGGTATAAGTGAGGAAAAAAGTACACTTATTTATTCATTCTTTTATGCAGGTATTTATTTGTTAAGTCTTGTAGGGGGTCTGATAGCCGACAGAAAGCAGAATTATAAAGGTACAATCATGGCTGGTCTCGTGGTCATGGCTGTGGGATATATTGCATTGTCTATTCCTATTACTGCCAATGCAGGCAATACATCATGGTTGCTTACACTAACTTGTATTGCCTTGTTTTTCATCGCATTTGGTAACGGTCTGTTCAAGGGAAACCTTCAGGCTATTGTCGGTCAGATGTACGATGACCTTGAAGTTGAGGCTGCAAAAAAGGGAGAAAAGGAACTGATTGAAGCCAAGAGCAAGAGAGATTCCGGATTCCAGATATTTTATGTATTTATCAATATCGGCGGACTTATCGCTCCGTTTATCGCTCCTCTGTTGAGAAGCTGGTGGCTGAGTGCACACAATATGGTCTACAATGCAGGTCTTCCTGCTCTGTGCCATGAATATATAGCGAAAGGTGCAGACGGTATGTCGGCTGAGGCGATGGGTAACTTGAATCAGTTGATGTCACAATGTGTGGGTGCAACTACCGATATGGCTGCTTCTTGCGCACAGTATTTGCAGATATTTAATGAAGGTATTCATTATTCATTTTTGGCATCTGTGGCCGCAATGCTTATTTCTTTGATTATCTTCTTTATGACCAAGCGTCAGTTCCCAAATCCGGGAAAGAAAGAAGCCGCAGCTGCTGTTACTTATTCAGCAGAAGAAAAGGCTGCCATGGCGAAGGAAATCAAACAGCGTCTGTATGCTTTGTTTGCAGTGCTTGGCGTGGTTATTTTCTTCTGGTTCTCATTCCATCAGAACGGTACTTCACTTTCACTCTTTGCGAGAGACTTCGTTGATACATCTACAATTGCTCCGGAAATATGGCAGGCAGTGAATCCTTTCTTTGTGATTACATTGACTCCGGTCATCATGATGATTTTCGGTTCTCTTTCAAGAAGAGGCAAGGAGATTTCTACTCCGCGTAAGATTGCCATCGGTATGCTCATCGCAGGTTTGGCTTATCTCTTCCTGTCTGTATATTCACTCATTATGGGTTATCCTTCTGCTGCAGAATATCGGGAACTTCCTATTGACCAGCAGGTAAAGGCAGGTGCATGGGTGTTGATTGTTCTTTACTTCCTGCTTACGGTAGCCGAGTTGTTTATCTCTCCGCTTGGATTGTCATTCGTTTCGAAGGTGGCTCCAAAGCATCTTCTGGGACTTTGCCAGGGATTGTGGCTTGGTGCAACAGCTGTAGGTAATCTTCTGTTGTGGATTGGTCCTCTTATGTATAACGCCATTCCTATCGGATATTGCTGGGCTATTTTCATGATTGTATGCCTCATTTCAATGGGAGTCATGCTGTTCATGGTGAAATGGCTGGAGCGCGTAGCAAAATAAACTTTTAGACAGATTACATATAAGAAATCCCTCGTGCTTGTGTAAGTACGGGGGATTTTTTTAATAAGAATGGTACAATTAATGATTAAGCGTCCACATATTATATTTCTATTATAGGATGCCAGAGTATTGAACGAAGGTATCAGTTGTGCCAGCCTTTTTTAGTATATTTGCTGTATTGATAACAATTTTATTAATTGTATTAACTTGATTATTAAATATAAAGATGCTTATAACTCGCGACATTTTAAATAAGGCATTAGAAGATAAAGTTCCTCTTTTCCATGATGGAGATTTTATAGATGATGATGTTTTGTATGATTTGTTTTATGCACCAGCAAAAACGATAATATTACCTAATGGTAGGAAAGGTAAAACAACATTCATTTCAAAAGATGACAGAAATATTCTGTGTGCAGAAATGAAAGGATATAATCCCAAAAAACGAAAAGAAGGGTTTGATAAGATTTTTTGTAGTTTGAAATGTAAGTCATGTGGAAAAATCTTTTCAATTCATATCACAAAATGGCAAATTATTAGTAGAGGATTTAAAATAAGTGATCTAGTTAACATTTCTGTACATCCTGATAGTTATTATTTATTTACCTCTGCATTTAATATACTTTTTGATGTGAAATTTGGCGATGCATATAATTTATATGTTTGTAAATCATGTATTGATAAGTTTATTTCCGATTCAAAGCAAGAGGCAATGAAATTCTTAGAACGAGAAGATAAGTTTAATTGGTTTCTTTCAGAAGAAAGTTGTGGTGATTGGAAAAGAGAACTATTTAATGTATTTCCTAGGATTGGCCATGAAGGGACTAGAATTTATGCTGCTAATGGAGAATATTGGACTGATGAAAAGTATGATGAATGTGAAAAACGTGAAGAAGAGGAACGAAATCATCAAAGAAAACTTGAAGAAATACGCCGCCAGCAAAAACTGGACGAAGAAACAGAACGAGAGGAAACAAGAAAAGCAAATGAATTATTTCTTGCACGTCATCAGTCAAATACTCCAACTCAAAGATATATTAATAAGTTTTGCAATAAAGATTTTGATATTGATATAACAGATAAAGAAATTCAGAGAGAAGCTCTTTCACCAGAAGATGTGAATTATGAGGCAATTCAAAAACACAATAGTAAACTATATAAAGAATATCTTCAATCACCACTCTGGAAAATTATATCGTCAAAGGTAAAATGGAATGCCAATTATCGTTGTGAAAAATGTGGCTCTACCAAAAATCTAGTTGTACATCATACATCTTACGAATTTAAAGGTGTAGAGTTTCTTGCTTTTCATACACTTCAATGTTTATGCTCAAAATGTCATGAAAAGGAGCATAGTAAATAGAGTGTTTGTGACAATCATTACACGTGCAGTACGGAAAACACGACAACTTTTTCCATAGAAATGGAAGTAGCTCTTGTCTTGCTTGGAATACACGCGTGTTAGCGATTGTAACAGATCCACACAGTAAGAGTAGGTGATTTAGGTATTATAGGTGTTTCACTCAAAAGTGACAGTGTAGAAAATATAACCAATTTCAATGCTGGAGCAATGATTAAGAATCCATGTATCATATTCACTCCAAGCAAGAAATTCTGTGAAAGTGTTCTTCAAGGTATTCAATTCCAAAATGTTTGGATTTTGAATGAAGGTATCAGTTGTGCCAGCCTTTCTGACCATAAAAAAAGCCAAAGGTATTATTTTCGGTGGAAGTGATGATGGCGGTAGCAGTACTGGAGGCTGTGGTAGTGAAGAAGATGGAGGCTTTGGATAAGCGTACACAGATACATAACAAAATATAAGCCTGTTTCCTTTTCAAGTCAATAAATTGGGACTGTGTGACTGAAAATGGGAACAGGCTTATTGTATATTGAAGTAATTAAAACTTATGTTGGTTACATATAGAATCTCCTTTTTATTATTTTTACGTTCAGAAATATAAATCATTTATGACATGAAGGACTTTGATGAATTTCATTCTTGGATAGAATTTGATAAGCGTTATTTAAAAGGGTGTAAGAAGCTTCTTTTTGATAAAGATTATTTATGGATTAAAGATGAAAAACTATTATCTAGTGTTTTTGTCTTTTACTATACTTATTATCATTTTGGTATAGAGTTTCTACTTGATAAAGCGGAAGAAGCCAATTACCCTCCATGGAGAAAAAATACAATAATTCAATTGATAAACCTTTGTCAAGATATTGTACATGAGATAAATATGGAATTTTATGAAGAAAATATTTTTACATGGATAAATGATATTCAAGTTCAAAATATTATTAGAGATTATTCTCCTATAACGGAAGATTCTATTAAAGAATATATAATGTCTGAAAATACAAATCTTCTTCTTAAAGCTAAAGCCGTAGGTTACATGATTACCATGATTTATTACTTATCGGAAAAAGCTGCTTTTGCTCAGTACTTTTTCGTAGGTGGACTTGGTTTGTTAATGGGAAGAACATTTGAAGAACTATTTTCTTTTATCGCATTAAATAATCCAACTTTATATAAGTATTTATTATACATAAAGAAATATATAAGCAAAGGATTTCATGCTATCGGTTTCTTTGACGAATACGATTCTAACGAAGATTTTGATAACGACCCTTTTTACGATGGTGATCCTCTTTACTATATTCATAGGAATTTTTTTCGTGTAAAAACGCCAAAAGTTATTCTTGCAGATAATGAAATATCTTGGAAGTTTGTAACATTTCTAAATGGTGAGTTACAGATTTATAACCCCAAACACCTTGAAGGGCAGGGTAAATACAAACCTTTTTATTTCAAGACTCAGAAGTCTATAAAGGCATTTAATCAGATAAAGGACTATATCATAAACAAATTGCCACCTATTAAGGCTGTATTTCAGGATGATATTATAGTTGGGATAGAACCGTCAAGTATAGAAAGCATAAACGATACATTAGATGTATTGAAAAGACACACTGAGAATGTTGCTCATATATCAGAAGACATACATAAGTCAGAGAGAGAAAAATTATTAAAACATGAATACACACAGAGTGAAGTTAGAAACTACATAAATAATAAAAAATCTGAATTCTTGGATTCATTATGCCAGTTACATCTTGATGACTATAAAATATACTACTGCCTTGAGAATAGAGTTAATAGCGACTTGATTATGGCAGAAGAAGATGCTTTTATTTTTACGATAGCTACAGCTGATAAAGAAACATTATTGGCTTACGAAAATACTGAAGAAAATAGAGCTACATATTTGTTTATATGCGACAGCAAAGATTTAGAAATGTCTGTCAGGTCTTTAGCTGACTACTTTTCTTCTGGGTTGGTAAATAAAAGGGAAACACTTGGGAATAAGATAAAGTATGGCAAGATTACCGGTATAAAGAAACTAATAAAAATAACCCATTCTGATGAATGGTTACGTGAAATTAAATCTGAACAGTATAAGATATACTAAAAACAACACATTATAAATTTATTTTTAACACTTATGTTTGACCAAAATAGTTCCAAAGAAGAACAACAGCAATACAAAAAAAAGAAGGAATGGAATGCCATAAAAAATTGTATTCCTTTAATTAATAAATGTCTTCAACTTAACATAGACGCGGAGACTTATGATGATAAATATTTTCGGGAAAGCCCGGATTTTGTTTTTTTCAATAACGATAAATCTATTGGAGTGGAGGTCGTTGAATGTCATCCTTCTGTAAGGAAATGCAGAACAAAAAATGCGGTAGAACAAGAAAGTTTCGAAAAGAAAATATGTAATGAATTTAAGGAAAACAAGTATCTGGAAACCATAACAGAAACCGAAAAATTAAATATTATAATTTACCGAAAATATCCAAAGAGAAAGAAAAGAGGAACTGTACAAGAAGTATGTCATGAATTGGAAGATTTATTAAAGTCATGGTATCAAAAAACAAATCCTCAATCTGAAAGGAATTATATTAGCTATATTAGGGTATCAAAAACGACTTGTTGTAATGTCATCTATTTTAACAGTGCTTCTCGTTGCATTCCTGTTAATTGGGTTGACATTCAATTTTGTATTGAGGAAAAGGAGAAAAAATATAAGGATTATTGTGAGAATGTTAAATGCGATGAATATTGGTTATGTATATGCTTACCATTTGAAGAAAATAGAAATCTGAATATTATAGATTATAATGGAAAAGAAAATGAATCAATGAATTTCCTTTCTCAATGTTCATTTTCACGAATTTGTATAACTCCAGATTTATTGGGAAGAAAGATTAATTGGATAAAAGAAGGCGATTGATTTAATTGATAAAGTCAAAGTGTCTACTGTTCCAGTTTATAAAAAGAGAAAACGTCTAGTTATATCAGGAAAAGTCAATTCTTAGTACTGCCAAGGAAGTACTCCAGTACTGTCAAAGGAGTACTGCAGTACTTTCAGGGGAGTACTCCAGTACTTCCACGGAAGTACTGGAACCAGGGGAAATTGTAGCAGTTTTAATTACAGAATGTCTTGCCTGGAATTGTTTTATCCTTGTATATCCTTTTTCAAGGTGAAGACAAATTCCAGTCCCCCTTTCGGCATGTTCTTGGCAAAGATGGTGCCTCCGTGGAAAAGAACGGCATTCTTGACGATGGCCAGTCCCAATCCTGTGCCTCCTAATTTCCGCGACCGTCCTTTGTCCACCCGGTAGAAGCGTTCGAACAGGCGGTTCAGGTGCTCTTCGGGTACACCAACACCCGTATCGGAGAAGCTGAAGTAATAGAATTTTTCGTCTTCACGGAAACACTTGATCGTGATTTGTATGTTCGTTCCTGCATAGGCGATTGCATTGTCAATCAGGTTTCGGAAGATGGAATAAAGTAAGGAACTGCTTCCGGTCAGGGTGATGTTTGGCGGAAGTTTGTTGACCACGGTGATGTGTTTCTCTTCCAGTCCCAAAGTCACCTCATTCAATATGTTTTCTACAATCTTGCTGAGGTTGACCGATTCTTTTTCTACCATTTCCGGTGCTTCGTCCATGCGGGTCAGTACGGAAATATCCCGTAACAGGAAGGTCAGTCGGTTGCTTTGCGCATAGCTTCTTTCCAGGAAGGTGCGGACATTCTCTTGTGGAATATTCGGATTGTTGATGATGGTTTCCAGATATCCTTGAATACTGCTGACGGGGGTTTTCAGTTCATGGGCGATGTTCTGGGTCAGCTGGCGTTTCAAACGCGCCTGTTCTTCTTCCTGAGTGACATCGACGATGGATATTTCGAACGACATGTCTTGGAAGATGATACATTCGAGCGTGAAGCTGCGCGCATTCTTGTTGATATGCAAGGAATAGCGTTTCTCTTCTTTGTTAGGGTTGCCTTCATTCCGGTTCAGAAATTCCGTGATAGGTTTCAGTTCCGGAATGTCGAAGATTTCATTGGTAGAACGCAGGTTTCGGTCGGAAATGTTGTTGATGTATTGCGTGAACAGGTTATTGACCAGAATCTCCTTCCGCTCTTTGGTGAATACCCCGAGTCCTTCATGGGAAGTCTGGAGGTGAGAAATCAGTTTTTCACGTTCAATGTAGAGAGCCTCTTTGGCACGGTGCAGACGTTTGTATATCTTGATGATGTGCTGTGAGATTTCGCCCAATTCGTTTTTAGGGAAAGTTTGCAGAATATCCATGTCAATCGGCTCATTGCGATCGGCTTTCATCGCAAACTGCTGCAATTTGGTGATGGACTTTCCTAACTTCCGGGTGAAACGGTAGAAGATAAAAATCAAAACCAGACAGATGATAAGGGCAAACCACAGGTAGCCGGAGTCTGCTTGCAGGTGTTCTGCCAAACTCAGGTTATAGGGTAGGGCGGCCCGTATGATGAGACGATAGGGAGGGAAATAACGTGCCGAATAAAAATATTCTTCTCCTTGAATGCTTTCTGACTGTCGGCTGATAGAATAGCCGCTTCCATACATCAGGGCGTCTTGTACTTCCTTGCGGGAAGAATGGTTGGCAAATTTGTCCCATTGTGGGTTGGTATTGTCATAGATAACTTTACCGGAAGGTTCAATCAACGTCACACGCAGATTGGGCATCATGTGAGTGGTCACATAACGCTGCATGGAGTCGGGGTTGAATCCATGATGTTCGCCTATAAAGTCACACAACTGGTTGTTGTAGTTCTGTAATTGGGTGTTCAGCAGTTCTATTTTGTAGGCTTTTTCGCGTTTGTATTGGAAGAGCATGAAACATACCGCATAGGCCAAGAACAGGAAGATGACAGAAAAGAACAACCGCTGACTGAACGGAAGAATGCGATAATAGAATTTTGTCATGGTCGTGCAGCCTTCATTTATTCACATTCAAAACAGTAACCATAGCCCAGTCGGGTTACGATATATTGTCCGTATTCACCAATTTTTTTGCGGAGGCGGGTGATGTTGACATCAATGGTACGGTCGAGTACGTACACTTCGTCATGCCATACTTTGGCCAGAATGTCCTCGCGTGAGAATACTCTTCCCTGGTTTTGCAACAGCAACAGGAGTATCTCGAATTCTTTTTTGGTCAGTGAAACTTCTTCATTGTTGATGGTGACCTTTTTCTTGGGTATATTGACCACCAGACCTTTATAAGTGAGCTGGTCCGGTACCTGTGTCTGTACTCCTCCCGTACGGCGTAATACCGCCTTTACCCGCATGATGACTTCACGCAGGGAGAAAGGTTTGGATATATAGTCGTCAGCTCCCAGGTTGAATCCTGTCAGTGTATCGTTTTCCGTATCTTTGGCGGTAATGAAAATGATAGGTATGTTTTCCGTATCCTTGTTCTTTTTCATCATGCTGGCCATCTTGAAACCGGATATTTCGCCCATCATCACGTCCAGCAGGATTAAATTGTAGCATGGAAGGTCCAGTTTCAGCGCTTCTTCTGCAGAGTTGGCAGTATCTACCGTATAGCCTTCCATTTCGAGATTGAACTTAAGAATCTCGCACAGGTCTTCTTCATCGTCTACGACTAAAATCCGATAATCGTTCATGTGCATTTTCTATTAAAGTTAATACAAAATTCTATATGATTTAGTTTTCGTTACAAAGATGACCCTTTTTTGTTTCGTCCTTATGAAATAGATGTTACATTTGGGTTACAGTGTGGGCTTGGTAATCTCTCCGGCAATAGAACGGCTCATTTCAATGCGTATTTCCCTGGGGCTGAGCTTGTGTCCGAGCAAGAACATCAGTTTGGTCAATACACTTTCTACCGTTGCATCATAACCGCTGATGACTCCGGCATCCAGCAAATGAAGTCCGGTTTCATAACGTGCCATTTCGACCATACCGGTCTGGCATTGGGAGATGTTTACGATGACGATTCCTTTGGATGTAGCTTCCGACAGCAGCCGGATAAACCAAGGCTTTTGTGGAGCATTTCCCGAACCGTAGGTCTTCAATATGACTGCTTTCAAGCCGGGAGTATTGAGTACGGTACGTACCATGTTTTCCTGGATACCCGGGAAAAGGGTCAGGATAATCACATTGGTATCAAATACGTAATGAGGGTGCATGGGTAAATTCGGGTCTACCTTTCGGATGCGGTCGTATTCATATTTGATATGGATTCCGGCGGTGGCCAATGGAGGATAGTTATAGGAGCGGAAGGCGTTGAAGTTTTCCGCATTGATTTTTGTGGTACGGTTGCCGCGGAGCAGGAGGTTTTCAAAAAAGATACAAACCTCCGGCACTACGGCTGTTCCGTCAGGATGTTTGGCGGCTGCTATTTCGATAGAAGTAATCAGGTTTTCCTTCCCGTCTGTACGTAAGACTCCGATGGGCAGCTGACTGCCGGTAAGAATCACCGGTTTGCTGAGATTCTCCAACATGAAGCTCAAGGCAGAGGCGGTATACGCCATGGTGTCGGTTCCATGCAGAATGACGAAACCGTCAAAATTGTCGTAGTTGTATTGGATAATCTTTACCAGTTTAGCCCATAATGCCGGTTCCATATCCGAGGAATCGATGGGAGGGTTGAACTGGTAGGAGGAAATACGGTAGTTAAACCGTTTCAGTTCCGGCACATTTTCTTGTAGCTGGTCGAAGTTGAATGCTTCCAATGCACCGGTTTCCGGATTTTCAATCATACCGATAGTTCCCCCTGTGTAAATCAGCAGTACGGAAGGATAATCTGGTTTTATCATGTGGCTCTTCGTTTAGTTTGGCACAAAGATAGCTAAAATATGCTGAAACCGAAAGAATAAGCCCTTAAAAATAGCAGAATGATTAATTATTCTTCCTTTTTCAGCATTTCTTTCAGTTTGTCGATGGCTTTTCCTGGGTCTTTTTCTTCTTCCAGCAGGGTGACAAACTTACTTCCGATGATACATCCGGCTGCATGGGCTGCGGCAGCTTCATAAGTATTCTTATTGGAGATACCGAAACCAATCATGCGCGGATTCCGCAGGTGCATCTGTTCGATGCGTTGGAAATAAGCTTGTTTCTGTGCGTTGAATTCTTTCTGTGCCCCTGTCACGGCAGCCGAAGAAACCATGTAGATGAATCCGTTGGTATGTTCATCAATCAGGCGGATACGTTCTTCGCTGGTTTCCGGAGTAATCAGCATAATCATGTGGAGGCCGTATTTCTCGGCTACGGGACGGTATTCGTTCATATAATCCTTGAAAGGCAGGTCGGGGATGATGACACCATCGATGCCACATTCCTGACATTTCTTGCAGAAGTTCTCAAAGCCGTATTGCATGATGGGATTCAAGTAACCCATCAGTACCAGTGGCATTTGCACTTCCGGACGGATATGCTCCAGTTGGCTGAACAAGGTACGGAGGGTCATTCCGTTGCGCAGGGCCTGAGTGGCTGCATGCTGGATGACGGGACCATCGGCCATCGGGTCGCTGAACGGAATACCGATTTCAATCATCTGTACCCCTTTCTGTTCCAAGGTACGGATTACCTCGACAGTTCCTTCCAAGGTAGGAGTGCCTGCACAGAAATAAATGGAAAGTATATGGTCTTTGTGTGTATGAAATAATTGGTCAATGCGGTTCATAGTTGCTAATTTTTTAAAAGTTGTACTTGTTTTGTTTGAATGAATGAATAAAAGTGGAGAGAGAAGTGGCGTCCTTTATACCGGGAGCCTGTTCAAAACCACTGTTCAAGTCAATGCCGGCCCACCGGGGGTGATGAAAGTCAGACAGGGCTTTCAGACTCGTAGGGTTCAATCCTCCACTGAGCAGGAACGGAACGGACCCTTGGTAGTGAGTCAGCAGTTTCCAGTCGAAGGTTTTTCCGGAGCCTCCGTATTCCTTGCAAGGGGTATCGAAGAGAAAATAGTCACAATAAGGAACATACTCTTCTGTGGCCTGCACGTCTTCGGGAGTGCGTAAGGAAAATACCTTGATGACTTTTACGCCTGTAGGCCGAAGCTGTTGGCAAAAATCGGGTGATTCCTTTCCGTGGAGTTGGACGAAATCCAAGCACCAGTCAGCGATTCTTTCCTGGATGTGTGGAAGGGAAGCATTGACAAACACTCCCACTTTTTGCAAGGATGCCGGAAGGTATTCCGGTATCCCTTTTACATAACGTGGTGAACGGTCGTAGTCAATAAATCCCATCCAGTCGGCCCCGGTCCGTTCTACCTGACGGATATTTTCCGCGTCTCTCATTCCGCAAACTTTGACAATCATAAGGCAGTTGCTTGAATAAAATCTGACAAAGCCTGTGCTGGAGAAGGCGTTTTCATGAATCTTTCTCCCATCAGGAACCCTTTGAATCCGGCTTCCCGCAGTTGTTTAAGGGTGTCTGGTTGTGAAATGCCGCTTTCGGACACCCATAAAAGTTCTTTGGGAAGTTTTTGGGCCAGGCGGAACGAATTCTCCACGTCTGTATGGAACGTACCCAAGTTGCGGTTGTTCACCCCAATCAAGTCTACAGATTCATTTACGTAGTCGAGCTCTTTTTCGGAATGAATTTCCAGCAGGACTTCCATTTCCAGCTGATGAGCCAGTTTGCCCAGTTCTTTACATTCCTCTATGGTCAGGTCTGCGGCAATCAGCAGGACCACATCCGCTCCTGCAACCTTGGCCTGATAAAGCTGGTAAGGGCTGACGATGAAATCTTTTCGCAGTATCGGCAGCTCGGTCAGCGGGCGGATGGTTTGTAAATCTTTCAGTCGGCCACCAAAGAATTCCTGGTCGGTCAGTACAGAGATGCCAGAGGCTCCGGCATGTTCGTATCCGGGAACGATAATAGCTGGATCAGCTCCTGGGGCAATCCATCCTTTGGACGGAGAGCGCCGCTTGAATTCAGCAATGATACCCGTTGGAGAGGTAGCCAGTGACTGTTTCAGGCTCTTTGCCGGACGAGGAGGATTCGTTTCCAATTGCCGTATCAGGAAATCACGGGATACGGCTTCTTCCTGGTGGGCTATTTCTATACGTTTATGGGCGACAATCGTTTGTAAAATATCAGTAGTCATAATTTATTCTTGGTTGAGAGTAAGGAATTTTTGCAGGGTGGCCAGTGCTTTTCCACTTTCGAGCGATTCTTTGGCCAGTGCTACACATTCTTCGATTTGCTTCTGCGGCTCCAAGGCCTGGATGGCAAAGGAAGCATTGATCAGTACACAATCGGTCTGCGCCTTGCTGCCTTCATTGTGAAGTACACGGTCGAAAATGGCGGCCGCTTCTTCCGAGGTCTTTCCTCCGTAAAGTTCTTCCTGGCGGGCCATCGAGAAGCCCAGTTCAGAGGGACGGTAGATGGTTTCGTAACGATTGGTCATAACCTTGAATTCATCGGTCAGCGAAATTTCATCGTATCCGTCCAGGTTGTTGACCACCGCAAATTGAAGGCCGAGCTTCTGAAGCGTGTTGGTGTAAAGTCGCATCTGCGGTAGGTCGGCTACTCCCAACAGCTGGCAGGCCGGATGACAAGGGTTGACCAGTGGGCCCAACAAGTTGAACAAGGTACGTACGCCCAGTGCCTTGCGGACAGGAGCCACGGTTTTCAAGGCCGGATGGAAGAAGGGTGCATGCAGATAGGCCATGCCGCACTGATTGATAGAGCGTTTCAGTTTTTCCGGATTGTTGGTGAACTTCACTCCGTAATGTCCCATGACGTTGCTGGCTCCACTGACGGAGGTAGCTCCATAGTTGCCGTGTTTGGCTACCCGATAGCCGGCTCCGGCCACTACAAAGCAGGCACAGGTGGAAATGTTGAAGGTATTCTTTCCGTCTCCTCCGGTTCCCACGATGTCAATCGGATGGAATTCATGCAGGTCGATGGGGACACATGCCTCCAGCAAGGCGTCTCGGAAACCAATCAGTTCGTCTACCGTAACGCCCCGCATCTGAAAAGCCGCCAGCAAGGCAGCTGTTTGGGCTTCGTTCATTTCACCACTGGTCATTTTGTGCATCAGTGAGCAGGCCTCTTCACGGGTCAGCTCTTCGTGGTGGAATATCCGTTTCAGTATTTGTTTCATATTGTATTTCTAAGTTTTATCAGTTATAAAATGGGTTTCTTTTAGAGGCTTATTGGTGTTGTATCCAGTTCGCCAGTATTTGCTTTCCGTCGGGAGTCAGCACGGATTCGGGATGGAACTGTACGCCGCGTACATCGAGTGTCTTGTGACGGAGCGCCATGATATACCCTTCTTTGCTGACCGCAGTGACTTCCAGACAATCGGGAAGTCCTTTCTGTTCCACTACCCAGGAGTGGTATCTTCCGACTTGAATCTGTGAGGGAAGTCCTTCAAACAGATAATCCGGAGTAGTCAGTGTGATGGGGCTCTGTATGCCGTGGAACACTTCATCTAGGTTGGTAAGTTTGCCTCCGTACACTTCGCCGATGGCTTGTTCGCCCAGGCAGACACCGAGAATGGGTTTCTTTCCGGCGTATGTATGGATGACATCTAACAGGAGTCCGGCTTCTTCCGGAATACCAGGTCCCGGGGAGAGAAGGATTTTGTCGAACGCTTCCAGTTCTTCCAGTTGGAATTGGTCGTTGCGTTTTACAGTGACTTCAGCTCCCAGTTCTTTCAGTAGGTGACTCAGGTTGTATACAAATGAGTCATAGTTATCGATGATGACAATTTTCATAGGGTGTTATCTTTTTTCAGCCAGGAGAATGGCTTTCTTCAAGGCTCCCAGCTTGTTGTTTACTTCTTGCAGTTCATTGTTCTCGTTACTCTTGGCTACGATGCCGCCTCCAGCCTGGAACCAGAGTTCGTTGTTACGGCTTACAAAGGTGCGGATGGTGATGGCCTGGTTCAAGTCGCCGTTGAATCCGATGAACCCGATGCAACCTCCGTAAGCGCCTCGGTTATGCGGTTCAATTTCACTAATCAGCTGCATGGCTTTCACCTTTGGAGCTCCACTCAGCGTGCCGGCCGGGAACGTATCAATGAACGTCTTGATGGGGTCGGCTCCTTCATCCAAGGTACCGCTGACTCGGCTTACCAGATGGATGACGTGACTGTAGTACTGCGGTTGCTTGTAGAATTCCACGTGCGTATTGTGGCAGTTCCGGCTCAAATCGTTGCGGGCCAGGTCGACCAGCATCACGTGTTCTGCATTTTCTTTCGGGTCGGCCAGCAAAGCTTCGGTCAAGGCTTCGTCGGTTTTCTTGTCTCCGCTTCTGCGGGTAGTACCGGCAATCGGGTCGATGGTTGCTTTTCGGTCTTCAATTTTGCAGTGAGTCTCGGGAGAAGAGCCGAAAATACGGAATCCGCCGAAATCAAAATAGAACAAGTAAGGAGAAGGATTGATGCTTCTCAAGGCACGGTAGAGGGTGAAGTCATCGCCTTCGTAGCGTTGGATGAAACGACGGGAAAGTACAATCTGGAACACATCTCCTCTTTTACAGTGAGCGATACCTTTACGGATGTTGGCTTTGTGCTCTTCATCGGTCAGGGTGCTGGTGGTTTCACCGATTGCGCGGAAGTCGTAGGTCGTATAGTTCCGGTTCTGGACTGCCTTTTCAATTTCCTCGATGTGGCTCGGTTCGTTGTCAGCTTGCAGTTCCACCAAGACCATTTCGCTTTGGAAGTCGTTGAATACAATCAGGTATTTGTAGAGGATGTATAGAATATCCGGTGCATCGTTTTTCGGGTCACTGCTGTCTTTCACCGGAATCGGTTCAAAATAACGGACCGCATTGAAGGTGGTGTAACCATAGACACCGGCATAGCGGGCATATTCTCCTTTCACCTCGAAATGTTTCAGGAAATCCTTGAAAGCATCTTCCACTTGGAAGTCAGGAGACAAAGGATGTTCTTCGCGGCTTTTGTCAGGGAAGACGGTAGTGACTATTCCGTGGTTTACTGAAAAACTGGCGATAGGGTTCAGTCCGATAAAGGAGCGGTTGTTTTCCACTCCGTGGTAATCTGAACTTTCCAGCAAGATGCTCTGCGGAAACAGGTCGCGTACTGTCAGGTACGTGCTTACGGGAGTATGCAAATCGCCGGGAAGTGTTTTATAGCTGGTTGTATAAGCAAAAGTTTTCATTGTTTTCTCGTTTAAAATTGTTCAGGGTGATTTTTGTATCTCAAATAAGTTTCGATGTCTTTGTCTCCTCTTCCTGATACGGTCAGAACTACGATGTCAGAAGGCTGGAATTTGACTTTCTCCAGCGCTCCTAAGGCGTGAGCCGATTCCAATGCCGGGATGATACCTTCCAATCGGGTCAGCTCGAAGGCAGCACGCAAGGCTTCATCGTCGTTGATGGCCAATACGGTAGCTCGTTTCTGAGCGGCTAAGTTAGCGTGCATAGGACCGATGCCCGGATAATCCAGTCCGGCAGATACGGAGTAAGGTTCCAGAATTTGTCCGTCTTCATTTTGCATCACCAGCGTCTTGGAGCCGTGGATGATACCCAAGCGTCCCAACTGGATGGTAGCGGCTGAGAATCCGCTATGGATACCTTTGCCTCCCGCTTCTGCCAGAATGATTTTTACCCGGTCGTCGTCCAGATAATGATAGATGGTGCCGGCGGCATTGCTTCCGCCACCTACGCAGGCCATCAGGTAATCCGGATAGTCACGTCCTTCGTGTTCCATCAGCTGTTTCTTGATTTCCTCGCTGATGACCGATTGCAGGCGGGCTACCATGTCTGGATAAGGATGAGGACCTACCGTAGAACCAATCACGTAGTACGTGTCTTCCGGATGGCAGCACCAGTCACGAATCGCTTCGTTGGTAGCATCTTTCAGGGTCATGTTGCCAGAAGTGACCGCTTCTACTCTGGCTCCCAGCATCTGCATGCGTTCCACGTTCACCCGCTGGCGTTCCACATCGGTCTTTCCCATGTAGACCACGCATTCCATTCCCATCAGGGCACATACTGTGGCTGTGGCCACACCGTGCTGTCCGGCTCCTGTCTCAGCGATGATGCGTTTCTTGCCCATTCTCCGGGCCAAAAGCACCTGGCCGATGGCATTGTTGATTTTATGGGCTCCCGTGTGGTTCAGGTCTTCCCGTTTCAGGTAGATTTTGTATCCGTATTTTTCCGACAACCGTTTGGCGAGGTAAAGAGGAGAGGGGCGTCCTACATAGTCTTTGAGTAAAGCTTGATATTCTTTTTGGAAACTTTCATCTTCCAGTACTTGGAGATAAGCATTTCGTAATTCTTCCACACAGCGATGGAGAATTTCCGGGATGTAGGCTCCACCAAAATCTCCATAAAATCCTTCTTGATTGACTTGATAAGTTTTCATGAGTGTATTTGTATTTTAGGGGTAAAAACAAAAAAGGCTGTCGTAAGTACGACAGCCTTTCTGTATGGTTATATCTTTTTGAGGTATATACGCGCGACTGAGTTCCCTTACGACTTATGAAGTTGTAAGCGGCGCCACCAGAAGAATGTATTTACCATTGAATGTCTCATAATGTTATTTTTCTTGTTTTTTTATTGTTTCGGCTACAAAGGTAACGATTGCTTTGAAATTTCCAAACAAAAGAGCGTAATTTTTTTAGTTTTTCCTATCTTTGCCCGGAATTTAAAAAATGCGTATATAATAAGGTCATGGAGGAATTCAGACTGGACGGTTTAACCGTCAAAGAACATCTGCTGATATTGGCGGAAGATGGGAACCGCAAGTTTACGGAAGGGCTTCACCCGGGTGTAGAACATGTGTTGGGCATTCGTTTGCCGGCACTGCGGAAACTGGCTGCCAGGATTGCCAAGAGCGACTGGGAAAAGTATCTTGAGACAGTCGACGGGTATTACATGGAAGAACGTATGTTGCAGGGGATGGTATTGGGATGCATCAAGCCTGATAAAGATGTGGAAGTATATCTGCACCGTGTGACCTGTTTTGTATGGAACATCAACAGTTGGTCGGTGTGCGATACGTTCAAGTTTGGGGGTGGCCCGGCGTTTATCCGTCAGCATTCAGACCGTCTTTGGAATTACCTGAAGGAATGGATGAAGGCATCGGGCGAGTATGAAGTCCGCTTCGGGGTGGTGATGAGCATGAGTTATTTCTTGGATGCGGATCATGTGGATGAATTGCTGTCCTTGCTCGATGGTATCCGGCATGAAGAATATTACGTACGCATGGCTGTGGCATGGGCCCTTTCAGTATGCTTGGTGAAATTCCCGGAAAAGACTTTGGCCTTCCTCGAAAACTGTCACTTGGATGACTTCACCTTCCGCAAGACCCTTCAGAAGATTGGTGAATCTTATCGGGTAAGTGAAGAGATGAAAAAGGCTGTCAAGGCATTGAAGCGCTGACAGCCTTTGCTGTTTCCTTATTGGAGAATCTTATTTTTTCATGATGAATTTTATAGCTGCCCAATTGTGTTTTTCGCGGTGGTGTACATATTCCATGCCCAGGCTTTCTGCCTTTTCACGCAATACTGGAATATCCTGTGTATAGAAACCGCTGATATACAATTCAGAGCCTTTTTTCATACAGGCTGCATAAGCCGGCATATCCTGCAACAGGATGTTGCGGTTGATGTTGGCAATGATGACATCAAATGGTTCGTGTCCTTTCAGCAGGGAAGCGTCGCCCAGTTCTACGGTGATGTTGGAGATGCCGTTCAGGGCAATGTTGTCGCGTGAATTGTTCACACACCAGTCGTCAATGTCGATGGCGGTCACCTTTTCTGCTCCTCTCATGCTGGCCAGGATAGCCAGGATGGATGTACCGCATCCCATGTCAAGCACGGATTTTCCTTTCAGGTCGGCTTCCAGCAATTCACCCAAAATGGAACTGGTGGTTTCATGGTGTCCCGTACCGAATGCCATCTGCGGATTGATGACGATGTCATATTCTGCCTTCGGGTAGTCTTTGTGGAAGGTGCTGTGAATCACGCAGCGGTTGTCGATGACGATGGGCTGGAAGAAATTCTTTTCCCATTCCTCGTTCCAGTTTTTGTCTTCCGGCTCTGTGATAGAGTAAGTAATGGTTGTATCAGGTATCGGGAAATTCTCCACTACCTGTTTGAGGGCCTCTTCATCAAACTGGCTTTGCTGGATATAGGCCTGCATACCGTTTTCACATTCCACGAAACTTTCAAAGCCGATGTCGGCAGTCAGTCCCGAGAGTACGTCGGTGATGATCTCATTGCACGGCTGTGCGGTAAAGGTCACTTCAAAATATTTCATACGTTTGTGCGATTTAAAATAGAATTTTAGACAAATGTACGGAAAATCCTTGACATAGTGGATTTATCTGATATGAAAAACAATCACTATATGTGGGGATATTCTATCGTTTGTGGATACGTAAAATAACCATTTTTGGCGATTTCCCATGGAATAGGCTTGTCGTATTTTTGCAAAGAAAATTTTTACTTGTGTAAAAAACCTTAACCGAACTATTTTATGGATAAAAATCACAACGTAGGGCTCTTGTTGGCTCTATCTTTCCTGTTGCATATAAGCGCTTTATATGCAAGCTCTTCTCATGGCACCCGAGAGGCGATGCCACAGATTGTGGTGAGGGGAGTCGTGACCGATGGCGGTGGAGAGCCGTTAATCGGGGCCGCTGTGCAGAATGTACGGAAGAAAAGAGGTGTCGTCACGGATTTGAACGGTCAGTTTGAAATCCGTACTTCTGTGGGTGAGAAATGGACCGTCAGTTATATTGGGATGAAACCCTATGAGTTTGTTGTCAAGTCGGAAAAGAAATTGCACATCGTGTTGGAATCCGATGTGCAGGCCTTGGCGGAGGTGGTCGTGACGGGATATAGTAAGGTAAATTCCCGATTGTTTGTAGGGGCTGTCACCAAAGTCTCTACCCAAGATTTCCTTTCGGCACCCCAAGCCGATTTCAGTCGCCTGTTGGAAGGAAAAGCGCCGGGGTTAAATGTCTCTGCGGTTTCCAGCACTTTTGGGGCGGCTCCGAAAGTCAACATCCGGGGCGGCAGTTCCATTCACGGAAATGTGCAGCCTTTGTGGGTGGTGGATGGAGCTGTTGTGGAGGATATGGTGGCATTGAACGAGGAACAGCTGGCCTCCGGGGATGCCATTACGTTGGTCAGTTCTACACTGGCCGGACTGAATCCGGCAGACATTGAAAGCGTGGAGGTGTTGAAAGATGCTTCGGCCACTTCCTTATACGGAGCCAGAGGGATGAACGGAGTCATCGTCGTGGAGTCCAAGGCTGGCAAACGCGGAAAAGGACTCCATGTGACGTATAATCTGACGACCTCTTTGCGACTCAGACCCTCTTATACGCAGTTTGACATGATGAACAGTGCCGAAACGATGCAGGTTTATCACGAGATGGAGAACAAAGGCTATTTTACGATGAACCGCGCCCTTTATGGGCGAAGGGGAGGGGTGTATTCCCAGATGTACCAGCTTATCGATGCTTTTCAGCAAGGTGGATTCGGCTTGCCCAATACGCCGGAGGCCAGAAGGGCGTTTTTACACAAGGCATCCATGTACAATACCGATTGGTTCAAGCACATCTATACCCAGTCGCTGACCCAAAACCATTCGTTGTCCTTGAGTTATGGGGGAGAGAAATCGGCCACTTATGCCTCCGTGAGTTTCTACAATGATCCGGGTGAAACGGTAGCCGAGAAGGTGAAGCGCTTTACGGGCTTCCTGAATTCGAGTTTCTTCCTATCCCCCCGCCTGAAGGTTTCTGCCAATCTGCAGGCCAATTTCCGGGAACAGCGTGCGCCCGGAACGTTTCCACGCATCCGGAACTTGGAAGCAGGAACTTATAAGCGTGATTTTGATATCAACCCGTTCAATTATGCGTTGAATACGTCCCGTACGTTGCGTCCTTACGATGAGGCCGGGAATTATGAATATTACCGGAACGACTGGGCTCCATTTAATATTCTTCAGGAGTATCAGGAAAATTACATGCGTATCCGGGTGTCCGATTTCCGTTTCTCATTAAGTGGGGAATGGGAACCTGTCAAGAAGCTGCGTCTGTCGCTTTTGCTGAATACCCGTATGGCGGTGACGGGGATGGGGCATTTCCTGGGAGAGAACTCCAATGTGCTGTGGGCGTACCGGGCCGACCGGGGGTTGTTGGAAAGACAGCACAACATTTACCTTTACCGTCCGGAGAAGGGGGAGCCGCAGGTGATTCTGCCCATGGGTGGGGTTTACCAGAAATCGTCACAGACGATGAACAGTTATCTGGGACGTGCCTCATTGGATTATGCTCACGAATGGGGCGGACACCGGATCAAGTGGTTCTCTTTTGCCGAGGTGAAGATGAACGACTTGTCGTCCGATGCTTTCAAGGGATACGGTATCGGTTTTAACCGGGCCAACAGTGTCATGACTTCACCGCTGGTGTTTGAAAAGACACTGAATGAAGGGGAAAATTATTTTTCCTTGCACGATCGCCATGAACGCGACGTCGTTTTTTCCGGCTCCTTGACCTACGATTACCGGAACCGGTATATTTTGAATATGGTGGGTAATTACGAGGGTTCCAATGCGGCAGGAGTCGGCCGTCGGGTAAGATGGTTGCCTACTTGGAACGTGGGAGTGAAATGGAATGTGGATGCGGAATCGTTTTTTGCGCCTTTCCGTAATTTCTGGAACCAGTTTTCCCTGCGTATGAGTTACGGGCTGGTGGCCAAGATGAACAGTGAGGCCATCAATTCCTTGCCGGTGTACGACAGTCGTCTGACCTTCCGCAAGGATATCTCCGATCGGGAATATGCCATTTACATCCAGCACTTGGAAAACCGTGACCTCACTTGGGAAAAGATGTATGAGTTCAATGTGGGGACCGACCTGTCTTTCTGGAACGACCGGATTAGCTGTTCGCTGGATGTGTATTCGCGCCGTTCGTTCGATTTGATCGACTGGGTACAAACTTCCGGTATCGGAGGAGAGTACAAGAAATGGATGAATTTTGGGGATATGAAGACCGTGGGCCTTGATTTTCTGCTGAATACGCAGAACATCCGGCAGAAAGACTTCAGCTGGAATACGGTCTGGGGCTTTTCGTTCTATCATCAGGAAATTACCCGGTTGCTGAACCAACCTACTACTTTCGACATGGTGGCAGGCAACGGGCGGGGGAACATTGAAGGATTTCCCCGGGGAGGGTTGTATTCTTTCGACTTCCGGGGACTGACGGATAGAGGATTGCCCCAGTTCTATTTTGGCAATCTGCCATTGTCGTCCAATGGCTATTCGCAGATTGCAGGGGCCAACTTCTATGATACGACTTATAACCGGTCCTATCTGCTGTATGAGGGTCCTTCCGATCCGTTTATCACTACCAGTCTGGAAAACACTTTCCGCTACAAAGGCTGGAGCCTCTCCGTGTTCCTGACTTCCCGCATGGGCAATAAAGTGCGGATCAGTCCGACGTTTGACCCGGAATACAACGACCTGAATGTGTTCACCACCCGGTATCGCGACCGCTGGCTGGTAAAGGGGGATGAACAGACCAAAAGCATTCCGGTCATTCCGGGATATGACATCTACAGCTTGATGGGAAAAGAGAATGTGGAGCGGGCTTACAATACCTATAACTATTCGCAGGTGAATGTGGCCGACGGAAGTTTCGTGCGCTTGAAGAGTCTTTCGCTAGGCTATACTTTCCCTCGCTCGGTTTGTGAGAAAATGAAGATGAAAGGTCTCAGTCTGTATGCCCAGGTGACCAATCCTTTTTTGATTTATGCGGATAAGAAACTACAGGGAAGAGACCCGGAGTTCATCAATTCTGGAGGGGTTTCTTCTCCCACTCCCAGAACGTACAGTATGTCGGTACAGTTAAGTTTTTAATGAATAGAAAAGATGAGAAAAATAAATAGATATGTTTCCTCCCTTTTGGGAGCGATTTGCCTCGTGCTGTCTGCCTGCAATGATTTTCTGGAACAGTATCCCGATTCGAATACCCATACGGAAGTCGACTCCAAAGAGAAGATTGCCCAGCTGCTGACGGCTGCTTATCCGGAAGCCAGTTATTTCCGTTTCCTGGAGTTGCGGACGGACAATGTAGACGACCGGAGCGTGAAACTGCCGGCTTCACGGTTGAACGAGGCCATGTTTTATTGGAACGATTACCACGAGGAAGAGTTGGATTCTCCCAAGCTGTATTGGCTGGATTGTTACCGGGGAATCGCTCAGGCCAATCAGGCGCTGGAATTGCTGGCCGCTTATCCAGACAAGGAAGACCCGCAGTTGCAGGCCCTTTATGCCGAGGCGTTTTTGGTTCGTGCTTACCTGCATTTCATGGTGGCCAATATCTGGGCGCCGCCTTTTGCCGACGAGGAAACCAACAAAGGCCTGCCCGGCATCCCTTATGTGGAGAAATCCGAGAAGAATGCGTGGGTGTCTTATCCGCAAGAGAACTTGCAGGACACTTACCGGAAGATTGAAAGAGATCTTTCCTATGGGCTGGCTTGGGTGAGGGACGAGTATTATCAGAAGAAAAAATTTCATTTTCATAAAAAAGCGGCTTATGCGCTGGCCGTCCGCTTTTTTGCTTACACGGGGCAGTGGCAGAAAGTCATCGACTATGCCACGTATGTGCTGGGAAATGATGTCAAGAAATCCATCTTACCTTATCAGGAATATAAGGAGAAATCCGTGGCGGAGATGGTAGAGGGGTATGCTTCGGAAGATAATCCCAGCAACCTGCTGATTACTACGGTGGAGAGCCTTTGGGAAGAAAACTACAAGACCGACCGCTACGGACTGGGAAGCGTATCGTATGAGGAGGTTTTCCAGCGTTTCTCGTCCAAAAGCATCCGACAGATAGAAGGTTATTTCAAGGCGGTACGCAGACTCGACCGGACCCGTGCCTACTGGCCGAAGTTTACCCATTTTCAGTCGGCCGACGGATTGCTGAACGAACGTCGCGGACAGTACACACAGAATGTCTTGCTGACCACCGAAGAAGTTTTTCTGCACCGTATTGAAGCCTACGCCATGACGGGCCGTGCTGATTTGGCCAAAGACGACTTGATTACGTTCATCAACCAGAAGCATATTGCGGATGGTATCGGGAGTGAGTTGTCGGGTACTGAAATCGAGAATGTGAAACCTGCCGACCGGGAGCGGATACAGCCTTTTTATCGTCCGCTTACGCAAAAACAGGCCGCTATTCTGTACTATGTCAGTGAGGTGGCCCGGCAGCAGTTCATTCACGAAGGACTTCGCTGGTTCGATTTACGCCGTTTCAATATTAGTGTAGACCGCAACCGGGTGGGAGAGGCTAAGAAGGCACGCTATGTGTTGCAGCCGGAGGATTCCCGCAAAACGCTCTCTTTGCCCGAGGGGGTAACTCTTATTAAACCGTAAACTTATAATGATATGCGAAAACAGATTTATTTATTGCTTTTGGTAGGAATCGTTTGCTTGGGAGGGGGATGCCGGAAGGAAGAGGGGGCCGTGCAGTATCCTTTTGCTTCGGAACCTGGACCACAAACCGAATTGGACCAATGGCTGTCGGAAGAATTTGCTCGTCCCTATAATATAGAGGTTGGGTACACCCGGACGCCTTACAGAGAAACAGACTGGCCTGACAACCTGCCGCCCAATCGGGAGAAAATTCGTCCGTTGCTGGAGGCCTTGAGGGCTTTGTGGATAGTACCTTTTGAACAGGCCGGTGGTATGGCATTCGTGAAGGAATATGCCCCCCGGCAAATCCTTCTGCTGGGAGAGGCCAATTTGAATTCCTTGCAGATAGGTGAGATCAATACCTCTTTGGGAGAAGCGATACTTCCAGTGTTTGGGGTCAATCGTTTTTCGGCGGCAACGGCAGAAAAGTTGTTCCCATATGTGCGGATGGCGACTTTTGCTTTTGCCAAACGGCTGGTGCAAGGACGACCTTCCTTACTCGACAAATTTGCGGCACTCAATCCATCGTCTCTTTATTATGAGTGGTCGAAAAGTGCGGATGTATCCAAAGGGGAGTATCAGTTTCAGGGTACACCTTACAGTTGGAAGAAAGGTTTCTTCAGCAATGGGGCGATGGAATCTTCCCTCTGCGATTTTGCCGAGACATTGAGCATACTTGTGTGCTTGTCTGTCAGTGAAATCAATGAGTGTCTGAACACGGCACAAGAGCTGGGAGGTGAAGGAGCCAAGGCGACGTTGCAGCGTAAAATGGCTTTTGTCGATGAGTTTTTGTGGGAGAACTTTAAGATTCGCAGGGAAGCGCAGCTGACCCGGGTCATTTCAGCTTCTCTCAAGCATTATAATAAACAACCACACGATGCTCCGGCACCGTGATAAAAAACAGTGTGATGAAAAAATTAATGTTTTGCATAGTGATGGCTTGCGGATTAGGTATGGGGTGCAGCAAGCTGGAGCCTGTATCGGTGAGCAATATCGAGGACTTGCCGGCGGCAAAGGATTTCCGGGAACGCTTGTGCCAGGCGGAAAACGGATGGCTGGTATGTTATTTCCCGCAAGTGGACAATTATTTGAATACCAATATCACCGAAAATATAAAGACGAACTATAACTCGTTGTATCCTGAAATCTTATCCCGCCGTCTGGGCGTGGGTGGCTACAACCTGTTTGTAAAGTTCCAGCCCGACGGCACCTTGAAGATGCTGACGGATATTGCCTACCGGCAGTCGGACACTGACCAAACGGAAATGGAGCGGAAAACCTATTATGCGCCGGAATTCAATCTGGAGGTGACGGAGGCAAATTACGAGATAAAGGTGGCGGAGGGATTGAACCTGATTTTGACGACGCCTACCATGCTCGACCAGCTAAAAGGATTTGAAGTCAATGTGGAAAACCGATTTTCTCCGGTACGGGTGGAGAAAGACAAGATTGTGTTGCGTACGGCAAACTATCTGGGTGAAGGTTCTGAATGGATTGAACTGACTCCTCTCGATTTCCCGATGGAGGAATGGAAGGAACGGATGCAACGACGGATTGACCGGAAAGAACGGTTCCGGAAACGTTCTTTTGCCACAGGCAACCAGAAATCGCGGCGTCCTTGTGTCTTGCAGATTCTGCTGACGGCAACTGGAGAAGTGGTGTATCAGAGCACCATGGATTTTGGTTATACGCTGATGGACGACCGTATGACTTACCATTATGGCCATACGCGGGAGAATGGAGAACGGGTGGCCCGTTACGACCGTTTACAGTATGAGTTGTTCTACAAGAATGAACAGCCGGAAAAGACGGTGGAAGGCTACGATGGCAGCACGTATTATACGGCGCTGGGGTCGGGATATATGGCTACTGAAGAGGGCGTTTTTTTCTTGCCCGGGTTGAAGTTCAACGAAGAAGTCGTGTTTCAGGAGTTTGTAGAAAAAGGAAGCCGCGAGTGGGAAGGGGTGGCAGGACCTTATACCGCCCGAATAAAATTTAATTGAATTGATAAATGAAGAAACGTATGAAATATTATGTGTGGGTAGGAATGGCCGTGCTGCTGGTCGGTTGCCAGAAAGAAACGGCGGAGATGCCACCCGAAGATTATAGTAAGTTTATCTCCTTGAAAGAAGCCGACAAGTTGCCGCTGGAGTTGGGAGTACCTTTCAACTGTTTCCCGAAGCATCCGGGCGACTGGGAGATTACTCCGTCGGACGAGTTTCAGAGAGAGGATCACAATACTTATTCGATAGAGTTGAATTTCTATGCGCGGGCAGACATTCACAACCGGCAGGACCCGACCAATCTGACGGCCATGGTGATTCAGTACTTGGACACCGATAACCGGCTGGTGGTCGATACCTTGTACGACGGGAAGAACTGTATTACTTCCCGGGAACGTAACGGGGTCTTGTCTTTTTCCGGCAAGCAGGTCGACCGGACGTATACGATTGAGAAGAAAAGTGGCGACCTTTTCTATTTTGCCGTGTTCCTCAGTCCGTATGGCCGGGTGGATGTCTCTTCGGAATTCTATGTCAATGGAGATGCCGATGATACGTTCTACGGAATGCAGTATGAGTATAGCCGGAACGCGGAATCTTTCCATATCACCGATTATGGGGTGGACTACCTGATTTATTCAAAAGCTATGTATTTACCTTAACTTAAATAATTTATCAAATGAAAAAAATCACTTTATGGATGATGTATTTGGGGAGTGCAGCTTGTCTGCTCTCCGGTTGTGCGAAAAAAGAATTGGAAAGAATGACCGATTCAACCGAAGAGAAGAAAGAGGAGCTCCTGATGGAATATAAGTTTACTCAAAACGGAATTTCTACGGTGGACATTGGAGAATCGAGAGAAATGATTCTGGCTTTCCGCCATTTCAACAATGCCATCAACAGTAAGACGCAGAGCAATTTCTCCAAACAGCTGGAGAACTACCGGAAGTCCATTGCGGGTACCTTGTCTCCGACGAATGAATCACTCAGAAAGCCGGTGGCCGACCGTATTTCCGGACTGGCAGACCAGCTGTATGCACTGGTGAATAGTGAGGCAGTCAGCCGGAAAGCACAGCCAGGTGTGTCGGGTACGGTGGCCGTGTCGAATGAAGAATCTCGGATGCTGGACGAAAAAGGGGTGGAATTAGGGCAGGTCATCCAGAAAGCCCTGATGGGGGCTTTGACGCTCGACAAGGTCGATTATTTCCTGGAAAAAGCCCTGAAGGCGGACAATGCATCGCCGGTGGTCGGTAAGAACTATACGGAGATGGCGCATTGTTGGGACACGGCCTATGGCTATTTGGGTACGTTGGACGTAGACCCGAATCGGCTGGCTCCTTTGTTTTTGGCCAACTATATTGAAAAAGAGGCGGTGGGCATGCAGGGACTGAGCGGTATCAATACCTCGGTCTATCAGGCTTTTTACAAGGGACGGAAGGCCATTGGGGACCACAATCTGGAGGAAGTGCGGAAGCAGGTGGCTTTCCTTCGCGGGCAGATGGCCCAATTGTTTTCCTTGCGTACGGTCTATTATTTGCGGGAAAGCCAGACCTTCCTGGAACGGACAGTTTCGGTGCCGAGCGAAGGCTATTTTCATTCCATGGGAGAGGCGCTTGGATTTATCCTGGCCCTTCCGTTTGTGAAGGATGAGGCTGGGAAATCCCGGATCACGTGGGAGCAGGCGGTCGCCCTTTACGACGGACTGACGCAAGGCGAGACCGGCGTGTGGGAGAAAGACCGTCTCACCGGGGTGCAGGAGGGTTCCATCAGCGCGGCCATCGAAAAAGTACATCAGTATTTTCACTAAAAACGCATGGAACAGACATGAAGAACTATGTGTGGATATGCCTGCTTTTGCTGTGTGGCATGGTGGGTTTTACCTCGTGTGTGTACACCCCCATCAAAGGATACAATGGAAATTCCAAGATTGATCCGCAATACCTGGATTTCTGGTATCGGCAACAGATATTACCTGCCTATGCCGGCTATTTGGCCCAGGTGAAGCGCTTGGATGAAATCGCTGGAGAACTGGACAAACATCCAGAGGAACTGGTGGAGTTGAAACGGCAGTATGAGGCCGCTTTCCTGTTCTTGCAAGACCTGATTATTTTCGACCAGCCTTATTTCGTGGGAGAACTTTATGGCTTGTATGCAGTATCAGCTCGTTTTCCGGTGAATAAAACGCAGTTGGAAGATGCGGTGCGGAATCGGTATTCGGCGGAAGTTTTGTCGGAGCGGTTGGACCGTGGGGTATTGTCGCCCAATGCCTTGGGTTATGCGGCACTCGATTATTTGTTGTATTCCGACCGGATGGATTTGACGCGAGAAATGGGACGAGAGTATCTGTCTTTTCTCCCGGTATTGACCCGGTTGTTGGTGAAGCAGGCTGAGGCGGTGTATGCCTCTTATGAGAAAGGTGGCGATAATTTTGTGCGCAACGATGATTTCTCCGTGGGCGGCAGCCTGAACGTGGTGCTCAACCTGCTGATGAGTAACTTTGAAGCTAATATCCGGACGGTCAAGGTCGGAATTCCGGTGGGTATTTATGGCGTTTCAGTCCATCAGCCAGAGCCGATGACGGTGGAGGCTTATTACCATGGAGAGGGACTTTCCACCCGTCTGTTGGTCCGATCTGTTCAGGCTTTCCAACGCTTCTATGATGGTTATCCGTATGGAGATTCGTCAGTCAAGAATGGGGCGCTTTCTTTTGCCACGATGTTGGGAGAGTACCTTCCTCCTGCCAAGAGAACGGAGATTCTGCAAAAAATGGAACAGGTGTTTACGGCGCTGCATGCCGAGCTGGATAACGAGTCGGCCGACCTGGCCCGGCTGGCTGCAACGCCTGAAGGGACGGAGAAGTTGAAGCGGGTGTATGCGGAACTGCAGAAAGTGGTTGGTATCTTGAAAACGGAAGTCGTGTCGGCGTTGGGACTTACGGTGACGTACAGCGACGGCGAAGAGGGCGATTAAAAGCGGAGGACAAATGAAAAAGATTTTATTGTGTGTCATTTTATGCGGTGGAAGCATCGGGTGGGAAGTGCCGGGATTTTCTCAGTCGCTGTTGCATCTCTACGGCGATATCCAGTGGGAAGAAAAGCAGGTGAAGGGACCCGTTTGTCTGGAAATCTTCGGACTGGTAGGCAATCAGTCGGTACAGGTGCAGACCAATGAAAAAGGAACCGGGTATGCGCTTACCGTGAAACGTCCCGACTACACCTTCCTTTCGTTGATGTTCCGTCGTTGCGGACAGCCCGACAAGGTGGCCTATGTCAACGTACAGCTGACGGAGAGTGATTCCGTGCGGTGCGACCTGTCGTTCCGCCCGCAGGAATATATGCTGGGTGAGGTACAGGTGAAGGGCAGTTCTTCCCGCAAGGAACAAGGACAGCGCTTTATGCGCGATGTGGAGGAAGCCATGATTTTCGCCGGCAAGAAAAGCAACGTGACTTTGACCGAAAATATGCTGTTCAACAAGGCGGCCAACAATACCCGTCAGTTGTTCCGGAACGTGCCTGGCATCACGATTCAGGAAGGAAGTGAGGGCGGTCTGCAACTGAACATCGGTACCCGGGGACTGAACCCCAACCGTTCTTCCAATTTCAACATGCGGCAGAACGGCTACGACATCAGTGCCGACCCTTTAGGCTATCCGGAAAGTTATTACACCCCCAATGCCAATGACATCAAGGAGGTGCAGGTGTTTCGTGGGGCTTCGGCCTTGCAGTACGGTTCACAGTTTGGGGGGATGGTGAACTTCAAACTTTCGGAGCCTCCGGCCGACAAGAAAGTGGAGGTACGGCAGCACGTGTCGTATGGCAGTTACGGCTTCCTGAGTTCCTATACCCGACTGTCGGGTACACTGGGCAAATTCGCCTACTACCTGTCGGGGACGGTCAAGAAGGGAAACGGGTGTCGTCCCAATGCCGACTTCAAAGGATACAGCGTGTTAGGTCAGTTTTTCTACCGGCCCAGTACCTATGAACTTTACAAGCTGGATGTGCTGAAATACCATTATCTGGAACACCAGCCCGGCGGACTGACCGACAAGATGTTTGCAGAGAATCCCTACCAAAGCAACCGGGAACGCAACTGGTTCATGGTGGACTGGAACATTCTGTCGTTCAAGTACCGGAAGACCTTTGAGGAGAGTGGGGATGAGGTGAATTTCCATGCGGTCGGTTTGTATGCCCGTCGCTTTACGGTGGGATACCATACCAAGCGGGTGGGTTCGCCCGACCCACAGAATGTGGAGCGGGATTTGCAGCGCGGCATCTTTGTCAACTGGAGCCTGGAGGCCCGTTACTTGAAGCGTTTCCGTCTTCTACGGTCGGAAGTGAAATCCTCGTGGGTGGTCGGCATGAAATATTATCAGGGACGGAATACGGGGGAACAGGCTCCGGGCAGCCGGGGAAAAGGTCCCGATTTCACGCCAGTGGAGCGGACCACGGATTTGTCGGACATGAACGGCAGGGTCGGACTACATTCTTTCTACCGTTATCCCAACCTGAACCTGGCCTGCTTCAGTGAGGCTTCCCTCCGTCTGGGAGAGAAGTGGACCGTGGTGCCGGGTTTGCGTTTCGAGATTATCCGTACCGGGATCTTGGGCGAACTGTCACACTACCGCGTGGCGTACACCGACGGGACACCCCAGTTGCAGAACGACGTGCTGAAAGACCGGGTGCATAAGAATCGGGCCATCCTCCTGGCCGGAATCGCGGCTTCGTGCAAGTTGTCCCGAGCCGAGTTTTATGCTAACGCCACCCGGAATTACCGGGCCATTACGTTCAATGACATGCGTACCGTATCGCCCGGACTGGCCGTCAATCCCGACTTGAAGGATGAGTCGGGCTACTCCAGCGATGTGGGAGTCCGTTCCCGCGGGAAGAGTTTGCTCAGTTATGATGTCAGTGCTTTTTTCCTCTACTACGGTAACCGCATCGGAGAATACTATCGGGAGAATCCGGAGATGAAGGGCACCTACCACCGTTACCGCGACAATGTGGGGAACGGTATCAGTTATGGGGTGGAAAGTACCTGTTCTGTCGATTTGTCTTCCTTTGCCCGGGTGATTCACGAAGACTTGAAGCCGGAAGTCTATGCCAGTGTGGCTGTGACCGGCTCCCGTTACCTGGGGCAGTCCCGGAAGCAGATAGAGTTTGTGCCGTTGTATAACCTGAAAGGAGGACTCAATTTGAGTTTCCGGCGCTTCTCGGCAGCCGTGCAGGTGAGCGGTACCTCTTTCCAGTACACCGACGCTTCCAATGAACCGATGGACCCTAACGACGGAGTGTACGGTATCTATGGAGCCATTCCCGGTTTCTGTGTAGTCGATGCGAGTGTCAGCTACCAGGCCACACGTTATGCGGGGCTGGTACTCTCTTTGCAGAACATCGGGAACGAGATTTATATGACCCGCAGGGCTACAGGCTATCCGGGGCCAGGCATCATTCCCTCGGCTCCGTTCAACATGATGCTGACCCTGGAATTACATTTTTAAATCAACGCAGAAAATGAATTGGATGGAATTATTTAAAGAAGCAGTCTGGCTGCCGGTGGCGTATTTGTTCGACCCGGCACGAAGAGTCTTCATCGGCTATCTTCTGATGTCCGGACTGATAGGGCTCTGCCTTTTGTATTTTGTACATGGAAAATCGTTTGTGGAAAGCTGGCGGGAATTGTTTGCCAAGCGTAACTGGTGGAGCAGTTCTGCCCGTACGGACTACGGTCTGTTCTTCATCGGTTTGTGTTTCAAGGCGGTATGTATCGTACCCTATTTATCGGTCGGTTCCATGCTGGCTTATGCCTTGTCCATGCAGCTGACCGAATGGCTTGGACCTCGTCCGGACGCTTCTTCCAGTCTGTGGGTGGCTTTCTGCTATCCCGTGGTTTTGTTTCTCGTGAAAGACTTTTTTGTCTTTGTCACTCATTACTACCTGCACCGCAACCGTTATCTGTGGGAGTTTCACAAAGTGCATCATTCGGCCACGGTCATGAACCCGTTTACGCTCTATCGCATGCATCCCGTGGAGATTCTGTTGCAGAACCTGCAAGGAATGGCGGCTTTCGTGCTGGTGACCGGTCTTTTCTTCTACTTCAACAATCACCTGGTGGCCCGCGCCACCATCTGGGGCGTCAACTCGTTCAGTTTTCTGTTTTTCATGGCCGGTGCCAATCTCCGTCATTCCTCTGTGCCGTTGAGCTATCCGCGGTGGCTGGAAGTGGTGTTGATGAGCCCTTATCAGCACCAGATTCATCACAGTGACGAAGCCCGGTTCTGCCATAGCAATTTCGGTTCCCGTCTGGCCATCTGGGATTACTGGTGCCGCACATGGGTACGTTCCGTCGATTGTCCGGAAAAAGACCTGCACTTCGGTCTGCCGGGGCGGGGACTTCATGCTTCGAATACCATAGCCGGAAATTTGCTTTCTCCTTTCAAGGGATGTGTCAGCATTTTCCGAAACTCAGGTTGCCGGAAAACTCGCAGGTAGTAAGACGCGCAGTCTGGAAGTCCGTCACGGCTGAGAATTAGTTGGTGGCGGGCTTTTTTGTAAAAAGGTATTTGTCGTATGGGAAATTTTTCTACCTTTATCCGCCAAAGATTTTTGAGTTAGCCAATGAAGACCAATAAGTTTATTTTTCGTTTGCTTGCATGCATGCATTTCGTTGCCTGCATCGCTCCTTTGCATGCGGATGAACCGGATAGTATATCCCGGAAGGTTATTCATTGGGCTATGGTAGATATAAAGCCAGCTTATTTGCTTTCAACCCACGAGTTCTTTAGAGGAGAAAATGCGCTGGCTGCTCCTCTTGAAAAAAATCTGTCGATACACTTGAAATATGGATTCAAGTTTGCTCCCGATACCTATTTCGGAAGGATGTATCCTCATGCCATACAAGGCATCGGAGTAGGGTATAACACGTTCTTCCATCCTTCTGAATTGGGAAATCCCTGGTCGGTCTATGTGTTTCAGACTTCCCGTATTGCGACTCTCACTCCTCGTTTGTCCTTGGATTATGAATGGAATTTCGGGGCTTCTTTCGGGTGGAAAAAATACGATGCGGTATCCAATCCGTACAATCGGGTGGTAGGTTCTCGGATGAATGCCTACATTCATTTGGGATTTCTGTTGAACTGGCAACTGGATACTCAGACCAGTTTGCGGGCAGGTATCGGGGTCACCCATTTCTCGAACGGGAATACCGGCTATCCCAATGCCGGAGTAAATACGTTGGGAGCCAGCATCGGCATTGCTCGCTATTTTGGAGGAGGCGACCGTACTTCTACAACCGCCTCATCAGGTTCTTTTCAACGTCCGGCTTTCAAGCCCTATGTCAGTTACGATTTGATTGTGTACGGGGCTGGCCGGAAAAAAGGGCTGTATCTGGAAGACGGAACTCCGATTTTAGTAAACGGTTTGTTTGGCATTGCTGGGTTAAACTTTACGCCGATGTATAATTTCAGCCGCTATTTCCGGGCTGGCATATCGTTGGATGCCCAGTACGATGAAAGTGCCAATATCTCCCATCATATTGCCGATACGGGTGGTACTCCCGATGCGGAGACTATCAAATTCTATCGTCCTCCCTTCCGGGAACAGTTTGCCGTCGGACTTTCGTTGCGTGCCGAGGTGGTGATGCCGATTTTTTCCATTAATGTGGGTATCGGGCGGAATATTATTTGTCACGACGCTGACACCGACGCCTTTTATCAGGTATTGGCCTTGAAGACGGATATCACTAAGAACCTCTTCCTGCATGTGGGCTACCAGCTGCATGATTTCAAGGACCCCAACAACCTGATGCTGGGAGTGGGGTTCCGTTTCAATGCCAAAGGAAGGGAATAGCGTATCCCTTCACTTTGGGGCAGATTATTGCACGGCTTTCAGTGCGGCTTCATAATCAGGCTCATGGGAGATGTTCTTCACCAGCTGCGTGTAGCATACCTTCCCATTTTCATCCACCACAATGACCGCCCGTGCCATCAGTCCTTCCAGCGGACCGTCGGCTAATTGCAGACCGTAGTTCGTGACAAAATCCCGGCTGCGGAACACCGACAACGGCACCACGTTGTCGAGTCCTTCGGTAGAACAGAAACGTGATTGCGCGAAAGGCAGGTCCATGGAAAGGCATAGCACCACAGTATTTGCCAATCCTGCGGCCTTGGCATTGAACTGCCGGACAGACAGTGCACATGTCGGCGTGTCCAAGCTGGGGAAAATATTCAGAATCACTTTCTTTCCTTTGTAGTCCGACAAACTGACCTCTTCCATTTTCGCATTCACTGCCCGGAAGTCGGGGGCTGTTTCTCCCACTTTGACCATCGGTCCGGAAGTGTGTGCTTCTACTCCCCGGCAGATAACGGTTTCTCCATTTTCCTGTGGCTGGTGGCTGGCGGATGGGTTGGCTGTCGCATTCAGTGACAGGCAGAGTAGGCACGCCGCCGTCATTCCTAAGATTCTACTGATTTTTTTCATATCAAAAAACAATTAAGGGTTAGGGCGCTAAAGATACGGAGATTTTTCGATTCTCCAAATGGGATGGGAAGTCTTTCCAAGTTTTTAGGCACATCGTATATCGGATGTTGAGATGATGACAATCACTTGAATTTGAGGAAAATCTCTTTGAACAAACGACCACCTGTCAAGGTGTTTTTTACGTTTTCCTTACGGGAAACGTACGTTTTGCGGCAAGGAAACCTACGTTTCCGCCAGGAAAGACGTACGTTTCTGGACAGAGAAACGTAAAAAACGATAAGGCACTTTACTCAAAATGTGGGCGCATTGTTGGAAGCAAACAGGGGTGTTGGGTGTGATTGTCTGTGGATAATCTGAATCCGTGGTGCGATTTTGGGTGTGTATGGGTGAGATAAGAAAAAATAATCTTTCCTTTTAAATTAATTAACTGTTTGTTTGAATAACTATTACGATAACTTCGTAGATTTGCGAAAAGTTCGTAGAAAACCTAGTTCGATATGGAAAAGCTAACTTATCAGGAAGAAGAGACCATGCGTTTCATCTGGCATTTGGGCCCGTGTTTCGTGAAAGAAATCGTGGCATGTTATGACGAGCCGAAGCCACCTTACACCACGGTGGCCTCGATTGTGAACAACCTGAAGCGGAAGGGCTACCTGAAGGCCGAAAAGTTTGGGAACACTTACCGCTATACGCCGTTGGTGGCGCAGGAAGAATATACCCGCAATTCGGTGGGCAACCTTGTGCGCAACTATTTCGCCAACTCTTACAAGGAGATGGTGTCGTTCTTCGCCAAGGAGCAGAAAATCTCCAAGGACGAGCTGAACGAGATTATCGACCTGATTGAGAAGCGGAAAGACAAATAGGGCATTTCAGAATTGTATTTACTCACCTTTTAAAATTCTTTTTATTATGCTATATCTTCTTCAAGTCAATCTCGGACTGGTCCTGTTTTACGCCTTGTACAAGCTGGTATGTACGCGGGACACATTTTTCCGTTCCAGAAGATTCATTCTGCTGCTGGCATTGGTACTGCCTTTCGTGTTGCCGCTGGTCGACGTGCGGGAATGGCTGGAAAGTCGTGACAGCCTGATTATGCTGACGCATTTTGACTATTCGGTGGTGTTGCCGGAAATTGTGGTGGGAAGTGAAGCGGCGGAAGCGGGAAACGGCGTGTGGGTGTTGTCCGATTGGATGGAATACCTGTATCTTGCTGGTATGCTGGTGCTGTCCGTCCGGTTCCTCGTGCAAGCGTGCAGTTTGTGGCACCTGATCTTGCGTACGCCGGAGAAGACGATAAACGGCATCCGTGTGAAATGCCTGAATGGCTCGTCCGGACCCTTCTCTTTCTTCGGGTGGATTTTCCTGAATCCGGCGACGGTGAAGGAAGACGAGCTGGACGAAATCCTGACGCACGAGATGGCGCACGTAAAGCAGCGACATTCCGTCGATGTGCTTCTTGCCGAAATGGTCAGCATCTGCTGCTGGATGAACCCTTTTGCCTGGCTGCTGAAACGGGAAGTCCGGCTCAACTTAGAGTTTCTGGCCGATAAGAGAGTCGTGGAAGCGGGATTCGCCACCAAGAGTTATCAATATCACCTGCTTGGGTTGGCTTATGGCCACAAGTATGGATTATCCAATAATTTCAATTTCTCTCATCTTAAAAAACGTATCATTATGATGAACAAGAAAAAATCAAACGGAACAGGGCGTATCAAATATGCACTGTTCATGGTTCCGGCCTTTGCTCTACTCGTTGCCGGAAACATCTCCTGCTCGCAGGGAGCATCCGAAAAACAGGATGCCAAAGAAGAAACCGTCGCACCGGATTCCGTGGTAGCAGTTCCTACTGACAGCGTGGCAAAGGACGAAGTGTTTATAGTAGCGGAACAGATGCCTGAATTTCCGGGAGGAATGAAGGAATTGTTGAAATTCCTTCAAGACAACCTGAAATATCCGGAAAGTGCCATGAAGAACAATGTGCAGGGACGGGTAATCGTGCAGTTTGTAGTGGAAAAAGATGGAACTCCTACCGAGTTCAATGTGGTTCGTGCGGTGAATCCGGATTTGGATGCAGAGGCTTTGCGCGTGCTGAAGACCATGCCTAAGTGGAAACCGGGCATGCAGAAGGGAGAGGTCGTGAGAGTGAAATACACCGTGCCTGTTACGTTCAGACTTCAGTAATCAGCTTTTTTGAGTCCGCTTTCAAATCGGTTTCTACGCATGTTTTATATGCTTCTGAGAGAAGTTGAAAGGAAGAAACCGCATTTGAAAGCGGGCTTATTTTTATATAACTATAATACCATGAAAATCACTGCAATATTATTCTTTTCCATGTTATTGGGGATGGTGATGGGGAGTTGCCATTCTGGGCAGAAGGTTCCGGAAGGTGAATTCTTGATAGAAGGATTTGTGAAGAACCTGCCCGACAGTTCAATTGTTTCCCTCTTTCAGTTTGAAAACAGAAAGTATGCGGCCGTTATGCTATCTGATACGGTTACAGATGGCAGGTTTGTGTTAAGGGATACCATTACTTCAAAGGAATCTCGGCAGCTGTTGCTATTAGTAATCTATAAGAAGACATTTTCAGTGTGGCCGCTTTCTCTATGGGTAGTTTCCGGGGCAAAAATCCGGATTCAGGGTGAAGGCATGCTCTGTCCGTTCTGGACGGTAGAAAGTGAGGTACCGGAGCAGCAGGCGGAGGCTGAGTTTACCAAGTTGGGAATGCCGGAAATGGTGGAAGCCTTTAAGCAAGAGATGATAGTCTATGAAATGTTTGACAAGAGCATAAATGATATTTCCATCCGAAACAAGATTGATTCTATCCGTCGGAATCATATATATCCTCTGCAAGACAAAGTTCGGTTACGGGAATTGGAATACATGAAAACGGCTCCGGTCACAAAAGTCTGGCTGGAAAAGTATTGTGATCAGTTATCTTTCCTCAATTGGAACACCGATTCTCAATATTCCCATAAAGAATTGGTTTATCCGCTGTATGCACGTTTGTCTGAGGCTGACCGCAAGTCAACGGTAGGACGTGAAATAACAACTTATATCAAGAGGGTGAAGCCAGTAAAAGTAGGCGACCACATGGTAGACGGTACGCTGTATGATACGGAGGGAAATACACATCATCTCTCTGAATTTGAGGGTAAATACATTCTGCTTGATTTTTGGAACATCGGTTGCCAGCCTTGCATGGAGGCACTGCCGGAAATGGAAGAAGTGAGTCGTATGTATAAAGGCAAACTGGAACTGGTTAGCATTTGTGGGGCTGCGAAGAACAGATGGAAGAAGTTTGTGGCAGAAAAGAAACTGACCGGCCATCAATGGAATGAACTTCGTGAGGTGAATGACGGACTTGCAGCGGTTTATGGTGTAAAGGGAGTGCCTCATTATGTGCTGATTTCACCGGAACGCAAGGTGATACATAGCTGGATGGGGTATCGTAAGCATATCCTGAAAGAGAAAATGAAAGAGTTTGTAAAATAATCATTTAAGTAAATACTATGAAGAAGAGCTTTAAACTTTTGGGGGCTGTCTTATGCATATTGGCCCTGCCGGGTTACGGGCAAAATAGAGAGACAGACTATCTGTCGCATGTACTGGAGAAAATGAATGCCGTGGAATCGGTGACCTATCATTGTGTGATAAAGTCATGGGAACCTGGAGACAAAGAGCCGATGTACAATGTGCCAATAGAAATTTATGAGCATGTGAATCCGCAGGATACGGCTGTGGGTTATTCTTTCTTGTGTGCCTCGGATAAGGAATTCAGGCAACCGCTTTGGGTATATGACGGAACTGTGTTTGCTTACATAGAGAAAGAGGAAAAAGAAGTACGGATAGATGATTTCACTCAGAAAAGTCCCCTTCCGTTCAGAGTTATTATGCCGCAAGCTTTTGGTTGCATGAAATCCATTCTTGAGTATGCATTGAGTACTCAGGATAGCATAGTCCTTAGCTTGAAGGATGAGGGGAAAGATTATCTGATGGAATTAAGTATCCATACACCGTATCAGGTGGAGTTCTTTGGTAAGGCTTGTTACATGCCGCAGAATCCGTATATATATGATCCGACATCTATTTACAAAATCTGGATTTCAAAAGAAAATGACATGCCTTATCGTTATCGCAGGGAGATGCAGCATAGCATCAGTGAGAATATTTGTTCCGATTTTGTGTATAATCCTGCAGGAAAGGGAAAAATTGTAGCGGAAGATTATTATCCGGCAGACTATGTGCGGCGTATAAAAGGAGAGAAGTCTCAGAAGGCGACTGTGGATATGACGGGTAAAAAAGCTCCAGACTGGACGCTTACTGATATGAAGGGTCAGAAGGTTTCTTTAAGCGGTATAAAGTCGAAGGTCATCTTGTTGCAGTTCACGGGGATAGGCTGTGGACCATGCAAGATTTCGATTCCTTTCTTGAACAGGTTGAGAAAAGAATATGCGGTGAACGAACTTGAAGTGCTGGCTGTAGAAACGTGGGGACGGTCGAAATCATCTTGTGAAGCGTATGTAAAAAGCCAGGGAATAGAATACGGTTTTCTGACTGCCGATAAAGATACAATTGCTAAACTTATAAATGATTATCAGGCTGGTAGTGGAGTTCCGCAGTTTTATTTGATAGGTAAAGACCGCACGATAATTGCAAAGTTTCAAGGCTATGCAGAGAAGACAACGGACACGGAGATAGAAAAGAAGATAAAAGCGAATCTGTAGACCGAAAAAACGTATTCTTCCAATACCTTGCTTTTTCTGTAGATTTTTCTATACATTTGCAGCCGTACATTTAAATAAAAATAAGACACAATGAAAAATTTAAGAAACATGCTGGCAGCCGGTCTGTTCATGGCCGGAGTTTGTTTTACCGCCGGCGCACAGACACAGATTCCGCTGGAAAACTTTTTCAAGAACCCGGAAAAGATCAACTATCAGGTATCGCCCGACGGGACCTACTTCTCATTCATGGCTCCCTACGAGAACCGCATGAACCTTTTTGTACAGAAAATCGGATCGGATACGACCATCCGCATCACCTCTGAAACGGAACGTGACATCGCCGCAAGCATGTGGGCTGGCAATAACCGCATCCTTTTCGTCAAGGATACGGGAGGCGACGAGAATTACCAGCTCTATGGCGTGGACATCGACGGTTCTGACCTGAAATCGTACACCAATTTTCCGAAAGTCAGAACCAATATTATCGATCCGCTGGAAAAAATCGATTCACTGGTTATCATCGGCATGAACAAGCGTAACCCTCAGGTATTCGACCCGTATCGCCTGAACCTGAATACAGGAGAACTGACCCTGCTGGCCGAGAACCCGGGCAATATACAGGGATGGATGACCGATCACGACGGCAAGCTGCGTGTAGCCAGCGCCATAGTAGACGGCGTCAATAAGCAGATACTATACCGTGAAACGGAAGACCAGCCGTTCCAACCGGTATTGACCACCAACTTCAAGGAAACCGTCGGTTTTGCTGTCTTTACGCCCGACAACAAGATGGTCTACGCACTGACCAACATCGGACGCGACAAGACCGCACTGGTTTTGATGGACCCGAAAACCTGCGAAGAGAAGGAGGTCCTGTACATGAATGACAAGTACGACATCTCGGACCTCAGCTACTCCGAAAAGAAGAACCGGCTGATAGTCGTAGGCTGTGAAGGGCACAAGGACATGATCCGCCACTATTTCGACAAAGAAGAAGAAGGGATACGTCATAAACTGGAAGCCCAGCTTCCGGGCTATAACGTCAGTATCACCAGCCAGAGCAGAGACGAGAATATCCGCCTGATCCATGCCGGAAATGACCGCACATACGGATCCTACTACCTCTATAATGTAAAGGAAAACAAGCTCACCAAGGTGGCCGACATAGCGCCTTGGATCAAAGAAGAGGAAATGTGCGCTATGAACCCGATTACCTATACCAGCCGTGACGGACTGACCATAGAAGGTTACCTGACTCTGCCGAAAGGTTATACCATGGAAAATGCAAAGAACCTGCCGGTTGTGGTTAATCCGCATGGAGGACCGTGGGCACGCGATTCCTGGGGATACAATCCGGAAGTACAGTTCCTTGCCAGCCGTGGCTATGCCGTACTGCAGATGAATTTCCGCGCCTCAACCGGATACGGACGCAAGTTTACCGAACTGGGCTACAAACAATGGGGACAGACCATGCAGAATGACATTACCGACGGAGTAGAATGGCTGATCAAGAAAGGTATAGCCGACCCGAAGCGGGTGGCCATCTATGGAGCAAGCTATGGAGGTTACGCTACCCTGGCAGGAGTGACCTTTACTCCCGACCTGTATGCCTGCGCCGTCGATTACGTAGGAGTGTCCAACCTGCTTTCGTTCATGAATACGATTCCTCCCTACTGGAAACCGTTGCTCGACATGATGCACGAAATGGTGGGTGACCCCGCAACCGACAAAGAAATGATGGAAAAATATTCGCCTGTATTCCATGTAGACCAGATCAAGGCTCCGCTGTTCATCGCCCAGGGTGCAAACGACCCGCGCGTCAACAAAGCTGAATCGGACCAGATGGTAGAAGCCTTGAAGAAACGAGGGGTGGAAGTGGAATACATGGTAAAAGAAAATGAAGGACACGGATTCTATAATGAAGAGAACAAGTTCGACTTCTACCGTGCCATGGAGAAATTCCTTGACAAGCATCTGAAATAAACACTTCAGACTTACAGACAACCAGCCGATTATAGCCATCCGGATGCCATGCCGATTTTCCCGTTTTTTGAAACTTGGAACCATATACAGGAAATCCAAGCCAACCGGAAGACATAGTGGAATATTGCGCAAGAAAGGAAAAATCCTTGCATTTTCTGTAGATTTTTCTATACATTTGCAGCCGTACATTTAAACAAGAAAACAGATGCATCGTATCGCTTCCTATTCGCGCAAAGTCATGCTTCGGTTCCGTCGCTGGAGCCGGAAGGAATATGCTGCGTTCGTGAGCCTGCATCGCCATGTCACCATCGGACAGGTGGGGCGGGGAATTGCAGATGCTTCATTGGGCAAGCAGAAGACAGCGGTGTTCAAAGGGAAGAAGACTGAGGTTGCATCATGGAATATCCTCTCGGAGGAGGATGTACTCTTTGGAAGCGGGGGACCGGGACTTGGAGGAAATCTATTCGAGATAGACCGGAAAGGATTGTGGTGTCTGGTGGTGCCGCAAAAGGAAGAAGTGCCTGCGCTGCTTTTAGATGAAATAAATAAGATAATAAATAACCGGAAGGGGTGTACCCGTTTCAGGTAAAGTCTGACAGACTTAACCGAAGTGGATACACCCTTTCTTTTTTAATACAATACGTATGGAAAGATTACAGAAATTAGAAGAGAAAATAAAAGAAGGACAGGTGCTGACTGCCGAAGAGGCCTTGTGGCTGTTGGAGGAAGCACCTTTTGACGCATTGTGTGAAACGGCCCATCGCATCACGGAGGCATACGCTTCGCGGAAGTTTGACATGTGCTCCATCATCAATGCCAAGTCGGGACGTTGCCCGGAAAACTGCAAATGGTGCGCCCAGTCTGTACATCATCACACGGGCGTGGAGGAATACGGGCTGGTGAATGAAGAAGAATGTTTGCGTCAGGCACAGATGAACGAAAGCCAAGGAGTATCGCGCTTCTCGCTGGTGACCAGCGGACGTCGGCCTTCGGCAGGAGAAGTGGAGAAGTTGTGCCAGCACTTTGAATATCTGCGGGCACACAGTGGTATCAAGTTGTGTGCGTCCTTGGGGCTGGCCACGGAGGAACAGCTCGTGGCCTTGTACCGTGCGGGGGTGAGCCGTTATCATTGCAACCTGGAAACGGCGCCGTCGTTTTTCCCGAACCTGTGTTCTACGCATACCCAATCCCAGAAGATAGACACGTTGCAGGCAGCTCGCCGGGCGGGCATGGACGTGTGCAGCGGGGGCATCATCGGCATGGGAGAAACACCTGCCCAGCGGGTGGAACTGGCGCTGACCTTGCGGGAACTGGAGGTGCAGTCCATTCCGTTGAACCTGTTGCAGCCCATCAAGGGAACGCCGCTGGAACACGCGAAACCGCTGACGGCGGAAGAGGTGTTGCGCACGGTGGCCATGTTCCGCATGGTGAATCCGACGGCTTTCCTCCGTTTTGCCGGAGGACGTTCGCAGCTGAGTGAGGAGACGGTGGACCGTGCCCTGTATGTGGGTATCAATTCGGCCATTGTGGGCGATTTGCTGACTACCCTCGGTTCCAAAGTATCAAAAGACAAAGAACGTATAAAAGGAGCAGGATATGAATTGTGAGAAACTGTTTGACGAATTTGACCGGGACCACCTGTGGCACCCGTACACTTCGACCTCAAATCCGTTGCCTACTTACAAGGTGGAACGGGCACAGGGCTGTACGCTGATCTTGGCCGATGGCACGGAACTGATTGACGGCATGTCGTCGTGGTGGTGTGCCGTACATGGATACAATCATCCGGTATTGAATCGGGCGGTGGAGGAACAACTCCACCGGATGTCGCACGTGATGTTCGGGGGACTGACTCACGAACCGGCCATCGAATTGGGTAAGGAACTGCTGAAAATCGTACCTCCTAACATGGAGTATATTTTTTATGCCGACAGTGGGTCGGTAGCCGTGGAAGTGGCCTTGAAGATGGCGGTACAGTATCAGTTTGCAGCCGGCCATCCGGAGAAGAACAATTTCGTGACCATCCGTTCGGGGTACCACGGCGATACGTGGAACGCCATGTCGGTATGCGACCCGGTGACAGGCATGCACAGCCTGTTCGGCTCGGCCCTTCCGATACGCTATTTCGTACCTGCTCCGCAGTGCCGTTTCAGTGCGGAATGGGACGAAAAAGACATCGAGCCGTTGCGGGAAGTCATCACGCAGCATCACGGCGAGCTGGCGGCTTTGATTTTAGAGCCGATCGTGCAGGGGGCCGGCGGAATGCGTTTCTATCATCCGCAGTATTTACGGGAGGCGGCAGGCCTCTGCCGGGAACACGGAATGCTCCTGATTTTTGACGAGATTGCCACGGGCTTCGGGCGTACGGGAAAATTGTTTGCGTGGGAACATGCGCAGGTGGAACCGGACATCATGTGTATCGGTAAGGCACTGACCGGAGGGTACATGACCTTCTCAGCGGTGCTGGCTTCGGCGAAGGTGGCCGACTGCATTTCTTCCAAGGAACCGCGTGCCTTCATGCACGGACCTACGTTCATGGGCAATCCGCTGGCGTGTGCTGTGGCACTGGCTTCCGTGCGCTTGTTGTTGTCGTCGGGCTGGCAGGAGAAGGTACATCGCATCGAGGCACAGTTGAAAGAGGAACTGGCACCGGCGGCTGCATTGCCGCAGGTGGCCGATGTCCGGGTACTGGGGGCCATCGGGGTGATTGAGACCAAGAAGCCGGTCGACATGGGCTGGATGCAGCGGCGGTTTGTGGAAGAAGGTATCTGGGTACGTCCGTTCGGACGGCTGGCCTACATCATGCCGCCTTTCATCATCCGTCCGGAACAGCTGACCAAGCTGACGAGCGGTTTGTGTAAGATTGTGGGCGAAATGCCGGAATAAAGACAAAGGAGGAACATCATGGAAAATGAAATACAACCCGGACCGGATAGGGATTTTCAGTTGGAACTGAATCAGCTGGAGGCGTGCGGCAACCTGCGCGTGTTGCCGGAAACCTGCTGTGACGGGAAATGGATTGAGGCCGGCGGCCGGCGGATGTTGAATCTGTCGTCGAACGATTACCTGGGACTGGCTTCGGACAAGGCGTTGCGTGAAGAGTTTCTGCGGACGGTGAAGGAGAGGGACTTGTGTTTTTCCTCTTCGTCCTCACGGTTGCTGACGGGTAACTTCCCGGCTTATCGGGAACTGGAAACGCTGTTAGCTTCGCTGTTCGGGGCGGAGAGTGCGCTGGTGTTCAGCAGCGGGTATCACATGAATACGGGGATTCTGCCGGCGGTGACCGATGCGAATACCTTGATTCTGGCCGACAAATTAGTGCATGCGAGCCTGATTGACGGTATCCGTCTGTCGGCGGCCAAGTGCATCCGTTACCGTCATCAGGACTATGCGCAGTTGAAAAATCTGCTGGCCAAGTATCACGGTTCGTATTACCGGATTATCATCGTGACGGAAAGTGTGTTCAGCATGGACGGTGACGTGGCTTCGCTCGACCGACTGGTGGCACTGAAGCGCCGTTACGGCCACGTGATGCTGTATGTGGACGAGGCGCACGGTATTGCAGTGCGGGGGGCGCACGGACTGGGGGTGGCCGAGGAACAAGGCTGCCTGAAGGACATTGATTTCCTGTGCGGCACTTTTGGCAAGGCGATGGCCTCCGTCGGGGCGTATGTGGTGTGCCGGAAGGTGATTCGCGACTACTTGGTGAACCGGATGCGGACGTTGATTTTCACTACGGCATTGCCTCCTATCAACGTGGCCTGGACGCGCTTCGTCTTGTCGCGGTTGGAGGAGATGCAGGCACGGCGGGAGCACCTGGCACAGATTTCAGCACGTTTGCGGGCGGCTGTCCGTGAAAGTGGGGCTGATTGCCCGTCGGAAAGTCACATTATTCCCTTGGTGGTAGGAGCCAACGAGAAGGCCATCTGGAAGGCTATGCAGATGCAGGAACACGGCTTCTATGTGTTGCCTGTGCGTCCGCCTACGGTGCCCGAAGGGACGGCACGGTTGCGTTTCTCGTTGACTGCGCTGATTGAAGAGGATGAAGTGGTGCGTTTGTGTCACGAATTGAAGGAATGAATCGGAAAGAATTGAAGGAATGAAACAACTGTTTATCAAGAAAGAAGGGAATCCCACGCTGTTGCTTTTCTTTGCGGGCTGGGGTTCGGACGAAAACCTGTTTGGCAGTCCGGTCCCGGAAGGGTGCGATTATTTGCTGTGTTTTGATTACAAGAATATGGACTTTGACTACAGCCTGTTGGACGGCTATCAGGAGATACGGGTCCTGGCTTGGTCCATGGGCGTATGGGTGGCCTGCCAGACGTTGAACGGGAAAGATTATCCTTATGGGATGAGGCTGGCCGTGAACGGGACACCTTATCCCATCCATGATACCAAAGGGATTCCGGAAGCCATCTTCCGAGGAACGCTGGAGAATTTCTCGGAACCGGTGCTGGTGCGTTTCCGTCGGCGTATTTGTGGGTCGGCGGCGCAGGTGAAAGCTTTTCTGGCACATCACCCTTACCGGACGTTGGACGACTTGCAGCAGGAACTGGCCGACGAATGGACAATGGTGAAGGCCCGTCCGGCGTGGAAGTGGGACTGGGACAAGGCGATTGTCGGGACTTCGGATAAGATTTTTCCACCGCAGAACCAGCGGGAAGCGTGGCAAGGCGTACCGGTAGAAGAGAAAGACGTGGAACACTATGACGAGGAGCTGTTTCGGCAGTTGCTGAGCGGAGAAAGTAGTTTATGGACAAGACCCTGATCAGTCGGCGTTTTGCGAAGGCCGTGGGCACTTACCTGGACAAGGCTGACGTGCAGCGTTACGTGGCGTCACGGATGGCGGAACTGACAGGCCGTTATATTCCGGCGGACGTACAGGAACGGGTGCTGGAGATTGGCTGCGGCACGGGCATGTTCACGCGGATGTACCTGAAACAGGCGGCTCCGGAAGAGATGTGGCTGAATGACCTCTGTCCGGAGGTGGAGCCTTATCTGGCCGATGTGCTGGGCGGGAAGGTGCATTTTGTGGCGAAGGATGCGGAGACACTGGCTTTTCCGGCAGGGCAGGACCTGATTGTGTCGTGCTCGGCGGTGCAGTGGTTCGACGATTTGCCGCGTTTCTTTTCGGGATGCCGGAGGCTGCTGCACGAGGGGGGCTACCTGGCTTTCAGTACTTTCGGCCCTCACAACACGGAGGAGGTGGCGACGTTGGCTTCGGCGGGACTTTCGTATCCGTCGCTGGAGGAATTGCGGGAGATGCTGGCTGCACGTTACGAGGTGGTGTATGCTCACGAGGAGCAGTTGCGCTTGTCGTTCGCTTCCCCGCTGGAGGTGTTGCGGCACCTGAAAGAGACGGGAGTGACGGGTACGGCAGCACAGGCCTGGACACGGGGTAGGTTGCAGGAGTTTTGCCGGAATTATACGGAACGGTTTTCGGATGAGCGGGGCAGGGTGTACCTGACTTTTCATCCCATTTATATGATATGTAGAAAATAAAATACCAAAAACGATACGGAAATGAAAAAAAATGTATATTTTGTGAGTGGCATCGACACGAACATCGGGAAAAGTTATGCCACGGCTTATCTGGCCAAGACATGGAACGAGCGGGGTATCCGCACCATTACGGAGAAACTGATTCAGACGGGCAATACGGACTTGTCGGAAGACATCGAGCTGCACCGTCGGATTATGGGTACAGGTTTGTTGCCGGAGGATAAGGAACGGCTGACGATGCCGGAGATTTTTTCTTATCCTTGCTCTCCGCACTTGGCTGCAGAGATTGACAAGCGTCCGATTGACTTCGACAAGATTGAACGGGCGACGGAAACTCTGAGCGAACGTTACGATGCGGTGCTGCTGGAAGGGGCCGGGGGACTGATGGTGCCTTTGACGCGCGACCTGCTGACCATTGACTACGTGGCGCAGAAACAGTATCCGCTGGTGTTCGTGACTTCCGGACGGCTGGGAAGCATCAACCATACGTTGCTGAGCCTGGAGGCGATGAGTCGTCGGGGCATCCGTCTGCATACGCTGGCCTACAATCTCTTCCCGGAGGAAGACGATGAGATTATCCGTCGGGATACGGAGGAATACATGCGCGATTTGCTGAAGCGGGAATATCCGGAAGCAGAGTTCGTGGTGATTCCGTTTTTAGGTAAATAAATATAAGGAGAAAGTGAAACAGGGGTATTATCATTTACTGGCTATTGCCGTGGTGGTGGTATGGGGGCTGACCTATATCTCGACCAAGGTCTTGATTCAGCATGGGTTGCATCCGCATGAAATCTTTTTCTACCGTTTTCTGGTGGCGTATGCAGGTATCTGGCTGATTGCTCCTCGCCGGTTGCTGGCTAACAGCTGGAAAGAGGAGGGATTGCTGGCATTGGCCGGCTTCTTTGGAGGGTCGCTTTATTTTTATACGGAGAATACGGCATTGGGGATGACGCAGGCATCGAATGTGGCTTTTCTGCTGTGTACAGCTCCTTTGCTGACGGCTTTTCTCTCGGCGGCCTGTTACAAAGAGGTACGTTTGGGAATACGTCTGTTGGCTGGTTCGTTGCTGGCCCTGTGTGGGGTCGGTCTGATTGTGTTCGGAGGAAAAGAAGGATTGAAAGTGTCTCCATGGGGAGATTTGCTGACATTGTCGGCGGCCTTTTCATGGGCTTGCTACAGTCTGGTGATTCGCCGGCTGTCGCATTATCCGGTGTCGTTCATTACTCGGAAAGTGTTTTTCTATGGATTACTCACCATTTTGCCTTTGTTTGCGATCTTCCCGTTCCGTAGCAATGTAGGCATATTGTCACAACCGGCTGTATGGATGAATCTGCTGTTTCTGGCATTGGTGGCCTCGCTGGTCTGTTTTGTGGCTTGGAACGTCGCACTGAAAAAGATTGGGGTGATGCATACCTCCAATTATATTTATTTGAGTCCGCTGGTCACGCTGGGTGCTTCCATGCTGATTTTAGGGGAAGGGTTGACACTCACTTCGGCAGTGGGGGCAGCTTGTATTTTAGGTGGAGTGTATTGGGCGGAAAAGAAAAGTGGGGTGTGATGTCCCCTGAATGGCAAGTTTAGGGAAATCCCTACCTTGAAATAGGGATTTCCTGCTTGATGGGGAGAAATATCTTCCTATTTTTGTACCAGAATAAAAAGGTAAAACCGTTAAAAGATAGAACTATGAGGAAGTTGAAAGTATTTGCTTCGTTGATATGGGCAAGTTTACCGCTTTTTGTGGCGGCCCAGAGTAACGACGACCTTTACTTCGTGCCTAAGAAAAAGGCAGAAACGAAGAAGGAGACCGTAGTGGCCCCGAAGCAGAATCAGGGGACAACGGCATATTCCACATTATCTTCTTCCACTCCAGTGGTGGTGAAAGATGCAGCTGGAAATACACGTGATGTAGATGAGTACAATCGTCGGTATACTTCACGGGAAAATACGTTCTCCATGCAGAACGATACACTTTACATACAGGAAAAACCCTATGGAGAGCGGGGAGAATGGGTGAACGGATTTGAAGGTTCACAGGATGATTATGAGTACGCTATGCGAATTGTCCGTTTCCGGAGCCCGCGCTACGCCATTCCGGTAAGCAGCCCGTTATATTGGGACGTGGTGTACGGTGCCTTTCCTTCTTGGGACTGGAACGTGTATGACGACGGCTTGTATGCATACGTGTTCCCGACCTACAGTAACCCGATGTGGTGGGACTGGAGATGGAACTGGAGCATTGCCGGACCAAGTTGGGGCTGGGGATGGCATTCTCCATGGTATTATAGTTGGTACTCTCCATGGTATTCTCCTTACTGGTACGGTGGCTACTGGGGTGGTTATTGGGGCCCCGGATGGCATCACCATTATCCGTATTATGGATGGGGAGGAGGCGCTTATCAAGGGCACTCCTATACCTACAACAACCGTCGTGCAGAGCAGGTGGTACGGAGAGGTACCGTGGGTTCTGTATTTGACCGTAACGGCAGAACGGGCGGTCGTGTAATGGGTGGACTGGACCGTAATAGTAGAACGGGCGGTCGTGTTGTGACTGGTACCGATGGAATACGTTCTATCCGTCCGGATGGTGCTTCCAGAGTGCGCAGTACAGGCACAAGATATACCCGTCCGTCACAAGGTTTGGGTGAATCTACTTATTCTCGTCCCAGCAGTACACGCCCGAATTCCTATCGTAATACGGATGTGTTTAACCGGATGAACCAGAACAACAGCAACCGGATGAATAATGGATATAATAATTCACGGACAAATTCAAATTCTTCTGTCAGAAGTTACAGTAACTTTGGTGGTAGTAGCTACCGCTCTACGACGGGAGGAGGTGGTTCATCCAGAGGAGTAAGTACCGGTGGTGGCGGTGCTCGCAGAAGATAAACGTGTAATTAAAAGGAGATTGAAGATGAAAAAGAAATACATGTATGCAGTGGCCTGTTCATTGCTGTGCGGTGCACAGGCCATGGCACAAACTGCTTACGATGCGGCCCGCTATGCGGGAGATGAATTGAACGGAACGGCCCGTTTTGTCGGAATGGGTGGTGCCATGGGTGCTTTGGGTGCAGATATTTCGGTTATCGGTACTAACCCGGCGGGTATCGGCTTGTTCAGAGGACACGATGTGTCTACGTCATTTGGCATGAATGCCACAAAGGCAGAGAGTGACTTTAATGGAAGTGTGATGAATGACAAACGGAATAAGGCTTCGTTTGATCAGATTGGTTTTGTGTACTCCACAAAGATTGGCAACCGCACGACACTCCGTTACCTGAACTTTGGATTCAACTATCATAAGAGTCAGAACTTCAACCGTCAGTTTGCGGCAGGAGGTATGTTGAATGGTTTATCCCAGACGCAGCAGCTGGCCAATATGGTAGCAGGCTCTATTTACTCCATCAGTGAGATGGATGATATTTATAATTATGGAGTAGAAGGACACAGCGGTCTTTCGAACCCTTATTATAATACTAATTATCCGTATTTGGGAGTGATGGGTGTCCGGTCGGAACTGGTTGGAGTGGGTACCTTCGAGGATGGAAAAGGGGGTACTTCTCAAATGCCGATGGGATGGAATGGAAATGCCAACGGTTTCCGTAGTCGGGAAGAAGGTGGTATTAACCAGTACGACTTTAATGTGGCCTTTAATGTGGAAGACCGGATGTATTTCGGAATCACCTTGGGTGTAAATGATGTGAACTATACGCGCAGTACCTATTATACGGAAGATGTGTATGATGGTAATCATTCAGGCTATTATGAGTTGCGGAATGCGTATCGTACAGAAGGGACCGGACTGAATTTGAAGTTTGGGGCCATTTTCCGTCCGATAGAAGATTCTCCATTCCGTTTTGGTTTGGCCATTCATACACCCACCTGGTACTCGCTGACCGATACCTATTCTGCTGAACTTTATTCGGAACTGAATTACAAGTTTGCCAATGAAGCCGACAATACGCAGTTCAAGGCAGATGAGCGGACGATAGATTATGCCGGAGAATCGGTTCAGGATTACCGTTTGGTTACTCCATGGAAATTCAATGTAAGTGCCGGAACTACGGTAGGCGGTTTCTTGGCTGTGGGTGCAGAATATGAATATGCTGGTTATAACGCTTGCCGGATGTACTATAACGACGGGACTCCGATGGAGAACCAGAATGAGTACACCAAGTCTATTCTGAAAGGACAGCACACGGTACGTGTGGGACTGGAGGCACGCATTTCTTCAGCTTTCAACATACGGGCCGGTTACAATTATTCTACATCGGCTTTCAAAGGTGGAGCATATAAATCGTTGAATGCAAACGATATGCGTACAGATACGGAATATATGAATGATTTGTCACGCAATACGGTGACCGCAGGTTTAGGTTATAGAGGAAAATGGTTTTATACGGACCTGGCTTACAAATACAACGTGTACAAGTCTGATTTTTATGCGTTCAGTGATGAGGCTTTGCCAGCCACTAAGGTCACCAACGAACGTCACCAGCTGTTGCTGACACTGGGCGTTCATTTCTAAGTGTTCATTGTGTTTGTTTTATTTTAATAGGGAGTTGCTTTTATTCACTGGGCAGCTCCTTTTTTTATTTCTTTTTGTCGCGATATTCTTTCTTTTTCCAGAAATTGAATCCCATGTAGATACGTAGGCTTCCAAAGGAGTTGGTCATGGAGAAAGTGGGTTTGCGGTAGTCATAAGTGTGGAGTACGAGTGAAGCTCCTACATAGTATTTACTGTTGTTCCATGTGATACCGGCACGGGTAATCAGGTCGAAATTGATATCTCTGATCCATTGAGCCCAGCTGGTACCGCTTTGGGTAGGTTGGTCGTTGATACGTGACTTCTTGTAGGCTACGGCCGGGAGCAGGGACACATTCAGCAGACAGTTTTTGGCAAAGACCCAGTTGTAACCATACCCCACACTGAGGTTGTAGTCTGTGTAGCGTAGGCTGTGGAACTGGAGGGAAGGACTGAGCTGTTGCTGCATCTCGTCGGGAAGCTGAGTATAGTCAAAAGAAATATTGTGCTGTGAATAGGAGAATCCAGCCAGTAGAGAGCCGCAGCTTTTACGCTGATTGGTCGACTGGCTATAGGCTGCCGGATAGGAAAAATGTTTGTGATTGAAAATCCAGTAGGCATTCAGTCCCTTGATGTTACTTTGAAATCCGTAGAATGGTGTGTCTGTGTAATTGTGGTTTAAATTAAACTTTTCATAAGAGGAAATTGTGAAGTCGCTGCCCGTTTTACGGTAGTAAAGGTCTACTCCGAATTTGGCGCTATATAGGTTGAATACGATTTCCTTTCGGGGGGCTTTGTTTTTTCCTTTTCCAAGGAGGTCTCTGATGTCGAAAGAGACTCCCAGGAAAATCCATCTCCATCCGAAATAGACCCCCAATTTGGTATTGATATGAGGAGCAAAGCTTAAACTTTGCCCGTCGTTACTTCCCAGACGGTAATGTTCATACCATGAACTTTGTTCCAGCATGAAGGCCAGATTGTATTTGTTGGGAGATATATAGGTGGTATCCACCGTATTCAGTTTGATGCCGGCTTTCTTGATTTCTTGTCCGGTAAACTTGATGGTGCGTACAATACCGTCAGTCAAACTACTCAATGAAAGTCGTGGTGCAGAAACTGGAGCTGGTTCGGTTGTATCCACACTGTCTTGCTTCTCTACTTGGCCCGAAACATGGGATGGGCAGAGAAGGAGTACAAGCAGTATGGTCAACAAGGAGAGTTGTTTCACTCTATAAGTTTGTTTTTACAGTTTGTTCAGGATGCGGTCCATAACCCAGTTGGTGGGTGTGGCACTGATTCCATCGCAGGTGCAGACGGCTTTGCCTTGCAGGTGTTCCACCACAGCTTTAATCAGTGGAAGCTGTACATGAGGAGGATTGGGAGGAAGAATCTCTTCGCGTCCGCGTTCGGTGTGCAAGGCTATCGGATCGTAGGTGAAGACAGAGAAACAAATCATGCCTTTATCGCCAATGATTTCGATACGGTCTTCTTTGGCCGACTCGTGTGCTACGAAACACCATGAGCCGGAACCTGGCAAGCCGGAATCGAACTTGAAGCAGGCACTGATGGTATCTTCTGCTTCATAGAGTCCGCCACGGTTGCTCTTGTATCCTTCTGCTTCGAGGATGCAGCCGAACATGTCCTGTAATAAATCCAGCTGGTGTGGAGCCAAGTCGTAGAAATAACCTCCACCAGCGATATCGGGCTGCACACGCCACGGCAGGTTCTTGCTGTTGTAATCCAGTGCCCGAGGTGGTTGTGCGAAACGAATCTGTACGTTGATGACGTTACCGATTTCACCTTCATCGACCAGTTGCCGCACTTTCTGGAAATAGGGCAGGTAGCGGCGGTAGTAGGCCACAAAGCAAGGTACTCCGGTTTCTTTGGAGATACGGTTGATGCGGGCACAGTCTTCATAGCTGGCAGCCATCGGTTTTTCGATGTAGACCGGTTTTCCGGCTTTCATGGCCATGATGGCAAAAGTGGCATGTGAAGAAGGAGGTGTGGCGATATAGATGGCATTCACGTCTTCATCTCCAATCAGTTCTTGTGCGTCGGTGTACCACCGGGGAATCTGGTGGCGTATGGCGTAGGATTTCACTTTTTCTTCTTCACGGCTCATAACCGCTACTACTTTGGAACCTTCAATCATGTTGAAGGCCGGGCCACTTTTCTTTTCGGTGACTTCACCGCATCCGATGAATCCCCAGTTTACTTTATCCAGTTTGATCATAGATGAGTGTTTTAATGAAAATACTTTTTATATAGTTTCCGGTAGTCTTCACTTTTCATGTACTGGTCGAGCCATACATTCAGGCTGTCGAGCAGAACAGGGGCGTGTTTGGGCACTCCCCAGGCATAGAACTGAGTGAAGCTGATATCGGTGTCAATATCCAGGTTGGGATACAGTTCGATGTTGGCTTTGGCGATATTCTCATCGCACACGGCATAGTCAATCTCTCCTCCCGAAACCATCGCCATGAGCTGTTCGGGACCGTATTGGTCGATTCCCTGTATATAGATGGTGTCGGCTATTTCATTGATGAGGTTGTGAAGACGCAACAAGACCGGAGAGCCTTTGACTACATGAAGCGTTTTTCCACCCAGCTCCAGTTGATTGTGGATGTACAGGCTGTCTTCCTCTTTTTCTTGTTTGCGTTGTACCAAAATTTGTTTACTTAGCAGCAAGGGGTGTGTGAAGAGCAAGGTATCTTTCGAACGGGTGGTGACGACGGTGCCTGTAGCTATCAGGTCGTATTTCCCTTTGGTAAGGTCTTTCAGGCGTTCTTCAAAACTCATTTCGGGGGTGACTTCCAGCTGAAGGTGCTTGGCTTGTGCAAAGGCGTTCAAGAGTTCGTAGTCAAAGCCGGAAATACTGTCCTTATCAGCATGGTAGCTGATGGAATTATACTCCGTTACCGCACGAAGAATACCCGATCGGACAATGTCCGGATAGTCACGAGGGGTGAATTCCGGTTGAGGCTCGTGGTGCGAACAGAGACGGATTAGGACCAGCAAGATGACGACTCCGACAAACAGGTAAACAGGTTTGCTTCTTTTCATGGGCATTAATCAAAGAAGTTCCATGAAATACCCACCTTCAAGATACGTGGGTTGAGCGGATAGTGAGGGGCGAGGAAGTAACTCTTTTCGCCGGTGCGTTGCAGGATGTTGTACATCTGCACGAAGATACGCGTACGTTTCAGGTGCAGGTTAATGTATCCGTTGATGAGCGGATATCCTCCCACCTTGTAGCGTGTATCCGGATTCTGTAGGTAGAACTGCCCGATAGCTGGTGCATAGTCGGGAGCATAATATTGTGTGAAGTAGCGCATGTCTGCTCCCATTTCAATCTGAAGTACGTTTTTGGCTAGTCCGAATTGGAGATACAGGTCGTGGTAAAGTACAAGTTCCGGCAAAGGCAGAACGGTTTCGTTACTGGTTTTTTGGTAAGTTATTTCATTGTCCAGATGAAGGATACCCAGTTTGAAATCCTGCCGCAGCGTAGCACTGAATACCTGTATACTTCCGGAATATTGGCTTACGCCCATGTTGTTCTTATAGCTGGTCACATTATTGGAGTTGGTGTATTTCACCGACGTGTTGTCCAGATAAGTGTAATTGGTGATGTTTTCCACTCCAGCCTTCAGTTGGGTCCGCCAGCGGTCGATGCTCAGTTTTCCTTCAATGCGGGTACGCATGATTTTACTCAGGTCATTGTCCCACCAATAGTGCTTGGAATGGAAATGCCGATAGTAGAAAGTCGGGTTCAGGTTTTTGATGTAGGCATTTGCTTCCAGACGTACCGTATCATTGAACAGGCGGAAGTTCAGGTCACCTTGTCCTTCTACACTGAATTGTCCCGCATCTTCGCCAATCATGGCGATTTCACCCAGCACATTGTAGTGCAAGGTCTTTCCCTGCGATTTGATAAGCTGGCCGCCAATGGAAAGCACGTTCTCTTTGTGACTGGTCGGGATACGTCGACCGGAAGTCCCCGTAATAGTATCCGTCAGGGTGAAGTTACGGTGCTCAAAGCTGGCAAATACCGTCAGCCCGGCTTTGGCCCATTTGTTGAATCCTTCCCGCAGGGCGATACCTACGGTGTTCTTGATGGAGAAGTTCTTGGTGACATCCAGCGAATCCTTTCCTAAGTAGTTGTGCTCGAAATATTCTTCGTTCTGGCTTGTATTATAAGAAATATATTTTCTTCGGTTGATGTCTACATTGACGGTATGGATAAAGCTGGTGACCGGTACAAACTCTGTTTTGGTGATGGTGTCGTTTTCGGTCGTCACGTCACGATAGAATCCTAAGTTGTAGCGATGGGTCAGGAAGGCGTGATACCCCGTGTTATGGTTCCAGATGTCTGACAGATTGGTCGGAATGGAGTAGGTTTCATACGTACGGTTTCCTTCAGCCATTTCCAGCGGATTGGTGATGTAACGGTCGTCCGTGATACCTCCGTTCTCGGCTACTTTCAGATTGTCGTTGATGAAGCTGAAGTGCATGTCGTACTTGTCGCCATGGTAATAAGCGAAAAGGTTGCCGTTGAACAAGGCGGTAGACTGGCTGTCGTATTTACCACGTCCGTAGGTATAGTCGATATCGAAGCCAAATCCCAGCCGTTTGTTGACATTGACGGCAAAATATGCTTTGAAACGTTCTTCACCATAACGACCGTCGCCTTGCTTGAAATAGGTCAGGTTGGTAAATGGTGATTTGGTGTTGGTATAAATCACGTCGTTTGGTTTTCTTACGGTGAAATCGTACGGGTCGGTGAAGAAGAACTGGCTGCTTTCTTTCCGTTCAAAAAATACGTGTGAAATACGCGGAGCACCCAAGTTACCTAAATAAGTGTAGTGTCCGGTAGGGCCTCCTGTGTCATTGGAGTTCTGGAATCCGTGTTGCAGCGTATCTACTGGAACTGGTGTCATTTCGCCAAAGCGTGTGTCAATTTTCCAGGCATTTAATCCTACCGGTACGGTACTGGCGTCGATGACGGCAGTTGTATCTATCGGGTTTCCGTTTCGGTCATATCTGTTGTTGTCCCTTCCAGTGGCAGACATTCCTTGTCCGTATTGTGAAATGGGAACCTGTGCAAGCAAGGTGCCGCACAGAAACAGGAGTATGGCTGTAAAAAGTACTTTCTTCATAATGGGGCAAAGATACAATAAAAAAGCGAAAACGGGCGGTTGTGTATTCCAAAAAGTAAGGAAGTTAAGTGGATTCGGGAGGTCCATGATAGATAAAAGGCTGCAAGAAAATTGACTTGTTGAGTTTCCTTGCAGCCCTTTTGTTTTAAAGATATATCGGTTTCTGATGGGAATCAGACTTCCTTGATGATTTCCATCCCGATTTTGATAGCTTCTTCGTTCATCGGAATCAAGTGATGGTGACGTTCGGGCAATGTTTTGCGCAGTGCCTTTACTACACTGTCAATGGATACGATAGGGCGTATCTTGAGCAGACCGCCCAGCACAATCATATTGAAGGTCTTGGCCATTTTTCGTTCGTTGGCTTCATCCATGGCATCGATGCGGTACACGTGGATGTCCTTACGAGTCGGCGGATTGATGATGCCGTAGCCGTCATAAATCAGTACGCCGCCCGGTTTTACCTTGCTCTCAAACTTGGCAAGTGAAGGCTGGTTCAGTATGATGGCCGTATCGTATTTGCTGAGAATCGGGGACGAGATACGTTCGTCGCTGACGATGACGGTGACGTTGGCCGTACCTCCGCGCTGTTCGGGACCGTAGGCAGGCATCCAAGTCACTTCCTTGTTCTCCATCAACCCGGAGTATGCCAAGATTTTTCCCATGGAAAGTACCCCTTGTCCTCCAAATCCTGCGATGATAATTTCTTCTTTCATAGGTATACGAGTGATTATTTAATATCTGTAGTATCTTTCAGGTCGCCCAGCGGGTAGAACGGGAACATGTTCTCTTCCATCCATTTGTTGGCGGCTTCGGGTGACATCTTCCATCCGGAGTTGCAGGTAGACACAATTTCTACCAGGCTGGAGCCTTTTTTCTGCATGGAGCATTCAAAGGCTTTGCGGATGGCTTTCTTTGCCTTGCGGATGGCAGCCACTGACTGTACGGACTGGCGGGTCACGTAGGCCGTTCCTTGCAGGGTGGCGGCAATTTCCGTCATCTTCAGCGGGTAGCCGTGGATTTCCGGTATACGGCCGTAAGGGCAGGTGGAGGTCTTCATTCCCACCAGTGTGGTTGGGGCCATCTGTCCACCGGTCATACCGTAGATGGCATTGTTGATGAAAATAATCGTAATGTGTTCGCCACGGTTCAATGCGTGGATGGTTTCTGCCGTACCAATGCAGGCCAAGTCGCCGTCACCTTGGTAAGTGAATACCAGACGGTCGGGCCAGAGACGTTTGATTGCGGTGGCCAAGGCAGGCGCACGTCCGTGTGCAGCTTCCTGGCAGTCGATGTCCAGGTAGTTATACATGAATACGGCGCATCCTACCGGACTTACTCCGACGGCTTTTTCGGCCATACCCATTTCGTCGATGACTTCTGCAATCAGTTTGTGGACTACTCCGTGGCTGCATCCCGGACAGTAGTGCATCGGGTTATCGTTCAGCAATCGAGGCTTCTGATAAACCAGATTTTCAGGTTTGATTATATCTTCTTTTGTCATAATTGGTTCTCCTGTAGTTTATCATAGAAAGAAACGGAACACGAACTCCATCATCTTCAGGAAAAGAGAGGCACCGCACACGTAGAAGAATACGGTCTTGTCGTCGCCCAAAGTGAAGTAGAGGATTACGGAAATCAGTGCACCGATCATAAACAACACGTTTAAGATGGCTCTTATTCTGTCGGTATCCATAACTTATTTAATCAGTTTTTCTTTAATGGCTTCGATTACTTCATCCGGATCGGGAACGATACCGCCCAAGCGTCCGAAATGCTCTACCGGTACTTTGCATTCTACGGCCAGACGGACGTCTTCAATCATCTGTCCGCTGTTCAGTTCCACGGTCAAGATACCTTTCACTTGTTTGGCTCTTTCTTTCAAAGCCTTGCTGGGGAACGGCCATAAGGTAATCGGGCGGAACAAACCGACCTTGATGCCTTCTTCACGGGCATGCTCCATGGCTTTCTGTGCGATACGGGCGCATGAACCGAAGGCTACAATCAAGTATTCTGCATCTTCTATGTCCAGTTCTTCATAGCGGGTTTCTTTTTCTTCGATTTCCGCATATTTGGCCTGCAGGTGCAGGTTACGCTGTTCCATCACCGCTGGGTCAAGTTCCAGTGAAGTGATGATATTCGGCTTGCGGCCTTTGCAGCCAGTGGTAGCCCATGGACATTGTGCCAGGATTTCCTCTTCTGTCCGTCTGGGGCGGAATTCCGGAAGTACCACTTTTTCCATCATCTGTCCGATGACACCGTCGGCCAGAATCATGGCCGGGTTGCGGTATTTGAATGCCAGTTCAAAAGCCAGACCGACGAAGTCGGCCATTTCCTGTACGGAAGCCGGGGCCAGCGCGATAAGGTGATAGTCACCGTGTCCGCCTCCTTTGGTGGTCTGGAAATAATCGGCTTGACTCGGCTGGATGGTGCCCAGACCCGGACCGCCACGCATGACATTGACAACAAGACACGGAAGTTCTGCTCCTGCGATATAGGAGATACCTTCCTGTTTCAGACTGACTCCCGGGCTGGATGAGGATGTCATGACCATTTTTCCGCTACCGGCGCCTCCATACACCATATTAATTGCTGCCACCTCACTTTCAGCCTGGAGTACTACCATTCCGGTAGTTTCCCACGGTTTCTGTTCGGCAAGCGTTTCCAATACTTCAGATTGGGGAGTGATAGGGTAACCGAAGTAACCGTCCACACCGATACGGATAGCGGCATGGGCTATGGCTTCGTTACCTTTCATTAGAACAACTTCTTCTGCCATAATTTCTAGATTTTGCTTGTTGGGCATTTATTATTCTTCACACTTTGCTCTATATACGGTGAGACATCCGTCCGGGCACACAATGGCGCACGAAGAGCATCCGTTGCAGGTGTCTTCCACTACCTGCTGCACGAAATTATATCCTTTTTGATTTACTTTTGGGGTGAGTGACAGCACGTGCAACGGACAAGCTACCACGCACAAGTTACATCCTTTGCATCGTTCTGTATTTACTACAACCACACCTTTCATTTTAGCCATAGTTCTATATCTTATTGATTAAACATATCTTTGTTATAAAAGTTAAGTATATCCATCATCATTGATTTGGCTTCGGATGCCGGACTCTCCGGGTCCAAAGAAATCGCTTCCTGATAATTGTTCAACGCACCTTGCCAGTCGCCTTTTTTCCGAAAGGCGTTCCCCAGAAGATAATAAGCTTCCGGCAAGGGGGAAGAAGCCGTTAGGAGTAAATCATTCAGGCAGGATATAGCGGTGTCTACATTTCCTTCATTTATCAGTTGTCTGATGTGATTCAGTCGTTCATTCATGAGCTTTTATATCATATTGTAACCTTACAAAGATAGTCTTTAATTTTGTACAAGAGTCATTTTTGCGGAATAAATAGCATTTTTTTCTGAAATTTTTTTTTGGGGATTGCTTGTATTGAGCTGATAATCATTTTCTTATTTGCTCTTTATTTTCGTTTCACTTGAAAAAGATGCATTGTTAACTATTTGCAACAGCGGGATTAGGTAGGATTTAATAAATGATTTCTTTTGACTTCTTGTCAGAATTTCTCTGAAAGCTCGAAAAATCTTTGAAAGTGTCATTATTTCTTTTAACTTTGTGGCAATTTATTCATAAAAGAAACAACTAATAATTAACTTTATCAGATAAAACCATGAACAGAATTCTTCAGAAGGAACATTTTTCCGAAAAAGTTTTTAAGTTGGTCATTGAGGCTCCCTTGATTGCGAAATCACGCAAGGCCGGGCATTTCGTAATTGTCCGTGTAGGGGAAAAGGGGGAGCGTATGCCGCTGACCATTGCTGCGGCCGACCCGGTGAAAGGAACCATCACGCTGGTGGTACAGGAGGTGGGGCTTTCGTCCACTCGTTTGTGCGAACTGAATGTAGGCGACTATATTACGGATGTGGTAGGTCCGTTGGGAAAAGCCACTCATATTGAAAATTTCGGTACGGTGGTCTGTGCCGGAGGAGGAGTGGGGGTGGCCCCGATGCTCCCCATCGTACAGGCTTTGAAAGCTGCCGGCAACCGGGTGATTACCGTATTGGCCGGACGTACCAAAGAACTGATTATCTTGGAAAAGGAAATGCGGGAAAGTTCCGACGAAGTCATTATCATGACCGACGACGGTTCTTATGGACAGAAAGGACTGGTGACGGAAGGGGTGGAAGCGGTCATTAAGCGTGAGAAGGTGGACAAATGCTTTGCCATCGGTCCGGCCATCATGATGAAGTTTGTCTGCCTGCTGACGAAGAAATATGATATCCCGACCGATGTATCTCTGAACACCATCATGGTGGATGGAACGGGTATGTGTGGTGCCTGCCGTATCACCGTGGGAGGAAAGACGAAGTTCGTGTGTGTGGACGGTCCGGAATTCGACGGCCATCAGGTGGACTTTGACGAGATGCTCAAGCGTATGGGCGCTTTCAAGGATATTGAACGGGAGGAAATCCATAAGCTGGACGAACATCCTGCGGTATGTGAAGCGGAACAGAGTGCTTTGGGTCGGAATGCGGAGTGGCGCGAAGCGTTGCGCAAGCGGATGAAGCCGAAAGAACGTACCCTGATTCCGCGGGTGAAGATGAACGAACTGGACCCGGAATACCGTTCACACAGCCGTAAGGAGGAAGTGAACTTGGGATTGAACGAGGAACAGGCGCTGACGGAGGCTAAGCGATGTCTGGACTGTGCCAATCCTTCCTGTATGGAAGGTTGTCCGGTGGGCATTGATATTCCGGGCTTCATCAAGAACATTGAGCGTGGAGAATTTTTGGAAGCAGCACGTACGTTGAAGAAAACCAGTGCGCTTCCGGCTGTGTGCGGACGCGTCTGCCCGCAGGAAAAGCAGTGTGAGTCGAAGTGTATCCACTTGAAGATGGGACACGAAGCAGTGGCCATCGGTTATCTGGAACGTTTTGCAGCCGATTACGAGCGGGAAAGCGGACAGATTTCGGTTCCGGAAATTGCTGCCAAGAATGGCATCAAGGTGGCAGTGGTCGGTTCGGGACCTGCGGGATTGTCGTTTGCGGGCGACATGGCCAAGATGGGGTACGACGTGACCGTGTTCGAGGCTTTGCATGAAATTGGCGGGGTGTTGAAATATGGTATTCCGGAATTCCGTCTGCCTAACAAGATTGTGGACGTGGAAATCGAGAATTTGTCGAAGATGGGTGTTGCCTTTGTGAAGGATTGCATCATTGGGAAGACCCTCAGTGTGGATGATTTGGAGCACGAAGGTTACAAAGGAATTTTTGTAGCTTCGGGTGCCGGATTGCCTAATTTCATGAACATCCCGGGTGAGAACTCAATTAACATTATGTCGTCCAACGAATATCTGACCCGTGTGAATCTGATGGATGCGGCCAGTGAGGATGCCGACACTCCGGTGACCTTCGGTAAGCGGGTAGCTGTGATTGGAGGTGGAAATACGGCCATGGACTCTGTACGTACGGCCCGCCGTCTGGGAGCGGAGAAGGCGATGATTATCTACCGTCGTTCGGAAGCGGAAATGCCGGCTCGTCTGGAGGAAGTGAAACATGCCAAAGAAGAAGGAGTGGAATTCCTGACCCTGCACAATCCGATTGAATACATTGCCGACGAAAAAGGTCGGGTGAAACAAGTGGTGTTGCAGAAAATGGAGTTGGGCGAACCCGATGCATCCGGCCGTCGCAGTCCGGTGCCTATTCCGGGGGCTACGGTGACACTGGACATTGATATGGCCATTGTCAGTGTGGGCGTTTCGCCGAATCCGATTGTGCCTCATTCTATTTCTGGTTTGGAACTGGGACGTAAAGGGACTATCGCTGTAAATGAGGATATGCAGTCGTCCATTCCGACCATCTATGCTGGAGGGGATATTGTGCGAGGTGGAGCCACCGTGATTCTGGCCATGGGTGACGGACGTCGTGCGGCAGCCGCCATGAATCGCCAGCTTCAGAAAGCATGATTCTTCGTGGAAAAACAGCTTAAAAAAACGCAAGTGCGTTTGGACTGAAACACAAGTACGTTTTAGTGCAAACGCACTTGCATTTTGGATAAAACGTCCTTGTGTTTTGTTTAAAACGCACTTGTGTTTTTTCAGACAAAATTGGTTTGTTTTAAATTCTTAAAAATCAGCTTCTTTTACAATCTGTACTTTTTCTCCCGTCACTGGATGCACGAATTCCAGCGCGGCGGCGTGCAGGTACAGACGGTCGGACGGCTGACCGTAGAGGTCATCGCCCACAATCGGATGATTCAGTCCCTCGGGATGCGCGGCATGTACCCGGAGCTGATGCGTGCGCCCCGTATGCGGATAAAATGTCACCCTTGTCTTCCCATCCCTGCGCTCCAGTACACGGTAGGACGTGACCGCCCGTTTCCCGTACTCCCGGCTTACCATCTGGCGCGGGCGGTCCATCGGATTCGGGCAGATAGGCAGGTCGATGATGCCCTCGTCCGTTTCCAGTTCCCCTTCTAGAATGGCCGTGTACCGCTTGCGGATGAGACGCGTCTCGAAAAGCGCCTGAAGCTCCTTGTGTACCTCTTTCGTCTTGGCTGCCAGCAGCAGTCCGGACGTCGCCATGTCCAGCCGGTGCACGATGAGCGGTCCGGTGGCTTTCGGGTAGAGGTTGTGCAGTCGCTGGAGGATGGAATCGAGGTCGTTCTTGCCCGGTACGGAAAGCATGCCCGCCGGTTTGTGTACCACCACCAGCCACTCGTCCTCGTAGAGAATCTCCAATGCCGTTTGTCGGTGCACGTCCTCCTCCAGCGGATTCGGTTCGACCTCCAGTCCCACGAGCATGTGTTTCAGAATCGGTTCACACTTCCCCTTGCACGACGGATAGAAATGCCCCTCGCGGCGTATCTCGTCCTTGGGCGACATGCCCCACCAGAATTCCCCCATGGCCAGGGGCTGGAGGTGATGCAGGTACGCATACTGGAGCAGTTTGGGCAAGGCACATTCCCCTGCTCCGGCAGGCGGCGTCTTCTGCGGGGTACTTTGGAAAATCTCGCACAAGTCTTTCACCTCGCCCCGGGCGTTGAGCATCCGGAACTGGGAAAACAGCCGCAACTGGAGAGCCGCTGAGCGTGTTTTCCGTTCGTGGCGCAACGCCTGAATCTCCTGGTCGAGTGCCTGGAAAGCCTCTCCGGCCTCCTGCACCTTCTCCTTCAGCCGCCGTTCCAGTCGCTTGAACTCCGCTTTCTGGAATTGGCTTTCGCGCGACATCGCTTCCGCCTCTTCGGAAGCCACCCCTTCCTTCCGCCGTTGTTCCCGACGGGCTTTCTCCTCTTTCAGTTTCTGTTTCTCACGGGTCAGTGTGGCCTGAGCCTCCTCTTCCGCCTGCTTCCATGCCTCCCGTGCCGAGCGGTAGGTTTCGCTGGTCTCCAGTGCCGCAATCCGGTGATTGATGCCCGAAATCTCCGCCTCCTCGATGCGGAAGAACCCGTCGGGTTGCAGGAGGTCGTACACCGGCGGCACGAAAAACGCGTGCTGGTTGCTGCCGGCCAGGTTGCCCGAGAAAGCAGCCAGGTAACCCAGCTTTCCTTCTGTATCCCGGATGACTAGTACCCCGAACATCTTTCCCTGCCGCAGCTCTTCCTGCCAGTCGTCCCGTGTGAGCAGGTATTGGCGTACCTCTTCCGCCGCCAGTCGGGTAAGCGGGTGAGGGGTGTAGTGGAAGGGAAAAGTGAAAGCCTTCGGCAAGGCGATGCCTTCGGTCGGGGTGTGGAAAGAATGTATCATGGTGAGAAATTCAGTTCGTTTTTATTGCGGTGGCAAAGGTACGAAGAAAATGGTTTCCCATGAAAATTTTGTTGCCTTGCAGATGTTTCCGCAGCAATGCTTCCGACACCGCCATTTTTGAAACAAAATCCGGATAGTCGGCAGCCTGTTGAGAAATGTGGAACAAATAGGTTTCCAGTTTCGCGTTGTCATCCTCTCCATATCCCCGCAAGGAATGTCGCGTGATAGCATGCACTTGAAAGGTGGGATGAATCAAAATGCCCTGTTTTCCTCTCAACCGATACATGTACGTGATGAGCTGATGTACATCCTCCCTTTTCTCTGTAGCCATTTTGTATTTGGCATCCACGATTGTTCTGTCGGATTCCCGGAAAAAATCCAGGTAACGGGGAAATTTGTTCCCTTTGGCCAAGTAGATGCGTCCGGTGCCTTTTTTATTGTTGGGGTGCGTGAATCCTTGCTTTGTGAGGATAGTGGCGAGGTATTCCTCCCACAAATAAGCCGCATCAAACAAAATGCCGTGTATGGGATTCTCTTGTTGTCCGTATTTGATTTTTTCGTGTTGCAGTATCCGTAAACAAAGTTTTTGAAGAGGCGCATAACGGGTGAAGTAAGGATGAGGGACAATCTTCAAGTTGTGTCTGATTACGTTTTCTCTGTCTTGCCGGTGATAGTTTGGGGTGGCAGTTCTGATTTGGCTCACATTGTCTCGGGTCTGGGTGTCGCTTTCCAATAATGCTCTTCCGAATCGGGTGGTGCAGATATATTCGAGGGTGTGACGTATCAGTTCAGTCACTTGGTTGTCCAAACTGAACTCCCGGGTGCGATAGGCAATGCGGCCATTGAACGGCAGGTTGTATTTTATCTGTCGGGAAATGTCTATTACTCCGCGCACATTCGCGTCATTGTACGTATTCCGTTGGTATTCCTTATAGCTGCCTTGCGCCAGTGCCTCGTTAAGAAACTTGGGAAACAAATAGAGCAGAAAGTCGAATACGGCTTCGTCGCTTGTTTCGTGTGGCATCCGGAAAATGTTGAGGTTCAACACCTTTTGAAGCATGTAATGCAGGAAGAAATCTTCGCCGGTGTGCTGAACGAAACGAGACTGGATAGAAATGGAATGTCCGTTGACTCCTATAAATCCCACCAGATTGCCTGTCGTTAAGTGGGCTTTTGTACATTGCTTCCCTTTCCAGTTGGCTTGTAAGGACATGAGAGGCTGGTTGCCTATCTTATCCTCACATTCCTCAAAAGAATAAGGGTAGATCAGCAAGTCGTTTCCACATTCATCCGTCAGTTCCGACAGGGTACGGTTGGATACATTTTGTAGAGACAGAAATTCTTCAAGATTTTCCGAAGTGGAAGAATAGGTTGAGTTATCTTTCAATATCATCTTTTCCTTCTTTTTGATAATACACTTGTTCCAGCATTTCCAAATTCTCCATGGCATTGGCCGTACCTCTCAGGTATTCAAACAGCACACCTTTCAGGTGGTTTTCCCACAGGTGCTTGTAGGCTGCTTCCTTGTGGGTGCGTTCGTTGTCCAGATAAAGTGCCAGTTTGCTGAAGTAGGAACCTCCAATGTGATAGGCAGGACTTAATCCCTCTATGCCTGTGTGGTTCTCTTCATCCCAGATGGCGGCATTCAGGCGCGTCATGACCTGAACGATTTCCTCTTTCATATCCGCCAGTTCCTCGTCCAGCATCCCTGTGTTCTCATTGGCTTTTATCTCCACCCAGGCAAAACGGCGGCGCATGGCGAAGTCCATACTCTCCACACTGCGATCGATGTCGTTCATGGTTCCGATGATATAGACATTTTCCGGAACGTAGAAACCTTCGTAGAACGGGTCGGATTCATCGGTAATCAGATTCTGATACTGGGTCTTGACCAATCCTTTTTCTCCGCGATAGCTTGGGTCGATGCTGAAGAACAGTTCGCCGAAAATCTTGGAGATTTCACCCCGATTGATTTCGTCGATGATGAAGATAAAATGCTTAATTTTTTCTTCTTTACGATTCTCTAATATGAACTGTTTCTCTTTAGGAGGTAGAATATCTTTATGTAAAATGTGATTGTTAGATGTGTACTTTGTATATAAAGGACAGTTTTCCTTAATAAAAAAGCCGACAGAAGGTTCATATGTTTGATGTTCTTTATCATATTCCCCCGTTTTTAGATATCTGATAACACCGTTAGGGTTTACATAATTCTCATTACCTTTGGGAATTCTTAGATATATTCTATTTTGATTGATTACTAACGTAAATTTTGTTTCACTTCGTATCGATTTGAGAGTGGCTCCATTTTGTTTCATAAGCCAACTCATTGCTTTTTCAATCTTATCATTCTCATCAATGGAATTCTTTGAGATATTTATTGAGGACTCAGTGGATAAACCCTTGCATTTTTCGATTGCTCTTTTGCAAAACTCCTTGAACACTCCATCCTTTCTTTCAAATCCGATGTTTCCATTTTTATCGGGAGGAGTAGGGCGCAAGCCTTCCACAAAGTCTGTGTAGTCATACGACGGATGAAATTGAACAAATTCATATTCGGCTCCCATCGCATCCGCAATTGCTTTGGCCAAATACGTTTTCCCCGTACCGGGTACGCCTGTCAGAATGAGATTTTTATTTGCTTCCAGTAGTTGGATATAGTAGTTTAGATTTTTTTCTTCCATATTTTCATAGTTGTTTGATAAAGTATAAGCGGGTAATGATGATTCATAAAATAGTGGAAACAAAGTTAGAAAAAAGCCGTGATAGTTTGTTGAATATGAGTGCTTATTATTAATCTCATTTGTTGTTTTACAAGGTTATTCCATGCATTTTTGTTAAGTTTGTAAAAACAATACTCCTCATTTCAGATAAGAAACCGAATCTATCCCGGTAGGCATACAGGTTTCTGAAAAGCTACGGAAAGAAAATAGTTTTACAGCATATCCCTATGAAAACAAAGAAGAAAACCATTCTCCGCCTGCTCATTGCCCTGGTAGTGGTGCTGGGGGTAGTGTATGCCTCCTTGCCTTACTATGCCCGTCAGGCGCTCATCCACTGGATGCCTGTCATTGACGACTTGGAAACCTTTCACCGACATACGGTACACCATAATCCCGGCGACGTGTGGCACTGGCCTCTTTCTGCCGACTATAACCGCTACCGACTGACGGAGCAGGATGCGCATTATTTGGACAGCTTGCGCACCGTGTCGTTTCTCGTCATTCGTCGTGACAGCATCCTTTTTGAGAGTTATCGTGACGGGTGGAACGACACGCTGACCTCGAACCTCTATTCTGCTACAAAGACCATCGTGGGACTGTTGGCGGGTGTGGCCCTCGACGAAGGAAAGATTCACAGCTTAGATGATCCAGTATCGCATTATTTACCGACCTATACGAAAGGAATGCAGGCTGATGTCACCTTGCGCAACTTGCTGACCATGAGCGGCGGCATGGCGTGGAATGAGGCGTATGCGTCGCTCTTCTCTGTCACCACGCACGGCTACTACGGCAATGATTTGTACGATTTGGTGACGGACTTGGAAGTAACGGAAAAGCCCGGCATGCAGTATTCTTATCGTAGCGGCGAGACGCAATTGTTAGCTTTCGTCATCGAAGCGGCCACCGGGCAAACATTGAGTGACTATGCCGAAGAGAAACTCTGGCATCCGATGCAGGCCGAGCGCGATGCTTACTGGCTGCTCGATAAGAAAGACGGCGACGAGAAAGCCTTCTGCTGCTTCCATACCACGGCCCGCGACGTGGCCCGTTTCGGAAGTCTCTTGTTGCATCGCGGCAATTGGCACGGTCGTCAACTGGTATCCGAAGCCTATATGGACGAGCTGATGCGTCCCGCTTCGTACTTGAAAGACCAATGGGGCAAGGATTCACTCAGCTACTACGGTTTTCAGACGTGGATTATGGATTATCGCGGGATGCGTTGTCCTTACATGCGCGGTATGCTGGGGCAATACATCATCGCCATCCCTGCATTAGATGCCATCGTCGTGCGCTTGGGTCGCAAGCGTAGCGATGTCTATCACCGTGAGCTTACGACAGACATTATGCGGTATATGGACATCGCCCTGAAGATACTGAAAGAAAATCAGTGAAATGGGTACGCACCTCCGAGTTATTGTTACATACCTACGGCCTGTTCTCCGCTACCTTTGCATAAAGACTAAAAACACAGGAGATTATGGATCGAAGGAATTTTCTGAAACAGGCTTCCGGTTACACCTTGGCTGCCATCGGAATGATGACAGGCATGGATCAGGTCTTTGCCGGAACGAGGCCGATGGGGGAGAGCGCAGCAGATGCGTCGTCAAACAATCGGGTACAAAGAAAAGAGATGGAACACCGCAAGCTGGGCGGGATGGAAGTTTCTGCCATCGGATTGGGGTGTCTACCGATGGTGGGTTACTATGGAGGCAGGTACGAGAAGAAGGAGATGATAAACCTGATTCGGCGGGCATACGACCAGGGGGTTACGTTGTTCGACACGGCAGAGGTTTACGGGCCTTACACCAGTGAGGAATGGGTGGGCGAGGCCGTTGCCCCATTCCGTGACAAAATTAAAATCGAGACGAAGTTTGGCTTCGGGGTAGAAGAGGGCCAGCCGACCGCCCTGAACAGTCGGCCGGACCATATCCGCCGGGCAGTGGAAGGTTCCTTGCGCCGTTTGCGTACGGACCACATCGACCTGCTTTATCAGCACCGTGTGGACCCGAAGGTGCCGATGGAAGAGGTGGCCGGGGTGGTAAAAGACTTGATGCAGGAAGGGAAAGTCTTACATTGGGGATTGTCTGAAGCCAGTGCCCGTTCCATACGTCGGGCACATGCGGTATGTCCGCTTTCAGCCGTGCAGAGTGAGTATGCCATCTGGTGGCGCGAACCGGAGACCAAAATCTTTCCCACGCTTCAGGAACTGGGCATCGGCTTTGTGCCTTATTGTCCGCTGGGGCGGGCTTTCCTGACAGGAACAATCAACGAACACAGCCGTTTCCAAAAGGGAGACAGGCGGTATAATCTGCCGCAATTCCAGCCTGAAGCATTGAAACACAATATGCCGTTGGTTTATCTCGTGGAGGAATGGGCGAAACGTAAAGGGGTGACTCCGGCGCAATTCGCTTTGATTTGGATGCTCTCGCGTAAATCATGGATTGTCCCTATTCCTGGAACAACCAATCCTGACCATTTGGATGACTTCCTCGGTGCCGCTTCCGTACGGCTGACTCCTTACGAAATGGAGGAGTTTGACGCTGCCTACGCCAAGATAGATCTGATGGGGCACCGTGCCGACCCGTTCACGGAGAGTCAAATAGATAAATAAATGATTCTACCATTATACAGATAATTTGGAGGTCATCATCCAAGAAGAGAGGTGCATGAAAGTGTTTGTGGGGTTTATAAGTTCATTTTCAGTGAAATTGGTATAAACACAGAGGATATGTTTACTCTGTATCGGGTGGTATTGTCGTATCTTTATCACATAGAAAGAACTAATCAATTAAAGACAATATGGAAGATATTTTCAAGAAAGACTTGTCGGGAGAAATGGTTTCTCCTAATGAACCGGGATATGATAAATTAATTAATGTGATTTGGGATACCATGAAGCTGGCAAATGAATTGAATGCCGGCTGGCACACGCCTGAAGAAGTGCGCGACTATCTGTCTCGTATCACAGGCCGTGAGATTGATTCATCGGTCACGCTGCTACCTCCGTTTTATGTGGATTATGGGAAGAACATCCGCATAGGGAAAGGTTGCTGGATACAGCAGGGATGCACTTTCTTTGACAGGGGTGGCATCACGTTGGGCAACGGCGTGTTCATCGCTCCGAAAGTGAACCTTATCACCATCAACCATGACCCTAATCCGGACAACCGCAGTGCCACTTACGGGCGTCCCATCGTCATTGAAGACAAAGTATGGATAGGCATCAATTCCACTATCCTGCCCGGTGTGACTATTGGTTACGGTGCCATTGTAGGGGCAAACAGCGTGGTGACGCACGATGTGCCGCCGATGACGGTAGTAGGAGGCAATCCGGCGAAGGTCATCAAAGAAATTAAATGCAGAGCAACAACGACAAGTACAATAACCGGGGAATAGAAGGTAATGAATAAATTGATTTTGACAGGGGCATTGTGTGCGGCATTCGCTACTGTATCTGCACAGACGGTGGATGTACACAGCCACATCATTCTTCCTGAATACAGGGAAGTGCTGAAAGCACACGGGGCAGAATTGGAAGAAACTTTTCCGTTGCCTGAGTGGAATGTAGAGCGGCACATCGCTTTTATGGACAGTGCAGGCATCCGTACCGCTGTGCTGACCATGCCAGTTCCACAACCTTATTATGGCGATGTGGGGGAAAGCGCTGCATGTATCCGCCGGGTGAACGAGGTTTCTGCAGAAATGAAACGGCGATACCCTGAAAGATTCAAGTTCTGTGCCTCACTGCCATTGCCGGATGTGGAGGCTGCCATACGGGAAGCGGTGTATGCACTCGACACACTAGGGGCCGATGGCGTGAAACTGGCGACCAACAGTCGCGGGCAGTACTTGGGGGATGAGGCATTGGACCCGTTGATGGAAATCCTGAACGAGCGTCATGCGGTCGTCATCCTCCATCCGCACCGTCCCACACCTTATCCGAAGGAAATCATAGACACCACACCGCTGGCGATGTACGAATATCCGGCAGAGTCTACTCGTGCCGTGGTGAACATGCTGGCACGAAATGTATTGGTGCGCTATCCGAACCTGAAAGTGGTTGTACCCCATTGCGGTTCGTTCCTGCCGTTGGCTTTACCTCGCATGAAATCCATTCTCCCGGCAATGGTGAAGCAGGGCTATATGCAGCCGATAGATTGGGAAGGCAACCTTTCGCGCCTTTATTTCGATCTGGCGGGCAACCCGACCATGGAAATCTTGCGCTCGCTGCTTACCCTCACCACGCCCGACCACATTCTTTACGGCTCGGACTATCCTTACCTGCCTGATGCCGTGCTGAAAGCCAACCTGCAAAGGTTGAAGCAGACGCTTGCTTCTGATAAGGAACTTGCCGGATATGCCGACTTGTTTCTGTGGAAGAATGCGGATGGCTTGTTTGTTAAGTGTGCAGCTGCTGGCAGTATTCGGAAGGAGTGATGCCTTCTTGCTTCTTGAACATGCGACTGAAATGCTGGGGATATTCAAAGCCGAGTCTGTCGGATACCTGCGATACGGTTTCGCCCGCTGCCAGTCCGTTCTTGGCCAGCCGGATGATGAATCGACGGATGTGATTGCTTGCCGTATCGTCAGTGGTTTTCTTGATGACGTCGCCGAAATAATTGGGTGACAGGCACAGTTTGTCGGCACAATACTGCACGCTAGGCAGGCCGAGGGTCAGCTGTAGTCTGTCTTCAAAATAATCGCGAAGCAGACGGTCGAAACGGACGAGAATGTCGGAGTTCTCTACCTTACGGGTCAAGAACTGGCGGTTGTAGAACCGTTGGCAGAAGTTGAGCATCAGTTCGATGTAGCCTACAAGGATGGTGTTCTGTAGCTCGTCTGGCTTTTTGAACAACTCGTCTTGTATCTGGCGCATGAGAGAGACAAGGATGTCATGCTCCTCATCCGTCATGTGCAGGGCTTCATTGACACGGTAGTCGAAGAAAGAGTATTTCTTGATGTGCTTTTCGAGTGGAAATCCGTGCAGCAGGTCAGGATGGAACAGGAGCGCCCACCCCGTAATAGACACCTGTTCGCCGTTGTCTTCCTTGCCTCCCACTTGTCCGGGTGCCACGCACAGCAGCGTACCTTTGTGGTAGTCATACTTGCCACGGCCATAGTCCAAGGCTACATCGGCATCGTCCCGCAGGAACAGTCCGTACACACTGTAATTGTTCAGACTATGACGTATGGGGGACACCTCGGCATAGTCTACCACGCAAACAAATGGATGTTTCGTGACACAACCGAGATAATTCCCGTAATCATTGACATTTCTTACTTTCAATATAGTGCTCATACTCTTTCTTGTTATGCCTATACAAAGATAAAGTATTTAACTGACAATGTTTTATGCAGGTTGTAAATTCTGTAAAAATGGTATATTCTGCCAACTTATGGTTACGGAATTTTCGCTTGTCACGATGTATTTTTGCATTTAGATAAATAACTGGAAATACAGTATATGAGAAAAGTAATCAGTATCATAGCCTTCGTGCTGGCAAGTAGCTTGTCCATGATGGCACAAACAATAAACCATAGTATGAATAGAATAGAAGTATGCAAGCAGAATTACCACACGCTGTTCAGCGGAGAAGCCTTGACCGGACAGGGTACAGACCCGGAAATGATGGACATTCTGCAGAAGTTTATCTTCGGTGAGGTATTCCAAACAGGCAACCTTACCTTAAAACAACGTGAGATGATTACCTGCATTACCCTTGCCACCATGCAGACACTTCCACAACTGAAAGCCCATGCAGGGGCGGCACTCAATGTAGGAGTTACTCCCGAAGAACTGCGTGAGGTAATGTACCTTACTGCACCTTTCATCGGTTTTCCTAAAATGCTGAATGCGGTGGCTACGGTGAATGAAGTGTTTCAGGAGCGGGGCATCATCTCTTTGCCGTTGGAAAAGCAAGGCGCGGTGACGGAGGAAACCCGTCATGCGACGGGCAAGGCCATTCAGGACCGGCTCTATCCCGGCGGTATCGCTTCGGTGATGGAAGGATTGCCCAGTGACATGGGTAAGCAGGTGGAACAATTCCTCACGGATTATTTCTTTGGCGAGATATACAGCCGGGGCGCCATCGATTTGCCGACACGCGAATTGTTGGGCTACTGTGTGCTGACAACCTTAGAAGCCGAAAGCCAGCTTCGTTCGCACTATCACGGCAATCTCAACGTGGGCAACACGCCCGAAACATTGACAGCTGCCGTCATCCAGTGTCTGCCGTATATTGGTTTCCCGGCGGCCATCAAAGCGTTGAGTATTATCAAAGAAGAATATTCCCGGCCGGTTCCCGCCGAAAACAACCTAGTGCGCCTGTCAAAGATAACAGTCGATTCAACCCAGTTGGAGGTCTACAATGCTTTTCTGAAAGAAGAAATAGAAGCTTCCATGCGGTTGGAACTGGGTGTATTGGCACTCTATGCCACTGCCGAGAAGGAGGCGCCGCACAAAGTGACCATTCTCGAAATCTATGCCGACCGTGCGGCTTACGAGAGTCATCTGAAAACACCCCATTTCCAAAAGTATAAGCAAGGGACGCTTTCGATGGTGAAGGAATTGGAACTGGTGGACGTGAAACCCCTGATACCGGGATTGAAAATCAAATGACGCGAATTGGAATAATAGATTTTGCTTCGTATAAGAGAAAACCGGACTTTATCAGTCCAGTTCTCTCTGACGGCAGAAGCAGTCGCCGAATTTTTCATCTACGTTTTCTACAGGCTGGCGGAAGATGCCGTATACCGAGGAGCCGGAACCGCTCATGCTGGCGAACACGGCACCTAGGTCGTACAGTTCGTCTTTGATGGCGGCAATCTCCGGATGTTGCAGAAAAACGCTGTCTTCAAAATCATTTTTCATACTGTCTTTCCACGTTTCCACGGGCTGGCGGACAATCTCCTTCAAGGAAACCTCCGGCTTGTGGGGAGTGATGTGGGCAAAGGCCTCGCGGGTGGATACGAAGATATCCGGTTTTACCAGCACGAGGTAACAACCGGAAAGTGACAGGCGGATGAGCTCAAAAATGTTGCCGATGCCGGTGGCAAAGACGGGTTGATTGCGGATAAAGAAGGCACAGTCGGCACCCAAGCGGGCGGCATAGCCCTCCATTTCTTCCAGACTCAGGTTCAGGCGGAATTTTTCGTTCAGCAGCTTGATCATGAACGCGCAGTCGGACGAACCGCCTCCCAGTCCCGCTCCCGTAGGAATGTGCTTGAACAGGTGGATGTCGATGGGCGGCATCTCATGGTCTTTCTTCAATAGCTCGTAGGCTTTTACTACTAGGTTGTCTTCCGGAGCGCCTTCGAGGGCGGTTCCTTTTACGTGGAGGGTATAAGGAGTGTCATCTTTTTCTCTTCGCGTCACCTCCAGCGCGTCTTGCAGGTGGATGGGATAGAAAATGGTTTCCAGGTTGTGGTAACCGTCGGCGCGTTTTTCAACAATATTCAGGCCAAGGTTTATTTTGGCATTCGGAAAGGTAATCATAGTGTCGTTTGTTTTGTATGTTTTTTGTTGCTCAAATATACACGAAAGTTTTTAGAAAAACGGGATTCACGGAAAAAATCGTATCTTTGCTCCACTTAAACAAAATTGAAATGGCAGAACCGAGAAGAAATACACGTGTGGCGAAAACGGCCAAGACTAAACCGATGGATGAATACGGACATCTGCAGCCGCAGGCTCCTGAACTGGAGGAGGCGGTATTAGGTGCGCTGATGATTGAAAAGGATGCGTATTCGCTGGTGAGCGAGATTCTTCGTCCGGAATCGTTTTACGAACACCGGCATCAGCTGATTTATGCAGCCATCACCGACCTGGCCATCCAGCAGAAACCGATTGATATCCTGACCGTGACGGAGCAGTTGCGTTCGCGCGGCGATCTGGAAGAGGTAGGCGGACCGTTCTATATTACGCAGTTGAGTGGTAAGGTGGCTTCGTCGGCTCATATTGAATATCATGCCCGCATCATAGCCCAGAAGTTTCTGGCGCGTGAACTGATTTCTTTCACAAGCAGCATACAGACCAAAGCGTTCGACGAGACGCAGGATGTGGACGACCTGATGCAGGAGGCCGAAGGAAAGCTCTTTGAAATCTCCCAGCAGAACATGAAGAAGGATTACACGCAGATTAATCCGGTCATCCAGGAGGCGTACGAGATGTTGCAGAAGGCGGCGGCCCGTACCGATGGTTTGAGCGGACTTTCAAGCGGTTTCCATCAGTTGGACAAGATGACTTCGGGCTGGCAGAATTCTGACTTGATTATCATTGCAGCCCGTCCGGCCATGGGTAAGACGGCGTTCGTGCTTTCCATGGCGAAGAACATGGCGGTGAACAACAAGGTGCCGGTAGCGTTGTTCTCGCTTGAAATGAGCAACGTGCAGTTGGTGAACCGTCTGATTGTGAATGTCTGTGAGATTCCAGGTGAGAAAATCAAGAGCGGTCAGCTGGCACCTTACGAGTGGGGACAGCTTGACTATAAAATCAAGGAATTGTATGATGCTCCGTTGTATGTGGACGATACGCCGTCATTGTCCGTATTCGAATTGCGAACCAAGGCGCGCCGTCTGGTACGCGAGCATGGGGTGAAGATTATCATCATCGACTACCTTCAGCTGATGAATGCCAGTGGAATGTCGTTCGGCAGCCGTCAGGAAGAGGTCAGCACCATTTCGCGTTCGTTGAAGGGACTGGCCAAGGAGTTGAATATTCCGATTGTGGCCCTGAGTCAGTTGAACCGTGGCGTGGAGAACCGAGAAGGTATCGACGGAAAGCGTCCGCAGTTGAGTGACTTGCGTGAGTCGGGAGCCATCGAGCAGGATGCCGATATGGTATGCTTTATCCACCGTCCGGAATACTATAAGATTTATACCGACGAGAAAGGAAACGACTTGCATGGTATGGCTGAGATCATCATCGCCAAGCATCGTAACGGTGCGGTGGGTGATGTGCTGTTGCGTTTCCGTGCCGAATATGCCCGTTTCCAGAACCCGGATGACGATATGATTGTGCCGATGCCGGGCGAGGAGAAAGCGGCTCCGGTACTTCGTTCGAAAATGAACAGCGGCGGAGGACAGGATTTCGTGCCGCCTCCACCGGCTGATTTACCTCCAATGCCGGATAATCCGTTCGGGGCTCCGGTGCCGGATGTACCATTCTAAGAGGCAAGACTAAAATAACACAGGCGGCTCGTTTGGATGCGGGCCGCCTGTGGTGTATCTATACGGGTTGTTTCGAAAGTTATTCTGCAACGGTCACTCCGAATTCTTCCAGTTCTACCGTTGCGGTAGTAGCATCGGGAGTTGTAGCTTCCAGTTTGACGAACCGGATAGATTCTGCCTGCGGAAGGGTTACGGTCTGCGGTAGCGGGTTGTGCATGATGTTGCTGAACTCTCCGTGGCTGATCACTTCCTTCCATTTCTTTCCATCCTGACTCACATAGAACTTATAGCGGAAAGCCATGGTAGGTTTGGCTTCTGCATTCAGAGGAGCATAGGTAAAAGCCTTGAGGGTGACGGCCTTTCCTAAGTCGATGGTCAGCGGAGAACCCGACAGCTTTTCCCAGGAGTCTCTGGACAGGTTGTTCCAGTTGGCAGTGCTTCCTTGTTCAGCCAAAGGTTTGGCATAGTAAGCCGCCACTTGCTGGATGTGCGCGTTCAGTCGGCTTTGGTTAATGGTGACTTTCAATGAGTCGGTCACGGTATCAGGAAAGCGTACCATGCGTTTGTAGCCCACAGTGGTTCCTTTTCCCAAAAGCTTCCAGCTACCGTTGTCCCAGGCTTCGAGGGTGAAGTCTTCCACTCGCTGCCCTTTGGAGATGTCTTCTTGCAGCATCACCACGTTGATAGGGCTTTGGCTTTTTACGGCATAGGTGCGTGCAGCTCCCTGCGGGGCTTCCCAAGGCTGGTCTCCAAGGAGCACTTTGTTGTCTTTGAACGTTTCTTGGCGATAAGCGGCAAATTCTTTCAGACGGGCCACATCGGCTTCATGAATCCTTCCCCGACGGTCGGGAGGAATGTTCAGTAGCAGGACGGAATTGTAGCCTACCGATTGGAAATAGATGTCCGAGAGTTGCTTCAGACTTTTTACCTTGTCATTTTCAGCTTCATGCCAGAACCATCCCGGACGGATGGATACGTCGACTTCCGACGGATACCAAAAGAGTTCCGTGGCATCTTTCAGCATTTCGCGACTGCCCAGATCTTTGGCTTGACTGTATACTTTCAGGCGGGCATTGTTCGCTTCCGAGCGGGCGTAAACTCCCGGGGTCAGAACCGTGGCGCTCCATTCGGTTTCCCGTCCAAGTCCTTTTTCATTGCCTACCCAGCGTACGTCGTCGCCCATGATGGCCATGACGGCTTTGGGTTGCAAGCGCTGGATGGTCTTGTAGAAGGCCTCCCAGTCGTAGGTCTGCTTTTTTCCGTTGGGGCCTTCTCCGTTCGCGCCGTCAAACCATACTTCGTGTACCTCTCCGTAGTTAGTTAGCAGTTCGGTCAGCTGTTCGATGAAGAATTTGTTGTAGGCAGGAGAATCGCCATAGCAGCTGGCATTTCGGTCCCAAGGTGACAAATAGACACCAAATTTCATATCGTATTTAGTACAAGCGTCGCGAAGTTCTTTGACCACATCGCCTTTCCCGTTTTTCCAAGGAGAAGAGGCAACGGAGTGTGTGGTGGTCTTGGTAGGCCACAGACAGAACCCGTCGTGATGTTTGGCGGTGAGCAGTACCATCTTGAAACCGGCTTCCTTCAAGGTCTTCACCCATTGTTCCGCATCCAGGTTGGTCGGATTGAACAAAGCCGGGTCTTCAGAGCCGTCGCCCCATTCCCTGTCTGTAAATGTGTTGATGCCGAAGTGCAGAAAGGCCGTCAGCTCCATCTGTTGCCAGGCTAACTGTTGAGGGGTAGGAACCAGGCGGGCGGCCATGGATACTTTTTGTTCCATGGTTTCATTGCCAGAAAAAGGCAGGTGCTTCACGAAATAAGCAGTGTCTTGCTGTGCGTGTATTCCTACAGGAAGCGAAAGCATTACGCATGCCGCGAGAAATTGAGATAGTTTTTTCATAATGAGTTGATTGTCGGATGGTGATTTTATTTCATAAATAGGGGAATTGTCGCTGAATTTAATTCAAAGGGATATTCCCCGAAATGTTTTATTGGGTAAAAGTAATATAACTTGTTCAATTTTCAGCTATTTCAGCGAATAAAAACGGTTTGTATAAGAATTTTTATGTTTGAAGAATGGGGCTTTCGTTTGGAAGAAATATCTGTCGTTTGTAAAGTGAGTTGCAGAAAAAAAGCCTTTTAAGATTGTATATGAACGAGTAAAGGTGAGGAGGTATGGGGCATGTTTTCGTTTTTTTGACTTGGAAGTGTTGAATATTTGTTGGCCTAATTCTTTAGTATTCAGTTGAATTTAAAGCAATCTGCGGATTTTATTAGAATATTCCATCTAATTTTTATAACTTTGCGCATCATTCTTAGGAAATTATAAATAACAACAATATGAATATCTCTTATAACTGGCTGAAAGAATACGTCGACTTCGACCTGACTCCGGACGAAGTGGCAGCCGCACTGACTTCCATTGGTCTGGAGACTGGGGGAGTGGAAGAAGTTCAAACGATTAAGGGAGGATTGGAAGGCCTGGTGGTAGGCGAGGTGCTGACTTGCGAACCGCATCCCAATTCCGACCACATGCATATTACCACTGTAAACTTGGGACAGGGAGAGCCTGTACAGATTGTCTGCGGCGCGGCTAACGTGGCTGCCGGACAGAAGGTTATCGTAGCTACAATAGGTACGAAGCTGTACGACGGCGACCAGTGCTTTACTATCAAGAAGTCAAAACTCCGTGGCGTGGAGTCAAACGGTATGATTTGTGCCGAGGATGAAATTGGCGTGGGAACAAGCCACGAAGGTATCATCGTATTGCCGGATGATGTGGTTCCGGGTACACCCGCCAAGGATTACTATAATATCAAGAGCGAATATGTGCTCGAAGTGGACATCACTCCGAACCGTGCTGATGCTTGCTCACATTATGGGGTAGCCCGCGACTTGTATGCATGGCTCATCCAGAACGGACATAAAGCTACATTGAAGCGTCCTTCTGTTGATGCATTCAAAGTAGACAACCACGACATGAACATCGACATCGTGGTGGAAAACACGGAAGCTTGCCCACGTTACGCAGGAGTAGCCATCAAAGGCGTGACCGTGAAGGAAAGTCCGGAATGGTTGCAGAACAAGCTTCGTCTGATTGGAGTGCGTCCGATTAATAACATTGTCGATATTACCAACTACATCCTGCATGCCTACGGTCAGCCGATGCACTGCTTCGATGCCGATAAAATCAAGGGGGGAAAGATTGTAGTGAAGACTTGTGCCGAAGGAACTCCGTTCGTGACATTGGACGAAGTGGAACGCAAGCTGTCTGACAAGGACCTGATGATTTGCAACACGGAAGAGCCGATGTGTATCGCCGGTGTATTTGGCGGACTGGATTCAGGTACGACGGAAACCACTACGGATGTGTTCCTGGAAAGTGCTTATTTCCATCCGACTTGGGTGCGTAAGACGGCGCGTCGTCACGGATTGAGCACAGACTCTTCTTTCCGTTTCGAACGTGGTATCGACCCGAATATTACGATTTATGCCTTGAAGGAAGCTGCGCTGCTGGTGAAGGAACTGGCGGGAGGTGAAATCGCTTCTGAAATCAAGGACAACTATCCGCATCCGATTGCTGATTTCCCGGTAGAACTTTCTTATAATTATGTCAACTCACTGGTAGGTAAGGTGATTCCGGTAGAAACCGTGAAGAGCATTGTTTCCAGCCTGGAGATGAAGATTGTGAACGAAACGACAGAAGGTCTTTCGTTGTTGGTTCCTCCTTATCGGGTGGATGTACAGCGTCCGTGCGATGTGGTAGAAGATATTCTCCGTATTTATGGATATAATAATGTGGAAATCCCCACTACGCTGAAGTCCAGCTTGAGCGTGAAGGGAGAAGTTGACAAGTCAGTGAAACTGCAGAACTTGGTCGGCGAACAGTTGGTAGGTTGTGGTTTCAATGAGATTCTGAACAATTCACTGACTGCTGCGGCTTATTATGACGGACTGGAAACGTTCAAGCCGGAAAACTTGGTGCGTGTGATGAATCCGTTGAGCAACGACTTGAACGTAATGCGTGCCACACTGCTTTTCGGCGGTCTGGAAAGTATCCAGCACAATGCCAACCGCAAGAATGCCGACCTGAAGTTCTTCGAGTTCGGTAACTGCTATCACTTCCATGCCGAGAAGAAGAATCCGGAAAAGGTACTGGCTGCCTATTCAGAAGAATTGCACATGGGCTTGTGGCTGACCGGAAAGCGGGTAAGCAACTCTTGGGCACATGCGGATGAAAATGCGTCTGTATATGAACTGAAGGCTTACGTATTGAATATCTTCCGTCGTCTGGGTGTAAACTTCGGAGGACTGGTATTCGGAAATCTTTCGGACGACATTTACTCTGTGGCTATTTCCGTACATACTCGTGGCGGTAAGCTGTTGGGTACCTTCGGTGTGGTTTGCAAGAAGATTCAGAAGGCATTCGACATTGATCATGAAGTATATTATGCCGACCTGAACTGGAAGGAACTGATGAAGGCTATCAAGAACAATGTGGTAAGCTATAAGGAAATCTCTAAGTTCCCGGCTGTAAAACGTGACTTGGCTTTGCTGATTGACAAGAAGGTACAGTTTGCCGAAATCGAAAAGATTGCTTACGAAACAGATAAGAAGTTGCTCAAGTCTGTAGAATTGTTCGATGTGTACGAAGGAAAGAATCTGGAAGCTGGCAAGAAGAGCTATGCTGTAAGCTTCATGCTTCAGGACGAGAATGCTACACTGAACGACAAGCAGATTGACAAGTTTATGCAGAAGCTGATTGGCAACCTGCAGAACAAGCTGGGAGCTGTGCTTCGATAAAAAGAGAACTCATTAAAAATAAATTTAAAAATATAATCCAATGGGAAGAGCGTTTGAATATAGAAAAGCTACAAAATTGAAAAGATGGGGTCACATGGCGAAGACCTTCACTCGTCTGGGTAAACAAATTGCAATTGCAGTAAAAGCTGGTGGTCCGGAACCGGAAAACAACCCGGCTTTGCGTTCGGTAATCGCTACTTGTAAGCGTGAAAACATGCCGAAGGACAACATTGAACGTGCCATCAAGAATGCAATGGGTAAAGACCAGAGCGATTACAAGAGCATGACTTACGAAGGATACGGTCCTCACGGAATTGCCGTATTCGTAGATACTTTGACAGACAACACGACTCGTACGGTAGCCGACGTACGTTCCGTATTCAACAAATTTGGCGGTAACCTGGGTACAACTGGTTCACTGGCTTTCTTGTTTGACCACAAGTGTGTGTTCACTTTCAAGAAGAAAGATGGCATTGATATGGAAGAACTGATTCTGGACTTGATTGACTACAACGTAGAAGATGAATACGACGAAGATCCGGAAGAAGGTACTATCACTATTTACGGTGACCCGAAGAGCTACGCAGCCATCCAGAAGCACTTGGAGGAATGTGGCTTCGAAGATGTCGGTGGTGATTTCACTTACATCCCGAACGACTTGAAGGATGTGACTCCGGAACAGCGTGAGACAATCGACAAGATGGTAGAACGTCTGGAAGAATTCGACGATGTACAGACGGTTTACACGAACATGAAACCGGAAGAGGACGCAGAATAATTTTTCTCTTTACATACATTACGGACGGAGTGCTTTACAAGGTACTCCGTTCTTTTTTATACGCAAAAAAAGACAATAGCATGAAATATAGTTACAGAACGACGGGAACCTGCAGTTCCCAGATTGACGTGGAAGTGGAAAACGGAATCGTGAAGGACGTGCATTTTACAGGCGGATGCAACGGCAACCTGCAAGGTATCTCTTCGCTGGTAAAGGGGATGAAAGTGGACGACGTGATTACACGCTTGGAAGGTATTCGTTGCGGGGGAAAGCCCACTTCCTGCCCCGACCAGCTTTGCAAGGCCCTGCGTGAAATACGTTGAGAGGCTTTCTTAAAACTCTTCCGAGAGTGAGTAAAGCAGCACGATGAGCAGGATGCCGGCGATGACGAGGGCCAGGAACGTGAACAGGCTTAGTAAGCCCACGGTTTTGAGGAAGGTTCTAATCCAGCCACGGTGGTACACGGTGTGCAGCGAAATGTAGGTATAGATAAACATACCCACGAGGAAAATGGCCAATGTGTAGAGGGGCATGTCTCCTCTGAAGGCATCCAGAAAGTTTTTCTCTGTCAGCAGGGGAATCAACGGGATGGGCAACAGCATCAGGAACACGGTATTCAGATGAATGGCATGCACGAAATGCCACATGTAGGGATACCGTGATTTGCGGAACAGGCCTTGCAGAAGCCAGGCGAACAGCGGTAAAAGGAACATCATGTAGAGGGGTGTCCATTTGGACAAGCCTCCTATGAGCTGGTTAAGGAAAGACTCCCGGCGGAGTTGTTCGGCTTCATCGGGGTTGTCTGGATTCCATTCGTACACGGGTGTGAGGGCGTTTCCGGTGGAGTCCGTCTGGAAGTGGAGGGCCGCTTGCATCGATTCCGAGCTAATTTCTTTTTCTTTCAGCAGACTGTCCAGTTGTGAAGTTTTCACTTTCTGAAGGTCCAGAATGGTTTTCAGGTCTTTTTCCCTAAGGGTGCTTTCCCGGAGGCAAGAATCGGCTATCAGCTTCGGCATCCGTACATAGGAAAGGGAGAAACGGTCGTCCAAGCGTTGCACCTGAAATATTTCATCGGCTCGGGTGACCCCTCTTTCCTGCAAAGCCTGAACGAGTTCAGGGCCCTGATACAAGTAGACGCTGGTATCGGGGAGGGCAGTGTCAGAATTGAGCTGTTGGACTACTTCGTCGTTGATGCTCAGAGAGTCTACGGCCTGCAGGGCTTGGTTGGCCTTGTCGGAGGCCAGCATGAAAAAGAGGGTGAAAAAGACCACGGAGATGCACATGTAGAGCCGGAAAGGATGCACGTAGGAATTAATCTTTCCGGCATTAAACTCGTTGGTCAGGAAGCCTGGACGGGTAAACATGAGCCATAAGGTCTGCCAGATTTTACTGTCGAATTGGTAGACATTTTCAAAATATTGCTTGAAGTATTTCCAAAACGGCTGGTAGATGTCGAGAGCATATTGTCCGCAGCAGTGGCAGTACATCCCTTCCAGTTTGGTACCGCAGTTCTTGCAATAGGTGTAGCCGGGTACAGTCTTTTTACGGATTCGCTGGAGGCGTTTTAATTCGATGAGTTTCATGACCCGGCGTTTCCTTTCTGTCAGTTTTTGTCGCATTCGGGCGAGGAAACCTGTTCCTTTTTGTGTGTTGTGTGTGGTATTATCCATGTCAGTAAGATTTAATAATATACTGACACAAAAATACGTTTGGGAAATGAATTTTGCAAATTTTTATAAAGGGAAGCAGTAACCTGAGATTCGTTTATTCAGGCACTGGAAAGCAATAAAAAACAGTTATATTGTTTCCTTCTGTATCAAGTAATTCTTGGGAATCAATATAACTGTCAACAATACCTCGGAGGTATTATAATTATAAGGAGTTGTTAGCCAATTTTGCTGATTTTTTTCAGCTTCTCCTCATCGATAATCTTTATTTTGCGTCCGTCAATGATAATCAGTTTCTCGGCTGCAAAGTTTGACAATGTACGAATGGCATTGGAAGTGGTCATATTCGAAAGATTAGCCAAGTCTTCTCTTGAGAGATAGATGCTCAGGGTACACTGGTCTTCTTCTACACCGTAAGTTTCTTTCAGGAAGAGCAACGACTCAGCCAGGCGTCCACGGATGTGTTTCTGAGTCAGGTTGACGGTTCTCTCATCCGAAATACCCAAATCTTTCGACAGTTGTTTGATGAAAAACATGGCTAAGTTTGCATTCTCCATAATCAGCTGGACAATAACAGGCATCGGAATCAGACACATGGTGCAAGGTTCAAAAGCAGCGGCAGCGGTTACAAAGTTTTCTTCGGCGAAGTAAGCTCGGTAAGCGAAATATTCCTTGTTTTTGATGACACGGATAATTTGGCTCCTTCCTCCAACCCCGTCTTTGTAAATCTTTACTTTGCCGTTGAGCAGACACATCAGATTTTCTGGGGTTTCCCCTTCACAGTAAATAGTTTCGTTTTTCTTGTATTTTTGAATTGTGAAGTTTTGAGCAAGCAATTCGCGCTGCTGCTGGGTTAATGGTTGCCATAAATCTGGTATACTTTCGGCAATCTCAGCTTCTGTTAATTCCTTTTTTACCATAAATGTTTCAAAACCATGTTATTTAGCACAAAGATAGAAAGAAAATTTGAAAATTTTCTTTTTTCCTGGCAAAAAATGCCCTTGGAATAGGCCTTTGTTATATATTTGCCTAAGAATGCGAATAAGAAAAGCCTTATATGTAGTTTTGTGGGGACTGTGGGCTTTATGTCTGCTGGGTGGTATTCCACAACGGGGAATGGCACGTGACAATGCTCCGGCTCTTCCTTTTAAGCCTATGGTGCCTGATTCCATTTTGAGATATATGTTTCAGGCAGCTTCCATTTATTCGCATGAGGTCAAAGGTTATAAGGCAGATTTATATTTGAAAGGGCATCTGACGGTTCACAAGCAGAATCGCATCATCCGCTATGTACCTTCTATGTTCCGCTTGGAGAAGGGAATAAAGGATTATGTGCATGAGTCTATCAGTGACCTCCAATATACAGCTCCGGGAATTGTCGACCGAAAAGTGAGGGCCATATCTACCACTTTCCCCAGTTATAGCGGGCAGATTTTCGATGTGATAGATTACATGAAATTTAATATTTATGCTCCTTCTTTAATGGGCAACAAACTCTTGTCGCCTTTGAATGAGAAGGCACGGATACATTATCGTTATCTGCTGGAAAGTGTGGAACCCCGGTTGGATGGGGAACTCTACTGTATTCGGGTGATACCGCGTTACCGGAGTACGCAGCTGGTGGAAGGGGCATTGTGGCTTTCTTCAGCCGACTGGACTATTCGGAGAATGGATTTGAGGGGACGTTATGATTTGATTCACTTTCATCTGAGTATGCAGATGGGAGAGGAGGAAGAAACGAAATATCTTCCGTTACTGATGAATCTGGACCTGAATTTTAAGTTTTTGAAGAATCACTTGGAAATGAAATACACCGGATGGATGCGCTATTCGTCGGTGACGTTCCGGCAACCAGGAGAGGAATGGATTGATAAAAAGACGAATGACCATAATCTTTCCAATTCTTATACGTTGACTTGTGACACTAGTCGCCTGGTGGTGGAACGGGATTCATTTAACCGTATCCGTCCGATTCCTTTGTCGTCGTATGAAGATTCGCTTTACCGGATGGCGGATGAACGGAGGCGTCAGCGGGAGGCAGATACTTTGAAGCCTCCACCTACGAAGTTCCAAAAGAATATGGTATTCCTTGGTCAGATAGGGGATGCTTTGATCAGCAGTTACGACATCGACTTGTCGCGGGTAGGAAGCATCAACTGTTCTCCGATAATCAATCCGTTGCTTGTGAGTTACAGTCATCGGAACGGCATTTCGTACCGGCAGGTGTTTAAGTACAACAAATTGTTTCACAACGGACGGTTGCTGCGTATTGCCCCTCAGATTGGTTATAACTTCACCAAAAAAGAACTTTATGCCAAGGTAGACGTGGAATATTTCTATAATCCCCGGAGGTTAGGTTCCATTGAAGTGCATGCCGGAAACGGTAACCGTATTTACAGTAGCGTGGTGCTTGACCAGCTGAAAGAAATGCCAGACAGTACGTTTTCGTTCGAAGGGTTGGAGCTGGACTATTTTAAGGATGTGTATGTGGATGTGTCTCACAACATTGAACTGTGTAACGGACTGAAATTGGGTACAGGATTGGCCATGCACTGGCGGTATACTAAAAGTACGCCGGAAGTAGAGGCTCGTGTTCGTTCCCGTTACAACAGTTTCGCCCCCCGTATTCGTCTGGAATGGACGCCGGGGATGTATTATTATATGAATGGGAACCGAAAAATCAATGTGGGTTCATATTATCCCACCTTCATGTTGGACTATGAAAGAGGTATCAGGCTACTGAAGAATTCGGGTACGTATGAGCGTATCGAATGTTCGGTGGAGCAGATTATCCGTCTGAAGAATGTCCGTTCAATCGCCTATCACATCGGAGGCGGAATGTTCACGAACCAGTCGGACATGTACTTCGTGGATTACGTGCATTTTGCCAATCTGAATCTGCCGCAGGGTTGGAACGACGACATCGGAGGTACCTTCCAGATGCTGGATGGGCGCTGGTACAATGCTTCCAGTCACTATTTGCGAGGAAATATGACTTTTGAGGCTCCCTTTATTCTCTTGTATCCGGTGTCCCGTCTGTTGTCTTTCATTCAGAAAGAACGGATTTATGCAGGCATTCTGTTCATGCCCCATTTGAACCCCTACCTGGAGTTTGGTTATGGCTTTGCCACCCATCTGTTCGATGCAGGAATCTTCATCGGAAATGAAAAAGGTAAATTTACCTCCGTGGGATGTAAATTTACCTTCGAATTATTCAATAAGTAGAATGACTGCTTATATCAGTTCGTCCGATGTATAGCCTTTCGGCAGCGGACGGCAGTTGTAGCCTGATGCCATGATTTCTCCGTAAGCTCCGGCCGAGCGCAGGGCAATCAGGTCGCCACGGTGTACCTTGTTCAGGTCGATGGCCTTACCGAACACGTCGGAGGATTCGCAGATAGGCCCTACCACATCGTAAGTCTCTACCGGTTCTTCCGAAGTCAGGTTTTCAATCTTGTGGTAGGCCTGGTACAAAGCCGGACGAATCAGGTCGGTCATACCTGCGTCCGTGATGGCAAACTGCTTGTTCGTACCCTGTTTCACGTAAGTCACTTTGGTGATGAGGCTTCCGCATTGTCCCACAACTGAGCGTCCCAGTTCAAAGTGGAGTGTCTGTTGCGGGCGCAGACGCAAGTGCTTGTGATAGGTGGCGAAGTACTCGGCGAAGTCCGGAATCGGCTGGCGGTTCGGATGTGCATAGTCGATGCCCAGTCCACCTCCCACGTTGATGTGTTCCACAATAATCTGGCGGGCATACAGTTTTTCCTGCAGTTCGTTTACACGGTTGCAGAGCGCCACGAAGTCGCCCATGTCCAGAATCTGTGAGCCGATGTGGAAATGCAGTCCCACGAACTTCACGTTTTTCATCTCCAGTGCCAGGTCGATGATGTGGTCCATGTCCTGCATGCTGATGCCGAACTTGTTTTCTGCCAGACCGGTAGTGATGTTGGCATGCGTATGTGCACCTACATCCGGGTTGATACGGAATGCTACGCGGGCAATCTTGTTTTTTGCCGCAGCCAGTTCATTGATGACCTCCAGTTCCGGAATAGATTCTACGTTGAAGCAGAAAATGTCATAATCCAGTCCCAGATTGATTTCCTTGTCAGTCTTTCCCACGCCGGCATAGACAATCTTGCTGGCTGGGAATCCGGCTTGGATGGATGCCTGGATTTCACCGCCGCTCACACAGTCAGCTCCCAGTCCACTTTCGCGGATGATACGCAGGATTTTGGGATTGGCATTGGCTTTTACGGCATAATGCACACAAAATTTATTGTATTTTCCTGCCTCTTCCTTGATCTTGTCCAAGGTCTCACGCAGCAGGTTCGCGTCATAATAATAAAACGGGGTTTCAAGTTCCCTGAAACGCGGTATAGGAAAATTTGCTTTCATGTGAGTTTAGTTGTTTTGTTTGATTAGGATGATAAAAAAGCGGATGATGCGGTTTTGACCGTATCCTCCGCTTTTCGCTGCATAAAAATGTCTTTATTTCTTGTTGCTGTTGAACAGCACGTCGCTCAAAGACTGGAGTGCTCTCTTCTTGTCTGCTTCACGAATCAGGAAAGAGATGTTGTAGTTGCTGCCGCCGAATGAAATCATACGTACCGGAATTTCACGCATGGCATCGAGTGCCTTTGCCTCAAAACCTACGTTTTCCCATTCTAGGTCGCCCACTACGCAAACGATACACATGTCATGGTCTACTGTTACGGTACCGTACTTCTTCAGGTCGTTCACAATCTCATTCAAGTGCTTCGTATTGTCGATGGACATGGACACACCTACTTCTGAAGTACATACCATATCGATGGCTGTCTGGTAGCTTTCGAAGATTTCAAATACCTTGCGCAAGAAACCGTGAGCCAGCAGCATACGGCTGGATTTGATTTTGATGGCTGTGATATTGTCTTTGGCAGCTACTGCCTTGATTTTGCCTTTTTCAGTATCGTTTGAAATCAGCGTGCCCGGAGCCGACGGTTCCATAGTGTTCAGCAGACGTACCGGAATGTTGGCATATTTGGCTGGCTGGATACAGGTCGGATGCAGAATCTTGGCCCCGAAGTAAGCCAGTTCGGCTGCTTCCTCGAAGTGCAGCTGACGTACTGGAGAGGTCTTGTCTACTACACGCGGGTCGTTGTCGTGCATTCCATCGATATCCGTCCAAATCTGGATTTCTGATGCGTTGATGGCCGCACCGATTAAAGAAGCCGTATAATCGCTTCCGCCACGCTGCAGGTTGTCGATTTCACCGTATGCGTTGCGGCAGATAAATCCCTGCGTGATATAAATCTCATAACCCGGATTGGCTTCCAGCTGTGCGTTCAGTTTCTCGCGGATGTACGTCAGGTCCGGTTCACTGTTTTTGTCCGTGCGCATGTATTCCAGTGCCGGAATCAGTACCGCCTTCACGCCCTGTTCGCACAAATAATTTGTCACCATGTTTGTAGAGATGATTTCTCCTTGTGCCAGGATGACCTTTTCTTCGAACAAAGTAAATATGTCTTTCGTGTAAGAACGAATGTAATCAAAAACCGATTTTACAAAATCCAGTGTCTTCTGTTTATATTCTTCGGTAGAATACAACTCATCAATGTGCTGTTTGTATTTAGATTCCAGTCTATTGATGATTTCATTTGCACCTTCTGGATTTTTCTTGTACAGATAATCCGAAATTTCAACCAATGTGTTCGTCGTACCCGACATGGCAGACAGGACTACAATTTTCTGTTCGCCGTCATTGATTAATTTGGCCACATCCTTCATTCTTTGTGCGGAACCTACGGATGTACCTCCAAACTTTAAAACTTTCATTTTACGTTTCGAATTTAAAATGTTTTATAATTAATTATTTTCGGGAGCAAATGTAGTAATAAAAACCCTATTTTAAGTTCATTTTGGCAAAATTCCTTTTACTCCTTTGTCTTTTTTATGAATTTGCGGTTTCTGTCAGGCGATGGTGCTCACATTTATACACTTTTCCCGGGTATTCCGACAGCAGGTTCAGGTTGTGCGTGGTCATGATGATGGCCGACCCTTGCCGGCAAATGTCTTGTAACAGTTCCACGATGTGCCGGCCGGTTTCCACGTCGAGATTTCCCGTCGGTTCGTCGGCCAGGATGATGTCCGGCTGGTTCAGGATGGCCCGTGCGATGACAATACGCTGCTGTTCACCTCCGGAAAGTTCGTTGGGCATTTTGTACCCTTTGTTTTCCATGCCCACCTGTCGGAGCACCTCTTCGATACGTTTTTCTATTTCCACACGGTTTTTCCATCCCGTAGCCTTGAGCACGAATTTCAGGTTCTCGTGTACGGTACGGTCGGTCAGCAGCTGGAAGTCCTGAAACACGATGCCCAGTTTCCGGCGCAGGGTAGGGAGGTCTTTCCTTTTCATGTGTCGGACAGAATATCCCAATACCTGAGCCTCTCCGTTGTCGATTTCCACTTCCCCGTAGAGGGTCTTCAGGAAAGTTGATTTTCCGCTGCCCACCTTTCCGATAAGGTAGATGAATTCTCCTTTCTTCAATTCAAAGTTGATGTCTGAAAGAATTTCCTGCCCCTGCAGGCTGATGCTGACATGCTGATATGTGATAAGCGGTTGTGCTTCCATTCTTTCCATTAATGTTTTTTCCAGTTCGCGCTGTGGCGTTCTTTCAGTTCACGGGCCAAGTCTTCAATGCGGTATCCCTTGTAGGTGAGCAATACAATCAGGTGATACAGCAAGTCGGCTCCTTCGTAAATCAACCGTTCGTCGGTACCGTTGCAGGCCTCGATGATCGTTTCCACAGCCTCTTCGCCCACTTTCTGCGCCATCTTGTTGACGCCCGAATTGAACAGGCTGGTCGTGTAGGATTTATCCGGCATCTCCTGGCGGCGTCGGTCAATGAAATCCTGCAGCTCCTTCAGGAACATGATGTCCTGCTCGTTCTTTTCGCCCCAGCAAGTGTCGGTGCCTGTGTGACAGACAGGGCCGTCCGGGTGTACCATGATGAGCAAGGTGTCGTTGTCGCAGTCTGCCTTAATGGATACCACGTGCAGGAAGTTGCCGCTCTGTTCACCTTTGGTCCACAAGCGGTTTTTCGTACGGCTGAAGAAAGTCACCTTTCCCGTTTCCACGGTCTTCTCGTAGGCTTCCTTGTTCATGAAGCCCAGCATCAACACTTTCTGTGTGTAGTTATCTTGGATGATGGCCGGAATCAGGCCATTCATTTTCTCGAAATCCAGTTCCATAATTCTTTATTTAATATATAATAAGTGGTTAAACATGTTTTTATCTGCGCACGGTGACGCCTTCTTTGCAAAGGTAATCTTTTAATTCGGGAATCCGTATCTCTCCGAAGTGAAAAACGCTGGCAGCGAGTGCGGCGTTGGCTTTTCCCAATGTAAACGCATCGCGGAAGTGTTCTTTCTTTCCGGCACCTCCCGAAGCGATGACCGGGATGGTCAGTCGTTCAGCCAGTTCGGCCAGTGCCTCATTGGCATAGCCTTCCTTCACTCCGTCGTGGTCCATGCTCGTGAACAGGATTTCTCCTGCGCCCCGGCGGTTGGCCTCTTCCGCCCATTCCATCAGGAAACGGTCGGTCTCCAGCCGTCCTCCGTTGAGGTAACATTTCCAGCCCTGCGGAGTCTGGCGCGCATCGATGGCCACCACGCATACCTGTGAGCCGAAATGGAGAGCAATGTCATCAATGAGCTGCGGGTTGCGGAGGGCAGCGGAGTTGATGGACACCTTGTCCGCTCCGGCGTTCAGAAGCCGTTCCACGTCGCTCAGTTCATGGATGCCGCCTCCCACCGTAAACGGGATATTGATTTCTGCCGAGATGCGTTTCACCAGTTCCGTAAATGTTTTCCGGCCCTCGTGGCTGGCCGTAATGTCCAGGTATACCAGCTCGTCCGCCCCTTGTTCGCTGTATGCCTTTCCCAGTTCCACAGGGTCGCCGGCCTGCCGCAGATTGACGAAGTTGGTTCCCTTCACTGTCTGTCCGTCCTTGATGTCCAGACAAGGTATGATTCTCTTTGCTAACATAGTTTTGTTTCTTGAATAAGTTTTAAGGAAGGTAAGCCTTTAAATCCTGCAGGGTGATGCGCCCCTCGTAAAAAGCCTTTCCGAATACCACTGCCGGGATGCCGGCCTCTTCCAGTGCTTCAATGTCCTTCATGCCGCTGATACCTCCGCTGGCAATCAGGTGCAGGTCGGGATGGGCCTGGATAATTTCCTTGTACAAGTCGATGGACGGTCCGTTGAGCATGCCGTCGCGGGAGATGTCCGTACAGAGCACGTTCGTGACCCCTTTCCGGATGTATTCGTCGAGGAACGGCATCAGTTCCATCTGGCTACATTCCAGCCATCCGTTCACGGCGATTTTTCCGTCCTTGGCATCCGCTCCCAGGATAATACGTTCGCTACCATAGGTCTCCATCCATTGGCCGAACGTATGCGGTTCCTTCACGGCGATGCTGCCCAAGGTAACCATTTGCGCTCCGCTCTCGAAAGCAATGTGCAAGTCTTCATCACTTTTGATACCTCCACCGAAGTCGATGACCAGTGAGGTCTGTCCGGCCAGCGCCTCCAGTACCTTGTAATTCACGATGTGTTTGGAAGCCGCTCCGTCCAGGTCTACCACGTGTAGCCGACGGATGCCGTGTGCTTCAAACATTTTGGCCACTTCCACCGGATTCTCGTTGTACACTTTTTTCGACTGGTAGTCTCCTTGTGCAAGTCGTACGCATTTGCCGTCGATGACATCGATGGCAGGAATAAGTTCTATCATAGGATGTTTTTGATGCAAATTGGGTGAGACATTAAAGATTCAGGAAGTTGCGCAGGATACATTCGCCCACCTTTCCACTCTTTTCCGGATGAAATTGGGTGGCATAGAAGTTGTCCTTGTGCAGTGCTGCACTGAACGGAGTGATATATTCCGTAGTAGCCGCCGTAAATTCGTTGACCGGCACATAGAAACTATGGACGAAATACACGAATTCTTCCTCCTTGAGTCCTTGGAACAGCGGACTGCGGAGATGCGAAAGTGTGTTCCATCCCATGTGGGGCACTTTGTCCTCCGGATGGGTTGGCTGGAATTTCTTCACTTCCGCGTCGAAGATGCCCAGACAGTCGACGTCTCCTTCCTCGGAATGGCGGCAGAGCAGCTGCATGCCCAGGCAGATACCCAGAACCGGTTGCTTGAGGTCCTTGATGAGCTGGTCCAGTCCGCATCCTTTCAAGTAATCCATGGTGGTGCGCGCTTCGCCCACTCCCGGAAAGATGACCTTGTCGGCACTGAGCAGCGTTTCCTTGTCGTGGGTGATGATGGGTTCCACACCCAGACGTTTCAGGGCACAGTCTACTGAAAAAAGGTTGCCGGCATTGTATTTTATGATGGCGATTTTCATTCTGTACTATTTTTTTGTAGAAAAAAATTGTTTCTGCAAAAGTAACGAATTATAATCAATCTCCTAATAAACGCAACGAAAAGTTTGGTGTCTGCTTCCTTTTTCTGACAAGATGAAGTGGGGTAGTCTGTTTTTCCCTATTTCTTATATTTTCTTTATAAGTCTCCTGCTAAAATTTTTTTTACGGAGCTATTGCAGGTTCAAAAAATTGTACTACATTTGCAACCGCAATCGAGAGAGAAAGCAACGAAAGAAAACTTAATGGTGCGTTAGTTCAGTTGGTTAGAATACATGCCTGTCACGCATGGGGTCACGGGTTCGAGTCCCGTACGCACCGCAAGCTTACAAAGAAAAATTAGGAAAAGCTCTGATTCACAACAGAATCAGGGCTTTTTTCGTTTCCGTATGGAAGCAGAATATGGTGGTTTTGCGAAGTTTGTCAGGTGCAAATTCAGGGTCCTTTTTTAGGGATAATAAAAAAGGATCAACGTAAAAACCTGAGGGATTCGTAGATTAAGCATAAATTTTGTAACCATTCTATATTCCGCCACGACAATTTTATCGGCTGTTTTTCAGCCGATAAAATAAAAAAGTCCGTAAGAAAATATTTTTGTTTTAACATTCCGGTTTATAAAAACATGGCAGAAGAGCCTTCCTGTCGCAGTTATTACCATGAAGAATACATTCAAACAAGTGCTTCAGGTAATCCTGAGAATCTATGTCATTAAGTTTGCAGCTTTCTATCAGAGAGAAGATGAATGCCGAGTTTTCTGCGGCTGCCTCACTTCCTATATTCATGCAGTTCTTGAGCAGCAGCTTTACAGGTTTCATCCTTTGCTCACAGAGGTTGTTCG